>NZ_JADDOL010000002.1 GCF_016906305.1 Alloalcanivorax marinus
TACCCGGGTGGTTCAGGCTTTTTCTTTATGTCCCTTCAACTGTGGGACAGCAGTGCCGCTCCGGGGCCTTTTTTCTGGTCCGCGAAAAGCCCGCAAAAAGCCCGCCTAATCCTTTCTTTGCCCTTGCTCTCCGGCTGCTAGCCTGACCTCAAACTGCCAGTAGACCGCATGAGGCCTCCATGTCCGTGAAAACCCGAACCCAGACCCGGTTCGCCCGTACCCAACAAGCCTACCAGCGTGCCTGGCGTCTCCGGGACTTTCACGGCGCCGAGAAACACGCCCGGGCATTGGTGGCGAACCATCCCAAAGAGGCATATTCCTGGCGGGCCCTGGGCGCCTGTTATATCGAGCTGGGGCGACCGGAGGAGGCGCTGTCGCCGTTGGCGGAAGCGGCGCGGGTGGCGCCGAACGACGCCCACGCCGCCTATCTGGCGGGTACCGCCCACCGTGCGTTGAAACAGTGGGACGCGGCCCGCGACCAACTGCTGCGGGCGCTGCGTCTGGATGGGAAGCACGCCCTGGCACACACCGAGTACGCCAGGGTACGACTGGCCACCGGCGACGTGGAGGGCGCCCTGGAGAATCTCCAGCAGGCACGCCGTCTGGAGCCGAAGAATCCCTTTATCCTCACCCAGACCATCAATGCGAACTCCGCCGCTCGCCGGATGAACGACGTGCTTGAGGACTGCCAGCGGCTGCTGGCTTTGGATAGCGCCTCGCCACAGTACTTTAACCTGGCGGCGGTCAAGCATTGCGAGATGGGCCTGTTCGAGCAGGGGGCACGCTATTTTGAGCAGGCCCTGGCACTGAACCCGGACTATCTGGAGGCGTTCTCCAACCGCATTTTCAACGCCCACTACGATCCGGCGCTGAGTGGCGAGGATATCGCCGCCCTGATCCGCCGTTGGCGCAAACAGTTCTCACCCGAACAACGTCCGGCCCGGGCCGAGACCGACCGTGACCCCCAGCGTCCGCTGACCATCGGGCTGCTGTCCGCGGGTCTGCGCAGCCATCCGGTCGGGCAGATGATCTCCTCGGCACTGGAACATCTGCCGGCACGGGACTTCAGGCTGATCGCCTATTCCCTCAACGACACCGAGGACCATATTACCGAACGGCTGCGCAACATCAGCGCCGGCTGGCACCGCGTGCACGGTTACGCCGACGCTTTGGTGGAGGCAAGGCTTCGTGAGGACCAAATCGATATTCTGATTGACCTGAGCGGTCATACGGACGGCAACCGATTGCGTCTGATCGCCCGGGAGCCGGCCCCGCTGATCGTCAAGTGGGTGGGCGGCCTGGTGAATACCACCGGTCTGGACGCCATCGATTATCTGATCAGCGATTCCGTGGAAACGCCCGCGGGTTGCGACGAGCAGTACTATGAGAAGCTGATCCGGCTACCGCACGACTATATCTGCTATCTGCCGCCGAGCTACGCGCCGCCGGTGCAGGAACTGCCGGCACGTGCCCTTGGCCGGATTACCTTCGGCTGCCTCAACAACCCGGCCAAGATCAACGATGTTCTTATCCGGGAATGGGCCACATTGCTCCATGAGGTGCGTGACAGCCAGCTACTGCTGCGCAGCGCCCAGTACAGCGACGCGGCATTCCGGGACCGTATCTGGACCCGCTTCGAGCAGGAAGGCATCGCACGCTCGCGTATTTTGCTGGAGGGCCCGGAAAAGCACATCGCTTTTCTGGACACCTATAACCGCATCGATATCGCCCTGGACCCCTGGCCCTATTCCGGCGGGCTGACCACCTGCGAGGCCTTGCTCATGGGGGTCCCGGTGATCACCCTGCCCGGCCCTACCTTCGCCGGCCGACATGCCGCCAGCCATCTGGTCAATGCGGGCCTGCCAGAACTGGTGGTCGACAGCTGGGACACTTATCGAGCCCGTGCTCGAGAACTGGCCGGCGATCTGGACACTCTGGCCACCATTCGCCGCAATCTCCGCGATACCTTGAAAGCGTCACCGGTGTGTGACGCACCGCGCTTCGCCGGCCATCTGGCCACGGCGCTGCGCGGCATCTGGCAGCGTCACTGCCAGCAGCAGTCGCCAGCGGCGCTAACCTTCTCCGCCGACGGCGCCGCCCGATTCGAAGACGGCACCGAGCTCACGCCTCATGCCGGGAACGGGCCCAGCCTGGTGGCGGCCAGCGACCAGCCGGGGCACGACGAAGACAGTTTCCAATTCGATTTCCAGGGCAAACTGATCGTACTGGACAACGGCGGCCAGTTACTGGACAGCGAGGCCGCTTCCTCGCTACTGGATCTGGGAGCCTTCGAGATACTGGTGTTCGATCCCCTGGGCCGGCACGCCCAGGCAACGCCTTCCCGGCGGGAAGGGCTCCAGTACTTCGCCAACGCCGGACTCGGCGACGGCCGCCCCGCCGTGCACTATGCCTGTCTGGAACCGACCTTGAGCGCAACACTCAAGCCGCTGGGCGATGCCCGCGTGCTCGCCGAACTGCCGGTGCAGACCGTGGCGCTCGGTGCCATCGAGGGACTGCCGTCCCTGGACTGGCTGCTCCTGGACGACCGCCATGACAATCTGGCCACCCTGGAACACGGCGGCGAACTGCTTCGGCAGGCCCTGGTGATACAGGCCCGGGTAAGACTGGCTCCGCATCACCATCAACAATCCGGCCTTGCCGGACTGGTCCAGGCCGCCGAGGCCAATGGATTCCGCCTCTACCGGTTCAATAACGAGCATTTCCACAGTCATCTCCCGGAGACCCTGGGCGCCGACCGCCAAGCGTCGGAGTTGACCGCCACGGACATGATATTCGTGCCGGAAGCGTCGCGAATGGAAGCCCTTGACGCCGACCGGAAGCAGCGCCTGGCGTTCCTGCTACATACCGTTTATGGCATCCGGGATCTGCCCTTCCGCCTGCTCAATGAGGTCAATCCGGACGCGGCCAAAGGCTACCTGCACAGCACCGGCCTGAGCATGGCGAAAGCCCCCATCGAAAACCCCACCACCTTCGTGGTGGGTTGCGGTCACAGCGGTACCACTCTGGTGGCCTCCATGCTCGGCGCCCACAAGAACATTCACTGCATTCAAAGGGAAACTTACTGGTTCATCAATAATCAACGGCTGGAGCAGGAATACCCGCTTGTGCTCGCCGAAGCCCGCAAGGAAGGCAAGGGCATGGTCTGTGAAAAAACCCCTCGTCATCTCTATCGTATCGACGAGATTCTGGAGCGCTTCCCAAGGGCACGCTTCGTGGCTCTGGTGCGCGACGGCCGTGACGTCGCCTGGTCCTTGAAGAAGCGTACCGGGTCTTTCGAAGAGGGGGTCCGTCGCTGGCGTGACGATAACCAGGAACTGATCGCTCAGCAGGGTCGCGGCAGTCTTCATCTGGTGCGTTACGAAGACCTGATCGAGGACCCGGAGTCGACGATGGGGGCGGTTCTTGCTTTCCTCGGCGAACCCTACGACCCCGCGGTGTTGGAGTTCCATAAAAAGGACTACCAGTGGTTCGACGTGCGCGATGCCCACGAGACGGACGGTCAAGGAGAAGACAACCACATGATTCGTCGCGCCTGGCAGATGAACCAGCCGCTGCACGATCGGCGGGGACTCTGGAAGGGTAACCTCAGCGACGAAGAACTGAGCCACCTGCGCGAGGAGTGCGGCGATCTGATGGAACACTTCGGCTATCACTTCGAAAACGAAAGAACGGATATTGATGCCTAAAGCTCGGGCGGGAGCGGCCGATAAACAAGCTGAAATATGCTGAATATTGCAAAGGCCCCGCCATGAGCTACCCGATCGACGGTTCCGCCTCCTCGCCGCAGGCGTCCCAGTTCTCTTACCTGGCCGCCCGCCAACGGGTGGAAAAGGTGCTTCAGCAACTGTCGGTACGGGCGGACGCGGACCACACCACCGCCGCCGAGGCGCGTGCCCTGTCCGGCGACGAGCTGGTGCGTCCGGTGCAGCAGATCAATGAGGTGTTGCGTCGTTACGGGGTGCAGTTCGAGATCAGCGAGGATTCCGGCCGTACCATCATCCGCCTGATCGACCGGGAGAACGGCGAACTGATTCGTCAGATCCCGCCGGAGGAAGCGCTCAATGCCTCGCAGCGCCTGGAGGAAGTAAAAGGGATGCTCCTGCGCGCTGAGATTTGAGAGCCGGGATCGGGCTCGAAGTTAAAAGTTAAAAGTTAAAAGTTAAAAGGGGAGCCACTCGCCCAAGCGCGGGCACGGCTTCTCAGTGCATGAAACGCGTTTCCGCGTTTCAACTTTCAACTTGTCACTTTCAACTGCTTCAAACCTGCATATTCATAATGTCTTTATAGGCCGTCACCAGCCGGTTCCTGACCTGCACGCCCATCTCGAACGCGATGCTGGCCTTCTGGCCGGTGATCATCACATCGTGCAGTTCCACGCCGGGCGCGCCGGCCTGGAAGGCGCGGGCCCGGGTGGCGGAGTCCTGCTGCAGCTGGTTGATGCGCTCCAGGCTGTTCTGCAACGCATCGGAGAAACCGCCGCTGCCCACGGTGGCGTTGAACCGCTCGCCGCGGGCGCCGTCCACCGGACCGGCCTGGGCGGCCAGGTCCCGCATTTGTGTCAAAGCCGCCTGCAGGGCGGGGCTGACCGGTGCGCTCATTGCCGCACTCCTCGTCGTCAATAAAGAGTCTTGATGGATAACGGCGAGCAGGTTACCAGTGCCCCGCCCCCGGCCAAGCGATCAATTGACGACAAAAAGCCGGGCTTTTCTTTCCTTTGCCGGGACCCCCGGCCCCGATAATGGCAAGCGTCGAATTACCGGCAGAGACGCAGCAATGCCCGAACAGCAGACCCACATCCGGGGGATGGCATGAGTAACGGCACCCCCACCCGGCCGTCCGGCAACGCCAACGGCGCCGAGGCGCTTTGGGCGCGACTGCGCGCCAATCCGCTGGTGCCCCTGCTGGTGGGCGGCGCCGCCGTGATCGCCGTGGTGGCGGCCTTGCTGATGTGGGCCAGCACCCCGGAATACCGGGTGCTCTACAGCAATCTCAGCGAGGCCGACGGCGGCCGCATCATTGGTGAACTGGAAAGCCGCGCCGTGCCCTACCGCTTCGCCGAGGGCGGCCGCGCGCTGATGGTGCCCGGCGATCAGGTCCACCGGCTGCGGCTTCAGCTCGCCGAGCAGGGCCTGCCCGAGGGCGGCAACGTGGGCTTCGAAATCATGGACCGGCAGGCGTTCGGCATCAGCCAGTTCGCCGAGCGGGTCAACTTCCAGCGCGGTCTGCAAGGCGAGCTGGCGGCCTCCATCGAGGCCCTGGGCCCGGTGGCCCGGGCCCGCGTGCATCTGTCCATGGCCAAGCCGTCGGTGTTCATCCGCGACCGCGAACCGGCCAAGGCGTCGGTGGTGCTGACCCTGGCGCCGGGCCGCACCCTGGGCGAGGGCCAGGTCAACGCCATCGTCCACATGGTCTCCGGCAGTGTGCCGGAACTGGCCATGGAAGACGTGACCGTGGTCGACCAGTCGGGCCGGCTGCTGTCCCGCCCGGAGGGCGGCGCCGGCGGGCTCGACGGCAGCCAGCTCGACTACGTGCGCGATCTGGAGCGCGGCTACCGCCAGCGCATCGAAAGCATTCTGGCGCCGATTCTGGGCCGCGACCGGGTACGTGCCCAGGTGGTGGCGCAGGTGGACTTTTCCCGCCGCGAGCAGACCAGCGAGCGCTACGGCCCCAACCAGAACGGCAACCCGGCGGCGGTGCGCAGCCGCCAGCTCAACGAACAATACCGCGGCGGCGACGAACTGGCCGCCGGCGTGCCCGGCGCGCTCAGCAACACGCCACCGGGCAGCGCCCCCTCGCCGATTCAGAATCCGCAGCAAAATCAGGACGGCGCCGACACCGGCGACGCCGATACGCCGGTACGCCGCCTGAACCAGGACAGCGTGATCAACTACGAAGTGGATCGCGACGTCACCCATGTGCAGCATCAGCGGGCAAGGCTGGACCGGCTGTCGGTGGCGGTGGTGGTGGATTACCGCGACGCGGTCGACGACCAGGGCCAGCCCGTCAGCGAGCCGCTGGAGCCGGAGCAACTGGAGCGTATCCGCCAGCTGGTCCGTCAGGCCATGGGCTTCTCCGAGGAACGGGGCGACGGCCTGGAAGTGGTCAACAGCCCGTTCACCGAGGACGCCGATACCGTGGAGCGGCAGGACTGGTGGCGCGATCCGTTCTGGCAGACCCTGCTGCTGTCCCTGGGCCGCTGGCTGTTGGTGGGCCTGGCCGCGCTGCTGCTGTTCCTGTTCGTGGTGCGCCCGCTGCTGCGGCGTTTCCTGGAGCAGCGCCCGGCGCCCCGCCCCGCCACCGCGGCGCCGGCGCCGGTGGCCGCCGCCCCCTACGCGGCGCGGCCGGACGCGGACCGCGCCGACCCGAACACGGAGGCGGACCCGCCGCCGGCCCGCCGTCGCCGCCGCCAGAACGGCGCCCACGAGCAGAACCTGAAGGACCTGCAGGAAATGGCCCAGGAAGACCCGGCCATGGTGGCCATGATCGTACGCAGCTGGATGAACCGCCATGACTGACCTGACCCACCTCCGTCGCGCCGCCATTCTGCTGCTGGCCCTGGACGAGGACAGCGCCGCGGACGTGTTCAAGCATCTGTCCGCCCGCGAAGTGCAGGATCTCAGTCAGGAGATGGCCAATCTGGGCCACGTGTCCCATGAAGACATGCGCCGGGTGCTGGACGACTTCTACGACGAATCCGATCAGTACGCGGCCCTGAATCTGTACTCCAGCGACCACATCCGCTCGGTGCTGACCAAGGCCCTGGGCAGCGAGCGCGCCTCCAGTCTGCTGGAGGACATCCTGGAGCAGCACGGCGCCAACTCCGGCATCGACGCGCTCAATCTGATGGAGGCCAACATCGTCTCGGAGATGATCCGCGACGAGCATCCGCAGATCATCGCCACCATCCTGGTGCACCTGGAACGGCGCCAGGCCGCCGATGTACTGGAATATTTCGACGACCGGCTGCGCAATGACGTGGTGCTGCGCATCGCCACGTTCAGTGGCGTGCAGCCCGCCGCCCTGCAGGAACTCACCGAGGTGCTGGGCGGCATGCTCGACGGCCAGAATCTCAAGCGCAGCAAGATGGGCGGCGCGCGCACCGCCGCCGAGATCCTCAATCTGATGAACTCCAGCGCCGAGGAGAAGGTGATCGAAACGGTGCGCGCCCACAGC
The DNA here is from genome assembly GCF_016906305.1 of Alloalcanivorax marinus. GTDB lineage: Bacteria > Pseudomonadota > Gammaproteobacteria > Pseudomonadales > Alcanivoracaceae > Alloalcanivorax > Alloalcanivorax marinus. Next base: position 7,195 of record NZ_JADDOL010000002.1, read on the forward strand.
GAGGACCTGGCGCAGAAGATCATCGACGAGATGTTCCTGTTCGAGAACCTGCTGGAAGTGGACGACCGCGGCATCCAGATGATCCTCAAGGAGATCAACACCAACTCCCTGGTGGTCGCTCTGAAGGGCTGCGACGAGGCGCTCAAGGAAAAATTCCTGCGCAATATGTCCACCCGCGCCGGCACCCTGCTGCGCGAGGACCTGGAAGCCAGCGGGCCGATCCGGGTGTCCCAGGTGGAGAACGAACAGAAAGCCATTCTGCAGGTGGTGCGCCGCCTGGCGGACAACGGCGACATCGTGCTGAGCGGCGGGGACGACGCCTATGTCTGACACCGCCCCCTCCAACCGGCGCGGCTGGCGCCCCTGGCAAATGGCGGAACTGGACGCGCCCCGGCGGCGGGCGTCCAGCGCGCCGGCCCAGGGCGACCCGACCTTCGACCATCAGTCGGAATTGCGGGCGCTGCGCGACAAGGTGCGCGAGGAAGCCTGGCGGGAGGGCCATCAGGCCGGCTTCGAGGAAGGCCACCGCGAAGGGCTGGCCCGGGGTCTGGCGGAAGGCCGGCAGCAGGGCGAGGAGGAAACCGCCCGCCAGCGCGCCGAGATCCTGACGCCGCTGGCCACCCTGGCCGGCGGCTTCGGCGAGGCGCTGCGGACCCTGGACGGCGAGGTGGCGGATCATCTGGTGGAACTGGCCCTGGCCACGGGCCGGCAACTGGCCGGCGAGGCGTTGCGTGCCCGGCCCCGCCAGGTGCTGGCCATCGTCCGCGAACTGATCCACGACGAACCCAGCCTGAACGGCAAAACCCGGCTGTGGCTGCATCCCCTGGACCTGGCCCTGGTGGAAAAGGAACTGGACGCGGAACTGACCGCGGCGGGCTGGAAACTGCACCCGGACGATCAGCTCAGCCGGGGCGGCTGCCGGGTCACCAGCCCCGCCGGGGAACTGGACGCCACCTGGGAAAGCCGCTGGGCCACGGTGGCCGGCCGCGTCCGCCGGCGCCGCCGCGCCGCCGATGAGGCGGACGCCGGGCCGGACGCCGACGACGGAGCGACCCCATGAACGCCGCCGCCGAGCGACACCATCAACAATGGTGCCAGGCGCTGGGCCGGGTCACCGAGCGCGTGGCCGGCGCCCCGGCCTACCTGACCAGCGGCCGGGTGGTGCGGGCCACCGGCCTGGTGCTGGAAGTGGTCGGCCTGCGCGTGCCCCTGGGCAGCAGCTGCCGCATAGAACTGACCTGTGACGGTGGCGGCGGCGCCAGCGGCTTCGCCGAGGCCGAGGTGGTGGGGTTCGCCGGCGACAAGTTGTTCCTGATGCCCTTGGCGGAGATCAGCGGCCTGACCCCGGGCGCCCGGGTGTTCCCCCTGGGCCAGGACGGCGCCGGCGCGCGCCGCTTCCCCCTGGGCGACAGCCTGCTGGGCCGGGTGGTGGACGGCAACGGCCGGCCCCTGGACGGCGGCGAGCCGGTGGACGAGGCGCCCCACGACACCCTGGCCGCGCCGCCGCTGAACCCGCTGGCGCGGGCGCCCATCGACGCCCAGGTGGACGTGGGCATCCGCGCCCTGAATACCCTGCTGAGCATCGGCCGGGGCCAGCGCATGGGCCTGTTCGCCGGCTCCGGCGTGGGCAAGTCGGTGCTGCTGGGCATGATGGCCCGCTACACCAGCGCCGACGTGATCGTGGTCGGTCTGATCGGCGAACGGGGCCGCGAGGTGAAGGATTTCATCGACAACATTCTCGGTGAGGAAGGCCGCCGCCGGGCGGTGGTGGTGGCGGCGCCGGCGGACACCTCGCCGCTGCAGCGCCTGCAGGGCGCCGCCTACGCCACCCGGCTGGCGGAATACTTCCGCGACGCCGGCCGCAACGTGCTGCTGATCATGGATTCGCTGACCCGCTACGCCATGGCCCAGCGGGAGATCGCCCTGGCCATCGGCGAGCCGCCGGCCACCAAGGGCTATCCGCCGTCGGTGTTCGCCAAGTTGCCGGGGCTGGTGGAACGGGCCGGCAACGGCGAAAGCGGCGGCGGCTCGATCACCGCCTTCTACACCGTGCTCACCGAAGGCGACGATCAGCAGGACCCCATCGCCGACGCCGCCCGCGCCATTCTCGACGGCCACGTGGTGCTGTCCCGTGGCCTGGCCGAGGCCGGCCACTACCCGGCCATCGACATCGAGGCGTCCATCAGCCGCGCCATGAACCACATCGTCGACGAGCGCCAGTGGCGACGGGCGCAGCGCTTCAAGCAATTGTTCTCCCGCTATCAACGCAACCGCGATCTGATCAGCGTCGGCGCCTACAGCCCCGGCCACGATCCGCTGCTGGACCAGGCGGTTCAGCTGTACCCGGAGATCGAAGCCTTTCTGCAACAGGCGATCAGTGACCGGGCCGGCATCGACGACGCGCAACGTGACCTGGAGGCTCTGCTGCCATGACCTCATCCACGCCCCTCGACACCCTCATCGACAAAAGCCGGGACGCCCGCGACCAGGCCGGCCGCCTGCTGGCCGACGAACGCCGCGGCGAGGCGCAGAGCGCCGCCCAGCTGCGCGCCCTGGAACAGTACCGCGCCGACTACGGCCGCCAGTTGCAGGACGCCATGAACGCCGGCATCGACGCCGCCCGCCTGGGCGACTACCGGCGCTTTATCCGCTCCCTGGACGACGCCATCGAGCAGGCCCGCCGCGCCCTGGCGCAACAGGGCGAGCGGGTCGCCGCCAGCCGCGACCAATGGCAGCAGCGCCAGCGCCAGCTGTCCAGCTACGACACCCTGGCCCAGCGCCGCGCGGCCCAGGCCCGCCATCAGGAGCAGCGTCGCGAACAGCGCGCCAGCGACGAAACCAACAACAACGCCGTGGCCCGGCGGCCCCGCTAACGGTCGGCATCAGGAGATCCCATGGACATCAGTGCATTGCTCAACACCCGACCGGCCACCACCGGCACCGTCGATCCGGCCCGCGGCGGCACCGCCGCCGGCTCCCTCCAGGGGGATTTCCAGACGGCCCTGGCCAGCGCCGCCGGGGACACCGCCTTGCCGGTGGACGGTCTCACCCTGCTGGGGGGCGCGGCGGACGGCCAGCCCGCCCCGGAACCGGCGGCCCGGCCCGCCGCGCTGATCGGCGAGGCGCTGCTGCGCGCGCCCCTGGCCCCCCGTGCCACCGCCGGGCAGGCGCCGGCCACCGAAGACGTTGCCCGGCTGGACGAAGACGCCCGGCCGGATCCGGTCACCCCGGCCGGTAGCGAGATGCCCGCGGACCCGGCCCTGACGGCGCCGCTGGCTCCGGCCCCGGCGGCGCCGCCGTCCGCCCCGGCCAGCGGCCCGGTGGCCACCACCGCCGCCCCCGTGGCGCGCGCGGAAAGCCGTGCCGACACCTCCCGGTTCACGCCCGCCGCCCCCGCCCCGGCGCAGGCCGCCGACGATGCCGCCGCGCCGTTGAAAGCCGGTACCCCGGCGACGACCGCCGCCGCCCCGTTCACCCTGGCGGTGAACCCGGACGACGCCGGCCCGCTCCGTGCCGGCTCCGATGCCCCGATGCCGACCCCGACCACCGCCGCCGCGCCCGCCGGCGCCACCACCGGTACCGGCGCCGGCAATGCTCCGGCGTCCACCACCGTGACCCTGCAGACGCCGGTGGCCAGCCCTGGCTGGGGCCAGGAACTGAGCCAGCAGGTGGTCAGTGTGGCGCGCCGGGGCGAGCAGCACATGGAGCTGCACCTCAATCCCCGCGACCTGGGCCCGATGAGCGTCTCCCTGAAGGTGGACGACCAGGGCGCCCAGGCCCACTTCTTCTCCGCCCATGCCACCGTGCGCGGCGCCCTGGAGCAGGCCCTGCCGCAGCTGCGCGAGGCCCTGGCCCAGCAGGGCATCGCCCTGGGCGATGCCCAGGTCGGTGACCAGCCGCGCCAGTTCGCCGGCGGTGACGCCAACGGGCAGGGGCAACCGGGCGCCCGGGGCGGCGCTCCGGCGCTGACCGGTGAGCCGGCGGACGACGCGGCCACCGCGCCCCGCGCCGCCAGCGTCGTGGTGGACCGGGGCGGCGTCGATCTTTACGCCTGAGACGCGCCCCGCGTCGCCGCGAAAATAGCCCCTATATCCACCGCTTTTCCGGCCATGCCGGAGGGCGCCGAACACCGATACTGACCGCCACGATGTTTCATTTGTCAGGCAAGGAAAACGCGAACCATGGCCGAATCCGGTAACCGATCCCGCAAGGTAGGGGTATTGATCGCCCTGATCGTGGTATTGGTGGCCGCCCTGGGGGCGGTGACTTTCTTTCTGCTGTTCGGTAACCAGGATCAGCCGGACACGCCGGCCGCCCAGGTGGAAGCCGCGCCGGCCCCGGCCCGCTTCGTCAAGCTGGAGCCGTTCACCGTCAACGTGCAGGGCGACCTGTGCGGGCAGCGTCTGCTGTACGTGGGGCTGACCCTGCAGGTGGGCGATGAGCAAACCGAACAATATCTGCTCGACAATATTCCGCCGCTGCGCAGCCGTCTGCTGATGCTGCTGTCCAGCCAGGATGCGGAAGCCGCCGCCACCCTGGACGGCAAACGGGCACTGGCCCGTCAGATCACGGCCATGTTCGAGGAGCCGCTGACGTCCTCGCAGCCGGAACTGGCGGTGCAGGACGTGCTGTTCACCGAGTTCATCGTGCAGTAACCGGGAGCCGGCCATGGCACAAGACGACCTGCTGTCCCAGGAAGAGATCGACGCCCTGCTCAACGGCCCGGGCGGCGACGACGACGTCCCGGCGGAAAGCGATAAGCGCCCCAAACCCTATGATCCGGCGTCCCAGCACCGCGTGATCCGCGAGCGCCTGCACGCCCTGGACATCATTAACGAACGCTTCGCGCGCCAGTTCCGGGTCAGCCTGTTCAACCTGATCCGGCGCAGCGCCGACATCACCGTGGATTCCGTGCGCTACCAGAGCTTCAAGGACTTCGCGCGCAACCTGCCGGTGCCCACCAATCTCAACCTGATCGCCATGAAGCCGCTGCGCGGTACCGGGCTGATGGTGTTTCCGCCGAGCCTGGTGTTCATGGTGGTGGACAATCTGTTCGGCGGTGACGGGCGCTTCGTGACCAAGTCCGAGGGCCGAGAGTTCACCAACACCGAGCAGCGCATTATCCAGCGCATTCTGCGCCTGGCCATCGACGGCTATCAGGACGCCTGGAAATCCGTGTACGCCCTGGACATCAGCTACCTGCGCTCGGAGATCCAGGCCAAGTTCGCCAACATCACCAACTCGCCCAACGAGATCATCGTCAACACCACCTTCCATCTGGAGGTGGGCAACCTGGCCAGCGATTTCCAGGTCTGCATGCCCTACTCGATGATCGAACCGCTGCGCGAACAGCTCAACAACCCGGTGATGGACAGCCGTGACGGCGGCGACAACACCTGGGGCCACCGCATGGCCGGCGAGATCCGCCAGTCCCAGGTGGAACTGGTGGCCGAGTTCCTGACCGTGCCGAGCCGTATTTCCCAGGTGATGAAGCTGCAGCCCGGCGACGTGCTGCCCATCGAACTGCCGGACACCGTCACCGCCCGCGTGGACGGGGTGCCGGTGCTGGAATGCGAGTACGGCAGCCGCCACCAGCAGCGCGCGCTGCGCGTCACGCGCGTGATCGACCACGCCAACGCCCACGCGGCCACCGCCGCCGGCTTCGTGAAGAGCAAGGACACTGACCATGAGTGACGACAACAAACCCGATCACAACGCCGACGACGACTGGGACAAGGCGCTCGCCGAGCAGCAGGCGTCATCGGACGGCGACGACGATCCCTGGGCGGCGGCCCTGGCCGAGCAGGAGCAGGCCGGCGATGCCCGTGCCGCCGGCGACCAGGTGTTCAAACCCCTGGGCGAGGACAGCGGCGGCGGCGACAGCCGTGATCTGGAAATGATCATGGATATCCCGGTGAAGCTGAGCGTGGAACTGGGCCGCACCCGCATCACCATCAAACAGCTGCTGGAGCTGGCCCAGGGCTCGGTGATCGAGCTGGACGGCCTGGCCGGCGAACCCATGGACATCCTGATCAACGGCTACCTGGTGGCGCAGGGCGAAGTGGTGGTGGTAGAGGACAAGTACGGCATCCGCATCACCGAGATCGTCACGCCCTCCGAGCGCGTGCAGAAACTGAACCGATGAGCACCGACGCCGCCCGCGACAACGCCCTGCAGGCCGTATCCATGTCCGGCGGCGGCGAGGCCATGCTGGGCATGGCGGCCCTCGGCAAAACCGCCCTGGTGTTGCTGCTGCTGGTCGGCGTGATCCTGCTTTGCGGCTGGCTGCTGCGCCGGCTGGCGCCGGGCCAGGGCCGCGACGCCCGACTGCTTACGGTGGTGGCCAGCCGCGCAGTGGGCGCCAAGGAGCGGGTGGTGGTGGTGGACGTGGACGGCACCCGCCTGGTGCTGGGCGTGGGCGGCGGCCGGGTCAGCCGGCTGCACCAGTATCCGGCGCCGGACACACCGGCGGACGAGGGCCCGTCGTCCCCGGACGGGGACCTGCCGTTCTCCGCGCGCTTCGCCCAGGCGCTGAAACAGAACCTGCGCGGAGGCCGGGGATGAGCCCGCTGCGCCGCGCCCTGCCCTGGCTGTTGCTGCTGGCCGCCCTGGCGCCCCAGCTGGCCTGGAGCCAGGCCGCCCTGCCCGGCATCGTCACCGAGCCCACCGGCGATGGCGGCCAGCAATGGTCGATCAAGCTGCAAACCCTGCTGCTGCTCAGCAGCCTGGCTTTCATCCCCGCCATTCTGCTGATGATGACCTGCTTCACCCGCATCATCATCGTGCTCAGCCTGCTGCGCACCGCCATGGGCACCCAGGCGGCGCCGCCCAACCAGGTGCTGCTGGGGCTGACCTTGTTTCTGACTTTCTTCGTCATGTCGCCGGTGTTCAACCGCGTGTACGACAGCGCCTGGGTGCCGCTGGAACAGGGCGAGATCGAATTCGCCGAATTCGCCGAGCGCGGCGTGCAGCCGTTCCGGGAATTCATGCTGGCGCAAACCCGCGAGCCGGACATCGCCCTGTTCGCGCGGCTGGCCGAGGTCGGCCCGCTGCAGGGCCCGGAGGATCTGCCCCTGCGCATCCTGCTGCCGGCGTTCGTCACCAGTGAACTGAAAACCGCCTTTCAGATCGGCTTCACCATTTTCATTCCGTTTCTGATCATCGACCTGGTGGTGGCCAGCGTGCTGATGGCGCTGGGCATGATGATGGTGCCGCCGGCCACCATTTCATTGCCGTTCAAATTGATGCTGTTCGTGTTGGTGGATGGCTGGCAGCTGATCATCGGGTCCCTGGCGCAGAGTTTCTTCGTATGACACCGGAAACCGTTATGTCCATCGCCTACCAGGCGATGATGACCACCCTCTACCTGGGCGCGCCGCTGCTGATCACGGCGCTGGCCATCGGCCTGCTGGTGAGCCTGTTCCAGGCGGCCACCCAGATCAACGAAATGACCCTGTCGTTCATCCCCAAGATTCTCGGGGTGTTCGCGGTGGTGGTGATCACCGGGCCCTGGTTGCTGGGTCTGATCACCGATTTCACCCGCACCCTGTTTCAGAACATTCCGTTTCTGATCCAGTGATCGACATCTCCTTCGACCAGTTGCACGCCTGGCTGACCGCTTTTTTGTGGCCGTTCTCGCGCCTGTCCGGGTTCTTCATGGCGGCGCCCCTGCTCGGCCACACGGCGGTGCCCCGGCAGGTCAAGGTGGGGTTGGCGGTATTGATCAGCGTGGTGGTGGCGCCACTGCTGCCGCCCCTGCCGGCGGCGCCGGTGTGGTCCTGGGCCGGGCTCGGCATCATGGTGGAGCAGCTTCTGATCGGCGTGGCCATGGGACTGGCGTTGCGGGTGACCTTTACCGCGGTGCAGGCCGCCGGCGAATACATCGGTCTGCAGATGGGGCTGGCGTTCGCCACCTTCGTCAGTCCGGACGGCGCCAACACCATGATCCTGTCGCGGCTGTTCTACATGATCACCCTGCTTATGTTTCTGGCGGTGAACGGCCATCTGATGGTGATCGACACCCTGGCCACCAGCTTCCGCACCCTGCCCATCGGCACCGCCGGTTTGAACCCCGGTGCCTTCGAGATGCTGGTGCGCTACGGCGGCACCATCTTCGTGTCCGGGCTGCTGCTGGCGCTGCCCCTGGTGGCGCCGCTGCTGATCGTCAATCTGTCGCTGGGCATTCTCAACCGCTCGGCGCCCCAGCTCACCGTGTTCTCGGTGGGCTTCCCCACCTCCCTGACCCTGGGCCTGTTTCTGCTGACCGTGCTGATGACCGACTTCGGCCGCTTTCTGCAGGGGCTGTTCGGTCAGGGGCTGGATTTTCTGCAGGCGTTGGTGGTGGCGCTGGCGGGGGGATGACCCGCTCCTACAGCCTATCGAACAACGTCATGCCCTTGATGTCCACGAACGCCTTCTGGGCCGCCTGCAGACCCACCTGACGCAGGGTGTATTCCGACACCGCCGCGGCGAACTCCGAGGGCTGGCTGAGATCGCCGGTCAGATTGGCCAGGGTCTCGGTGTAATTGAGCTGGCGGTTGCCGGCCACCGCGTCCACCACGTCCAGTTCGTTGAGGCGGGCGCCCACCGAGGCGCGCACCGTCAGCACGTTGTCCAGGCTGTTGTCGAACTCGCGCATCACCGTGCTCAGGGTATTATCCCTGGCCGCCTTCTCCGCGTCGGTGCCGGCCGGCTCGCTGAGCACCGCCAGCGCTTTCTCGAAGGTGCGGAACAGGTCCGTGTTCATGTCCTGGGCACGGTCCATGGTCAGGCCGTCGCCGTCCGCCGGGGTGCCGTCCAGGGTAATGGACACACCGCCCACCCGGATCGGCGCGCCGTCCTCGTAGGGCTGCGGCGCGCCGCCGTTGACGGTGTAGGTGGTGGCGCCACCGGCCACCTGGAACTCGATGCGGTAGCCCTGGCCGAAACCCGGGTCGCTTTCGTCCACCACATTGGGGCCGCTGAAGGTCACGTCGCCGCCGTTGCCGGCGTCCGCTTCCGCCACATAGCCGGCGCTGCTGTGCACGCTCTGGAAGATGGTGATGCCGTTGTCGGACACCGGCATGCGCCGGGACGCGTCCACCTGCTGCTGACGCACCTGGCTGTCGCCCACATAGTCCACGTTGCCGGCGGCATCGCGGACGAACGGCGGGCTGCCGTCCTGGTAACCGCCGAACAGATGGCGGCCATTGCCGTCGGTGGCGTTGGCCTGGCCGATCACGGTTTCGTAGATGCCGCGCAGCTCGCTGGCGATGGAGTCCCGATCGGCATCACTGAGGCTGTCGTTGGCGGCATGGATGATCAGGGTCTTGGCGCTGGCGATGGCGTCGCTGACGCTGTCCAGCACGCTCTCTTCCTGGGAGAGGGCGTTGCGCGCGCTGACCCGGGAATCACTGTACTGCTGGGTCACCGCCATGGACTGGGAGACCTGTACCGCCCGGGAGGCGGCCTGGGGATCGTCGGACGGGTTCACCACCCGGCGCCCGGCGGCCAGCTGCTGGCCGACCTTCATGAACTCGCCCTGCTGGCGGTTCATGGAAGTCAGGCTCTGTTCAAACATGGTGACGGTGCTGATGCGCATGACTGTTTCCTGTTAACGCAGGCCGAGAATGGCGTCCATCAGGGTGGCGCCGGTCTGAATCACCTTGGCGTTGGCCTGATAGAACTGTTGGTAGCGGATCAGGTTGGCGGCTTCCTCGTCCAGGTTGACCCCGGACTGGGATTGCTGCACCGCGCGCAGCTGTTCGCTGAGCCCCTGCTGGGCGTCCAGGTTGGCCTGAACGATGTTGGTGCGGTTGCCCACGTCGCCGACCATGGCCGCATAGGCGCCATTGAACGTGGAGGCCCCGCCCACCAGCAGGGCGTCCTGCAGTTTCTGCATGGCCAGGGCGTTTTCGTTGTCGCCGCTGCCACCGCCCAGGCCGGCGGCGATCTGGCCGGAGTCGTGAATCAGATTCTCCATGTCGGCGGCGGCCTGGCGGGTGGGCTGCAGGGTGAAGCGGTCGCCGTCCGCCAGGGTGGCGGCGTCGGTCAGGGTCACCACGGTGCCGCCCACCGTCAGCTGGCCGCTGCCGTCCAGGGTCGCGGTGACGCGCTCACCGGTATCGCGGCGGGTGATCCGGAATTCACCGGCGGCGGCGTCGGTCACCACCAGGTCGTAATCGCTGGCGGTGAGCTGGTCCACGTCACCGTAAACGGCGCTGATGCCGGCGCCGCCGGCATTGTTCTCGTTGGCGAAGGCGCGCGGCGCGCCCACCGCGAACAGGGCCTGGCCCGGATCGCCGTTCAGGTCGGTACCGGCCTGGTGCTGTTCGTTGAAGGCGGTGGCCAGGGACACCGCCAGCTGACCAATCTGGTTCTGGCTCTTGTCCAGGGTTTCACGGCGGAACTGCAGCAGCCCGCCCAGGGAGCCGCTTTCCAGATTGGCTTCGTTGAGTTCGTTCAGATTGCCGGCGGAGTCCCGGTAGCCCACCACCGTGCGGGTGGGGTCGCCGGCGCTGGTCATCGCTTCCAGGGAAAAGCTGCGGGTGCCGGCGACGATCGGCTGACCGTTGCCGATGGAAAGGTTGTAGGTGCCGCTCTCCTGCACCGTGAGCCGCACGTCCACCCGCTGGCTCAGATCGGCCACCAGCTGGTCGCGCTGGTTAAGCAGACTGTTGGGGGCGTCGCCGTTCTTGGCCTTGGCCAGGGCGATCTCCCGGTTCAGGGACGCGATCTGGTCGGCGGTGTTGTTGATCTGCGTGACCTCGTCACGGATTTTGCCGTCGATGCCGTTCTGCATGTCCTGCAGGTAATTCTGGAACGCGCGGAACTGGGCGGTGAGCGTATCGGCGCTGCCCATCACGCCCTGGCGGGCGGCCGGGTCGGACGGGGTGGAGGCGAGATCCTCCAGCGACGAAAAGAACTTCTGCATCAGCGGCGCCAGACCGGCGTCCTGGTCGGCCAGCAGATTGTCGATCTGGCTGATCTGGGTCTGGTAGCTTTGCAGCGCGCTGGTCTTGCTGTTGGCGGCATTGAGCTGGTCGGCCACGTACTGGTCGAACTGACGCTGGATGTCGTTGACCTGCACGCCACCGCTGGTGTTGCGCTCGCCGAGCAGGGTCAGCTCCCGGTTGTAGCCGGGGGTATAGACGTTGCTGATGTTGTTGCTGGTGGTGTTGAGCGCGTTCTGCGCGGCGTTCAGACCGCTCAGACCAATCGAGAAAAGACTCATGTCCGTCTTCCTTTAACCGTTACACCCGTTATCGGCGGCGGGCGGCGTTTTCTTTAGCGCGTCGGCGCGGCCTCGCCGGCGATCAGACGCGCATCGCCGGTCATGCCGCCGATCTGGTCCATCAGCCGCACCAGTTTGTCCGCGTAGGCCGGATCGGTGGCGTAGCCGCCGTCCTGCAGAGCACGGGCGGCCTGGCCGGTGTCGCCGGCGCGCAGCACGCCGGCATAGCGGTCGTTGCCGGTCAGCAGACGGCCGTGGTCGGCGAAGGCGTCCTGGTAAGAGTCGTACACGCGGAAGCGTTCCACGCGCCGGACCCGCTGGCCGTCGATGTATTCGTGGGTGGTGACGTCGGTGGTGCGGCCGCGCCAGTCGGCGCCGGCCTTGATGCCGAACAGGTTATGGCTGTCGGCGCCGTCCTCGGTGGTGATGCGGTGCCGCCCCCAGCCGGTTTCCAGGGCCGCCTGGGCCAGGATCAGCGGCGCCGGCACGCCGGTGCGGCGGGCCGCGTCCCGGGCCGGCGTCAGCAGCTCATCGATGAACGCCTGCGGCGCGGACCGGCCCGACGGTGGCGTGGTATTGGCGGCGGCCCGCAGCGGCGGTCGCGGCGCTTCCAGATCCGTGCGCGGGCCGACGGCGGCGCTTCGGTTCGCCGGCGCCCCGCTGACCGGCGGCGGCGCCACGGTCGCCTCCGGCGCAGCGGCGTCGGCGCCGGAGGCGGCCACCCCGGGCAGGGCCCGCGGCGTGCCCCGGGCAATGTCGCCGTGGTCCACGTACTTGGACAATTGCGCCACCAGCTGGTCCGCCAGCCCCACGCCGCGCCCGGCCAGATGCTGGGACAGCTGCTGGTCGTAGAGGGATTCGTAAAAGCGCATTTGCGAGCTGTCGGTGAGCCCGGACCGGGGCACCGCGTCACGCATGGCCTGGATCATGCGATGCAGAAACAGCCCTTCGAATTGATTGGCGGCCTCGCGCAACTGGCCGCCCGGGTCCCGGGCGGCGCCCTGCTTGAGGCGTTCCAGACCCTGCATATCCAGCGCGAAACGCGCCTGCATCGGATCGCCGCGCATCATCAGATGATCTCCAGTTCCGCGCGCAGGGCGCCAGCGGCCTTGAGCGCTTCGAGAATCGACATCAGGTCCTGGGGGGTGGTGCCCAGGGCATTGAGCGCGTCCACCACCTGCATCAGGTCGGCGCCCTCCACCACGCGCAGGGTCCCCGGCTGCTGACGGATGCTGATGTCACTGTCCGGCACCACCGTGGTGTCGCCGTCGCCGAACGGCGCCGGCTGGCTGACGCCGAAACGGGTGTCGATCACCACCGACAGGCTGCCGTGGGCCACCGCCGCCGGTTTCAGGGTGACGCGGCCGTTCAGCACCACCGAGCCGGTGCGCGCATTGATGATTACCCGCGCCGGCGGTTCCGTGGGCGTGACATAGACCCGTTCCACCCGGGCCATGAACGACACCCGTTCGTCGGCGCTGGTGGGGCCTTGCAGGCGAATGGTGCGGGCGTTGGCGGCGCTGGCCACGGCACTGCCGAACTCCGCGTTGATGGCGCGCACGGTACGCTCGGCGGTGCCGAAATCCGCTTCCCGGAGCTGCAGTTCCAGAATGCCGTTGGCCTCGCCCAGGGCCAGCGGCACCTCCCGCTCCACCAGGGCGCCGTTGGCGATGCGGCCGCTGGCCTGCTGATTGATCTGCACGCTGCTGCCGCCGGCCTCGGCGCCGGCGCCCCCCACCAACAGGTTGCCCTGGGCCAGGGCATAGGTGCCGCCGTCGGCGCCTTTCAGCGGCGTCATCAGCAGGGTACCGCCGCGCAGGCTGCGGGCGTTGCCGATGGAGGAGACCACCACGTCGATGCGCTGCCCCGGGGCCGCGAACGGCGGCAGGTTGGCGGTGACCATGACCCCGGCCACGTTGCGCAGCTGCATGTTGGTGCCTGGCGGAATGCTGATGCCGAGCTGCTTGAACATGTTGCTCAGGCTCTGGGTGGTGAACGGCGTCTGCATGGTCTGGTCGCCGCTGCCGTCGAGCCCCACCACCAGGCCGTAGCCCACCAGCACGTTGTCGCGCACGCCGGCGAAGTCGGCCAGTTCACGCAGGGACTCGGCGCGTGCCGCCGGCGCCGCCAGCGACATCAGCGCGGCGGCGAAAATCATCAAGCGGCCTAGCCGTTTCGCGAAAGATGCCATGGTGCCCGGGCCTCGCCGTCAGAAGGGGGAAATGTTCAGAAAGAAACGCTGCAACCAGCCCATGGTCTGGGCCTCGTTGATGTAGCCGTCGCCCACGTACTCGATGCGCGCGTCCGCCACCTGGGTGGACGGCACCCGGTTGCCGGCGGTGATTTCCAGCGGGTCCACCACGCCGGAGAAGCGAATGAATTCGGTGCCCTGATTGATCAGGATCTGCTTCTCGCCGCGCACCCGCAGGTTGCCGTTGCCGAGCACCTCCAGCACGGTCACCGTGATGGTGCCGCTGAAGGTGTTGCCCGCCTGGGAGCCGCCGCCGCCCTGGAAGGTGTTCTCGCCGGTGATGTCGAAGCCATAGTCGCTCAGGTCTTCCAGGCCCTTGGGCACCGCCGTGGGCGTGAGCACCGCCGAGCCCTTGCGGTTCGCGTTGCTCTGCGAACTTTTCGAGGCGCTCACCTGCTCGTCGAGCACCACGGTGAGCACGTCGCCGATCATCACCGGCTGGCGGTCCTCGAACAGCGGCCGGTAACCGCGCCGGGCCTGGAACAGGGACCCGTTGGGCTCCGGCGGCGGCGGCTGCGGAATGGCCACCTTTTCCTGTTCCCCCACCACCGAGGGTCGCGGCAGCTGCGCGCAGCCGGTCAGGGCCAGCAGCGCGGCCAGGGCCGGAGCGATAAGGTTAACGACGCTTTTCATCGGTCACCGTCAAAGCTGCGCCAGACGCGACAGCATCTCGTCGGAGGTCTGCACCGCCTTGCTGTTGATCTCGTAGGCGCGCTGGGTCTGGATCATATTGACCATTTCCTCCACCACATTGACGTTGGAGGTTTCCACGTAGGCCTGGTAGAGACCGCCGGCACCGTTCAGGCCCGGGGTGGTTTCCGTGCGCATGCCGGAGGCGGTGGTTTCCAGATACAGGTTCTCACCGACGCTTTCCAGGCCGGCCGGATTGACGAAGGTGGACAGGGTCAGCTGGCCCACTTCGGTGCTCTGGTTGGAGCCCGGCTCGGTGATGGTCACCAGCCCGTCCTTGCCCACCGTCACCGACAGGGCGTTTTCCGGGATGATCACCGCCGGTTCCAGCGGGTAGCCGCTGGAGGTCACCATCTGCCCGTTCTGGTCGAGCTGGAAACTGCCGTCCCGGGTGTAGGCGATGTTGCCGTCGGGCAGACGCACCTGGAAAAAGCCCTTGCCGTTGATGGCCAGGTCCCGGGAATTGCCGGTGTTTTCCAGACCGCCCTGGCTGTGCAGCCGCTCGGTAGCCACCGGGCGCACGCCGGAGCCGACCTGCATGCCGGACGGCAGGGTGTTCTGCACGTCGTTGGCGCCGCCGGGCTGACGCAGGTTCTGATACAGCAGGTCCTCGAACACGGCGCGGGTTTTCTTGAAACCGTTGGTGCTGACGTTGGCCAGGTTGTTGGCGATCACGTCCATCTTCACCTGTTGGGATTCAAGACCGGTTTTCGCCGTCCACAGTGATTTGATCATGGTGTTTCCTCGTGCTTAGCGGGGCCTCAGTTGATCGACAGCAGGCCGTTGGCCCGCTGGTCGTTCTGGTCGGCGCTTTCGATCACCTTCATCTGCATTTCGTAGCGGCGCCCGTTGTCGATCATCGCCACCATGCTTTCGATGGGGCTCACATTGCTGCCCTCCAGGGCGCCGGACACCAGCCGCGCGTTTTCGTCGCGGCCCAGGGCGTTGCCGTTGGCGGCGCGGAACAGGCCGTCCTCGCCCCGGCTCAGACCGGCGTCGCCGCCGTCCACCAGCTTGACCCGGCCGACGCGCACCAGCGCGTCCGGGTCCTCGCCGGCGCCGATGGCGCTGACCGTGCCGTCGGCGCCCATGGACAGGGCCGCGCCCAACGGCACCAGAATCGGGCCGTTGTCGCCGATCACCGGCCGGCCGGCGCTGTTCAGCACGCCGTCGCCGTCCACCTGCAAATCGCCCCGGCGGGTATAGGCTTCGCCGCCGCCGTCCGCCTGCACCGCCAGCCAGGCATTGCCCTGCAGCGCCACGTCCAGATCGCGGCCGGTGGCGTTGACCGGCCCGGTGCTGAAGTCCGAGCCCGGGGTGGAGGCCATCACCGAGGTGCGCGTGGGCAGCAGCCCGTCGCCCTGCACCGGCACCGCGCGCAGGGCGTGCAGCTGGGCGCGGAAGCCGGCGGTGCTGGCGTTGGCCAGGTTGTTGCTGACCACCGCCTGGCGGTCCATGGTCTGCTTGGCGCCGCTCATGGCGGTGTAGAGGATGCGGTCCATAGGATTACCTCAGGTTGACGGCGCTCTGCAGCACTTCGTCCTGCACCTTGATGGTCTGGGTGTTGGCCTGATAGTTGCGCTGGGCCACGATCAGATCCACCAGCTCCGAGGTCAGGTCCACGTTGGAATTTTCCAGGGTGCCGGGTTCCAGGCTGCCGAACTGCCCTTCACCGGCCAGCCCCAGCAGCGCCTGTCCGGACGCGCCGCTCTCCACCCAGGCGTTGTCGCCCACCATGTCCAGCCCTTCCGGGTTGCGGAAGTTGGCCAGGGCGATGGTGCCCAGTACCTGGGATTTTTCGTTGGAGTAGTTGCCGATGATGTTGCCCACCTCATCGAAGGTGACGCCCACCAGGGCACCGGCGGTGTAGCCGTTCTGGGTCAGGGAATCGAGGGCGAAGTCCTGGCCGAACTGGGTGGTGCCGTCGAAGTCCAGGCTGAAGTTCAGCGCGTCGGCGCCGCCGCCCGGGGTGAAGCTGTAGTTGCCGTAGTTGCTGGCCGCCTCGTCCAGGGTGCCGTTGCCGTTGAACACCAGCTGCCCCACGTTGGCGTTGTCCGGGTTGCCGTCCACGGAGACGCGCACTTCCCAGGTGTTGTCGCCGGTCTTGGTGAAGTAGGTGGTCATGGTGCGCTGCACGCCCAGGGAATCGTAGGCGGTGCCGGTGTTGGCGTAGGTGTAGCTGTCGGCGTCGGCGGCGTCGAACGGCACGGTGGCGCGATCAATATCGTCGCTGGTGGCGTCCAGATTGAACGACGCCTGCACCGCGCTGGTGGGCATGGCCGGCATGGACCCGGCGGGCACCTGCAGCACCTCCGGCTGGCCACCGGTGCCGACGCCGGCGGGGAAGCCGGTGAGGCGCGCGCCCTGGGCGTTTTCCAGGTAGCCGTCGGCGGTCAGCGAGAACTGGCCGTTGCGGGAATAGACGATCTGATCGCCCTGCTGGAAGCGGAAGAAGCCGCCGCCGTTGATGCCCAGGTCCAGGTTACGGCCGGTGGATTCCAGGGTGCCGTTGGAAAAATCCTGCAGCACCGCCGCCACCCGCACGCCCTGGCCGGCCAGGGCGCCGGTGTAGACGTCGGCGAACTGGGCGCCGGAGCCCTTGAAGCCCACGGTTTGTGAGTTGGCGATGTTGTTGCCGACCACGTCCAGGTTGGTGGCGGCGGCGTTAAGACCGCTCAGTGCCTGTGAAAAACCCATCTGTCTGCTCCTCGGAGTTGCGCTATGCGGGTCAGAGAATCTGGCGGATGTCCGCCAGGCTCACCGGTTCGGAAATGCCGCCCAGGTCCAGGCGCGGGCCACCCTGGGCGTCCAGGCTGACGCCGTTCACCAGGGCATAGTTGAGCTGCGTGACGTCCACCGCTTCGCCGTCCACGCTGGCTTCCACGGACACCCGGTAGGCGCCCTTGGGCGCGGTTTCACCGTTGTCCATTTCGCCGTTCCAGGTGAACGATTCCACCCCGGCGTCCAGGGCGAAGGGTTCGAAGCTGCGTACCACCTCGCCGCTTTCGTTGCGGATCGTGATGCGTACGTCCTCGGCGGCCTGGCCCAGCTCCACGCCGAACGGCGTGGTGGAACCGTCCTCGCCCACCAGCACCCGCTCGCCGGGCACCAGCACGCCCTTGCCGATCAGACCGGCGGCCTGGATCGCCTGGCCGGCGTCCAGTTGACCGGTGATCGCCGCCAGGGTGGTGTTCAGTTCCTGGATGCCGCTGACCGTGTTGATCTGCGCCAGCTGGGAGGTCATCTCCGCGTTTTCCATGGGGTTCATGGGGTCCTGGTTGCGCAGCTGCGTGACCAGCAGGGTCATGAAACTGTCCTGCAGGTCGTCGGCGCCGGAGGCGCGGTTGGCGGCGGCCGCGCCGCCGTTGAGCGCATTCAGGGTGGCGGCGTCGATGGTGCTCATCAGTTCTCTCCCAGGGTCAGGGTCTTCATCATCAGCTGCTTGCTGGTGTTGAGGACCTCCACGTTGGCCTGATAGGAGCGCGACGCGGAGATCATGTTGACCATCTCGTGCACCGGCTCCACGTTGGGCAGGGTCACATAGCCCTGGTCGTCGGCGAGCGGGTGCTCCGGACGGTACTCGAGACGCATGGGCGAGGGGTCCTCGACCACTTCGCGCACCGCCACGCCGCCCACGCCGCTGCCGTTCTGCTCGCGGGCCTCGAACATCACCTGCTTGGCGCGGTAGGCCTGGCCGTCCGGGCCGGCCACGCTGTCCGCGTTGGCCAGATTGCTGGCGGTGACGTTCATGCGCTGGCCCTGGGCGCTCATCGCCGAGCCGGAAATATCAAAAATCGAAAACATGGACATGGCTGTCTCCTCGGCCGGCGGCCGTTATTCCGGCTGCATCGCCGACTTGAGTCCCTGGATGCGGCTGTTGAGCAGGGTCAGGGCGGTCTGATAACGCACCGAGTTGTCGGCGAACTGCACCCGTTCCACGTCCATGTTCACCGTGTTGCCGTCCAGGCTCGGCTGATCCGGCACCCGGTAGAGCAGATCGTCCACCGCCCGGGCCGGGCCGTGACCGCCCAGATGCCCGGCGGACGTGGTGCGCAGCGCCAGCCCGTCGTGGCCGGCACCGCCGGGGCCCATGGCCCGGGACAGTTCGCGGCCGAAATCGAAGTCGCGGGCCTTGAAACCGGGCGTGTCGGCGTTGGCGATATTGTTGGCCAGGACCTTCTGCCGTTCATTGCGCAGCCCCAGCGCCTGCTGGTCGTAGTTCAGGGCGGCGGTGAGCCGGTCGATCATGGCGGGCCTCCTCGGTGGATAAGGAATCAATCGCTGCCATAGTCTCAACAAGCCCGCCAGGGCAAAGGCGAAAACAAACCCCGATTTGTCCCCCATTTCGACTCTTCGCCGGCGCCGGCCGCTTCTAGAATGGAGCGATGATCGGCAAACCCTCTGGAGGCTCGACCATGCCCTGCTCCCTGCCGCGCCGTCTGGTGCTGCTGCTGTGTCTGCTGTCCGGGCCGGCGCTGTGCGCGCCGTCAGCCACGGCCGGCGACCCGGCGGCGGTTGACCCGGCGGCGGTTGACCCGGTGGAGAAGGTGGTGCGGGCGTTTCTGGAGCAGCGCGCCGCGTCCCTGAACGGCACCGTCCAGGTCACGGTGGCGCCGGCCACCGCCACCCTGCCGCCCTGCCCGGCGCCGGAGGCCTTTCTGCCCGGCCACGGCCAGCCGCTGGCCGGCCGGGTGACGGTGGGAGTGCGTTGCCAGGACGCAGGAGCCAGCGTGCGCTATCGTCGTGCCCGGGTGTCGGTGACCGGCGACTACTGGGTGACGGCCCGGCCGCTGGACGCGGGCACCGTGATCGACGCCGACATGCTGGCCCGCCGCCGGGGCGATCTGGCCACCCTGCCCGACCAGGCGGTGCTGCGGCGGGACCAGTTGCTGGGCCGGGAAACCCGCCGGCCGTTGGCCGCCGGGGTGGTCCCGCAGAGCCATCAGGTACGCCGGCCGCCCCTGATCGAGCGGCGCCAGCCGGTGACCCTGGTGGCCGGCGGCGAAGGCTTCCGCATCACCCGCGAAGGTCGGGCCCTGGACAACGCCGGCCTGGGCGGCCAGATTCGGGTGCGGTTGCCGGACCGGCGGGTGGTGACCGCCCGGGTCACCGGCCCCGGCGAGGCGCGGGTGTCGTATTGATGGCGGCAAGAACGTGGATAAGCAAAAATGTGAGGCGGATCACCCGAGACCGTTAAAGTTGAGACGCGACCGGCCGATACCCGTCAGGAATGCGTGATGGAGGCTTTCCCTTGAAAATCGACAACATTTCCCCGTTGACCCCACCCGGTTCGGTGACGCCGGGCAAGGCCGGTGACAAGGTCGACGCGGTCGGTACCCGCGCCGAGCCGGGCGCCGGCGAGATCGCCCATCTGCGTCCGCCCACCGGCGACGGCCAGGACATCGACACCGCCCGGGTGGAAGAACTGCGCCAGGCGATCGCCGACGGCACCCTGGAAATCCGCGCCGACCGCATCGCCGACGGGCTGATCGCCAGTGTGCGCGATCTGCTCGACGCCGACGGTGGCGGGCAGTGATATGAGCCTGGCGGCGCACCTGCGCGATCATCGCGCCCGCCTGGATGATCTGGTGACGTTGCTCGATGATGAGCGGCGGCTGCTGGCCGCCGGTCAGGTGGACGGTGAACAACTGGCCGAGGTGGCCGCCCGCAAGCACCAGCGTCTGGCGGAGCTGGAGCGGTTCGAGCAGCAGCGGCGGCAGGTCCAGCAGCGGCTCGGCTATGCGGACGACCGGGAAGGCGACCAGCGCGCCGCCGACGATGCCGGCTGCACCGCCCTGTGGCACGGCATTCTCGACGCCGCCCGGCGGGCGGCCCGCCTCAACCGGGACAACGGCACCGTGATCGGCGTGCGCATGGAACACAACCAGCGCCTGCTCAACGTGCTCCAGGAGCAGGCCGGGCAGCGTCTGTACGGCCCCGACGGCCAGGCCCGCGGCAGCGGCCGCCGGCTCGACCAGCGGGCCTGACCGCGACCATCAGGAAGTCTCTTTCGTGAGCAAAATCCGCGACCTTCTGGAGAAGGAAGAAAAACTGGAGGTGCTGCTGGCCTGCCGTCCGGTTTACACCCGCAATAATGAGGTGGCCGCGCTGCAGCTGCTGGTGCAGGGCGAAAACGGCCAGGGCGCGTCCCTGGCCGACCTGGAACACAGTGGGCCGGTGATCCTGGGCACCTACACCTCCCTGTTCCAGAAAGGCCGCATCCAGTCGGTGCCCAGCTTTTTGCGGGTCACCGAGGAGATCCTGCTGGCGCCGCAACTGCCGGCTCTGCCCCGCAAGCAATACATCCTGGAGGTCCCCGGCGAACTGCTGCTGACCTCGGACCTGGTGGAACGGCTGCGCGGGCTGGCGCGGCGCGGCTACCGACTGGCCCTGGCCGACTACGACCCGGACGACGACGAGCTGGATGTGCTGCTCGACATCATGCACATCGTCAAGGTCAACACCCGCACCCTGGACGCCGCCGCGGTGGAGCGCGCCGCCGAGCGGCTGCGCCGCCACGGCGTGGAAAAGCTGGCCGACCACCTGGACGACCGGGAGGCTTTCCGCCGCTGCCTGGAGCTGGGCTTCGATTACTACCAGGGCGATTTCCTCAGCACCCCGGAGCCGGTCAAAGGCAAGAAAATCGCCGGCAACAAGCTGCTGCTGCTGCAACTGTTGTCCGAGCTGCACAATCCGGACGCCTCCCCGGCGCGGCTGGAAGCCATCGCCATCAAGGACGCCCAGCTCACCTGGCGCATTCTCAAGACCGTCAATTCCGCCGCCGTGGGCCTGCGCCGGGAAGTCAGCACCATCTCCCACGCCATCGCCATGCTCGGCCTGGACGAAATCCGCCGCTGGGCGAATCTGTTTCTGGTGGAAGGCGTGCCCGACAAACCCGAGGCCCTGGCCCGGGACATGCTGGTGCGCGGCCGCATGTGCGAAACCCTGTCGGAGCTGTGCGACCGAGCCAGCCCGGTGGATCATTTTATCGTTGGCCTGTTGTCCCAGCTCGACACCCTGCTGGACATCAGCATGCACGACCTGATGGAGCAGGTGCCGTTGAGCCGCCCGGTGAAGGCGGCGCTGCTGACCCGCGAGGGCGGGCTGGGGGAGATCCTCACCGAGGTGGAGGCGTACCTGGCCGGTCGCTTCGACGACCTGCGTCTGCTCAACGAGCGCGCCTACTACGAGGTGACCTACCGGCACAGCGTGGCCTGGGCCCGCCAGGTGCAGCAGTCGATGAACTTTCCGCAATAGGAACGCGCGCCGCCGGCAAGCGCTGTCCGCAACGCCGCCGGCGGCCCGGCCGGCGGGCCATGTGCGGCCACCGGCCCCGTGCTACAGTGGCGCCCATAACAAGACAGCGATAACAAGGATGCCCCATGCGCGCGCTTTCTCTCGCCGGCCTGCTGGCGCTGCTGACCCTGCTGGCCGCCTGCAGCGACACCCCGGATAACGGCACCGTCCGCGAGGCCCTCAACCAGGAACTGCGCGCCGCGCACCTGGACGAGCTGCTGGAGGTCACCGAGGTGGAAATCGTCAACGCCTACCCCCAGGAGAACGAGGACCAGTACACCCTGGACGTGCTCTATACCCTGGAGGCCCGCCAGGGGCTGTCCGAGTACGGCAAGGCGGTGAAGGAGGACCAGGACCGCAACGCCATGGACCGGTTCGCCATGGTGATGGCGCTGTCCGCGGTGCGCATTGAGTTCGGCGATTTCGAGGCCGGCGAGACCTTCCGCCAGGAACGGCGTCTGGACCTGCAACGCGACGAGGACGGCTGGCGCATCCCGCGCCCGGACCGATAACACTCCCGGCGGGGTTATTTATGGCCGCCGCCGATCTCCATCATCATCAGCACCGCGTCTTCCCGCTCTTCGCTCCGGGTGCGGTAGTAGCCCTTGCGCCGCCCGGTCTCCACGAATCCCAGTTCCGCGTACAGCCGGCGCGCCGCCCGGTTGCCGTCGCGCACTTCCAGAAACATCAAGGAGTGCCCGGCGGCGTCCGCCTCGGCCAGCGCCCGGCGCAGCATCCAGCGCGCCAGACCGCGCCGCTGCCAGGCCGGGGTCACGGCGATGTTCAGCAGATGGCTCTCGTCGAGCACGCTGGAGAGGATCATGAAGGCCACCGGCTCGCCGTCCACGGTGGCCAGCTGGCAGCGGTAGCCGCTGTGCAGACAGTCGCGGAAATTGCCCAGGGTCCAGGGGGTGGGCTGGCTGGCCGCCTCGATGGCCAGTACCGGTTCCAGATCGGTGCTGGTCAGGGCGCGCAGGCGCGCGCTCCAGGGGCCGTCGGTCATGGCTGGCCGGCTCCGCCGAACCCCTCGCCGCGCATGGCGCGCCAACTGGCGCTCTTGTGGCGTACCGGATCGGCGAGCATTTCCTCCAGGCTGCTCACCACCAGCGCCGGCCGCTCGCCGATGCGGAAGCCCTGGTAGCGGGCGGTGCCGAACAGGGCTTCCGCCAGCGTTTCGTCGAGGCAAAGCAGCACCCGCTCGCCGCCGTAACGGCCGGCCAGCCCTTCGATAAAGGCACGCAGGGCCTGGCCGGCTTCCGCCGCCGCCGTGGGCTGGCCGGCCAGCGGGCAGTAGAACCGCCGGGGCCGCTCCGGGGTGGCGCGGTACACCGCCAGCAACGCCGCCGCCAGGGCGCCGGTGTGCCGGCCCAGCTCCGGCGCCTGGGCGTCCTCCTGCTGAAACGCCACCCAGGTATCGCCGGCCAGATGCACTTCCAGGGTGAACACCAGGGCGCCACCGGCCGCGGCGGCGGGCTTCGCCGGCGCGGTATCCCGGTCCCGCGAGGCGGGCTCCCGGTTTGTCGTTGAGGGGGCATCCGCCACCGCCGCCGGGGCGCTTTCCTTGGGGGGCGGCCGGGGCACCGCGCTGGCCGGCACCGCGTCGGCCATGGGCGTGGGCCGGTGGTCGGTCTCCGCCTCCCAGTCCAGCGCTTCGCTGGGCGCCGCGCCGGGCAGCGGCACCCGCGCCACCCAGGGGGTCAGCCCCAGGGCCCGCAGATAGCTTTGGCGTTGCGCTTCGTTCATGGTCGGCTCGGCGAATAAAGAGATGACGCGCAGCTTAGCAAATTCACGCCGGCGGCTGTATCGCGGAACCCGCAAAGCGGGCGCGCAGCGCGAGGGCCGCCGCCAGCAGCGCGCCGCTGACCGCCCCGTAGAGATGGGCGTTGACGTACACCCGGCCGTGAATCCAGGCACGCAGATAATCCAGGTCGTAGCCCGGCGTCTGTTCCCAGATCAGCCGGCCCACCACCACCGCCAGCACCAGGGAGTGCAGCCCGGGGTGCCCGCGCCAGCCGAGCAGCAGGCACAGCACCAGCAGCCCCTGCAGCAGGCCGGACAGGCCCACGTACCAGTCCAGCCGGGGGTCCAGCAGCAACAGGGCCAGGCTGCTGAGCGGCGCGCACACCAGGAACCACAGCCAGAACCGGCGGCGGTCCAGCAGGTCCCGGAAAAACCACAGAATCAGCCCCAGGCCGGCCAGATTCATCAGCGTGTGCCAGTGATTGAGATGCACCAGATGGCCGGTGAACAGCCGCCACAGCTGGCCGTCCAGCAGCGCCGCGCGGTCATAGCGCAGCCACGGGTTCACCCACCCGTGGGCCAGCCCCAGCAGCAGCACCAGAGCGGCGAACAGGCCGGCGTGCGGCCACAGTTTGGGGTCTCGGGGGGACAGCGTCATGGGCGCAGGATACGCGGTTTTTTATCCGGCCGGCAGCGCCGGCGGCGGATTTCGCGACCCCCCCCCCCTGCACCTGCCGCCCCCGCTTGGGTAAAATCCCGCCCTTCGCCCGGTTCCGGCCGGGCCCCCTGTACCGCTAACCGGACCGTCCCATGTCTTCTGATTCCTCCCCCGCCCCCGCCGGCAAGGCCGCCCGCATCGGCCTCTGGCTGGGCCCCCTGTGGTTGCTGATCACCCTGCTGGCGCCGGCGCCGGCGGGCCTATCCGACCCGGCCTGGCACTGTGTCGGTCTGGCGCTGCTGATGGCCACCTGGTGGGCCACCGAAGCCCTGCCGATTCCGGCCACCGCCCTGCTGCCCCTGGCCCTGGCGCCGCCGCTGGGCATTACCGGCATGTCCAGCACCGCCAGCGCCTACGCGAACCCGGTGGTGTTTCTGTTCTTCGGCGGCTTTCTGCTGGGCCTGGCCATGCAGCACTGGCACCTGCACCGGCGCCTCGCCCTGCACGTGCTGCGCCTGGTCGGCGCCAAGCCGCGCCGGCAGATCGGCGGCTTCATGATCGCCACCGGCTTTCTCAGCATGTGGGTGTCGAACACCGCCACCGCCATCATGATGCTGCCCATCGGCATGTCGGTGATCAGCCTGCTGGACGGCGGCGACGAGCGCGAGGTGAACCGCTACGCCACCGCCCTGCTGCTGGCCATCGCCTACGCCGCCAGCATCGGCGGCGTGGCCACCCTGATCGGCACGCCCCCCAATTCGCTGCTGGCCGGTTACCTCAGCGACAACCAGGGCATCGAGCTGGGCTTCGCGCAGTGGATGATCGTGGGTGTGCCGATCAGTGTCACCATGATGGTGATCGCCTGGTGGTGGCTGACCCGGGGCGGTTTCAAGCTGGACAACCAGGACAGCGGCACCATGATCCGCGACGAACTGGCCAGGATGGGCCCGATCAGCCGCGCGGAGAAGCGGGTGGCGATCATCTTCGCGCTCGCCGCGCTGACCTGGATCGCGCGACCGCTGCTGGCCCACCGCTACGGGCTGGACTGGCTCAGCGACACCGGCATCGCCATCGCCGCCGGCCTGCTGATGTTCCTGGTGCCCAGCGGCGGCCGCCGTGGCGAACGCCTGCTCACCTGGGAAGCGGCTCGCGACCTGCCCTGGGGGGTGCTGCTGCTGTTCGGCGGCGGCCTGTCCCTGGCGGCGGCGATTTCCGGCTCCGGTCTGGCGCAATGGATCGCCGAGCAATTGCAGGTGCTGGAGGGCTTCCCGATCCTGGTGCTGATCGGGCTGGTGGTGTTGGTGATCCTGTTCCTCACCGAGGTCACCTCCAACACCGCCACCGCCGCCGCCTTCCTGCCGCTGCTCGGCGCCCTGGCGGTGTCCCAGGACATCTCGCCGCTGCTGGCCACGGTGCCGGCGGCCCTGGCCGCCAGCTGCGCCTTCATGATGCCGGTGGCCACGCCCCCCAACGCCATCGTGTTCGCCGCCGGCCACATGCGCATCCAGTCCATGATCCGCGCCGGCTTCGTGCTCAACCTGGTGGCGGCGGTGCTGATCACCCTGCTGGCCCTGCCGTTGATGACGTTGATGTAGGCGCGGACGGGCAGGCATAAAAAAACCCCGCCGAAGCGGGGTTTTTTTATTGGGTCGGTGTGACCGGGGAGGCTTACATCATGCCGCCCATGCCACCCATACCGCCCATGCCACCCATGTCCGGGGCGCCGCCGGCGTTTTCTTCCGGCTTGTCGGCCACCATGGCTTCGGTGGTGATCATCAGACCGGCCACGGAAGCGGCGGCCTGCAGAGCGGAGCGGGTCACCTTGGCGGGGTCCAGGATGCCCATTTCCAGCATGTCGCCGTACTCGCCGGTGGCGGCGTTGTAGCCGTAGTTGCCGGAGCCGTTCTTGACTTCCTGCACCACCACGGACGGCTCGCCGCCGGCGTTGTGGACGATCTGACGCAGCGGAGACTCGAGGGCGCGGATCACCAGCGCGATGCCGGCGTTCTGCTCTTCGTTGTCGCCTTTCAGGTCACCGATGTTGGACAGGGCGCGCACCAGGGCCACGCCGCCGCCGGGCACCACGCCTTCTTCAACGGCCGCACGGGTGGCGTGCAGGGCGTCGTCGACGCGGGCTTTCTTCTCTTTCATTTCCACTTCGGTGGCGGCACCGATCTTGATCACGGCCACGCCGCCGGCCAGCTTGGCCACGCGCTCTTGCAGCTTCTCGCGATCGTAGTCGGAGGAGGAGTTGTCGATTTCCTTGCGGATCTGCTCGACACGGGCGTCGATGTCGCCCTGCTCGCCCTTGCCACCCACCACGGTGGTGTTTTCCTTATCGATGTTGACCTTCTTGGCGGAGCCCAGGTCCTCCAGGGACACGTTCTCCAGGCTCAGGCCCACTTCCTCGGAAATCACGGTACCGCCGGTGAGGATGGCGATGTCCTGCAGCATGGCCTTGCGGCGGTCACCGAAGCCCGGTGCCTTCACGGCGGCGCACTTGATGATGCCGCGCATGTTGTTGACCACCAGGGTGGCCAGCGCTTCGCCTTCGATGTCCTCGGCGATGATCATCAGCGGACGACCGGCCTTGGCCACGTTCTCCAGTACCGGCAGCAGTTCGCGGATGTTGGAGATTTTCTTGTCAACCAGCAGGATGTAGGGGTCTTCCAGCTCGACCTGCATCTTTTCCTGGTTGTTGATGAAGTACGGGCTCAGGTAGCCGCGGTCGAACTGCATGCCTTCCACGACTTCCAGTTCGTTGATCAGCGCCTGGCCTTCCTCGACGGTGATCACGCCTTCCTGACCCACTTTCTCCATGGCCTGGGCAATGATCTCGCCCACGGACTTGTCGGAGTTGGCGGAGATGGTGCCCACCTGCTCGATGCTCTTGGTGGTGTCGCACGGGGTGGACAGGGACTTGATCTGCTCGACGATGGCGTCGGTGGCCTTGTCGATGCCGCGCTTCAGGTCCATCGGGTTCATGCCGGCGGCAACCGCCTTCAGACCTTCGTTGACGATGGACTGGGCCAGGACGGTGGCGGTGGTGGTGCCGTCACCGGCTTCGTCGTTGGCCTTGGAAGCCACTTCCTTCACCAGCTGGGCGCCCATGTTCTCGAACTTGTCTTCCAGTTCGATTTCCTTGGCCACGGACACGCCGTCCTTGGTGATGGTGGGCGCGCCGAAGGATTTCTCCAGCACCACGTTACGGCCTTTCGGGCCCAGGGTTACCTTGACCGCGTCGGCCAGGGTGTTGACGCCCTTGGCCATGCGCTGGCGGGCGGAGTCACGGAACAATACTTCTTTCGCCATTGTGTCTTACCTCTGCAATTCGTTGTTACCGGTACAAATGGTTACCGGCACGACCGGAACCGGTCCGGCGGCCTCGTCTTGGCGGTCGATCAGCCTTCGATGACGGCCAGAATCTCGGCTTCGCTCATGATCAGCAGCTCTTCGCCATCCACCTTCACGGTGTTGCCGGAGTACTGACCGAAGATCACCTTGTCGCCTACCTTCACGTCCAGGGGGCGCACATCGCCGTTGTCCTGGATCTTGCCATTGCCGGCGGCGATCACTTCGCCACGGGACGGCTTCTCGGCGGCGGAACCGGGCAGCACGATACCGCCGGCGGTCTTGGTCTCTTCCTCCTCGCGGCGCACCAGCACGCGATCATGCAAAGGACGGATTTTCATGGTCTCCATTCTCCAACGTCGTAATCAAAGGTCAGCGGGGTTACCCGAAAACCGGAATTAGCACTCTCTCGGTTTGAGTGCTAATCATAGTTACCGCGACTTCTCAGTCAATAGGCGGCGCACCGAAAGGTGCGTGCCGCCGTGTTCCGCGAGATGGGGACGTGAAGGCCGCTTTCAAGGGCCCCCGGCGGTGTCATTGGCCGCCACCGGCGAGGCAGGCATACTGCCGTCTTTTGCGGAGGAGCAACGACCCATGGATCTGAACAACAAAGTGGTGGTGGTCACCGGCGCCGGGCGCGGGCTGGGCCGCGCCATCGCCGTGAATCTGGCGGCGCGGGGCGCGCGGCTGGCCTGCGTGGACCTGAACGAGGACGACCTGCGCGACACCGTGGCGCGCTGCGAGAGCGCCGGCGGCGAGGCGCGCAGCTACCTGGCCAACGTGGCCCGGGAAGAGGCGGTCACCGCCCTGTTCGAGGCGGTGGTGGCGGATTTCGGCGGCCTGCACGGCCTGGTCAACAACGCCGGCATCACCCGCGACGGCCTGCTGGTGAAGTACAAGGACGGCGAACTGCAGTCGGCCATGAGCCTGCAGCAATGGCAGGCGGTGATCGACGTGAACCTGACCGGGGTATTCCTGTGCGGCCGGGAAGCCGCCCGCCACATGATGGAGACCGGCGCCGAGGAAGGCGTGATCGTCAACATCTCCTCCATTGCCCGCCACGGCAGCTTCGGGCAGACCAACTATGCCGCCGCCAAGGCCGGCGTGGTGGCCATGGCCGAGGTCTGGGCCCGGGAGCTGGCGCGCTACAACATCCGCACCGGGGTGGTGGCGCCGGGCACCATCAACACCGATATGATCGCCGCCATGAAACCGGAGGCCCGCGACCGGCTGGTGGCCGGCGTGCCGCTCAAGCGCCTGGGCGAGCCGGAGCACATCGCCCTGTCGGTGCGGTTCATCTTCGAGAACGACTACTTCACCGGCCGGGTGATCGAAACCGACGGCGGGTTGCGGTAGGCGCGGTCGGACGACCGCGCCTACCGGAGCGGCGGTGATGAACCAGGAATTCCGCGACGCGGTGTACCAGATCGTCGGCGCCATCCCCGCCGGCACCGTGGCCAGCTACGGTCAGGTGGCGGCGCTGGCCGGGTGGCCGCGCCACGCCCGCTTCGTGGGGCGGCTGATGGGCAACCTGCCGGCGGGCTCCACCCTGCCCTGGCACCGGGTGATCCGCGGCGACGGCGGCCTGCCGCTGGCCGGCACCCCCAGCGGCGAGGCGCAGTTGCGCCGCCTTGCCGAGGAAGGCGTGGCGGTGGTCGGCGGGCGGGTGCCGAAGCGCTGCTTCTGGGTGCCCTGAAAGGCTTCAGCCGCGATCCGTCTCCGGCGCCGCCGAACGGCGCCGCTGCATCCACCACAGGGTCAGCAGGATCGCCGGCACCCCCAGCAGGGCCGCGTAGTTGAAGAAGGTCGGGTAGCCGGCGGCCTTCACCACCTCGCCGGAGAAACCGCCAATGAACTTGCCCGGCAGGGTCATCAGTGAGCTGAACAGGGCGAACTGGGTGGCGCTGAAGTTGCGGTTGGTGAGGCTGGACATAAAGGCGATCAACGCCACGTTGGCGAAGCCGCCGAACAGATTGTCGGCGCTGATCACCGCCGCCAGCCAGGTCAGCGCCAGCCAGCGCACCTGCTCGGGTTCCACCACAACCTGAGTCACCGGCGAATAGGTGGCCATCACCGCGAACAGCACATTGGTGGCGGCCACGCCCACCGCGCCCACCAGCATCGAGCGGCCCAGTCCCCAGCGCAGCACCGCCAGGCCGCCCACGGCGGAGCCCAGAATGGTCATGAAGAAGCCGAAGAACTTGGCCACGGTGGCGATTTCGTTCTTGGTGTAGCCGATGTCCAGGTAGAAGGGGTTGGCCATCACGCCCATGGTGATGTCGCTGATGCGGTACACCGCCACCAGCCCCAGCAGGCCCAGGGCGAGCAGGCCGTAGCGGCTGAAGAAGTCGCGGAACGGGGCGATCAGGGCGGTTTCCAGCCACTGGCCCGGGGCGCGGCCAAAGCTCTGCCGGGGCGGGGTGTCCGGCTCGCGGATCACCAGGGTGGTGAGCACGCCCACGCCCATCAGCCAGGCCATCACCTGGTAGGCGCCGTTCCAGGAATCGTAGCTGGCGATGTAGAAGGCGCCGGCGCCGGCCACCAGCATGGCCACCCGGTAGCCGAGGATGTAGGTGGCGGCCATGGCCCCCTGAAAGGATTCGTCGGCGGAGTCGATGCGGTAGGCGTCGATGCAGATGTCCTGGGTGGCGGAGCAGAACGCCACCAGCAGCGCCAGTTGGGCGAAGCGTTCCAGGTGCCCCACCGGCTCCACCAGGGCCATGGCCGACAGGGACAGGCCGATGCCCACCTGGGCCAGCAGCAGCCAGCTGCGCCGCTGCCCCAGCAGGCGCCCCAGCAGCGGCAGTTTGAGGCGGTCCACCACCGGCGCCCAGAACACCTTGATGGAAAACAGTATCCCCACCCAGCTGAAGTAGCCGATGGCGGCGCGGTCCACGTCCGCGTCCGCCAGCCAGGCGGACAGGGTGGAGAACACCAGCAGGTAGGGCAGCCCGGCGGAAAAGCCGAGAAACAACATCACCAGGACCCGTGGATGGCTGTACAGGCGCCAGGCGGACCACAGGGTCTCACGCAAATCGGGCATCGGGGCTCCGTCCCTTCAAAGCGCACATGGTCCCGGTTTCCCGGGCCGGGCACAACCGGCTAGCATAGCCGCCATGACCCCACCTTCCGACCTTCCCGTCTGGCACCTGGCCGGTGCCGGCAATATGGGCACCCTGGCCGCCGTTTACCTGCGCGCCGCCGGCTTTTCGGTGCTCGCGCGGCGCCCCGCGCCGGTGCGCAAAACGCTGACCTTCGAGGACCGCCGGGCGCCCCGGACCCTGGATCTGCCCGCCGCCCCGCCGGGGCCGGTGCGCCATCTGGTGGTGGCCTGCAAGACGCCCTACACCGCCGCCGCCCTGGCGGACCTGCCGCTGGCCCCGGACGTGACCGTGCTGCGCCTGCAGAACGGCCTGGGCAGTCTGGACGGCCTGCTGCCCGCCGGCGCAGATCTGATCGAGGTGGTCACCACCTCGGCGGTGAAGGGCCGCCACCCGGCCCACCATCTGGTGGCGGAGAATCAAACCTGGATGGGCCGCGCCCGGGGCGGGCCGGCCCCGGCCTGGTTCGACACCCTGAGCCGGCACTGGCCGGGGCTGGAATGGGCGGCGCCGATCCGCGAGCGGCAATGGCGCAAGCTGGTGGCCAACGCGGTGATCAATCCGCTTACCGGCCTGTACGACGTGCCCAACGGGCGCCTGCTGGAGGACCCGGACCTCAGGGCCCGGGCGGACCGCCTGGCGGACGAGGCGGACACCCTGCTTGGCGCCCTGGACCCGGCCTGGTCCGGCGGTTCCCGGCAACAGGTGGCGGCGGTGGCCCGCGCCACGGCGGGCAATACCTCGTCCATGCGGGCGGACATGCAACGGGGCGCGGTCACCGAGATCGACGCGATCAACGGCTGGCTGCTGCGTCAGGCGGACCGGCTGGGCCTGGACCTGCCCGCCCACCGGGAGATCGTCGCCGCCGTGCTGGGACACTCTCCCGCCCCCTAGGCGGGCGGTGCCTTAGCGATCCCGGCGTTGCACCCACTGCGGTTCGGCGGTGTCGGTGCGCTGGTTGATCAGCCGCGCCATCACGAACAGCAGATCCCCCAGCCGGTTGAGTACCGCCCGGCTGACCGGGTTGACGCTGTCCTCGTCGCCGGCGGCCAGGGCCACCAGATCGCGCTCCGCGCGCCGGGCCAGGGTCCGGCAATGGTGACACCAGGCGGCGTCCGAGTGCCCGCCGGGCAGCACGAATTCCTCCAGGGGCGGCAGTTCCGCGTTGAGGGTGTCGGCCTGGGACTCCACCTCCACCAGGTCTTCCTCGGTGAGGGTGTGGGTGCCGGGCACCGCCAGCTCACCGCCCAGGTCGAACAGCAGCTGCTGCAGGTTCTCCAGCAGGCCGTCCAGGTCCGCGTCCAGCCCCCGGGCGCGCAGCACGCCCAGGGCGCTGTTCAGCTCATCCAGCGTGCCCAGGGCCTGGATGCGCGGGTGATTCTTGGCCACCCGCGAACCGTCCGCCAGGCCGGTGCGGCCGTCGTCGCCGCTGCGCGTGATCACCCGGTTGATGCGGGTTTTGCCTTTGTTTTCGTCGCTCATGAATACCGTCCGAATTGGCTGTCAGTCGGGGTTCATTAGACCTGGACCGTCGGGGAGTTAAAAGTTGAAAGTGCTCCCCCTCGATTTTGAAAGAATGTGCAAGGCGCTGGGGCCGGCGCGCCGGGCCGATTAAACTGGCCGCTCACTTCCCGGCGAGGCCGCCGCCGTCATGGGCATCCGCAATAAACTCTTCGTCACCTTCCTGGCCACCTTTCTGGTGTTGATCCTGGCCGCCGGCGGTTTCTTCTTTTTCGCCTTCGAGCAGAGCCTGAGCAAATACATCGACGAGCGCCAGCAGGCCCAGGTGGAGCGGCTGGCGGAGCATCTGGGGGTGCTTTACGGCCAGCGCGGCAGCTGGCGTTTCCTGCTCGAGGAGCCGCGCCTGCTGGCGCGGCTCTACTGGCTGGCCGGGGATCGCGAGGCGCGCCTGGAGCGCGACGGCGGCGGGCCGCGCCGGGACCGGGACGCGCCCCACCACCTGACCCTGCTGAGCCCGGACAAGCGCCCGCTGCTGGGTCCGCCACCGCCGTCCCGGCTCAGCGAGCAGGTGCCGATCCGGGTCGGCGACGCCGTGGTGGGCTGGCTCGCCTATCCGGACCAGGAGGCGATCCGCGACAAACTGGACCGCCGCTTCCAGGAGCGGCTGCTGCGTTTTATGTCGACCATGGCGCTGGTGGGGCTGGGCCTGTCGCTGCTGGTGTCCTGGCTGCTGGCCCGCCACCTGGTGGCGCCGGTGACCGCGCTGACCCGCCACACCCGGCGCCTGCGCGAGGGGGAATATGAGGCGCGCCTGACCAGCCCGCGCCGCGACGAGATCGGCCAGTTGATCCGTCATGTGAACGGCCTGGGCGAACGGCTGGACCAGGGCCGCCGGGCCCGCCAGCGCTGGTTCTCGGACATCGCCCATGAACTGCGCACGCCGCTGTCGGTGTTGCAGGGCGAACTGGAAGCCATGGTGGACGGCGTGCGCCCGCTCAATCAGGACGGCATCGCCGCCCTGGAAGCCCAGGTGCGCCAGCTCACCCATCTGGTCAACGACCTGCACGACCTGGCCCTGGCCGACGCCGGCAACCTGCGCTACCACTTCCGCCCCCTGGATCTGGACAGCCTCTGCGAGGATGCCGTGGACGCGGTGCGCCCGGCCCTGGAACGGCGCCGTGTGACCCTGGAGGCCTCCCTGCCGCCGGCGCCGATCAGCGGCGACCCGGTGCGGCTGCGGCAGCTGTTGGACAACCTGCTGCAGAACAGCCTCAAGTACACCGACGAAGGCGGCCGGGTACGGCTGACGCTGGAGGCCGACGGCGACCAGTGGCGGCTGACCCTGGACGACAGCGCCCCCGGCGTGCCCGACGACGCGCTGCCGCGTCTGTTCGACCACCTTTACCGGGTGGAAAGCTCGCGCAACCGGAACACCGGCGGCGCCGGCCTGGGGCTGGCCATCGGCCAGCGCATCGTGGAAGCCCACGGCGGCACCATGAGCGCGGCCCACAGCCCGCTGGGCGGCCTGCGCATCACCGTACGCCTGCCGGGCAGTGCGTAGCAGCGGCCGGCGGAACCCCGCGCGGCAGGGCGCCCCGGGCAAAGGGGCTCAAATAAAGGAAACGAGAATGGCGAACATCCTGATCGTGGAAGACGAGCCGCGTCTCGCCCAGCTGCTGGCCGATTACCTGCGCCACAGCCATTTCCAGCCGGAGCACACCGCCAGCGCCCGGGAAGCGGAACAACGCGTGCGCGACGGCCGCTTCGACGCGGTATTGCTGGACCTGATGCTGCCGGACGGCGACGGCATGGAAGTGTGCAAGGCGATCCGCCGCTTCTCCGACGTGCCGGTGCTGATGATCACCGCCCGGGTGGAGGAAGTGGACCGCCTGCTGGGCCTGGAAATCGGCGCCGACGATTACATCTGCAAGCCGTTCAGCCCCCGCGAGGTGGTGGCGCGGGTCAAGGCGGTGCTGCGCCGGGCCCGGGGCGAGGCCCGCGACGACGGGCCCGGCCTGGAGCTCGACCGGCACCGCTTCGAGGCGGTGCACGGCGGTGCCCGGGTGCCGCTCACCGCCATCGAATTCGAACTGCTGGCCACCCTGGCCCGCCAGCCCGGCCGCATCTGGAGCCGGGACCAGTTGATGGACGTGATCTACCCGGACCACCGGGTGGTCTCCGACCGCACCATCGACAGCCATATCCGCAAGCTGCGGCGCAAGCTCAGCGAAGGGCTCACCGGCGATCACGACTGGATCGGCAGCGTCTACGGCGTGGGCTACCGCCTGCAAACCCCCGACGACGCCTAGCGGCCCATCGCGACTGAATTCGCTCCTACAGAAGGGTGTGGTGTAGGAGCGACTTCAGTCGCGATGGGTTTCACGATTCCTGCATAGTGGCTGCACAATTCCCGGCGACACTGACGGTGAATCGAATCGCTTCAAGGAGAAGCCCCATGAAAAAGATCACCACCGTCGCTCTTGCCCTGGTCACCGGGGTCGCCCTGGCCGGCCCGGTGATGGCCGGCCCGAAACCCGGCCCGAATCCGGATCGCCCTCATGCGGAACGTATGGTCGAACACATGGCCAGGGAACTGGACCTGAACGCCGACCAGCAGGCGCGCATCAAGACCATCATGGAGGAGCAGGGTCAGAAAATGCGTGCCCTGCACGATGAAACCCAATCCCGCATCGAGGCGGTGCTGACGCCGGAGCAGCGGGAAAAAGCGGAAGAAATGCGCGAGAAGCGCCGGGAGAAATGGGAAGAGCGGAAGGAAAAAATGCAGGAGCGTCGCGGCAAGGAATAAGCCGCCAGCGTTGCAAAAAAATCGCGGCTGAAGCCGCTCCTACACAGAGCGTAGGAGCGGCTTCAGCCGCCATGGTTTTAACGACCCGGCGTTACAACAAAGCCCGCCGCATATCACTCAGCAACTGGCTCAGATAGCTGGTGAAACGCGCCGCGTCGGCCCCGTCGATCACGCGGTGATCATAGGACAGCGACAACGGCAGCGTCAGCCGCGGCTGGAACGTCTGCCCGTCCCACACCGGCTTGGTGTCGGAACGGCTGACACCCAGGATCGCCACCTCCGGCCAGTTGACGATGGGGGTAAAGGCGGTGCCGCCGATGCCGCCCAGCGACGAGATACTGAAGGTGGCCCCCTTCATATCCGCCGGTGACAGCTTGCGGTCCCGGGCCTTGCCGGCCAGCTCGCCCATTTCCAGGGCGATGTCCTTGAGCCCTTTCTTGTCGGCATCGCGAATCACCGGCACCACCAGACCATTGGGCGTGTCCACGGCGATGCCGATGTGCACGTAGTCCTTCATGATCAGCGCCTCGCCGCCCAGCTCCAGGGAGCTGTTGAAGCGCGGAAACTCGCGCAGCGCGTTGGCGCAGGCCTTGACCAGGAAGGCCAGCATGGTGAGCTTCACGCCTTCTTTTTCCAGAGCCTTGTTCTGGCTCTTGCGGAAGGCTTCCAGCTCGGTGATGTCGGCCTCGTCGAACTGGGTCACATGGGGAATGGTGATCCAGCTGCGGTGCAGGTTCTTGGCCGCCACCTTGCGCAGCTTGTTGAGCTCCTGACGCTCCACCGGGCCGAACTCGCTGAAGTCGATCTCCGGCAGGTCCGGCGCCCCGGCGCCGCCGGCGGCGGGCGGGTTTTCCAAACGCCGCTTGATCAACGCGTGCACGTCTTCTTTGAGAATGCGGTCCTTGGGCCCGCTGGGCGGCACGTCGGCCAGGTCGATGCCGGTTTCCCGGGCCAGCTTGCGCACCGCCGGGCCGGCGTGCACCGACGCGGACGGTTTGCCCTGGGACCGTTCCGGAGTTTCCGGGGCGGCGCTCTGGCGGCCGGCTTCCGAGGGCTTTTCGTCCAGGTCGGATTTGCGGGAGCGGGCGGCTTTTTCCGAGCCGCCTTTCTCGCCGGACTCTTTCTCTGAAGCCCCTTTATCGGAGGCGCTCTGCGCGGAGGCGTCACCACCGCCGGCGGTTTCCAGTTCCATCAGGTCGGTGCCGGTGCCGATCTTGTCGCCGACCTTCACCAGCAGTTTCTTCACCGTACCCGCTTCCGGGCTGGGCACTTCCAGGGACGCCTTGTCGGATTCGATCACCAGGATGGTCTGCTCGGCCTCGACGCTGTCGCCCTCGGCCACATTGATCTCGATGATCTCGGCGGCATCGATGTCGCCCAGGTCCGGCGCGGCCACCGTGCGGGTGCCGCCGGCCGCCGGTTTGGCGGCGGACTCGTCGTCTTGCTGGTCGGCGTCGTCGGCGTCGTCCTGCTGATCGGGCGCTTCTTTATCAGAGGCTTCCTCGTCGGACGCTTCGCCCTTGGACTCATCGTCGCCGGCTTCGTCGCCAGAATCGTCGCCGCCGTCTTCACCGGCCACGTCCAGGTCCAGGAGCGGGTCGCCCTCCTTCACCTGGTCGCCGGTTTTTACTTTCAGTTCCAGCACCTTGCCCGCCTTGGGGCAGGGTACTTCCAGCGACGCCTTGTCCGATTCCAGCACCACGATGGTGTCTTCGGCCTCGACGCTGTCGCCTTTCTTGACGGACACCTCGATCACGTCAACAGGATCACTGCTGCCGATATCGGGTACCCGGATGGTTTCCTTGCTCACAGGTCACTCCTTCTGAGAGTTCAGTGCGTCACCGGATAGGGTTTTTCCGGATCAATGCCGTATTTCTTGATCGCCTCCTTGACGGTGGCGGCGTCCAGTTCGCCCTGGTCACGCAGCGCGCTCAGTGCCGCCAGCACCACGAAGTAGCGGTCCACTTCGAAGAAGCTGCGCAGCTTGGCGCGGGAGTCACTGCGGCCGTACCCGTCGGTGCCGAGCACCGTGTAGGGCGCTTTCACCCAGGGGCGGATCTGGTCGGCGTAGGCCTTGATGTAGTCGGTGGACGCGATCACCGGGCCCTGGCGCTTGTCCAGGCACTGTTCAACCCAGGTGGGCGCCACCTTCATGTCCGGCTTGAGCATGCGGTCGCGGTCGGCACGCAGCCCTTCGCGGCGCAGTTCGTTGAAGCTGGTCACGCTCCAGACGTCGGCGGCCACGCCGAAGTCCTCGCGCAGCAGCTCGGCGGCCGCTTCCACTTCGCGCAGGATGGTGCCGGAACCGAGCAGCTGCACCCGCTTGGCTTTCTTGCCGCTCTTGCCCTTGCCTTCGCGCAGCAGGTACATGCCCTTACGGATGCCTTCCTCGGCGCCCTTCGGCATGGCGCCGTGCTGGTAGTTCTCGTTCATCAGGGTGAGGTAGTAGTACACATTCTCATGGTCCTGATACATGCGGCGCAGGCCGTCCTGCAGGATCACCGCCAGCTCGTAGGCGTAGGTGGGGTCGTAGCTCACGCAGTTGGGGATGGTGCTGGTCAGGATATGGCTGTGGCCGTCCTGGTGCTGCAGGCCCTCGCCATTGAGCGTGGTACGCCCGGCGGTGCCGCCCAGCAGGAAGCCACGGGCCTGGCTGTCGCCGGCGGCCCACCACAGGTCGCCGGTGCGCTGCGGTCCGAACATGGAGTAGTAGATAAAGAACGGGATCAGCGTGAAGTCGTGCACGCTGTAGCTGGTGGCGGCGGCGATCCAGGCGCTCATGGCGCCGGCCTCGTTGATGCCCTCCTCCAGGATCTGGCCCTTCTTGTCTTCCCGGTAGAACATCATCTGCCCGGCGTCCTCGGGCTGGTACTGCTGGCCCTTGGAGGAGTAGATGCCAAGCTGGCGGAACATGCCTTCCATGCCGAAGGTACGCGCCTCGTCGGGGACGATGGGCACCACCCGCTTGCCGATGTTCTTGTCCTTGATCAGCGCGCTGAGCATGCGCACGAACGCCATGGTGGTGGACAGCTCGCGGTCGCCGCTGCCTTCCAGGAAGTTCTGGAAGATGTCCAGGCCGGGCATGGTCAGCGGCTGGCTGGCCTCGCGCCGGCGCACCGGCATGTAGCCGCCCAGCTTTTCGCGCTGCTCGTTCATGTAGCGCATTTCCGGGGAGTCGGCGCCCGGATGGTAGTACGGCAGATCCTTGAGCTGCTCGTCGCTGAGCGGAATATCGAAGCGGTCGCGGAATTCCTTGAGGCTGTCCAGATCGATCTTCTTCATCTGGTGGGCCTTGTTGACCGCCTCGCCGGCGCCGGTGGCGTAGCCTTTCACGGTCTTGGCCAGGATCACCGTGGGCCGGTCGCTGTTCACCGCCTGATGGTAGGCCGCGTACACCTTGAACGGGTCGTGGCCGCCCCGGTTCAGGCGGTACACGTCCTCATCGCTCATGTGCTCGACCATTTTCTTCAGCTCCGGGTATTTGCCGAAGAAATGCTCGCGGGTGTAGGCGCCGCCTTCTTTCTTGTAGGCCTGATATTCGCCGTCCACCGCTTCTTCCATGCGGCGGCGCAGCAGGCCCTCGGTGTCCTTCTCCAGCAGCGGGTCCCAGAGCCGGCCCCAGACCACCTTGATCACATTCCAGCCGGCGCCCCGGAACAGGCCTTCCAGTTCCTGAATGATCTTGCCGTTGCCGCGCACCGGGCCGTCCAGGCGCTGCAGGTTGCAGTTGACCACGAACACCAGGTTGTCGAGCTGCTCGCGGCCGGCCATGGACAGGGCGCCCAGGGATTCCGGTTCGTCCATTTCGCCGTCGCCCAGGAACGCCCAGACCTTGCGCTTGCGATCCGGGATCAGCTCCCGGTTCTGCAGGTACTTCATGACGTAGGCCTGGTAGATGGCCTGGATCGGGCCGAGGCCCATGGACACGGTGGGGAACTGCCAGAAGTCCGGCATCAGCCAGGGGTGCGGGTAGGAGGACAGGCCCTTGCCGTCCACTTCGCGGCGGAAGTTGTCCATCTGGTCTTCGCTGATGCGGCCTTCCAGATAGGCCCGCGCGTAGATGCCCGGCGCCGAATGGCCCTGGTAGTACACCAGGTCACCGG
The DNA here is from genome assembly GCF_016906305.1 of Alloalcanivorax marinus. Lineage (GTDB taxonomy): Bacteria > Pseudomonadota > Gammaproteobacteria > Pseudomonadales > Alcanivoracaceae > Alloalcanivorax > Alloalcanivorax marinus. The sequence continues at coordinate 45,864 of NZ_JADDOL010000002.1, forward strand.
GATTGTCGTCGTGGGGGGCATGGAAAAAGTGGCTGAAGCCGATGTCGTACAGGGTGGCCGAGGACGCGAAGCTGGCGATGTGACCGCCCAGTTCGTCGTCGTCCATGTTGGCCTTGGCCACCATCGCCAGGGCGTTCCAGCGGATCAGCGAACGGATCCGCCGTTCCATGTAGATGTCGCCGGGGATCGGCGCTTCGTCCTTGGGCGCGATGGTGTTCAGATAGGGGGTGTTCAGGTGGGCACGGATGGCGCCCTGTTCCTGGGCTTCATTGGTAAGGGTTTCCAGCAGCCAGACGGCCCGTTCCGGCCCCTCCCGCTCCAGCACCGATTCCAGGGCCTCAAGCCACTCCCGCGTTTCCGCCGGGTCGGCATCATCGAAAAAATTTCTTTTCTGCATGGGCGTGCGTCCTTTATCGCGTTGCCAAGGCCGGCGCGGGATCACCACACCGGCAAGGAAAGGAAACGGCCTGGGTAAATAGGCCGTCTCGGTATACTACCAGTTTGCGTGACTGCCCGGCCACGCACCGCCGGACCGGAAATTGCAACAAGATCGCCGACCTTCGCCGCGGGCTCAGTCCGGCAGCAAAACCCACAGCGCGGCGAAGATCAGCCACACCGCCAGGGCCCGCAGCAGCAGCCCCTGCAGCGCCTCCAGCCGGTCCACACCGTGCTGGAACGGGCTGTCCCGGCCTTCGGTTTCCCGCGCCACCGCGGCGGCGGCCACGGCGCCGAGCAGCTCACGGCCGTCGTCCAGCCGCCACAGGCGTCCGGCGGCGGCGGCGGTGACCGCCCCGAAGTGGCCGACCAGAGCCAGCGCCAGCACCGTCAGCCGGGCCGGTATCCAGCACAGGGCCGCGTCCAGGCTGCGGGCCCAGTCGCCGGCGTCCGGATCGCGGCGCAACCAGGCCCGGTTGAGCACCAGCAGAACGGCGGCGCCGAAGCCCAGCACGGTGAGCCAGAACACCACCGCGAACAGCAGCGCCGCCCGCTCCAGCACCCGCCCGCAGAGGCCGTCGAACCAGTCCCCGTCGCAGGCGCCGGCGGGGTGTTCGAAGGCTTCGGCGGCGCCCGCCGCCAGGGCCTCCCGGTCGTTCATGCGACCGCGCACCAGCAGGTTGTCCAGGTGCCGGAATTCACTGTCCACGCCAATCAGCCAGAGCAACAGGGGTGTCCCCAGCAGCAGCGTGGCCAGGGCGCCAAGCAGGCCGTCAAACCAGGCGAACAGCAGAGCCGCCAGCAGCGCCGGCAAGGCCACCGCCAGCCACCAGCCCGGCACGCCGCTGGCCGGCGCCAGGGCGGCGAGAAAGCGGCGGTGTCGATCTTCGCGGACCAGCCAGGCCGGCCAGCCGCCGTCCCGGCGGCGCAGTACCAGCGCCAGCAGCAATACCAACAGTTTCATTGTCGCGGATCTCCGAACGGACCGTTCTCCGCATCATACGGCACCGGCCGGCGCGGTCCAGGCGCACCGGCCACCGGGCCGTTCAAGCTGGCGGCAGGCGCGCCCAGTCGAACGCCGGGCCGGGGTCGGTTTTGCGGCCCGGGGCAATATGTTCGTGGCCGGTGAGGGTGTCGCGGGACAGCTTGGGGTAATGGGCGATCAGGGCGTCCAGCAGGGCATTCAGGCGGCGGTACTGGGCATCCTCGTAGGGAATCCGGTCGGCGCCCTCCAGCTCGATGCCCAGGGAAAAGTCGTTGCAGTTGTCCCGGCCGCGCCAGCGGGACACGCCGGCGTGCCAGGCGCGCCGGTCGCAGGCCACGAACTGCACCAGTTCGCCGTCGCGACGGATCAGGAAGTGGGACGACACCTTGAGGTCGCGGAGGGTCCGGAAATAGGGATCGGCGTCCGGGTCCAGGCGGTTCTGGAAGAACGCTTCGATCCAGGGGCCGCCGAAGCGCTCCGGCGGCAGGCTGATGTTGTGGATCACCACCAGGGCGATGTCCTCCGGGTCCGGCCGCTCGTTGAAGTTGGGGGACGGCACCCGGCGCGCCTGATCGATCCAGTGGTCGGTGAGGGTGAGCATGGGGGTAGTTTCGGGCGGCCAGCTGCCAGCTGCAAGCGGGGACAATGCGCCGGCGGGGCTTTAACTTTCAGCCGACCCCTGATGCCGGCGACGCAGGTCGCCGATCACCGCTTCCAGAGCCCGGTCGAACAGAGCGCCTTCCTCGATCAGACGCACCTCGCCACGCTCCAGGGCGGCGCCCAGGGCGGCCGCGTCGTACTCGGCGACCTTGATGCCCCGCCGGTTGATGAACACCAGCTTGGCGCCGTCGCGAATGTTGGCCGCCAGCTTGGCACGCCGGGCACCTTCCGGGTCGTCGAATTCCGCCCACTGGCCGGCGCGCAGCGCCCGCGCCCGGCGTACCTGCTCGTGGTCGTCGGGCAGCGGCGGTTGCGGTTCATACTCCGGCGCGGTCTCCGCCACCTTGGACGCCTCCACCCGGGGCACGGTGACCCGGTCGGTGTCCAGCCCTTCCAGCAGGGCGTCGTGGACCCCCGCCAGTTCGTCCAGCAAAGCGCCGGTCTCGGCCGCGTCGTATTCGATGCCGGCCAGCCCGTGCCGTACCGCCCGGCGCAGCTTGGGCGCCAGGTCCCGCAGCCGTTGCAGCTCGGCCCGATCCCGGTGCGGCAGCACGCTCCATACCAGCGCGTCCACCACCTTGGCCTGGCGGCGCCAGGCGTCGCTGTCCGGGCCGTCCCGCAACCAGGTCAGATACAGCACCTGCTGCCAGCCCTGGCGCAACAGCCGCACCACCACGTCCGGCACCGATCGGCCGGCCAGCCGCCCATCGATCACGGCGCCCACCGCCTCGCCCGCCTGCTCGGCGCGGGCCTTGCCCTCTTCCGCCTCGCGGACCCGCTCGGCGACGCGCTCGGCGCGGTCGTGCTGGGCGCGGAAATACGCATCAAAATCGTCGAGCAGGTCGCGGAACAGGCCCGCGTCCTCGTCGTAATCGTCGATGATGGCGTGCACCGCCCGGTCGATCCGGCGGTAGAGTTCATCGTCACGGCCCTGCTGCGGATCCCACTGGCTGCCCGCCCGGGCCAGGGTGTTGAGCAACAGCCGGGCGTCGTGCTCGTCGTTGCTGAAGAAGGTCTTGTCGACGATGGCCACCTTCAACAGGGGAATCTGCAGCCGGCCGATCAGCGCCTTGATCTCCGCCGGCAGGCCCTCATCGTCGAGAATAAAATCAAACAGCATGGAGACCAGATTGATGACGTCGTCATCGGCCTGCTCCAAGGCGTGGATCGCCTCGCCGTGCTCGCTGTCGAGCAGGTCGCTGAGTTCTTCCTTGAGGTTGCGCTCGGCCAGGGCCGGCCCCTCCAGCGCCTGCTCAAGACGCTGCAGACGCGTGAGCAGCGCGAACAGATCCTGGCTGCTGACCGCCTCCACCCGGGCATCGCCGGCCAGCGGCGCACCGTTGAAATAGGGCTGGCCGTTGTGCAGCACCGCCATGCCGGACGCCGGCGGTGTCACGGCCGGGGGCGCGGCGGCGGGCGTGCCGGTGGCACCGAACCCGCGCAGGGTGGTCAGCAATTCCTGCAGCAGGCCGAACATCTGATCGTTGCCGGGCGCCGCGCCGGCGCCGCCGGCGGCCGGAGCCGGGGCCGGTTCGCCGGCGGCGGGCTCCTGGCGGCGGGCCGGCGTGGCGCCGGACGACGGCGCGCGGCCCCCGGTGGGCAACGGCGCTTCCTTCATGGCGGGCAGTACACCGGCGTCGGCCAGCAGGCGGTTGGATTCGCCCACCAGGGCGCAGGCTTCGTCCATCACCACCCGCTCGAACAGCTTGAGCACGATCAGACGGGCGCGGATGTCCAGGGCCAGACGTTCCAGTCCCTCGGCGAAACAGGCCGCCAGGTTGCGCGGCTCCAGGGGGTTGTTCTTCTCGGTGATGCGCCGCTGGCCCTCGAACAGGTACTCCACCCGGTGGCGGAAGGCGCCCAGGGCCTCCTCGCAGCCGCTGCGGGCACGGCGCCCCAGATTGTCCAGGGCCACCGAGATTTCCAGCTCGTCGTGTTGCACCAGGGAGAGGTTTTCCACGTCCACCCGGTCGCTGACCCGGGGGCCGGTGTCCGGGTCCCGGCCGGTGTCCTGAAACACGCGCTGCAACGCCCGGCGAAAGCCGGCCTCGATGCCCGCCCGTTGAATGCGCAGTTCGCGCATGGCGTCGAAGTAACGGTCCCGCTCGCGGTCGGTTTCCTTGTCGGCCAGGTCGAACAGGGTGTCGTCGGCGCCGTCGAGCATGTCGGACAGCATGGTGCCGCAGCGTTCCAGAACATGGTCACGCACCGTCTCCAGGGGGCGCGGCAGCACCTGCTCCCGCCGCGCCTGATCGGCGCGACGGCCGCCCTCGATCGGTGTTAATCGCGTTACCTTGGCCATGGGAATTCGTCTTCCTTCGCGCCGGGCGATGGTCGGAATGGGGTCGAAGAGCAGCGGTCGAGCGCAACGAGTTGCTTAACCGAATTGATCGCTCGCCGTTTGCTCATGGTTGCCTCACACAGGTAACACGCTAACACGCCGCGCGCATCGGTATTTTGAACCAGTTTGCAGCTTGAGCCTTTGGGATGAGCGACACCCCGGCGCTTTCACCCGGCGGCGGATTTACCTACTCTTTGTGCTCGCGAACCGTCAACAATAATGCCCAACCGCATCGGGGAAGATCCACCATGAGCGAGCTTATCACCACTCTCAAAGCCATCAGCGAAGTGCTTTGGGGCTGGCCGGCGCTGATCCTGATCGCCGGCACCGGCGTGTACCTCACCCTGCGACTGGCGTTCCTGCCCCTGCGGCGGCTGGCGTTCGGTTTCCGGCAGGTGTTCGCGCCGGCCACCGGTGAAGGCACCATCGCCGCCGGGGCCGCCCTGGCCACCTCCCTGTCGGCCACCATCGGCACCGGCAATATCGTCGGCGTGGCCACTGCCATCCATTCCGGCGGGCCCGGCGCCCTGGTGTGGATGTGGCTCATCGCCCTGGTGGGCATGGCCACCAAATACGCGGAGGCGTTGCTGGCGGTGCACTATCGCGAGAAGGACCAGCGCGGCCAGTACGTGGGCGGCCCCATGTATTACATCCGCAATGGCCTGGGCCGTAACTGGGCCTGGCTGGCGCTGATCTTCGCGTTTTTTGGCATGTTCGCGGGCTTTGGCATCGGCAACACCGTGCAGGCCAACTCCGTGGCCCACGGCCTGAACGACAGTTTCGGCGTGCCCACCTGGGCCACTGGCCTGACCCTGGCGGTGCTGGTGGCGCTGGTGGTGCTCGGCGGGGTCAAGCGCATCGCCCGGGTGGCCACCTTTATCGTGCCCTTCATGGCCCTGACCTATCTGCTGGCCGGGCTGTTCGTGCTTGCCGATCACGCCGCCCAGTTGCCCGCCGCCCTGGCCCTGTGCTTCAACGATGCCTTCACCGGCACCGCCGCCGCCGGCGGCTTCGCCGGGGCGGCGGTCAAGGAAGCCATCCGCTTCGGCATGGCGCGGGGCATCTTTTCCAACGAAGCGGGCCTGGGCAGCGCCCCCATCGCCCACGCTTCCGCCAACACGGACCACCCGGCCCGCCAGGGCAGCATCGCCATGCTTGGCACGTTTATCGACACCATCGTGGTATGCTCCGTCACCGGTCTGGCCATCGTCGCCTCCGGGGCCTGGACCAGTGGCGCAAAAGGCGCGCCGCTGTCCACCGCCGCCTTCGCCACCACCTTTGGCGACCTGGGTGACGTGGTGGTGGTCTGTGGCCTGGCGGTGTTCGCCTTCACCACCTTGCTTGGCTGGAGCCTCTACAGCGAGCGCTGCACCCAGTATCTGTTCGGCGAGCGGGCGGTGCTACCGTTCCGCGTGGTCTGGGTGCTGATGGTGCCGGTGGGCGCCACCGTGGGCCTGGACCTGGTCTGGGCCCTGGCCGACATCATGAACATCCTGATGGCGGTACCCAACCTGATCGCCCTGTTATTACTGGCACCCGTGGTGGTGCGCCTGAGCAAAGAGTTTTTCGAACGCCATGAATGAACGCACCCCGCACACCGACGCCCCGCTTCCCAGCGAGGGTCGCCCCGGCGCCCTTCTGCCAGAGTATGCCCGACGCCATCTGCAACGCACCGTGGCCTTCGCCATCGAGGAGGACCTGGGCGACGGCGACCTGACCGCCGGCCTGATCCCCGAGGGCAGCACCGCCACCGCCACCATCCTCACCCGCGAGCAAGCGGTGCTGTGCGGCAGCGCCTGGGCCGAGGAAGTGTTTCGTCAGCTGGGCGGCGTCACGCTGGAATGGCACGCCCGCGATGGCGACCTGCTGGAACCCGGCACCACCTTCTGCACCCTGCGCGGCAACGCCCGGCGCATCCTTACCGGCGAACGCATCGCCCTGAACTTCCTGCAGACCCTGATGGCCACCGCCACCACCGCGCGCCGCTACGCCGACGCCGTGGCCGGCACCCGGGTGACCATCCTGGATACCCGCAAAACCCTGCCCGGGCTGCGCGACGCCCAGAAATACGCGGTGCTGTGCGGCGGCTGCCAGAATCACCGGCTGGGTCTGTACGACGCCTTCCTGATCAAGGAAAACCACATCGCCGCCTGCGGCTCCATCACCGACGCCATCCGCGCCGCCCGCGAACAGGGCCCGGGCAAGAAGATCATCGTGGAAGTGGAAAACCTGGACGAGCTGCGCGAGGCCGCCGCCCTGGAACCGGACCAGATCATGCTCGACAACTTCACCCCGGCGATGATCGCCGAGGCCGTGGATCTGGCCCCGCAAAGCGCCCTGGAAGTGTCCGGCAACTGCACCCTGGAAGACGCCCGCGCCCTGCCCGGCCACCGGGACCTCTACCTGTCCTCCGGCGCCCTGACCAAGAACGTGCAGGCGGTGGATCTGTCGCTGCGACTGGTCGACCCACCACTTTGACGGGTCGGCACCGACGGGTAGTATCGGTATCTCGACTTGCCTCCCGATGGCGAACCTTATGGGCCATGATCTTGATGCGCTGGTAAAGCTGCTCCACGATACCCTCACGGAGCTGCGCGCCGTATTCTTGTTCGGCAGCGCGGCGGACCACTCCGACGGTGAGGACAGTGATCTGGATATCGCGCTTCTGAGCGACCGCCCCCTTGACCCCCTGCTGCTATGGGAACTGTCCTCAACGCTGGCCGGCAAGGCCGGACGCGCCGTCGACCTGGTGGACCTCAGGCAGGCCAGCACGGTTATGAAGTATCAGGTGGTCAGTAAAGGGCGGATATTGTGGCAGGCCGATCACGCCGGCGACCTTTTTGTCTCCGCCGCCCAGCGCGAATACTGGGACTGGGAAATCATCCGGCGCCCCATCATCGAACGGATTCGGGAAACGGGGTCCGTCTATGGTCGATGACGTTATTGTCAATAAGGCGGCCACCATTGAGCATTGCTGCAACCGGGCTCGGGAGGAGTACCGCAATGCCGGCCCACATTTTTCGCAGGATTTCACCCGGCAGGACGCCGCGATTCTGAATATCCAGCGCGCCTGCGAAGCCGCCATTGATCTGGCAGCCTACCTGGTGAAACGGAATCGCCTGGGTGTGCCACAAAGCTCCGGAGACCTGTTCGACCTGTTGGTCAAAAGCGCCTATATCGAGGACAGGCTGGGCGAAGTACTCAGAAAGATGGTGGGCTTCCGCAATACCGCCGTACACAATTATCAAAAGATGCAGCTGCCCATCGTCGTGGCCATCATCGAGCGTCATCTGGATGATCTGGCGGAATTCGCGCGGATCGCACTTCAACAATCTGACTGACCCGGCCCGGGCCTCACCGCCCACTTAAAACCCTGTTAAACCGTGCCCCCGCCCGCTGGTCGCCCGGCGGGCGAGCTCCTATGATAAGGGCCTGACCCAGGCCGGCCTCGCGCCAAGGAGCCCACTATGCGCCCTCCCTTTCCCCGTACTCTCGCCACGCTGACCCTCGGCACCCTGCTGCTCAGCGCCTGCGCCTCCACCGACCGCGTCATCGTCGACAAACAGAACGTGGACGAAGCGCAGTACCAGCAGGATCTGGCCGACTGCCAGGCCACCGCCGACCAGGTCGGCACCGGCCGTGACGCCGCCGAAGGCGCCGTGGGTGGCGCCGTGATCGGCGGCCTGCTCGGCGCCATTTTCGGCAACTCCGGCACCGCCGCCACCATGGCCGGCGGCGGCGCGGTGGTGGGCGGCGCCAGCAAGGCCGGCGGGGCTCAGCAGGAGAAGCAGCAGGTGCTTAAGAATTGCATGCGTGGGCGGGGTTACCGGGTTTTGAACTGAGGTGGAATCGCGCCATTGAAGTGGCGCGGTTCTTGGCTTCGTGCCAGAATCGCGCCACCTAAAGTGGAAAATCGCGCCATATGAGCTCACCGGACGCCATCCATCAAAGCCTCCAATCACACCCCGCCGGTCTCAGCATCGGCCAGCTCCTGGAGATGCACCCCACCGTCCCTCGGCGCACGCTCCAGCGATGGCTATCCGCACTGGTTGCTCAACATAAAGTGCGGGCGGAAGGCGCCGCCCGCGCCCGCCGCTACAGAGCCATCCCGCCGCCCCCCCAAGACACTGAAACGGACCGCTTTCCTTCTCACATCCCCCTGTCCGCCGACAGCCGGGACATCCTCGCTTACGTGGATCAGCCCCTTGAAGCGCGAGCGCCGGTGGGATACCAGCGAGAATTCCTGGATGCCTATCAGCCCAATAAGACTCGCTACCTGCCAGAGCCAGTAAGGCGACAGCTTCATGCCATGGGAGATACTGGCCAAATCGAGCGTCCGGCGGGCACTTACGGTCGCGCCATCCTGGATCGCCTGCTGATCGACCTCTCCTGGGCCTCCAGCCACCTGGAAGGCAACACCTACTCTCGTCTGGACACCCGGGAGCTTATCGAGCATGGCCAGGCCGCGATCGGAAAAGCCGCCGCCGAAACCCAGATGATCCTCAACCACAAAGCGGCCATCGAACTGCTGGTGGACAATGCCGATCTGGTCGATTTCAACCGACACACACTGCTCAACCTGCACGCTGCTTTATCGGAAAATTTGCTGCCAAACCCCGCCGACGAAGGCCGCCCACGGCAACACCGGGTAGAAATTGGCAAAAGCGTGTACCGTCCGCTGGACACCCCGGCCCGCATCGAAGAAGACCTGGACTTGCTGCTGGACAAGCTGGCACGTATCGAAGACCCCTTCGAGCAATCCTTTTTCTCCATGGTGCATCTTCCTTATCTGCAGCCTTTTGCCGACATCAATAAACGCACTTCACGCCTGGCCGCCAACCTGCCGCTTATCCGCGCCAACCTCTGTCCGCTCACCTTTCTGGGCGTTCCGGAACAAGCCTATAGCCGGGCCATACTGGGGATATACGAACTGACGCGCGTCGAACTTCTTCGCGACCTCTATCTCTGGGCTTATGAACGTTCCACACAGGAATACCTGGCAATCAAACGGGATCTGGCGGAGCCAGATCCTCTGCGCCTGATGTGGCGTCAAAGAATCAAGGAAACAGTCCGGGAGGTGGTGCTCCAGGCTGAGAGCAACCCTCTCGACGTGATCGAACAAAGCCTGGCGGACCTGGCTTCCGATGAAGACAGGAGAAATGTGGCGGACCTGATCGTCGAAGAAGTGCGTCGTCTCCACGAAGGCGTTCTCGCGCGATATGGCCTGCGGCCGGCGGAGTTCCGCCGCTGGAGAGAGGAACAAGGCTATCGTTAGCGTGTTATCACCGTTGGTTTACTCCGCCGAACAAGCACTGACAAATCCAGCCACCTTGGCAGCCATTTTAGCCGCTCAACTCTCAAGCGATGAAGACCGGCTGCCCTGCCTCTCTCAGCCAGACCAGATGCGCGATAAGAAACGGCGCCCTGAACATCCTTGGCTGGCGTGATCAAAAGAACCTGACGAGAGACGCGGCGGACCTGACCGTCGAAGAACTACGTCGTCTCCACGGAGGCGTTTTCGCGCGATATCGGCTATGGCCGGTGGGGCTCCACCGCTGGAAAGAAGAACAAGGCTATCGATAATTTTCAGTCGTTTTTGATGTATCCCACCGAGCGGCCGCTGGCGAAGGCAACAGCCTTGGCCTGCTCTTTCGGAGCTCCATCCGAAGCGAGAGTAAGAAACGCGACTAAATCAGGGGGGGAGCCTTGGCCCGACCTCAATGCCCCTGACGATTCAAAGGCATAAAAAAGACCTTTCCCCGCGGGGAAAGGTCTTTGGCGTCTCATCAAAAATAAAGATCTTTGATACGAGACTATTAATTCTTATCGCAGTTAATGCCCCGGCCGGCGGTGGTGCTGCTACACCCGGTGCCGCTCATGGCCCAGTCCAGGGTGCCGCCCTGCAGCGTCGGAGTGATGGTCAGTGCCAGATTGCTGCCGGAAGAATCGGTAGCGGTGGTGGTCATGCTGATCACACCGTTGGCAACGGACAGCGAGTCGACGTAGGAAATCGTAGCGCCTGCGTCGCCGCTGCTGATCGCTGCCGGGATATCGTTGGTGCCGGAGTCGCAGCCGGTGAGCGTACCCTCGGTTTGCTGACACATCGCCACAGCCGTTTTGTAGCCGCCAATACCGCTAACCGCACCCGCCACCTTGGTACGCTGGGTATAATCCTGGTAAGCCGGGATCGCCACCGCGGCCAGAATACCGATGATCGCCACCACGATCATCAGTTCGATCAGCGTAAAACCCTTCTGCACTTGTTTCATAACAGTCTCTCCACACTGGAAACTTTTTATGTGTGCCCACCCCCGAGGCGAGCGCCTGCCCTCTCTATGCAGCTATTGGGCCAACTCCTTCACGCCCGATTTGTCCGGCATCGCGGGGCGGGAAGGCGCCCTCGGGATGCCTTTTTTTGTCACCGGGTGACACACTTTGTCAGTGTTATTGACCTTGGGTGTCAGCTTCAGACAATGTCGCAGCTCCGTTCGCCAAATGTCTGATTCCACGCTCTTTACAGCACCGGGCAAGGCTGCCAATCTCTTGCCGGGGGTAAGACCTTTTTCCCATAACCAGACCGATCAGACCGGCCATGGCCCATGAATAGTTCCGTATCGTCCCTGAGCGGCCTCGCCCGCCGCCTGGTAAAGGAAGGCCACCTGTCCATGGAGGCGGCCCAGACCGCCACGGTGGCGGCCCGCGAGGCCAGAACACCGCTGGTCCATCATCTGGTGGCCGCGGGCAAAGTGTCCGCCCTGGTGGTGGCGCGCTCGGCGGCGGAGGAATTCGGCGATCCACTGGTGGACCTGAATGCCTTTTCCCGCGACAGCGCCATCAAGGACATCGTCGACCCCCGGCTGGTCACCAAGCACACCATTCTGCCGCTGATGCGCCGCGGCAGCCGGCTGTTCGTGGCGGTGTCCGACCCTACCAATCTGCCCGCCCTGGAAGAGATCCGCTTCAACACCGGCCTCAACGTGGAGACCGTGATCGTCGAGGACGACAAGCTGCGTCGCTGGATCGATCAGGTGGAGTCGGAGCAGGAAGGCAAGGCGTTCGAGAATCTGGACGACGATCTGGACAATCTGGAAACCGCCGATGCCGCGCCGGCCCAGGCCGGCGGCGAGGACACGGCCGGCGCCGACGACGCGCCCATCGTGCGCTTCGTCAATAAACTGTTGCTGGATGCCATCAAGGGCGGCGCCTCGGACCTGCATTTCGAGCCCTACGAAAAAAATTACCGGGTGCGGTTTCGCCAGGACGGTATCCTGCAGACCGTGTCCAAGCCGCCGGTGAACATCGCCAGCAAGCTGGCCGCCCGCCTCAAGGTGATGGCGCGCCTGGATATTTCCGAGCGCCGCGTACCCCAGGACGGCCGCATCAAGCTGAAGATTTCCAAGACCCGGGCCATCGACTTCCGGGTCAATACCTGCCCCACCCTGTTCGGCGAGAAAATCGTGCTGCGGATCCTGGATCCCGAGAGCGCCAAGATGGGCATCGACGCCCTCGGCTATGAGCCGGAACAGAAACAGATGTACATGGACGCCCTGCAGAAGCCCCAGGGCATGATCCTGGTCACCGGCCCCACCGGGTCCGGGAAAACCGTATCGCTGTATACCGGCGTGAACATTCTCAATACGCCGGAGCGCAACATCTCCACCGCCGAGGATCCGGTGGAAATCAACCTGGAGGGCGTCAACCAGGTCAACGTGAACCCCAAGCAGGGGCTGGATTTTTCCTCCGCCCTGCGCGCCTTTTTGCGGCAGGACCCGGACGTGGTGCTGGTGGGCGAGATTCGCGATCTGGAAACCGCGGAAATCGCGGTCAAGGCGGCGCAGACCGGCCACCTGGTGCTCTCCACCCTGCACACCAACAGCGCCCCGGAAACCCTGACCCGGCTGCGCAATATGGGCGTGCCGTCGTTCAATATCGCCACCTCGGTGATTCTGATCATCGCCCAGCGGTTGGCGCGCCGGCTCTGCGAGCACTGCAAGGAGCCGGTGGCGGTGCCCAGGCAATCCCTGCTTGAGATGGGTTTCACGGACGCCGACCTGGAAACCGGCTTTACTGTTTACGCCCCCCACAGCGACGGTTGCGATAAATGCAGAGGGGGCTACAAGGGGCGAGTGGGGATCTACGAAGTCGTCCGCATCACCGACGGCATCAGCCGCATCATCATGGAAGAAGGCAATTCCATCCAGATTGGCGATCAATGCCGCCAGGAAGGGTTCAACGATCTGTATCGTTCCGGCCTGATCAAGGTCATGCAGGGCGTCACCAGCCTCGAGGAGGTGAGCCGCGTGACCAGCGGCCATTAATCGGGGGCAGGGGCAACATCTATGGCAAAAACCGCGGCACAGGAAAAGACGGCCACCTTCGTTTATGAGGGGATCGACCGTAAGGGCTCAAGGGTCAAGGGGGAAGTGTCCGGCAAGGGGCCGGCGCTGGTGCGCGCCGAGCTGCGCAAGCAGGGCATTCACGCCAAGAAGGTGGTCAAGAAGCGCGAGATGTCCCTGTTCGGTGGCAAGAAAAAGATCAAACCCATCGACATCGCCCTGTTCACCCGCCAGATGGCCACCATGATGAAAGCCGGCGTGCCCCTGGTGCAGGCTTTCGAGATCGTCGCCGACGGGCTGGACAACCCGTCCATGCGCGATGTGGTGATGAAGCTCAAGGTGGACGTGGAGGGCGGCAATAATTTCGCCGGCGCCCTGCGCCAACAACCGCGCCTGTTCGACGACCTCTACTGCAGCCTGATCGAGTCCGGGGAAGCCTCCGGCTCCCTGGAGACCATGCTGGACCGCGTGGCGCTCTATAAAGAGAAAACAGAAGCCCTGAAAGCCAAGATCAAGAAGGCAGTGAAGTATCCCCTGGCTGTTGTTGCGGTGGCGATCATCGTAACGGGTATTCTGCTGGTCAAGGTGGTACCCACTTTTCAGGAGCTGTTCCAAAGCTTTGGCGCTGAACTGCCCGCTTTTACTCAGTTTGTGATCGGCTTGTCCGAGAGCCTCCAAGCCAACTTTCTGGCTATTCTGTTTATCGGCGCAGGTCTGATTTTCGCCTTCGTGGAAGGGCGGAAAAGATCAAAATCTTTTCATGATGCGGTGGATCGCCTGCTGCTGAGGCTGCCGATCGTCGGCCCTATCACCCATAAGGCCACGGTGGCCCGCTTCGCCCGCACCCTGTCCACCACCTTCGCCGCCGGTGTGCCTTTAATCGAGGCTCTGGACGCCTGCGCCGGCGCCACCGGCAACGTGGTCTACCGCAAGGCGGTGCTGCGCGTGAAGGACGACGTAGCCACCGGCCAGCAGCTCCAGTTCGCCATGCGCTCCACCGGGGTGTTTCCGGCCATGGCCCTGCAGATGACCGCCATCGGCGAGGAGTCCGGTTCTCTGGACGCCATGCTCGCCAAGGTGGCCACCTATTATGAGGACGAGGTGGACAATATGGTGGACGGCCTGACCAGCATGCTGGAGCCTCTGATAATGTCCGTGCTGGGCGTGCTGATCGGCGGCCTGATCATCGCCATGTACCTGCCCATCTTCCAACTCGGCAGCGTGGTATAGACCGTGACGCCCTTGCAGTACCTTGCCGCCAACCCGGCCGCCTTGATCGTCGTTACCGCCCTGTTCGGCTTGCTGGTGGGCAGTTTTCTGAACGTGGTGATCCATCGGGTCCCGAAAATGATGGAAGCCGGCTGGCGGCGGGAGGCCCGGGAGCTGCTGGATCAGCCCGCCGAAGAAGAGCCGGTGTTCAATCTGGTGGTGCCGCGCTCGCGCTGCCCGCATTGCGGTCACGGCATCCGCTGGCACGAAAACATTCCGGTGCTCAGCTGGCTGGCGCTGAAGGGCCGCTGCAGCCAGTGCGGCACCGCCATCAGCAAGCGTTACCCGATCATCGAACTGCTCACCGCCCTGGTGGCGGCGCTGTGCGCCTGGCGATTCGGCTACGGAATCTGGTTGCCGTTCACGCTGTACGCCAGCTTCACGCTGCTGGCCCTGGCGGTGATCGATTTGGACACCACCCTGCTGCCGGACGATCTCACCTATCCTCTGCTGTGGGCGGGTCTGTTGGCCGCGCTGCTCGGTGTTTCGCCGGTGACCCTGGCGGACGCGGTGGTCGGCGCCATGGCCGGCTACCTGTCCCTGTGGAGCCTGTACTGGGTGTTCAAGCTGCTCACCGGCAAGGAAGGCATGGGCTACGGCGACTTCAAACTGCTCGCCGCCCTGGGCGCCTGGCTGGGCTGGCAGTACCTGCCCCTGGTGATCCTGTTGTCGTCGGTGGTGGGGCTGGTGTTCGCGCTGACCATGATGGCCACCGGCGCCGTCAAACGGGGCCAGGGCATTCCCTTCGGCCCCTACCTGGCCATCGCCGGCTGGATCGCTCTGCTGTGGGGCGAGCAAATCGTGAGCGGCTATCTCGGGCTGTTCGCACTGTAACGCCTATCGCGGCTGAAGCCGCTCCCACCACACCCGCGTAGGAGCGGCTTCAGCCGCGATCCCCCTGTATCCTGTATCCTGCTTCCTGTATCGTCTTCCGCTTTCCGAGGAGCGCTTATGTTCGTAGTGGGCCTGACCGGCGGCATCGGCAGCGGCAAAACCGCCGCCACCGATTATCTGGCCGGCCGCGGCATCGCCGTGGTGGACGCGGACCTGGCGTCGCGCCGGGTGGTGGAGCCGGGGCAGCCGGCGCTGGACGCCATCGTCGACCGGTTCGGCGAACCGGTGCTGCAGACCGACGGCACCTTGAACCGCCGTGCCCTGCGTGACATCGTGTTCAGCGACGACGCCGCCCGCCGCGATCTGGAGGCCATCACCCACCCCGCCATCGGCGAGGAATTGCACCGCCAGATCCGCGCCAGCACCACCCCCTATACCGTGCTGGTGTCACCGCTGCTGCTGGAAGGCAGCCAGAAGGACATGGTGCATCGTATTCTGGTGATCGATGTGCCGCCGGAGGTGCAGGTGGCCCGCACCGTGGCCCGCGACCAGGTGCCCGACACCCAGGTGGCGGCGATCATGAAAGCGCAGATGCAGCGCGAGCGACGGCGCGCCCTGGCCCACGACGTGGTGGAGAACCACGGCCCGCTGGCCCTGCTCCATGAGCGCCTGGAAGCGCTGCACCAAACCTATCTGAAACTCGCGGAACGACATGGCGGATAAACCCACTCGCACCTACCCCTGCCCACAATGCAAGAAACCCACGCGCTGGGACGACAACCCCTGGCGGCCGTTCTGCAGTGAACGCTGCAAGTTGATCGATCTGGGGGATTGGGCCTCGGAGCGGCACAGCATCGCCGGCGACCCGGACGCGCCCACGGACGATCTGGACAATCTGTCGTAGGAGCGGTCCCACGACCGCTCCTACAAATCGACGCAAGCGGGCCAGAAGCCGCGAATGCCGGCGACCCCGTAGGCACCGTGGGCACGGGCGGTGGTCAGGTCGTCCGGGCCGACGCCGCCGAGGGCATAGAACACCAGCGGGTTGCCCGCGATCAGATCGGCGAAGCCTTCCCAGCCCAGAGGCGCCGCTTCCGGATGGGAGGGCGTGGCACGCACCGGCGACAGGGTGGCCATATCCGCGCCCAGGGCCATGGCCCGCTCGATCTGCGCGGCATCATGGCAGGCCACCGACAGCAGGCCATCGAAGCCCGGCGCCCCGTCCCGTTCCGCCCGCGTCAGCCCCTCGCCACTGAGGTGAAGGCCGAACGCCCCTTCCCGACGGGCCGCCCCGGCGTCATCGCGAATCCAGAAACGCAGCCCCCGGGCGCGGCAGGCGGCGGCCACCGCCGGGTGGCCGCTCCAGCCACGCAGATACACGCCCTGACGGGCCGGGTCCAGCCGCGACAGCCCGGCGATCACCTGGGCTTCGTCGAGGGTTTCAGGGGGGATCACCCACTCCGGCGGCAATTGCAGAGCCACCGCCACCGGCCGGTTGGCCGCGGGAAAGGCGCGGGCGGAAAGGCCGCTGCGGGGCACCCACTCCACCGGCTGGCCCTCGCGGCCGTGAGGCTCACCGGTGAACGCGGTGACTTCGCGAAAATGCAGGGTAACGTGCAGGTCCGGGTAGCGGTGGCGCACGGTCAGGAAGGGACGGGAGCGCACCTCCTCCAGGCCCAGCTCCTCGTGGAGTTCCCGGGCCAGGGCCCGGTCCAGCGGCTCACCGGGTTCCACCTTGCCACCGGGAAACTCCCACAGGCCGCCCTGATGCTTGTGCTCGGGACGGCGGCTCAGGCAGAGACGGTCGTCGCCGTCCGGGATGATGCCGGCGACGACGACAATTTCAGGCAGTGGCGCGGCCGGCATCGGATCAGGTGCGGTATTCGGCGTTGATTTTCACGTAGTCGTAGCTGAAGTCGCAGGTCCAGACCTGGCCACGGCCTTCGCCGGCGCCCAGGTCCACGCGGATGGTGATGTCCGGGCGGGCCATTACCCGCGCGCCCTGCTCCTCGGTGTAGCTGTCGGCCACGCCGCCTTCGGCGACGATCTGCACATCGTCCAGCCACACCGCCACCTTCTCCACCTCCAGGGCGTCGATGGGCGCGCGGCCCACGGCGGCCAGAATCCGGCCCCAGTTGGGATCGGAGGCGAACAGCGCGGTCTTCACCAGCGGCGAATGGCCGATGGTCTCCGCCACGATCTGGGCGTCCCGGTCGCTGCGCGCGCCGGCCACTTCGATGGAGACGAACTTGCTGGCGCCCTCGGCGTCACGGATCAGCGCCTGGGCCAGTTCCACGAACACCGCTTCCAGGGCCTCGTAGAGCAGCGCCGCCGGGCGGGAATCGCCGTCGTCGATGGCCACCTCGGCACGGCCGGAGGCGATCAGCAGGCAGGCGTCGTTGGTGGAGGTGTCGCCGTCCACGGTGATGCGGTTGAAGGAGGCGTCCGCCAGCCGCTTCACCCACTGGTCCAGCAGCGGCTGTGCCACGGCGGCGTCGGTGGCGATAAAGCCGAGCATGGTGGCCATGTTCGGCTTGATCATGCCGGCGCCCTTGGCCATGCCGGTGATGGTCACGGTTTTGCCGTCCAGCTCGACGCGGCGGCTGGCCACTTTCGGCACCGTGTCGGTGGTCATGATGCCTTCCGCGGCGCGGCCCCAGCCGTGCTCATCCAGGCTTTCCAGGGCCCGCGGCAGCCCTTCCTCGAAGGGTTTCATGGGGAAGGTCTGGCCGATCACGCCGGTGGAGAACGGCAGCACTTCCGAGGGCGCGCAATGGGCCAGTTCGGACAGCAGCAGGCAGGTTTCCTCGCAATAGGCGAAGCCCTTGTCGCCGGTGCCGGCGTTGGCGTAGCCGGTGTTGATCATCAGGTAGCGCGGCGCGCTCTGCTGAAGATTGCGGCGGGCCACCTGCACCGGCGCCGCCTGGAAGCGATTGGTGGTGAACACACCGGCGGCGCGGCCGCCCTCGGCCAGCTCGATCACCACCAGGTCCTTGCGATTGGCCTTCTTGATGCCCGCTTCGATGGCGGCCAGCTTGACCCCGGCCACCGGAAACCATTGCGTCTGTGTCATATCAGGATTCCAGCTTGCCGTGGCAGTGCTTGTACTTCTTGCCGGAGCCACAGGGGCAGGGCTCGTTGCGGCCGATCTTGCGGCCTTCGCGCACCACCGTGCGCGGCGCTTCGCCCCCCTCCGGGGCCGCCGCCGGCGCGGCGCCGTCGGCGCTCGGCGCCGCCAGCTGCTCCTGGCGGGCGTTCATTTTTTCCGCCTGCTCGCGGGCTTCCTCGCGGCGCTGCGCTTCCAGACGCTCCACCTCGTCGTCGCGGCGCACCTCGAAGCTGTGCACCACGCGGATCAGCTCATGCTGGATCTGGTTGAGCATGGTCTGGAACAGCTCGAAGGCTTCCTTCTTGTACTCCTGCTTGGGGTTCTTCTGCGCGTAGCCGCGCAGGTGAATGCCCTGCCGCAGGTGGTCCATGCTGGCCAGATGTTCCTTCCAGTGCCGGTCGAGAATCTGCAGCATCAGGTGCTTCTCGATCTGGCGCAGGGTGTCCGGGCCGATCTCGGCGCGCTTGCGCTCGTACTGGGCCTCCAGCTGTTCGATGACACGCTCGGTGATGCCCTCGATGTGCAGGCCCTTGTCCTCTTCCAGCCAACGCTGGATCGGCACGTCGCAGCCGTACTCGGCGTACAGGGTCTTTTCCAGGCCCTCCGCGTCCCACTGGTCTTCCACGGACCCCGGCGGCATATGGCTGTGCACCACTTCCGGCACCACGTCGCGGCGGATGCTTTCCACCGAGGACGCCAGGTCCTCGCTTTCCAGAATCTGCTCGCGCTGGCTGTAGACCACCTTGCGCTGGTCGTTGGCCACGTTGTCGTATTCCAGCAGGTTCTTGCGGATGTCGAAGTTGCGCGCCTCCACCTTGCGCTGGGCGTTCTCGATGGCACGGGTCACCCAGCGGTGCTCGATGGCTTCACCGTCCTTGAGACCCAGTGAGCGCATCATGTTGCGCACCCGGTCGGAGGCGAAAATACGCATCAGGTCGTCTTCCATGGACAGGAAGAAGCGGGTGTAACCCGGGTCGCCCTGGCGACCGGCGCGGCCCCGCAGCTGATTGTCGATACGGCGGGATTCGTGGCGCTCGGTGCCGATGATGTGCAGGCCGCCGGCCTCCAGCACCTTCTTGTGGTTCTCCTCCCATTCGGAGCGGATCTTTTCCGCCAGTTCCTCGGAGGGCTCGTCCATGTGCTTGATTTCTTCCTCGGCGTTGCCGCCGAGCATGATGTCGGTGCCGCGGCCGGCCATGTTGGTGGCGATGGTCACGGTGCCCGGCCGGCCGGCCTGGGCGATGATCTGCGCTTCACGCTGGTGCTGCTTGGCGTTGAGCACCTGGTGCTTGATCTTTTCCTGGGTGAGCCGCTGGGCCAGGTATTCGGAGGCCTCGATGGTGGCGGTCCCCACCAGCACCGGCGCGCCCCGCTCCACGCAGTCACGCACCGCTTCCACGATGGCGTCGAATTTTTCCTGCAGGGTCAGGTAGACCAGGTCGTTGGCGTCCTTGCGGACCATGGGCCGGTTGGTGGGGATCACCACCACGTCCATACCGTAGATCTGGCGGAACTCCACCGCCTCGGTGTCGGCGGTACCGGTCATACCGGCCAGCTTTTCGTAGAGGCGGAAATAGTTCTGGAAGGTGGTGGAAGCCAGAGTCTGGTTTTCCTGCTGGATGCGTACCCCTTCCTTGGCTTCCACCGCCTGGTGGATGCCCTCGGACCAGCGGCGGCCGGGCATGGTGCGGCCGGTGTGCTCGTCGACAATGACGATCTGGCCGTTCTGCACCACGTATTCGCGGTCCTTATGGAACAGCGCGTGGGCCTTGAGCGCGGCGTGCACATGGTGGAGCAGGGTCAGATTGTGGGCGGCGTAGAGGCTTTCGCCCTCCTCCAGCAGCTTGTTTTCCACCAGCAGGGATTCGATCAGCTGGTGGCCTTCCTCGGTGAGCTCCACCTGGCGCTGCTTCTCATCGATGAAATAGTGGCCTTCGTCCTCCTCAGTCTGCGCCTTCAGCCGGGGGATCAGCACGTTCATCTGTTTGTACAGCTCGGAGGAGTCCGCCGCCGGGCCGGAAATGATCAGCGGCGTGCGCGCTTCATCGATCAGGATCGAGTCCACTTCGTCGACGATGGCGTAATAAAGCGGCCGCTGCACCCGATCTTCCAGGCGGAAGGCCATGTTGTCGCGCAGATAATCGAAACCGAATTCGTTGTTGGTGCCGTAGGTCACGTCACAGGCGTAGGCTTCGCGCTTCTGCTCCTGGGGCTGCTGGGAGAAGATCACCCCCACGCTCAGGCCCAGGAACTCGTAGAGCGGGCGCATCCAGTTGGCGTCCCGCTCGGCCAGGTAATCGTTCACCGTGACCACGTGCACGCCGCTGCCGGTCAGCGCGTTCAGGTAGGTGGGCAGGGTGGCGGTCAGGGTTTTACCTTCCCCGGTGCGCATCTCCGCGATGCGGCCCTCGTGCAGCGCGATGCCCCCCATCAGCTGCACGTCGAAATGACGCATGCCCATCACCCGGGTGGCGGCTTCGCGACACACCGCGAACGCTTCCGGCAGCAATTCGTCCAGGGTCTTGCCTTCGGCGTGGGCGGCTTTCAGCTCGGCGGTTTTGGCCCGCAGCGCCGCGTCGTCCAGTTGCGCGATCTCGTCGGCGCGGGCGTTGACCGCCGACACCACACGGCGGATCCGCTTGAGCTCGCGGTCGTTCTTGGTCCCGAAGACTGTCTTGACGATGGTAGCCAGCATGAAACGTCCGTTCTTATATCAATGGGTAGGGCGAAAAGAAGCCATTCTAAACACAATAGACCAGGGAGATAAGGTGCGGGGGGCGACTATTCAAGCGGTAGGAGCGGCCGTTCGGCCGCGAGCGCGGCGGAACGGCCGCTCCTACTGTCGGGTTTTAGCGACGGGCGCGGTAAATATAGGGGTGCGGATTGACCTGGCGGCCGTCCTTGAGTACTTCGTAGTGCACATGGGGACCGGTGGAGCGGCCGGTGGAGCCCATCAGGGCCACCACGTCGCCGGTGCGCACGATGTCGCCCACGTTCACGCGGACTTCCTTGGCGTGGCCATAGCGGGTGCTGATGCCGTTGCCATGGTTGATTTCCACCAGCTTGCCGTAGCCGGTGCGCTCGCCGGCGAAAGTGACCACGCCGGCGGCGGTGGCCACCACATCGGAGCCGTCCTTGCCGGCGAAGTCCACGCCGCCGTGCCAGGCCAGCTTGCCGCTGAAGGGGTCGGCGCGGCGGCCGAAGCGGCTGGACATCCAGCCGTGCACGATGGGCCGGCCGGCCAGGAAGGTCTCGCTTTCCAGATGCCGGTCGGCGAGCAGGTTTTCCAGAATGTTCAGCTGCTGCTCACGGCGCTCCAGGGTCTCGGTGAGCGCGCTCAGCTCTTCCAGGAAGGACGGCGGCGTGAAGGCACTGCCCTCCTCGGTTTCCGGGCCGCCCACCGCCATGCCGCCACCGAAATCGAACTCCTCGCTGTCGATGCCGGCCACGTCCACCAGCCGCTCGCCGAGTGCATCCAGGCGGGTCAGCCGGGCCTGGGCGTCGGCCAGCTTCAGGGTCAGGGCGCGGATCTGCTCTTCGCTGAGCCGCTTCAGCTCGGAGACTTCGTGGGCCTGGGCGTCCAGATGGTCCTGGAAGCGGGCGGCCACCGCGTCGGTGTAGGACGGCGGGGCCCAACGGTAGCTGACCCAGTAGGCGCCGACACCGACCAGCACCGGCACCACCATCAGCACCGCCAGCAGAATCACCGGCAGGTGGCGGGGTACCGACAGGGTGCGGGAGTGGCCCCGCTTGCTGTTCAACAATATGATGTTCATGGCAACGGCGAACGACCTCTTCACTCGCGGAACCTGTGCTCCGACCGGCTCCGGGAAAATGGGTTCAAAAACGCGCCATGACGGGCGTGCCGCTGGCTCGCCCGGGCAGATCCTTGGCCGTGAAGCGCCCCCCGGAGGGTGAAACAAAGGTGCCTTAAATGATTTTTTACAATCGCAGGGTAGCGTAAGGAAAAGGCATGAGCAAGAAAACCCTGCCCGACGAACTCCAGGGTCTGATCCACGCCCATCCGGTGCTCAAGCGGCTGGCGCGGGCCGCCCGCGGGCGTGGCGGGGACACCCATGGCGATCCCCGGGATTGCCTGCCGCCGGCCCTGCGCGACCGGGTACGGCTGGTGCAGGAGGAACAACGCTGGCTGGCCCTGGTGGAAACCAGCGCCACCGCCCAGCTGCTGCGCTTCCATCTGCCGCGCCTGGAACGCGCCCTGCCCTCCGGCCAGGCGCTCAAGATCGTAGTCACCGGCCGGCGGGAGCTGGGCGCCGCCGCGCCGGGCAAGGCGCCCGCCGCGCCCGGGCCCACCCTGGACGCCCACAGCGCCACCCACCTGCGGCAGGCGGCGGACTACATCGACGATCCGGACCTGGCGGCGTCGCTGCGCCGGCTGGCGGGCCGGGCCGGGCCCGGCGGCGAAACGTAAAACGCCCCGGTCGCGGGAGACGACCGGGGCGCACAGGGAGGCAACCACCGTGATCCGTCACGGTGTGCGTGGGGCGCGGAGGGTTACTCCGCGGCCATGATCGGCTTCACGTAGGAGATCGGCGCGGTGTCCGCGTCCTCGAACGTGACCAGTTCCCAGGCGTCTTCCTGCTTGAGCAGCTCACGCAGGAGGGCATTGTTGAGGGCATGGCCGGATTTGTGACCCACGAACTCGCCGATCAGGCTGTGGCCCAGCTGATACAGGTCGCCGATGGCGTCCAGCATCTTGTGCTTGACGAATTCGTCGTCGTAACGCAGACCGTCCTCGTTGAGGATGCGGAACTCATCCACCACGATGGCGTTGTCGACGCTGCCGCCGAGGGCCAGGTTCTGGCTGCGCAGGAACTCGATGTCGCGCATGAACCCGAAGGTCCGGGCGCGCGCCACTTCCTTCACGAAGGACGTGGAGGAAAAGTCGATGCTGGCCAGCTGGCTGCGTTCCTCGAACACCGGGTGATCAAAGTCGATCGAGAAAGTCACCTTGAAGCCATCGAACGGCACGAAGGTGGCCACTTTGTCCTGCTCGCGGACGGTGACTTCCTTCTTGATGCGGATGAACTTCTTGGCGGCTTCCTGCTCCTTGATGCCGGCGGACTGCAGCAGGAACACGAAGGGCCCGGCGCTGCCGTCCATGATCGGTACTTCCGGCGCCGACAACTCCACGTAGGCGTTGTCGATGCCCAGACCGGCCATGGCCGAGAGCAGGTGCTCCACGGTGCCCACCTTGACACCATCCTTCACCAGGGTGGTGGACAGGGTGGTTTCGCCCACGTTCTCGGCGCCGGCGGCGATCTCCACCACCGGATCCAGGTCCACACGACGGAACACGATGCCGGTGTCGACCGGCGCCGGCCGTACCGTCAGATAAACCTTTTCGCCGGTGTGCAGGCCCACGCCGGTGGCGCGGATCACGTTCTTGAGGGTTCGTTGTCTGATCATTGATCCGTCACAAAATTCCGGTATCCGCTAAGGATACAGCCATCCTCAACGCAAATAAGGGGGCGATCATAACAAAATTCCCTTTTGCGCACCACGTATCCGCCGCCGTCAGTCAGCCTGACGGCGGAGGAAGGTCGGAATATCGATGAAATCCAGGTCTTCCGCGGTGTTGACCGCCTGCCGGCCACCACCGGCGGCCTGCTGCTGGGCCCGTTTGCGCTCCACGGCGGGACGATCCAGGTCGTTGTAGTCCACCCGACCGTCGGCACCCACGGGGGTTTGACGCCCGCGCACCACCTTCAGTTCCTGCTGGGCGGCGCCCAGGCCGGTGGCGACCACGGTGACGCTGATATTGTCGCCCATATCCGGGTCGATGGCCGTGCCGATGATCACATTGGCGTCTTCGCTGGCCAGCTCGCTGACGATGTCCCCCACCTCGGAGAACTCGTCCAGGGCGATGGACTCGTTGGCGGTGATGTTGATCAGGATGCCGCGAGCGCCGCGCAGGTCCACGTCTTCCAGCAGCGGGCTGGAAATCGCCGCCTGGGCCGCTTCCGCCGCCCGGTTGTCGCCGCTGGCGATGCCGGTGCCCATCATCGCGGTGCCCATTTCGCTCATCACGGTGCGCACGTCGGCGAAATCCACGTTGATCATGCCCGGGCGCACGATCAGATCGGCGATGCCCTTGACCGCGCCTTGCAGCACCTCGTTGGCCGCCTTGAAGGCGTCCAGCAGGGTGGTGGAGCCGCCCAGCACGGACTGCAGCTTCTCGTTGGGGATGGTGATCAGCGAGTGCACGTGCTCCTTGAGCGCCTCGATGCCTTCCTGGGCGGAGCGCATGCGCTTCTTACCCTCGAACGGGAACGGCTTGGTGACCACCGCCACGGTGAGGATGCCCAGTTCCTTGGCGATCTCGGCCACCACCGGCGCCGCGCCGGTGCCGGTGCCGCCGCCCATGCCGGCGGTGACGAACACCATGTCGGCGCCGTCCAGCAGTTCGGCGATGCGCTCACGGTCTTCCAGAGCGGACTGCCGGCCGATGTCCGGATTGGCGCCGGCGCCCAGGCCCTTGGTGACCTGGCTGCCGAGCTGGATCACGGTCTTGGCCGAGGAATTGCGCAGTGCCTGCGCATCGGTGTTGGCGCAGATGAAATCCACGCCTTCCACATTGGAACGCACCATGTGGTCCACGGCGTTGCCGCCGCCGCCACCGACGCCCACTACTTTGATGACCGCGCCATGGGGTACGGAATCTTCAAGTTTGAATTGCATGGTTGATCTCCCGTTAATGCTTCCCTGTTTACTGCCTTTTCCGGCTTCGGACCGCTCTTGGTCCGAGGTCGAAACCGTTTGGATGCGCGGCGTTAGCCGCGATCCTCAAAAATTGCCTTGGAACCACTTCTTGAAGCGTTCCAGCCAGTTCACTTCGCCGCCGCCGGCCTGGGCCCGCGGACTGCGTCCTTCCTTCTCCATGCGATGCCCGTACAGCAGCAGGCCCACGGAGGTGGAATAAATCGGATTGCGCACCACGTCGGTGAGCCCGGCCACGCCCTGGGGCGTGCCCAGCCGCACCGGCATATGGAAAATCTCTTCCGCCAGCTCCACCGCGCCCTCGATCTTGGAGGAGCCGCCGGTGAGCACGATGCCGCCGGGGATCATGTCCTCGAACCCGGAGCGGCGGATTTCCGCCTGGATCAGGGTGAACAGCTCGTCGTAGCGCGGCTCCACCACCTCGGCCAGGTTCTGGCGGCTGAGGGTACGCGGCGGCCGGTCGCCGACGCTGGGCACCTTGATGGTCTCGTCGGCGCCGGCCAGCTGGGTCAGCGCGCAGGCGTACTTGATCTTGATCTCGTCGGCGTGCTGCTTGGGCGTGCGCAGGGCCATGGCGATGTCGTTGGTGACCTGATCGCCGGCGATCGGAATGTTGGCGGTGTGGCGGATCGCCCCTTCGGTGAAGATGGCGATGTCGGTGGTGCCGCCGCCGATGTCGACGATGCACACGCCCAGCTCGCGCTCGTCCTCGGTCAGTACCGAATGGGCGCTGGCCAGCTGCTCGAGGATGATGTCCTCCACTTCCAGGCCGCAGCGGCGCACGCACTTCTCGATGTTCTGGGCGGCGTTCACCGCGCAGGTCACCAGGTGCACCTTGGCTTCCAGCCGCACGCCGCTCATGCCCACCGGCTCGCGCACCCCTTCCTGGTTGTCCACCACGTATTCCTGGGGCAACACGTGCAGGGTTTTCTGGTCCGCCGGGATCGCCACCGCCTGGGCGGCGTCGATCACCCGGTCGATGTCGGCCTGCGTCACTTCCCGGTCACGGATCGCCACGATGCCGTGGGAGTTCAGGCTGCGCACGTGGGAGCCGGCGATGCCGGCGTACACGGAGTGGATCTGGCAGCCGGCCATCAGCTCCGCTTCTTCCACGGCGCGCTGGATCGAGCGCACGGTGGCCTCGATGTCCACCACCACGCCCTTCTTCATCCCCCGCGACGGCTGGGAGCCGAGGCCCACCACTTCCACGGTGCCCTCCTCGGTGACCTGGCCGACGATGGCCACCACCTTGGAGGTGCCGATGTCGAGGCCCACGATCATGTTGTCCACTGCGTTCGCCATTAGAGGTACGTCCTCTGTTTGCTCATGCCTTTTGATCCCGCCAGGTCACCGCGATGCCATCGGCATAGCGCAGGTCGACCCGGGCCACTCCGCGGCTGTCGCTGCTCAGCACGCCACGGTAGAGCCGCGTGAAGCGGCGTAACTTACCCACGTAATTTTCCCGGTCCACCACCACCTGCATCTGGTTGTCCAGGGTCAGGCGGGCGGTGAGCCGCGCGTTCACTTCCATGCGCTCGATGCCCAGGCCCACTTCGCGCAGCAGCTTGCTCATGCTGTGGTAGAAGCCCATCACCGCTTCCAGGCGCTGGTCCGGCCCGTTGAGACGCGGCAGGCCGGTCAGGTCGTACTGCTTGAGCGCCTGGAACGGCTCGCCGTTGCGCGACACCAGCACGCTTTCGTTCCACACCGCCACCGGCTCGCGCTCGGTGATGGTCAGCTTGACCGTGTCCGGCCACTGCCGGCGCACGGACACGTCCGACACCCAGCTCAGGCCGGCGGCGCGCTGGTAGATGTCCTCCAGCGGCGCCGAAAAATAGTTGGCGTCGCGGACCAGCGCGGCCAGGGCGGTCTGCACCTGCTGCTGGCGACGCACGTCGGTGACGCCGTCCACGCCGACCTTGCGGATCGGGTAGTGGTCCAGCACCCGCGGCAGCCAGATCACCCCGGCCACCAGCACCACCGCCACCAGCGAGGCCAGCACCCCGGGCACCGCCGCGGCCAGCCGCTCGCGCAGCGGCACCGTCGGCGCCTGCCGGCGGACGCGGGTCGCCCGCGGGGACGCGCCCCGGCCGCGGCGCGGCTCCGGCGTGCGGCGCGGCGCCCTAGCCACGGCCCTTGCTCCCTTTCTTCGCCTTGCCCGCCGGGGCCCGGTCCATGGCTTCCAGCAGAATGCGCGCCACCAGGGTGGCGAAATCGTCGCCGGCGGCCTTGGCGGCCATCGGCACCAGGCTGTGGTCGGTCATGCCCGGCACGGTGTTCACCTCCAGCAGTTGCCACTGGCCCTGTTCGTCGCGCATCACGTCGACACGGCCCCAGCCCCGGCAGCCGACCACCCGGAAGGCGCGCAGGGCCAGCTCGCGAAGGGCCTGTTCGTCGGCGTCGTCGAGCCCGGCCGGGCACAGGTATTCGGTGCTGGTGGCCTGGTATTTGGCTTCGAAATCGTAAAACGCGTGGGGCGTCTTCAGACGGATCGCCGGCAGCGCCTGGTCGCCCACCACCGCCACCGTGTACTCCGGCCCGTGCACCCAGGCTTCCACAAGCACTTCGCTGTCGTAATGGCGGGCGGCGGCCAGGGCGGCGGCCAGATCCGCCTCGCCGTCCACCTTGGCCATGCCGATGGACGAGCCCTCATGGGACGGCTTGACCATGCGCGGGAAACCCATGGTGGCCGGCACTTCGGAAATACCGTCCACATAGAAGTCCGGGGTCGGCAGGCCGGCGCCCTTCCACAGCTGCTTGGTGCGCACCTTGTCCATGCCGATGGCCGAGGCCATCACGCCGGAACCGGTGTAAGGCACGCCCAGATGCTCAAGCACGCCCTGGATCACGCCGTCCTCGCCGCCGCGACCGTGCAGGGCGATGAAGGCCACGTCGAAGCCCTTCAGCGTGCCCACGCCGCTGTCCGCCGGATCCACCAGTTCGGCGATCAGCCCCAGCTGGCGCAGCGCCTGATGGACGGCGGCGCCGCTCTTCAGCGACACCGACCGCTCGGCGGAGTCGCCTCCGGCCAACACCGCCACCCGGCCGATGCGGGCCAGGCGTTGCTTCATGGCGCTGTCCAGGCGGTTAACCACGATGTTCCTCTCCTTGCGCCGGGCCGCTGACCTGTTCCGCCAGGTCCCGGGCGATGGTGCCCACGTTACCGGCGCCCTGGGTGACCAGCAGATCGCCGTTCTTCAATACCTGCTTGAGCAGCCCGGGCAGTTTGGCCGGGTCGTCCACGTACAGCGGCTCGATGCGCGCGCGCTGGCGCAGACTGCGCATCAGGGCGCGGCTGTCGGCCCCGGGAATCGGATCCTCGCCGGCGCCATAGACCTCCAGCAGCAGCAATTGATCCACCTCGCCGAGCACTTCCACGAAATCCTCGTAGAGATCGCGGGTACGGGTGTAACGGTGCGGCTGGAACAGCATCACCAGGCGCCGGCCCGGCCAGCCCTGGCGGATCGCGGCGACGGTGGCGGCCACCTCGCGCGGGTGGTGGCCATAGTCGTCCACCAGGGTGGCGCTGCCGCCGTCGCAGGGGTATTCGCCGAGCACGTCGAAACGCCGGCCCACGCCGCCGAAGCCGTTCAGCCCGCGCACGATGGCCTCATCGTCGGCACCCTCGTCGGCGGCCACGGCGATGGCCGCCAGGGCGTTGAGCACGTTGTGGCGGCCGGGCATGTTCAGGGTGATGTCCAGGGGCGCGCCTTCGCTGCGCACCACCCGGAAGCGGGTCCGCATGCCGTCCTGGGTCACGTTCTCGGCGCGCAGGTCCGCGTCCTCGCTGAAGCCGTAACGGATTACCTGGCGATTGACCCGGGGCAGCAGCTTGCGCACCACCGGATCGTCCACGCACATCACCGCCACGCCGTAGAACGGCAGGTTGTGCAGAAATTCGATAAAGGTGTTTTCCAGCCGCGCGAAATCGCCGCCGTAGGTGTGCATATGGTCGGCGTCGATATTGGTGACGATGGCGCTCATCGGCTGCAGGTGCAGGAAGCTGGCGTCGGATTCGTCCGCCTCGGCCACCAGGTAGCGGCTCTGGCCCAGGCGCGCATTGGTACCGGCGCTGTTCAGGCGACCGCCGATCACGAAGGTCGGGTCCAGCCCGGCTTCCGCCAGAATCGAGGCCACCATGGAGGTGGTGGTGGTCTTGCCGTGGGTGCCGGCCACGGCGATGCCGTGGCGGAAACGCATCAGCTCGGCCAGCATTTCCGCCCGCGGCACCACCGGCACGCGGCGCTCGTGGGCGGCGGCCACTTCCACATTGTCGGTTTTCACCGCCGTGGAGGTGACCACCACGTCCGCGTCCTCGATGTTTTCGGCCCGGTGGCCGATGTCCACGCGCACGCCCAGCTCGCGCAGGCGCGCCACCACTGGCGACTCCTTGATGTCGCTGCCGCTCACCGCGTAGCCCTGGTTGGCCAGCACCTCGGCGATGCCGCACATGCCGGCGCCGCCGATGCCGACGAAATGGATGCCCCGGATGCGGCGCATCTCCGGCACGGTGTGCACCGCTTCCGGTTTCATGTTGCCAGCGGCTTTCGTGTTGCTAGCGGCCATGGGCCACCTCCTCGCACAATTTCGCCACCCGGGCGGCGCTGTCCGGCACCGCCAGCTGGCGGGCGCGGCAGGCGATCTGCGCCAGGGCGTCCCGTTCGGTCATGCCGGCCAGGCTGCGCGCCAGGGTGCCGGCGTTCATCTCGCTCTGCGCCATCATCAGCGCGGCGCCGCGGTCCACCAGCCAGCGCGCGTTGAGCGTCTGGTGATCGTCCACCGCCGTGGGTAGCGGCACGAACAGCGCGGCCACGCCGGCGGCGGCCACTTCCGCCACCGTCAGGGCGCCGGCCCGGCACACCACCAGATCCGCCCAGGCGTAGGCCTCGGCCATGTCGTCGATGAATTCGCTGACCCGGGCGTGCAGGCCCAGGGCCTGGTAAACCGGCAGTGCCTCGTTCTCACGACCGGCGCCGCATTGGTGGCGCACGTCCAGCTGATTGCCGAGCGCCGCCATCAGCAGTTCCGGCAGATCCTGGTTGAGCGCCAGCGCGCCCTGGCTGCCGCCCAACACCAGCACCCGCAGGGCGCCGCGGCGGGCCTGGTAACGTTCGGTGGGCTCCGCCAGGGCGGCGATCTCGGCGCGCACCGGGTTACCCACCCAGATGCCGCCGGAGATCGCGCCCTCGAACCCTTCCAGGGTCTCGGTGGCGAAACGCGCCAGGGTGCGATTGGTCAGACCCGGCACCGCGTTCTGCTCATGCACCACCAGCGGCACGCCGGCCAGCCGCGCGGCCAGCCCGCCGGGAGCGCTGACGAAGCCGCCGAAGCCCACCGCCAGCACCGGTTTGACCCGGCGGATCAGGCGGCGCGCCTGCCACAGGGCGCGCAGCATCTGCAGCGGGCCGATCACTTTGCGTTTGAGACCGCCGCCACGCAGGCGGCCCACGCCCAGGGTCGCCACTTCAAAACCGTGCTTGGGCACCAGCCGGGTTTCCATGCCGCCTTCCGCGCCCAGCCACAGAACCCGGAAACCGGCGTCGGTGAGCTCGCGGGCCACCGCCAGCGCGGGGAACACGTGCCCGCCGGTGCCGCCGGCCATGATCAGAACCGTCCCTTTGCTCATTGCGCCCTCCCTCTGGCCTGGAGGCGGGACTGCTCGGCGCCGGCACGCAACACCAGCGCCACCATGGCCGCCGAAATCAACAGGGACGAGCCGCCGTAACTGACGAACGGCAGGGTCAGCCCCTTGGTGGGCAGCACGCCCATGTTCACGCCCACGTTGATGAACGCCTGGGCGCAGAACACCAGCGCGCAGCCGTACACCAGGTAGGCGTGATACAGAAAGCCCCGTTCCTCCAGCCCGTGACCGATGCGGAACACCCGCCAGCCCAGCACCGTGAAACCGGCCAGCATCGCCAGCACGCCCAGCAGGCCCCACTCCTCCGCCAGCACCGCGAACACGAAGTCGGTGTGCGCTTCCGGCAGGTAGAACAGTTTTTGCACGCTGTTGCCCAGGCCCACGCCCATGAAGTGGCCACGGCCGAAGGCGATCAGGCTTTGCGTCAGCTGGTAGCCGGCGCCGTACTGGTCCGCCCAGGGGTCGGTAAAGCTCATCAGGCGCGCCACGCGATAGGGCTCCGCCAGCGCCACCACCGCCGCCAGCGCCACCGCCGCCAGGCCGATCAGCAGGAACCGCAGGGTCGGCACGCCGGCCAGGAACAGCATGCCCATGGCGGTAATGCCCAGTACCACCACGGCGCCGAAGTCCGGCTGCAGCAGCAGCATGAACGTGAGCGCGCCAAGCACGCCCAGGGGAATCAGGAAGGCCTTCCAGCGGGTTTCCAGGGCGGCCTTGTGCTGGGCGATGTAACCGGCCAGATAGAGCACGAAGCATAGCTTCACCACCTCGGACGCCTGAATGGTCAGGCCGGGCAGTGCGATCCAGCGGGTGGAGCCGTTCACTTCCCGGCCCAGGCCGGGCACGAACACCAGCAGCAGGAACACCACCGCCACCGGCAGCGCCGCGAAGCGCAGTTTTTCCAGCACCGTCAGCGGCACGCAGCAATAGACGAACAGGCCCACGCCGACGCCGGCCAGCAGATACAGGCCGTGGCGCATGCCGTAGTAGAACGGGTTGCCGAGTCGCGTTTCGCCGATCTGCAGGGACGCGGAGGTGACGATCACCAGCCCCGCCAGACTCAGCAGCGCCACCGCCCACAGCAGCGGACGGTCGACACCGGATTGGCGAACGCTGAGCAGAACCCTAGCCACCGGTCACCTCCTTGGCGCGGGCGGTGAAATCGTCGCCCCGGGCGGTGTAACCGCTGTACATGTCGAAAGAGGCACAGGCCGGCGACAGCAGCACCGCGTCGCCGGGCTGAGCCAGTTGCCGGGCCCGGGCCACGGCGGCGGCCATGTCCGCCACCCGTTCGCAGGGCACGCCGGCCAGGCCGTCGGCCACCTTGTCCGCGTCCTGGCCCAGCAGCAGCGCCGCGCGCAGGTATTGCCGGGCGGGCTCGCCCATGGGCGAGAATTCCTGGCCCTTGCCCTGACCGCCGGCGATCAGGATCACCTTGCCGGGGATCGCCTCGCCGATGCCGGTGAGCGCCGCCAGGGTGGCGCCCACATTGGTGGCCTTGGAATCGTTGATCCAGCGCACCTCGCCGGCTTCGGCGATCAGCTGGCAGCGGTGCGGCAGCCCCTTGAACACCTTGATGGTGGCCAGGGCGGTGGCGCGGTCGAAGCCCAGGGCATCGCTCATGGCCAGCACCGCCAGCACGTTCATGGCGTTGTGGTGGCCGGTGAGCGCCAGTTCATCCAGGCGCAGCAGTTCCTCGCCCTGGCAGGTCAGCACCTGCCGCTCCGCGTCCAGGCGGTAGTGGGCTTCCGGGTGGCTGCCAAAGGTCACTTCCCGGGGCGCCGGGTTCTGCGGCCGGGTGGCCAGATCGTCCCGGTTCCACACCGCCACCTGGCAGCCGTCGTAGATGCGCTGCTTGGCGGCCACGTAATCGCTGAACTTGGCGTAACGGTCCAGATGGTCCTGGGACACATTGAGAGTGCTGGCCACCTGGGCGTTCAGGCTGTAGGTGGTCTCCAGCTGGAAGCTGGACAGCTCGAGCACGTACAGACCCGCGTCCTCGCGCAGCAGATCCAGCGCCGGCACGCCCAGATTGCCGCCCACCCCCGGCTTGGCGTCGCAGGCTTTCGCCACTTCGCCCAGCAGGGTGACCACGGTGCTCTTGGCGTTGGAACCGGTAATGCCCACCAGCGGCCGGCTGGCGGCGCGGGCGAACAGCTCGATATCGCCGATCACTTCCTTGCCCTCGGCGGCCTGCTCGGCGATGGCCGGGGTGGACACCGCCACGCCGGGACTGACGATCAGCCGGCGGGCACGCTTCATCCAGCCGCTCTTGAAGCCGCCGGCATGGATCTTGAGCTTGGGGTATTCGGCGCGCAGATCGTCCAGCCCGGCCGGAGCCTCACGGGTATCCAGGGCGCGCACGGGCATACCCTGATCCGCCAGATAGCGGATCACGGAGTGCCCGGTGACCCCGAGACCAATGACCAGATCGAACGCGTCTTTCGCCATAGAGTTGTTGTCGTCCTTCAGCGAATTTTCAGGGTCGCGAGACCCACCAGTACGAGAATCACGGTGATGATCCAGAACCGCACGATGATCTTCGGCTCCGGCCACCCTTTCAGTTCAAAGTGGTGATGAATCGGCGCCATGCGGAAAATGCGCCGGCCGGTGAGCTTGAACGACGCCACCTGCAGCATCACCGACACGGTTTCCATCACGAACACGCCGCCCATGATGAACAGCACGATTTCCTGGCGGACGATCACCGCCATCACGCCCAGCACCGCGCCCAGGGACAGGGCGCCCACGTCGCCCATGAACACCTGCGCCGGGTAGGCGTTGAACCACAGGAAGCCCAGGCCGGCGCCGCACAGGCCGGCGACGATCACCACCAGCTCGCCGGCCCCGGCGATATAGGGAATCTGCAGATAGGTGGCGAATTCCGCGTGGCCGCTGGCGTAGGCGAAGATGCCCAGCGCCGCCGCCACCAGCACGGTGGGCATGATCGCCAGGCCGTCCAGGCCGTCGGTGAGGTTGACCGCGTTGGAGGCGCCGGTGATCACGAAATAGGTGAGCACCACGTAGAACAGGCCCATGTTGAGCGCCACGGTCTTGAAGAACGGCACGATCAGCTGGGTTTCCGCCGGGCTCTGGGCGGTGAAATACAGGGCCAGGCCGGCGCCCAGGGCGCCCACCGACTGCCAGAAGTATTTCCAGCGGGCCGGCAGGCCGCGCGGATTCTTCTCCACCACCTTGCGCCAGTCGTCCACCCAGCCCACGGCGCCGAACACGGTCAGCACCGCCAGGGTGATCCACACGAAGCGGTTGCCCAGGTCGGCCCACAGCAGGGTGGCGATGGCGATGGACACCAGAATCAGGCCACCGCCCATGGTCGGCGTGCCGGCCTTGCTCAGATGGCTTTTCGGACCGTCGTCGCGGATCGCCTGGCCGACCTGCTTTTCCTGCAGCTTGCGGATCATCACCGGGCCGATCCAGAACGCCAGGAACAGCGCGGTCAGCACCGCCAGAATGGCGCGCAGCGTAATGTACTGGAACACCGTGAAGCCGTTGTAGAGTCCGCTCAGTTGTTCCGCCAGCCAAAGCAGCATCAGTGCTGTCCCCCCTCAGTATTGGTGAGCCGTTGCACCACCTGCTCCATGCGGGCGAAACGCGACCCCTTGACCAGCACCGTGCCGCCGGCGGCCAGAATGACCTTTGCCTCGCGGGCGGCCTGGTCGTGGTTGTCCACCGGCCGGGCGCCATCGCCGAAGCCGCGCGCGGCGGATTCGGCGCCGGGCACCGTGATCAGTGTGTCGAGACCGGCCAGACGGGCGTCCTCGCCCAGTTCGCCGATCAGTTTTTCCGTGTCCGGGCCGAGTTCGCCGATCGGTCCCAGCACCAGGGCTCGCGGCGCCGGACGCTGCGCCAGCCAGGCGATGGCGGCGCGCACCGAGCCCGGGTTGGCGTTGTAGGTATCGTCCACCAGGGTGCCGCCCTCGACGGTCAGCACATTCATACGCCCGGGCACCGGCTTGAGCTGTTCCAGACGCGGCACCACCTTGGCCAGGTCCTCGCCCAGCGCCTGCACCGCGGCCAGCGCCAGCAGGGCGTTGCCGACCTGGTGGGCGCCCACCAGCGGCAGCCGCACGTTCAGCCCCAGGGGCTGCAGCAGGAAGTCGGCGCCCTGCTCGTCCAGCCGCACCGACTCGGCGTGGAGATCGCAGCCCGTCGGGTTGCGCACGCCCACGCGCCGCACCCGCAGACCCTGCTCGGTGGCGCGCTCGGCGAAGAAGTCCGCGTAATGGTCGTCGTTGTTGACGATGGCGGTGGCGCCCTCGGCGCAGCCGGTGAAAATTTCGGCCTTGGCCCGGGCGATGCCGTCCATGCTGCCGAAACCTTCCAGGTGCGCGCCGGTCACGTTGGTGATCAACGCCACCTGCGGCTTCACCAGGGACACGGTCCAGGCGATCTCGCCGGGGGCGTTGGCGCCCAGCTCGATCACCGCGCGGCGGTGTTCCGGGCCCAGACGCAGCAGCGTCAGCGGCACGCCGATGTCGTTGTTCAGGTTGCCCCGGGTGGCCAGGGTGCCCTCGCCCAGCAGCACGGCGGTCATTTCCTTCACCGTGGTCTTGCCGGCATTGCCGGTCACCGCCACCCGCGGAATCGGGAAGCGCGCGGCCTGGCCGGCGGCGATCCGCCCCAGGGCCTGGCGGCCATCGGCGACGCGCACCTGACGATCGAACAGGTCCTGGTCGCGCTCCACCACCACCGCCCGGGCGCCGGTGGCAAGGGCCTGCTCCAGGAAGTCGTGGCCGTCGAAGCGGTCGCCGCGCAGGGCCACGAACAGGCTGCCGTCGACCAGGGCGCGGGTGTCCGTGCTCACCGCGCTGATTTCCAGGTCATCGCCGCGCAGCTCGCCGCCGGTCCAGTCGCGAATGTCGCTCAAACGCATCATGACGCCCCTCCCCGGCCCCACAGAGCCAGCGCGTCGCGGGCCAGCTCGCGGTCGTCCAGGGGCAGGCGTTCGCCCTGGATTTCCTGATAGTCCTCGTGCCCCTTGCCGGCCACCAGCACCACGTCGCCGGCCTCGGCGCCGGTCACCGCGCGGCGCACCGCTTCGGCGCGGTCCACGCGGGTGTCCATGGCCGCCGGCGCCCGGGCGCCGGCCAGCATGGCGTCGAGAATCGCCTGCGGGTCCTCGCTGCGCGGGTTGTCGCTGGTCAGGATCACCCGATCCGCGCCGGCCTCGGCCACGGCGGCCATCAGCGGGCGCTTGCCGGTGTCGCGGTCGCCGCCGCAACCGACCACGCAATGCAGGCGGCCCTGGAAATGCTCGCGCACCGCCGCCAGGGCTTTTTCCAGGCCATCCGGGGTGTGCGCGTAATCGATGATCACCGTGGGCTTGCCCGGCTCCACGATGGGCTGCATGCGGCCCGGCACCGGGGTCACCGCCGCCAGGGCGCTCTGCAGACGCTCCGGCGTGACGCCGAAACCGTGCAGCACGCCGGCCACGGCCATCAGGTTGCTGCGGTTGAAGGCTCCGAACAGTGGCACGGACACGTTCACCGCCTCACCGCCCACGGTGAAGCGCAGATCCATGCCCCGGGGGTGCGGCTGGCAGGCCACGCAACGCACCGTGGCACCGGGTCCGGCGCCGAAGGTGATGCAGCGCACGCCGTCATTGAGCCGCGCCAGCAGCGTCTGGGACGCCGGGTCGTCGTCGTTGATCACCGCCTGACTCAGGTTCGGGCGGGTGAACAGGGCGACTTTGGCCAGCAGATAACTGTCCATGTCGCCGTGGTAATCCAGATGATCGCGGCTCAGGTTGCTGAATACGGCGGCGCGGATCGGGGTGTCGCCCAGCCGGTGCTGATCCAGTGCGTGGGAGGACACTTCCATGGCCACCGCATCGGCGCCGTCCTGGAGCAGATCGCGCAAACCCTGCTGCAGGCCGATGGGGTCCGGCGTGGTGTGGCCGGTGCTCCGCTCGTGGCCCTTGAGGCCCACGCCCAGGGTGCCCATCAGGCCACAGTGGAAACCCAGGGCGTCCAGGGCGTCGCGCAGGAACCAGGTAATGCTGGTCTTGCCGTTGGTGCCGGTAACGCCGATCACCTTTAGCCGCCGGCCGGGCTGGTCGTAGAAACGGGCCGCCAGCACGCCCACCTGCCGGCGCAGGTCCGGGATCACCAGGTGCGCCACCGGCGCGGTGGCGCGCACCGCGAAGGTGTCGCCTTCTTCCAGCACGGTGGCGGCGCCGGCACGGACGGCGGCGTCGATAAAGCGGCGGCCATCGGTCTGATGGCCGGGCACCGCCAGAAACAGGTCGCCGCGCTGCACCGCGCGGCTGTCCAGGCGCAGGGCCGGCACCGGCCGGTCGCGCAGGGCCGCCGGCAGCGGGCAATCGGGCAGCAGCTGGCTCAGGGTGCTCATGAGCGGCCCTCCCCGTCCAGATCGCCGGCGATCAGACCGTCGGTCTTGTCCGGCGGCACGTGCAGGGTACGCAGCACGCCGCCGACGATGGCGGAGAACACCGGCGCCGCCACCAGGCCGCCGTAGTAGGCCTTGCCGCGCGGATCGTCGATCACCACCACCGCGGCGATGCGCGGGTTGGAGGCCGGGGCGATGCCGGCGAACAAACCGATGTAGCGGTCGTCGGCGTAGCCGTGGCGGGTAATCTTGTGCACCGTGCCGGTCTTGCCCGCCACCTGATAACCGGGAATGCGGGCGCGGCTGGCGGTGCCTTCCAGGCTGACCACGGTTTCCAGCATGCGCACCAGGGAGTCGGCGGTGTCGGCGGCGATCACCGCCTCGCCCTTGGGCGGCGTGTCCACCTTGACCAGGGACAGCGGCACCCTGCGGCCGTGGTTGGCCATGATCGCGTAGGCCTGGGCCAGCTGCAGCGCGGACACGCTGACGCCGTAGCCGTAGGACAGCGCCGCCCGTTCCACGTCGCGCCAGCGGGCGCGCAGCGGCAGCATGCCGTCGCTCTCGCCGGGAAAGGCGATGCCGGTGGGCTGGCCGAAGCCGAAGCGCTCCAGATAGCTGGGCAGTACCTGCGGCTCCATGGACAGGGCCAGCTTGCTGGTGCCCACGTTGGAGCTCTTGGTGAGCACCGTGGTCACGTCGATGACGCCGTAATCGCGGTGGTCACGGATGGTCTTGGGCCCCACGCGCAGATAACCGGGGTGGGTGTTGATCACCGTGGTCGGCGTTACCAGCCCCTGCTCCAGGGCGGCGGCCACGGTGAACGGCTTCATGGTGGAGCCGGGCTCGAACAGGTCGGTGACCGCCCGGTTGCGCAGGCTGGCGGTGTCCAGATTGCCCCGGTTATTGGGGTTGTAGGCCGGCTGATTGACCATCGCCAGGATTTCGCCGGTTTTTACATCCAGCACCACCGCGGAGCCGCCGGCGGCCTGGAAGCGGCGGGTGGCGGCCAGCAGTTCCTTGTAGGCCAGGTACTGCAGGCGCAGGTCCAGGCTCAGGGTCACGTCCTGGCCGGGGGCGGCCGGTTCCAGTACCTCGATGTCCTGGATCACCCGGCCCAGCAGATCGCGCACCACCTGCTTGCGGCCGGCCTTGCCGGACAGGCGATCCTCGAACGCCAGCTCCACGCCTTCCTGGCCGCGCTCGTCGATGTCGGTGAAACCCACCACGTGGCTGGTCACCTCGCCGGCCGGGTAGTAACGGCGGTACTCGGTGAGCCGGTGAATACCGGGGATACCCTTATCCAGGATGGTGGCGGCCTGCTCCGGCGCCAGGCCCCGGGCCAGGTAAATGAATTCCTTGCTCTTGTGGCGCTCGATGCGCTGGGCGAAGTCGGCCCGGCTGATGATCGGGTTGTTGCCCAGCAGCGCCCATTTCTCGGGGTGTTCCAGGGCCTCGCTGGGGTTGGCCCACAGGGTGATCACCGGGGTGCTGACGGCCAGCGGCCGGCCTTCGCGGTCGCGAATCACGCCACGGTGGGCGGCCACCGGCTCCATCCGCAGATTGCGGATCTCGCCCTGGTGGGCGAGAAAGTCGTGCTCGACCACCTGCAGCTGCACCGCCCGCGCCACCAGCACCGAGCCGCACAGCGCCCAGAAGCCCAGCACGAAGCGCCAGCGCAGCGTCCGGTTGGCTTGCCGTTTGGCCTTTTGTGACGTTCGGCGCGCCCCTTTCATGGCCGTATCAACACTCGCTCGTCGGTTTCCGGTAATTTCATGCCCAGCTCCTCACGAGCCAGGCGCTCCACCCGGGCGTAACTGCCCCAGGTACTGTGTTCCAGCAGAAGCTGACCCCAGCGGGTTTCCAGCGCCGCCTGCTCGCTGAGCAGTTGCTGGGTGCGGTCGGTGAGACGGCGCGCCTCGTGGACGCTGTAGGCCACGCCCAGGGCCGAGGCCACCACCATCAACAACAGCAACGGCGCCAGCCAGCGGGCGCTCATGCCACCTTCTCCGCCACCCTCAGCACGGCGCTGCGGCTGCGCGCGTTAACGCGCACTTCCGCCTCGCCGGCGCGCAGCGCCTTGCCCAGCGGCCGCAGCCGCTCGGGCGGCTCGTCCATCATCGGCAGGCCGCCCCGGCCCTTCGGGGCCAGGCCGGAGTGATCGCGAATAAAACGCTTCACCAGCCGGTCTTCCAGGGAATGGAAGCTGATAATGGCGAGACGCCCGCCGATGGCGAGCGTCTCAAGGGCCTGGTCCAGCACGTTGCGTAAGGCGTCCAGTTCCCCGTTTATATGAATACGCAGGGCCTGGAAGCTGCGCGTGGCCGGGTGCTTGCCCGGCTCCCCGCGTCCCAGGGCCGATTCAATCAGGGCCGCCAGCTCGCCGGTGGTGCGCAGCGGCTGCTGTTCGCGGCGCTCGCAGATGCGGCGGGCGATGCGGCGCGATTTACGTTCCTCGCCGTACTGATACAGCACGTCGGCGATGGCCTTCTCGTCGGCGCGGGCCAGCCAGTCGGCCACGCTCTCGCCGTGCTCCGGGTCCATGCGCATGTCCAGGGGACCGTCGCGCAGGAAGCTGAACCCGCGAGAGGCGTCGTCCAGCTGCGGCGACGACACGCCCAGATCCAGCAACAGGCCATCGATGGCCCGCCCCTCGGCGGCCACCAGTTCCGGCAGACAATCAAAACGGGCCCGGTGAATGCGGAAACGACCGTCCTCGGCGGCCAGCCGTTCGCCGGTGGCCACCGCCTGCGGATCCCGGTCGACCCCCACCAGGCGGGCGGCGGCATCGAGACGGGCCAGCAGCGCGCGGCTGTGACCGCCGCGCCCGAAGGTGCCGTCCACGTAAAAACCGTCCGCGCGGGTGGGCCACATTTCCAGTACCTCCTCCAGCATCACCGGCTGGTGCTCGTACTGCTTATTGTCGTCGCTCATACCCGCCGCCCTAACGACCCTAGAAGGACAGGGCCTGCACGCTTTCGGGCATGGCCTCCTGATCCAGGCTCTGTTGTTCCAGTTGGTTCCAGGTGTCCTCGGCCCAGATCTCAAAACGGTGCATCAAGCCCACCAGCATGGCGCGCTTTTCCAGACCGACCACGTCCCGCAATTCCGGCGGTACCAGCAGCCGGCCGTTACCGTCCATTTCCATTTCCGCGGCCTGACCCAGAAAGCGGCGCTTGAGGGCGCGTACCTGGGCGTGGGCATCGCTCTGGCTCGCCACCTGACGGGCGATATCCCGCCATTCCGGGGCGGGGTACATCACCAGGCAGGCGTCATAAGGGTGTTGTGTAAGCACGAGGCGGCCGCCGCAAGCGCTGTTCAGCGACTCACGGTATCGGGTCGGCACGGTCAGCCGACCTTTTGCATCCAGATTGAGCGCGGTACGCCCGTTGAACACTGGCCTTCCCCTCTCTCGGGTTGAGTGCGGATCCTTCCCACTTCATGCCACCGGATGAATGTTTTTCTCCACTTCATCCCACTTTTCACCACATTGCGACACTCTAGGTCCACGGGATTCGGCAAGTCAAGCTCGGCGGGATCGGCGAATGTAAAAGAAAATCTTTGAAAATCAGTTTGTTAGCTGCGTCACAGAGGGGGCGGGGAGGGTGTTGACGGAGGAGTTCTGAACGGAATCAAACGCCTGAGCGGCGTTTCCAAGAAACCACTTTAAGTATTAGATTATTTTGTTATATAAACTTATTCAGGAATAACTTTTTATAGTTATTCCGGGTAAGCACTGACTCGCGGCGGAAGCCGGTACTGGCGGGGCTCCATCAAATCCGGACCGCATTCCAGGTGCTCCAGCCAGTCGAGGAAGCGGGATACGGTCCCCGGCTGGTCGAAGTAGCCGCCGTGCTGGGGCACGATCATCGCCGGCGCCAGTTCGCGCACCATCCGCACCCACAACCGGCAGGCCCGGTTGCCGGCCATGTAGCGCCGATGGAAGCCGGCCATGGCGGGAACGTGGTCCTCGAAACGGGCCACCGCGCCCTCCTCGCCGTCCAGGGAAGCGCCGATATCACCGGAAAACAGGATACGGCTGATCGGATCAAAGAAGCTGAAGTTGCCCACCGAATGCAGAAAGTGGGCCGGCAGGGCCCACAGTTCGGTATCACCGAACGGCAGCCGGGCGCCTTCGTCGGGCAGCGCCAGAATGCGCGCCTGCCATTGCTCCCCCACCCGGCTGGTCACGAAGGTGGACGCCAGGTGGGGCAGGAACCGGGACCACAGTTTCGACACCGCCACCTTGCAATCCGAATGCAGCATCCAGCGCGGCAGCGAGGCGATGATGTCCGGGTCCTGGTGGGAGGCGAGAATATAGTCCAGGGACTTGAGGTCCAGGTGACGGCTCAGTTCGATGGTCAGCGGCGTGAAGGTGAGATCGCCGCCGGGATCAATCAGGGCGCCGTGGCGGCCGTGGCGGATGGCGAACTGGTTGGCCTGAATGCCCTCGCCTTTCACCAGGTCCGCGTAGCGCACCACCCGGTGGTCCTCGTTCTCGAACAGAATATCCGCTTTGGCCATGAGTCCCCGATCCCCCCGTTGGTCTGTGGCGGAGGATAGCCGCCGACGGCGGCCGGCGGACTGATCGGGGTCAAGGTTCGATGTTTGGGTGGACCGGTCGATAAGCCGGGTTCTGTCGTGGGCAGCCATTCATCTGGGACCCGCGTCACCGCGGGCCTCAAGCGACCTACCCGGATCCAGCGCGGGCCACGCCATGGGATCCCTATTTGGTCTTGCTCCGGGTGGGGTTTACCCTGCCACCGCTGTTACCAGCGGCGCGGTGCGCTCTTACCGCACCTTTTCACCCTTACCGGTTTCCGAAGAAGCCGGCGGTCTGTTTTCTGCGGCACTTGCCGTGACCGCGCCGTCGCCAGCGCGGCCCCCAGGCGTTACCTGGCACCCTGCCCTATGGAGCCCGGACTTTCCTCCAGCGGCGCGAAGCCACCAGCGGCTGCCTGACCGGTCCGGCGCGGAGCATAGCACGATCCAGCCGCCCGGTAGGAGCGGTCGTTTCGACCGCGATCCGGCGCATCAGTCCGCCGGGGTGGTCCATCGCGGTGTGAGCACCGCTCTTACAGGGTTTCCAGATAGCTGTAGAGCGCCTGCCGCTTGAGGCCGGTGTGGGCCGCCAGGATACGCGCCGCCCGGGACAGGGGCAGTTCCTCCAGCAGCGCCCGGGCCAGGGCCCGGTCACGTTCGTCCAGCGCCTCGCCCCGCGCCGCCGGGCCCAGCACCAGCACCAGCTCGCCGCGCCGCTGGTCCTTATCCGCGCTCACCCACGCCAGAATGTCGGCCACCGGTCCCCGGCGCACGGTTTCAAAGCGTTTGGTCAGTTCCCGGCACAGGGTCAGTTCCCGGTCCGCGGCGACCTTGGGCGCCAGCGCCTCCAGCAACGACAGCACCCGGTGCGGCGCCTCGTAGATCAGGGTGGTGACGTCGCTGCCCGCCAGCCGCTCCAGGGCCCGCTCCCGGGCGGCGCCCTTGGCGGGCAGGAAGCCCTCGAACAGAAACCGGTCGCTGGGCTGGCCGGACACCGCCAGCGCCGCCAGCAACGCGGAGGCACCGGGCACCGGCACCACCGTCACGCCGGCGTCCTGGCAGGCACGCACCAGCCGATAACCGGGATCGCTGACCAGCGGCGTGCCGGCGTCGCTGATCAGGGCGCCCTGATCCCCTTCCGACAGCCGCTTGACCAGCTCCGGGGTGCGCTGCGCCTCATTGTGGTCGTGGTAGCTGATCAGCCGGGTGCCGACGCCGATATGGTCCATCAGCGCCTGGCTGTGGCGGGTATCCTCGGCGGCGATCCAGTCCACCTCGCCCAGCACCGCCAGCGCCCGGCGGGTGATGTCGTCGAGGTGACCGATGGGGGTACTGACCACATACAGGGTGCCGCTCATCAACAGTTCCAGAAGTTGTGTAAAAGTTGGCGGCCGTCAGGGTGATTCAGGCGCCGCAAACCGCCTACAATACCGGCACCGTTCCCGTAGTCGCAAAGGGTTGCCCCACCGCCATGGATTTTCGACCGGCTCGTCTGGCCGCGATGGCACTGATTGTGTTCGTCGCCGGCTGTCAGTTACCCGCCCCCCAGGGCACCACTTCCGACCGGGACCGGGCCGCCCCCGCCCGGGAAGCCCCGCAACAGGTCGCCGACGCCAACCAGCGGCTGACGCAGCTGGCCGAGCCGGTGCGCACCGACACCGCCCTGGCCTGGGCCCGCTATTATCTGATCAACGACCGCGCCGCCGACGCCGGCGCCCTGCTCGACCAGGTGGACGACGGCAACGCCCAGACCCAGGACCAGCGCTACCACTGGCTGCGGCTGCGCACCCAGGCGCTGCTCGCCGGGCAGCACCCCCAGCGGGCGCTGGATCTGCTCGACCAGCGCCAGGCCACCCTCAATGGTTTCGACGCCGGCCGCCAGGCGCGCATGAAACTGCTGCGTGCCGACGCCCTGGCCCTGGACGGCCGGCTGCTGGACAGCCTGCGTGAGCGCGTCGCCGTGGACGCCCTGCTCGACAGCGACGACCAACGCTACAACCGCAAGCTCACCTGGGAAGCGCTGATGAGTCTGCCCCTGGAAGAGCTGGAGACCCGCTCCGAGGAGGCCACCGGCGATCTGCGCGGCTGGATGGAACTGGCGCTGCTGTACCGGGACCCGCAGGCCAATATCGATGCCCAGGTGGAACGTCTGCAAGCGTGGCGGGAGACCTGGCCCAACCATCCGGCCGCCCGCCAGCTGCCGGAAATGGTCGGCGCCCTGCAACAGGCCGCCCGCGAGCGGCCCCAGCGGGTGGCGGTGCTGCTGCCGGAAAGCGGCCCCCTGGCCCCGGCCGCGGAAGCCATCCGCGACGGCTTGATGACCGCGTTCTACAGTGCCGAGCAGGCCGGCAACCCGACGCCGGACCTGCGCTTCTACGACGTCAGTGGCGCCGACATGGCCAGCCTGCTGCAGCGCGCCGTGGACGACGGCGCCCAGTTCGTGATCGGCCCGCTGGCCAAGGACAAGGTGGCGGACCTGGCCGCCCTGGGCACCCCGCCGGTGACCGTGCTGGCGCTCAATTATCTGGATCAGGACAGCCGCCAGGCGCCGCTGTTCCAGTTCGGTCTGGCGCCGGAAGACGAGGCCCGGCAAATCGCCGACCAGGCCTGGCGCGAAGGTCACCGGCAGGCCGGCGTATTGTACCCGGACAGCGAATGGGGCCGCCGCGTGGGCGAGGCCTTCATCACCGCCTGGCAGGACCGGGGCGGCCAGGTCACGGTGGAAAGCGCCTTCCACGACGACGAACTGGGCGACACCGTGAAAAACCTGATGGACAGCGCCCGCCGCGACGA
Organism: Alloalcanivorax marinus; assembly: GCF_016906305.1. Taxonomy (GTDB): domain Bacteria; phylum Pseudomonadota; class Gammaproteobacteria; order Pseudomonadales; family Alcanivoracaceae; genus Alloalcanivorax; species Alloalcanivorax marinus. The sequence continues at coordinate 89,916 of NZ_JADDOL010000002.1, forward strand.
CGGCAGCGCCGGCCGGCGCGCGGAATATCAGCCCAGCCGTGGCGACAACATGAGCTTCCTGTTCATGGTCGCCAACCCCAACCAGGGCCGCCAGCTCAAGCCGCTGCTCAACTTCCATTACGCGCGCAATCTGCCGGTGTACGCCACCTCCTACATTTACGACGGCACCCCGGCGCCGCGCCGGGATCAGGATCTGGACGGCGTGCGCTTCGTGGACATGCCGTGGATTCTTTATCAGGATACCCGTCTGCACCAGCTGGCCCGGGAAACCTGGCCGGAGGGCCACGGTCGCTACAACCGGCTGTTCGCCATGGGCGTGGACGCCTACCGGCTGCAGGCGCGGCTGTACCTGCTGCGCACCGTGGCCGGCAGCGACCTGCCCGGCGTCACCGGCAATCTGCATCTGGACGGGGCCCGGCTGGTGCGCGAGTCCGACTGGGCGGAATTCCGCCGCGGCCAGCCGCAACCGCTGCCCCGCTTCGGCGGCGGCGCCACGCTGGAGAACAACCGCTTCGATTGAGGGAACATCACCATTCTTTCCAGGGGGGAAAGAGGCCATGGAAGGCAACAACAGGGATTGGCGCAGGCAACGGGGCCTGCGCGCCGAGCGCCGCGTGCTCGACTGGCTGCGCGAGCGCGGGCTGACACCGCTGGCGGCCAACTACCGCTGCCGGCTGGGGGAAGTGGATCTGATCATGGAGCACGGCGACACCCTGGTGTTCGTGGAGGTGCGCTGGCGGGCCGGGCGCGGCTACGGCGGCGCCCTGGCTTCCGTGGACACCCGCAAGCAGCGCCGCCTGACCCGCGCGGCGCGCCATTTTCTCGGACGCCACCCGCTTCAGGCCCGCCGGCCCTGCCGCTTCGACGTGGTGGGCCTGGAACCGGATGAACGGGGCGCGGTCCGCTATGATTGGATACAGAACGCTTTTTACGGAGACGGATAAATGAGTGTGGAGCGCATCAGACAATTGTTCGCCGAAAGCCTGGAAACCAAGGCCAAGGCCGGCGAGGTGCTGCCCGAGGTGATCGCCGCCGCCGGCCAGGTGATGGTGGAATGTCTGCTCAACGGCGGCAAGATTCTCACCTGCGGCAACGGCGGCTCCGCCGGCGACGCCCAGCACTTTTCCTCCGAACTGCTCAACCGGTTCGAGATGGAGCGGCCGGCCCTGCCGGCGGTGGCGCTGACCACCGATTCGTCCACGCTCACCTCGATCGCCAACGACTACAGCTACAACGAGATCTTTTCCAAGCAGGTGCGCGCCCTGGGCAACGCCGGTGACGTGCTGCTGGCGATTTCCACCAGCGGCAACTCCGCCAACGTGATCCAGGCGATCCAGGCCGCCCACGACCGGGAAATGAAAGTGGTCGCCATGACCGGCAAGGAAGGCGGCGAAATGGTGAACCTTTACGGCCCCGGGGATATCGAAGTGCGCGTGCCGGCGACCTCCACCGCCCGTATCCAGGAGGTGCATTTGCTGGTGATCCACGCGCTTTGCGATTTCATCGACCAACAACTGTTTGGAGGCCCGTAATGCGTCACCTCGGGTTGATGGCCCTGCTGGCCACCCTGCTGCTGTCCGGCTGCGCCGCCCTGACCAAGAACATGTCCCAGGAACCGGTGGACGCCGACCACGGCTCGCGCACCTTCGGCGCCTTCGTCGAGGACGGCAACATCGAGCGCAAGATCAAGATCAACCTGGCCCGCACCAGCGCCGAGCTGGACGAAAGCCACATCGTGGTGGTGAGCTTCAACGGCAATGTGCTGCTGGCCGGCGAAGTGGCCAGCGATGACCTGCGCGTGCAGGCCGGCAACATCGCCGACCAGGTCCGCCATGTGCGCCACGTTCACAATGAACTGAAAGTGTCCGGCAAGACCGGCACCCTGGCGCGCACCAACGACACCTGGCTGACCACCAAGGTGAAAAGCCGGCTGCTCACCCACAGCGAGACGCCGGGCTGGCGCACCAAGGTGGTGACGGTGAACGGCGTGGTCTATCTGATGGGCCTGCTCAGCCGCGCCGAAGCGGATTCGGTGGTGGCCCAGGTGCAGCAGGTGGGCGGCGTGCAGAAGATCGTCAAGATCATCGAATACATCGACTGATCGCGGCCGAAGCCGCTCCTGCCAAACCCGCGATGGTGTGCAGGAGCGGCTTCAGCCGCGATTCGGGCAGGGATCGCTCAACCAGCCCGATACCGATCCAGGGCGTCCAAACCGTCCAGCGGCCCGATACCAGGGGCATCCCCCAGGCTGGCCATTCCCTCTTCCACCCGATTGAGCGCGCCGGCCAGTTCCGTGCGCAGCGGATTGGAGTTGGCGTCCACCTCCAGGGCCCCGTCACCGCCCACCGCCGCCAGCAGATGGCCCGAGGCCAGCAGGCCGATGCCGCCGCCCAGATAATGCGGGAAATAGCGCAGCCCGGCGTCGTTGATGGCCTTCGCCAGCGGCAGCCCGCGACTCAGACCGCCCCACTTGGCCACGTCCGGCTGCAGGATCGACAACGCGCCGCTGTCGATGGCCTCGCGGAAACGCTCCTCGCCCATCAGGTTCTCGCCGGCGGACACCGGAATGTCGGTGAGCGCCGCCAGCGCCCGCCAGTCGGACCAGGGCGCGGTGCACAGCAGCGGCTCCTCGATCCATTTCAGCCCCAGCCGATTCAGCGCCGGCAATTGCTCCCGGGCCTGCTCCAGGGTCCAGCCCTGGTTCACGTCCACCATCAACGAGGCCTGCTCACCCAGGGTGTCTCGCAGCGCCGCCAGGTTGGCCAGATCGCGCTCCGCGCCAAAGCCGATCTTCAGTTTGAAGCGGGTGTAGCCTTGCGCCGCCCGCGCCGCCGCCAGCCGCTCCGGGGCAGTGGGGTTGAGGCCGCTGGCGTACACCGGAATACGGTCCGTGTCGCCGCCCAGGTAGCGCCACAGCGGCTGGCCGGCCCGGCGCGCGCACAGGTCCCACAGCGCCAGATCAATGCCGGACAGACACTGGGCGAACGGCCCGGGCTCGGCGGATTGCAGCGCCAGCACGCGGGTGCCCGCCTCCAGGGCCTGGTAAGCCGCCGCCGGCGATTCGAACTCCCGGTCCACCAGTTGCGCGCGGAACACGCTCTCCACCAGCCGCGCCCGGTGCTCGGCGCCCACCATGGGGAAGTTGCACCAGATCTCGCCCCAGCCCTGATGGCCGTCCTGGTCGGTGACCCGCACCACCACCATGGGCCGGTCCAGCATGATGCCGAAGGACGTCTGCACCGGGGTGTCCAGGGGGCAGCGGTACACGAAGGTGTCGAGGGCGCGAACGGCGACCGGGTGGTTCATGCTTTCAGGTCCATTTCCAGATGAATGTAGTCGCCGCGGTAGGTGGCCTCGGCGACGTAAATGATGGTGTTGTCGGCGTCCACCAGCACCCGTCGCACATTGGCGATCGGATCGCCCAGGGGCATGTCCAGCAGCCGCGCCACTTCCAGGTCCGCCTTGGCGATGGTGATGCTCTGCTTGGCCTGGGCCACGGTCAGGTCCAGGGACATCAGCACCGGCAGAATGATCTCGTCGCGGAAACGCTGCTCCGCTTTCTCGAACACCGTTTTTTCCAGGTAGATGGAAATCACGCAGTACTTCACCCCCTGGCGGGCGTGCACCCGGCGCAGGTGGTGGTAGTGGGCCGCCGGGGTACCGTCGGCGTCGGTGAGGCGGGGCGGCGTGCTGGAATCGGAAATATTGGTGACCACCGGTGTGTCGCCGCGATAGGCCTCCACCAGCGCCTGCAGGGTGGTTTCCACCTTCACCGGATGCTCGCCGGCGCCGCCCTTGAGCACCAGGGTACCGACGCCGCGCTGCACCTGGATCAGCCCGGAACGGGCCAGCAACTGCAGGGCCTGGCGCACCGTCACCCGGGACACCGAGAACTCCTTCATCAACACTTCGATGGGCGGCAGCAGGCTCCCTTCCGCCCACACGCCCCGACCGATCCGATAGCGGATAATGTCCGCCACCTGTACGTACAGCGGTATCGGGCTCCCGTTCAGCAGCCCGCGGTCATCGTTGTGATCAGCCATCCATTCCCTTCCCTTCGCTTCCCGGCAAACGCTTGACAGGAAACCTAGCATGTGGAAACGTTCGCATCAACTGATGTCCTAACATTAGGACTTCATGACTTCTCACCGCAAGGAGTACACGGTGTCCGACAAACAATACGACTACATCGTGGTGGGCGCCGGCTCGGCCGGCTGCATCGTCGCGAACCGGCTGTCCGCGAACCGCGACAACCGGGTGCTGTTGCTGGAAGCGGGCGGCTGGGACCGCAATTTCTGGCTGCACTTTCCGGTGGGCTACTACCGCTCGATTTACGATACCCGGGTGGCCCGGCTGTTCGACACCGAACCCTCCGAGGGCAGCGGCGGGCGCAACATTGTCTGGCCCCGGGGCAAGGTGATCGGCGGTTCCAGCTCCATCAACGGGCTGATCTTCATTCGCGGCCAGCGCGAGGACTACGACAGTTGGGCCGCCCAGGGCGCCAGCGGCTGGTCCTATGACGAGGTGCTGCCCTACTTCCGCCGCCTGGAGCGTTACACGGGCACCGACCGGGGCGACGGCAGTCGCGGCGACCGGGGCGAACTGGAAGTCTCGGACATGCGCACCAACAACCCGGCCTGCCAGGCCTGGCTGCGCGCCGCCGGGGAATACGGCCTGCCCTTCAACCCGGACATGAACAGCAGCGACACCCGGGGCGTGGGCCCCTATCAGCTGAGCCTCAAGGGCCGCTGGCGTTGCAGCTCCGCCAAGGCGTTCCTGACCCCGATCAAGGACCGCCCCAACCTGACCATCGTCACCGAGGCCCCCGCCAACCGGGTGGTGTTCGAAGGCAACCGGGCGGTGGGCGTGGAATGGCGCCACAACGGCCAGGTGCATCGGGCCAGCGCCCGCCGCGAAGTGGTGCTGTGCGCCGGCGCCATCCAGACGCCGCAGCTGCTGCAGCTGTCCGGCGTGGGCCCCGCCGAGCTGCTGCGCCGGCACGGCATCGAACCGGTTCACGACGCGCCGGAGGTGGGCGCCAACCTGCAGGATCACTATCAGGTGCGCGCCATCTACCGTCTGAAGCGCAAGCTGTCCCTGAACACCGATGTGCGCAACCCCTTCAAGCTCGCCAGGATGGGCCTGGAATGGCTGCTGCGCGCCTCCGGCTCGCTGACCGTGGGCGCCGGCCAGGTGGGCGGCAGCGCCCGCACTTGCTACGCGGACGGCGACCGGCCGGATGTGCAGTTCAACGTGATGCCGCTGTCGGTGGACAAGCCCGGCACGCCGTTGCACCGCTACCCCGGCTTTACCGCCTCCGTGTGGCAGTGCCACCCCCGCTCCCGGGGCCAGGTGCGGATCGCCTCCGCCGACCCGGAGGCGGCGCCGATCATCGAGCCCCGCTATTTCTCCGATCCCCATGACCGCAAGGTGATCGTGGAGGGCATGAAGATCCTTCGTGATATCGCCCGCCAGCCCGCGTTCCGCGATCTCTGGGACGTGGAGATGGAACCCGGCGAGCAGATCGACGGCGACGAGGCCCTGTGGGAGTCCGCCCGCCAGCGCGGCGGCACCGTGTTCCATTGCGTGGGCACCTGCCGCATGGGCAGCGACGACGGCGCCGTGGTGGACCCCCGTCTGCGCGTGCGCGGCGTGCAAGGCCTGCGCGTGGTGGACGCCTCGGTGATGCCCCAGGTGACCTCCGCCAACACCAATGCGCCCTCGCTGATGATCGGCGAGAAAGGCGCGGCCCTGATTCTTGAAGACGCCAACCCGGAGTCCTGACATGAAATTCGATTACCGAGACCACCTCGGAGGGGGCACGCCCTTCCAAACCGTGAACCCGGCGCGCCCCGAGCAGGTGGTGGGCGGCTACGCGGAAGTGAGCGACCCCGGCGCCGTGGACCGTGTGCTCGATCGGGCCGCCGAGGCCCAGACCGAATGGGCCGGGGTGCCGCCGGTGGCGCGCGGCGACCGGCTGCTCGCCTTCCTCGACGAGGTGGTGGCGAACGTGGACCGCATCGCCGAAGCGATCACCCTGGAACAGGGCAAGCCCCTTAACGAGGCGCGCAACGAAATCCTCAAGGGCTGCGCCGAAGGCCGCTTCATGGCCGGCGAGGCCGCCCGCCAGCAATTGCAGACCACCGCCGCCGCCCGTCCCCGTGTGCGCAATCTGATCCTGCGCCGGCCGCGCGGCACCCTGCTGGCCATCTGCCCCTGGAATTTCCCGGCGATGACGCCGCTGCGCAAACTGTGCCCGGCGGTCGCCTTCGGCAACGCGCTGGTGATCAAACCGTCCCAGTTCACCCCGGCGGCGGCCTTCCTGCTGGCGGACATCGCCGAACGGCACTTCCCCGCCGGTCTGGTGCAGGTGCTGCCCTGCGGCGGCGCCTTCGCCAGCCAGCTCACCGCCGCCGGCCGTTTCGACGGGGTCAGCTTCACCGGTTCGGTGGCGGTGGGCCGCAAGGTCGGCCTGGCCGCCGCCGAGGGCCTGGTGCCCGCGCAACTGGAACTGGGCGGCAAGAACGGCGTGATCATCAATGACAGCGCCGACCTGGACGGTTGCCTGGATCAGGTGTTCGGCGCCGCCTTCCAGACCGGCGGCCAGCGCTGCACCAGCCTCAGCCGGGTGATCGTGCATCGTGACTTGCACGCGGCCGTGGTCCGGGGGCTGACCGAACGGGCCCGCGGCCTGCGGCTGGGCGATGGCCTGGACGATGGCACCACCCTGGGCCCGCTGTGCAACGGCGCCCATTTCGACAGCGTCAAAACGCTGACCGCCCGGGCGGTGGACGAAGGCGCCCGTCTGGTGACCGGCGGCGAGCCGGTGACGGTCCCCGGCTGCGAGGGCGGTTATTTCTTCGCGCCCACCCTGCTGGACCAGGCCGGCGCGTCCGACACCGCCAGCCGCCAGGAAATCTTCGGCCCGGTGCTGTCGGTGCTGCCCTACGACGACGCCGACCAGGCGCTGACGATTCTCAACGACACCGAATACGGGCTCACCTCCAGCCTGTTCTCGGACTCCCATGCGCTGATCCAGCGCTTCCTGGACGAAAGCCGCAACGGAATGCTGCACGTGAACAACGGCACGGTGCCGGACGTGAACATGCCGTTCGGCGGCATGAAGCACTCCGGGCTGGGCGCGTACTCCGTGGGCGCCTCCGCGTCCGCGTTCTACACCATCGAGCAGGCCGCCTATCTGGCCTGGTAAAAAAACGACAGGGTGATAATCATGAAAACAATCGCCAAACTGGCCCTACTCGCCACCGTTTTGTGGACCACCACGGTGGCCGCCGACACGCCCAATCCGTTCGACTACCGGTCGGTGCCCAAGGAAGGCGACCAGATCACCATGCGTCTGGCCCATTCACTGAACATGGAGTGGAGCTCCCAGACCGTGGCGCTGAAGCGCTTCGCGGAGCTGGTCGCGATCTACACCGACAACCGCATCCGGCCGGTGATCTTTCCGGGCTCGCAGCTCGGCAGCGAAAAGGAAATGCTGCAGCAGGCCCGCCAGGGCGTGATTCAGGTGACGCTGCCGGCCACCAACAACATGGCCCAGGTGGCGCCCAGCCTGAACGTGCTGCTGCTGCCCTATCTGACCCAGAGCACGGAAGAGTCGAACTACCTGCTGGACCACATCACGCCGGTGTTGCAGCCGCGGGTCATCGAGGAAGCGGGGGTGCGCATCATCGGCTGGGAGAACACCGGCTGGCGGCATTTCTTCTACAACGCGCCCGAGCCCATTGAAACGCCGGCGGATCTGGCACCGCTGAAAATGCGCGTGCCGCCCAACGCGATCATGCTCGGCACCTACAAATCCTGGAACGCCTCGCCGGCGCCGATCGCCTGGAATGAGCTCTACAGTGCCCTGCAACAAGGCGTGGTGGAAGGCGGCGACAGCCCGGTCAGCGACATCATCGGCATGAAATTCGACGAGGTGATCAGCCGCATCTCCCGATTGCACTACACCATCCTCACCCATCCCATCGTGGTCTCCGAGCGCTGGTTCCAGGATCTGGACCCGGAGCTGCAGGAGGCGGTGCTGCGCGCCGGCCGGGAAACCACGGAGTACGTGCGCTGGTGGCAGCCGCTGGATGAAGCCCGCTGGTGGAAGCTGGCGGAGGAGGCCGGCGTCAAAATCGACGACATCAAGGACGAAACGCCGTGGGCGGAGAAAGCCCGCGCCGCCTGGCCGAACTACTACCCCCTGATCGGCAAGGACGGCGAGGCACTCGCCGATAAAGCGCTGGAAATCCTGGAAGCCTACAAAGCCAACCAACAATAAAACCATCCGCCCGAGGCCGGGACGGCCCGCGTCGTCCCGATGGGAGAAAAACATGTACAACTTGCTGAGAAAGTCCCAACTGGCGCTGTGTCATCTGTTGCTGTCGGGCATGGTGCTGGCCCTGTTGCTGCAGATTTTCGGACGCAGCTTCAATGCCGGCCTGGAATGGACCGAGGAACTGTCCCGGTTCGCCTTTATCTCCTTCGTCTTTATCAGCGCCAGCTATTCGGCGCTGACCCGATCCGATCTGCGCATCGGCGTGTTTTCCGACTGGCTGGGCCGGCGTCTGGGCCGCGGCCTGGTGGAAGGCATCACCACCGCCCTGCTGCTGCTGTTCGATGTGCTGATGATCATCTACTGCTTCCGCAACGTGATCGACGGCATCAAGTATCCCAGCGTGTCTCCGGTGCTCGGTTTCAATACCAACTACCTGTTCGTGGTGTTGATTCTGGCCTTCGTGCTGTCCGCGCTGAGCCGCCTGGTCGGGCCCAACGCCCGCGGCGAGGCCGGGGAGGGTCTGGCATGACCTCCGTACAGTGGGTACTGATTATCATGCTGCCGGCGCTGCTGCTGCTCGGCGTGCCGATCTACGCGGCGCTGGGCCTGACCGGCTTCGCCGCCGCCTGGTTCCTGGGCGCCGATCTGGTGTTCGCCGCGCAGAGCATCTTCAATGGCGTGGACAACTTCGCGCTGCTGGCCATTCCGGCCTTTATTCTGGCCGGCAACATCATGGAAAAGGGCGGGCTGACCCACGACATCATCCGCATCTTCCGACGCATGTTCGGGCACGTTCCCGGCAGCCTGGGGATGGTGACGATTCTGTCGTGCATGTTCTTCGCCGCCATCTCCGGCTCCGGCCCGGGCACCGTGGCGGCCATCGGCTCGATCATGATTCCGTCCATGGTGCGCTACGGCTACCCGGCGCCCTACGCCGCCTCGGTCACCGCCACCGGCGGCACCCTGGGCATTCTGATTCCGCCCAGTAACCCGATGATCATTTACGCCATCATCGCCAACGTCTCCATCGCCGACGTGTTCGCCGCCGGCCTGCTGCCCGGCCTTTTGATGGGCGTGGTGCTGGTGTTCACCGCCTATGTGCTGGCCAAACGTTCCGGCGCCGTGGTCAACCCGGTACACGAACAGGAGGACGAGAACGAAAGCCTGGGATCACTGATCTGGCACGCCAAGTTCGCCCTGTTCCTGCCGGTGCTGATTCTCGGCGGCATTTACTCCGGCCTGTTCACGCCGGTGGAAGCCTCGGTGGTGGCGGTGTTCTACGCGCTGGTGGTGGCCCGCTTCGTGTACCGGCAACTGGACGCCCGGGCCCTCCACGAAGCCTTCGAACAGACCCATCGCATCTCCGGCGCGCTGATGATCGTGGTGGCCTGCTCGGCGCTGCTGGCCAAGGTGATCACCCTGGAAACCATTCCCCAGCAGATTTCCGCGGCCATGTCCGGCGTGTCCACCAACCCGCTGGTGATCCTGCTGTGGATCAACGTGTTCCTGATTCTGGTGGGCACCTTCATGGAAACCATGTCGGCGATCATCATTCTGGCGCCGATCCTGGTGCCGCTGGTCACCGCCTTCGGCATCAACCCGGTGCATTTCGGCATCATCCTGGTGACCAATATCCAGATCGCCTTCCTGACGCCGCCACTGGGGGTCAACCTGTTCGTGTCCAGTCAGATATCCGGGGTACCGGTGGAGAAAATCATTCGCAGCATCTGGCCGTTCCTGGTGGCCCTGCTGGGGGTGCTGGCGCTGGTGACCCTGTTCCCGCAGGTCAGCCTGTGGCTGCCCGACCTGCTCAGATCCTTGCGCTGAGTTCTTTTCGACCCGCCTCCCCGGCGGGTCTTTTTTTATCCGTGCTCGAAACCGCCCGCCGGCACATCGAAGCGGGTCTGTGTTACGCCCTTCCGGGACCCTTGAGAACAGGACGTTCGAAAGGGAGCCTACATGGACGTACTTGCGGCGTTCCCGGAAGGGCGTAACACAGACCCGCGGCCCCGATGGAGGGTCTCAAGGCTGGTTGTGGCGAAGCATGTAGCGGGCGGTCTGGTAGAAGCCTTCCAGCATTGCCTTGCGCCGCTCCAGCAACGCCGGGCGGGCTTCGTTGACCGGCTCGTTCAGGACCGGGTTATCCAGATCGTACAACCGGGGCCGGTCGCCGTCGTACTGCATGCTCATATGGTAATCGGCGCCGAGCAGCCCGATCAGCGGATTCTGGCTGCGGTTGCCACCAAAGGTGAGCGCGTAGAACGGCGCCTCGGTGTGCAGCAGATCCCTGCCCAGGGTGCGGTTCTCGTAGGGCAGCCCGACGATCCCCAGGGCGGTGGGCAGAATGTCCACCAGGCTGGCCGGATGCTCGATCACGCGCGGCCCGTCCAGCACGCCCGGGCCGTACAGAATCAACGGCACATGGTGCTTGTCGAGCCCCAGGCTTTCGCTGTAGCCCATATGGCTGGACGACTCGGAGCGGTCGTTGTGATCGCCGTAGAGAATGTACAGGGTGTTGTCGCCGTAGGCTTCGCTGGCGGCCAGCTCGTTGATGAAGCGGCCCACGTTGTGGTCCAGCAGGCGCACCGCGTTGTACTGGTCGTTGCCCAGGAAGCTGTGCTTCTGCACCTCCCCTTCCGGCGGCTGTTTGGTCTCGAACTCCGAGCCGTCATCGGGAATGGTGAACGGCCGGTGGTTGCCGGCGGTCTGGATAAACGCAATGAACGGCTGGTCCGGGTCCAGTTCGCTGAGGCGCCGGTGGGCGGCGTCGAACAGGGAGCGGTCGGAGATACCCCAGACGTCCACGTTGGGCGCGTCGTAGTCACCGGCCTCGTGCAGCTCCAGGTCGCGGATATTGTTGGTCAGCAAGCCGCTGATATTCGCCCAGCCGGCGTTGCCGCCGATAAAGTAGAACCGCTGGTAGCCCTTGAAGGCGTTCACCAGGGTGTACTGATTGACGATCTGCGGGTTGCGCGACGCGGTGGAGCCGCCCCAGGTCACGTCGGGAATGCCGGTGACCAGGCCGAACACGGTGCGCGCCGTGCCGCTGGAGGGCACCATGAAGTTCGGAAAGAAATAGCCCTGGTGGCCGAGCGCGTCCAGATTGGGCGTGGCTTCCATGGGGTTGCCGTACAGGCCCAGCCGGTTGGCGCCCATGGATTCCAGATGGATCAGGACCACGTTGGGCGGACGGCCGGCGCGGGCGTGGCCGGGGACCTGGCGGGCGAAATCGAACTCGCCGTCCTCCGGATGGCGGGCGTTCTCCGGCACGCCCAGGTAATCGGCCATCCACTCATAGTGGCGCGCCAGAGCGTCCGGGTCGTGCTTGCGGGTGCCGGTGGTCAGGGTGTCGTAGAAGAACACCGCCGGGTTCAGCCCCAGGGCGGCCACCTGCTGATTGTTGGCGAAATAGGCGTCGCTCCAGCGTAACGGCACCTCGCCGAACTGCCCCATGATGCCGAGCGCATAGAGGTAGGTGCAGGCCACGCCCACCAGGGTGCCGGCCAACCAGCCCCGGCGCGGCGGGCTGCCGGCGGTGAACCGGCGCACCCAGCGGCGCGCGGCCCAGCCACACAGCAGCGCGGCGGCGATCAGCAGCACCGTCAGCGGGATCACCGGGTAGCTTTCCCACACCATCAGCAGCGAGTCCCGGCGGTCCTCGAAGAACCGCAACACGGAACTGTTCAGCCGTTCCGCCAGATAGCTGTAATGGGCGAAGTCGGCCACGTACGTGAGCGTCAGCGCGGCCCCGGCCAGGGCCAGCCAGACCACGGCCAGGCCTCGGGCAATACGCCCCCGGCGCAGACCCAGCACGCCGGGCAGCAGGCTGAGCAGCGCCACCGGCAGGGTCACCAGCAACGCCACCCGCAGGTCGAACCGCAGGCCCACGCCGAAGGCGTGCCACAGTTCGTCCCGGTTCAGGCCCTGATCGGCCAGAAAGGTGAAATAGAACGCCACCCGCAACGCCAGCAAAGCGAGGAAAGTGACCAGCACCAATCCCAGAATCAACCGCAGCCGCGGCGACGGACGCCTCACTTCACGACCTTGAGATGGCTGGCCCGGGACGGCTTGTCACCGTCGTCGTCGCTGTCCGGGCCCGGGGCGGGCGGTTCCGGAGGCGGTTCCACCGGCTCGAACGCCATGCCCTGGCCGTTCTCCCGGGCGAACACCGCCATCACCGCCTCCACCGGTACCCGTACCGTGTGCGGCACACCGCCGAAACGGGCGGAGAAGGAAATCTCTTCATTACCGGCCTCGAAGGCGGTCACCGCCCGGGGCGCGATATTGAGCACGATCTGCCCGTCCTGGACGAACTCCTGCGGCACCTCGGCGCCGGGATAGCGGGCATCCACCGCCAGATGGGTGGTCAGGCCGTTGTCGCAGATCCATTCGTGCATCGCCCGTATCAGATACGGGCGATTGGGGGTCATCTCGTCACTCATGGCTTACAGTTGCTGACGCAGTTCGCGCTCGGCTTCGGACAGGCTGACCTGGAACGCATCGCGGTCGAACAGACGCTCGGCGTAATCGATCAGCGGCTTGGCCTGCTTGGCGGGCAGGTCCACGCCCATGGCCGGCAGCCGCCACAGGATCGGGCCGATCACGCAATCCACCAGGGTGAACTCCTCGCTCATGAAGAACGGCAGCTCGTTGAAGATCGGCGCGGTGGCGATCAGACCTTCCCGCAGCTCCTTGCGGCGCTTGTTCAGCGAGGCCTCTTTCTCTTCGCCGATCAGCAGGGCGTCCACATGGTGGCACCAGTCCCGCTCGATGCGGTGGATCAGCAGCCGGCTCTGGGCGCGGGCCACCGGGTACACCGGCAGAAGCGGCGGATGCGGGAAGCGCTCGTCCAGATATTCCATGATCACCGTGGACTGATACAGGGTCAGTTCCCGGTCCACCAGGGTCGGCACCTCGTTGTAAGGGTTCAGCGAGGCCAGGTCTTCCGGCTTGTCGCCGTTGTCCACGTCGACGATGTCCACGGTGACGCCTTTTTCCGCCAGAACGATGCGTACCCGATGGCAATAATGATCGTTCGGGGAGGAAAAGAAGGTCATCGAGGAACGTTTGGTCACCACACCCATGGTCGAGTCATCTCCACGCTATATCGCAATAACACAAACAGGGTAGCCGCTCGCGCGGTTACCCTGTTGCTCGCCGGAAGGCGTTCCTGGCGGGGCGAGGCCCGCTTAGTGAACGTCCTTCCAGTATTCCTTTTTCAGCAGGTAGGCCGGAATCAGCAGAATCGCCAGGAACACCAGCACATACACACCGATCCGCTCACGGGTGGGAGCAATGGGCTCCGCCGCGTAGGTGAGGAAGTTGGTGATGTCGCCCATATTGGACTCAAACTCTTCCTCGCTCAGATCCTGCTCCATCTTCGCCATCACATGGGGCATGCCCACGCTCGGGAATACGTGGTTATTGTACCCGTAGGGACGGGACTCGTCCTCGTAGAACCCGATCAGATAGGAGTAGATCCAGTCCGACGAACGGTGCCGGGCGGCCAGCGACAGGTCCGGCGGCGGGTTGCCGAACCAGGCCTTGCCGTCCGCGGCGGTCATGCCGTTCTGCATCTGATCACCGATCTTGTCGGTGGTGAAGTTCAGATACTTCAGCGTCAGTTCGTCGGACATACCCAGGTCTTCGGCCATGCGGCCGTAGCGCAGGTACTCCAGGCTGTGACAGCCCATGCAATAGTTCACGAACAGCTTGGCGCCATTTTGCAGGCTTACTTTGTCCTGCAGGTTCACCGGCGCCTTTTCCAGCTCCACATCGTGACCGCCGGCCGCGCCGGCCAGCGCGGGCAGGCAGCTGAACAGCAATGCTACAACCAGCTTCTTCATCAGTGACCCCCCGTTACGCGTTCCGGAACCGCCTTGGACTTCTCGAATCGGTGCGCCAGCGGCAGCGCCAGGAAGAAGAACAGGAAGTAGTAGACCGTGCCGATCTGCGCCAGCGTCTTGTACAGGCCGGAGGCCGGCTGCGTGCCCAGGAAACCCAGCATCAGGAAGTCCAGCGCGAAGATCAGCAGCAGGGTCTTGCTCAGCCAGCCCTTGTAACGGATGGATTTCACCGGGTGGCGATCCAGCCAGGGCAGCAGGAACAGCACCACGATGCCGCCGCCCATGGCGATCAGGCCCCAGGACTTGGCGGACATGCCGAACCACTCGATGGTGGTGGCCCGCAGCATGGCGTAATAAGGCCCGTAGTACCACACCGGCGCGATGTGATCCGGCGTCTTCAGCGGGTTGGCCGCCACGAAGTTCGGTTTCTCGATCAGATAGCCGCCGCCGGTGGGGAAGAAGAAGATCACCACCGCGAAGATCATCAGGAAGACGATCACGCCGGGCAGGTCCTTGACTGTGTAGTAAGGGTGGAACGGGATGCCGTCGCGGGGGATGCCGTTCTCGTCCTTGTTCTGCTTGATCTCGACGCCGTCCGGGTTGTTGGAACCCACTTCGTGCAACGCCAGAATGTGCAGGAACACCAGCGCCACCAGCACCAGCGGAATGGCCACCACGTGCAGGGCGAAGAACTTGTTCACCGTGGCGGTGGACAGCAGGTAGTCGCCGCGCACCCAGGTGGTGAGCGCCTCACCGATTTCCTTGGCGTCCTTGGCGTCGATGAACGGCAGGATGTCGAACGGAATGGCGCCGGCCAGGGAGATGATCACCTGGGCGCCCCAGTAGGACATGTTGCCCCAGGGCAGCACATAGCCCAGGAAGCCTTCCGCCATCAACGCCACGTAGATCAGCATGCCGAAGATCCACACCAGCTCGCGGGGCGGCTTGTAGGAGCCGTACAGCAGGCCGCGGAACATGTGCAGGTAGACCACCGCGAAGAAGGCGGAGGCGCCCACCGCGTGCATGTAGCGGATCAGCCAGCCCCACTGCACGTCGCGCATGATGTATTCCACCGAGCCGAAGCCGTCGGACGGGGAATAGAACATGGTCAGCCAGATGCCGGTAAGCAGCTGGTTGATCAGTACCACCATGGAGAGCACGCCAAAGTAGTACCAGAAGTTGAAGTTCTTCGGAGCGTAGTACTCCGACATGTGCTTCTTGTAGGTGTTGACGACGGGGAGACGGGCATCCACCCAGTCGATCAAACCATTGACCATTCGCATCATGCCTCAGTCTCCCCTTCTTCAGAACCGATGATGATGACGGCGTCACTGGTATAGGAATGAGGCGGCACCACCAGGTTGGTGGGGGCCGGCACACCCTGATAGACCCGGCCGGCCAGGTCGAACTTGGACCCGTGACAGGGGCAGAAGAAACCACCGTACTGCAACTCCACGGTGGGCTCTTCCTCGAACAGAGGCGAACAACCCAGGTGGGTACAGATACCGATCAGCACCAGATATTCTTTTTTGATGGAGCGCCACTCGTTGGCCGCGTAGGGCGGCTGCTGGTCCGCCTCGGACTGCGGATCCTTGAGTTCGCCGTTGAGTTTGTCCAGGTTGGCGATCATGTCGTCGGTGCGACGCACCACCCAGATCGGCTGGCCGCGCCATTCGGCCACCACGCGCTGCCCCATATCGAGTTTGCTGACGTCCACTTCGACGGGGGCGCCGGCATTCTCGGCCTTCGCGCTGGGCTGCCAGGATTTGACAAAAGGTACCGCCGCGCCGATGGCACCCGCCGCGCCCACCGCTGAGGTCAGGCCGATCAAAAAGGTGCGGCGGCTGGTATTTACGCCGTCATTGCTCATTGAGTTATTCTCCCCTTAGATCCCACGCTCGGGGGGTGGCCCGAGACTCGAGGTCGGTGCTCGTGCTCCGGGCGGAGTAAGGCGGCGGAAATGGTAATGAAAAAGACCACATCTGACAACCGGTTATTCTTCGCCAGCGCCTCGCTAAACCACTGATTTATGCATAAAAAAAGCCCAGCAACGCCGGGCTTTTTCGGGGCTCGACAACGCGAAGCGTCGTCTTACCGCTTGGAGTACTGCGGACGCTTACGCGCTTTGTGCAGACCCACTTTCTTACGTTCCACCTCACGGGCGTCACGGGTCACGTAGCCGGCACGGCGCAGGGCGCCACGCAGCTCGCCGTCGTATTCCATCAGCGCACGGGTGATACCGTGACGGATGGCGCCGGCCTGACCGTTGTTGCCGCCACCGCTGACGGTCACGTACACGTCGAAGCGCTCGGCGGCGTCCACCAGCTCCAGCGGCTGACGCACCACCATGCGGTTGGTCTCGCGACCGAAGAACACGTCCAGCGGACGACCGTTGACGGTGATGTTACCGCTGCCCGGGCGCAGGAAGACGCGGGCGGAAGCCGTCTTGCGGCGGCCGGTTCCGTAATCGGCGTTTGCAGTTGCCATCGACTGACCTCTTAGAGTTCGAGCTGCTGCGGCTGCTGAGCGGTATGCGGATGCTCGGCGCCGGCGTAGACTTTGAGTTTGCGCAACATGTCGCGACCCAGCGGGTTACGCGGCATCATGCCCTTCACGGCTTTCTCGATCACCATCTGCGGTTTTTCGCTGATCAGGGTCTCGAAGTTCGCTTCCTTGATACCGCCCGGGTAACCGCTGTGGCGATAGTACATCTTGTTGGAAGCTTTTTTGCCGGTCACGGCCACTTTTTCCGCGTTGATCACGACGATGTAGTCGCCGGTGTCCACGTGCGGCGTGTATTCCGGCTTATGCTTGCCGCGCAGACGGCTGGCGATTTCCGCGGCCAGCCGGCCCAGCGTTTTGCCGGAGGCGTCCACCACATACCAGTCGCGCTTTACGCTTTCCGGTTTCGCGCTGAAGGTCTTCATGGGAGTCTTCCCTAAAATTTGTGCCCTGAATTCAATACGTTACGGGTTCAATCAACCCTCCGGCGAGAGCCCGCCGGGCAAGAGGGTGCGAATTGTACTGAACCCCCCCGGCAAAGACAAGCGGGAAAACGTGCTGCTATAGTCTGGCCCTTGCGCCGGCGGCCGCCGGGCGCTTTTTGTCTTCGTTTCCGGATCACAGGAGAGCCGTTTATGGAATACCGTCCGCTGGGTGGGACCGATCTCAAGGTCAGCAGCCTCTGTCTGGGCACCATGACCTGGGGCAACCAGAATACCGCCGAGGAAGGCTTCGCGCAGATGGAGCTGGCCCTGGCCCGGGGCGTCAACTTCTTCGACACCGCGGAAATGTACGCGGTGCCGGCCAGCCCGGAAACCTCGTTCCGCACCGAGGAGATCATCGGCGAGTGGTTCGCCCGCACCGGCAACCGGGACAAGGTGGTGCTGGCCACCAAGGCCGCCGGCCCCGGCGAATACGTCAAACACATCCGTGGCGGCCCGCGCTTCACCGCCGACAGCCTGCGGGACGCGGTGGAAGGCAGCCTCAAACGGCTGCGCACCGACGTCATCGACCTCTATCAGCTGCACTGGCCGGAGCGCCCCACCAACTTCTTCGGCCGCCTCAACTACAAGCACAAGGAGGCGCCGGAGGCGGTGCCGATCGCCGACACCGTGGCCGGGATCAAGGCGCTGGTGGACGCCGGCAAGATCCGCCACTGGGGGCTGTCCAACGAAACCCCCTGGGGCACCATGACCTTTCTGCGCGAAGCGGAGAAGATCGGCCTGGCGCCGCCGGTCTCGATCCAGAACCCCTACTCCCTGCTCAACCGCAGCTTCGAGGTGGGCCTGGCCGAGGTGGCCCACCGCGAGAACGTGGGTCTGCTGGCCTACTCGCCGCTGGCGTTCGGCATGCTCACCGGCAAGTACCGTAACGGCCAGTGGCCCGCCGACGCCCGCCTGACCCGCTTCAAGCAGTTCGCCCGCTACAACGGCGAACAGGCGGTGGCGGCCACCGAAGCCTACTGTCAGCTGGCCGAGGAACGCGGGATCAGCCCTACCCAGCTGGCGCTGCAGTTCGTCACCACCCGGCCGTTCGTGACCAGCAACATCATCGGCGCCACCAACCTGAACCAGCTCCGCGAGAACCTGGACAGCGTCGACCTGCCCTGGGACAAGGACCTGGAAGAGGCCCTGGAAGCGATCCACACCCGCTTCCCGATCCCGGCGCCCTGACCCAACCGGGCGCCCGGACGGGCGCCCGACCGCTTGACGGACATCGTCGTTCCGGTCAATGTACACACTGTGTACTTTCAGGGAGCGAACCCATGTCCAGCCCTCAACCCAGCAGTCTGCGTGTCGGCCGCCGCTACCGCGCCAACCGTCTTGATGGTCCCTACGATGCCCTGGTGATCGGCTCCGGCATGGGCGGGCTGACCGCCGCCGCCTGCCTGAGCCGGATGGGCTGGAAGGTGGCCGTGTTCGAGCAGCACTACACCGCCGGTGGTTTCACCCACAGCTATGAACGCAACGGCTACGAATGGGACGTGGGCGTGCACTACATCGGCGACATGGGGCGCGCCGACACCCTGGGCCGGCGGCTGTTCGACCACATCAGCGACGGGCAATTGAAGTGGGCGCCCATGGACGCCTGTTACGACCGCATTCATCTGGGCGACCGCCATTACGATCTGATGGCCGGCCCCGCGGCCTTCCGCGATGAGCTGCGACGCGCCTTCCCCGGCGAGCACGACGCCATCGACGCCTACCTGCACGCCATCAAGAAAGCCGCCGGCGCCATCCAGCCCCTCACCGTTACCCGCCTGCTGCCCGGCGCACTGGGTCGCGTCGCCCGCAAGGGCCTGGACCGTGGCGCCCTGGGCCGCTACAACCGCACCACCCGGGCGGTGCTCGAGGAACTCACCGACAACCAGGAACTGATCGCGGTGCTCACCGGCCAATGGGGCGACAACGGCCTGCCGCCGTCCCGCTCCAGCTTTCTGATCCACGCGCTGATCGCCCGCCACTACCTGTACGGCGGTTACTACCCGGTGGGCGGCGCGTCGCAGATCGCGCGCACCGTGATCCCGGTGATCCAGCAAAGCGGCGGCGATGTGTTCACCTATGCCGACGTCACCGACATTCTGGTGGAGAATGGCCGCGCCACCGGCGTGCGCCTGGCCGACGGCCACGAGGAACGGGCGCCCTGCGTGATCAGCGACGCCGGCGTGTTCAATACGTTCAGCGAACTGCTGCCGGAACACGCTCCCGAGTACGCCTTCTATCAGCAGCGGCTGAGCGGCGTGCGGCGCTCCATGGCCAGCGCCTGCCTCTATATCGGCCTGAACGACACCGCCGAAAACCTGGGCCTGCCGAAAACCAACTACTGGATCTATCCGGACAACGATTACGAAGCACGGCTGGACCAGGCCCTGGCCGACCCGGACCGGCACGATATCCCGCTCACCTACATTTCCTTTCCCAGCGCCAAGGACCCGGACTTCGCCCGCCGCTACCCCGGCCGCGCCACCGTGGAAATCGTGGCCGCCGCGCCCCATGACTGGTACCGGCAATGGGACGGCACCACCTGGGGCCAGCGCGGCGAGGACTACGAGGCCCACAAGGAAGCCTTCGCCCGCCGCCTGCTGGAGAAACTGTTCGAGAAACACCCGAACCTGCGCGACCACCTGGACTACTACGAATTGTCCACGCCCCTGTCCACCGCCTGGTTCTGCCGTTACCCCACCGGGGAAATCTACGGGCTCGACCACGACCCCCAGCGCTTCGACCAGGACTGGCTGCGCCCCAAAACCCGGGTGCCCGGGCTCTACCTGACCGGCCAGGACGTGCTCACCTGCGGCGTGGTGGGCGCTCTGGTGTCCGGTCTGACCACCACCCTGGCGGTCACCGGCCGCAAGGGCCTGCCGCTGGCGCGGCGCATGTTCGTGGGCTGAAGCGGTGCGCTTCTGGCTGGCCTTCGTGCTGCTGGCGCCGCTGCTGCTGTGGCAGGGCCGCCGGGCACGGCGTGACACGCCGCGGCTGCCGGAAGCCGGCGGCGCCGACCACGGCCGGGTGGGCGCCGGCGACACGCCACTGCGTCTGCTGCTGGTGGGCGAGTCCACCGCCGTGGGCGTCGGCGTACGGGAACATCACCAAGGACTGGGCGGGCAACTGGCCCGGGCCCTGCATCGGCAACTGGGCCGCCCGGTGACCTGGCGGGTGGACGGCGTCAACGGCATCCGCGCCGCCGCCCTGGCCACGCGGCTCGCCGACCGGCCGGCGCCCGACGTGGATCTGGTGGTGGTCAGCCTGGGCGTTAACGACACCACCGGCCTCACCTCGCCACGCCGCTACCAACAAGCACTGGGCCGGCTGATCGCCACCCTGCGCCGGAAGCGGCCGCACCTGCCGGTGGCCCTGCTGGCGGTGCCGCCGATGCAGCACTTCACCGCCCTGCCCCGGCCCCTGCGCGATCTGCTGGGCGCCCGTGCCGGCCGGCTCGACCGGGCCCAGCAGGCCCTGGCGGCCCGCCTGCCCGACGTTCACGCCCTGACCTGGCCAGCGGTCGCCGACCCGTCCCTGCTGGCCGAGGACGGCTACCACCCCGGAGAAGCGGGCTACGCCCATATCGCCGACCGGGTGGCGCCGGCCCTGGCCGGCCTGCTGCGCTAGCCGCGGCGGCCCCTGCTCAGCTCACCGGCGCGGCCACCGCCACGGGAATGCGCCGCCGCATCCGCACCACCGGCTCCGTGACCGGTTCGCCCTGGCCCGCCCGTTCATCGGCCTGGAAAGCGCAGCTCACCCGAGCGGTCTCCACATCCAGGACACCCTGAGGCACCGACTGCGGGTTCTCGGGATGATTGCACCACACATCGGGCCCATGCTGAGTACGCCTCGGGCGGGCACTGCGGTAACGGCACTCACTGCAACAGATCAACATCTTCCCTGGCCTCCCTTCCGTTCTCGACCAATTCGACTTTTGACTTTCGACCCGGATCGCCGGACCAGCTTGTCAGAGCCCGGCGCCGCCCGTAAAGCGGACGGGTCGAGGGAGTAAAAAGACGCAAACCGGATCCTGCGCCCCTGTCTCACCATGCAGGATCGACAGTGGAGGGGTGGCTTTTCGGTCAAGTGATATGGTTCACACAAGGTGATATTTTGAACAAATAATAACAATCGGTAGGACTCGAACTTCTTGGGGTTAGAGCATGGACTCGCTTATCGTCAACCTGCGCTCGGACGAGCAGCCCGACGTATCCATCCAATGTGACGCCATCCGAATGGACGGCGTGATCTGTCTTGTTCCCGAATGGGTCTATTCCCCGGACGGCCTCGACCGGTCGCCGGCGCGCCTGATACGCCTGCTCGACCTGCCCATGGAACGCGTGGCCGGCTACCGGGAAAGCTACGCCCTGCAGCGCCCCCTGCCCCGCGCCGTACTCGCCGGCCAGGTGCCGGTGGAGCTGGATGGCAAGATCGAGGTGGTGTTCGTGCCGCTGCGGTTTCGGGTGAACGGGTAGCCCCCGTTGCCCGCCCCTTACCAAACCGTGCGTACGTGTCGGTAAGCACGGATCTTTTCATCCGCGGTCACCAGCGCACTGTTGAGGTGGCGGGCCAGGGCCACGATAAGCCGGTCCGCCGGATCCTTGTGGAATTCCCCGGGCAGACGAGTGGATTCCACCCCCACGTCATTGTCCACGGGGACAAACCGAACCGCCGGTATCTGACCAACGGTCTCCAACCAGTCATCGATATTCATGGTAAGCGTGAGACGGTCGCGACTGACCAGCATGGCGATCTCCCAGGCAGAGATGGATGACACCAGAATAAGTCCGTCGTCCACCGCTTGCTCGCGCTCGATCTCGCCCCTGGCGTCGGTGGACAGCTCATCACCCCCATTTACCCACCACACCAGCACATGGGTATCCAGTACGATCACCGCGCCGCGTCCCAGTCGTCTTCGGCAACCGGATCGGTCGGGCGATTGAAGTCCACCACACTGCCTTTGAGTCTCTCCAGCGGAGAGCGCTGATCGGACCGGTAACGCCGGATTTCCACGGTCGGCTTGCCGTGATCGGTGACCACCACCGGCACCCCCGAGGTTTCGACCTTGCGGAAAAATTCCAGGGCCCGGGCTTTGAACCGGGACTTGGTAACCTGCTCAGCCTCCATGTCTGCCTCCTGACCACCATGATTGATCATTAAACATACAGCCGTGATGTGACCATATCAAGTAGTCACACCAACATCAGCGTCGCTGCGGTGGATGTTCGTATCGTCCCCCACCGGTGTGGCGTAGGGTCCGAAACATCGAGGTTCTATGGCGCTTTTTAAGCCACCCGTTCGACCGAAAATTCGGATCCGAGCGGCCTGTCACGCGAAGTATCTTTCTTAACTGCCTACGCGGCAGCGAACGTGTGGGGCGCGCAGCCCCACGGTTTCGAGTTTTTCTTAGCTGCCTACGCGGCAGCGAACCCGATCCGTACATTCGGGCCGGCCGCCTTGATTTTCTTAGCTGCCTACGCGGCAGCGAACGAGGTACTGGCCGGCGGCATGGGCGCCTACGTTTTCTTAGCTGCCTACGCGGCAGCGAACTCCAGGTCGGTTTCCTCGATGGCTCTCCGCATTTTCTTAGCTGCCTACGCGGCAGCGAACGCGGCCGTCTCGGAATGGGTGCCCCGGTACGCTTTCTTAGCTGCCTACGCGGCAGCGAACCTTGCCCACGAACTGCCCGACCTGGGCGCACTTTTCTTAGCTGCCTACGCGGCAGCGAACGGGCCACCGGTCGGCTCCACGGTCACGTCGTGTTTCTTAGCTGCCTACGCGGCAGCGAACCTACAGAACGCCGACTTGGGCGTGATTTTGCTTTTCTTAGCTGCCTACGCGGCAGCGAACGAATTGCAGGGGCGTGTCCAGGCCCATTTCCATTTCTTAGCTGCCTACGCGGCAGCGAACCAGCCGGGCGAGCGATACCTGACCCGCTTTGTTTTCTTAGCTGCCTACGCGGCAGCGAACCGAATGATGACGATCCTGACATGGGTCATGCTTTTCTTAGCTGCCTACGCGGCAGCGAACGCAGACCGGCCAGACCCAGGAGCGCACCGAGTTTTCTTAGCTGCCTACGCGGCAGCGAACAGGAGGTGGTGCGCACCACCTTGGGCCACGAGTTTCTTAGCTGCCTACGCGGCAGCGAACACGGTGCCAATCGCAGCGGCGGCGAGCCCAACTTTCTTAGCTGCCTACGCGGCAGCGAACGTCTTGCGGGTCGCTGACGCCCTTCCCTTCACTTTCTTAGCTGCCTACGCGGCAGCGAACGCAGGGATCCCCATCCTGCAGGCGCTGGAGCATTTCTTAGCTGCCTACGCGGCAGCGAACTTGCCCGCCGGCCATCATTGACCCGGCAAACATTTCTTAGCTGCCTACGCGGCAGCGAACGTCGCCTTCACCGCCCGGCTCATTTTCGTGACTTTCTTAGCTGCCTACGCGGCAGCGAACTCATAGGTGCGGCATGCCTGGGCTGTGTCGGTTTTCTTAGCTGCCTACGCGGCAGCGAACAACGATCTCGTTTGGTCGCTGGAGCAGACGCATTTCTTAGCTGCCTACGCGGCAGCGAACGGTCTCCGCTTCCTGTTCGGTCTCGGATTCCTTTTCTTAGCTGCCTACGCGGCAGCGAACGCCCCGGGCGTCGATCTCCTGTTTCGCCTCTTTTTCTTAGCTGCCTACGCGGCAGCGAACCCGCCGCACTACTGAACTATGCGGACGACGAATTTCTTAGCTGCCTACGCGGCAGCGAACTTCCGCTCCTTGAGCTTTTCGATAATCAGGTATTTCTTAGCTGCCTACGCGGCAGCGAACCTGACCCAGTAGGGCCGGGGTGCCGCGATCAGTTTCTTAGCTGCCTACGCGGCAGCGAACTAGAGGTTAGTCTCAGTAACCTATTGTTTATTCAGTAGAAAGCAGAATAACACCCACTCCCACCCTTTTTTCAGGGTGGGAGATAAGTGTTTGATTAACAAGGTTTACTATAAATCCCGAGCAGAAAGGGTCAGAACCAGGGGACCGTTGCTGTCGGACTCAGTCCGTAGGCGCTGAAAAGACCAGGAACAGCATCATCGCGCAGAGGGCCGTGTTCAACGAATAAAGCAAAGCGCTGCTCGGTAGTCGCGCTTCGCAGGGTGACAAACGGCAGGGACACCGCCTTTTCAATACTGTCGGGCAGCTGACGCCGGGCCTCTTCCTCGGAAACATTGTGGCGCCGACAATAACGTCGCCGCAGACGCGCCACATTGGTTTTCGGCTGTACACGACGCACCACGCGGTGCCGGGCGTCGTATGGCACGGGTTGTATGCTGCCCACGTGCAGATGGTCCGTCATACCACCAAGCCAGGTTCCACCCATCAGTTCCGCCAGACGATCCTCGGTGCCATGGAGGCGCATTCTGGCCCCCAATGTGCGCGGCTTATGGCCGTGGGCGGGAAAGCTCACGCCGACATCCTCCACGCCGCCTCGAGCCAGCGCACGGTGTAACTTGCTGTATAGGGCGTCCAGCAGCACCTGCCGGCTGAACTCCGGATCTGGACGCACACTCATCTCCAAATACGCGTCCATACCTCACCCCGCATCCCCGAATACGCCACCACGAATCAGCGTCGCCATCACAAAATGCTGGTCAGTCTGGCTGGGGGTCTTATCCTTGAGGATCCAGTTATCCAGTAGTGAATAGAAATCCGCCTTTTGCTTCGGTTGCCGGTACGCCTTGCCCTGAGTGGTGACAGAGCCATAGGGCTCCACGGCAATCGGCCCCAAATCCTGGCCACCTTCCGAGGGGTACCAGGTGTCAATGGTGCGCAGGGCATTACCCAGTTTTTGTGAGTGGATGCCGGCCACGTTGCCAATCTGATAGAGCGTTTTGCTCTTGTCACCACGGCCTCGCTCCAAGATCAGCTCTTGGGAGGGGAAAACCTCCTGCCCTGCCCCGACACGGGCAAAAGCCATCACCTCCAGCAAAGTGTGTTGTTCACCGGCCAAGCCGGAGGCAATACATTGTGCAAGTGCCTCAAGCCCGGTGCGTGACGCATCGGTGGGCTCGAAATCACGCAGCGAAAGAGCCAGTCCGTCGAAGGTCCACGAATCGGTGACCTGGCCTTCGCGGATACGACGTACCCGGACTTCCACCTGCTCGGCTCCAACGCGGTTGCGCCACAGAAAACGACCGTTGGCCAGGTTGTAGGCGTAGCGCTGCGCCAACGTGGCGAACCCCTGATTGGCCACATAGCCTTTGACCGTGGTCAGCAACTTATCCTGGTAATCCGCATTGTTGCAGGCGGACGGCATCCCCGCTCCCCCCAATACCCGTAGGGTAAAACGAACCATCAAGGTGTCCGAGGTACTGGGTAATGCCGCCACATCAACGGTTTGGAGGTTGGGGTTTTCAATCTGCGCGTCGAGCTTGGCAGGGTCTTGATCCTTGGTCTTAAGGCGATTGGAAATGGTGCCGCGCACCGATTTCTCGCGCACTTCAACGGCGGGCCAGCTCTCGAAATCGTCACGATGCCCCCACTGTCCGGCAAAGAACAGCGCATCGGATGGGTCCAGCTTGCGCTCGAAGGCGAGCACGGAGGCGGTTTTAAGGGCGGTAGCCATGGCGAAACTCCTTCTGTTTTGTTTTATCCGTTAAGAGGGTTGGTAGTCATTGCGAAGACGATATAGTCCGGCATCCGTGTCGCTGTGGGCATACCAGAGCATGTCTTGGGCACGGTTGAGGCGATGAGGACTGATCCATTGCCCCACAGAGTACAGGCCTTCCACAAAGCGGAAGGGCGTGACCGCATCGCGGGCATTAGCGACACTGCCCGCCTCATAACACGGCGAAAGCGCCCCGTAGCCCACGGGAATCGGCACCACCCAGCCCGGTGACTTTCGGACCTGCCAGCTGAAGCTCGGTCGGTCCTGTTCATTACTGTCGGCGCCAGCTTTCTTCCTATCACTGGCTTCCGGAGCGTAGTGCAGGGTAAGCCGAGAACAATCCAGCCAGGCGTCCAGCTCCGTAGCGGCCGGGTCTTCCTTTCGCAGTTCGGCAAGGCTCTGAGCAAGCAGATCGTCACGGCCCACCAGCACAAAGCCGGGCAACCATCCTCGACGCAAATTCAGGAACTGCTTATGCCGCTCCCCGGGGTCCTCATCCAGAACCACCAGTTGCGGCCGCTGCCAGGACTTGCGCTGGCCCGGAAGCGCCGGCATCACACTCCCTCCTGCCAGGCGCATACCGGACACTATGCGGGCCAGCTCCGCCGCGACTTCCTCGCGGCGTCCAGGGTCGGCCGAGCAGAGCGCGCCCTCGGCGCCCAGTACCAAAGTGACGTCCAAATGCACCCGACCTTCCTCCACAATGGCGGCCGTGGAGCCATCCTTACCCACCGGATTGCGAGTGAGCAGGAAACGCCGGGTAAAGCCCGTCTGATTAACCTGAGCATCGAAACCGTGGCAAATCACGCCGACCCCAGTGAAAATCAGGTCGAGACCGGCGGTCGGCAGCTTGCGCTCCAAAGCCTGCATGGCCCCCACGAAGGCGCTCATGGCGGGAAAGCCCCAGGTCATCTGGCTGGAAATGGCATTGGCATTCTGAATACGCAGGTGCGGCAGCACCAACAAAGCTTTTGGCTCAGACATGGGGCAACACCTCCTGCAGGGCATCCAGCTTAGCCTTGAGTGCGCCTGTCCATTGCGCGTGTTCCGGGTCACCCATCGGTAGCCGCCGGCTTAGCTCCCGGTTTAACCAATTGGCAAAGCGGTGACGAACTTGATCTGGCCAGTCTTCGCTTTCGCGCTTTGCCTGGAAAACGGCATCGTAATCAGCCCGGTGCGGGTCCAGCCAAAGCGTCTCGGCTTCGTTCAAGCGGCATTGGGAATCGGCGCTCCAACCAGGCTCGAGCACACTCAGCTCGCCGGCAAACAGCACCAGCTCATCAATAAGGGCATCCACGTATCCATCCCGCCGTTTGCGTGTCGCCACGACCGGGTCCGGCCCCTGCTCAAGGAACCGGGCCAGTTGGGATATCAACCATCGCACCTCCCGGCGGCGCCCAAAGCGAGGGAACACGGAATCAGTGCGCAATGGCGCCGGGACCTCAGGGCTTTCCCATATCGGCGGCAAGGAAGCGAGCAAATAGTTGTTGCCTGCGCGTTCGCTGTTGAGCTGAGAGATGTTCTGAGGTTTGGTGCCGCCCAGCTTTTGCACCGCCAGGTTCGGGTAATCCCGGTACCCCCAATCACAAGGCTTGCTCTCGCGCCGTGCTTTGCGCGCTTCCTTGGCGGCTTCACCAAAGCGATCCTCATTGATGGCCAGAAACACCCGGTGTGCCAGGGAGGTGGCGTACAACGGCGCGAGCAGATGGAAGTGGTCATCACGGGTCGGGTCTTCGCCCACAAGCCAATACACTTGCTTGGCCTTGGTATGGCTCGCGGCACCGGTACGCTCGGCCACCAGGCCG
This sequence comes from Alloalcanivorax marinus, assembly GCF_016906305.1. Classification (GTDB taxonomy): domain Bacteria; phylum Pseudomonadota; class Gammaproteobacteria; order Pseudomonadales; family Alcanivoracaceae; genus Alloalcanivorax; species Alloalcanivorax marinus. The sequence continues at coordinate 117,476 of NZ_JADDOL010000002.1, forward strand.
GCAAAAGCCTCCACCCATGCCCGAGCCTGGTCCGCGTCGTCGCTCAGCGCCTGCCGCAACTCAGCGTCATCCTCAAGCACCCGCTCCAGAACCGACCGGCCCTCATGTTCTACCTTAAGGAACTTATAGACATCCAGAGCGGCGGCATTGCCAACCACATCCGCCTGAAAATCAGAGCCCATTACTCCACTGCTTACCAACCCCGGATGCACCAAATCCCCGGGCTCCACATAGAGGTTTGAACCCTTGGCGTCCGGGTGGATCGGTTTCAGTGAATGGGTAACAAGCTGGATCTGGCTGGCACGGGAGGCGGCGCTTTCAACCCAGTGCTCAAACTGAAACTGAGCACGCAGCGCTTCCCGCTTGGGGTCGTCGTCGGCGAGTTTTTCGAGCTTGCCCTGCAGGCGCTCGCTCAGAAACTGCTCCATAGCCGCACGCAAGCCGCGTACTGACGGGTCATTCAGGATTTCCATATTATTGGTCTCCTTCTATTTATATTTTTCATCGCTGTCTTACAAACCCCAGGGCGGGATGAAAACGCCACCCGTGCTCACTGTCCGGCAGAGTGACAGTCCCAAAACGTCGGGCACAGCTCTCCAGCTCCTGCCCCAGATCGTCGGCTAACGCCGCCAGAGCTTCGAGATAGTCGGTATCGCCCCAGGGGCGGATGCGCGGCGAAGCGACCGCCTCATCCGGAATGCGGTGGTGCAAGCTGGTGTCCACATCCACATAAAGGGGCAGGCGTCGCCCCGGTTCTTTACGAATCTGCTGAAGCCCGTATTGTTCGCCGCCCTCGTCCGGCATCAGCACCAGGTCAACGCGCTTGGTATTGTCGTTTCTGAAAGGCTGTTGCTGCGGCAGGACCGCGGTCAGCGAAGCACGAGGCAGCTCGTGCCAGGTATAAGCACCAAGACGAGGCGCCGAGGCGGACTGGCGCCGGATTCGCTCACGGCGGCTAAGGTTGCCGACATCCGCTTCTTCCTCGGGCGCCGACAACGGCGCCACCATGCATTCCTTCAGGCGCGCGTGCTCCAGGTCCACCAGGTTCTCACGGGGGCGGAGGCTGCGCCGGACGAGGATGCGGGGTCGGGCGTCGATCACCTCACGCTCTTCAGCACGCAACAATTGCTCAAGACGGTGATTACTCAGTAACCAGTCTCCGGGCCCTTCGAAGCCCGGCCGGCAAAAGGCGGGGTCCCCCGGGCTCGTCAGGTGACGGATATTGGTGTCCAGTAACACCAGATTGGTTGCGCTACAGCCGCCCTCGCGGTGACGACGCACGCGGCCCGCCAGTTGAATCATGGACCGCATGGAGGAAGGTTCCACTATAGCCCAGTCGTAATCGTGGTCTCGCCCAACCTCGGTGACCGGCGAGCCCAAAACCAGGAATATCTGGTTCTGCTCCGGGTGCGCATCCAAAAGTTTACGGATGTCGGGCAGCTGAAACACCGCCAATGGATCCCTGCGGTTCAGGGCCTGGTCCAACCGCGCTTCGATGGCGGACCGGATCAACAGGGGGTATTGCGAGTGATAAACGCAAAGATGGATGCACTGCCCCTGCTCCGCTCCCTGCCGGTAGAGCGCTAGCGCCACCTCCACCAATGGTTCGATATTAGCCATGCGGACCAAACCGAAGCTCACTCGCTTTGCACTCGTCGGGTCCAGAGTATGGTGGTTGGCGTGCAGCTCTTTGGCATGGACCAGAATACGGTTAGCGAACGTCTCAACTACCTCCTCGCGACGGCTGCCGGACACCGCAAGAGGCGCCAAGCGTGCCCGGCGCCGAACCGGCGCCTTGCCAAGCCTCGCCGCGCGCCGTTCAGCGAACTCCTGGTGGGACGAAACGAACAGCTCCCTATCCGGACAATCCTGATGCGCCTGACCGTGCTCATCGAACCAGGCGCAGCAGATATCAAGCGCCGCACCGGGTTCTCCCCGATTACGCTGGTAATGGGATCGGCCGTCCCGATAAGCCTCGTACAGCCCCTGAACCAAGGACGGCGGCAAGGTAGCGGACGACAAAAGCACGCGCGAGCCGAGCAGACCCGCCCAGTGCACCAGGCGAGTCAGCGCGGGCAGGTCGTCCAGATCGAAGTCGTCCGGTTCATCAAGGACAAGGTCACCACTCATCAAGCGCAGCATGGGGGCGATCTGGCGGCCGCCGCGCTGGCTCTCCGTCGCCGGTGTCAGATGGTCAACGGTGCAGACCAGTATCGGCGCGGCGAGCAGCGCTTTTACCATGGGGTCATGGGCCACCCGGCCAAGCAGGGGATGGTTATCCAGATTTCCGTCAAAGCGGACATAGCTGTCCTCGGGCAACAGGCTTTGCACGGAAGCAGAACCACTGCGCTCTGCCAGCTCCTGGTGATATTCAAACAAGGTCCGGCTGGCGCTACCCCCCACTCGAACGGCCAGGTCGTCCTCACTCAGACCCAGCGTTTCCCGGTAGGCCTTGCCGGTTTGCAAGGTGAGCGTGCGCAATCCAAGAGCAATGGAAAAGCGAGCGCCGGCCTCCGGGTCCGCCAGGGCGTAAAGAATGCGCGCATTGGCCAATGTTTTTCCGCAACCAGTAGACGCCATGTTGATTCCAAAAAAGCCGTGCCGACGGGCCCGTTCACGCAGCCCCTCCGCCAGATCATAGGCGCGGTCTTGCCAACGGAAACGGGGGTCGGCGCTGCGCCTTCGGAACGCTTGGTGGCGGGCAAGACGCGGCAAATGCCGCTCCATATTGGGTAACGCCCGGCTCACCGCCCGGGAATGCTTCTCCACCCCAAGCAGGTGCTCGTCCAGAGGCTGATTCGGCTCACCGGTCTCACGCAGAGTGTTGGCCAATAACGGGTAGCCCGCTTGGCCACGGACACGATGGGCGGGTTCACTGAGACTGGAGTAATAATGATCCGAGGTCATCAGCACCAAACGAGCAAGGTGCATGACGTAGGGATTATCCAACGGAGCCGTCATGTCGCAGCACTGCCGCAGTTGCTTTGCCAAGCCGGCGGCCCGCGACCGCCATAGCTCCGTAGTCACGGGCAAGCCGTGCGGGAACTGCCAATAGGGCCGGATCTGCACCGCGTCCTGACTGTCGCAGACTTCGTTCCAGGCGGCGGTAATGATGCCTGGTAAGCCTGATAACTGGCGCGCCTGAAAACCAGACACCCTCGCGCCCAGCCGGGGAGCACCTCCCCCTACAGACCGATCCCCCGGCATTACCGGCAGACGGTGGTGGGTAACGATCAGCCAGCCAACGGCCGCGGCCAGCGGTGGCAGATGAGCGAACGGCGTGGAGTCACGGGCATCAAGGCCGTCCTTGTTGAGACGGTTCAGCCACGCCGCGTCGTCAGCCGCGGCCGGGTTTTCAAGACGGGCCAGCCAGGTGGCGTCCTCATCCTCCCCGACAAAAGCCTCGAACAAGCGCAGGGAGACCCATTCGTGCCGATAAAGATTACGCTCCGGTTTCGCACCGGGTTTAAGTTTACGCTGGAAACTGGCACAGGCTTTGCCAAGGTCGTGCATGAGCGCCGCCAGCGCGGCTAGCAGGGTGATGTACTCACCGGTGTGCCAGTCATTCTCATCGCCCCGCCGCAAAATGTCTCGACGGGTGGTGTTGGTGGGCACCGCGCCCTGAGCGTTGAACCTGCTGGCGTCACCTACAATCCACAGCAACTCGCTATGATCCCGACCGCGAATCCAATGACAAGACACAGCGGTATTCTTTCGGGCAGTCTTGCGTAACAGGCGACGCAATGTATCCAGACCCTGCTTGGTGATTGGCGTCTGCCAGGTACGCTCGCCCCTGCGCTCAGCAAATTGGTCGAGAATGCGCCGGGTTTCCTTTAATGCTCTCTTGTCACACTGTGAGACCAGCAGTACGTTCATGGCGTATCGCTCGCCTGACGCATGGCTACACTCTTGACGGTGTCGATCATGAAATCCAGTGCTTCCGTACGGGCCAAGGACTCGATACATGCTTGCCGAAAAGCCTGTTCATCGTCACCCCGCATGGCACTCAGGAAGGCCTGAGGCAGAATGACCGCATCCTTAATCAAATCCGCGACATCGAATACCAGCCCTCCCCGGCGCGTTTTGCCGTGTAATATGGCCAAGCCGTGGGGCAGGCCCAGCACCCAAGTGGCGGTGGCCGCCAACCCATAGGCCAGATAATTACCGTGGTCCAGAAAACGATTGGCCGGATCCGTCCCCGTGCCTCTTTTTGCACGCCGAAAAGACCCGTAATCAACCGCATCACAAGCCAGCTTGAACAAACGTTTCGTGAGACGTGCCTCCACGGTCAGCAATTCCATGGTGGTCGTACTGGTCTCGATATCCTGGCCACCCTGCTCGAGCGCCGATATCAGCGCGGCCTCGATCACCTGGAAACCGGCTTCATGCAATGATCTTGAGCCCAGCCAATGCTCACGGATACGCCCCAACCTGGCATACTGGAAATACTTGGCGGCAGCCAGCCTCTTTACGTCATCAAACCAGAAATGCACCCAGGCCTGCAGGTATTCAGTGGGTCGATATTCGCTTTGCGGGCTGAACCAGGCCACCTCTATATCCACTTCATTGGCGCTGAACAAAGGCGTCCCTCCGCCCCCGCAAAAACCCACCAACACCCCCGCCTTCGCCATTTCCCGCATGGCGGCCTGCGTTACCGAGGTCCCCGTTCCAAGCAACACGGTGGTGGTATTGGCGATAGGGATATTCCAGTAAAGGGATTGCCGCCCCTGGTCGGTGACATACTCCACGCGGCCACCGTTGACCAACAGCCGGCAGTGCTGCAAGTAATACACGTTGGCTCGCTTGGAATGCAGAATCGTCTTGAGATCCGCTGGCGACAAGTCTTCCATAAACGCCCCTCCAAAAGGCGGCACCCTTGGTCATGCTCACCCGGTTGTAACACGGGGGCTGCCCGGGGAATGCCACCACTGATCTTACGATCAGTATTTTGCTCCCTATCCACCGGCTTAGCGGTGCCCTGTTGGCTAGCGGTAAACCGCCAGCGCAGCCGCCAGACGCTTCCGAACACTCAGGCGAAGCGCCTCCGGCGCCAACACCTCCGCGTCCGGGCCATGGCGCAATACCTCCATGGTCAGTTCCGTCGGGTCTGAATACGGTACCCAAAGGTGGTACCCATCATCCCGCCACTCTCCATGCTGCTTTGCGTGCCAGTGTTCGTCTGCCACCCACCGTGCCGCCCACGGGGAAAAGCGCAGATGAGCCTGGGCCGACGGCGCGCCGGAAAAAAGGCCGAAACTACCCTCCATAAAACGGTCCAGACGGTCGGCAGGCATCGCCCGAGCCTCACCCTGCTTCGGCTCAAGTTCAATAATGCGATCCAGGGAAAAAAGCCGCAGACCACCCGCTTTTTCACAATCGGCCAGCAGATACCAATTATGGCGGTAATGCAAAAGCCTCTGCGGATGCACCAGCCGCTCGCCACCATGGTCGCGACTGCGTGGCTGATAGCGGATACGCAGGCACCGACCCGCCAGAGTGGCATCGGCAACACAAGTAAAAACGTGGTCGGGGACCTTTCGTTGTTGCGTTGACTGCAACCTGACCTTATCACTCAAACTTGCCGCCTGAGTTCCGGCGTCACCCAGCAAGCCCTGAATCCTCCGGCGTATCGGTGCAAGGCGATGGCTCATCAAACCAGGGTGGACGGCTTCCAGAAGTTGCTCACAAGCCAGCAAAGCATATAACTCACTGGCGTTCATCCAGAAGCCGGGTAATTCAAACTGTGGGGCATCAGGGTCATAATGATGGCCGTTCCGCTCGCGGTCGTAGACGATGGGCGCGCCGAAAAAGTCACGCAAATACTGAAAATCCTGGGTGACCGTATTCCGTGTTACCCCCAGCTCTTCGGTAAAGCGCCGCATCGGTACCGGGCAGCGAGCATGGCGCAACAGACCATGAATGCGATAAAAACGCTCAAGGCGGGTCACGACATATCCCTAGGTGTTTTATTATTCACCGAAGACTATATCTTTGTGACGAGTATCACAATTCCATTTTCACAACGCCCCCACTGAGGCTGCGCCAATATTGCCTTCAATCATGGCCTGAATAGGGAGAGACCTATCTATACTACGTTTTATTTACTTCCCTCCGCGCCGGCCGACGCTGCCAATTCCTGCACTGATAGAGCCCTTAAAATAGGCACCTTTCCGCTTTTGAGCTTTTGGCAGCATAATTGATGATGCTTTCGCTCCTAGCTTGACGGCTGCCTATATGGCAGCAATCCGTTGGCTCCCGCTCCATTCCGGATCCCCGGCTTTCTTAGCTGCCTATGCGGCAGCAAACAGCGGATTTGTCGATTTCTAAGTTTCCGAAATTTTCTTAGCTGCCTATGCGGCAGCAAACAGCACCTCCTGGTCCTCGATCTGGCCCTTGTCTTTCTTAGCTGCCTATGCGGCAGCAAACCCCTGGGGTGAAGGCCGCCGGCTGCGGCCGGTTTTCTTAGCTGCCTATGCGGCAGCAAACGCTACGGTACCGAATTGCGCTGCTACGACAACTTTCTTAGCTGCCTATGCGGCAGCAAACCCGGGGCCTCAACAGTTACGCTATTGCATATTTTTCTTAGCTGCCTATGCGGCAGCAAACCAGAGCCAACCCCAGGCGGGCTAACCGCCAGCTTTCTTAGCTGCCTATGCGGCAGCAAACGGTGTCCCGGTCAACGACGACGAGGAGTGCGATTTCTTAGCTGCCTATGCGGCAGCAAACGCTGCTCGCGCAGGATCCCTACCGGGCCCGCTTTTCTTAGCTGCCTATGCGGCAGCAAACCGCTCAACGCGGATGGCAGCCCGGGCGTCCCATTTCTTAGCTGCCTATGCGGCAGCAAACTCCTGGTCCTCGAACAGGAACTCTTCGATGCCTTTCTTAGCTGCCTATGCGGCAGCAAACGGCGCTCATGGGCATTGATTGTGAGTGTGCCCTTTCTTAGCTGCCTATGCGGCAGCAAACACGGACTGGTAACGGATTCCGAGCGCGTCGGCTTTCTTAGCTGCCTATGCGGCAGCAAACTCCAGGAGACCATGACGGCGGTGGCTGAGATTTTTCTTAGCTGCCTATGCGGCAGCAAACGTGGACCCCACCACGGGCGCCGGCGTGGCGGTGTTTCTTAGCTGCCTATGCGGCAGCAAACTGGGCTGGGTCCGGCACGATCACGGCGCCCACTTTCTTAGCTGCCTATGCGGCAGCAAACCGCACCTCCGCCTCCGGCTCCGCGCTCCGCTTTTTCTTAGCTGCCTATGCGGCAGCAAACATGGTGGTGTTATCGTACCCCGCGAACAAAGGTTTCTTAGCTGCCTATGCGGCAGCAAACGTGCGGGTGCCGTTGCGCAGCTCGACCACGCTTTTCTTAGCTGCCTATGCGGCAGCAAACGGCTATGACTGGACGCCGCTGCACTATCGGCTTTTCTTAGCTGCCTATGCGGCAGCAAACTTCAGCGCCGTATGCTCGGCGCCCTCGTCGTCTTTCTTAGCTGCCTATGCGGCAGCAAACATTGCGGCGACCACGGCGAGAACGACGGCGTATTTCTTAGCTGCCTATGCGGCAGCAAACATCTTCCAGTGCGCCCAGGTCGGGCATGTGGTTTTCTTAGCTGCCTATGCGGCAGCAAACTGCAGGATTCCGCGCCCGTTCCTAAGGATGATTTTCTTAGCTGCCTATGCGGCAGCAAACCGCCACCAGTGCATCGTGGTCGAGCGCGTGGATTTCTTAGCTGCCTATGCGGCAGCAAACGGGGTTATTCGTCAGGTCCTTTGCCAGTGCTGTTTCTTAGCTGCCTATGCGGCAGCAAACACAACCGCCACTCTGGCCGCCAAGTTCCCGCTTTTCTTAGCTGCCTATGCGGCAGCAAACGCGACTTGGCGCTATCTGTGCCGTATCTCGATTTTCTTAGCTGCCTATGCGGCAGCAAACGCCCGGGCCGATCCGGCACTGATCCAGCCAGATTTCTTAGCTGCCTATGCGGCAGCAAACACACTCACTGAATCCTCACGGAGTGGCCGACATTTCTTAGCTGCCTATGCGGCAGCAAACAATCTGATGGCGCGCATCCGTACGATTAAACCTTTCTTAGCTGCCTATGCGGCAGCAAACGTCGTAGCCCTCTGCTGTCTCCGCCGGCCAGTCTTTCTTAGCTGCCTATGCGGCAGCAAACTGGCGGCGCAGGAATGAGATCGACTCGGGCCTTTTCTTAGCTGCCTATGCGGCAGCAAACAACGGTTTTGACGACCTGCCGCACTTTGAGCTTTTCTTAGCTGCCTATGCGGCAGCAAACGAAACGGGCTTCCATGTCGTCGTAGTCCTCGTTTTCTTAGCTGCCTATGCGGCAGCAAACTCGGAGTAGACCCGATTTTCCGCGCGCCACGATTTCTTAGCTGCCTATGCGGCAGCAAACGCGCGGAGCTTCTTGTGGACGCCGCCGCTGGATTTCTTAGCTGCCTATGCGGCAGCAAACTCGTTCGGCCTGGGCCCGGGCTTCTTCCTTGCTTTCTTAGCTGCCTATGCGGCAGCAAACTAGAACGCCCCGATCATAACTCTTTGAAATATATTCCATAAGTCGCCCATCACAGCGAATCACCCTTTGTTGAGACAGCCTTTTAACTCATTGATATTAAATAACTTCTTTTTGTCTTATAAAAAAGGGTTCCCAAGAAGAGATCGATGAAGCGGCCTAATCGCACATAACACGGCGAATCGCGACACAGCACCCCTGGAGTTAGGCGTCACTTCAGCAAGAAGCGCTTGGCCGGGGACGAAAAAAGCGGGCCCGAGGGCCCGCTTCTTTTATTTCGCCTTGGCGAACGGCGTTCAGAACTGGTAGTTCAGCTGCGCGCCGATGACGTTGGCGTCCAGTTCGTAGGTGCCGGCCAGCGGCGGCTTGGTGCCGTCCTGACGGCGGATATCCGCGTCATCCACCCAGATATGGGCGTAGGCCACGTCGATGCTGAGGTTGTCGGTGGGCTGGAAGCCGGCACCGATGGTGGCCCAGACCCGATCAGAGTCGGGAGAGATGGCGGAGCGGTTGTCGCTGTCCTGGGTGGACTCTTCCTTGGCCAGCCCCAGACGCAGCACGGTATCGCTGGGCAGGGTGTGGCGCAGGCCGATGGAATAACGGGTGGTGTCGTCCCAGTTGAAGTTCTCCACCGCCGGGTTCGGCAACGGTGCCGGACCGGCATGGTCGATCACCAATCGGTCCAGGCTGTGCCAATACATGCGCTCCACGCCCAACAGCAGTTGGGTGCGGTCGTTCAAGTCACCCGCGTAGGACAGCTGCAGGGTCGCCGGCAGGTCCAGACTGGTTTTGCCCGCGAACTCCAGGGCGACCGGCAAACCGGTAGCCGCCGGCTTGAAGGTGATATCGCCGTCGATGTCGTAGCTGATCTCGGAGCGATAGGCCACGCCGAAGTGGTTGTTTTCGTTGGGGCTGTAGGTCAGGCCCAGGTTCCAACCGAAGGCGTCGTCGTCACCCTCAAGGCGAGTGGCGGCGTTCTCGATGTCCGCATCAATCTTCTGATAGCTGACACCAGCGCCAAGGCGCAGGTTATCGGTAACCTGGATGCCCACCGCCGGGTTTACGTTCAGGGTCTTAACGTCGGATTCCTGGGCGTAGAAGTCGCCGGAGGTCACGCCCGGGGCGACCGCGTTGCCCCAGCCATCCTCGTACTCGATCTTGGTGCCGAAGGGTGCGTTGATGCCCAGGCCGAAGGTGACCCGGTCGTTGAACGGCACCGCCAGGAACACGCTGCCCACGAAGGGCTCCACGTCCTCGAAGTCGCCGGGGCCGGGGCCGGAGGCACCGTCCGCTTTGAACGTGGTGTCGATCCAGACCTGATGGGTGGCCACGGAAAACTGGGCGGATGAAAGACCGGCCAGGGTGGCGGGGTTGTACCATTGGTTGGTGGCGTCCTCGCTGAGCACACCGGAGCCGGCGTAGGCGGTGCCCATGGCGGACACGGACTGGTAGGAAACGCCAAAACCGGAAGCGAGGGCCGTGCCGGAAGCCAGCGACAGCACGGAACCCGCGAGCAACGCGCCTCTTCTTTTCATCATATTGTTCTCCATCGTATCGAGCCGAAGGCGCCGGGTCGCTTCATCCACACAGACCCGGGCACCCGGTAAAAGTCGGTATACACCGACGGAGTAAGAATAAACTTGCAAGACGGGACGGAGAAGCCGGCGAATGTAAAACCGGGCGTTTTTTCGGCAAAAAAAGGCGACCGGTCGGTCGCCTTCCGCCGCGTCCCGCGTTCACGTCAGTCCGCCAGCACCGCCCGGGCCACGATGGTTTTCATGATCTCGTTGGTGCCGCCGTAAATGCGCTGCACCCGGGCGTCCGCGAACATGCGGGCGATGGGGTATTCCCACATGTAGCCGTAGCCGCCATGCAATTGCACGCATTCGTCGATGATCTCGCACTGGAGGTCGGTGACCCAGTACTTGGCGCCGGCGGCGGTGGGGATGTCCAGTTCCTTCTTGAGGTGCAGTTCCAGGCAGCGGTCCACGTAGGCGCGGGCCACATCCAGCTTGGTGCGCATCTCGGCGAGCTTGAACTGGGTGTTCTGGAAGCCGGCCACGGGCTGGCCGAAGGCCTTGCGTTCCTTGACGTAGTCAACGGTGTGCCGGAAGGCGCTCTCGGCCATGGCCAGGCCGTTGATGGCGATGCCCAGGCGCTCCTGGGGCAGTTCCTGCATCAGGTAGACGAAGCCCATGCCCTCCTGGCCGATCAGGTTTTCGGCGGGCACTTTCACGTCCTGGAAGAACAGCTCGGAGGTGTCCTGGGCCTTCATGCCCACCTTCTTCAGGTTCTTGCCTTTCTCGAAGCCTTTCATGCCCTCTTCGACGATGATCAGGCTGGTGCCCTTGGCGCCCTTGGACGGGTCGGTCTTGGCCACCACGATCACGATATCGGCGTTCTGGCCGTTGGTGATGAAGGTCTTGGAGCCGTTCAGAATGTAGTGGTCACCGTCCTTGACCGCGGTGGTCTTGACGCCCTGCAGGTCGGAGCCGGCGCCGGGCTCGCTCATGGCGATGGCGCCGATCATCTCGCCGCTGACCATTTTCGGCAGGTACTTCTGTTTCAGGGCCTCGGAACCGTAATGCTCGATGTAGGGCGCCACGATTTCGGTGTGCAGGCCCCAGCCGATGCCGGTGAGGCCGGCCCGGGAGATCTCCTCGCTGATCACCACGCTGTACAGGAAGTCGGTGCCCAGGCCGCCGTATTCCTCACTGACCATGGGGCACAGAAAGCCCTGTTCGCCGGCCTTGCGCCACAGCGCCTTGGGCACCTGGCCATCCTGCTCCCACTGCTCGTGGTGGGGTACGGCCTCGTTTTCCAGGAAACGGCGAACGGTGTCGCGGAGCGCTTCGTGGTCGGAACTGAACAGGGTACGGGGGATCATGGCTGTCTCCGGGTTGTGTAGAACGGGAAACAGAGTGTCCCGTTACCCCCACCCGGGGAACAATGACCAAAACGCTCAGGCCAGGTGTTCGCGGGCCAGATACTCCTGGGACTGCATTTCCAGCAGCCGGGAGCGGGTGCGCTCGAACTCGAAACCCAGGCGGTCGCCGGCGTAGAGGTCCTCGATGGGGGTTTCCGCGGTGATCACCAGCTTCACGCCCCGGTCGTAGAACTCGTCCACCAGGTTGATGAAGCGGCGGGCGCGGTCGTCGCTGCCGGCGCCCATGCGCTGCACATCGGAGACCAGCACGGTGTGGAACTCCCGGGCGATCTCGATGTAGTCGTTCTGGCTGCGCGGGCCGTCACAGAGCGCGGTGAAATCAAACCAGACCACATCGTCGGTGGATTTCACCGTGGCGATCTTGCGCCCTTCCACCAGGATATTGCCGTTGGCCCGGTGGCGGCCGTGCTCCGAGGCCAGGGCGGCGAAGCGCTCTTCCATGAACCGGTCCGCCTCGGCGCCCAACGGGCAATGGAACAGTTCCGCCTGCTCCAGCACCCGCAGCCGGTAATCGTGGCCGCCGTCCACGTTCATCACCCGGGTGTGCTGCTTGAGCAGTTCGATGGCGGGCAGAAAACGGGCGCGCTGCAGGCCGTCCTTGTAGAGACCGTCCGGCTCGATGTTGGAGGTGGCCACCAGGGTCACGCCCTCGTCGAACAAGGTCTGCATCAGGGTGGCCAGAATCATGGCGTCGGTGATGTCGGTGACGAAGAACTCGTCGAAACACAGCACCCGGTAGCGCTGGGCGAATTCCCGGGCGATGCTGGTCAGCGGGTTCTTCTCGCCCTGCCGCTCGCGCATCTGGCGGTGCACTTTCTGCATGAAGCGGTGAAAGTGCATGCGCCGCTTTTCCTCGAACGGCAGGCACTGGAAGAACACGTCCATCAGGTAGGTCTTGCCGCGCCCCACGCCGCCCCACATATAGAGGCCCTTTTCCGGACGTCGCTTCGATTTGCGCAGCCGGGCCAACAGGCCGGCGGGCGGGCGCGCCTCGCACAAACGGTGATGGAGATGATCGAGGGCGCGTACCGCCTCTTCCTGGGCGGCATCGTGCACGAACTCGGGGCGGGCCAGATCGGCCTGATATTTCTCGAGGGGCGTCATGGTGTCCGGTGGTGGTGAACGGCGAGTCAATGTAGCGTTCCGTAAGCGGGCTGACAACAACGCGCGGGCCGAGCGATCAGTGGGGATCGCGGCTGAAGCCGCTCCTACGGTAGTGTGGGGGGCGGGGGTCGCGAGTCAGGGCAGACGCGACGCCGCCACCTCCTTGAGGTCCACCAGTTTGCCGTGGAAAAAATGACCGCTGTCCGGGAAGCGGATCAGGTCCGGCGTCAGCGGTGTCTGGCCGGCCCAGCGGAACACCTGCTCGGCGGGCACCACCTCGTCGTCCTCGCCCTGCACCACGGTTACCGGGCAACCGGCGGTCTCGATGCCTTCAAAATCGAAATGGTGCACCGGCGGCGCCACCAGCATCAGCGCCTTGGGGGCCTGGCCATTGGCGGCCAGCACCTCTGCGCCGCGGGCGGCCACGAAGCTGCCGAAGGAGAAGCCCGCCAGCCACAGCGGCCGGTCCGGAAATTCGCGGGTCAGCCAGCGGTGCACGGCGATCAGGTCCTCGGTTTCGCCGATGCCGTCACTGAAGGCACCCTGGCTGTTGCCGACACCCCGGAAATTGAAGCGCAGCACGGCGGCGCCGGCGTCCCGGGCGGCCCGCGCCAGGGTGGTGACCACCTTGTTGTCCATGGTGCCGCCGAACAGCGGATGCGGGTGGCAGACGATGGCGATCATCGCCGGATTGTCGGTATCGCCTTCCAGCGCCGCTTCCAGGGTCCCTTCCGGGCCCTCCAGGGCCAGACGATCACGGCTCATGTTTCCTCCCGATACAATTTCGCCCCGGGTTCGCTTGGCGTGGCCACGGGGTCTGTGCTGCAATGTGATTCCTTGAGGGAGTATGACATGGATACGCTGACAACCCACCTGCTCACTTTTCTGGCCGGCCTGATCGCGGGCGCCGGCTTGCTGTACTGGCTGATGCCGGCGCGCCGTCAGGCCAGCCAGGTGATTCGCGAGCGCGACGACGCACGCAACGCCCTCAACCATTATCGCGACCAGGTGGACCGCCATTTTCTCGAAACCGCCGATCTGATCAACGAGCTGACCCACTCCTACCGGACCGTGCATCAGCATCTGTCCCGGGGCGCCCACGATCTGTGCAGTGAAACCGGCCGCAAGAAAGCCGCCGCGAAAAGTCTGGACGCCACCTACGAGCCGGAAGCGCCGCTGTCCCAGCCGCTGGACTACGCGCCCAAGGCCCAGGGCACCCTGTCCGAGGATTTCGGTCTGCAGAAGAAGGCGGACGGTCCCTTCAGCCCGGTGAACGTGGACGAGGACAACAGCCCCTCCACGGTGATGGAGCCGCCCCGCGACTACGCCGACGTGCGCGACGACGACGACGACGAGAGCGACCGCCCGCGCTGAGACCGGCGAATCCACGCATAAAAAAACCCGGGCCAGGCCCGGGTTTTTTATGTGCGCTGGCGCGGATCAGCGCGCCGAGTGGCCCTTGAGTTCCACTTTCACTTTCTCGTGGTCCTGCAGGCCTTCGTAGTACTCGCGCAGCACCGCCAGCACTTCCGGGCGGCTGAAGTTGTCCGGCACGTCGCCGCCTTCGCTGAGCAGCTTGCGCAGTTTGGTGCCGCTGACCAGCACGCGGTCGTCGGCGGTGTGCGGGCAGGTGCGCATGCTGGCCATGGTGCCGCACTTGTCGCACCAGAACGTCCAGTCGATCTTCAGCGGCTGGGTGATCAGGGCGTCGTCGGCGATCTCATCGAAGATGTGATGGGCGTCGAACGGACCATAGTAGTCGCCCACGCCGGCGTGGTCGCGGCCCACGATCAGGTGGGAGCAGCCGTAGTTCTGGCGGAACAGGGCATGCAGCAGCGCCTCGCGGGGGCCGGCGTAGCGCATGTCCAGCGGGTAGCCGGACTGAACCACGGTGTTGTCCACGAAGTAGTTGTCGATCAGGGTCTTGATGGCTTTCTGGCGCACCTCGGCGGGAATATCGCCTGGCTTGAGATTGCCGAGCAGGGAATGCACCAGCACGCCGTCGCAGATTTCGATGGCGATCTTGGCCAGGTGCTCGTGGGAGCGGTGCATGGGGTTGCGGGTCTGGAACGCCGCCACGGTTTTCCAGCCGCGTTCCTCGAACATGGCGCGGGTTTCCGCCGGGGTCAGATAGATGCCGGCGTATTTCTCCGGAAACTCGCCCTGGCTGAACACCTTCACCGGCCCGGCCAGGTTCACGTCGCCCTGGGCCATCACCATTTTCACGCCCGGGTGCTCTTCGTCGGTGGTCTTGAACACCTGCTGGCATTCATGGGCCTTGTCGATGGTGTACTTCTCGTTGACCACCATGGAGCCCATGATCTCGCCCTCGGCGTCCACCAGGGCCACTTCGGCGCCCTCGGCCAGGCCGTCGGCGGTGGCGGCGTCGGTGGACAGGGTGATCGGGATCGGCCAGAACACGCCGTCGGTGAGCGCCATGTTGTCGCACACGCCCTGCCAGTCGGCCTTGCCCATGAAGCCGTCCAGGGGGGTGAAGCCGCCGATGCCGAGCATGATCAGATCGCCCCGCTCCCGGGAGCTGAGGCGGATTTGCGGCAGGTCCCTGGCGGCGGCCAGAGCCTGTTCCCGTTCGGCGCCGTCCAGCAGCAGCGTTTTCAGCGTCTCGCTGCCATGGGGTTTCACCAGTTGCGACATGTTCACTCCCTAGAAGGTGGTCGTTGGGGTTGGCGGCGGATTATACCGGCGCCGGCGTGGCCGTCTCCAGCGCTGCTAAGAACAATCCGTTTGGGGCTTATGCCCGATCCCTGCTCAGGCCCAGGGCACCCGCACCGCCACGGGCTCCGCCTCCAGCTCGATCTCGGCGGGCAGAAAACCGGCCGGGTCGCCGTCGGTCTGCACCGGCTCCAGGCCCGGCGCGGTCACCGTGACCCGTTCGGCACTCAAGGAGGCGACGCCGTCCACGCGCTCCATGCGGCCAAGCAGCAGCGCCGCCAGACAGCGCAGCAGAAACAACCGGCCGGGCCGCTGAAACAGCAGCACCTGGACACTGCGCCGGCTCAGGTTGGCCTGGCGGCTGAGAATAAAGCTGCCGCCGTAATAGCGGCCATTGCTGATCACCGCCGAGAAACAGTCCAGCGGCCGGCCGTCCACGGTGACCCGGTAGCGCACCTCGCCGTAGCGGAATACCTGGCGCAGCATGCTGACGGCATAGGCCAGCTTGCCGATGCGACGTTTGGCGATCAGGTCCACCTGATCGACCACCCAGGCGTCGTAGCCGACCCCGGCCATCACCAGAAAGCGGCGGCCATTGAGCAGCGCCGGCGTGATGTTCAGGGTGCGCCCTTCCAGCACCACCCGGGCGGCCTCCTCCGGCTTGCGCGGCAGATTCAGCTCGCGGGCCAGCACATTGGCGGTGCCGATCGGGAACAGCGCCAGCGCCACCCCGGGCTTGAGCCCGTTGATCACGTCGTTGGTGGTGCCGTCGCCGCCGGCGGCCACCACGCACTCGCCCTGGTGTGCCAGAGCATTCAGATAGCGGGTGGCGTCGCCCGGGGCGCGGGTGTGGTACAGCCGCACGCGGGCGCCGCCCTGTTCCAGCGCGCGCACGAAATGGCGCAGCCGCCGGGCCCTGCCGCCGCCGGCGGTGGGGTTGAATATCACCGTGATGTTCATGGAATTCCTGAAGTCGCGCCGCCCGGGGCTCCGGCCCCGGCGGCGCGATACTGCTCCGAACGGCGGGTTACACCGGGTTGTCGATGTCGATGAAGACGTGCTCCACCCCGTACTCGTTGGCCAGCCACTCGCCCACCGCCTGCACGCCGTAGCGCTCGGTGGCGTGATGCCCGCAGGCGAAGTAGTGGATGCCGGTTTCGCGGGCGAAATGGGTGGTCGGCTCGGAAATCTCGCCGCTCAGGTAGGCGTCCACCCCCAGGGCCTGGGCCCGCTCGATAAAGCCCTGGGCGGCGCCGGTGCACCAGGCCAGGGTCTCGATCTCGTCCTGGCTGTCGCCGATGTGCAACGCCTGGCGGCCCAGCACCGCCTCCACGTGGGCGGCGAAGTCCTCGGCGCTCATCGGTTCGTCCAGGCGCCCCACGTTGCCGATGGACAGCGAGTTGTCCGGCTCAAGGCCACCTTCCACATGCAGCCCCAGGCGCCGCGCCAGCTGGGCATTGTTGCCCATCTGCGGATGCGCATCCAGCGGCAGGTGGTAGGCGAACAGACTGATGTCGTGACGCAGCAGGCTCTGCAGCCGCTGCTTCTTCATGCCGCGCACCCGCTGATCCTCGTTTTTCCAGAAATAGCCGTGGTGCACCAGGATGGCGTCCGCTTCCTCGACGATGGCGGCGTCGATCAGTGCCTGACAGGCGGTCACCCCGGTGACCAGACGGCGCACCTGTTCGCGGCCCTCCACCTGTAATCCATTGGGACAATAGTCCTGGAAACGATGGGTTTGCAGCGCCTCGTCGAGCACCCGCAGCAAGTGGTCGCGCTTCAGCATCGGCGTTCTCCCCTGTGCTAACATTGCGCGCAGTTTACATGATTCGTGGGGGCAAACTCAGTGCTGAAGAAGCTGCTTCGCTTTCTGGCGCCGCCGGTGCTGGCCGGCCTGGCCGTGGGCCTGGGCGTGCTGTGGTGGTACCAGCAGGGCCCCGGCGCGCAACGCCAGAATGCCGGCGGCGCGGCGCCGGCGGTGGAAAGCTACGCCAGCGCGGTGACCCGGGCGGCGCCGGCGGTGGTCAACGTCTACACCACCCAGATCGTCACCCGCGGCGACAGTGTCAGCGACAATCCCCTGTTCGACCGCTTCATGGAGCGCCCCCGCCGGGAACGGGCCCTGGCCAGCCTGGGCTCCGGCGTGATCGTCTCGCCGGACGGCTACGTAATGACCAGCTACCACGTGATCCGCGACGCCGACGAAATTCTGGTGGCCCTGCGCGACGGCCGCGACGCGCCGGCGCGGGTGGTGGGCACCGACCCGGAAACCGACCTGGCGCTGCTGCAGATCGCCCTGGAGAATCTGCCGGTGATCGACCTGAACGGCCCCCAGCCGGTTAACGTGGGCGACGTGGTACTGGCCATCGGCAACCCCCTGGGCGTGGGCCAGACCGTCTCCATGGGCATTGTCAGCGCCACCGGCCGCACCCACCTGGGCATCGCCACCTTCGAGAATTTCATTCAGACCGACGCGGCCATCAACCGGGGCAACTCCGGCGGCGCCCTGGTGGACACCCGCGGTCACCTGATCGGCATCAACACCGCCATCCTCTCCCAGGACGGCAACTGGCAGGGCATCGGCTTCGCCACGCCGGCCTCCATCGCCCGCGAGGTGATGAGCGACCTGATCGAACACGGTCGCGTGATCCGCGGCTACCTGGGCGTCAGCGTCCAGGACATCAACCCGACCCTGGCGGAAACCTTCGGCATGGAGGAGGTGCGTGGCGGCGTGGTCACCGAGGTGGTGTCCGGCAGCCCCGCCCAGCAGGCCGGCCTGCAGGCCGAGGACGTGCTGGTGGGCATCAACGGCGAGACCATGAGCGACGGCTACGAAGCCATGAACCGCATCGCCGGCACCCAACCCGGCACCAAGCTCACTCTCAACGTGCTGCGCAACGGCCAGCGCCTGAATCTGGAAGTGACCATCGGCACCCGCCCGCCGGCCCGGCAATAGATCAAACGTAGCCGATCGCGGCTAAAGCCGCTCCTACAATCGGATGACGATGTAGGAGCGGCTTCAGCCGCGAGGGCCCTGATTTATTTCAGCCGCACCAGCGCGTAGCGAGCGTCCTCGCCACCCACCGGGTTGGTGTTGAATTCCAGCATCACGCTGCCGCCCGCCGCCACCGAGAAGCGCAGGTACAAGGCTCCACCGGCCCCCGCCAGGTTCAGGCTTCTGCCAGAGCCGACGGTGAGCGGCTGAACAGTGAGTGGCAGACCGCCAAGGCCGCCGTAGACCGAGCTGAAGTTCCAGCTCTCCATGCGGTAGGGGCGGCTCGCCGAATAGCCGGCGACGGGCGAGCCGGCCAGGCCATCCAGATACACCGCCAGGAGAAAGTCTCGCAGCCAATCGCCAGTGGCACCGCTGGTGATACCGTCCAGGGTGTCCCAACCGTCCTGGCCGCTGCCGGCCAGTTGATAGGCCACCGCGTCCGCCGCCGAGACCAGCGGAGGATCGTTGCTGGCCACCGCCTGACGGTCGGAGACGTAGCGCAGGAACGCCCAGGCCAGACCGCGCGACCGGGTATCCCGCTCCGAGGTGCTGATCAGGCCGGTACGCCAGGGGTTCTGCAACCAGCCTCGCCACTCACCGAACATCAGATTCTGGTAGGTGTTGAACGCCGCCACCCGCCGGGACGCGTTAGTGCCGGTGGTCAGGTCGCTCAGACCGATACGGTATAGTGGCGCCAGGCCATAGGACGTCTGATAGAACAGGCTGCCGCTGGCCAGCGTCGCCAGCCCGTTGTCCAGCCACCCTTCCGGCAGCAGTGAGCCGGCCTGGAGCTGACGGTCGTCGGCGATCATCAACGCCATCTCCATGCCCGCCTGTCGGCTGGTACCGCCCATGACGGAGCTGACGGTGCGCACATTGCTGTTCACCGCGCCGGTGGGGTCCGGCACCTGCATATAGAGCACTTCGCCGTCGTTACTGGTCGGACATTCCGTCGGCGACAGCCGGTCGCGTACCAGGTAGCGGCCCAAGCTGCTTATGGACGAGGCCGGCGGGTCCAGTTCGTTGATGGCGCGGGTGTAGAACAATACCACCCGCCCGTTGCCGTCCCGGTCCGGCGTGTCGCCAAGCAAGTCGGTCACCGCCGGGTACACGGTGGCATCGAAGATGGAAGCAATTTCGGTGTAATCGTAGTTGTTCTGACCGTTGTCCACGGGGAAACCACCGGCGGGGTTGTCCACGTCCGCCAGAATCACCGCATGGGTGCTCACCACCTTCACCTCGGCGTTGCGCACAACGGCGGCGTCGCAGGTGTCGGTAAGATTCACGTTCATCTGCCAGATGTCACCCACCTGCGGTACGCCGGCGGGGATACCGGCGCCGCCGGGCAACGGCGTGCCGGCGCCGACGGTGCCCAGGCGGGCCAGGGCGTCGGCTTTCTGCGCCGCCCGCTCGTTGATGGCACCATTCAGGGTGGCATCGCTCAGCGACGTGACGCCCGGTGCCGTTTCGCCATCGGTGAGGCTCACGCTGATCGGCAGTGCCTGATCGCTGCGAGTCAGGTTCATGGGCATCAGCAGATACTCCGCCGCTTCGGTGCCGCTGTTCAGAATCCTCTGTTCACCGGTGGCGAGCGCCGCGAAGTATTTTTCATCGACCGCCAGTTCCAGACCCTCGCGAGCGAACTGCGCGGTGACGCTGAGACTGGCGGTGACGCCGGTATCGGTGCGCGGATTCTCGGTGACGCCGTCGCTCCACTGCTCGAAGTGATAGCCGGTGTCCGCCACCGCGGTGACTTCACTGCCGTCCTCGCCGTGGGTCACGGTCTGCGGGGACACCCCGCTTACCGTGCCGCCGGTGGACGCCGCATAGGTCAGGGTGTACTGGTTGATCGCGAACTGCGCCTGCACCGTCAGATCCGCGCCGACGTCGGCGTCGGTGCGCGGGTTGGCGGTGCCGCCGTCGCTCCACTGCACAAAGTGGTAACCAGTGTCGGCCACCGCCAGCACCGCGCTGCCGTCGCTACCGTGGTCCACGGTCTGGCTGGCGCTGCCGCTGAGGCTGCCACCGGTGCCGGCGCTGTAGCTCAACGCGTACTGCAGCACCGTGAATTGCGCCTGCACCGTCAGGTTGGCGGTGACATTGCCGTCGGTACGCGGGTTGGCGCTGCCACCGTCGCTCCAGCCGCTGAAGGCGTAGCCGGTATCCGGGACCGCTTCCACCGCCGTGCCGTCGTCTCCGTAAGCCACCGTCTGAACGGCGGTGCCGTTCAGCGCGCCGCCGGTGGCGGCGCTGTAGGTGAGGGTGAATTCGAGCCGCTCGAACTCCGCCAGCACATTCAGGTCCGCGCTGACATTGCTGTCGGTACGCGGATTGGCGGTGACGCCATCGCTCCACTTGACGAACTGGTAGCCGGTATCCGGGACCGCCTGTACCGCGCTGCCGGCGCCACCGTGGTCCACGGTCTGGGCGGCGTCCCCGCTCAGGTTGCCTCCGGTGCCGGCACCGTAGGTCAAGGCGTACTGGCGAAGGGAGAATTGCGCGCTGACGGTCAGGTCGGCGACCACATTGGTGTCGGTACGGGGGTTGGCGGTGACGCCATCACTCCACTGCGCAAATTCGTAGCCGGTCTCCGGAAGCGCCGTCACCGCGCTGCCGTCGCCACCATGGGACACGGTCTGCTCCGTTTGCCCCTGGACGGACCCGTGGCCCTGGCTGCCGTAGGTGAGGCTGTATTCCTTGAGGCCGAAGGTGGCGTGCAGGGTACGCGCGGCGGTGATGCCGGTGTCGGTCCGCGTCGCCAGGCTGTAACCGTCGCTCCAGTAGAGGAACCGATAACCGGTGTCGGGCACCGCCGTCACCGTGCTGGCGTCCCCGCCATGATCCACGGTCTGGGTCGCCTCACCGTCGATGGTCCCGCCCGCGCTGGCGGTATAGGACATCGAGTACTGATTGATGGCGAAGGTGGCGGTGACCGTGAGCGGACCGGTAACGCCGCTGTCCTGGCGCGTGGCGGTGGTCACGCCGTCACTCCATTGCACGAAGTGGTAGCCGGTGTCCGCGGTGGCGGTGACCGCGCTGCCGTCGGCACCGTGGTCCACGGTCTGCGCCGGGTTTCCGGTGAGGCTGCCGCCGTTGCCAGCGCTGTAGCTCAGCGCGTACTGCAGAATCGTGAATCGAGCGCTGACCGTCAGATCGGCGGTGACGCCGGTATCGGTGCGGGGGTTGGCGGTGCCGCCGTCGCTCCACTCCACGAACTCATAGCCGGTGTCCGGTTGCGCGGTAACGGCGCTCCCGTCGCTGCCATGGGAGACGGTCTGGCTGGTCTGTCCCTGCAAAGTGCCGTTGCCCTGGCTGCTGTAGCTCAGGCTGTATTGCTTGAGCTCGAAACGGGCTTGCAGCTGGAAGGCCTGGGTGACGCCGCTATCGGTGCGCGGGTTGTCAGTGCGGCCGTCACTCCAGTCCACGAACCGGTAGCCTTCATCGGGCACCGCCGTGACCGCCGACGTATTACCGCCATGGGCCACGGTTTGCGTGATGGTGCCGCTCACCGTGCCGCCGGAGCCGGCGCTGTAGGTCGCTTGATATTCATTGATGGCGAACTGCGCGGTGACGGTGATATCGCCGGTTACCGGGCCGTCGGTGCGCGGGTTCTCGACACGGTTGTCGGACCAGCGCACGAAGTGGTAACCGGTGTCGGGAATCGCCAGTACCGCGCCGCCGGTCTGGCCGTGATCAAGCTGCTGGCTGGTCGGACCGGACAGGCTGCCGTTGGCGCCGGCGCCGTAGCTGAGATCGTACCGGTTGATGGCGAAGCTGGCGGTGACGGTCAGATCACCGGTCAGGGCCAGATCCTGGCGGGGATTGTTGGTGGCGCCGTCGCTCCACTGCACGAAATGGTAGCCGCTGGCCGCCACCGCCGTGACCGGCGTGCCGTCGGCGCCATGATCCACGCGCTGCGTGGCGGAACCGGATAGGGAACCGTTGGCGCCGGCGCCATAGGTCAGGTCGTAGCGGTTGATTTCGAAGTCGGCGCTGACCGCGCAGGCGCCGGTGATCATACCGGTGGTGAAGGTTCCGGCGTCGGCGTCGTATTCACCGTCACAGCCGCTGATCGTCAGCAGATGGTAGCCCTCCGCGGGCTGCACCTGGAAGGTAGCCACATCGCCACGCGCCACCGCCCGGGTGGCCGGATCCAGACTGCCCCCGGCGCTGACCTGGGGCGTGAGGGTGATGCGAGGCACCCCCACCGGCGAGGCGGCCGGGTCCGGGGCCGCCAGCCACTGGCTCATGGCGGTCAGCCATTGGTCCAGGCCATCCGGCGTGGCCATCAGCGTCAGCACCGCGTCCACATCGAAGCGGCCCGGCTCAAGCTCGCCGTCACGGTACAGCAGGAACGGATCCTGGCCCTCTTCCAGATCGAAGGCC
Source organism: Alloalcanivorax marinus (assembly GCF_016906305.1). Taxonomy (GTDB): domain Bacteria; phylum Pseudomonadota; class Gammaproteobacteria; order Pseudomonadales; family Alcanivoracaceae; genus Alloalcanivorax; species Alloalcanivorax marinus. The sequence continues at coordinate 140,106 of NZ_JADDOL010000002.1, forward strand.
GGCGAAGCGTACAGCCGGGCGGCGATGCCCGCCGGGCTGTCGCCGCTGTCCTCGGCGGCGCGGGCGATCAGCGATGTCCAGGGGGTGATGTCACAATGCACGGTGCCGCGGCCGTCGCACACCGCCACCAGCGGTACGTCGTTGGCCTCGGAGGCCGCCTCGATGCGAAACGGGGCCTGGCCCTGCAGGGTGCGCCGGTAGCTGCCGTCCGCCGTCGTGGACCAGCGATCCAGACGATTGCCGCGCCGGTCATAGGCGGTCAGCTGATAGGCGGTGGAGGCAGCGGAGGCCGTGCTGAAGCCGACCGCGTCGTTCTGCGCCACCACCCGGCCTTCCACGCGGGTCCCCTCGCCCCCCGGCACCGGCACCTCGCCGCCCCCACAGCCGGCCAGCACCAGTGCCAGAATAGCGCCCACCAGCCAGCGCCACGGACGGGCACGGACAGCCGCGCCGGTCAAACCCGCGTGATCGAACATCATGAAATTTCCCCCGAGAGATCCCTTCACCGACGGCGGTGCACCGTCGCTCTAAGCCGCCCGGCGCCGCGTTGCCGGCGCCGATATCAGAGCGGCATTATTCTTACCGGGGTAGATACCACAATTGTGAAAAAGCGCAAAGAAATGTTTTGTTTTGTTCTATTTGCAAATGCAACAAAGTGCATCAACCAGACTCCGGTTCTGGTCCGGGCGCCCCACGGTGATGCGCAGGTGGTCGCGGATGCGCTCCGGTTTGCCGAAGTGGCGCACGATGATGCCCTGCTCGCGCAGGGCCGCCGCCAGGTCGGCGCCGGCGCGATCCGGGTGGCGGCAGAACAGGAAGTTGGCCGCCGAGGGCAACACCTGGAAGCCCAGCCCTTCCAGAGCGTGGCGCAGGGTTTCGCGCTCTTCGATGACCAGTTCGCGGCCACGCTGGAACCAGTCGTCGTCCTCGAAGGCGGCCTTGCCGGCGGCGATGGCCAGACGGTCCAGGGGGTAGGAATTGAAGCTGTTCTTGATCCGTTCCAGGCCCTCGATCAGCGCCGCGTCGCCCACCGCGAAGCCGATCCGCACGCCGGCCAGGGCGCGGGATTTGGACAGGGTCTGGGTGACCAGCAGATTGGGGTAACGGTCCACCAGGGCGATGGCGGTGTCGCCGCCGAAGTCCACGTAGGCCTCGTCCACCACCACCACCGAATCCGGGTTGGCGGCGAGAACGGTCTCGATGGCGTCCAGCGGCAGCAGGCGGCCGGTGGGCGCGTTCGGGTTGGGGAAGATGATGCCACCGTTGGGGGCTGAATAGTCCGCCGGGTCGATGGCCAGGTCGTCATCCAGGGGCACCGGCCGGTAGTCGATGTCGTAGAGCCCGCAATAGACCTTGTAGAAGCTGTAGGTGATGTCCGGGAACAGCAGCGGCCGGTCCTGTTTGAACAGGCCGAAGAAAATGTGCGCCAGCACTTCGTCGGAGCCGTTGCCGACGAACACCTGGTCGGTCTTCACCCGGTAATAGGTGGCGATGGCGTCCTTCAGCTCGAGAGCGTCCGGGTCCGGGTAGAGGCGCAGCCGCTCGTCGGCGGCGGCGTGGATCGCCTCGATCACCTTCGCCGAGGGGCCCAGCGGGTGTTCGTTGGTGTTGAGCTTGACCAGCCGGGCCATTTTCGGCTGTTCGCCGGGCACGTAGGGTTCCAGGTCGCGGACGAACGGGCTCCAGAATTTGCTCATAAGGCCTCAGTCTTTCTTGATTCTCAGCTCCGCGCTGCGGGCGTGGGCGGTAAGTCGCTCGCCCCGGGCCAGCACCGAGGCCACCCGCCCCAGGGCGCTGGCGCCTTCCGGGGAGCAGCCGATCAGCGAGCTGCGCTTCTGAAAATCATAGACGCCCAGCGGCGAGGAGAAGCGCGCCGTGGCGCTGGTGGGCAGCACGTGATTGGGGCCGGCGCAGTAATCACCCAGGGCCTCCGGCGTGTGCCGGCCCAGGAAGATGGCGCCGGCGTGGCGCACTTTTTTCGCCCAGCGGCCGGCGTCGTCCATGGACAGCTCCAGGTGCTCCGGGCTGATCCGGTTGACCACCTCGAAGGCGTCATCCAGATCCCGGGCCAGGATCAGCGCCCCCCGGTTGGCCATGGAGGTGCGAATAATGGCTTCCCGTTCCAGGGTCGGCGCCAGCCGCTCCATGGTCTCCAGTACCGTGTCCAGGAAGGCCGCATCCGGACTGACCAGAATCGCCTGGGCCTCCTCGTCGTGCTCCGCCTGGGAGAACAGGTCCATGGCGATCCATTCCGGGTCGGTGTGACCGTCGCAGACCACCAGGATTTCCGAAGGGCCGGCGATCATGTCGATGCCCACCTTGCCGAACACCTGGCGCTTGGCCTCGGCCACGTAGATGTTGCCGGGGCCGACGATCTTGTCCACCGCCGGGATCGACTCGGTGCCGAACGCCAGCGCCGCCACCGCCTGGGCGCCGCCCACGGTGAAGAAGCGCTCCACCCCGGCCACCGCCGCGGCGGCCAGCACCATGTCGTCCAGTTCCCCGTCCGGCGCCGGGCTGACCATGACGATCTCGCCGACCCCGGCCACATGGGCGGGCAGCGCGTTCATCAGCACCGAGCTGGGGTAGGCGGCCTTGCCGCCGGGTACATAGATGCCGGCCCGGTCCAGGGCGGTGACCTGCTGGCCCAGCAGGGTGCCGTCCGCGTCCCGATAGCTCCAGGAATCCTGCTTCTGACGCTCGTGGTAGTCGCGCACCCGGGCGGCGGCGGCTTCCAGGGCCTGGCGCTGCTCGTCGGACAGCCGCGCCAGGGCCGCTTCCAGCTCCGGCCGTTCCACGGTGAGATCCGCCAGGGTGGCGGCGTCGCGGCGGTCGAAGCGGTTGGTGTATTCCACCACCGCCGCGTCGCCGCGCTTAGCCACGTCGCGAAGAATGGCGCGCACCCGCTCGCCGACCTCCTCGTCACGCTCCTCGCTCCAGGCGGTCAGGGCGTTCAGGCGTTCGGTGAAATCGCTGTCACGGGTGTCGAGGCGGGTGGTTTTCATGCCGGGGTCCGTCGTTTTGCTACCGCTTGTTCCAGTTTATCCAGAATACCCTGAATGTCGGCGTGACGGGTCTTCATGCTGGCCCGATTGACCACCACCCGGGAGGAAATGTCGTCGGCGATGATCTCGGTGGGCTCCAGGCCGTTGGCGCGCAGGGTGTTGCCGGTGTCGACGATGTCGACGATGCGGTCCGCCAGCCCCACCAGCGGCGCCAGTTCCATGGCGCCGTAGAGCTTGATGATCTCGGCCTGCTTGCCCTGGCGGGCGAAATAAGCCCGCGCCACGTTGACGAATTTGGTGGCCACCCGCACCCGGCCGCTCACCGGCGGCGCGTCCTTGAGCGCGGCCACCATCAACTTGCAGCGGGCGATTTCCAGATCCAGGGGTTCGAACAGTCCCTCGGCGCCGTGCTCCATGAGCACGTCCTTGCCGGCCACGCCCAGATCGGCGCCGCCGTGCTGCACGTAGGGCGGCACGTCGGTGGCGCGGATCACGATGATGCGCACGTCCGCCCGGGTGGTGTCGAAAATCAGCTTGCGCGACGCGGACGGATCCTCCAGCAGCTCGATGCCGGCTTCCTTGAGCAGCGGCAGCGTCTCCTGGAGGATACGGCCCTTGGACAGGGCGATGGTCAGCGGTGTCTCGGTCATGTCAGGCGCGGTCCCACTCAGCCCGGCACGCGACGGATGATCGCGCCCAGGGATTGCAATTTTTCCTCGATGCACTCGTAGCCACGGTCGATGTGGTAGATGCGGTCCACGGTGGTGTCGCCCTCGGCGGCCAGGCCGGCGATCACCAGGGAGGCCGAGGCGCGCAGGTCGGTGGCCATCACCGGCGCCCCGGTGAGGCTTTCCACGCCACGGCAGATGGCGGTGTTGCCCTGCACCTCGATGTCGGCGCCCATGCGGTTCATTTCCTGCACGTGCATGAAGCGGTTCTCGAACACCGTCTCGACGATGGTGCCGGTGCCCTCGGCGATGATGTTCAGCGCCATGAACTGGGCCTGCATGTCGGTGGGCATGGCCGGGTACGGCGCGGTGCGCAGGCTGACCGCCTTGGGCCGGCGGCCCTCCATGTCCAGGCTGATCCAGTCGTCGCCGGTCTCGATGCGGGCGCCGGCCTCTTCCAACTTCTGCAGCACCGCGTCCAACAGGGTCGGGTCGGTGTCCTTGCACTTGATGCGCCCGCCGGTGATGGCGGCGGCGATCAGGTAGGTGCCGGTCTCGATGCGGTCGGAAATCACATCGTGGTGGCAGCCGCCCAGTTTGGCGACGCCCTCGATCACGATGGTGTCCTTGCCGGCGTCACGCACCTTGCCGCCCATGGCGTTGATGAAGTTGGCCAGGTCCACCACTTCCGGTTCCCGGGCGGCGTTTTCCAGAATGGTGGTACCGTCGGCCAGGGCCGCCGCCATCATCAGGTTCTCGGTGCCGGTCACGGTGACCGTGTCCATGACGATGCGCGCGCCCTTCAGGCGGCCGTCCACGCTGGCGTGCACATAGCCGTTGGTCACCTCGATGTCGGCGCCCATGGCCTCCAGGCCGCGCAGGTGAATGTCCACCGGCCGGGAGCCGATGGCGCAACCGCCGGGCAGCGACACCGAGGCGCGGCCGAAGTGGGCCAGCAGCGGGCCCAGCACCAGGATCGAGGCGCGCATGGTTTTCACCAGCTCGTAGGGTGCCACGAAGTCCTCGATGCGGGACGGGTCCACTTCCACGTTGAGGCGGTCGTCGATCACCACCTGCACGCCCATGCGGCCGAGCAGTTCGATCAGGGTGGTCACGTCCTGCAGATGCGGCAGGTTGCCCACCGTCACCGGCTCGCCGGCCAGCAGCGTGGCGGCCAGAATCGGCAGCGACGAGTTCTTGGAACCGGAAATACGAATCTCGCCGTCAAGGCGCTTGCCGCCGGTGATGATCAATTTGTCCATGGAAAGTCTCTTAGAACCCGGTCTTCAGGCGATGCCCATCTTCTGGGCTTTGTCCCACTCGGCGCGGGTGAAGGTTTTGAGGGACACGGCGTGGATGCTGTTGTCCTTGATGCGATCGTTGATGCAGGCGTAGATCAGCTGCTGGCGTTTTACCGGCATCAGCCCTTCGAAGGCATCGGACACCACGCGGATCAGGAAGCGGTCACCTTCGCCTTCCACCGCCACATCGGCGCCGTCGAAACCGGCTTCCACCAGTGCCTTCACGTCATCGGGATTCATGGTCGCTCCTTATTGCTGAGGGGCGAATGATACGCGAGGGCCACCGGGGTTGTCATGCCGGGACCGGCGGGCGCCGGCCCCGGAGGGCGGGATCATTGAGGGCTTTGCGGGGCGCTCTCGATGTCCACCTTTTCTTCCACGTCGGCGTTCTGGGCGGACCAGTTGTCGATGGCCTGGTCCAGGTCCCCGTACTGCTGCATGGACTGGGCGAACTGAGCCTGGTAGACGGCGCGCAGGTCCAGGCCGTTGACGAACACGTTCACCACCTTCCACTGGTCGCCGTCCTGGAACAGGGTGAAGTACACCGGAATCACCTTGCCGTCGTCGGTGGTGCCCTGCACGCGCACCCGGGCGTAGTTGCCCTTGCGGTCTTCCTCGCGCATCGGCAGCACCTCGATCTTCTGACCCTGGTAGAGGGTCACGCCGGAGGCATAGGTGTTGATCAGGCTGTTCTTGAACACATCCAGGAAGCGGTACTTCTGGTCGCGGCTGGCGTCGTCGAAGTAATCGCCCATCACCATGCGGGTGATGCGCTTGAAGTCCACCAGAGGCACCAGTTCCTCACGGACCAGCTGGCGGGCGTACTCCGGGTCCTTGTTGAGCTGGTCCCGGTTCTGGTCGATCAGCGAGGTCATGCGGTCCAGCGTATCCTGCACCAGCTGGCGCGGGTCCTGGGCCGCCTGGGCGAGGCCGGCCATGGCCACCAGGATCAGCGCCATTACCGCCGCGAAAGGTTGTTTAAAGGTCATAGATCACTCCCTGTCATTGCTTGATGCCCGGTTGTACGGCTTTCCCTACGGGGTGTCCAGGCGTTTGTTATTGGAACACGGGGCGCCGGCGGGGTTCCGTGAAGCGCCGGCGCCGGGAACGCCGACGGCCACCGCGGGGTCTCAGGGCGGGCGCGCCAGTGTATAATCGCCGCCAGCGAGGAGACACGAGAGACCATGAGCAATCACCACATCGCCACCGCCCGCCGCGTTCTCGATGAAGAAGCGCGCGCCGTGGCCGCGCTGAGCCAGCGTGTCAGCGACGATTTCGTGCGCGCCTGCGAGCGCATTCTCGAATGTCCCGGCCGCGTGATCGTCACCGGCATGGGCAAAAGTGGCCATATCGGCAGCAAGGTGGCCGCCACCCTGGCCAGCACCGGCACCCCTTCCTTTTTCGTGCATCCGGGCGAGGCCTCCCACGGCGACCTGGGCATGATCACCGGCGCCGACGTGGTGCTGGCGCTGTCCAACTCCGGCGAGACCGGCGAGATCCTCACCATCCTGCCGGTGATCAAGCGCAAGGGCGCCGGCCTGATCAGCATGACCGGCCGCCCGGAGTCGTCCCTGGCGCGGCTGTCCGACGTGCATCTGGACGTGGCCGTGAAGGAAGAGGCCTGCCCGCACAATCTGGCGCCCACCTCCTCCACCACCGCCACCCTGGCGATGGGCGACGCCCTGGCCATCGCCCTGCTGGAAGCGCGCGGCTTCACCGCCGAGGATTTCGCCCTCAGCCACCCGGGCGGCAGCCTGGGCCGGCGCCTGCTGTTGAAGGTGGATGACATCATGCACACCGAGGAGCGCCTGCCCAAGGTGCCCCGCGACGCCAGTCTGTCCGACGCCTTGCTGGAAATGACCCGCAAGGGCCTGGGCATGACCACGGTGGTGGACGAGGACGGCCGCCTGATCGGGCTGTTCACCGACGGCGACCTGCGCCGCACCCTGGAGAAGGGCCTGGATATCCGCCAGGCCGGCATCGCCGAGGTAATGTCCAGCCACCCGGTGACCATGGCGCCGGGCCTGCTCGCCGCCGAGGCGCTGCAGATCATGGAAACGCGCAAGATCAACGGGCTGATCGTCTGTGACGATCAGCGCCGCCCGATCGGCGCCCTCAACACCCAGGACCTGCTGCGCGCCGGAGTGATGTGATGGCCTTTTCCATTTCCACCGCCGACGCCCGCGCCCTGCGCCTGATGGCGTTCGACGTGGACGGCGTGATGACCGACGGCCGCCTGCATTACGGACCGGACGGCGAAACCCTCAAGGTGTTCCACGTACACGACGGCCACGGCCTCAAGAAGCTGGCCGCCAGCGGCGTGACCCTGGCCATCATCACCGGCCGCGACACCCCGATGGTGGCGCGCCGTGCCCGGGAACTGGGCATCGAGCACGTCATTCAGGGGCGCGAGGACAAGGCCGTGGCGCTCGCCGACCTGGCCGGGCGCCTGGGCGTCGGCGCCCGTGAAACCGGCTATGCCGGCGACGACGAACCGGATGTGGGGGCTCTGCAGTGGGCCCAGATCGCGTTCGCCCCGGCCAACGCCCACGCCTGCGCCCGGCAGGCCGCCGATCACGTCACCCGGGCCCGCGGCGGCGAAGGCGCGGTCCGTGAGATCTGCGACGCCCTGCTGGCGTTGCGGGAGGCGCCGTGAGACGCCAGGGTCTGCTCAGCGCCTCCGGCATCCTCCTGCTCGGTCTGATCGTGCTGATGACCCTGCACGAGTGGGACAATCCTCTGGAGGACGACCGGGAGGCCTTTCTCAGCGCGCCGCTGATCATCGCCGACACCATCACCGCCAAGGCCTACGACCGGGAAACCGGCAAGGTCAGCTACGAGCTCAAGGCCGACCATCTGGAGCAGTTTCAGCGCGAGGCCCTGACCACGCTCACCGAGCCGGACCTGCGCATGGAAAACGACAACGGCGTCTGGACCATCCGTTCCCGCCGTGGTGAAGTGCGCGACAACGGCGACCTGATCGTGTTCATGGATGAGGTCAAGGCACGCAGCGAGACCAACGGGGTCACGCTCAGCACCGACCAACTGGAGTACCTGAACGACGCCGGCCAGGTCCGCTCGCCGGGCGCGCTGACCCTGGAGCACCGCGACGGCAATACCCGCGCCGGCAGCATGCAGTCGGACCTGAACAGCGGCGAAATGACCCTTGGACAAGGAGTGGTAAGTGAATTCACGGGCAGCAATTAAAGGGCTCGGCCTGCTCGGGCTGCTGTTCGCCGGCCTGGCCGGCGCCGCCCAGCCCCCCGGCGGCCAGCCCGTGGAGGTGAGCGCCAACAGCGCCACCTTCGAGCAAAGCGCCGGCACCGGGGTGTACCGGGGCGACGCGGAGCTGATCCAGGGCAACCGGCGCCTGAACGCCGACGTGATCCGGCTGTTCACCGAGAACAACCAACTGGTGCGCGTGGAGGCCACCGGCAATCCGGTGCGCATGCGCGAGGGCGATGACCTGCAGGCGCGGGCCAAAAACCTGGTGTACGACCTGCGGGCCCGGCGGCTGGTGCTCACCGGCGACGCCCATGTGGACCACCAGGGCAACACCTTCGAGGGCGCCCGGGTGCAGTACAACCTGGATTCACGGCGGGTGGACGCCAGCGGTGAAGGCGACAAGCGCGTGCGGCTGGTGATCCCGGCCAAAAACACCGACCCGTCCGGCGAAAGCGGCGCCGGCGGCAACGACGACACCAGCGACACCGGCAATGGCGGCGCCGACGGCGGCAAGGCGGAGACCCCCTGAATGGCACATCTGAGCGCCCATAACCTGGCCAAGAGCTACAAAAGCACCCGCGTCATCGAGGACGTGTCCCTGGAAGTGGAGGCCGGCCAGATCGTCGGCCTGCTGGGCCCCAACGGCGCCGGCAAGACCACCTGCTTCTATATGATCGTGGGCCTGGTGGCCGCCGACGCCGGCCGCATCGAGATCAACGGCGACGACATCACCCACCTGCCCATGCACGGCCGCGCCCGCCGGGGCATCGGCTATCTGCCCCAGGAAGCCAGCATTTTCCGCCGGCTCACCGTGGAGCAGAACATCATGGCGATCCTGGAAACGCGCAAGGAAATGACCAAGGCCCAGCGCGAGGAACAACTGGAAAGCCTGCTCAACGAGTTCCACATCGACCACATCCGCGACTCCATGGGCATGAGCCTGTCCGGCGGCGAACGCCGGCGGGCGGAAATCGCCCGCGGGCTGGCCACCAACCCGGACTTCATCCTCCTGGATGAGCCCTTCGCCGGCGTGGACCCGATCTCGGTGAACGACATCAAGGGCATCATCCGCCACCTGAAGGAACGGGGCATCGGCGTGCTGATCACCGACCACAATGTGCGCGAAACCCTGGACATCTGCGACACGGCCTATATTGTCAGTACCGGCCACATCATCGCCGAAGGCGACGCCAACACCATTCTCGGCAACCAGCAGGTGCGCGACGTCTACCTGGGGGCGGACTTCCGGCTGTAACCGGAACCGGCCCGCTCACCGGCCGGCCCTACACCCTCGCCCAGGGAAAAGCAATACTTGGCATGATTATTGCTTAATTCAAATTAATGCTGCTATGCTGCCCCACTTCGGGAACCAGCGACCCCAGTAGCATGAAACCCACTCTACAACTGCAAATCGGCCAGCAGCTGACCATGACGCCCCAGTTGCAACAGGCAATCCGCCTGCTGCAACTGTCGACGCTGGACCTGCGCATGGAGATCCAGCAGGCGGTGGAAAACAACCCGCTGCTGGAGCTGGAAGACGGCGCCGAGGATTTCTCCGCGGACGACCTGGACGGCGACGCCGACGGCGACATGGAGCTGGAGCGCGACGACGCCCTGGACGACCTGGTCGAAGGCACCGTGGAAACCGACAGCGAGTGGGACGACCTCTACGTGGGCCAGAGCAGCGCCGGCGCCGGTGAAGGTGACGATGCGGACGCCTGGCAACAGCGCCACGCCAACCCGGACACCCTGCTCGACCACCTGGAGTGGCAGCTCAATCTGACCCCCATGAGCGACCGCGACCGGGTGATTGCCCAGATCATCCTGGAAGCCTTGGACGAGCGCGGCTACGTGACCGTTCCCCTGGAGCAGCTGGTCAGCACCGCCGAAGCCCAGATCGCCGACCCGGACGACCCGCTGGAAGACGACGAAGTGGTGGCGGTGCTGCACCGCCTGCAGCAGTTCGACCCGGTGGGCGTGGCCAGCCGCGATCTGGCCGAATGCCTGGGCGTGCAGCTCGCGCAGTTGGCCGCCGACACGCCCCATCTGGGCACCGCCCGCGCCCTGCTGGCCCACCAGGACCTGCTGGAAAAACACGACTACGCCGGCCTGCGCCGCGCCCTGTCGGTGAGCGAGGCGGACCTGGTGGCGGCACTGGGGCTGCTGCGCACCCTGGACCCGGCGCCGGGCCAGCAGATCGGCGGCGAGACCGCCGACTACGCGGTGCCCGACGTGGTGGTCCGCGCCCACCGGGGCGGCTGGCGGGTGGAGCTGAACGAGGAAGTGCTGCCCAAGGTCAATCTGCAGGCCCAGTACGCGCAGATGGCGCGCCAGGTGGGCGGCGACGACGGCCAGTACCTGCGCAACTGCATGCAGGAGGCCAAGTGGTTCCTGAAAAGCCTGCAGAGCCGCAACGACACGCTGCTCAAGGTGGCCAGCCGCATCGTCGAGGTGCAGCAGGACTTCTTCAATTACGGCGAGGAAGCAATGAAGCCGCTGGTGCTGGCCGATATCGCCGAGGCGGTGGAGATGCACGAGTCCACCATCAGCCGGGTCACCAACCAGAAATTCATGCTCACGCCCCGGGGCGTGTTCGAGCTCAAATACTTCTTCTCCAGCCACGTGGACACGGACGGTGGCGGTGAGTGTTCCTCCACCGCCATTCGTGCCATCATTAAGAAGCTGGTCGCCGCCGAGAACCCTCGCAAGCCGCTCAGCGACAACAAGCTGGCAAGCCTGCTCAACGACCAGGGCATCAAGGTGGCGCGCCGCACCGTCGCCAAGTACCGCGAGGCGATGCGAATCCCGTCCTCCAGCGCGCGCAAGCGGCTGGTCTAGGCCGGACCGGAACGGATATCTCCTCGACGAGAGAGAAGGAGCCAGCTATGCAGATCAACCTCAGTGGCCACCATCTGGACATCACCGACGCCCTGCGTGACTACGTGGACGAAAAATTCGCCAAACTGGAGCGCCACTCCGACCAGATCACCAGCGTTCAGGTGATCCTTTCCCCGGAGCCCAAGAGCCACAAGGCGGAATCCACCATTCATATATCCGGAGCGGACCTGTTCGCCACCGCCCAGGCGGACGACATGTACGCGGCCATTGATGCGCTGACCAGCAAGCTGGACCGGCAAATTCTCAAACACAAGGAAAAGACCGTGGGCCGCAAGCACGGCCACTAGGTCACCCAGAACCCGATTATGCGAGTACGCGAACTGCTCACCGAAGACCGCACCTACGACGACGTGGCGGTCACCAGTAAGAAACGGTTGCTCGACCAAATCGCCCAGCTGGCCGCGGCCAGCTGTGGCGGTCTCAACGAGCAGGAAGTCTTCGACGCCCTGGTGGCCCGGGAAAAACTGGGCTCCACCGGCATTGGCGAGGGCATCGCCATCCCCCATTGCCGGCTCGGGCACTGCGACGCCGCCATCGGCCTGCTGCTGAAGCTGTCCGAACCGGTGGACTTCGACGCGGTGGACGGTCGTCCGGTGGACCTGGTGTTCGTGCTGCTGGTACCGGAACAGAACCCGGAACAGCATCTCAAGACCCTCAGCCACCTGGCCAATCTGTTCAACGACGACGACTACCGCAGCGACCTGCGCCACGCCCACGGCAACCAGCGTTTGTATCAGACCGCGGTGGAATCGGAGGCCGAAATTCGCCTGGCATCCTGAGCCGGTCGGCCGGACCATCGCTATGAAACTGACCATCCTCAGCGGACGATCGGGCTCGGGCAAGACCACCGCCCTCCAGGCCCTGGAAGACCACGGCTATTATTGCGTGGACAATCTTCCCCTGGGCCTGCTGCCCACCCTGGCCGCGCAATTACAGAACGAGGACCACGCCCCGCAGCGCGTGGCGGTGGGCGTGGACGCCCGCAACCTGCCCCGTCAGTTGCTGGCCTTCAATCGCATCATCGAGGAACTGCGCCAGCAACCCCTGGACACCGAGATCATCTTTCTGGAGGCGGAACCGGCCACGCTGCTGAAGCGGTTCAGCGCCACCCGCCGCCGCCACCCCCTGAGCGGCGACGAACGCACCCTGGCCGACGCCATCGAGCTGGAAGCCAAACTGCTGGCCGATATCCGCCAGCTCGCCGACCTGGTGATCGACACCAGCAACCTGGACGTGCACACCCTGCGCAATATGATCCGCCAGCGGGTGGCGCGCCGGGACGTGCGGCTGTCCCTGCTGATCCAGTCGTTCGGCTACAAGAACGGCCTGCCCCACGACGCCGACCTGGTGTTCGACGTGCGCGCCCTGCCCAACCCGCACTGGCAGGGCGATCTGCGCCCGCTCACTGGCCGTGACGAAAAGGTGGCCGAGTTTCTGCGCGGCCACCCGGAAAGCGGCACCATGCTCGACGACATTTTCCACTTCCTGGACCGCTGGCTGCCCGCCTACGGCGCCAACGATCGCAGCTACGTGACCGTGGCGGTGGGCTGCACCGGCGGCCGCCACCGCTCCGTCTACATCACCGAACAGCTGGCCCACCGGCTGCGCGAGAAGGGCGTGCCCCTGCACGTGCGCCACCGGGAGCTGGACGGATGATTGAACGGAATCTGACGGTCACCAACAAGCTCGGTCTGCACGCCCGCGCCGCCGCCAAGGTGGTCAGTGTCTCCTGCCGCTACAGCTGCACCATCCAGGTGCTGCAGGGCGAGCGAGCCATTGATGCCAAGAGCATCATGGGCCTGCTGATGCTCGGCGCCGCCAAGGGCACCACCCTGACCGTGCGCGTGGACGGCGAGGACGAAGTGCCCGCCATGGATGAGCTGGCCGACCTGTTCGAGCGCAAGTTCGACGAAGGCGAATAGCCACCGCTTTTTCACCCTTTGACCCTTCCCTGGCCGGTACTGGGTTAAACTGGCGCACAGCGAGGAGGGGTCATGTCCGAACAAAGTCAGCACAAGCGCAATCTCAACGCCGTCAACCGGGCCCTGGCCGGGGGCACCTTTTCCCAGGTGCGCCAGTTGCTCAACAGTCTGCCCGGCGCCGAGACCGCCCACCTGCTGGAATCCTCGCCGCCCCGGGAACGGGAAATCCTCTGGCGTTTGCTCAGCCAGGAGCAGGAAACCGAGGTGCTGCAGTACCTGGGCGAGGAAGTGCGCGTGGAACTGCTGCGCGACCTGCCGCCGGAAGAACTGGTACCGCTGATCGAGGATCTGGACACCGACGACCTGGCCGACCTGCTGCAGGAATTGCCCGAACAGGTCACCAGCCAGGTACTGGCCGCCCTGGACGCGCAGAACCGGGAGCGCCTGGAACAGGTGATGAGCTACCCGGAGGACACCGCCGGCGGCCTGATGAACACCGACGTGATCACGGTGCGCCCGGAGATCACCTTCGGCGTGGTGCAACGCTACCTGCGCCGTCGCGGCGAAATCCCCGAGACCACCGACAACCTGCTGGTGGTCAATCGCAGAAACCAGTTTATCGGCGTACTGCCGCTGACCCGGGTGCTGATCTCCGACCCCGGCACCACGGTGCGCGAAGCCATGCGCACCGACGTGGAAGCGATTCCCGCCGACCGCCCCGCCCACGATGTGGCCAAACTGTTCGAGCGGCTCGACCTGGTGACCGCCGCGGTGGTGGACGAGAACGGCGTGCTGGTGGGCCGGATCACCATTGATGACGTGGTGGACGTGATCCGCGAGGAAGCGGATCACTCCCTGATGGGCATGGCCGGTCTGGATGAGGACGAGGACACTTTCGGCTCGGTGTGGCACACGGTGCGGCGCCGTTCCCTGTGGCTGGGCATCAACCTGCTTACCGCCCTGGCCGCCTCGGCGGTGATCAGCCTGTTCGAGAACACCCTGGAAAAAGTGGTGGCCCTGGCGGTGCTGATGCCGATCGTGGCCAGCATGGGCGGCATCGCCGGCAGCCAGACCCTGACCCTGGTGATCCGCGCCATGGCGCTGGGCCAGGTGCAGGAAGGCAACACCCGTTATCTGTTCACCAAGGAACTGGCGGTGGGCGCGCTCAACGGCCTGCTCTGGGCGCTGGTGATCGGCGCCACCGCCGCGCTCTGGTTCGACGACACCAGCCTGGGCATGATCATCGCCTCGGCCATGGTGCTCAATCTGGTGGTGGCCGCCGGGGCCGGGGCCCTGATCCCCATCGCCATGAAACGCATGGGCATCGACCCGGCGCTGGCCGGGTCGGTGGTGCTCACCACGATTACGGATGTGGTCGGGTTCTTCGCGTTTCTGGGGCTGGCGACGATTCTCTACGCGAGCCTGCTCTAGCGGCCTTCGGCCGCCTCCTCACAGATCCGGCGTGGCGTCCGGTTCGTCGTCGCCGACGCCGAAGATATCCCGGAACGAGGCGTAGACGGACACCGTGGTCAGGGCCAGCAAGAACAATGCGAACACCAGGGACAGGAAACCGCTGAACAGGCCCACCAGCAGCATGGCCAGGCTGTCCGCGCCGAACAGCATGTTCGCCCCTGCCAGCAGCACACCGAGCAACGCCGCCAGCAGCAGCAGGAACAGCATCGGCACCAGGCCGTACCAGAGCATCGGCAGCCAGTTGCGCAGCACCGCCGTCAGACTTTCGCCGAGTGCCGCCAAGGGCCGGCGGTCGCCAAAGAACACCAGCGGTACCTGGAACCAGATCATCGCCATGTAGGGGATCGATATCGCCACCATGATCAGCGTGAGCAGCGCCACCTTGATCATGCCCATCTGCCCGAACGCCGCGGCGGAGGTCGGGTCCAGGGGTTCGCCCTGGAAGCCGGCGGTGAACAGGGCGGCGATTTCCGGCCCGAACAGCAGCAATACCGCCACCACCATCAGCAGCGTGAACAGAACCTGCAGCCCCACCTGGGTCAGACCGGTCAGAAACAGGGGCCCGGTGCGCTGGGAAAAACCGACGAACAGCTGACCGAAATCGAACTCTTCATCGTGCCAGCGCCGCCAGGCCAGCTGATGCAGCCCGGCCACCAGCACCGGCCCGATCAGCGTCGGCGCGAAGTTGCCAAGCACCGGCACGAACAGACCAAGCAGACTGATGCCCATGATCACCGCCATGAACACCAGCAGGGCCAGGCACCAGAGCACCCGGTTGGCGGCGGTGAGCGCCCACGCCCGCCGCCACCACAGCCAGCCATGGCCGATCGGCCGGCGCCGGGCGGCGCCGACCCGCTCGGGGCCGGGACCGACGGGACCGCCCAGGTCCGCTTCCGGCCCCTGGTAGGGATTGATCATGACTCGGTCAGAACCTGTTTAAAGGACAGATAGAAGGCACCCGCCAGGATCGGCATCACGAACAGCCAGCCCAGCAGCGCCGGTAGCGCCGCCAGCGCCACGATCACGGTGGCCACCAGACCGTAGACGACCATCGGGATCAGGTTCTTGAGGCAGGCCTGGAAACTGAGTTTCAGGGCCCGGCCCGGGCCGGTGTCGGTGAGCATCACCAGCGGCACGGTGAAGTAGAACAGAAACGCCACCAAGGTGACCACGACCACCGCCACCAACATCAACACCAGGAACAGCCCGCCACTCAGGCTGCCACCGGTTGCTCCCGGATCCATACCCGACAGCGCGCCGGCGCCCAGCGTCATGACCATCAGGCCACCGACCAGCAAACCGATGGCCAGGAACACGCCCAGCTGGGCCAGTGACAACAGCAGCAGCGGACCGGTGCGCTGGGAAAAGCCGGCGAACAGATCGGTGAAATCGGACTGGCCGGTGGTGTCGATGCGATGAAACATCTTCACCAGGCCGCCGTACAGCAGCGTCATCAGAAACGGCTGCGCCAGCGGGCCGATCAACGGAATGAACTGCAACACGGTGGTGATCAAGAAGATCAACACCAGGGCCCCGATCACCACGCCCCAGTGGCCGGACAGCAGCTTCATGCCGTCACCGATCCAGGCCAGCGCTTCGCCCACGGTCACCTTGCGGGGCTCGCTCAGTTGCATGTCCCCCGGGGCCGTCGCGCGGCCAACGACATCAGCTTCCGGTTGTTGATACGGATTAACATCACTCATGGGTAGCTTCCCTTGCTTTCAGCAAATAAAAAAATAACGACTCAAACGCCGGCCACTTTCATCGGGGCCAGCAAAAGGGAGCCGGAGGCAATGTTGCCGCGACGGTCCACATTGGTCCCGCTCCCCTGAATGCCGGCAAACATGTCCCCCAGATTTCCGGCAATGGTAAACTCTTGAAGCGGCTTCTGTATGACACCGTTCTCAATCCAGAAACCGGCGGCGCCCCGCGAATAATCCCCGGTCACCAGATTGACGCCCTGCCCCATCACCTCGGTGACCAGCACGCCGGTGCCCAGGCGCCGGATCAGCGCCGCCTCGTCCTCGCCGGTGTCGGTGATGGACAGATTACGCACGCCGCCGCCGTTGCCGGTGGGCGCCATCTCCAGACGCCGGGCCGCGTACAGGCCCAGCGCGTAACGCTTGAGCACGCCGTCCTCCACGAACGCCTGGGCGCGGGTGGGCAGGCCGTCCGCGTCGAACCCGGCGGAGCCGTTGCCGCCCACCTGCAGCGGGTCCTCACGAATGTCGATGCCGGCGGGAAAGAGACGCTCGCCGAGCCGGTCGCGCAGGAAGGAAGCGCGCCGGTACAGGGTGCCGCCGCTGATCGCCGACACGAAATGCGCCAGCAGAGTGGCGGCGATTTCCGGCGACAGCAGCACCGGCCACTGGCCGGTGGCCGGCACCTCGGCGCCCAGCCGCGCCAGGGTGCGGCGGCGCGCTTCCTCGCCCACCTGCTCCGGCCCGGCCATGCGGTCGGCCTGGCGGTTGCCGTCGTACCAGTAGTTGCGCTGCATGCCGTTGGCGTCCTCCGCCACCACCGCGCAGCTGCGCGAATGGAAGGTGCCGGCGTGGCCCTGCAAAAAGCCGGCGCTGGTGCCCAGCACCTGCACGCTGACGCCGGTGCTCACCGACGCCCCTTCAGAATTGACGATGCGGGCATCGTCCCGGGCCACGTTTTCACAGCGCAGTGCTTCCTCGATGGCCTGTTCGGTGGTCAGCGCCCAGGGATGGTACAGCCCCAACTCCGGCTCCGGGCCGGCCAGCTGATCCGGTTCGGCGAGCCCGGCGAAGGGGTCCTCCTCGGTGTGGCGGGCGATGGCGCAGGCGGCGGCCACCGCGTCGCGCAGGCTTTCCGGGCTGTCGTCGGAGGTGCTGGCGTGGCCCTTGCGCTGGCCGAAGAACACGGTCACGCCCAGGCCGCGGTCGCGGTGGAACTCCACCGTCTCCACCTCGCCCAGGCGCACGTCCACGGACAGGCCCTGGGCCAGATTCAGGCGCGCTTCGGCGGCGCTGGCGCCCTGCCGTTTGGCTTCCTCGAGCACGCGGGCGACGACGTCGCGGGCGGCGGCGAGGGAATGAGGACCGAGATCAACTGTCGCGCTGGCGTTTTCGGACATAAACTAAGGCTTTCTCTTCCGCGTTGACGATATGACCGAGTATAACGATCCCCTGCCGAGCAAGACACGCCGCAAACTGGAAATGCAGGAACTGCAGGAGGTGGGCCTGGAGCTGATGGCGCTCAAGGCCGGCCAGCAGGCGCGTCTGCCCCTCAATGACCCGCTGCGCGCGGCCCTGGAGGAAGCGCGCCGCATCCAGCATCCGGACGCGCGCCGCCGCCACGCGCTGTACGTGGGCCGGCTGATCAGCGATTCCGACCCGGACACGCTGCTGGCCGCCCTGGCCGCGCTCACCGACCCGGTGCGCCAGCAACGGCTGCAGCAATGGACCGAGCAGGTACTGGCCTGCGAGGGCCCCCGCGACGCCGAGCCCATCGTGCAGCAGATTCTTCAGTACTATCCGGAGGGCGACCGCCAGGCGCTGCGCAATCAGGTGCGCAATCTGATCAAGGCGCGCCCGGCCGGCGAACTGCACGAAGCGGACGCGGAACAACGCGCCCGCCTGAAGCGCGAGCGCAAGCGCTTCGTGGGCCTGCTCAACGAGCTGGACAAGAACAGTCCGCTTTACTGAGCCTGGTCTTCCCAGGGGCGCGGCGGTTCCACCACCGTTTGCACCACCGGGTCGTCCAGATCCCAGCCGCCGCCGATGGCGGCGGCCAGGCGGATCGAGGCGTTCAGCCGGTCGGCCAGAATCCGCAGTTGGGCGCGCTGGGCCTCCAGCGCCAGATCCTGGGCGCTGGCCACCTCCAGAAAGGTGACCATGCCGGCCCGGTAGCGGTTGGTGACCACCCGCAGATTGTCCCGGGCCAGGGCCAGCAGCGCGTCCTGCTGCTCGCTTTGCCGGGTCAGAAAGCGCAGCGCCGCCAGGGCGTCCTCCACTTCCTGCAGACTTTCCAGCACCGTTTGCCGGTACAGCGCCACCTGCTCGTCGTACTCGGCCAGGGCCAGGTCGTTGGCGGCCCGGCGGGCGCCGCCGTCGAACAGGGTCTGGGCCAGGGACGGTCCCACCGACCAGACCCGCACCGGCGCGTCGAGCAAATCGCCGAAGCGGTCCGCCTCCACGCCATAGGACGCGGACAGCGTCAGCTCCGGCAGCCAGGCGGCCCGCGCCACGCCGATGCGGGCGTTGGCGGCGGCCACCTGCCGTTCCGCCACCACCACATCCGGGCGGCGGCTGATCAGTACCCCGGGCAGGGTCGCCGGCAGGGCCGGCACCGTGGGCAGCCGGTCCGCCGGTGCCAGGGCGAACTCCGAGGGCGCCCGGCCAATCAGCACGGCGATGGCGTTCTCCTCGGCGGCGCGCTGATTGCGCAGGTCGGACAGTTCGGTGCGCAGGGACTGGCTCTGGGTCTGGGCCTGGATCACATCCGAGCGCGCCACGATGCCGGCGTTGTATTGATTACGGGTCAGTTCCAGCGAGCGGTCGTAGGCCTCCATGGTCTGCCGCAACAGCGCCATTTGCCGGTCCAGGGCACGCAAGCGCACATAGCTCTGCGCCAGCGAGACACGCATGCTCAGCCGCACCGCCGCCAGGTCGGCGGCGCTGGCCTGCAGACCGGCCCGGTCCGCTTCCACCTGGCGCCGCACCCGGCCCCACAGATCCGGCACCCAGTTGAGATTGAACCCGGCGCTGTAGGACTCGGTGATGCGACCGCTACGCACGGTGCTGCCGGTGACCACGCTGCGCGACTCATCGCTGCCGCGCCGCTGCCCCTCCACCGAGGCACTCAGCACCGGGCTGTAACCGCTGCGGGCATCGGCCCAGCGCGCCTCGGCGGCGCGGAAACGGGCCTGAGCCTGGGCCAGGGTCTGGTTGGCGGCGGCGGCCTGATCCAGCAGCCCGGTGAGCACCGGGTCGTCGAACGCCCGCCACCACTCGCCACTGGCGGCCCAGCTTTGTGGCGGCACCGTGCGCCAGCCCTGCTCGTGTTTGAAGTCCGCCGGCAGCGGCGCCGCCGGACGTTGATAGTCGGGCCCCACGGTGCAGGCGGCCAGCAGCAGGCCGGCGGCGAGAAGCGAAACGGTGGGCAG
The DNA here is from genome assembly GCF_016906305.1 of Alloalcanivorax marinus. GTDB lineage: Bacteria > Pseudomonadota > Gammaproteobacteria > Pseudomonadales > Alcanivoracaceae > Alloalcanivorax > Alloalcanivorax marinus. Next base: position 159,729 of record NZ_JADDOL010000002.1, read on the forward strand.
GGATCGGCAAAGACTCATGGGGCGGCATTCACGGTGTCGGAGGAACCGGCGCGGCGCAGGGACCACTGCCGCAGCCGTTCCAGATACAGGTAGACCACCGGCGTGGTGTACAGCGTCAACAACTGGCTGAAGGCCAGTCCGCCGATGATGGTGATGCCCAGCGGGCGACGCAACTCCGAGCCTTCCGCCAGCCCCAGCACCAGCGGCACGGCGCCGAGCAGGCCGGCCAGGTTGGTCATCAGGATCGGGCGCAGGCGCAGCAGCGCCGCCTGGCGGATCGCCGCCGGCGGCGCCAGCCCCTGGCGGCGCTGGGCGGCCAGGGCGAAGTCGATCATCAGAATGGCGTTCTTCATCACGATACCGATCAGCAGGAACAGACCGAGCAGCGCGATCAGGCTGAATGGCGTGCCGCTGAAGCGCAACGCCAGCAGCGCGCCGACCCCCGCCGAGGGCAGCGTGGACAGAATGGTCAGCGGATGCAGGGTGCTTTCATACAGCACGCCGAGCACCAGATAGACCGCCACCAGCACCGCCAGAATCAGCATCGGCTGGCTCAGTTCGCCGGTCAGCTTGGGCCCGCTGTCCTCCGGGGCCACGTGCACCTCGGTGGGCAGCATCACCCGGTTGAGCATGGCGTCGATGGCGGCCTGGGCCTCGGACAGCACCACCCCCGGCGCCAGCGCGTAGCCGATGCCCTGGGAGGCGAACTGGCCCTCGTGGCGGATGCGGTCCGGCGCCATGCCGTACCGCCAGGTGGCGAAGGTGGACAGCGGCACCCGCTGGCCGTCGTCGGTGAGCACCTGCAGCTGGGCCAGCACCGAGGGGTCGGCGGTGTAGCGCGGGTCCAGCTCCATCACCACCCGGTACTGGTTCAGCTCGTCGTAGAGGGTGGCCACCTGGCGCTGGGAAAACGAATTGTTGAGCACCGAGGCCACCGTTTGCATGTCCACGCCGTAGCGGCGCGCCACCTCCCGGTCGATGTCCAGGGTGATCTGCCGGGTTTCCTCGTTGCCGGCGTCGTCCACGTCGGTGAGCTCCGGCAGTTGCTGCATGGCGGTGGCCACCTTGCGGCCCCAGGTGTCCAGGGCTTCCAGGGAATCGGAACGCAGGATCAGTTCGTGCTCGCTGCGGCTGAACGGGCTGGACAGCATGATGTCCTGGTCCACCATCAGGAACAGGAAACCGCCGGGCACCGGCGGCGCCGTGGCGCGCAGCCGGTCCACCACCTGCTGCGCGGACACGCCCCGTTCCGCCCGTGGCTTGAGGCGGATGGTGAGCTGGGCGTTGGTCAGGCCCCGGTCGCCGCCGGAGGTGCCGGTGACGTCCGCCACCGCCGGATCGTCCAGGATCTGTTGCCGGAACGCCTCGATCTTGGGCTGCATCACCTGGAACGAGAAGCCGTCGTCGCCGCGCACGAAGCCGCGGATCTGCCCGGTGTCCTGCTGCGGCAAGGTGGTCTTGGGAATCGCCACGTACAAATACAGGTTGCCGCCGATCACCGCCGCCAGCACCAGCATCGTCAGCACGCCATGGCGCAACGCCCAGTCCAGGCTGGTGGCGTAGGCGTCGCGCAGATCGTCGAACAGGGCGGCGCTGCGCCGCGCCAGCCGTCCCGGCGCCCGGCGGCTTTGATCGGTGAGCCAGCGCGCGCACAGGCTGGGCGTCAGGGTCAGCGACAGGGCCAGGGAAATCAGCATGGCCGCCGCCAGGGTCAGGGAAAATTCCCGGAACAGTTTTTCCACCACCCCGCCCATGAACAGGATGGAGACGAACACCACCACCAGCGCCAGATTCATGGCCAGCAGCGTGAAACCCACCTCGCGGGCGCCGGTGATCGCCGCCTGCATCGGCGGCAGGCCCGCCTCGCGATGGCGCTGCACGTTCTCCAACACCACGATGGCGTCGTCCACCACCAGACCGGCGGCGACGATCAGCGCCATCAGCGACAGGTTGTTCAGGGAGAAGCCGTAGAAGTACATCACCGCGAAGGTGCCGATCAGCGACACCGGAATCGCCACCGACGGAATCAGCGCGGTGCGCACGCTGCCCAGGAACAGCCACACCACCAGCACCACCAGCAGCACCGCGATCAGCAGGGTGGTCTGCGCCTCGCTCAACGAGGCGCGGATGCCCGGCGAGCGGTCCATCACCACGGTGAGCTGACTGTCCGCCGGCATCAGCGCGCGCAGCGCCGGCAGCTCCTGGCGAATGGCGTCGATGGTACTGACGATGTTGGCGCCGGGCTGGCGGCTGATTTCCACGATCACCGCCGGGCGCTGATTGTGGAAGCCGCTGGTGTAGCGGTTCTCCACCGAGTCGGTGACGGTGGCCACGTCGTCCAGCCGGGTGATGGCGCCGCCGTCGGCGCGCAGCACCAGGGGCCGGTACTCATCCGCCCGGTCCAGGGCCCGGCTCAGGGTCAGGTCCCAGTGGCGCTCGCCCTGCTCCACCGCGCCCAGGGGCTGCAGGGCGTTGGCGGCGCCGATGGCGTCGCTGACCTGATCCAGGGCGATGCCCCGGGACACCAGCGCGCCGGGATTGAGCTGCACCCGCACCGCCGGCAGCGAGGCGCCGTCCACCCGTACCTCGCCGACGCCGCGGATCTGCGCGATCTTCTGTGCCAGCACCGTGGAGGCGGCGTCGTAGAGTTGCGCCGGGGACAGATTCGGCGAACTCAGCGCCAGCCCCATGATCGGCGCCTGGGACGGATTGATCTTGCGGTACTGGGGGTTGCCGGGCATGCCGGCGGGCAGCTGGCCGCGCACCGCGTTGATGGCCGCCTGCACATCGCGGGCCGCCTCGTTCAGGTCCCGGTCCAGCTCGAAGATCAGGGCGATCTCGGTGGAGCCCTGGCCGCTGCGCGAGGAAATCGAGGTGACCCCGGAGATGCTGCCCAGGGAACGCTCCAGGGGCGTGGCCACGCTGGCGGCCATGTTCTCCGGGCTGGCGCCGGGCAGATTGGCGCTCACCGTGATCACCGGCAGGTCCACCTGCGGCAACGGCGCCACCGGCAGCATCCGCCAGGCCAGCAAGCCGCCCAGCACCACCGCCAGCGCGATCAGCACGCTGGCGATGGGCCGGGCAATGAACAGCGCCGCCGGGTTCACCGCGCCGGCTCCGCCCGGCGCCGCGACAGCCGGTCAAAGAACAGATACACCACCGGCGTGGTGAACAGGGTCAGCACCTGGCTCACCAGCAGGCCGCCCACCATCACCAGCCCCAGCGGCTGGCGCAGCTCGGCGCCGGAGCCGCCGGCCAGCATCAGCGGGATGGCGCCGAACAGCGCCGCCAGGGTGGTCATCAGGATCGGCCGGAAACGCAGCAGCGCGGCCCGGTGGATCGCCTCCCGGGGCGCCAGCCCTTCGTGACGCTGCGCGTCCAGGGCGAAATCCACCATCATGATGCCGTTCTTCTTGACCAGCCCGATCAGCAGCACCACCCCGACCACCGCGATCAGGTCCAGGGGCCGGCCGGTAAGCAGCAGCGCCAGCAGCGCGCCCACCGCCGCCGACGGCAGCGTGGACAGGATGGTGATGGGATGAATAAAGCTCTCATAAAGCACCCCCAGCACGATGTACATCACCACCACCGCCGCCAGGATCAGCCACAGGGTATTGGCCAGGGAGGCGCGGAACGCCTCGGCGGCGCCCTGGAAGCGGCTGTCCACCTGGGCGGGCAGCCCGATGTCGCGCTGCACCTCCTGAATCGCGTCCACCGCCTCGCCCAGGGACGCGCCGGGCGCCAGATTGAACGACAGGGTGGCGGACGGAAACTGACCCTGGTGGTTGATCTGCAGGGCGCCGTGGCGCTGGGTGACCCGCGCCAGGGTGGCCAGCGGCACCGGCTCGCCGTCGGCGTTGCTCACATAGGTGCGCTCCAGCGCCGGCAGCCCTTGGGCGAAACGGGGATCCGCTTCCAGGATCACCCGGTACTGGTTGGACTGGGTGAACAGGGTCGCCACCTGACGCTGGCCGTAGGCGTTCTGCAGGGCGTCGGCGATGTCCGCCACGCGGATGCCGAGCCGGGCGGCCCGGTCCCGGTCGATGTCGATGTAGGCCTGGGCGGCGCGCTGCTGCAGATCGCTGGCCACGTCGCGCAGTTCCGGTCGTTCGGCCAGCGCCGCCACCAGCAGCGGCACCCATTCCTCCAGCAGGTCGCTGTCCGGCGTGGTCACGGAAAACTGATACTGGGTGCGGCTGACCCGGTCCTCGATGCTGAGCTCCTGGACCGGCTGGAACCAGGCGCGGATGCCCTCCACCCCGGCGGCCCGTTCGGCCAGACGCGCCATCACCGTTTGCACCGATTCGTCCCGGTCGCCGTGGGCGGGCAGATTGATCAGCATGCGGCCGCTGTTGAGCGCCGTGTTGGTGCCGTCCACGCCGATAAAGGACGACAGGCTGGCCACGCCCGGGTCCGCCAGCAGCGCCGAGGCCAGCCGCTGCTGGCGCTCGCCCATGGCCTGGAACGACACGCTTTGCGGCGCCTCGGTGATCACCTGGATCACGCCACTGTCCTGCACCGGGAAGAAATCCTTCTTCACCGCCAGGTACAGCAAGCCGGTGAGCGCGATGGTCGCCAGCATCACCATCAGGGCGGCGGTCTGCCGCGCCAGCACCCAGGTCAGCGCCCGGTCGTAGCGGTCCAGCACCCGGTTCATCAGCGACGGCGCGTCCGGGTCGTGCCCCGGCGGCCGGCGCAGCATGCGCGCGCTCATCATCGGCGTCAGCGTCAGCGAGATCAGCAGCGACAGGCCGATGGCCACCGCCAGGGTCACCGCGAATTCATGGAACAGGCGCCCCACCACGTCGCCCATGAACAGCAGCGGAATCAGCACCGCGATCAGTGACAGGGTCAGCGACACCAGCGTGAAGCCGATTTCCGAGGCGCCGCGCAGGGCCGCCTCCAACGGCGACGCGCCACGCTCCCGGTGGCGGGCGATGTTCTCCAGCATGACGATGGCGTCGTCGATCACGAAGCCGGTGGCGATGGTCAGCGCCATCAACGTCAGGTTGTTGATCGAGTAACCGGCCAGGTACATGAACACGAAGGTGCCCACCAGCGACAGCGGCACCGCCACGCTGGGAATGATGGTGGCCGGCACGCTGCGCAGAAACGCGAAGGTGACCAGCACCACCAGGCCGATGGCGAACAGCAGCTCGGTCTGGGTGGCGCGCACCGAGGCGCGAATGCTTTCGGTGCGGTCGGTGAGCACCGCCACGTCCACCGCCGCCGGCAAGGTGGCGGTAAGCTGCGGCAGCAAGTCCCGCACGCTGTCCGCCACCTCGATCACATTGGCGCCGGGCTGGCGCTGGATGTTCACCAGCACCGCCGGTTGCGCGCCGGCCCAGGCGGCCAGAAAGCGATTCTCGGCGCCGTCCACGATGGTCGCCACGTCACCGAGACGCAGCGGCACGCCGTCCCGCCAGGCGACGATCAGATCGCGGTATTCCGCCACCGAGCGGATCTGGTCGTTGGCTTCCAGCATGGTGCTGCGGAACGGTCCGTCGAAGCTGCCCTTGGGCTGGTTCACGTTGGTGGCGGCGATGGCGGCGCGCACCTCCTCCAGGCTGACGCCGTAGGCCGCCAGCGCCATGGGGTTGGTCTGCACCCGCAGGGCCGGCCGCTGGCCGCCGGCCAGACTCACCAGGCCGACCCCGGACAGCTGTGCCAGCTTCTGGGCGATGCGCGTGTCCACCAGGTCATGGACCTCGGGCAACGGCAGGGTGGCGGAGCTGATCGCCAGGGTCAGAATGGGCGCGTCCGCCGGGTTCACCTTGCGATAGATGGGTGGCGTGGGCAGGTCCGTGGGCAGCAGGTTGCTGGCGGTGTTCATGGCCGCCTGCACCTCCTGCTCGGCCACCCCCAGGTCCATGGCCAGATCGAACTGCAGCGTGATCACCGAGGCGCCGGCGGCGCTGGTGGAGGACATCTGTTTGAGGCCGGGGATGCGCCCGAGCTGGCGCTCCAGGGGCGCGGTGATGGTGCGCGCGGTGACCTCCGGCCCGGCGCCGGGCTGGAAGGTAAAGACCTGGATCACCGGGTAGTCCACCTGCGGCAGCGCCGCCACCGGCAGCAGCCGCCAGGCCAGCAGGCCGGCCATCAGCAAGGCCGCCATCAGCAGCGAGGTGGCCACCGGACGCAGGATGAACGGGCGCGACAGACTCATGGGCGCGTCTCCGCCCACCGCGCGCCGCGCCGCCGCCGGTTCTCCGGGCGCCGTGCGCTCACGGTTGCGCGTCCGCTTCCGTCACCACCTCACGGCCTTCGCGCAGCCGGTCCAGCCCTTCCAGCACCACCTGTTCGCCGCCCTCGAGCCCGGACTCCACCGCCACCCGCTCGCCCTCCGTGGGCCCCAGGGTCAGGGTGCGCAGGGTCGCCTTGCCGTCCTCCACCAGATACACGTAGGTGCCCTGGGAGCCGTACTGCACCGCGTCGGTGGGAATCACCACCGCCTCGTCCAGGGCGCGCAGTTTCAGGCGCACATTGACGAACTGGTTGGGGAACAGCACGCCGTCGGCGTTCTCGAAACGGGCCTTGAGGCGCAGGGTGCCGGTGGCGGTGTCGATGCGGTTGTCCACGGTGGTCAGTTCGCCGGTGGCCAGCACCCGGCTTTCGTCCCGGTCCAGCGCTTCCACGGTGAGCGGGCGGTCGTCGCCCCGGGCCTCCAGCAGTTCCTGCAGGCGGGTTTCCGGAATGGTGAATTCCACCGCGATGGGCGCCATCTGGGTGATCGTGACCAGGCCCTCGGTGTCGGCGCTGCTCACCAGGTTGCCGGGGTCCACCGCGCGCAGCCCCAGGCGTCCGGAAATCGGCGCCTCGATGCGCGTCCAGGACAGCTGCAGCTCCGCGTCGGCCACCGCCGCCCGGTCGGTGGCCACGGTGCCTTCCAATTGCTCCACCAGGGCCTTCTGCTGGTTGAGCTGCTGGCCGGCGATGGAATCCTGGCGGTCCAGCAATTGGTACAGCTCCAGGTCTTCCCGGGCGCCCTTCAGTTCCGCCAGGTCCCGCTGGTACTGGCCGCGGGCCTGGTCCAGCGCCACCTGATAGGGGCGCGGGTCGATGCGCGCCAGCAGGTCGCCTTTCTCCACCCGGGCCCCTTCCTCGAAGTCCGCCTCCAGCAGCAGGCCGTCCACCCGACTGCGCACCACCGCCGTATTCAGCGAGGTCACCGTGCCGATGGCGAGCACCTCCACGGTGAGCCGGCCGGTTTCGGCGCGCACCGTGCTGACCGCCACCGGACCGTCCCAGGCGGCACCCCGATGGCCGCCCGGCACGCCACTGCCGGGAGAGCGGCCCAACAGCCACCACAGGCCGAGCACCACCAGCAGAAAAACGAGCGCGAGCACCCAGCGACGCCGGGGGACGCCCGGCCGGGAAGGACGAGAGGATTCAGACATGAAATCGGACCAGCTCGGGAGCGGTCGGCCCAGCGGCCGGCCCACCCTTCAACGTTTTAGCGACGCACGGACCCCGGCGCCCCCGCAAAAATGATAATGAGTTGCATTTTAGGAACGCCCGCCGCCCACGGCAACCGCGTCCTGACAACCTGTACAATCACCTTATACGATCACGAAAACGCCGTCCGGTTCAGCGCTCCGCCGAAGCGGTGGCGCCATCGGCCTGGATCGGCGGCCCCTCGGCCACGCGGACGCCCGCCACCGCCTGGGTCACGGTGACCCCCATCAGCAGCCACATGGGCAGCAGCCAGTCGCCGGACAGGTCATAGAGCGCGCCCAGGGTCACCGGGCCGGTGGCCGCCAGCAGATAGCCCAGCGACTGGCACATGCCGGACAGCCCGGCGGAGACCCGGGCGTCGGCGCCGCGCACGCCCATCAGGGTCAGGCCCAGGGCGATCATGCAGCCCTGCCCGAAGCCCAGCAGCACCACCCACAGCACCGGCGCGGTGAGCGGCGCCGCCAGCAGCCCCACCATGCCGATCAGCGGTGGCAGCTGCAGCAGCCCCACCGCCAGCCGGCGGCGCCGGCGCAGCAGCGCGAACAGCAGCGGCGCCAGAAAGTTGGCCGGCATGCCGGTGATGGTGAACAGGGTCAGCAGGCGGCCGGCTTCGGCTTCGCTGACGCCGGTGTCCACATAGAATTTGGCCAGCCAGGCGGTGAGCGTATAGAACAGCAGGCTCTGGGAGCCGAAGAACAGGCTCAAAATCCAGGCGTCCCGCTGCCGCCACAGAGAGGGACGGGGCAGCGCCACGGTGGCCCGTGACGGTTTGAAACGCAGCATCGGCAACCAGGCCAGGGCGCCGACCAGGGCCACCACGCCGCTGGCCGCCAGGGGCCAGCGCCAGTCGCCCTGGAACAGGTCGCGCACCGGCACCGCCAGCGCCGCCGCCGCGGAGGCGCCGCAGGACATGGTCACCGAATAGAGCGCGGTAACCGCCGCCACCCGATGGGGGAAACGCTGCCGCACCAGCCCCGGGGTGAGCACGTTCATCACCGCGATGGCGGCGCCCATCACCAGGGTGCCCGCCACCATCAGCCAGTAGAAACCGAAGGCCCGGGCGATCAGACCCGCCAGCAGCAGCCACAACACCATCAGCAGCGCCCGCTCCAGACCCAGCCGGTCGCCCAGGCGCGGCGCGAACAGCGACAGCACCGCGAAGCACAGCAGCGGCAGGGTGGTCAGCAGCCCGAGGGCGGCGGCGTCCAGGTTCAGATCCTGGCCGATGCCATCGGCCAGCGGCCCCAGCACCACGATGCCGGTGCGCATATTGGCCGCCAGCAGCATCAGGGCGGCGAGAAAACCCAGCAAGGGCCCGCTGCGGCGCAGGGCGCCGGGGGCCCGGGAGGAAGGCGACATGCAAGGCCTCGAACGGGATGTAGTAAATACTTAAAAGTGCGAGGCGCAAGGATAACGCAAAACGGTTGACGCTTGCCTCCCGATTGCGGTTTTTCTGGCGATCCGTCCCGTTCAGCGGCTGCGCGCGGTACTGGATATTGGTGTGCGGGTAGGGGGCGGCGCCGCGCCGGGCGACCGGATCAGGGCCGGCGCCACCAGTCCAGGAACGCCTTGCCCAGGTACACGTCGGGCCGGGACCGTTGATCCTCTTCGATGCCCTGCTCGGCCTCCAGGGCGGCCACCTGGTCGCTGGCCGCCTGAAACAGGGCCTCCGGGTCGTCCGGCCCGCGCTGCTCCAGGGCCTCGCCGTAGAGCGCCTCACTGAACCAGGTGCGGTCGGAGTGGTCGCCACAACCGAACGAGGTGCGGTCCGCCGCCGCCGCGGTGAAGATCAACCGGCGCCGGTCCGCCAACGGCTCGATCCACTGGCCGGAATAGCAAGCCGACACCACCAGCCACAGCCAGCGCGGCCGCAGGTCGTCCAGCCATTGCGCCAGGTCCGCCGGGCCGATGTCGTTGAGACGCAGCCCGGGCTGGTTCAGCACCAGGGCGCCGTCCCGGCCACCGTGGCTGACCAGATGCACGAACACCAGATCCTCGTCCGGGTCGGCGATGGCGTCCAGGGCGGCCAGCGCCTCCCGCAGGCTGGTGCGGGTGGCGAGCGGGAAGCCGCCATGATCACCGTTGGCCAGGGTCAGCACATGGCCCTGGGGCTGCCAGCGCGCGCCCAGCCGTTCGGCCACCCACTCCACTTCTTTCTGAAAAACGGTCTGGCGGCCGTCACCGCCCACCAGCAGCACATAGATATCGCGCTGCCCCGGCTTTTGCGGCACCAGCGCGGTGAGCGCCCGCTGCAGACGCCGTTCCTCGGAGTACAGACGCTGCTCCACACGCTCGGCGCGCTGCCGGCGACGTTGCTGGTCGCCATCCGGCGCGGTAAAGAAGTCGCCGTTGACGAAGAACCCCTGCCGGCTGTTCTCCTCGCCGTCGTCGTTCACCGTGATCAGGCGCCCGGGCCCGTCGAGGGTGCCGTGGCGGAAGGGGCCGCGCCGCCGTTCGCCGTCGGCCAGGAACAGTTCGCCGTCGCCGTGAAACAGTCCGTCCTGGAATTCACCCTGGTACACCCGCTGATCGTTCAGGCGGTATTCCCCCTGAACGATCTCCCCGTCGGCGAAGGTGCCGCGGTAGACGCCGCCGTCCGGCGCGGTCCAGGTGCCCTCGCCTTGCGGCTGCCAGTCACGCAGTTCGCCTTCATAGACGCCGCTTTCCGCATAGGTCACCCGGGCGCGCACCGGCTGCCCGCCGGCGAAGGTGCCTTCATAGACGGTGTCCTGGCATTGATAGCGGCCTTCGCCCTCGGGCTGGCCGTTGACGAAGGCGCCTTCGTACACACAGCCGTCCGCGTCCTGGCGGCGCCCCTGCCCCTGCATCACCCCGCCCACGAAGCCGCCCTCGTAACGGCGTCCGTCGGGCCAGGTGAGCGTGCCCTGGCCGTGGAAAAGGTCGTCGCGGAGTTCCCCCTGGTAGACGGCGCCATCGGGCAGGCGGTAGTCGCCGGGCAGCTGCTCGGGCCCGCAGGCGGCCAGCAGCGCCACGCCGATACCCAACATGGCGACAATAAAACGGCGGTTCATGGTGCCCCCTGTTTATTCTCGTTCGGGTCGGTCAGCCCAGCGGCAACAGAACGCTGGCCAGTCGCGCGGAGGTCTGACGCAGGTTTTCGCACAGCAGGCGCGCGATGTTTTCCATCATCAGCGCGGCGGCGTGGGGTTGCCGCCGGCGCAGTTGTTCAAAGCCCTTGCGGGTGAGCACCACCAGGGTGGCGTCCTCGGCGGCACGCACCGTGGCCGAGCGGGGCTGGTGGTCGACCAGCGCCATTTCGCCCAGGGAATCGCCGGGGGACAGATGGGCGATCACCGCCGCGGTGTCCGGGTCGGCGCCACCGGCGCCCTGGGCTTTCAGAATATCCAGACGCCCGCGCACCACGAAACACATGAAGTCGCTGCGGTCCCCTTCCCGGCACACGGTGTCGCCGGCGGCCACCCGATTAACGAACACCAGTTTCTCGGCGGCGGCCAGTTGCTCGGCGTCGAGCCCCTGGAACAGACGCATGCGCGCCAGCACCTCGACCACCGATACGCTCATCAGGCGGTGCCACCCACCGTCAGGGCGTCCACGCGCAGGGTCGGCTGGCCAACGCCCACCGGCACCGACTGGCCGTCCTTGCCGCACACACCGATGCCGGTGTCCAGGGCCAGGTCGTTGCCGACCATGGAGATCTTGTTCATGACTTCCACGCCGCTGCCGATCAGGGTGGCGCCCTTCACCGGGCAGACGATTTTGCCTTTCTCCACCAGATAGGCCTCGCTGGTGGAAAACACGAAGCGCCCGGAGGTGATGTCCACCTGGCCACCGCCGAAGTTCACCGCGTAGAGGCCCCGGTCCAGGCTGGCCAGAATCTCCTCGGGCTCGGAGTCGCCGGGCAGCATGTAGGTGTTGGTCATGCGCGGCATCGGCAGGTGCGCGTAGGACTCGCGGCGGCCGTTGCCGGTGGGCGCCACGCCCATCAGGCGGGCGTTGGTCTTGTCCTGCATATGGCCGACCAGGCGACCTTTTTCGATCAGCACGTTGTAGCCGCTGGGGGTGCCTTCGTCATCCACGTTCAGGGAACCGCGCCGGTCCGGCAGGGTGCCGTCGTCGACCACGGTGCACAGGCTGGAGGCCACCGGCTCGCCCATCTTCTTGCTGAACATGGAGGTGCCCTTGCGGTTGAAGTCGCCTTCCAGGCCGTGGCCCACCGCCTCGTGGAGCAGCACGCCGGGCCAGCCGGGGCCGAGCACCACCGGCATGGTGCCCGCCGGCGCCGGTTCCGCGTCCAGGTTGAGCAGCGCCTGGCGCACCGCGTCCCGGGTCCAGGCTTCCAGTTTGCCGTCCTCGCGCAGCCAGTCGTAGGCCACCCGGCCGCCGCCGCCGGCACTGCCCCGTTCGCGGCGGCCGTCCCGTTCGGCGATCACGGAAATATTGAAGCGGATCAGCGGTCGCACGTCGGCGGCCAGGGTGCCGTCGGTGGCGGCCACCAGCACCACGTCCTGCTCGCCGCTGAGGCTCACCGTCACTTCCTTCACCGCCGGGTCCAGGGAGCGGGCCAGGCGGTCCATCTCGCGCAGCAGCGCCACCTTCATCTCGCTGCTCCAGCCGGGCAGCGGGTCCAGCGCCTGGTAGCGGGCCGGCACCGGGCGGGCGGCGCCGATGCGCACCGCCTTGTCGCCACCGGCGCGGCCGATGGCGGCGGCGGCGCCGCCGGCCTGCTTCAGGGTGTCCAGGGAAATGTCGTCGCTGTAGGCGAACCCGGTCTTGTCGCCGCTGACGATGCGCACCCCGGCGCCGCGCTCCAGGTTGAAGCTGGCATCGCGCACCAGCCCGTCTTCCAGCACCCAGGCCTCATGGCGGCTGTGCTGGAAGTAGATGTCGGCGTAGTCGGCGCTGCCCGCCAGCTTGCCGCCCAGCAGCGTCTGCAACTGGTCGGTGCCCAGATCGGCGGGCGCCAGCAGGATGTCGGAGGCCAGGGAAAGGCGTTCTTTGTCAGAGATCCGTTCTTGGTCAGAGATCCGTTCTTTGTCAAAGATCATAGGGACCGCTCACTTGAAATCGTTGATGGGTATGCACCGGCAGGCCGGCGCGTACGTTTTGCAGTACCGCCGGGTCCACCGGACCCAGCACCACGCCGGGCGCGTCGCCGCCCTCGGCCACCACCCGGCCCCAGGGGTCGATCAACTGGGAATGTCCGTAGCTGGCGCGTTTGTCACTGTGCCGCCCGCACTGGTTGGCACCCAGCACGTAGCAGCCGCTCTGGATGGCGGCGGCGCGCAGCAGCACCGTCCAGTGGGCGGCGCCGGTGGTGGCGGTGAAGGCGCTGGGGTAGACGATCAGGTCGGCGCCGGCGTCGGCCAGGGCCCGGGTCAGCAGCGGAAAGCGCAGGTCGTAGCAGATCGCCAGGCCCACCCGCAGGCCGGCCACGTCCGCCACCACCACCTGGTCTCCGCCCTCGAACACGTCGGATTCCCGGTACCGGCCCTGGGCATCGGCCACGTCGGCGTCGAACAGGTGCAGCTTGTCGTAGCGGGCGGCGACGGTGCCATCCGGCGCCGCCAGCACCGCCCGGGGGCGCACCCGGGGCGCCGGCACCGGGCTGCCGTCCGGCCGGGTCAGCGCCGGCAGGCTGCCACCCAGCACCCACAGGCCCAGGGCGCGGGCGCGCTCGCCCAGCCATTGGCACAGCGCCTCGTGGCGCTCGCCCAGGGCCCGGTAATCGACGCCGTAACCGGCGAAGTTTTCCGGCAGCACCGCCAGCTCGGCGCCGCCTTCGGCGGCCCGTGCCAGGGCGTCGCCGGCGGCGGCCAGGTTGGCGTCCGTGTCGGTGCCGCTGGTCATCTGCACGGCGGCCACCTGGATCGCTTTGTTCAGCACGTCGTTACTCAAGAAACCCCTCCGTCTCCTTCACCGAGGGCTCGCGCCACGGGCCGGAGACCTGGTACTTCATGGTGGTGGTCTTGTCCAGCTTATCACCCCAAAGCCGCTCCACCACAAAGATGCCGGCGCACACCGCCGGGCCGGCCAGGCAGCCGGCGTAAAGATTGCTGGACAGTGGCAGGGTCATGGCCACCTCCATATCCAGGGTGCGCTCGGCGAGCTGCGCCTGCCCGGTCACCTCGAAGGCCGCCGACGGCGACGCGATGGCCAGCTTGCGGGTGGTCAGCAGCGGCCCCTTGAATTGAAAGTCCCCGTCGATGCCGTCACAGGACAGCCCCTCGCGGTACAGGTCGGAAAAGTCCAGCCGCAGCCGGCGCTGCAGGTTGGCCAGGTTGACGATGCCCAGCACCTTCAGCACCGAGGTGCGCCCCTCCGGGTCCGGCAGCTGACATTCGCCGATGTCGAGGGTGGCGGTACCGTTCAGATCCAGATAATCCGGGCGCAGCGGCCAGTCGTTCCAGGCCAGGTCCACGGTGGCGCGGGCGTCGTCGGTGACTACCAGGGCGGGCATGTCCAGCGCCGTCAGGGCGGCCTTGAGGTCGTCGGAGGCGATGCTGCCCTGGTAGCGGCTGCGCTGGCCCCGGGCGGTTTCCGTCCAGGTCAGCTGGCCGGCCAGGTTAAGGTGATTCCACTGGCCACGCAGGTCGTCCACGCGCACGCCCTGTTCCACCGGCCGCAGGCGGCCGGACCAGGCACCCAGGGCCTGGCCGCCCAGGCGCAGGTCATGGAGATCCACGTCCATGATCGGTACCCGGGTGGGGGCGATGGGCGGCGCGCTCTTGGTCTCCGCGCCGGCGTCATCGGCGTCGCCGCCGCCAAGCGGATTCGCCGGCAGCCGCAGCCGGTTCACCGTCAGCGTCAGCGGTTTGTCGCCCCGGGGCCGGTAGCCCTCGGGCAGGCGCACGGTGCCGGCCACCGCCGGGCTGGCCAGACCCAGCTCCCAGTCCCGCCCGCGCGGCGCGGCGCTGAATCGGGTGGAAGCCAGTTCGCTGCCGAACAAATCCAACCGGTCGATGGAGAGGGACACCCGATTGATCAGGTCGCGGGTGCCGGCGGCCCCCGCTTTGCTGCGGGGCTTACCCGGATCGTCCACCGGCGTCAGGTTGCCGATGAAGTCCAGCCAGTCCGCCGCCGAGGCCCGCGCCACCCGGCCCTCGATGGTCAACCCGCGGGCGGGCAGCGGCGGCAGTTCGCCGGCGCCGAAGCGCAGCGCCCCGGCCAGCGGATCGCCGAGCCGGAAACGCCCCTCGCCCACCTGGCCATAAAACACCGATACGTCCTTGCGCTGGCCCTGCTGGCGCCACACCAGGCGGCTGCCGCGGGCCTCGTCCGCCGGCTTGCCCAGGGGCGCCGGCGCGTCCACCTTGACACCCTGCAGGGTGGAGCGGGCCTCCAGGCGGAACGGACGCCCCTGCCAGGGCATGGCCAGATCCAGCTCCAGAGGCAGGGTCCCGGAGGCCGGCGCCAGCCAGTCCGCGTCCAGCCAGTCGCGCAGGCGCTTCACGTCCACCTTGCCGGTCAATTGCATCTGGCTGTCCGGCCCCCGGGTCAGCCAGCTGCCCTGAAAGCGAGCGCCCAGAGCCCGGCCTTCCAGACTGCGCAGGGTGATGCCGCGCTTGAGGTGGAAATACACCGGCGCCGTCACCTCGGTGAGCGTCAGGTTCAGGGGATCGCTGCGCAGGGTCAGCCCTTCGCCCCGGCCGTCCACGATCACCATGGGGGCCGGCCCCGGCCGCGCCAGCGGCAGGTCCAGCAGCAGATGGCCGTTGACCCGGCCGTCGCGGAAACGCCAGTCCAACAGGCCCTCGGGCAGTTGCTTGCTCAGCGGGGTGTCGTGGAACAGCCGATCCAGGTCGGCGGCGGGGCCGTCGGCGCGCCCCTGGATCACGATGTGGCGCTCGTTGGCCGCCGACACCTCCGGCAGGTCCACGCTCACGTCGGTCACCTCGGTATTGAACAGGCGGCCGCGACGGGCCTGGCCGGTGACCCGGCGACCGTCGATCAGCACCCGGGCGTCCACATCGGTGGCCGCCGGCCAGTCGGGCAGGAACGACAGGGTCAGGTCGCGGGCCTGGAACAGCATCTGGAAGGTGCGGTCCTGCTGCCGGTCCGGCTCGATCTTCACCGGGCCCTGGTACAGAAAGCGCCCGCGATCCAGGTGGCCGCCCTGGAACGCCTGGCCCAGCCAGTCGCCCAGCGGGTCCTTGAGCTTTTCCAGGGGAATATAGTGCGCCGCCCGGGCGCCATTACCGTCGGCCACGTCGGCGAGCAGGCGCAGTTCCGGCACCGGCCGCTGCTCGCCGCCGTCCACGCGCAGCATGGCCACGCCCCGGGCGTCGGCGTTGGCGGCGCGCAGCACGCCGGTTTCCACCCACCAGCGTTGGTCGTCGGTGTGCCAGCGCAACGGCCCGTTGAAGGCGGCGCTGAGCGGATGGTCGTAGAGGCGGGGCACGGTCAGTTCAAGCGGCTCGCCGTTGATCCGCGCCACCCCTTCGGTGGGTGTGCCGGCCAGCCAGCCGCTCAGCCCGGCGACTCCGGGCACCCGGTCCAGGGCGTCGCTGGCCAGGCCGGCGAAGCGCGCCTGCAGGGTCTCCACCCGCTGTTCCTCGCCCTGCAGATAGACCGCCTCCAGCACGCCACGGGGCTCATGCTCGCGCAGCCGGTCGCGCACCGTGTCCAGCCCCTCGGGGAGCGCGAACGGCCACTGGGCCAGTTGCCGGGTGAGCGCGTGGATGGCCAGGTCGCGGCCCTCGAACCGCCAGCGTCGGTGCTCGCCCTCGCTGCGCCAGCGCAGCGCCACCGGCCCCGGCGCCACCGCCCCGGCCGGGGTTTCACCGGTGAGGGACGTTACCGACAGCTGGCTTTCCCCGTCGCTGCCGTGGCGCCACAGGGCGTCCAGATTCAGGTCGCTGAGCGGCCATTGATGGGTGCCGTCGGTGAGGGTGGCGTCCGGCGCGGTCAGGCGCACCTGGCCGTCGCTCAGTTCGCCGCCACGGACCCGGCCCCAGGCGCGCACCCGGCCGTCCAGGGTGGCCAGGTCCAGGGGCCAGTCCCGGCCTTCCGGCAGCCATTCCTGGAGCCGCTCGCCCTGCACGTCCAGGTAGCCACGGGCGTCGAGCTGCTTCAGGGCCAGCGGCTCGCCTTCCACGCTCAGCCGGGCGTCCACCGAGAACGGCCGGTCCCGGGCTTCCACGCGCACCGACAGATCGTGCTGGTCGCCGTCGTTGACCATCGCCAGGGTCAGCGACGAGGCCGCCAGGGGCGGCAGGCCGGGCCAGTCCAGGGAAAAGCGCGCGTCCTCGATCAGGATGCGGTCCTGGCGGTACAGGGTCCTCAGCGTGTCGCGGGGATCGCCGCCGTCACGGCGCAGGGCCTCCAGGCCGCGCAAATGGATGCCGCCGTCCGGGTCGCGCACCAGATGCAGGTCCACGCCGCGCACGCTCAGCTCGCGCAGATAGGGTTGGCGGTGCCACAGGGTAGGCAGCACCTTGACGCTCACCGCCACCTGGTCCAGACGCAGGGAGGGCTCGCCGTCGGCGTCCGGCAGCGTCAGCCCGCGCAGCTGGAACCGGGGCGACAGGCCGTCCATCTCGCCGCGCAGGTCCTCGATCTCGATGGGAAAACCCAGGCGCTGTTCCAGCAGCGCTTCCAGGTCCTGGCGGTAGTCCGGCACCAGCAGCATCAGCTGCCGGGCCACCACCACGTAGGCGGCGAGCAGCAATACCGGCACCGCCACCAGCCACCAGAGCTGGCGGCGCAGGGTGTTACGCCAGCGCGCGCTGCGGTTCGTCACTGCCAATAGGGAACTCCGGCCCATTCGAGAAGCGCCACGGTCTCCGCCAGGGGCAGACCGACCACTCCACTGTAACTGCCCGTTATGGTGGCCACCAGTGCCGCCCCGCGGCCCTGGATGCCGTAGGCGCCGGCCTTGTCCAGGCCCTCGCCGGTGGCGGCGTAGGCGGCCAGGGTGGCGGGGTCCAGATCGCGCAGCCGTACGCGGGTTTCCGAAACGTTCAATCGCCAGACGTCACCGCGCATCAGGCAGACCGCCGAAATCACCCGGTGTTCCCGGCCGTTGAGAAGGGTCAGGGTGGTCAGGGCGTCGTCCGCGTCGTCGGGCTTGCCGAGAATCCGCTCGCCCAGCACCACGGCGGTGTCGGCGCCGAGCACCGGCGCGCCGGCCGGCGCCCGGGCGCGGCCGGCGGCGGCTTTCTCCCGGGCCATGCGTTCCACATAGGCCCGGGGCGCCTCGCCGGGCGCCGGGGTCTCGTCGATGTCGGGGGCGCGCAACACCTCGAACGGCACGCCGATCTGCGCCAGCAGTTCCGCCCGGCGCGGCGAGCCGGACGCCAGGTAAAGCCGGGAAGGGGCGCGGGCGTCCGCCATCAGCGCACCAGGAAGCGCAGCTGCACCCAGCGCAGCACGCCGCACAGGGGGCGCCAGATCACCGCGCTGGCGGCGGTGGAATAGAGAATGGTGTAAGGGGGATAGAAGGTGCGGCCCACGGATTCCTGGATCAGGAAGGCGAGCAACTGGGCGGACCCCACCAGTAGGAACACCACGGCACTCTGCTGCAGCAGCGGAAACACCCGCATGCGCTTGTAGGCGGCCTGCATGAAATAGGCGCCCAGGGCATAGGCCAGAGCCCACTGGCCGAGCGTGGTGCCCACCAGCACGTCCTGGTAAAGGCCCACCATGAAGCCCCACAGCACGCCGATGCGGTGCGGCAGGGACAGCACCCAGTACAGCAGCACCAGCAGCATCCATTCCGGGCGCACCCAATTGAACGTGTCGCTGAGCGGCACCACTTCCAGCAGCGCCGCCACCACCAGGGTCACCAGGATCACGCCGGTGCCGGCGGGCCGCTCGCTATTCAGTCGCATCGGCGTCCTCCGTGTCCGCTTCATCGGCGGGCCCGGCACCGGCGTCGCCGCCGTCGGTTTCCATGTCCGGGGCGCTCACCGGCTCCATGGACTGCACCAGCAGCACATGGCTGACCCGGTCCAGATGGGCGGTGGGCCGTGCCTCGATGTCCGAGAACGAGGCGCCGGACTGATGGTTCACGCTGACCACCCGGGCCACCGGATAGCCGCGCGGATACAGTTTGCCCAGGCCGGTGCTCACCAGCAGGTCCCCTTCACGGATGTCGGCGGTATCGGGCACGTACAGCAGCCGCAGCCGGCTGCCCTGCCCGGTGCCCGCCAGGATGGCGCGCACCCCGTTGCGGTTCACCTGCACGCTCATGGCGTGGCTGGCGTCGGTGATCAGCAGCACCCGGGCGGACAGCGGCCCGGTCTCCACCACCTGCCCGATCAGCCCTTCGGAATCCAGCACCGCCTGGCCCTGGGACACCTCGTCTCGGAGGCCCTTGTTGATCACCAGCTCCTGGCGGTTGGGGTCCGGGTCCACGCCGATGATCTCGGCCACCAGCACCGAGGCATCCAGATTGGCGGAGGAATTGAGCAGCTCGCGCAGGCGGGTGTTCTCCGCCTGCAGCACCGCCAGGCGCTGCACCTTCTGCTCCAGGATCAGCACCTGCCGTTCCAGCCGTTCCCGGGATTCCATCAGCCGGGTGCGGGTTTCAGTGAGGCGCATGACACCATTGGCGGCGTCCACGGGCAGGTGCGCCAGATATTGCACCGGCGCGGTCAGGTAGCCGAGGACGTAACGCAGCGGGTCCACCCAGCGGCTGCGCTGATCAAGGGCGATCAGCACAACCGCCAGGACCAGAGCGATCAGCAGGCGGTAGGTGGGGTTGGCGGAGGACATGGCGTCAGGGCTACAACCCTACCCCATGGCCAACATGTCCAGGCCCTGCGTATCCATCAATTCGAGGGCCTTGCCACCGCCACGGGCCACGCAGGTGAGCGGGTCGTCGGCGATGATCACCGGCAGACCGGTTTCCTCGGAAAGCAGCCGGTCGATGTCGCGCAGCAGCGCGCCGCCGCCGGTGAGCACCAGGCCGCGTTCGGCGATGTCGCTGGCCAGTTCCGGCGGCGAGGCTTCCAGGGCGTTCTTGACCGCGTTGACGATCACCGACAGGGGATCCTTGAGCGCTTCCAGGATTTCCTCGGAATTGAGGGTGAACTGGCGCGGCACGCCCTCGGCCAGATTACGGCCGCGCACGTCGATCTCCAGGATCTCGCCGCCCGGGTAGGCGGTGCCGATTTCGTGCTTGATGCGCTCGGCGGTGGATTCGCCGATCAGGGAGCCGTATTCCTTGCGCACGAAGGCCACGATGGCCTCGTCGAAGCGGTCGCCGCCGGTGCGCACGGATTCGGAGTAGACCACGCCGTTCAGGGAGATCAGGGCGATCTCGGTGGTGCCGCCGCCGATGTCCACCACCATGGAGCCACGCGCCTCTTCCACCGGCAGCCCGGCGCCGATGGCGGCCGCCACCGGCTCCTCGATCAGGTACACGTCACGGGCGCCGGCGCCGAAGGCGGAGTCCTGGATGGCGCGGCGTTCCACCTGGGTGGACTTGCACGGCACACACACCAGTACCCGGGGCGCGGGCGGGAAGAAGCCGGTGTCATGCACTTTTTTGATGAAGTACTGCAGCATCTTCTCGGTGACGTCGAAGTCGGCGATCACGCCGTCCTTCATGGGCCGGATGGCGGTGATGTTGCCCGGCGTGCGGCCCAGCATCCGCTTGGCGTCGGCGCCCACCGCCGCGACGCTCTTCTGCGCGCCGTGGTGGCGAATGGCCACCACCGAGGGTTCGTCGAGGACGATACCGCGGCCGCGCACGTAAATAAGGGTGTTGGCGGTGCCAAGGTCGATGGAAAGGTCGGTGGAGAACATCCCCCGAATGCGCTTGATCACGGACATCCTGGCCTGTTTCCTGAGAGTTCGAAAAGAAGAAGCGGGGCCGCCGGCGGGGATCGTCACGCGCCAGCAACAAGATGGCGCAACTCTAGCAACGGCGGGGGGAATCGGCAAGGAGAGCCGCCCGTCTCCGCGGGCCGCGTCGCCACTTCGTATCCACAAGGCACCCCCGGATGTGGTATTTTCCCGCCTTTCCCCCAGATTTGCGGAGAACCCCCATGGCCATTGATTCCCGGGTGGTGGCGCGCGTGGCCCACCTGGCCCGTTTGCAGGTGGACGACGGCGAGAGCGAGGCGCTCTCCGAGCGGCTCAACGACATCCTCGGCATGGTCGATCAGCTGCAGCAGGCGGATGTGGGCGAGGTGGAACCCCTGGCCCACCCCCTGGAAGTGAGCCAGCCCCTGCGCGACGACCAGGTCGACGAGCCGGACGTGCGCGACAAGGTGCTGCCCCTGGCGCCGGCCAGCGAGGACGGCTGTTTCCTGGTACCCCGGGTGATTGAGTGACCGCCATGCATGACAAGACCCTGACCGAACTGAAAGCCGGCCTGCAGGCGAAGGACTTTTCCGCCCGCGAGCTGACCGAGCACTTTCTGGACCGCATCGAGGCCCGGGACGGTGAGCTGAACAGCTTTATCACCGTGACCCGCGAGCAGGCCCTGCGGCAGGCGGACGCCGCCGACCAGGCCATCGCCGCCGGCGATCACCGCCTGCTCACCGGCCTGCCCATCGCCCACAAGGACATCTTTTGCACCGAGGGCGTGCGCACCAGCTGCGGCTCGCGGATGCTGGACAACTTCGTGGCCCCCTACACCGCCACGGTGGTGGAAAACATGGCCCGCGAAGGCGCCATCATGCTGGGCAAGACCAATATGGACGAGTTCGCCATGGGCTCCTCCAACGAAACCAGTTTCTACGGCCCGGTGCGCAACCCCTGGGACACCGAGCGGGTGCCCGGCGGCTCCTCCGGCGGCGCCGCCGCCTGCCTGGCGGCGCGGCTGGCCCCCGCCGCCACCGGCACCGACACCGGCGGCTCGATCCGCCAGCCGGCGGCCCTGAACGGCGTCACCGGCCTCAAGCCCACCTACGGCCGGGTGTCCCGCTGGGGCATGATCGCCTTCGCCTCCAGCCTGGATCAGGCCGGCCCGCTGGGCCTGAGCGCCGCCGATTGCGCGCTGATGCTGCAGGCCATGGCCGGCCACGACGCCAAGGACTCCACCTGCCTCAACGAACCGGTGGACGATTACCTGGGCGGCCTGGATCAGGGCCTGGACGGCCTGCGCATCGGCGTGCCCGAGGAATTCTTCCCGGACAACCTGGACGGCGCCATCGCCGACAACGCCCGCGAGGCCCTGCGCGAGCTGGAAAAACAGGGCGCCAAACTGGTCAAGGTGTCGCTGCCCAGCATCAAGCTGTCGGTGCCCGCCTACTACGTGATCGCCCCGGCGGAGGCCAGCTCCAACCTTTCGCGTTTCGACGGCGTGCGCTTCGGTTACCGCTGTGAGGCCCCCAAGGATCTGGAAGACCTGTACAAGCGCTCCCGTTCCGAGGGTTTCGGCGCGGAAGTGAAACGCCGCATTCTGGTCGGCACCTACGCCCTGTCCGCCGGCTACTACGACGCCTACTACAAGCGCGCCCAGAAAGTCCGCCGGCTGATCCGCGACGACTTCGCCCGCGCCTTCAAGGAAGTGGACGTGCTGATGGGCCCCACCAGCCCGGAGACCGCCTTCAAACTGGGTGCCAAGGCCGACGACCCGGTCAACATGTACATGGCGGACGTGTTCACCATCGCCGTGAACCTGGCCGGCCTGCCGGCACTGTCCATGCCCAGCGGCTTTATCGACGGCCTGCCCGCCGGCACCCAGGTGATCGGCAACTACTTCCAGGAAGGCCGCGTCCTCAATGTGGCGCACCGCTACCAACTGGCCACCGACTGGCACCTTCGGATTCCGGGAGCGTTTCAATGAGTTCCTCTCTCTTTAACGGCTGGGAAGTGGTGATCGGGCTGGAAGTGCACGTGCAGCTGGCCACCCGCTCCAAGATCTTCTCCGGCGCCAGCACCGCCACCGGCGACGAGCCCAACCGCCACGCCAGCCTGATCGACCTGGGCATGCCCGGCACCCTGCCGGTGGTCAACAAGGAAGCGATCCGCAACGCGGTGCGCTTCGGTCTGGCGATCAACGCGGAGATCGGCCGCCGCTCCGTGTTCGAACGGAAAAATTATTTTTATCCTGACCTGCCCAAGGGCTACCAGACCACCCAGCTGGCGGAGCCCATCGTCGGCGCCGGCGAGGTGGTGATCCGCCTGGAGGACGGCACCGAAAAAACCGTGCGCATTCACCATGCGCATCTGGAGGAAGACGCCGGCAAATCCCTCCATGAAGACTTTCATGGCCAGACCGGCATCGACCTGAACCGGGCCGGCACGCCGCTGATCGAGATCGTCTCCGAGCCGGACATGGGCAACGCCGAGGAAGCAGTGGCCTTTGCCCGCCAGCTGCACGCCATCGTCACCTCCCTGGGCATCTGCGACGGCGACATGTCCCAGGGCAACATGCGCTTCGATGTGAACATTTCCGTGCGCCGCCCCGGCGAGCCCCTGGGCACCCGCACCGAGACCAAGAACCTGAACTCCTTCCGCTTCATGGAAAAAGCCATCAAGCTGGAAGTGGAGCGTCAGATCGATGTGCTCGAGGACGGCGGCAAGATCGTTCAGGAAACCCGGCTCTACAACGGCGACACCAATACGGCGCGCTCCATGCGCACCAAGGAAGACGCCAACGACTACCGCTATTTCCCCTGCCCGGACCTGCTGCCGGTGCTGGTCAGCGAAGAGGACATCGAGGCCCTGCGCGCGGAGATGCCGGAGCTGCCGGACGCCCGCAAGGCGCGCTTCATGGACGCCTACCAGCTGTCCGATTACGACGCCGACCTGCTGGCCGCCTCCATCGCCACGGCACGCTATTTCGAAACCGCCGCCGACCACGGCGGCGACGCCAAGCTGGCCGCCAACTGGGTGATGGGCGACCTGGCCGCCAAGCTCAACGCCGAGGACCTGGAC
This sequence comes from Alloalcanivorax marinus, assembly GCF_016906305.1. Lineage (GTDB taxonomy): Bacteria > Pseudomonadota > Gammaproteobacteria > Pseudomonadales > Alcanivoracaceae > Alloalcanivorax > Alloalcanivorax marinus. The sequence goes on from NZ_JADDOL010000002.1 coordinate 183,000, forward strand.
ATCGCCCACTGCCCGGTACCCGCCGAGCACCTGGGGCAACTGATCCAGCGCATCAAGGACGGCACCATCAGCTCGAAAATCGCCAAGCAGGTGTTCGAGGCCTGCTGGGCCGGCGACGGCAGCCCGGATCAGATCATCGAATCCCGGGGCCTCAAGCAGATGAGCGACAGCGGCGAGTTGGAAAAAATCATCGACCAGATCATCGCCGACAGCCCCGCCCAGGTGGAGGACTACCGCGGCGCCGACGAGGCCAAGCGCAAGAAGAAGATCGGCTTCTTCGTCGGCCAGGTGATGAAAGCCACCCAGGGCAAGGCCAACCCGCAGCAGGTGAATCAGCTGCTGCAGGAGAAGCTGACCCCATGAGCGAATCCCGCGTCACGCTGTCCATCGAAAACCACATCGCCACCGTCACCCTGAACCGGCCGGACAAGTACAACGGGCTGGACCTGGAAACGCTGACGGCGCTGGTGAAAACCGCCCGTGCTCTGAAGAAGAACCGGGACGTGCGGGTGGTGATTCTGCGCGGCGCGGGCAAGGCGTTCTGCGCCGGCCTGGACTTCGGCACCGTCACCAAAACGCCGATGAAAATGCTGCTGGCGTTCACCAAATTCGGGGTGCGCAAAACCAACCTGTTCCAGAAAGCCTGCTGGGCCTGGCGGCAACTGCCGGTGCCGGTGATCGCCGAGCTGCACGGCTATTGTTATGGCGGTGGCCTGCAACTGGCGCTGGCGGCGGACTTCCGCGTCGCCGCGCCGGACTGCGAACTGTCGGTGATGGAAATCAAATGGGGCCTGATCCCGGACATGACCGGCACCGTCACGCTCCGTGAACTGGTGCCCCTGGACGTGGCCAAGGAACTGGCCATGACCGGCCGCCGCTTCGACGCCCGCGAAGCCAAACAACTCAACCTGGTGACCCGGGTCGCCGACGAGCCGCGCGCCGAAAGCCAGGCCCTGGCCCACGCCCTGCTGGAACGCTCCCCGGACGCCATCAGCGCCACCAAGGCCCTGTTCCAGCGCACCTGGAACCAGTCCGAGGACCAGGCCTTCCACGAGGAATCGCGGCTGCAGTTCAAGCTGCTGCGCGGCAAGAACCAGGGCGAAGCCATGGCCGCCAACTTCAAGAAACGGGCGCCCGACTTCCGCAACCGGCAGCGGGATTACTGAGCCCAAGTTCCCCTTCCGTGGCCGTATTTTCCAAATACGGCCAATATACGGCCAATCACCATGTCCAGGGGCGATAACGAGGAACACATTCTGAGCGCCCTCCGGGAGCCGTGGCCCCGCCAGCCAGCAGGACATTCTTGAACGCCTGGCCGCCCGGGTCCTGAGCCGCCTCCGCCGGATCACACCGAACACGACGTGCAAATCGTGGGCACCGGCCGGGGGTCGCGGTCCGACGTCTAAAAGCGCCACTCGAACTTCAGACTGGCGGTGTTTTCCTCATAGCTGTAGAGCCAGTCCACATTGCTGCGTACCCGGGTGTGCTCCAGATTAAGGCTGGGCACCAGGCCGGCCAGGGACCAGCGCGGCGCACTGAGTACCGCCATGTAACGCTGCTCCCGATCCTCGCGGCGCGCGTCCAGCAGAGCGCTGTAGGCGTCGTAGCGCTTCTCGCGAAGCGATGCGAACACGGTCAGATCCATGCCCGGCAGCAGCGGCTTCGCCACGCCCAGGCGCACGCCGTACTGCCGGTAGGAACTGATGGCCTCGCGGGTGTCACGATCCAGGCCGTCGAGCCCGCCGAACAGGGTCCAGTCCGTTCCCAGGCGATGCCAAAGCGTGGCGTACAACGCCCGTGAAGCCCCATCGAAACGGGCATGGGCGTCCTGGTCATAGCGCAGATGCTTGTGCTCGGCTTCCAGCTTGAAGGCGGTGCGTGGCGAGCGGTAATGCATCCATTCCGCGCGCCCGCCCCAGGCCTGGTAGAGCGCATCGTTGCCGTAATCGGTGTATTCGAACAGCGGCGACAGCGCGTAGCGGTTGCGCGCGTTCCGATACTGATAACCGGCGGCCAGACTGTAGGTGCTCTGATTGTAGATGCTGTGATCCCGATAGCGGTCGCCGTAGGCCAGCCCGCGCAGGAACAGGCCGTGGTGGCCCGGCAGAAAGAGCGTTTTTTCCACCGCCGCCTCGAAGCCCAGACTTTCGGTTTCGATGGCTTCCGGCGCCGACCGGCGGATGAAGCAGGCGCCGTTGCTGAACATCAGCAGACAGGTCTCGCTTTCGGAACTCAGGTTCACGTTGTCACTGTAGCCCGGGCCCGCCGCCAGCCTGCCCTGCCAGCTGCCCCGCTCGGCGATGGCTTGCAGAAACGCGGTGACCGTAGCACGCACGCCCTCCACCCGAGGATCGCCGTCGGGCAGTTGCTCCCGTATCGCTCGGAATCGGCGGCGCGCCTCCCAGGTCTCATGGTTCTCGAACAGCACCCGGGCCAGTTCCAGCCGGCCCGGCAGAAAGTCCGGTTTCAGAGCCAGCAAGGTACGGAACTCCGCCTCCGCGGTGTCCAACTCGCCGCGCAGGCGCGCCAGTTTGCCCCGGGCGTAATGCAGCAGCAGTGGATCCGGATTTTCCAGCGCCCGGTAGACCTCCAGGAAACGGGCCGCCGCCGACCAGTTGCGATTGCGTAACGCCACGTACAGCGCCCGCCCCAGATCGTCGCGGTTGTTTTGCACCGGGTAGGTCCGACCGTTAATGATCAAATCGGGCAGTGGCCGGTCCTTGGCGCGCTCCTCCTCCAGCAGGTCCTGTTCCCGTTCCCGGGCGGAACGTTCCAGGCCCTGGTTCAAGCGAAGCTCGGTGTCCTGGTCCGCGCCATGGACAGCCGGAACAGGAAGGATAAAAAGCAAAAAAACGAGGCCGTAAACGCCACGCACTTTGTAGCCCAACGAGGAGCGGAAAAGAAAAGCCATGGGGCAGCGGAATCCTTGCGGCGGGAAGGCCGGTCGGTGTCCTTTCCGAAACCGGCCCAGCGAACAAACGAGAACTTAACGTGCACCACCAAAGGCGGTGTCGTAGTCGCTGTTGCCGCTGAAGGTGGCCATGCCGGCCAGGGCGGCGGCGTTGCTGCCGTAGAACTCGCCCACGCTGACGCCGGTCTCGGTACCCGCGCCACCAATGGCGATAGCGTCCCCAGAGAACGAGGAGCCACTAATAGTGGCGTCAACGCCGATGGAAAGCGCGCTGCTGCTAAAACTACCGGTTACGGTGTTGCCGCTGAAGTCCGCGGTCAGAGTCCCGCTGAGCGCGCCACCGGCGGTATGTTGGTTAATCCCGGTCACGGTGTAATCCACCTGGCCGGTAGTCGGCATGGTGGCATCCACATTGCCCTTCTCACCCACGTAGTACACGGCCCGGTGCTCGAAGTTCGGACCGCCGGCTTCGGACCATTCGCCGAACCAGACGTCCTCGCTGCCGGCCTGGGCGAAGCTGAACACGCCCATGCCGCTGTGATCGGGATCGTCCACGTCAATCGGCGAGCTCAGGGTATGCACTCCGTCGATATCAGAGGGGGAAAAGACGGACAGGAACTGGAAGTCCACCTTGTCATCGATGTTCATGGAGTTGGTTTCCACGCCAATGCCGGCCAGGCCGGATGTGTGCGGCCCGGCGTCCACCGTGGAGGTGCCGGCCTCGACATAGGTGTTGTCGCTCTCGCCGCCGACCACGGCCGCCTGGGTCAGTGAAGCGGCGGACAGCGCCGCCACGGCCAGCGCCGCTTTGAAGGTCATCTCTTTCATTGCTCGACTCCTTGATCCGTTATTGATAAATCCCAAAGAGATGCGAAGAATTCGCATTCTCATATGGATAACGAGAGCGGAGACGCGCTTTTTCATTGCCGGCCGAAAATTTTAGTGGTCCATCGCAAAAAAACCGGGCCCGAAGGCCCGGTTTGTCATACACCGAAAAAAGTAAGGGATTAATAACCTTCGATTGTTACCGTCCAGCCCGGCCTCTCCTGCACACTGAAGCTGCCCCGGATATTGGCAGACCGCAAACGTTGCAGAATCTGAAAGGCTTCACCAAAGCTGGAAGGTGGTGTCTCCCCCGTGATCTCCACTTTATAGACAAGCTCCACGGTTTCCCCCTCGGCAATGAGATAGCCATTACCCACGGTTTCACCGGTGGCCGTATCCAGGAACAAGGAACTGTAATTCATGTTCTCGGACCCGGTTTCCACGTTCATCAGCGTGTAGTCACCGCCGAAGGCGGTGAACCGGAAACGTTGCACTTCAATTTCCGGACCTTTCCAGGGGAAGACGTGCGAGGCACCAAACGCATTGCCTATGGTAAGCGGAAAAAAAGTCTGCACATCAACACTGGACGGCTCCGCCGCTAGATTTTTTGAAGGGACTTCCATCAGCAACGTCGGGTAATTCGCCCGCTCCACGGCATGTACCGTGGCCGTGAACGGTCCGGCGAACTCACTGCCGTCGTAGACCTGATACTCGAAGACATAGACGCCCGGCTCGGTCGGCGACAACGCGGGCTTTGAACAGGGCCATTCCGTGTACGCCTCAATACGTTCCCTGAAGGCCTGCCAGGTCTCCTCGCTCACCGGCGTCCAGGCTTCCACACAGGTATTATCGCCAAAGACGCCGTCCATGCCGGAGGACCCGTTTACCTGCATCCGATTGCCCGCTGGCGCGCTGACCAGGGTCCAGAGGTGACTGAGCGTATCGCCGTCCGGATCGGTGCTGTCCGCTTCCAGTTTGAATTGGTCGGCCCGGAACTCGTTTCGGTCACCCTCAAGCCACTGGTTCGTGATGACGAAGGGTTGCGCCGCATCGTAGTGCGGATGTTGCGGCCCCGGATTGGCGTGATTCTCATAGTCGGCAATGCCCGCGGTGGCTTTGTATATCCGGGTGATGGGCGCGTTGTTTTCGGTTTTGGCAAGCACCGTGACTTCGTACAGGCTGTTACCCGGTACATAGTTGCTGGTGGCCCCATGTTCATCGGTGACCATCAGGGCCACCACATAGGCGCCGGCCCGATCCGGGGTCAGCGCGGGAAACGCCGTATTGGCCCGTTGCAATTGCGCCTGGCTGTTATCCGGCCGCTGGACCAGCGTCCACTGATAGCTCAGACGGTTATCGTCCGGATCGGAGCTGCCCTCACCGTCCAGGGTAATCGGGTTGCCCACCAGGGTGGTGGGCGTGCCGCCGGCGATGGCCGCCCGGGCGGACGGCGCCCGGTTGGCGCCCAGGCGCGCGGTGAAGGTCGCCTCGGTGGAGGCGTCGGCTTCACCGTCGGACACCGTCAGCCGCACCCGGTAGTTGCCGTCCACGGTGGGGGTGAAGGTGGCCGGGCAGTAGGTGGCGGAACAGTAGCTGCCCGGCTCCAGGCCGTTGGCGCCATCCGGATCGTAGCCGCTCGGGTGGGCGACCATCTCCCAGGTATGGGTCAGAGCGTCGCCGTCCACGTCGTAGGCACCGCTGCTGACGGTGATCTCCGCGCCGCGTTCCGCTTCGAACGTAGCGCCGTTGCCCGGGTTGATCACCGCCACCGGCGCGGTGTTGGCCTGCCCGTCCGCGGGGGCAGCCTCGATGCGCGAGCTGGTGCAGTTCCGGGAAACGCCGTCGAACACGCACAGCTCCACGTTATAGCGGCCGGTGCCGTAGGCGGAGTCGGCCACGAAGCGGGTCTGGGCGCTGGTGGTGCTGCTCAGTTGAGCGTTGGAACCGCGCGGCAGACTCTGAATGAAGCGCCACCGGTATTGCAGGCTGTCACCGTCCGCGTCCTCGCTGCCGCTGCCGTCCAGTTCCACGGTGTCGCCACGGGTCACGTCAGTGGGGGCCTGAATACGCGCCACGGGAATGGCGTTGGCCTCGACGATATTGATGTCCACGGTGTCCGGCTGGCTCACCTTGTCGCCATAGCGCACCACCAGCCGGGCCTGGTAGAGCCCGACTTCATCGGCGGTGAAACGCGGATAAATCTGGCTGCCATCGTCCAGCTCCGCCGCGCTTCCCTCGGGCTTTCGCGTCAGCGTCCAGTCATAGACCAGTTGGCTGGCATCACCCCCGTCCGGCGGCAAGCTGCGTGAGCCGTCCAGCTGCACGGTACCGAGAATCCAATTGATCTCGTCGGGCACCACCGCCAGCGGGTTGGGATTGAGGGCGGTGATGGTCACCCGGCTGGCACTGGTGTCACCGCTGCCGGCGGTGCCATCGTTGACCACCAGGCGAATCACGTAGGTGCCCGGCAGGTCCGGGGTGAAACTGGCCCGGTCGGTGTCGGCACCGTCCAGGGTGGCTTCGCTGCCCTCCGGGCGACTCAGGAAGCGCCACTCCCAGGTGATGATGTCGCCGTTGGGCGAAGTGCTGGCGCCGCCATCCAGTTGCACGGTGCCTTCGCCGGCGTTCACTTCCAGGGTGTCGGCGCTGGCGCGGGCCTGGGGGCGGTCCACGGCGTCGCCGCCCCCTCCGCCACCACCACCGCCGCAGGCGGCAAGCGCCAGCAACAAACAAAACAGGGACATGGATCTGATCAGCACGGCCATAAGGGGTATCTCCCAAGGAAAGCGTCGCACCCTTTGAGGGTGATTCTCATTTACAGCCCTATAACGAGTCAGACGCCGGGATTTTTCACCCCAACGGGAAACCCTGAAAAATCCCTGGCCGGGCTTCGTTATTAGGGTGGATGCATCACCTTGGGAAAAACGCATGTTGCCACCACGTCTGGCGCGGCCCGCTGTCGCGCTGCTTGTCTTTTCGCTGTTAGCGATCGCGGCCCCGGCCGGCGCCGATACCCTGCCCCATGATCTGACGCCGCTGGGCATGTTCCGGCAGGCGGACTGGGTGGTGAAGGCGGTGATGCTCGGCCTTCTGGCGGCGTCGTCGATCACCTGGATCGTGCTGCTGGCCAAGAGCCGGGAACTGGCGGTCCTGATGCGCCGCCAGCGGCGCGCTCTGGCCGCGCTGACACGGGCGGCCAGCCTGGAGCAAGCGGAGGACGAGGACCACGAAGCGGACCTCTTCCTGGCCACCGCCCGGCAGGAATGGCGGCTCTCCAGCGCCGTGCTGGACGACCGGGAAGGACTCAAGGAGCGGATGGCCGCCAGCCTGCAACGGCTGGAAGCGGCCAGTGGCCGGCGCGCCGGGCGCGGCACCGGGGTGCTGGCCACCATCGGCGCCACGGCGCCGTTCGTGGGCCTGTTCGGCACCGTCTGGGGGATCATGAACAGCTTTATCCGCATCTCCCAGGCCAACACCACCAACCTGGCGGTGGTGGCGCCGGGCATCGCCGAGGCCCTGCTGGCCACCGCCCTGGGGCTGGTGGCGGCGATTCCGGCGGTGGTGATCTACAACCATTTCGCCCGGCGCCTGCAAACCTACCGGGCGCTGGTGGGCGACACCAGCGCGGCGGTGCTGCGGCTGGTGTCGCGGGACCTCAGCCGCCGCGCCGCGGCGCCGGCCGGGGGCTGAGCCGTGGGCGCGCGCATCGACCACGACGACGAACTGGCGGAACACCACGAGATCAATGTCACTCCGTTCATCGATGTGATGCTGGTGCTGCTGATCATCTTCATGGTGGCGGCGCCGCTGGCCACCGTGGACATCAAGGTGGACCTGCCGGCGGCCAGCGCCACCCCGGAGGACCGTCCGGACGACCCGCTCTGGCTGACCCTGGCCGAGGACCATTCCCTGACCCTGGGCGAGACTCCGGTGGCCGACGGCGGCCTGGCGGCGGCGCTGGCCAGCGCCAGCGACGGCCGCGCGGATCCGCGCATCTTCCTGCGCGCGGACAGCCGGGTGGATTACGGCACCCTGATGGCCACCCTGGACCGCCTGCGCGAGGCCGGCTACCTGAAGGTGGCGCTGGTGGCCCGGGACGGCGCCGGCGGGAGCGCCGGCGATGAATGACCTGAGCCGGCCGGGGCCGTCCCAGGCACCGCTGGCGCCGGTGGCGCCGCCGCCCGACCTGCCGGGGGCCGCCGCCGGGCCACGGCTGAGCGAGGACACCCGGCGCTGGCTGAGTTCCACTTTATTGGTGACCCTGGTGTACGCGGCGCCACTGGGCTGGTGGCTGTGGCGGGCGCCGCCACCGGCCCTGGACAGTGCCCCGGCGGCGGCCATGGTGGTGGAACTGGCGCCGCTGGCCACCTCCCCGGCCACCCCCACGGAACTGCCGCCGGGCCCGGAAAGCCAGGCCAGCCAGGCGGCCCGGGCGGCGCCCCCGGAACGCCGGCCTGAAACCCAACCTGAACCAAAGCCCGAACCGGCCCCGCCTCCCGCCCCCGCCGAGCCGGAAGTGACGCTGCCGGAAGCGGAGCTTCAGCCCGAGCAAAAAGAGCCTCAGCGCAGACAAAAAGAGCTTCAGCCCGAGCCGAAAGAGCCTCAGCCCGAGCAACAGGCGCCCCAACCGGATCCGACGCCCGAGCCGCCACCGACCGAACAAGCGGCGGAATCCCCCTCCCCGGAAAAAGCCTCCCGGAACGCCGCGGCCTCCACCGCCAGCGCCCCGCCGGACGCCGCCCGGCAATCGGAACGGGCGGCGGCGCCCCGCCAGGGCGTGCAGCGCCCCAGGGCCGATCTCAACCAGGTGCCGAGCTGGCGCGACACCTTGCTGCGCCGGCTCAACGAGGCCAAGCGCTACCCGTCCCGGGCCCGACGGCTGCGCCAGGAAGGCGTGGGCTATCTGCGCTTCGAGATGGACATGGAAGGCCGGGTGCTGGCCAGTGGCATCGCCCGCAGCTCCGGGTATCCGTTGCTGGATGAAGAAACCCTGGCCCTGCTGCGTCGCGCCGCCCCGCTGCCGCGCCCGCCCAAGGAACTGGCCGGGCAACGGCTGGAGTTCGTGGTGCCGGTGGAGTTCTTTCTCAGTACTGGACGGTAACGCCGAGCCGGGCGGTGCGGCCCGGCGCCGGCACCATGCCCAGGCTCAGGGCGTCCAGGTAATACTGGTCGGTGACGTTGTCCACGTTGAAGTCCACCGACAGGGTGTCGTTGGGCGTCCAGGTCACGAACGCATCGAGAATCGAATACTTGTGCCAGGGGATCGGTCGCGCGAAACGGCCGGCGGTCTGATCGTTGTACTCCGGCACCCGGTTGCGGGCGCCCATCCAGGTATTGCGCGCGCCCACTTCCAGGCGCCGGTCGAACAGTCGGAAACCGAGGGTGGCGTTGGCCTGCCAGTTGGGCGGAATCATATTGTTGATGTAGCTGCTGGCCACGCCGTAATCGGTGCAGCGCTGGCGCCGGTAGCTGCCCTCGTGGCACAGCTCGATGTTGTTGTAGCGGGTGCCGCCCAGTTCCGTGTAGACCCAGCCCAGATCGTATTCCAGGGACAGTTCCAGGCCGTGGAAGGCCACGCTCTCCAGGTTCTGGATGCGGAACAGCGCCGCGTTCTGGCCGATGCTGGTGTTGTCCCAGGTGTTGGGGATGGTGCGGGTCAGGTAGTCCTCGGTGCGATTCTGGAAATAGGCCAGCTTGAACCGCAGCGCGTCGCCGCCGGCGAACAGGTCGTCCTTGAGGATGTTCATGCCCACCTCCTTGTTCTCGGCGCGCTCCGGCTTGATGCGTTGACCGGGCACCGCCGCCACCGAAAAGCCGGTGGTGGTCTCGAACAGGCTGGGCATGCGCAGGGCCTCGGAGTACTTGGCGAAAAACTGCAGGCCGCGCAGCGGCTCCCACAGCAGGCTCGCCATCGGCGCCGAACCGGAATCGCTGAAGTCGTTGTAGAGCGGATCGCAGGCGCCGTTACCATCGCCGTCCACGCAGAAATCGCTGTTCGGGTCGTTGACCTCGGTGGGGCGGCGGTCGGAGGACTGGTACCGGGTGTAGCGGATGCCCGCGTCCAGCGTCAGGGTCGGCACGAAGGTCCATTTCACCGCCAGGAAGCCGCTGGTTTCCTCGCGCTCGCCATCGCGCAAACCAAAGTCGTCACCGTCCTGGTACCGTTTCGGCTCCACCTCTTCCCGCTGCCAGGCCAGGCCGTAACGAAACTGCAGATCGCCAAAGCGTGGCACGGAGGTGGTGTTGCTCAGATCACCGCCCCAGCGCTGATAGATCTCGGTGCCGGGGCGCGCGTTCAGCAGCTCCAGCATCTCGTCGGAGTAACTGTTGTTGCGGCTTTCCGTGTCGGTGTGCCAGACATGGCTGTCGATATCCAGCCAGTCATTGCCCAGCGGCTGCCACTGATAACGGGCGGTGTAAGTGTTGGCGACCACCTCGGAAGGACGGGTCTGCTTGATGCGGCCCAGCCACAGCAGCTCCGAGGGCATCAGTTCCCCGTACTCGCTGTCGTAGCGCAGGTAGCTGAGGTCCAGGGTGTGCTCGTCGTTGGGATAGAGGCGGGTTTTGAGCAGCAGGGATTCGCTTTCGAAGTGGGTGTTGACCACTTCCTCGCCGCCACGGATGCGCGAAGCGCCGTCCACGTCCGGGCGGACTTCGGTGTAAAAGCCCCGGTCATAGCGCTCCGACAGATCCAGGCTGGGCGTGGGGCCGTGCTCGCCGGCGAAGTAGTTGCCCTGGCGACGTTGCGCGTAAGCGGCGACCAGATCGGCGCCGGCCAGACGCCGGGTCGCCGCCAGACTGCCGGCGTGGCCGTCGAAGTCCAGCAGACCGGGCCGGTCCATGGAGCCGTCCGGCGGATAGGCGTTGGCGAGATCATAGATGCCTTCGCACAGGGAGCTGCCCGGCAGGCAGTCGGTGCGGTAATGGGACGGCGTGCCCAGGCCTCCCACGTTGTAACCGGCCTGGGTGCCGATCGGCGCCGGCGAGCCGCTGTTGTTGCCCACCAGGCTGCCGCGCAAACGCAGCCCCCAGTCGTTGCCGGGTCTGGCGATGTCGTCGGCGTTCAGGGTGCGCATGCTCACCAGCCCGCCGATGGCGCCGGTGCCACTGGCGCCCATGGTGGGGCCCTTGTCGATTTCCACGCCGCCGATCAGATCCGGGTCGATGTAGCTGCGACTGGTGACCCCGGCATAGCCCCGGTAGACCGTGGTCTCCTGGCGGGCGCCGTCCACCAGCACCGGCACCCGGCCCTGGCCCTGCATGCCGCGGATGTTGATATTGAGCCCGCCACTGTTGCGGTTCTCCGCCACCAGCACGCCGGTGGTGCCCTTGAACATGTCGCCCACGGACAGGCCCCGGAACCGTTCGATGTCCTGCTGGCCGATATAGGCGGAGGACCCGGCGGTGGCGTAGGGCCGGTCGGCGGCGGCGGACTGGCGGGGGCCGTCGCCCTGCACCTTCACCGCCGGCAGCATCTGCGCGTCGCCCAGCCCGCTCAGGGCACGCACCACCACGGTTTTGCCCGCGCCGAAATACCAGCTCAGGCCGGTGCCATCGAGCAGACGGTCCAGCGCGACCGGCACCGGAAGCCGGCCGCTCACCGGCCGGGAGCGACGCTCGCCCAGCTCATCGGCGTCGGCGGTGACCTGGTAGCCGGACTGCTGCGCAAAACGGTCCAGAGCGCCGGGCAGCGACTGGGCGGGAATATCGAACTCCGTGCCGTCGTCGGCCAGCGCGCCGCCGGCCGGCCACGACGCCATCAACGCCAGCACGCAAAACGCCAGCGGCCAGAACGCCGGCGACGGCCGCCGACGGCCCGGTCGGTGATTCAGTGTCATGCTTCCTTGTCTCCCCGGAATGCGAATGTGAATACGACGCATTTCAATGCGATCACGGGGGAACAACGAACGAGGCGGGGCGTTTTTTCAGGGAGCGGTCAAATCAAAGCACGATGCGCAGAAGCGGCGTGATCCGCAGCACGCGGCCACCGTGGGGCTGGACCATGGCCGCCAGGGCGGCGTCCACGTCGGAGAGGTCGTAGCTGCCGGTGACCCGGCGCGCGGCCAGGGCGTCATCGGCGATCAGGATGTAACCGTGGGCGTGGCGCTCCAGGGTGTCCGCCAGATCCGCCAGGGTGCGGTCCTGCACGAACAGCCGGCCCTGCCGCCAGACCGCCACCCGGTCCGGCGCCGACCGTTGCACGCGGGCGGTGCCGCTGGCGCGGTCCAGGGCCCACTGGTCGCCGGGCATCAAATGGCGGGCGCGCCCGCCCCGGTAACTGACCGCCACTTCGCCGTGGCTGACGCCGACGCCGTAGCTCCCGTCGTCCTCGCGGACGCTGAAGGCGGTGCCGATGTCGCGGGCACGCACCTCGCCGGCCACCACCAGGAAGGGGCGCGGGTCGGCGGCCACGTCGAAGAAGGCTTCGCCGCGCAGCAACCGCACGCGGCGTTCGCCGTCGCTGAATGCCTCGGCCAGGGCACTGTCGGCGCCGAGCACCACGGCACTGCCGTCGGCCAGCGTCACGGCCAGGGTCTGACCCACTCCGGTGCGATAATCCGCCTGCCAGTAACGCCAGGCGGCGGGCATCAGGGCCAGCAGCAAACAGGCCGCCAACGCCAGGGCGGTCCGCCGCGGCCAGCGCCGGCGGTCGGCCGGCGCCTCGTCGTGGCCCGGCCATTGCCGCCGCTGCACCGGCAGGTCGCCGATCAGCGCCCAGGCCTCGCTGACCCGCCGCCAGGCGTTCTCGTGGCGCTCATCCCGGGCCCGCCAGTCGGCGCAGGCGCGTCGCAGGGCCGGGTCCCGCGGCGCTTCGTCCAGCCGCAGCTTCCAGTCACTGGCCTCACGCAACAGCGCGTCGTCGGCGGGCTTATCGGAATGTTCCATGTTCGATCCGGGGCTGGGCTTCGTGGCGCGAAACCGGGCTTAGGGCCTGCCCTAATCCAGGGCGGCGGCGAGATGCGCCATGGCGTCGCGAACCAGGCGGTGGGCGGTGGCCGTGGACACCTCCAGCCGCTCGGCGATTTCCGCCAGAGTATAGCCACCGACCCGGTGCATTTCGATGGCCAGACGCTGGCGCCGGGGCAGGCCGTCCAGCACGCCGGCCAGGCGATCCAGACGGTCGTGCTGCAGGGCGGTTTGCTCGGGGCTGCTTTCTTCCCGTGGCTTGAGCCACTCCACCGTCTCTTCGTTCTGGTGGCGGCTCTCCATGGCCGAGCGGCGGGTGAAATCAATCGCCAGGTTGCGCACGATGCGGTACAGGTAGGCCACGCCGGAACCGGTCGGTCGCCGACCGTCGGGCACGAAACGCAGAAAGGCGTCCTGAACCAGGTCCTCGGCACGGGCCCGGCAACCGACGATGGAGGTGACGTAGTCCACCAGCGCGGCCCGATGGTCCAGATACGCCTTGAGATTGCTGTCGGTGTATTTCACCCGTCTCCCATCCGCTTGGTAAGGGCCCCCTGCCGAACCCGGATTGCCGCCCGAGGAGAACGAATCTAAACAAAAATGATTCTCATTACAACGGCGTCAACGCCGCACGCGGATCGGGAGAGGGCGCATCGCGCCGGAGGGTCAGGCGGTGGCGCCGCGTGGATGGGGCGCCCGGGGCGCGCCGCACACCGGGCAGGCGGGATCCTTGCGGAACGCCACTTCCCGCCAGGACAGGGTGCGACCGTCGAACAGCCGCAGGCGTGGCGCCACCGGTTTACCGGTGAGCAGGTGCAGCGCCAGCAGCGCCTGAAGGGTGCCGATGGTGCCCACCACCGGGCCGAGGATGCCGGCCTCGCTGCAGGCCAGGTCGCCGTCGGTGCCGTCGCCGTACACGCAGGCGTAGCAGGCGCTGTCCGGGTCGCGCAAGTCGAAGGCGGCGAGCTGACCGTCCAGGCGGATGGCGGCGCCGCTGACCAGCGGTTTGCGGTGGCGCACGCAGGCGGCATTGATGGCCTGGCGGGTGGCGAAGTTGTCGCAGCAGTCCAGCACCAGATCCACGTCGGGAAGATGGCGGTCCAGCCAGTCGTCACCGGCCATGGCGGCGTGGGGCTCCACCGTCACGTCCGGGTTCAGGGCGTTGAGCTGGGCGGCCAGGGCGGCGGCCTTGCCCTGCCCCACCTGGTCGCCACGGAAGGCGATCTGGCGGTGCAGGTTGCTGGTGTCCACGGTGTCGTCGTCCACCAGAATCAATCGTCCGACGCCGGCGCCGGCCAGGTACAGGGCGGCCGGATTGGCCAGGCCGCCACAGCCCACCAGCAGCACGGTGGCGCCGGCGATGGCCTCCTGGCCGTCCAGATCGAAGTCCGCCACCAGCAGTTGCCGGCTGTAGCGTTGCAGCTCGTCGTCGCTAAACATGCCCCAAGGTTACCCTGTCGTTGCCGCCCAGGTCCTGGCGGGTGGTGACGTCGTGGAAACCGTGGCCGGCCAGCAGCCGGCGCACGGCGCCGCCCTGATCGTGGCCGTGCTCGAGCATCAGCCAGCCGCCGGCGGCGAGCCGTTCCCGGGCCTGGGCGGCGATCACCCGCAGGTCCGCCAGGCCCCGGTCGTGGGCGGCCAGGGCCGAACGGGGCTCGAACCGCACATCGCCTTGTTCCAGGTGGTGATCGTCCGGGTCCACATAGGGCGGATTGCTGACGATCAGATCGAAGGGGCCGGTCAGGGCGCCCAGCCAGTCGCCGCGCACCAGGCTGACGGCGGCGCCCAGCGCCTCGGCATTGTCCCGGGCCACCGCCAGGGCGGCGGCGCTGGCGTCGGTAAGGATGACCCGCCAGGCCGGCCGTTCCAGCGCCAGCGTGACACCCACCGCGCCGGTGCCGGTGCCCAGGTCCACCACCCGCCGGGGCGTGTCCGGCACCGCCTCCAGCGCCGCCTCCACCAGGGTTTCCGTGTCCGGACGGGGAATCAACGTGGCGGGGGTGACCACAAAGCGGCGGCCGTAGAATTCCCGCTCACCGGTCAGATGGGCCACCGGCTCACCGGCGGCCCGGCGCGTCACCAGCAGATCGAACAGACGCTGCTGGTCCGCGGTCAGGGTCTTTTCCGGCCAGGTATAGAAGTAGCGGCGGTCCTGGCCCAGCACCCGGGTGAGCAGCAGCTCCGCGTCCAGCCGCGCGCTGGGCGATGCCGCCAGGGTGTCGCGGGCACCGCGCAGGGCCTCGTCGATGCGCACGGCGCTCAGCCCTGGCCCTCGGCCAGGGCCGCCAGTTGTTCCGCCTGATGCTCGGCGAGCAGCGCGCCCACCACCTCGTCCAGGTCGCCGGCGACGATTTCGTTGAGCCGGTACAGGGTCAGATTGATACGGTGATCGGTGAGCCGGCCCTGGGGGAAATTGTAGGTGCGGATGCGCTCGGAGCGGTCCCCGGAGCCGACCAGGGATTTGCGTTCCGCCGCCTGCTCGGCGTGGGCGGCGCTTTCACGGGCGTCCAGCAGCCGAGCCTTGAGCAGCGACATGGCCTTGGCCTTGTTCTTGTGCTGGCTGCGTTCGTCCTGGCATTCCACCACCACGCCGGTGGGCAGGTGGGTGATGCGCACCGCCGAGTCGGTGGTGTTGACGTGCTGGCCGCCGGCGCCGGAGGAGCGGTAGGTGTCGATGCGCAGATCCTCGTTGCGGATCTCGATGTCACCGGCGTCCTCGGCCTCGGCCAGGATCGCCACGGTGCAGGCGGAGGTGTGGATGCGGCCCTGGGACTCGGTGGCCGGCACCCGCTGCACCCGGTGGGCGCCGGATTCGAACTTGAGCCGGGAGTAGACGCCGTCGCCGGCGATGCGCGCGATCACTTCCTTATAGCCGCCGTGCTCGCCCTCGCTGGCGCTCACGACTTCCACCTTCCAGCCGCGCTGGTCGGCGTAGCGGGAGTACATGCGGAACAGGTCGCCGGCGAACAGGGCGGCTTCGTCGCCGCCGGTGCCGGCGCGGATTTCCAGGTACACACTGGCGCCGTCCCGGGGATCCCGGGGCAGCATCAGGCGTTGCAGTTCTTCTTCCAGGTCGGCGGCACGCTGCTCGCCTTCGCGGACTTCCTCGGCGCCCATCTCGCGCATGTCCGGGTCGCCGTCGTCGAGCAGGGCCCGGGCGGTGTCCAGGTTGTCCAGGGTGGCGCGGTAATCGCGATAGGCGCGCACCACGTCTTCCAGTTCCGCGTATTCCTTGGAGAGCCCCCGGAAGCGCTTCTGGTCCCCGATCACCTCCGGGTCCGCCAGCAGCCCGCTGATCTCCTCGAAGCGCTCCATCAATCGGTTGAGCTTGCCCTCTAACGACGCCTTCATGATTCCTCGCTGGACGCCTCGCCGTCCTGATCAAGCAGAATTTCCCGGGCCATCAACAGCGCCTCGGCGCGATCCTCGGCGGCCAGCCGCCGCAGGGTGACGCTGGGCCGGTGCAGCCATTTGTTCACCAGGTTGTGCTTGAAGCGGCGCAGCACCTCTTCCGGGTCGCTGCCCTGCTGCAGCTGGGCCAGCGCCCGCTCCAGCTCCTGGTCGGCCAGTTCGGTGCGCTGACGGCGGTAATCGCGCAGCACCCCCACCGCCCGCTTTTCCCGCCGTGAGCGGTGATGCTGGGTGACCGCCTCGGCGATCAGTCCGGCGGCTTCCCGGGCGGCCTGTTCGCGAGCGCGGACATTTTCCTGGATCGCCTCCTGCAGATGATCGACGGTATAAAGGTAGACGTCGTCCATCTCGCCCACTTCCGGCTCGATGTCCCGGGGCACGGCGATGTCCACCATGAACATGGGCTTGTGGCGGCGGCGCTTGAGCGCCCGCTCCACGGTGCCCTTGCCGAGAATGGGGATGGGCGCGGCGGTGCAGGCGATCAGGATGTCGGCGTGCTCCAGGGCCACCGGCAGCTCTTCCAGGGCGATGCCCCGGCCGCCGACCTGCTCGGCCAGGGCCTGGGCCCGGGCGGCGGTGCGGTTGGCGATGACGATTTCGCGCACCTGCTGTTCTTCCAGGTGGCGGGCCACCAGCTCGATCATCTCACCGGCGCCGATCAGCAGCGCCCGGCTTTTCTTCAGGTCGGCGAAAATGTGCCGCGCGAACGACACCGCCGCGTAGGCCACCGACACCGGGTTGGCGCCGATGCCGGTCTCCGTGCGGATGCGCTTGGCCACCGAGAACACGTCCTGGAACACCCGGCCCAGTTCGCCGTTGACCAGCCCCGCCTCGTGGGCGCGGGCATAGGCCTCGCGCATCTGGCCGAGAATCTGCGGCTCGCCCAGCACCAGGGAATCCAGGCCGCCGGCCACGCGCATCATATGTTCCAGGGCCAGGTCGCCCTGGTGCCGGTAGAGCGCCGGGCGCAGGGTGTCCACCGGCATGCGCCGCTCCGCCGCCAGCCAGTCGCCGAAGTCCGGCACCTCGCCTTCCACCAGGCAGTACAGTTCGGTGCGGTTGCAGGTCGACAGCAGGGCCGCTTCGCGGACCCCGGGCAGATCGTCGCGCAGCCGCGCCAGCGCCCGGTCCGCCTGCTCGGCGGAGAACGCCAGTTGCTCGCGTAACTCCACGTCCGCGGTGGTGTGATTAACGCCGACTGCGATGAGATTCATAGGGAAACGACGACGACCCGATGGGATGCCCAGACACGCGCAAGGGTGTGGCATTTTGCGCGAAATGGCCCTTTAAAACAATGTAGTCGCCCTTTCGTGCCCGGCCGTGAACGCCTCGCCGATCCTTGGGTGCGGCCGGCGGGTGTGCAATGATAGCGGCTCGAAACGAGGACCGTATCGCCGATGAATGCACGCCCATCGCTTGTTGTTGCCGCCCTCCTGGCCCTGGCGGGCTGCGCCCAGACCCCGCCGGCGCCGCCCGCCGCGCCCACACCGCCGCCCCGTGATCTGCCCCCGATTGAATACGACGGCGAAACCCTCGGCGATCTGCTGGTGGCGGAAACCGCCGCCCAGCGGCAGAGCCTGGCGGTGACGCTGGAGTACTACGCCCGCGCCGCGCGCACCACCGGGGACCCGGAAGTGATCGCCCAGGCCACCAAACTGGCCACCTTTCTGGAGCGCACCGATCAGGCCCGGGAGTTGGCCGATCTGTGGCTGGACCGGCAGCCGGACAATGCCGACGCCCTGCGGCTGGCCGCCCTGGCCCGTATCCGTCAGGGCGACAGCGACGGCGCCGCCGCCCTCATCGACCGGCTGCTGGCCGCCCACGGCAGCGACGCCCTGCTGCCGCTGGTGGCCGAGGCCAGCAACATGGACGACGCGGACAATCAGGAGCTGCTGGAAGCCCTCTCGCAGCTGGCCGACCGCTACCCCCACCAGGCGCCGCTGTGGTACGCCCGGGCCCTGGACCGGCGCCAGCGCAGCGACCTGTCCGGCGCCCTGGACGCCACCCGGCGGGCCTTGAAGGAAGACCCGGAGCATCTGGAAGCCGCCCTGCTGCAGGCCCAGTTGCTGTTCGAGGCCGGTCAGCCGAAAAAAGCGCTGAAGCGGGTGGCGGAACGGGTGGAGGCCCACCCGGACAGCCGCCGCGCCCGGGTCGCCTATGTGCGCCTGCTGCTGGCCGCCCGACAGTACGACGAGGCCCGCGAACAACTGCAGATTCTGGCGGAGCGCAATCCCCAGGATCTGGACCTGCAGTACTCCCTGGCCCTGCTGGCCCTGGACGCCGGTGCCGTGGAATCCGCCGAGGAGATCCTGCATCAGTTGCTGCGCCAGGGTTACCGGCCCAATCAGATGCGCCTGCACCTGGGCCAGGCGGCGGAAGCCCGCGGCGCCGTGGACGAGGCCATCGATGAGTACCTGAAGGTCAAGGGCAGCGACGCCCTGCAGGCCCAGGTACAGGCGGCGCGCCTGCTCTACACCAGCGGTCGGGGTGACCGGGGCCATGCGCTGATCACCAGCCTGACCCGCCAGTTCCCGGACCGGGCCGACCTGCTGTGGGTCAGCGAAGCGGAGATGCGCGCCTCCACCGGCGACGCCCAGGGCGCCCTGGCGCTGCTCGATCATGCCCTGGAGGCGGACCCGGACAACCCGGACCTGCTCTATGCCCGCGCCATGACCGCCGGCCAGTTGGGCCGCACCGAACAGATGGAAGCGGATCTGCAGCGGGTGCTGGCCCTGGACCCGGACGACACCGCCGCGCTCAACGCCCTGGGCTACACCTGGGCGGACCGCGGCGCCCACCTGGAGCAGGCCCACGACATGATCGCCCGGGCCCTGGCGGCGGAGCCGGATGACCCGGCGATTCTCGACTCCATGGGCTGGGTGCTGTACCGGCTGGGCCGCCCCGAGGAGGCCCTGCCCTACCTGCGCCGCGCCTATCAGCAGCAGCCCGACGCCGAAGTCAGCGCTCACTTGGGCGAAGTGCTCTGGGCCCTGAACGAGCGCGACGCCGCCCTGCGCGTGTGGCGCGCCGCTCTGGCCAAGGAGCCGCAATCGCCCCTGCTGCTGGACACCCTGCAACGGCTGGAGGTCACCCCATGACCCGACTGTGGTGGCTGCCCCTGCTGGCCCTGGTGTTGAGCGCCTGTCAGACCCGCCCGCTCCCGACCACCGACTTCACCCGCGCGGATCAGATCCAGCGCTGGGAGATGAACGGCAAGCTGGGCTACCGCACCCCGGAGGACGGCGGCTCCGCCACCTTTGATTGGCAACAGTCCCCGCGCCACGGCGCCATTCACTTTTCCGGCCCGCTGGGCTTCGGCAGCGCCGAACTCACCTGGCGGCCCGGCCGCGCGCGCCTGGAAACCGGCAAGGGCGAATGGCGGGCGCGCTCCCCGGGCGAACTGGCCTGGCACCTGACCGGCTTCTGGCTGCCGGTGTCGGCCCTGGAATACTGGAGCCGCGGCCTGGTCTGGCCGGGTGCCCCGGCCGAGGCGGAGGAAAACGAGGCCGGTCAGCTGGTGCGCCTGCGCCAGCTGGGCTGGAACCTGGAGTTCGACCGCTATGAACCGGTGGGCCAGGTGGCCCTGCCCCATCGCATCAAGGCCCACCAGGACGCCAACCATTTCACCCTGCTGATCCGGGAGTGGCGCCCGTTGCCATGACCCCTGCTTCCCCCGCCAAGGTGCCGGCCACCGGGTTCGTCCTGCCGGCACCGGCCAAGCTCAATCTGCTGTTGCACATCACCGGTCGCCGCGCCGACGGCTACCACGATCTGCAGACCCTGTTCGTGCTGCTCGACCATGGCGACACCCTGCACTTCCGGCCCCACGACGCCCTGACCCTGACCTGCGACCGGCCCGACCCGCCGGTGGACGAGCACAATCTGGTGCTGCGCGCCGCCCGCCTGCTGCAACAGGCCACCGGCTGCCGCCAGGGGGCCGCGCTGCATCTGGAGAAGCGTCTGCCCGCCGGCGGCGGCGTGGGGGGCGGCTCCTCCGACGCGGCCACCGCCCTGCTCGGCCTCAATCATCTGTGGGGGCTGGATTTGTCGCTGGACCGGCTGGCCGCGCTGGGCCTGCAATTGGGCGCCGACGTGCCGGTGTTCGTGCACGGCCGCAACGCCTGGGCGGAGGGTGTGGGCGAGCGCTTGCAAGCCGTTGATCTGCCGCCACAATGGTTTCTGGTGGTGAATCCCGGGGTGGCCGTTTCAACCGCTCGAATTTTCAGCGACGGGGAATTGACAAGGCACACCCCCGCCATTACATTACCGGCCTCGCTTGGGGCGGCCACTTTCGAGGCCCTTCTCAACCAGGGTCATAACGACTGTGAAGCCGTGGCCCGGCGCCTTTTTCCCCCCGTGGATCAAGCGCTTGAGTGGCTCCAACGCGAAGCGGGCAACGCCCGCATGACCGGCACCGGCGCCTGCTGTTTCGCACGCCTTGCCGGGGCGCAAGCGGCCCGCGACCTGCAGCGGCGCTTGCCAGAAAACTGGACGGCTTTTGTGGCCCGAAGCACTGAACTCTCACCTCTCCACGAGGCACTGGCGACGCTTCGAGCCAAAGAACATCCAGGTCCGGCGTCCGACGACGACGCCACCTGACCGGTTAGTGTTGGGGTATAGCCAAGTTGGTAAGGCAGCGGGTTTTGATCCCGTCATTCCCAGGTTCGAGTCCTGGTACCCCAGCCATCTTCTTTATACGTTCTTCTATATAAAAGGAACGTCAGTTCCTGAAATCCACTACCTGATAGTCAGGGGACGCCAGTGTCCAAACTCGTGGTTTTTTCCGGTAGCGCCAATCCCGAGCTGGCCGAGGCCATGGTCAAGCAGCTCAACATTCCCCTTGGCGATGCCGATGTCGGCGTGTTCAGCGACGGCGAAGTGTCCGTGGACATCCAGGAAAACGTGCGCGGCAAGGACGTGTTCATCGTCCAGTCCACCTGCAACCCCACCAACGATCACCTGATGGAACTGCTGGTCATGGCGGACGCCCTGCGCCGCTCCTCCGCCGGCCGCATCACCGCGGTGATGCCCTACTTCGGCTATGCCCGTCAGGACCGCCGGGTGCGTTCCGCGCGGGTGCCGATCACCGCCAAGGTGGTGGCCGACATGATCACCGCCGTGGGCATCGACCGGGTGGTGACCGTGGACCTGCACGCCGATCAGATCCAGGGCTTCTTCGACATTCCGGTGGACAACGTTTACGGCACACCGCTGTTCGTGGCCGACATCGAGCGCCAGAAGCACGACGACCTGATGGTGGTGAGCCCGGACGTGGGCGGCGTGGTCCGCGCCCGCGCCCTGGCCAAGCAGCTCAACGACGCCGACCTGGCGATCATCGACAAGCGCCGCCCGAAAGCCAACGAATCCCAGGTGATGCACATCATCGGTGAAGTGGAAGGCCGCACCTGCGTGCTGGTGGACGACATCGTCGACACCGCCGGCACCCTGTGCAAGGCGGCCCAGGCGCTCAAGGACCACGGCGCCGCCAAGGTCTACGCCTACTGCACCCACGCGGTGCTGTCCGGCCCGGCCATCGACAACATCAGCAACAGCGCCATGGACCAGCTGGTGGTCACCGACACCATCCCGCTGTCCGAACAGGGCCGCCAGTGCGACAAGATCCGCGTGCTGCGCCTGGCGCCGATGCTGGCCGAGACCGTGCGCCGGGTGAACAACGAAGAATCCCTGTCCGCCATGTTCGACCGGCTGGAGCTGGTGTAACACCGGACGCTCGACGCTTTTCAAAGCCCGCTTTGGCGGGCTTTTTTGCTTTTAGGCGTCTCGCGTCAGGCGTCTGGCATCAGGCCTTCTTTTCGGGCATAATCCGGCCCCCTTTATCAACCCTTCCCATCGCACCTGGTCGCGGGGCGGCGGGGAGCTTTACGGAGACATCACCATGTCCAACGAATTCGAACTGACCGCGGAAAGCCGCAGCGACGCGGGGAAAGGTGCGAGCCGCCGCCTGCGTCGTCTGCAGGGTCGGGTTCCGGGCATCATCTACGGCGGCACCGCCGAACCGCAGATGATTTCCCTGGAAGCCCGCGAGCTGAAGAAAGCCCTGGAAACCGAGGCCTTCTACAGCCACATCCTGACCCTCAAGCTGGACGGCAAGAACCAGCAGGCGGTACTGCGTGATCTGCAGCGCGATCCGGCCCGCGGTTTCCCGATCCACGCCGACTTCATGCGCGTGGACGCCAGCCACAAGATCACCATGATCGTTCCGCTGCACTTCACCAATGAAGAAGCCTGCATCGGCGTCAAGAAGCAGGGCGGCGAGATCCACCGCAACATCTCCGAGGTGGAAGTGAGCTGTCTGCCCAAGGACCTGCCGGAATACCTGGAAGTGGACATGATCGCCGTGGAGCTGGATCAGGTGATCCACCTCTCCGAGATCAAGCTGCCGGGCGGCGTGGAAATCGTCGAGCTGACCCATGGCGAAGACCATGACCAGCCGGTGGTGGCCGTGCACAAGCCGAAGGTCCGCGCCGAGGAAGACGAAGGCGAGGAAGGCGGTGAAGAAGCCGCCGGTGAAGACAAGGCCGACGAGGAATAATCCTCGCCGTGGCGGATCCGGTACGACTGATCGTGGGCCTGGGCAACCCGGGCCCCGAATACGACGCCACCCGTCACAACGCCGGTGTCTGGTACATCGATGCCCTGGCCCGTGCCCAGGGCATTTTCCTTTCCGAGGAAAAGAAATACTTCGGTCTCACCGGCACCTTCCAGTTTGAAGGCGAGACCATCCGCCTGCTGGTGCCCTCCACCTATATGAACCGCAGCGGCCAGGCCACCTCGGCGCTGGCGAACTTCTTCAAGATTCCCGTCACGCAGATGCTGGTGGCCCACGACGAGCTGGACCTGCCCCCGGGCGTGGCCCGCTTCAAACAGGGCGGCGGCCACGGCGGCCACAACGGACTGCGCGACATCATTGCCCGGCACGGTAACAGCCGGGATTTTCACCGCCTGCGCATCGGCATCGGCCACCCCGGCAGCGCCGACCGCGTCACTCCCCATGTGCTGAGCAAACCCTCCGCCCAGGACCGCGACCTGATCGAGCGGGCCATCGACGAGGCGGTGCGTTTTACCCCGGATATGCTGCGTGGCGACCTGAATATCGCCATGAACGGGCTGAACGGCTTCCGCGCCTAGATTCCAACGTCGGGATCGCGGCTGAAGCCGCGCCTATAACGCCCCCTCCCGGAACGCCCCCTCCCCGCAGGCCCGAACGCGTCAGCGATCGCTGCGATAACGCGCCAGAACCCATTGTCCCGCCGGCCGTTCGCGCATGTCGTTGAGCTTCTTTTGCAGCGCCGGCGACAGGGTGCTTTCGTCGAACACATCCCAGGGGGTGCCCGGTGGGGTGACCAACGGCGCCAGCAGGCTGGCGGCGGTGATGTCCGCCAGGGTCAGCCGGTCCGCCACCAGATAGTCGCCGCCGCCCTGGGCCAGGGCCTCCTCCACCAGTGCCAGGCCCTCCTCCACGCGCTGCTCCGAATACACCACCGCCTTGGGCTTGATGGCGTACAGCCGCCGCACGCCCTCGCGGGTGAGCGGCACCAGGGCGCGCTTGACCGGACCGGGCAGATGGTAGGGGTCGAGCATGGCGTCCATGATCTCCGGGCGGTTCAGCACCTGGCCGTAGAGCCAGCGGCGCACGTGCACGCCGACGCGGTCGAACTGCTGCTCCAGTTCGATCATGCGCGCCCGCTGATCGGCGTCCTCCGGCACCAGCGGCCGCTCCGGGTAGTACTTTTCCAGGTAATAGGCGATCTTGGTGGAATCCCCCACCGTGCGTTTGTCGTCGCGCAGGATCGGCAGGGTGCTGATGCGCGCCAGCCAGTGGCTGCGCAGCCGGTGCGGCCCGGGCAGCAGGTTGCGCACCCGGTAGTCGAGGCCCTTGTGGTCGAGCTGCCAGCGGCTCTTTTCGCAGTAGTGGGAAATCGGAAACTGGTAAAGGATTCGGACGGTCATTGCAAAAGCACCCCCTTGTGACCAGCCAGTCTAGAGGTTACGACCAACCCGGTTCAGGGCACGAGCGCCCCGCCGGGGCGGCGCTTGAGCAACCCCCGGTCGCATTTTGCGCGTAGCTTGAGTAGCATTGCGCCCTCGAAATCGGAGGTGCAGTTATGGGTATTCAGTGCGGTATCGTGGGCCTGCCCAACGTGGGCAAATCCACCCTTTTCAACGCCTTGACCAAGGCCGGCATCGACGCCGAGAACTTCCCGTTCTGCACCATCGAGCCCAACACCGGCGTGGTGCCGGTGCCGGACCCGCGGCTCGACCAGCTGGCCGCCATCGCCAAGCCGGAAAAGGTGATCCCGGCGACCATGGAGTTCGTGGACATCGCCGGCCTGGTGGCGGGCGCCTCCAAGGGCGAAGGGCTGGGCAACCAGTTCCTGGCCAACATCCGCGACACCGACGCCATCGCCCATGTGGTGCGCTGCTTCGACGATGAGAACGTGATCCACGTGGCCGGCAAGGTGTCGCCCCTGGACGACATCGCGGTCATCAACACCGAGCTGGCGCTGGCCGACCTGGACTCCGTGGAACGCGCCCTGCAGCGCGCCCAGAAGGCCGCCAAGGGCCAGAACAAGGACGCCCAGGCGATGATCCCGGTGCTGGAAAAGCTGCTGCCGCTGCTCAGCGAAGGCGAGCCGGCCCGCGCCGCGGACCTGAGCGCCGACGAGCGCAAGGCCATCCGCAGCCTCAACCTGCTCACCCTCAAGCCGACCATGTACATCGCCAACGTGGAAGAGGACGGTTTCGAGAACAACCCGCTGCTGGACACGGTTCGCCAGCAGGCCGAGAAGGAAAACGCCTCGGTGGTGCCGATCTGCGCCAAGATCGAATCCGAGATCGCCGAGCTGGACGACGAAGAGAAGGCGGACTTCCTGGCCGACCTGGGCATGGAGGAACCGGGCCTCAACCGGGTGATCCGCGCCGGCTACGAACTGCTCGGCCTGCAGACCTACTTCACCGCCGGCAAGAAGGAAGTGCGCGCCTGGACCATCAAGGTCGGCGCCACCGCCCCCCAGGCCGCCGGGGTCATCCACACCGACTTCGAGAAGGGCTTTATTCGCGCCCAGACCATCGCTTTCGACGACTTCGTCGCGGGCAACGGCGAACAGGGCGCCAAGGAAGCCGGCAAGATGCGCGCCGAGGGCAAGGACTACGTGGTCCACGACGGCGACGTGCTGAACTTCCTGTTTAACGTCTGAGCGCGGCCAAAGCCGCCGCAAAACGGGGCCGCTTCCTTTCGGGAAGCGGCCTTTTCTTTGTAAGCCCGTCGGTCTCCCCGCGACCCGCTCCCCTCCTTGCGAATTTTTCAAACAGACGCCATTCCGCTTTCAAATGGCCGACTAGAACCTTTCAATTGGACGGAAGGATATTTACGATCAGCCGATATCACCACTGGCCACTCAGTATGTTGACACCGTCCCTGCCCTCACTGACCAGCCAGGCTTCTTCGTGATGAAACGCGACACCCGCAAAGGCACCGCCCTGGCCCTGCTCGCCAGCGCCCAGTGGGGCGCCACCGGCGTTTGGGTGGCGCTGCTGCGGGACCTGCCCACCGGCACCACTCTGGTGTTCCGGTTTCTCACCGCCACCCTGCTGCTCACCGCCTTATTGGCCCTGGCCCGGGGGTTCCGGCGCCCCACCCGCTCGGCGCTGGAGGGCGGCGTGCTGCTGGCCGCCTATTACGTGCTGGCCACCGTGGCCTTTTACCTGAGCGATGTGGTCACGGTGTCGCTGCTGGTGGCCACCTCGCCGTTCTTCGTGATGCTGCTGCGGGTGCTGCGCCGGGAAGGTCTGCGGGGCCGCGAGGTGCTGGGTGGTCTGCTGGCGTTCGCCGGCGTGACGGTGGTGGTGCTGCTGGGTGACGGCGGCGACCAGGCGGGCAACCGGATCGGCGATCTGTGCGGCCTGGGCGCGGCCCTGGTGATGGCGCTCTATTCCCGCGCCGGCGACCGGCTGCGCGGCCAGGGCTGGAACGTGGTGTGGATCGCCTGCGCCCTGGGTTTGCTGGTCAGCGTGCCGTTCGCGGACCCGGTGGCGGCGGTGCCGGACGGCCGCCAGTGGCTGCTGTTCCTGGGGCTGGCCGCCTTTTCCACCCTGGCGCCGGGTTACCTCTATCCGCTGGCCTGCCAGCACATCAGCGCCACCTCCGCCACCGTGGTGCGCCTGAGCACGCCGTTCTTCACCGCCCTGTTCGCGCTGCTGGTGCTGGGCAGCGCCCTAGGCGTACAGCACCTGCTGAGCGCGCCGCTGGTGCTGCTGGGGGTGTACCTGACCCTGCCGCGGGCTGCCGAAACGCCCTAGCGGCAGATGCCGAAGCCACGCAGGCCGAAGTGGAAGTGGTCGGCGTGGGCGGCGTTATAGTCCGGCCCCAGGACGGTGCCGAAGAACTGGCAGGCGCCGTCGAAGGCCTCGTGCAGGAAAGCGCCCTTGTCCCCCTCGTCGTCCCAGTGGCGCCGCACCGAAATGCGCGTGCCGTCGCGCAGTGACAGGGCCGCCACGTCCAGGGCCGAGGCGGTGGCGTGGTCGCTGCGGCGGTCGTCCTGGCGGTGATAGATGTTGCGGCAGGCGAAGGTGCCGTAATGCCAGACCTCCGCCACCGGCTGGCCGAACCGGGCCCGCGCCAGCGGCTGCAGGTGAGTGCGCTCGTACAGGGACCAGGCCGCCACCAGCGGGCAGCGGGCCACGAAGCTGTTGTTGAAACCCACCTGACTGGAGCGCACCCGCACCACATTGGTCAGCGGGCAGCTTTCCACCGGCGTGTAATCCTCCAGCGGCAGATAATCCAGTGACCCTTCCGGCGCGGTGCGCAGGGCCGCCAGGCAGGCCTCCGGTTCATCGCCCAGGCGCCGCAGCTTCCAGCGCGTCACCGGCGTCACCGGGTCCTCCAGGTGCAACGGCAGAAACGGGTTCCAGTGGCGCGGCACCGGCCACCACTGTTGTTTGAGACCGGCCACGAACAGGCCGGCGGCCAGCGCCAGAATCAGAATGACTGCGAAAAAACGTCCCATGGCGGCAGTGTACCCGGTGCCTTTTCAGAATGAATGCCCGGTTTCAATCTGCACCCCGCCCGCACCGGCAAGGCATCACCCAAGCCACTGATTCGAAAAGAAAAAATTTATTCCTGCCGTTGGCCCGCATCTTGCCTTCATAGGTACCAATGACGACGGAGGACCTATGAGTAAAAGAATCAAAGTCATCATCCCGATTCCCATGGACCAGGCCGGCATCGACGCCCGCGCCGCCCAACTGACCCCGGGCTTTCTGCCGGCGGATTACCAGGTGGTGTTTGAATCGGTGAAAGCCGGCGCCGCCCTGGGCGACAGCTACCACGACACCCTGCTGATGGACGTCAGCGTTACCGAGGCCGGCCTGCGCGCCGAAGAGGAGGGCTTCGACGCCATCTGCATCGACACGGTCAGCGATTCGGCGCTCAACGCGCTGCGTTCCTGCCTGACCATCCCGGTGATCGCGCCCGGGGCCTCCAGCTTCTACCTGGCCTGCAACCTGGGCAAGCGCTTCGGCATCGTCACCATGTGGGACGAATGGTTCCCCCTTTACGAGAAGACCCTGACCGACTACCACCTTTGGGACAGACTGGCCGGCATGCGCTCCATCAAAACGCGCCCGGACCTGGAAGAACTGCTCGCCGGCAAGGAGGAAGTGGTGTTCGGCAAGCTGCTGGACGCCGCCGAAGCGCTGATCCGGGAGGACGGCGCCGACGTCATCATTCTCGGCTCCACCACCATGCATCAGTCCCACGGTTTCCTGGCGGAGCGGCTGTCGGTGCCGGTGCTGAATCCCGGCCAGGTGAGCTTCAAGACCTGCCAGATGCTGCTGGAGCTGGGCCTCTCGCACAGCAAGAAGGCCTACCCGGCGCCGGAAGTCCCGCGCTACGAGCTGTTCCATGCCCTGGTGGGCCGCTGAGTCCGCCGATCATGCCACCGACCAAAGGAGTCGATAATGAAAAAACTCAACCGACAACAACTGATTGATATGGCCACGCAGAGCTACTTCGCCAACGTGGACAAGAAGGACATGGACGCCGTGCTCGCCAACTTCCACGACGATGCGGTGTTCACCATTCCCACCGATCCCATCGTGCATGAGGGCAAGGCCGGCATCCGCGCCATGTTTGAAAATCTCTTCAGCGGCTTCGAGGAGGTGTGGCACGGCGATTTCGAATGCACCGCGGACGAGGAAAACCAGAGTGTGTCCGCGCGCTTCAACGTTTATCTGAAAACCGCCGACGGCACCGAGGTGCGCCTGTCCAATTGCAATTTCTGGTACGTGGAAGACGGCAAGTTCTCCCGCGTGTTCGTGTTCATGAGCGGCGACAACGTGCTCCGCTAGGCGCTGCTCAGTCAGGCAACTCCACTTAGATGTCTTTCCATCACGGCGCCTCCCCGGCGCCGCTTTTTTTTGGCGACGACGCTTATCCGCCTTGCTGCTTTCGTTTCTCCAACTCCTTGAGCCGCCGCCACAGGGTGGTCTGGCTGATGCCCAGATACTCCGCCGCCTGACTGCGGTTGCCGTTGAACTGCTCTAGCACGCGCAGGATCTCCTCCTGCTCCTTCTGCCGCAGGTGCCCCTGGTCGGTGGCGCCCCCCGGGCCGCCGTCGAACAGCTCCGGAGCCAGATGACGAATGGCGGCGGCGAACTCGGTCAGGTTGTCGTACATGGACGACGACACCATCAGACGTTCCAGCAGGTTCTCCAGCTGGCGCACGTTGCCCGGCCAGCCGTAGTGCAGAAACACCGGCAGCAGCGCCTCGCACAGGGCGTCTTCCTCGATGTCCATCTGGTAGCGCGCGGACAGGCGGCGAATGAAGTAGCGCGTCAGCGGCTCGATGTCTTCCGGCCTTTCCCGCAGCGACGGCAGCTGCACGGTGAACACATTGAGCCGGTAGTAAAGGTCTTCCCGGAAGCGGCCGGCGCGGACCTCCTCCATCAGATCGTGGTTGCAGGCGGCCACGAACTTCACGTTGAGCGCCACCGATTTACGCGAGCCCACCGGGCGCACTTCCCGGTCCTGCAGCACCCGCAGCAGCTTGGCCTGCTGGGGCATGGGCAGGGAGTTGATTTCGTCCATGAAAAAGGTGCCGTTGTTGGCCGCTTCCAGCAGCCCGGACTTGCCGCCGCTGCGGGCGTGGGTAAAGGCGCCGTCGGCGTAGCCGAACAGTTCCGCCTCAAACAGCTCGCTGGGAATCGCGGCGCAGTTGATGGCCACGAAGGGCCCGTCCCGGTTGACGCTGGCGCGGTGCACCTCGCGGGCGGCCAGCTCCTTGCCGCTGCCGGTTTCGCCACGCAGCAGGACGGAACCGGGCGTGGCGCCGTACACGCTCAGCAGCCGGGTGGCCTCGTGCATGCGCCGCGAGCGGAACACCAGCTCCACCGGGTCCCGCCCCTCCTCCACCCGGGACACCGGGGCCGCTTTGATGGAATAGACGTGGCCGACCCGCTCCTCGCCCACGTCGAAGGCGCGCTTGCTGACCCGGCACAGGCGGTCGTTGAGCAGGATGCCCTCGGCCACGGTGTCGTCGGTATCCAGAAACCGCTTGTCCAGCAACTTGTCGATGCGACGGCCGCGATACAGGTTGGCGAGCAGCTCCCGGGCCTGGTCGTTGAACGCGATCACCCGCTCCTCCCGGTTGGTCACCAGGGTGGCGGTGCCGGTGTTGGCCAGCAGGAAATCGGCGAACGCCTGCTGCTGACGTTCCCGTTTGTACTCGCCGGCCAGGTTGATGGCGCGGCGCAGCAACAGGCGGCAGGAGGCCCGCGAATAGATCATCACATAGGGAATGCCGGCCTGTTCCGCCAGGTCGCAGATGTAGCTGGAACCCACCACCGCGCCGAAGCCCTGCTGGCGCAGGCTGTGGAAGATGTTATTGGCGTCGTCGGCGGTGACGTAGCTCTTCTGCACGATCTCCACGCCGGGCAGATGGGACAACAGTTCCCACTCCACCGCCTGGTCCTCGTGCAGCAAAATCAGAATCTTGTGGGAAATGGCGCGGGCCTTGAGCACCGCGCTGATCAGATCGCTCTGCCGGATCTTCAGGGCCACCACCGGCACCGGCAGGGTGTTCTTCAGGTAATAGGCGTTGGCGCCGGCGCTAACGAAAATGTCCACGTTGCCCTGCTCCACCAGGTGGCGGGCGGACAACAGGGCGTCGCTGAAGATATTGTCGATAATGGAAATGTCCGCCGCCGCCTGAAACTCCGGGATCAGCGAATGCACCATCTTGCTGAGTTTGGAGTTGCCAATCAGGCAGATGCGGGCCCGCGACAGTTCGGCGTTCTCGAACTCCATAGTCTCCTCCAGCCTCCAAACGTCCCGCCATTTAGAACAACCAGGGTTCCTCGCGGCGCCGTCGGACTTCGTATTGTTGTATTTTTTCCGCTCTCTCGAGGGTGATGCCGATGTCGTCCAGCCCCGCCAGCAGGGCATCCCGACGCGCGGAGTCTACACTCAGCGGCCATTCACGGTCGCCCCATCGCAGCCGCTCCCCGGCCAGGTCAACGGTGAGCGGCTGCTCCGGCGCCTGTCGGCACAACCGGAACAATTCGTCCACGTCCCGCTGGCTGAGAATGACCGGCAGTACACCGTTATTAAAGCAATTTCCCTGAAAGATCTCACCAAAGGACGGCGCGATCACCGCCCGGATGCCGAAATCCTGGAGCGCCCAGACCGCGTGCTCACGGCTGGAGCCGCAGCCGAAATTGGCCTGCGCCAGCAATACGGTGCCCCGGTCGTAGGGGGTCTGGTTCAGCACGAACGCCGGGTTCGGCCGGCGCTCGGCCGGCGGCGTGTCCACGTCGCCGGCGTCCAGATAGCGTTCGTCGTCGAACAGATGGGCGCCGAACCCTTCCTTGTCGATCTTCTTCAGATACTGCTTGGGCAGAATCGCGTCGGTGTCCACGTTGCGCCGGTCCAGTGGAATGACGATGCCGCTGTGCTGCGTGAAAGCCTGCATCTCAGAGCCCCCGCACGTCGGTGATCACACCGGTCAGGGCGGCCGCGGCCGCCATCACCGGACTCATCAAATGGGTGCGCCCGCCCTTGCCCTGGCGACCCTCGAAATTGCGGTTGGAGGTGGAGGCGCAGCGTTCGCCGGGGGCCAACCGGTCGTCGTTCATGCCCAGGCACATGGAGCAGCCGGCGGCGCGCCATTCGAAGCCGGCGCACTCGAAGATGTCCGCCAGCCCTTCCCGCTCCGCCTGCAGACGCACCAGCCCGGAACCGGGCACGATGATCGCCTGTCGGATGCGCGGTGACAGCCGGTGGCCGCGCACCAGGCTGGCCACCTGCCGCAGATCCTCGATGCGGGCGTTGGTGCAGGAGCCGATAAAGACCCGGTCGATGGGCAACCCTTCCAGGGCCTGCCCCGCCGTCAATCCCATATAGGCCAGGGCCCGCCGCAGGTCGTCCCGCTGGCCCGGCGGTGCTTCGTCCGGCACCGGCACCTGGCCGGTGACCGGCGCCACCATTTCCGGCGAGGTGCCCCAGGTCACCTGGGGCGCCAGCGCCCCGGCGTCGAACACCTCGTCCCGGTCGAAACGGGCGTCCGGGTCGCTGACCAGGCCACGCCAGTGCGTCACCGCCGCTTCCCAGTCGGCGCCGTCGGGGGCGCCGGGGCGGCCTCGCACATAGTCCTCGGTGACCCCGTCGTAGCCGACCAGCCCGGCCCGGGCGCCGGCCTCGATGCTCATGTTGCACAGGGTCATGCGCGCTTCCACGGACAGGCCGGCCACGGTGGGGCCGGCGTATTCGATGGCGAAGCCGGTGGCGCCGGCGGTGCCGAGCCGGCCAATCATGGCCAGTACCATGTCCTTGGCGGTGACGCCCTCGTCCAGCTCCCCGTGGAAACGCACGCGCAGGGTTTTCAGCTTGCGCGCCCGCAACGTCTGGGTGGCTAGCACGTGTTCCACCTCGCTGGTGCCGATGCCCATGGACAGGGTCGCCAGGGCGCCATGGGTGGAGGTGTGCGAGTCGCCGCACACCAGGGTCATGCCCGGCAGGGTCAGCCCCTGCTCCGGGCCGATCACATGGACGATGCCCTGGCGCTGATCGGTGAGGTCGATCAGCGGGATGCGCGTTTCCCGACAGTTATCCTGCAGCCGGCGTACCTGCTGGCGCGCCAGACCGTCGCGAATGCCCGCCACGCCCAGGTCCCGGTTGCGGGTGGGCACGGCGTGGTCCGGCACCGCCAGGTTGGCGTCCGCGCGCCACACCGGGCGCCGTTTCTCGCGCAGGGCGGCGAACGCCTGGGGCGAGGACACTTCGTGGATCAGGTGCCGGTCGATGTACAGCAACGACTCGCCGCCGGGCAGGGTGTCCACCAGATGGCGATCCCAGAGCTTGTCGTAGAGGGTGTGTTGCGTCATGGCGATTCCTCGGCGCGGGCCGTTCCGCGCGGCGGCGGCCAAGCCACCCAGCGATAAAGATGGGGGCCGTCCCGGTCCGCCAGGCGGAACCCGCACCAGCTATCCAGCTTGCCGCCCTGAAGCGGCTCGATAATGCAGCGCGGCCGGCTGCAGGCATCCGCGTCCAGCCCCCGTGCCGCCAGATCGCGGCGCAACCGGTGCAGGGCCTCGCTGGCCCGCTCGCGGGCGGCGTCGTCGTGGCGGCTCAGGGCCGCCACATGACGGTGAAAGGCGCGCACGTAGTCGTCCCGGTAGGCGGCGCAGGCGGCCGGTTCAGCGGCCAGACGCGCCGCCAGTTCCGCCGGCAGCGCGCCGCCGGCGGGGGGCGCGGACTGACACCCGGCCAGCAGCAGGCCCAGCAGACTAGTCCAGCAGCGCCAGGGTCTCGTCCACGGAAAGCACGTCCGCATACTTGATCCCCAAGTCCTTCAGGTTGGCCTGGTGGGCGTCCGGGTCCCGGTCCCCCACCGCTTCCCGGGGCACCACCGTGCGCAGGTCATGCTGCAGGGCGTCCAGCGCGGTGGCGCGTACGCAGCCGCTGGTGGTCAGGCCGGTGACCACCACGCCGTCGGCGCCGGCGGCGCGCAGCCGCGCCGCCAGGTCGGTGCCAAAGAAACCGCTGGCCCATTGCTTGACCAGCACCGGCTCGTCGTCCCGGGGCGCCACGCGCGGGTCGATGCGTTCCAACCCCGAGCCGACCTGGAGTACCTCCAGGGCGGGCAGCTTCTCGCGGAACACCCGCGCCTGATCGTCCCGTTCATAGGCCACGGTGGTGAAGAACACCGGCAGCGACCGTTCCCGGAACGCCGCCAGCAGCCGGGCGTTGGCGTCCAGCACCGACCCCGCTTCGCTGGCCAGGGGGCTGAGCCCGGGGTCGGTGAACCCCAGGCTCAGATCCACCAGCACCAGGGCGTAGCGGCGGGCGGCGGCCAGGCGTCGTGATTGCAGACTCATGGCGCCCCCTCAGCTTTCCCACACCGGTGTACGCGGCGCCGGCAGGCCGGTTTCTTCCAGGCAGCGGGCCTTGATCTCCTCCAGGGTGCCGCCGCGGTTGAACACTTCGCCGATGGGGCCGCGCTGCGCCGCCATCTCCTTGCGCAGGGCCTCGGTGGCGGCCTGATCGACCCGCCCCCTGGCGTCGCAGACCACGCCGTAACGGCGCGCCCCGCCCTGGGTCACCAGGCCCTTCAGCACATCGGTGCCCACCGCCGCCGGGTCCCGCTCCAGCGGATCGCCCCAACCGCCGCCGCCCCAGGTATCGAAGATCACCAGGTCGCCCTTGGCCACCTTGATGTTGTCGCACTTGGAGGGCAGCACCTGGCGCTCGCCGTTGGCGCGCACCAGTTCCTTGCGGCTGCGCTGACCGGGCAGGCCACCGTTGACGCCCCAGGGATAGGTGAGCCAGCGGTCGTCGTGGATCGACACCTCGCCGTCCGCCAGCAGCCGGTAGCCCACGCGGATGCCGTTGCCACCGCGATGCTGGCCGGCGCCGCCGGAGTCGGCGATGGATTCGTAGGTCTCGATGCGCAGCGGGAAGTAGGCTTCCACGAACTCGTTGGGCACGTTGGTGAAGCCCGGCCACAGGCTGTGGCCGTCCGGTCCGTCGCCCAGGGGCCGGCCGGGGATGCCGCCGAACCCGATCTGGAACAGTTGGAACCACTCGCCTTTTTCGTCGTAGCCGGAGTACATGAAGTGCGGCGAATCGGAGAAACCGGCGCCGCTCATCGCTTCCGGCGTGCCCTGGCCGAGCAGCCCGCCCATGACGTCGAAGATGCGGCCCAGCAAGTGGGTGCGACAGGACAGCGCCGCCGGGAAGTCGGGCTTGAGGATCGAGCCCTGGGGAATGCGCACCTCCACCAGATCGTAGAAACCGTCGTTGAACAGAATGGACGGGTCGAACAGGTTGATGGTGTAGGCGCCGAAGAACATTTTAAACATCTCCTCGTTGAGGTAGAAGTTCACCGAGGACGGTGCCTGGGGGTCGGTGCCCTCGAAGTCGAAGATCGCCTTGTCGCCCTCCCGCCACAGGGTGCAGCGGATGGTGTACGGGCCGATGCCGGCGCCGTCGTCGCAGATGTAATCCTCGAAGGACTGGCGGGTCTCCGGCACCACCTTGCGGATGATTTCGCGCATGGCGGCGTGGTTGCGGTCCAGCATCATCTGCAGGGCACTGACATAGAGGTCGTCGCCGAAGCGCTCGGCCAGGTCCAGACAGCGGCGGCCGGCGGTGCGGCAGGCGGCGACGATGGCGTTGAAATCGGAGCGGTTCCAGCGCGGCATGCGCACGTTGTGCAGGATCAGGTCCAGCACGTCGCTGTTCAGTTCACCGTTGCGGTAGATCTTCAGCGGCGGAATACGGATGCCTTCCTCGTAGATGCTGCGCGCGTCCGTGGGCAGGCTGCCGGGCACCTTGCCGCCCACGTCGGACATGTGCCCGAACATGGCGGCCCAGTTGATCAGGCGGCCGTCCTTGAAGATCGGCACCATCACCAGCCAGTCCGGCAGGTGGCTGACGGCGCCGTCGCACATGTAGGGGTCGTTGGTGAGGAACACGTCGCCCTCCTCCACGGTGCCCTGGTAGGACTGCATGAAGCCGTAGATGAAGGAGCCGAACTGGCCCACCACCATCTTGCCGTCCTGGTTGGCGATCATCGGGAAGGCGTCGCCCTGTTCGCGGATGCCCGGCGACATGGCGGTGCGGAACAGCACCGCGTCCATTTCGTTGCGGGCGTTGGCCATGGCGTTTTCGATGATGTCCAGGGTCACCGTGTCCACATCGACGGCGCGGAACGGTTCATTGTTGGGCTGTATCAGGGTGGCAGCCATGGTTCACTCCTTCTCGTTGTTATCGACCGGTTCGATCAGCAGGTTGCCGACACCGTCCACGCGCGCGCCGTAGCCGGGGAAGATCACGGTGGTGGAATCCATCTCCATGACGATGGCGGGGCCCGCCAGGCTATGGCCGGGCCACAGCCGCGCCCGGTCGTAGAGCACCGCGTCATGATCGGCGCCCTGGAAATAGATCTGGCTTTCGCCGACCACCGCGTCCTCCAGCGCCACCGCGTCGCCGCCGTAGTCCCGCTCGGCGATATTCGGGCGCGGCGCCCGGGCGATGGCGCGCAGGTTCACCAGTTCGTGCTCCTCGTCCAGCGCAAAGTTGAACAGCTGCTCGTGCTCGCCGTCGAAGGTGTCGCCGATCAGCGCCAGGCCCCGTTCCGCCAGCGCATCGCGGTCCAGGTCCTGGGTCAGCAGCAGGGCCTGACCCTGGTAGCGCACGTCCGCTTGCCAGGTGATGGTCTGGTCGTCGCCGGCGATGCCCTGGTGGGACAGGGAGGCGGTGACCTGCTCGGTGAGCTGTTCGAGGATGCGCGTGACCTCCTCGGTGGAGAGTTGCGAGAACCCCTTCACCAGGGACCGGGACGCCTCGTCCTTGACCCGGGTGGTGGCGTCACCATAGGCGCAAAGCACCCCTGGCGACGGCGGCACGATCACCGGCCAGGCGTTCATCAGCATGCCCAGGGCGTTGGCGTGCAGCGGGCCGGCGCCGCCGAACCCGCACAGGGCGAAGTCACGGGGGTCGTAGCCCTGCTCCACGGAGATCAGCCGCAGCGCCCCGAACATGTGTTCGTTGGCGATGCGCACCACGCCCTCGGCGGCTTCCTTGAGGGACAGTCCCATGGGCTCGGCGATGCGCGCCATGGCCTTCTCCGCCAGGTCCCGCCGGATCACCATGTCGCCGCCCAGTTTCTGGTCGGCGGGCAGGTAGCCCAGCACCACGTTGGCGTCGGTCACCGTGGGCAGCTCGCCGCCCTTGTTGTAGGCCGCCGGGCCGGGGTCGGCACCGGCGCTGTCCGGCCCCACGCGCAGGGCCTTGGTGAGCTCCGGCACGAAGGCGATGGAGCCGCCGCCGGCGCCCACCGTGCGCACGTCCACCGAGGGCGCGCGCACCGCCACGTCACCGACCCGGGTTTCGCGGCGCAGCCGGGCGCTGTTGTTCTCGATCAGCGCTACGTCCGTGGAGGTGCCGCCCACATCGAACGTCAGCACCTTGTCGTAGCCGCCCCGGGAGCAGAACCAGATGGCCCCGGCCACGCCACCGGCGGGGCCGGACAGCAGCAGGTTCACCGGGGTATCGCCGGCCAGGTCGCAGGCGGACAGGCCGCCGTCGGAACGCAGGATGGACAGCGACACGTCGTCGGCCAGCCGGTTCTCCAGCTCCCGCGCCAGGTTGTCCAGGTAGCGGGACACCTCCGGCCGCACGTAGCTGTTCACCACCGTGGTTTCGGTGCGCTCGTACTCCTGCATCTCCGGCACCACCCGGGAGGAAATCGACACCGGAATCTCCGGCATCATCTCCCGGGCGATGGCGGCGATGCGCTCCTCGTGCTCGCCGTTGGCGTAGGCATTGATCAAGCACACGGTGAGCGCCTCGATGCCGTCGTCCTTGAGCGCCTTCAGATCCTCGCGCAGGCGCGCCTCGTCCAGAGGCGTGACCACGGCGCCGTCGGCGCCGATGCGCTCGTCGGCCTCGATGGTGTCCTCCAGGGCCGCCAGCACCGGCTGCTTGTTGAAGATCACCCAGCCGCCGATACCGCCCGGCACATAGGACCGGGCGATGTGCAGCACCTGCCGGTAGCCGCGGGTCGTGACCAGGCCGACACGGGCCCCGCGCCGGGTCAGGATCGCGTTGGTGGCCACGGTGGTACCGTGCATCACCTTGTCGATCTGGCGCGGGTCGACGCCGGAGGTACGGCAGATCTTGTCGATGCCGTTGAGCACGCCGATCGACGAATCGCTCGGCGTGGACGGTACCTTGGCGGTATAGGTGGCCCCGGTGTCGTCGTTGATCAGCAGCAAGTCCGTGAAGGTGCCACCCACATCAACACCCAATCGATAACTCATTCTTCGTCTCCGTTACTTATTCTTACGAGGCTGCGGCACCGGGCCTCAGCGCACCGCCGCCTGTTCCAGTTCGCGCAGGCTGATGTCGCCGGGATCAACCCGCGGGGTGTTCAGCCGTGCATCGGGACTGAGGATGAAAATGGTGGCGTGACGGCGCTGGTAGTCGATGGTGAAGCCGGCGGAGGACACGATGCCGGTGTCACCGTCCTCGGTCTGGATGGTCTTGAGGTGGTAGTTGAACCACTTCCAGAACTCCCCCTTCTTGTCGTAGACGTCGGCCATGTAGAAGCGCGGGAACCGGGTGTCCATGTACATGATTTTTTTGCTGTAAGGATGTTCCGGCGGCGCGATGGCCTCGATTACCCATACCTCACGGGGTTCCCACTTGTCGAGCGGATTCCAGTACGGCGGCTGGTCCAGATCCACCACCGGAAACTCGGCGTTGCCCTTGGCGCCCTGGTCCCAGGCCTTCACGGAACTGTGCGCCACCGCCAGCACGGTGCGCTTGCCGAGCAGCTTGTATTCCGGGTACCAGGTGGGGTGGGCGTTGAAGATCTCGATGTCGTCGTTGAGCTGGTCGGTACCGCCGATGGGATCCATCCAGGTCCCGCCGGACAGACGCCGGGTGCGACGCACGGACTTCAGATAGGCCCAGCTGTCGTCCAGCTGCGGACCGTCGTAACGCACGGTGAACAGACCGAGACCGCGGATGTCGTTCGGGTAGGTGGCGTACAGAAGCTGCTTGAACAGGGTGTCGCCGTCACCGATCTCGGTGCTGTCCTCGCCCAGACGCCCCTTGGTGTAGAAGCGTTTGAACACCCACTCCTGGCGCCGCTCCAGGCCGCGCTTGTCGTCCACGAACAGGTAGGCGAACTGGGGGTAATCCTGGAAGTTCTTGGTGGGCTGGGCCACGTGGTGGTTCCACACCAGCTTCTCGGCGGCATGGGGCGTGTCCTCGGTGACCTCGGGGAACGGCATGCCCGCCTTCCAGCCTTTCATCAGCCGGGTGTCCGGGTCATAGGAGACGCCGCCGGAATACTTCTCGGTGGCGGCCAGATAGTCCTTGCCCAGCTTCACCGGCTCGGAGTTCTTGAGGGTGATGACCAGACCCTGCTCGCGGATCAGGCGCTTTTGCACGTCGGTGAGCAGGCTGTCGATGCTGTGCCCCTCGAAGGTGTCCTGCAGACGTCCGTCCAGATTGCCGGCGTCGAGCCGGTCACCGGCGGACAGCTCGGCAGCCCCGGCCGGCGCCGCGGCGAGCGCGGACACCGACAGCAGTGCGGCGGAAAGATACTTGGTTATTGTCATGATGATCTCCTCAGAACTGATAGGTGAGCCGGGCCACGAACTGGTCGTTGCCAGCGAAATAGCCGAACAGGTTGGTGTCGTTGAAGTCCTGCAGGGGCCGGTCCTGTTCTTCACGGTCGAAGAAGATGTCGGCCTCCAGACGAACCCGGATGTGGTCGCCATAGACGAACTCCACGGACGGAATCACGAAACCGCCGCCGTAGGTCAGGTCGCTGCCCACCGCCAGGCTCGGGTTGATCTGGTCGTTGGCGTAGTTGGCGGCGAGGATGGCGGTGACGATGCTGCTGAATTCCTTGGTGTCACCGCTGAAGCCGGCGGTGTTGACCAGCTGTTCGCTCTTGTCGAAATCGGCGATCCAGTTATTGAACACCTGCACCGACAGGAAGGACGGCCGGCTGGTGCCCAGCACACCGGTCAGATCCACCTGCTTGTCGATACGGAACATGGATCGGAACAGGTTCTTCTCCTCGATGCCGCAGAAGCCCGGGAAGAAGCCGCAACCGCGACCCTGGCTGTTGCTCTGGATGCCGGCGTTGTAGGGCGCCTCGGGGATGTAGGCGAGCTCGGTGCTGAATACCACGTCCAGGGACGGGAAGTAATTGTTGGCGGAGACTCCGAATACGTCGATGTACGGATAGATGAACTCACCGGCCTCGGCGGGGCCGCCCTCATAGGTGCCTTCGTAGGCGCCCACGAACAGCTCCGGCGCGGTGTTGTTGGTGGCCGGGTTGGGGTTGGCCACCGGATTCGGATTGGGACCGTGGAACCAGGCCAGGGAGTAGCCCCAGTCACCGGCCAGGCCGTTCCAGCGCAGACCGTAGGAATCGTCGTCCATGTCCGCGTCCGGGTGGTGGTAGTTGTAGCGCACGTTGGCGCCGAACGGCGCGGTGGCGAACGGCACGCCCCGGTTGGGCTGGTTGGCCCAGCGCCCGCCTTCCACGTCGTAGCTGTTGCCCCGGTCTTCCTCATCGTTGAGGCGGCCGGGAATATAGATCAGCTGCAGGCTGCCACCGGCGTCGTCGAAGCGCTGGGTCAGGTTGACCATGTTGAGCGGCTTGCGCAGCTCCTCGTTCTCCGGCTCCAGGAACGAGCGCCAGCGGAAATCGTAGCCGTGGATCACGTCCATCAGCTGGAAGAAGTCGGTCTCGCCCCAAACCACCTGCTGGCGGCCGATCTTCAGGTTGAGGCTGTCGGTGAGGTCGCCCTGCAGCCAGAACTCGCGCAGCTCCTCGTCGTTATAGCTGTCGTCGATCAGGTCCACGGAGGATTCCGGCGCGCCGCCGGTGCGGGCCCAGGCGTCGGCCACGTCCTGCACGTCATCCAGATAACTGGTGGACGCTTCCCGGGACACCCGGCCGGTGGTCTTGAAACGCACCGCGCCGAAGTCGCGGAAGATATTGAGTTTGCCCACGGTGCGCACCATGGACAGATCCCCCCGGTAGTCACCTTCCTGAACGCCATCCAGGCCGTTGGGGCCGGGGCCGATCAGGGTCGGGTTTTCCAGGTTCCAGGACAGATACTGGCGGGCGTAGCCGCTGATTTCCCAATCCTTGGTGAGCCAGTTCTGGTCGTCGGCCTGAGCGGCGGAGGTGGCCGCCAGCGTGACCGCCAGGGCCACGCGGCCGGGCAGGCGCCGGTCCGGTTTGGTGACTTTCTTATTGTTTAATCCAATCATGGCAATTACCCCGTTTGGTGAGTCGTTGGCGTTTTACTCGGTGGAAAGCGCCGCCGGTTCCGAGGGCCGCGTGGCGGCGGCCCGGTCTTTCGGCGGGTCGAAAATGAAAGCGGGCTTGAGAATGCGCACCAGCGACGGCATCACCAGCAGCGAGGTGAAGGCCGACACCAGCAACCACAGACCGATCAGCATTCCCATCTCCGCCTGGAAGCGCAGCGACGAGGCGGCCCACAGCAATACCCCGGCGGCCAGCGTCACCGACGTCAGCAGCACCCCCCGGCCGGCGGAAAACAGCGCCTGGCGGATGGCGTCGCGGGGGTCGCCATCGGGATACTTCTCCAGGTATTCCTTGATCGAATCGACGATATAGAAGGCGTAGTCCACGCCCAGCCCGATGCCCAGCGCCACCACCGGCAGGGTGCTGATGCTCATGCCGATGCCCTGCCAGGCCATGAAGGCGAAAGTGACCACGTTGGAAATCAGCACCGGCACGATGAAGAACACGCCACTGGCGGACGAGCGATAGACCAGCAGGCAGGACACGATCACCACCAGCAGCGCCAGGGCGATGGCCTCGATCTGGTCGGAGAGCAGCACTTCGTTGATGGCCGCGGTGATGCCCATGGAGCCACCGGCCATGCGAATCCGGAAGCCGTCCAGCGGGTTCTCGTCGATAAACCGCTGGATCTGGAAGATCGCCTGGCGCAGGGTGTCGCCGCGCCGGTCACGCAGCATCAGCAGTACCGAACCGTTCTGGAACAGGGGGTCGGCGAACTGGGCCAGATCGTCCGGCGCCGCGCCCTGCATGTAGAAGCTGATCAGCTCGCCGTTCTCGATCTGCGAGGCGCCCAGTTCCCGGTAGCGCGGATTGCCTTCGTAAAGGTTGCGGCGCACGTCCACCACGATGTCCGCCAGGGACACACTGCCGCCTACCTGGGGCAGCCGTTCCATGCGGCGCTGGAAACGCTGCATCCAGTCCAGCGCCTCCACGCGCTTGAGCGCGTCGGTGCGGTCGCCTTCCAGTACCACGAACATCTGCTCGGTGCCCGGATAGCGCTGGTTGATCAGGGCGCTGTCCTGATTGAAGCTCGCTTCCGGCCACAGGATCGGCGAGCCGGGGGCGGCATCGCCGATGGTCAGATCGGTGGCCTTGGCCATCAGCAGCCCCACCAGCACCAGGGTCACCGGCAGCACCAGATAGGCACCGCGCCCGGCCGCCAGCCGATAGGCCACGGTCAGCACCGCGTCGAGCAGGAAACGCAGGTTCAGCGGGTGGGCATAGCGCAGCGGCGCCTTCACCCAGCTGAGCAGCACCGGGGTCAGCACCACCGCCGAGAACATGATGGTCATCACCCAGAGCGCACCGATGATGGAGACCTTCTGCAGCAGCGGAATCGGCGTGAGCAGCACGCAGAGAATGGCGCCGGCGTCGGAAATCAGCCCCAGCAGGCCGGGCCGGAACAGCTCCTTCATGGTGGCTTCCGCCGCCGCCCGCGGCTGCAGACCGTCGCCGTCGCAAAGATCGTCGAAACGGGTGATCAACTGCACCGAGTGACTGAAGCAGCGGGCGGTGATGATGAAGGCCACCACGATCACCAGCGGATCGAAGTTAAAGCCCAGCATCACGCCGATGGCCAGCGCCCAGATCGCCGACACCGTGCCGCTGACCAGCGGCAGCAGCGCGCCCCGCCAGGTGCGGTTGAGCAGGAACAGGGCCAGCAACATGGCGCCCAGGGACA
Organism: Alloalcanivorax marinus; assembly: GCF_016906305.1. GTDB lineage: Bacteria > Pseudomonadota > Gammaproteobacteria > Pseudomonadales > Alcanivoracaceae > Alloalcanivorax > Alloalcanivorax marinus. The sequence continues at coordinate 225,118 of NZ_JADDOL010000002.1, forward strand.
GCAGCGCGATCACCACGGTCTCGTCCAGGTAATGGTCCACCCAGCCGTACAGAATCGGCTCGCCCACCAGGTGGTAGGACACCTGATCCGGAATCGGCGAGGCATCGAAGATGGCGTTGATCTGCGGAAAGATCTTTCCGTAGTCCACCTTCTGATCGTAGAAATCCACCTGGATCAGCGCCGATTGCAGGTCGCGATCCACGTAGATGCCGTACACCAGTGGATTGTTGATCACCGCCTCGCGCAGGGTGCGGATGCCGGCGGCGTCCGCCGGCACGTCCGGCCACATCAGGGGCACGCTTTCGATGCCCATGGAGGAGGCGTTCACGGATTTGAGTTTGCGCGAGGCCAGCGACACGATCTGGAACGGATTGACGCCGCTGACCTTGGCCAGCTCCCGGGTGACGCGCTGGATCTCGGCGAGCACCGGCGGCGTGAAAATCTCGCCCTGCTCCGCTTTCACCACGATGGTGACCTTGTTGCTGCCACCGAAGGTTTCCTTGTATTGCTCATGGACCTCCACGTAGGGGTGGCCCTTGGGCACCATGTCACTGAACACGGTGCGCACGTCGATACGCAGCAGCACCAGCGACATCAAGACGGTGATCCCCAGAATCAACGCCACCACCAGGCGGCGATGCCGGATGCACAGCTCGGACAGGCCGATGGCGAAACGGCTCATTGACATTATTCTTTCTCCTCTGCCGGCCAGGCGGTCCATTGCCTTTGATGCACGCGACCCAGATCCTCGCCGGTCACCACCAGCCCCTCGGCGGTGGGCAGCGCCCGCGTGTGGTAGCCGTTACTGAAGCCACGCGCCGCCAGCGGCGACCAGTGATGGCCCCGCGCGGACGTCAGCAGCACGCCGCCGGCGCCCACCGCCAGCCAGCGATGGCCGTCATGGACCACGTCGTACAGGTGCTCGTGGGTGCCACTGTCCACGGCCCGCCAGGACACGCCGGTGTCGTCGCTGAGATACACGCGGCCCTGGTTGCCCACCGCCACGCCGGTGGGGCCATGGAAGGCGATGGCCTGCAGGCTCTCGCCCTGCAGTTCCTGGCGTTGCCAGGTGCGGCCCTGATCGGAGGAATGGAACAGATTGCCGAACTCGGCGGCGATCCAGAGGCCGCCGTCGTCGGCCCGGGTGATGTCGTTGAGCGCCACATCGGTGTCCAGGCTCAGCGCCTGCCAGTCACCGGCACCGTCGCCGCGGAAGATGGCGCCCATTTCACCGGTGATCCAGAAGGCACCGTTGAGATAACCGACCGCGATCAGCTTGCCGGCGTAGTCGGAGACCGGCAGTTGCAGGGCGGACCAGCCCTGACCGGCGTCGGTGAACACCCAGCCCTGGTTGCCCACCGCCACCACCCGGCCGTCGCCCTCGGCGATGCCTTGCAGATTGACCGGTTGCTCGAACGCCCGTCGCGCCCAGTGGCCGCCGGCGTCCCGGTGCAGCACGGTGCCGGCGTTACCGGCGAACCAGAGGGCGCCGTGCCCGTCGCCGGCCACGTCCAGGAAATGATCGCGGGGTTCCACCAGGGGCTGCGGCAACGGCAGCGGCTCCACGGTGGGCTGAACGAACGCCGCCGCGTAACCCAGGCCGGCGACGATGGCCCAGGGCGCGATGCGCGCCACCCAGCCCAGCAGCTTACTGATCATCGCCCTGCCCTCCCCGGGTCTTGCCGTACTGCCGGCTCAACCAGCGGAACGACTTGCCGCCCAGGGCGGTGCCGGTGAGGCGCTCCGCCTCGCGGACCACCGGCACCAGACCGAGCGGATCGATGCCGGTGTCCAGGCCCATGCTTTGCAACATCAGCGCCACGTCCTCGGTGGCCACGTTGCCACTGGCGCCAGGGGAAAACGGACAGCCGCCCAGGCCGCCGATGGACGCGTCGAATTCGCGCACGCCGGCCAGTACCGCGGCGTGGATATTGGCCAGGGCCATGCCCCGGGTGTCGTGGAAGTGGCAGGACACCCGCGCCACGTCCACGTGCTCGAGCAAGCGCTCCAGCACCGCGTCCACCTTGGCCGGGTCAGCGGCGCCGATGGTGTCGGCGACGATCACCTTGCCGGCGCCGGCGTCACGCATGAGCGCCCCGTAGCGGGCCACCACCTCCGGCGCCACCGGACCCTCGAAGGGGCACTCGAAGGCCACCGCCAGATAGGCCTGGGCGTTGACGCCCTCGCCGGCGGCGCGGGCCACGATCTGCTCGCAGACTTCGGCGGTACGCGCCAGCGACATGTTGATGTTCTTCTGATTCATGGTCTCGGTGACCGAGAGCACCACGTTGACGGTGCGCGCGCCGGCCGCCACCGCCCGCTCGTAGCCCTTCATATTGGGCACCAGGGCGGCGTATTGGATGCGCTCCGGCGACGGCAGTCGCGGGAACAGGTCCTCGGTGCCGGCCATCTGCGGCACCGCCTTGGGCGACACGAAACTGCCGGCTTCCATATAGCGCAGGCCGGCGCCGGCCAGCGCCTCCGCCAGAGCCAGCCGTTCGTCCACGGTCAGGGTCTTGCCCTGGCTCTGCAGACCGTCGCGGAGGCCCACCTCGTTGATACGGATATCCATGGTCGCCTCCTAGCCGATCACGCCCTGGGTCATGAGCTCTTCCACCTGCTGCTCGCTGTAGCCCAGCGCGCGCAGAACCTCACGGGTGTGTTGGCCGAGTCCGGGGGGCGTGCTGAAGGCTTCCTCGGAATCCACCGACAGCTTGATCGGGTTACCCGGCGCCTTCACCGAGCCGCCGTCGCGCTGCGGGATATCCACCACCATGTTGCGGAACAGCACCTGGGGATCGCTGAGCGCTTCGGAGAATTTGTTCACCGGCGCGCAGGGGATGCGCGCGCTGGACAGCAGGTCCACCCAGTGGGCGGTGGTGTTGGTGACCAGCAGTTCCTTGAGAATGCCGTTGATCCTGTCCTTGTCGGCGAAGCGTCCCGGCTGGGTTTTGTACTTGGGATCGCGCAGCGCTTCGATGTCCAGCAGCGCCACCAGGTTGTCCCAGAAGCTGTCGAAGATCACCGCGATGATCACGAAGCCGTCGCTGGTGGGAAAGGCGTCGTAGGGCACGTGCACGAAGTGGGAGTTGCCGATCGGCTTGGGGTCGTCGCCGCTCAGGAAATACATGGTGGCCATGTAGTTGAGCATGGAGATCTGGCAATCCAGCATGGAGATGTCCACGTGCTGGCCGTAGCCCCGTTTTTCCCGGGCGTGCAGTGCCGACAGCACGCCCATCACCGCGAACATGCCGCCGCCCAGATCGCCGATGGGAATACCGGCTCGGGCCGGGTGATCCTGGTCGTGACCGGTGATCGACATGCCACCGCCAATGCCCTGGACCACCTGGTCGAAAGCGGGCCGCTGAAAGTTGGGGCCGGCCTGGCCGAAGCCGGTGACGGAGCAGGTGATGATGCGCGGATTGATTCTGGAAAGATGCTCGAAGTCGATCTTCAACTTGGCGGGCACGCCGGCGGAAAAGTTGTCCAGCACGATGTCCGCGTCCTTCACCAGGTCGTAGAAGACCTTCAGACCGGCCTCGCTTTTCAGATCGATGCAGACGCTTTTTTTGTTGCGGTTCAGGGTCAGAAAATACGCGCCCTGACCGCCGTAGGAATGGTTCGGGTCCTTGGCAAGCAGGCTGCGGGTGCCCTCGCCTTTCAAAGGCTCGACCTTGACGGAATCCGCGCCGAGGTCGGCCAGAATCATGCCGGCGTAGGGGCCGGAAAGCATGTGCGTCAGATCGAGAATCCGGACGCCTTCGAGTGGTTTTGTCATAGGTTGTTCGCACGTTGTGTTTGTTGAAGGGTCGCCACTCCCTATCGCAAACACGGTGCCAACTTTTTTGTTTGCCTCCGCTTTTGAATTAGTCGTTTGTTTTTAAAGTCTTTTTCAGTCCGGCAGCGGTGCCGACCGGGTTTGCCCCGGGACCGCCGGACTTTTCACACGGAAATCCGCGCCTTTCACCCTGAAAGACATAAGGTCCGCCGCGACCGGTGGCTCCCACGGGTCTCACTGGTCCTTCAATCTGAAAGCTCACCCTCCCCTCTGAAAACAGCCGGGCTCCCCGGAAAAACCGGCTTTGCCGTAAAAACCCTGACGATTCATGCAGTTATTCATCGCTACCGGGTTTGGCATGTGTCTTGCCCTTTCACCGGCCAAGGGCGCCGTGCGTGATCGTCGCGGTGCCGATAGAGGCAAGCGCCAATAACAGTAAGAAAAGGAAGGATCACCAATGACCGACTCCCCCACCTATTCCCATCTGCTCAGCCCGCTGAAGATCGGCAAAGTGACGGTACGCAACCGTCTGATGCAAACCGCCCACGCCAAGGGCTTTCATGCCGGCAACGGCCTGACCAACGACCGCGACATCTATTACCAGGCGGAGCGCGCCAAGGGCGGCATCGGTCTGATCGTCACCGGCGCCCGCCACACCCATCCGCATTCCACCGGCCCCGGCCGTACCCTGGCCCGCGGCAACCGGGAAGAAATCATCGAGCGGGATCGGGAAATGTGCCAGGCCGTGCAGGCCCACGGCGGCCGCATCGTGGCGCAGCTGATTCACTTCGGGCCCCAGGGCCGCAGCGGCGCCCTGGACGACTACCGGGTGCTGTGGGCGCCCTCCACCATGAAGTCGCCGGCCTATAACGAGTGGGCCAAGGAAATGACCAAGGCGGAGATGGACGAGGTCTCGGAGCACTTCGCGCTCACCGCCCGCTACTCCAAGGAAGCGGGCTTCGACGGCGTGGAGTTGCACTACTCCCACGGCTATCTGCACCAGCAGTTCCTGTCGTTCGTCTACAACAAACGCACCGACGAGTACGGCGGCAGCCTGGAAAACATCGTGCGCTTTCCCATCGAAACCCTGCAGCGGGTGCGCGACGAGGTGGGCCCGGACTTCATGGTCGGCATCCGCGTGTCCATGGACGAATGCACCGTGGACGGCATGCACGCCGACCAGGCCATCGAGATGACCCGCCTGATGGTGCGCACCGGTCTGGTGGATTACGTGAGCGCCACCGCCGGCACCTATGCCGCCCACGCGGACCAGATTCCGCCCGGCGACTATCCGGAAAACTGGCTGGTGAAGGACGGCGCGCGGATGCGCCAGGCCATTCGCGAGGAGGCCGACATCCCGATGTTCATCGTCGGTCATATCGTCGACCCCAAGGAAGCGGACGATCTGGTGGCCCACGGCGCCGCCGACATGGTGGCGATGACCCGTACCCAGATCGCGGATCCGGAATTCGCCAACAAACTGCGCGACGGCCGCGAGGACGAAATTAACCACTGCATCCGCTGTAACCAGGCCTGCATCGCGCGGCTGATGGTGGGCAACGCCATCTCCTGCGTGGTCAATCCGGCCGCCGGCCGCGAGCGCCGCTTTGGTGCCCACACCCTGACGCCGGCGGCGAGTCCCGCCCACTGGCTGGTGATCGGTGGCGGCCCCGCCGGCATGAAAGCGGCCCTGGTGCTGCGCCAGCGGGGCCACCGGGTCACGCTGGTGGAAGCCGACGAGCGCCTGGGCGGTCAGCTCAACCTGGCGGCGCGGCTGCCGCGCCGGGAAAAATTCGGCTTTCTGCCCCGGGACCTGGAGCGCCAGCTGCGCAAGGCCGGGGTGGAGATCCAACTCAATACCCGCCTGGACGCGGACCAGGTGGCGGCCTTCGGTGCCGACGGCGTGATCGTGGCCACCGGTTCGCGGCCGCTGAAAACCGGCTTCACGTCCACCCGGCCGGCGGTGGACCGGGTGCCGGGCATGGATCAGGACAACGTGCTGAGCGTGGTGGAGGTGCTGGAGAACCCGGACGCGGTGGGCCGCCGGGTGGTGCTGTTCGACGAGGACGGTGGCCGCTACGCCCTGGGTACCGCCGAGTTCCTGCTCGACCGGGGCCATCAGGTGCATCTGGTCAGCCGCTTCAACGCGCTCTCGCCCAATCTGGCGCTGACCCTGGATCTGCCGGTGAACTACCGGCACGTGTTCGAGAAAGGCCTGGAATACACCATCAACAGCTGGGTGCGTTCCGTGGACGGCGAGCGGGCGCAACTGTTCAACCTGTTTACCGACCGGGACAGCCAGACCCTGGAAGCGGACCACTTCGTGATCGCCGCCGGCCACGCCGCCGAGAACAGCCTTTATCAGGCCCTGCAGGGCCGGGTGAGCAATCTGCACTGCATCGGCGACGCGCTGCTGCCCCGCCCGCTCCAGGACGTGATCTACGAAGGCATGCTGGCCGGCCGCGAGATGCTCGACGACCCGGACCGCTTTATCGAGCAGGGCGAGCTGGAAAGCTTCGACCACGACTGGCGCGAAACGCTGGGCACCCAGGCGCAATAGGAGCCGAACATCATGACTCAGGAACGTTATCCGCATCTGTTCCGCCCGCTGCGCGTGGGCAACATCGAGATCCGTAACCGGCTGATGCAGTCCGCCCACGCCATGGCGTTCAACACCCGCGACGGCCTTACCACCAACCGGGACATCGAGTACCACGCCGCCCGGGCCCGGGGCGGCATCGGCCTGATGATCACCGGCAACCGGCTGATTCATCCCACCTCCAACACTTTCTGCCGGGGCTACGCCTACGGCTACCGGGACGAAATGGTGGAACGGGACCGTGCCCTGACCCGGGCGGTGCACGACCACGGCGCGCGCATCTTCGCCCAGCTCAACCACTTCGGCGTGATGGGCGAAACCCATGCCATGGACGACTACCGGGTGCTGTGGTCGTCGTCCAACATCAAGTCACCGGTGTTCGGCGAACAGGCCAAGGCCATGGAACGCCAGGACATGGACGAGGTGGTGGAAGGCTGGACCCGCTCCGCCGAGTACGCCAAGGCGGCGGGCTTCGACGGCGTGGAGGTGCATCTGGCGCACAGCTACCTGCTGCACCAGTTCATCTCGCCGCTGTTCAACAAGCGCCAGGACGAGTACGGCGGCAGCTTCGAGAACCGTCTGCGTTTTCCCCTGGAAGTGATCCGCGCGGTGCGCGAGCGGGTCGGCCCCGACTTCGTGGTGGGCGTACGGCTCACGCTGGACGAAATGGTGCCCGGCGGCCTGGAGGTGGACGACTGGATTGAGGTGGCGCGCACCGTGGAAGCCACCGGGTGCATCGACTACATCATGACCACCGCCGGGGTGTATCAGTCCGCCAGCTACATCATGCCGCCGGCGGACGTGCCCAACGGCTGGCTGGCCGACCCGGCGGCACGCCTCAAGCAAGCGGTGAATCTGCCGGTGTTCGCGGTCTCGGGCATCACCACCGCCGCCGAAGCGGAGGCGATCCTGGCCCGGGACGGCGCCGACATGGTGGCCATGACCCGGGCGCAGATCGCCGACCCGGACTTCGCCAACAAGACCCGCCAGGGCCGCGAGAACGACATCTACCACTGCCTGCGCTGCAACCAGGGCTGCGTGGCGCGGCTGTTCTACGGCACCTCCATGACCTGCCAGGTGAACCCGGCCACCGGCCGCGAGGAACGCTTCGCCCCGCACACCGAAACGCCGGCGGCCACGCCGGGCCACTGGGTGGTGGTCGGCGGCGGCCCCGGCGGCATGAAGGCGGCGGAGGGCCTGGCCCGCCGTGGCCACCGGGTGACCCTGCTGGAAAAGGACGGACAGTTGGGCGGTCAGGTCAATCACATCGTCAAACTGCCGCGCCGTGAGAGCTTCGCCTGGATCACCAAGGACCTGGGCTCCCAGCTGGAAAAACTGGGCGTGGACGTGCGCCTGGGCAGCGAGGCGGACGTGGACGGCGTGCTCGCCCTGGACCCGGACGGCATTATCGTGGCCACCGGTTCCACCCCGGACCGCAGCGGCTATTCCGACATCAACCCGCTGGTGCCGAAGATTCCCGGCATCGACGCGCCCCATGTGCTGACCGCCGTGGACGTGCTGGAAGGCGCTGAAGTGGGCGAACGGGTGCTGGTGCTGGACGAGGAAGGCAACCGCTATTCCGCGGGCATCACCGAGTATCTGGTGGAGCGCGGTCATCACGTGCATCTGGTGACCCGCTGGAACGCGCTGTTCCACAAACTGGCCCAGACCCTGGATCAGCCGGTGGTGTACGGCAAGCTGCCCGGGGACCGCTTCCGGGCCACGCTGAACAGCTGGGTGAGCAGCTTCGAGAAGGGCAAGGCCGAGCTCTACCAGCTCTACACCGGGGAAACACACACCCTGGAGGACTTCGACAGCGTGGTCCTGGCGGTCCGCCATTTGCCGGCGGAGGCGCTTTACCTGGCGCTCCGGGAGCGCCACCCCAAGGTACACCGGGTGGGCGACTGCCAGGCGCCGCGCAAGACCGACCATGCCATTTTCGAGGGCTTCCTGGCCGGCCGGGAGGAGTTCGACAACTGGACCCGTTACGTGGAACCGGGGGCGCTGGAACAGTTTGATCCGGCCCTGCCGGAGCGGCTCAAGGACCTGCCCGCCTGACCCTCAGGCCCGGGGTTCATCCCCCGGGTTGCGGCGCCGCCAGTACCAGGCCAGCAACGAGCCGGACAGGTTGTGCCACACGCTGAACAGGGCCCCGGGCAAGGCGGCGCTGGCGGAGAAATGCTTCACCGCCAGCGCCACCGCCAGCCCGGAATTCTGCATCCCCACCTCGATGGCCAGGGTGCGCGCCCGCGCCCGATCCAGCCGCAACAGCCGGGCACCGCCGTAGCCCAGGCTCAGCCCCAACAGGTTGTGCAATATCACCGCCAGCATTACCAGCAGGCCACCGTTGGCGATGCGCTCCCGGTTCAACGCCACGATCACGCCGATGACCAGCACGATGGCGACCACCGACACCAGCGGGAAGACATTGCGCACCGGCGCCAGCCGGGCACTGAACAGGCTGTTCAGGAAGGTGCCCGCCGCCACCGGCAACAGGATGATCTTGATCAGGGAACCGAGCATGGACGCCACCGGCACGTCGATGGCCTGGCCCTGATAAAGCCACACCAGCAAGGGCGTGGCCACCACCGCCAGCAGCGTGGACACCGAGGTCATGGCGATGGACAGGGCCACGTCCGCCCGCGCCAGGTAGCAGATCACGTTGGAGGCGGTACCGCCCGGGCAGGCACCCACCAGCACCAGCCCCAGCACCCATTCCGGCGGCAGGCCCAGCAGCACGCCCACCAGCAACCCCACCAGAGGCATGATCAGAAACTGCAACGCCACCCCGGCCCCGATCACCGCCGGACGCTTGCCCACGTCGGCGAAGTCCGCCCAGGTGAGCGTCATGCCCATGCCGAACATGATCAGCATAAGCAGCGGCACGATGGCCCAATCCAGGGTCGCCAGCCGCTCGGGAAAGGCGAACGCGACGGCGGAGAACAGAATCGCCCAGAGCGGGAACAGGCGGGTGAGGGTTTGTATCATCGGTGGCCTCTCCATGGAGCCCGCGCCTTCGGTGGGGTACGGTGCGGGAGCGACGTCAGTCGCGATTATCGAAGCCCATTATCGCGACTAGATTCGCTCCTACCGTGGACCCGGGCGGGGTCAGTCGCCGCCGCGGGCCTTCACGGACTCGAAGTCCTCGTTTCTCAGTTCCGGCAGTTTCTCGTCGCAGCCCTGGATGCCCTGGCGGCGCAGGTTCTCGCAGACCCGGTCCAGCTTGCCGTCCACCGCGTGCAAATGGTCCAGCAGGGCGCCGATGGCCTCCGCCACCGGGTCCGGCATGTCGTTGCTGACGCCGTAGGCCTGAAAGCCGATCTTGTCCGCCATTTCCTTGCGGTTCTTCTCCTGCTCGGTGGCCGGCTGGCCGATCACCCGGCCGGGGATGCCGACCACGGTGGCGCCCTCCGGCACCTCCTTGGTGACCACGGAATTGGAGCCGATCTTGGCGTTCTTGTGCACCGTGAACGGCCCCAGCACCTTGGCGCCGGCGCCCACCACCACGCCGTCTTCCAGGGTCGGGTGGCGCTTGCCCTTGTCCCAGCTGGTGCCGCCCAGGGTGACGCCGTGGTAAAGCGTGACGTCGTCGCCGATCTCGGCGGTTTCACCGATCACCACGCCCATGCCGTGGTCGATGAAGAAGCGCCGGCCGATGCGCGCGCCGGGGTGGATCTCGATGCCGGTGAGCCAGCGGCTGAAGGTGGAAATCAGCCGCGCCAGCTGCTTGAAGTTGCGCCGCCACAGCCAATGGGCCAGCCGATGGAACAGCACCGCGTGCAGGCCCGGGTAGTTGAGCAGCACCTCCAGGGTGTTGCGCGCCGCCGGGTCGCGGTGAAAGACGGACCCGACGTCCTCTTTGATTTGCTTGAGCATAGTTACCTCGAATCCGGGCCCCGCAGGCGCTTCTCCAAAGCCACCAGGGTACCGCGCAGGATGCTGATCTCCATTTTGTCCGGGCGGGCGCGCAGGAACAATCGCCGCATGCGCGTCATCACCTGCCCGGGCTGCTCCGGGTCCAGGAAGCCGCTGTCTTCCATGACCCGCTGCAGATGGTCCAGGAACTGCTGGACCGCCTGGTTACTGGCCGCCGGCTCATCCCAGAACATCTCCGGCAGCGGCATCTGCTCGCGGCGCGAGCGCGCCTCGGGCAGGTCCGCGTCCTCGCCCACCAGGGCCAGACGCAGTTCATAGGCCATCAGCTGGATGGCCGAGGCCACGTTGAGCACGCCATAGTCCGGATTGGTGGGCACGGACACGTGCAGATTGCAGCGGTGCAGTTCGTCATTGGTGAGCCCCCGGTCCTCGCGGCCGAACAGCACCGCGATGCGGGTGTCCTCCGGTTCCCGGGCCAGCTGCGCGGTGAGCTGGCGGGGCGTCAGGCAGGGCCAGGGGATGCGCCGCTGGCGGGCGCTGGTGCCGATCACCAGCGTGGCGCCTTCCAGGGCCTCGTCCAGGGTCTCGCAAACCCGGGCCGCGGCCAGCACGTCGCCGGCGCCGGAGGCGCGGGCGGTGGCCTCGGCGCTGGGGTGGATTTTCGGCGCCACCAGGCGCAGATCGCTCAGGCCCATGGTCTTCATGGCCCGGGCGGCGGCGCCGATGTTTCCCGGATGGGTGGTTTCCACCATCACCATCCGCACCTTGTCGAGCATGTCGGTTGTCCGCGTCGGTCGTGGGGGCGGGATTCTAGCAGATAACGGCCTGCCCTCCTTCCTTCCGCTCTGTTACAATCCGCCTCCCGTCCGGCCCCGCCACTCCGTGGGGCCCGCTCTTTCAAACCGATAGGATGAATGCATGCACGCGCCGCAAGTGAATATCGCCCTGCGAGCCGCCCGCCAGGCGGGCACCCTGATCCGCCGCGCGGCGGAAAACAGCGACCCGCTGAAAGTGGATCGCAAGGGCGCCAACGACTTCGTCACCCAGGTGGACAAAGCCGCCGAGGCACGCATCATCGAGGTGATCCGCAAAGCCTATCCGGACCACGGCATCCTGGCCGAGGAAGGTGGCGAGCAGCCCGGTCGCGGTGAAGGCGCCGATTACCTGTGGGTGATCGACCCGCTCGACGGCACCACCAACTTCATCCATGGCTTTCCCCAGTACGCGGTGTCCATCGCCCTGAAGATCAAGGGCCGGGTGGAGCACGGCGTGGTCTACGACCCGCTGCGCGAAGAGGAATTCACCGCCAGCCGGGGCCGCGGCGCGGCGCTCAACGGCCGCCGCATCCGCGTTACCGGCCGGGCCAGCCTGGAAGGCGCCCTGATCGGCACCGGCTTCCCGTTCCGCAAGGATCAGATGCCCTACCTGGATGCCTATATGGGCATGTTCCGCGCCATCGCCGAGGACGCCGCCGGCCTGCGCCGCCCCGGCGCCGCCGCCCTGGACCTGGCCTGGCTGGCCGCCGGCCGCACCGACGGCTTCTTCGAGCTGGGCCTGCAGGAATGGGACATGGCCGCGGGCACCCTGCTGATCACCGAAGCCGGCGGCCTGGTGGGCGACCTGGCCGGCGGTCACAACCACCTCAGCCGTGGCAACCTGGTGGCCGGCACCCCCAAGGTGTTCAAGGGCCTGCTGCAGAAGATCAAGCCGCACCTCACCGACAGCCTCAAGCGCGGCTGAGCCGCGCTCGCCCCCGACCTGCCTCCTTCCGTAGGAGCGGCTTTAGCCGCGATAGCTTCCCGTGATTGGGCGGCGCTATCGCGGCTAAAGCCGCTCCTACGCCGTTTAGAGACGTAAAAGCCTGCTTCAAGGGATAGGACTGGCCGTAAAGCTCTGCTAGCGTTAAAAGGAGCCTCTGAATAACGCCTTACGTACTCAGGCTTACAGGCTGGCCCACAATCAAGGCGCCCTTTTGAAGGCAGGCTGGGTGCCTGTCGAAAAAGGGGAACGACGAGTGTGGGCCAGCCTGTAAGCCCCGCAGGGCGCGGCCTGAAGTGCACTGCCGCCGCGCCTTGCCTCTTGGAAAGGGCACCACCCTGTCCGTCGAGACAAGACACAACGGCAGTGCACTTCAGGCCACGCTGAGCACGTAAGGCGTTATTCAGAGGCTCCTTGATATCGTTTGCGCGAAGATGCTTCTTCAGGAGAGCCCGATGAGCCAGTTTCAACTGAAAGACAAAGACCTGTTCCGCCAGCAGTGCTACATCAATGGTCAGTGGTGCGACGCCGAGGACGGCGCCACCATCGATGTGGACAATCCCTCCACCGGCGAGATCATCGGTCAGGTGCCGCGCATGCAGGAGGCGGACACCCGTCAGGCCATCGCCGCCGCCGACCGCGCCTTCCCGGCCTGGCGTGACAAGACCGCCGACGAACGCGCCCAGCTGCTGTACCGCTGGTACGAACTGATGATGGAGCACCAGGACGACCTGGGCGCCATCATGACCCTGGAGCAAGGCAAACCGCTGGCGGAATCCAAGGGCGAGATCGCCTACGCCGCCTCCTTCCTGAAGTGGTTCGCCGAGGAAGCGCGCCGCCTGTACGGCGACACCATTCCCGCCGCCAAACCCGGCCAGCACATCGTGGTGATCAAGCAGCCGGTGGGCGTCACCGCCGCCATCACCCCCTGGAACTTCCCGGCCTCCATGATCACCCGCAAGGCCGGCGCCGCCCTGGCCGCCGGCTGCACCATGGTGGTCAAGCCGGCCAGCGCCACCCCCTACTCGGCCCTGGCCCTGGGCGAGCTGGCCACCCGCGCCGGCATCCCCGCCGGCGTGATCAATGTGATCACCGGGTCCGCCTCCGCCATTTCCAAGACCATCACCAGCTCCCCGGTGGTGCGCAAGGTCAGCTTCACCGGCTCCACCGAGGTGGGCAGCCAGCTGATGGCGCAATCCGCGGAACACATCCAGAAGATTTCCCTGGAACTGGGCGGCAACGCGCCCTTCCTGGTCTTCGACGACGCCGACCTGGACAAGGCGGTGGAAGGCGCCATCGCCTCCAAATTCCGCAACACCGGCCAGACCTGCGTGTGCGTGAACCGCTTCCTGGTGCAGGACGGCGTGCACGATGCCTTCGTGGAGAAGCTCAAGACCGCCATCGAAAAACTGAAGGTGGGCGACGGCTTCGAGGACGGCGTCACCCAGGCGCCGCTGATCAACAAGGGCGCCGTGGACAAGGTGCTGGAGCACATCAAGGACGCCCGCGAGAAAGGCGGCAAGGTGATCCTGGGCGGCGAGCCCCATGAGCGCGGCGGCAACTTCGTGCAGCCCACCCTGATCGTGGACGCCACCCAGGACATGGAATTCTGCGTGGAGGAAACCTTCGGCCCGCTGGCGGCGGTGATCCGCTTCAAGGACGAACAGGAAGGCATCCGCCTCGCCAACGACACCCCGTTCGGCCTGGCCTCCTACTTCTACAGCGAGAACATCCACCGGGTGTGGCGCGTGGCCGAGGCCCTGGAAGCCGGCATGGTGGGCATCAACGAGGGCCTGATCTCCAACGCGGCGGCGCCGTTCGGCGGCGTCAAGGAATCCGGCCTGGGCCGCGAAGGCTCCAAGTACGGCCTCGAGGAATACTGCGAGATCAAATACCTCTGCATGGGCTGAACCCCGGACCGTAGGAGCGACTTCAGTCGCGAAAAGGCGGCCAAAGCGGAACACCGCCCGGCCGCCCCTGCGGGATGAGCGTTCTGATCGGGAGTGGTTATGACCGATTCACACCGCATCGCGCTGTTACCCGGCGACGGCATCGGCCCGGAGGTGATGGCGGTGGCCGAGGCGGTGTTGAAAACACTGATCCACGGCCACCGGTTGCCCCTGGACTACGAGGTGCTGCCCTGGCCGGCCACCGACTGGCACCGCCGGCACGGGGAAATGATGCCGGAGGATGCGCTCCAGCGGCTGCGTGGCTACGACGCCCTGCTGCTGGGTGCCCTGGGCGACCCCGGGCCCCTCAACGATCCTGACCGGTACCGGCTGTCGGACGGCGTTTCCCTGGCGCCGCTGCTGACCCTGCGCAAGGGCCTGAATCTGTGGGCCTGCGAACGGCCGGCCCGCTTTTACCCCGGCACCGTCCAGTACCTGGCCGATCCCCGCGCCCGGGACCTGGACATGCTGGTGATTCGTGAAAACAGCGAAGGCGAGTACGCCGGCCAGGGCGGCCGGCTGCGCGCCGGCACCCGCGATGAAATCGCCACCCAGCTGGAAGTATTCACCTACGCCGCCACCGAGCGTCTGATCCGCCACGCCTTCGAACGTGCCCGGGCGCGCCGCGACGAGCGGGACCGCGAACAGCGCCCGCGCACCTTCACCCTGCCCGACGGCGCCACCCGTGAGGCGCAGGTGTGTCTGATCACCAAGCGCAACGCCCAGGCGTTCTGGGGCGACCTCTACGACCGGGTGTTCGAGGAAGTGGCCGCGGACTATCCGGACATCGCCACCCACCATGAACTGGTGGACGCCGCCGCCATGAAATTCGTGCAGGCGCCCTGGCGTTTCGACGTGGTGGTGGCCAGCAATCTGCACGGCGACATCCTCACCGATCTGGCGGCGGTGCTCGCCGGCGGCCTGGGCGTGGCGCCCTCCGCCAACCTCAATCCTTCCGACCCGGACCAGCCCGCCCTGTTCGAGCCCACCCACGGCTCGGCGCCGGACATCGCCGGCCAGGGCGTGGCCGATCCCCGGGCCACCCTGTTCAGTCTGGCGCTGCTGCTCCACTGGCTGGGTGAAAAAAACGCGATTTTTTATGGCGCGGCGCGTCATTTGCATGAGACGCTGACAGCGGACCTGGCCGGCCAACACCCGGCCAGCGGCACCGACGCGATCGGTGTGCGGATTCAAGGCGCCCTGGGCGGGAACCTCTGATCCGGTCTTCACGCAAGGCCGGCCTCCCCGCCCGGGTTCATGACGTGGGAGGAGCAAGCCATGAATCATCTGTCTCCATTGCTGGTGCAATCCAGCGGGATCTGCGCGGAACGCGGCGAAGGGAGCTGGCTCTACGACGGTGAAGGCCGTCGCTGGCTGGACTTCACCTCCGGCATCGGCGTCACCGCCACCGGCCACTGCCACCCCAAGGTGGTGGAAGCCGCCCAACGGCAGGTGGCCACCCTGGTGCACGCCCAGTACACCACCGTGACCCACCCCAACATGCTCCGGCTCACCGATCGCCTCTACGAACACCTGCCCCGCGCGCTGGACGCGGTGGCGTTCGCCAACTCCGGCAGCGAAGCCATCGAAACCGCCCTGCGGCTGGCCCGCCAGGCCACCGGGCGCCCCAATGTGATCGCCTTCACCGGCGGCTTCCACGGCCGCACCCTGGCGGCCGCCTCCATGACCACCTCCACCACCAAGGTGCGCAGCGGCTGGCATCCGCTGATGGCCGGGGTCTGCTTCAGCCCGTTCCCGCACAGCTACCGCTACGGCTGGAGCGAGGAAGAGACCGTGGACTTCTGCCTGCGCGAGCTGGACCACCTGTTTCTGACCCAGACGCTGCCGGCGGACACCGCCGCCATGATCGTCGAGCCGGTGCAGGGCGAATACGGCTACTACCCGGCGGGCACCCGCTTCATGCAGGGCCTGCGGGAGCGCTGCGACCGTCACGGCATCCTGCTGATCGCCGACGAGATCCAGGCCGGCTACGGCCGCACCGGGCGCTTCTGGAGCCACCAGCATTTCGACGTGCAACCGGACCTGCTGGTGACCGCCAAGGGGCTGGCCAGCGGCTACCCGCTGTCGGCGGTGGCCGGCAGCCGGGCGCTGATGGCGGAAGGCTGGCCCGGCTCCCAGGGCGGCACCTACGGCGCCAACGCGGTGGCCTGCGCCGCCGCCCTGGCCACCCTGGACGTGATCGAGCAGGAAGACCTGGTGGCCCGGGCCGCCGCCGAGGGCGACCACCTGGCGCAACGTCTGGACGCCCTGAAAGCCGAGTACGACTGTGTCGACGAGGTGCGCGGCATGGGCCTGATGCGCGGCATGGAAATCGGCGCCGGCCCGCGCCAGCCGGACGGCGAGCGCGCCGCCGCCGTGCTCAAGGCCGCCGAACGCAACGGGCTGCTGCTGCTGCGCTGCGGCACCCATGGCCAGATCGTGCGCTGGCTGCCGCCGCTCACTGTCAGCCGCGAGGAAATCGACCGCGCCGTGGACCTGTTCCGCGACGCCCTGGAGGAAACCGCATGAGCGACACCCGGGTGACCGTGCTGCTGGCGCCGGACGAGCCGCCGCTGCCGGGCCTGAAGGCCCTGAACGGGCTCGCCCGGGTGCGCCAGCTGCAGGGCGACGACGGCCTCGCCGAGGCACTCGCCGACACCGATGTGCTGGTGGTCACCGACTTCCGGGTGGAGGCCCTGGAGGCGGCCTGGCCGGACCCCTGCCCGATCCGCTGGGTGCACGCCACCAGCGCCGGCGTCGACGCCCTGATGATTCCGCCGATCCGCGACGGCGACTTCCCGGTGACCAATGCCGCCGGCCTGTTCGACCGGGGCATCGCCGAGTACGTGCTGGGCGCGGTGCTGCTGTTCGCCAAGGACACCCTCACCAATCTGTCCCGCCAGCGGCAGCGACGCTGGGACCACCGGGAAACCGCCCTGATCCGGGGCGCCCGCGCTCTGGTGGTGGGGGCCGGCTCCATCGGCCGCGAGGTGGCCACCGTGCTGGGCGCGGTGGGCATGGAGGTGGTCGGCACCGCCCGCCGGCCCCGCGATCACGACCCGGCGTTCTCCCGGGTGCACGGCCAGGAGGACCTGCCGGAGCTGCTCGGCGAAGCCGATTACGTGATCGTCACCGCCCCGCTGACCCCGGACACCGAGGGTCTGTTCGACCACCATCATTTTCACCTTATGAAACCCGGGGCGGTGTTCATCAATGTGGGGCGCGGCGCCATCGTGCGCACCGCCGCCCTGATGGATGCCCTGGACGGCCATCTGGCCGGCGCCGCCCTGGACGTGTTCGAGCAGGAGCCGCTGCCGGCGGACCACCCGCTGTGGGGCTTCGACAATGTGATGCTTTCCGCCCATATGGCCGGCGACTTTATCGGTTGGCGCCGGGCCCTGGGTGAGCAGTTCGTGGACAACTTCAACCGCTGGCGGCTCGGCGAGCCGCTGGCCAATCCGGTGGACACGGCGCGGGGATACGGACGCCGTTGAAGGAGGAGGAAAGCCATGGCCGAAGACATCAGGGCACTCACCGCCACGGCGCTGAAGCGCGCCTTCGAAAGCGGCGAGCTGTCGCCGGTGGAGGTGGCCGCCGGCCTGCTTGACCATGTGCAGCATCACGATCACGCCCTCAACGCCTGGTGCCTGATCGACCGGGACACCACCCTGGCCGAGGCCGGCGCCGCCGAGGCGCGCTACCGCAAGGGGGAACCCCGGGGCCTGCTGGACGGCATCCCGGTGGCGGTGAAGGACGTGTTCCTCACCCCCATGTGGCCCACCCTCAAGGGCTCGCGCACCATCGACCCGGACAGCACCTTGAACAAGCGCTCGCCGGCGGTGGCCGCCCTGGAACGCCACGGCTATGTGCCGCTGGGCAAGACCACCACGCCGGAATTCGGCTGGAAGGGCATCACCGACAGCCCGCTGTGCGGGCCCACCAACAATCCCTGGAATCCGGAGAAAACCGCCGGCGGTTCCAGCGGCGGCTCGGCGGCGGCGGTGTCCGCCGGCATGGCGCCGCTGGCCCTGGGCACCGACGCCGGCGGCTCGATCCGCATTCCCGCCGCCTTCTGCGGCATCGTCGGCCATAAGCCCACCTTCGGCGAGGTGCCGCACTGGCCGGCCAGCCCCTTCGGCACCCTCGCCCACGCCGGCCCCATGACCCGCTCGGTGGAGGACTGCGCGCTGATGATGCAGGTGCTCACCGAGGCGGACAGCCGCGACGCCCAGGCGGCGCCGCGCCGCCAGGTGGACTATCTGGCCGCCCTGGCCGGCGACCTCAAGGACCTGCGCATCGCCTACAGCAATAATCTGGGCTATGTGGACGTGGACCCGGACATCGAACGGGCCACCGCCGAGGCGGTGGCGGTGTTCCGCGAGCTGGGCGCCACCGTGGTGGAAGTGGACCCGGGCTTCAGCAACCCGCTGGCCGCCTTCGGCCATCTGTTCTACGGCGGCGCCGCCAACGCCTGCCGGGACCTGGGCCCGCGCAAGCGCGCCCTGATGGACCCGGCCCTGGTGCAGGTGGTGGAGAAAGCCGAGAAGCTGTCGATGCTGGATTATCTGGCGGCGGTCAACGAGCGCATGGCGCTGTCCGAACGCATGGCCGTGTTCCATCAGAAGTACGACCTGCTGCTCACCCCCACCCTGCCGATCACCGCTTTCGACACCAACCGGGAGGTGCCCCGGGACTGGCCCAGCACCCGCTGGCCCACCTGGACGCCCTTTACCTACCCGTTCAACCTGACCGGTCAGCCGGCCCTGTCGGTGCCCCTGGGGCTGGCCGGCGACGGCCTGCCCATGGGCCTGCAGATCGTCGGCCGCCGCTTCCAGGACGAACTGGTGCTCAAGGCCGGCCATCTCTATGAGCAGGCCCGTCCGTTCACCGGGCGCCCGCAGCTGGCGCTCGCCGGCCTGGAGGCGTGACCATGAGCAACATCAACCTGGATACGGACTTCTACGAAACCGAGGACCCGATCTGGAACCCGGCCCTGCTGACCATTCCGGTGCCCGGCATCCGCCGCATGGTGAACCTGGCGGCGACCATGGACGATGTGATCCATCTGTCCATCGGCCAGCCCGACCTGAAGCCACCGGAGCATGTGGTGCAGGCGGCGGTGGACGCGCTGCAGGCGGGCCAGACCGGCTACACCATGGACGCCGGCCTGCCGGAACTGCTGGAGGCGCTGGCCGAGTATTATGGCGAGCGCTATCACCGCACCCTGGCGCCGGAAAACATCATGATCACCACCGGCGCCACCGAGGCCATCTACCTGGCGCTCACCGCCACCTCGGCGCCGGGCCGCGAATTCATCGTGCCGGAACCCTCGTTCATGCTGTACGCGCCGCTGATCCGCATGAACGGCGGCGTGGTCAAGACCATCCCCACCCGCGCCGAGAACCAGCATCAGCTCGATCCCCAGGAAGTGATCGACGCCATCGACGCCAACACTTACGCCATCGTGCTGAACTCCCCCAGCAATCCCACCGGCACCGTCTATCCCCGGGAAACCGTGGAAGCCATCGTCCAGGAAGCGGCCTACCGGGGCGTCTACGTGATCAGCGACGAAGTCTATGACCACCTGATCTACGACGGCCGGGAATACCCCAGCGTGCTGTCCTGCTGCTCGGACCTGGACCACGTGATGGTGGTGTCCAGTTTCTCAAAAACCTTCAGCATGGCGGGCATGCGCATTGGCTGGCTGATGGCCAGCCAGGGGGCGATCAAGAAGCTGCGGCGCTACCACATGTTCACCACCACGGTGGCGAACACGCCCTGCCAGTGGGCCGGCGTGGCGGCCCTGCGCGGCGACCGGACTTTTATCGACGACATGCTCACGGAATACCAGCGCCGCCGCGACCGGCTGGTGGACCTGGTCCAGCAGACGCCGCACCTGACCGGCTACCGGCCGGACGGCGCCTTCTACCTGTTCCCGTCCCTGCCCGACGGCGTCAACGGCGGCAACGTGGCGCTGAAACTGCTGCGCGAGACCGGGGTATGCACGGTGGCCGGGGAAACCTTCGGCGACAGCTGCGCCAACGCCCTGCGCATCAGCTACTCCACCTCCCTGGACCAGATCGAGGCGGCGTTCGAGCGCATTATTCCGTGGATGGAAAAACAGGACTGGTGAAGAGGAAAAAGAGACAGCCGTGGGAGCGGTCGCCCGACCGCCCCCACGGCTCATGACCGCTCAGGGCATTTCGTCGATTTCTTCCTTCTCGGGGATCAGGAAGTCTTCCTTGGACACGCCGAGGGTGAACAGCAGGTTGGCGACCACGTAGATGGACGAGTAGGTGCCCACGAAAATCCCCACCAGCAGCGCCTCGGAGAAAGCGCGCATCACCTCGCCGCCGAAGAAGAACAGGGCGATCAACACCAGCATGGTGGTGAAGGAGGTGTTGATGGTCCGGGTCAGGGTTTCGTTGATGGCGCCGTTGACGATCACATGGGGGTCGGTTTCCCGGGTGTTGCGGAAATTCTCGCGGATGCGGTCGGCCACCACGATGGAGTCGTTCAGCGAGTAGCCGATCAGCGCCAGCACCGCCGCCAGCACCGTCAGATCGAACGGCCAGCGCAGCAGTGAGAACAGCCCCAGCACGATGATCACGTCGTGCAGCAGCGCCGCCACCGTGGCGATGCCGAACTTGTTGGTGAACCGGAACCACACGTACACCAGCATCAACCCCAGCGCCATCAGCAGCGCCAGGCCGGACTGGTCGCGCAGTTCATCGCCCACCTGCGGGCCGACGAACTCCACCTGCTTGAGCTGCAGCCCGTCAATGCTGCCGGCCAGGGACTGGAACACCCGCTGGCCCACCTGGTCCGCCTCGATACCGTCCTGGGGCGGCACGCGGATGCTCAGGTCCCGGGACGAGCCGTACTGCTGCACCACCGCGTCCTCGAAGCCGGCCTGCTCCAGGGTGTCGCGGGCACCGGCGATGTCGATGTCCGCGGGGCTTTCCACCACCACGTTGGTGCCGCCGGTGAAATCCAGCCCCAGGTTCAGGCCACGGGTGGCGAGCAGAATGATGGACGCGATCACCAGGCAGATCGACATCACGCCGAGCACCTTCCGCACGCCCATGAAATTGATCATTTTCTTGCTGTTGGACATAGTCTTGCTCCCGGACATGACCGCCTCAGATGCTCAGTTTGGACGGCGCGCGCGCGCCGCGACCGTAGGTCATTTCCACCATCGCGCGGGTGCCGATGATGGCCGTGAACATGGACGAGAGAATGCCGATGAACAGCGTCACCGCGAAACCCTGCACCGAGCCGGTACCGGCGGAGAACAGGATCACCGCGACGATCATGGTGGTGATGTTGGCGTCCAGAATGGTGGTGAAGGCACGGTTGTAACCTTCGTCGATGGCCTCGCGGGGGCGGCGCCCGTTGCGCAGTTCCTCGCGGATGCGTTCGTAGATCAGCACGTTGGCGTCCACCGCCATGCCCACCGTCAGCACGATGCCGGCGATGCCCGGCAGGGTCAGGGTGGCGCCGGGGATCAGCGACATGACGCCGACGATGATCACCAGGTTACCGAGCAGGGCGATGTTGGCGAAGATGCCGAACACCTTGTACCAGACCAGCATGAACACCAGCACCAGGGCCATGCCCAGCACCATGGACTTGAGGCCCGCCTCGATGTTCTCGCGCCCCAGGCTCGGGCCGATGGTGCGTTCCTCGACGATGGTCACCGGCGCCGCCAGCGAACCGGCGCGCAGCAGCAGCGCCAGCTCCGAGGCCTCCGCCGGGCTGTCCAGACCGGTGATGCGGAAGCGGCTGCCCAGGGTGTCCTGGATGGTGGCCACATTGATGACGTAGCGGTCGGTGGTGCTTTCCGGCACCTGACGGCGCTCGCCGTTCTCGCCCTCGACGGTCTTCATTTCCGTCTTGGTCTCGATGAACAGCACCGCCATGGGGTTGCCCACGTTCTTGGAGGTGACCCGCTGCATGCTGCGCGCGCCGGTGGAGTCCAGCTCCACGTTCACCTGGGGCGACCCGCTCTGCTGGTCGAAGCCCATCTGCGCGTTGGTGACCTGGTCACCGGTGGCGATCTTGGATTTTTCCAGGATCACCGGACGGTTGTTCTGGTCGCGGAACGGGAAGATCTCGGTGCCCGGAGGCGCGATGCCGGTGGCGGCGCGCTGGGCGGAGTACTGATCCGCCACCAGACGGAACTCCAGGGTCGCGGTGCGGCCCAGGATGCGGCGGGCCTGGGCGGCGTCCTGCACGCCCGGCAGCTGCACCACGATGCGGTCGGCGCCCTGGCGCTGCACCACCGCTTCGGCGACGCCCAGTTCATTGACCCGGTTGTTGAGGGCGGTGCGGTTCTGCTCCACCGCGTAGTCCTGCAACTCTTCCAGGGTGGACGCGTTCAGGGTCAGCGTCAGACGCGGGCTTTCCTCCGCCTGATTCAGGGTGAACTCCGGCAGGGCGGTGCGCAGCGGCGCCCGCGCCGCGTCGGCGGCCACCTGATCGTCGAAGGTCGCCACCAGCTTCTGGCCGTCGATGGCCACGTCCCGGTAGCGGATACCCTCGTCGCGCAGGGCCATCTTGGCCTGGCCGGACCAGGCTTCCATGCGCTGCCGGATCACCGTTTCCATGTCCACCTGCAGCAGGAAATGCACGCCACCGCGCAGATCCAGGCCCAGGTTCATGGGCGAGGCACCGACGGCGCGCAGCCATTGCGGCGTGGTGGGCGCCAGGTTGAGCGCCACCACGTAGTCGTCGCCCAGGCGATCGCTGAGCAGTTGCCGCGCCCGCAGCTGGTCATTGGTGCTGTCCAGCCGTACCAGCCAGGAAGTATTGACGGCTTCGCCGGGGCCATGTTCCACCCCGGCCTGGTCCAGCGCCTCGGCCACCTGGCGGCGTACCGACGCGGGCACCTCCTCGCCGGCGGCATTGGCACTGATCTGAACGGCGGGAACGTCCGGGAAGATGTTCGGCAGGGCGTAAAGGCCGCACCCCAGAAGGACGGCCAACAGCAGGAAGAATTTCCAGCGCGGATAGCGGGTCATAAGGCGTTACTTCAAATCGATTTGATGGTGCCCTTGGGCAGCGTGGCCTGGACACTCTGTTTTTGCAGCTTGATTTCCAGATTGTTGGCGATCTCGAGCACCACGAAGTCGTCGGTGACCTTGGTGACCCGGCCCAGAATGCCGCCGCTGGTCATTACTTCGTCGCCTTTGTTCAGGCTCTGCACCAGGTTCTTGTGCTCCTTGGCGCGCTTCTGCTGCGGGCGGATCAGGAAGAAGTAGAACACCACCACCATCACCACCAGCATGATCAGCTCGATGCCGCCACCACCGGGTGCGGCGCCGCCGGTCTGGGCGTGCGCGGGAGAAATCAACCAGTTCATTACGTTACTCCACGTTATCGTCGTTAAAGCGCGGGTACGGGACGGCCCAGGGCCGCGTAGAAGTCACTAATAAAGGCGCTCAATGTACCCGCTTCAATAGCCCCCCGCAATCCAGCCATCAGGCGCTGGTAATAGCGCAGATTGTGGATGGTGTTGAGCTGCGCGCCGAGCATTTCGTTGCAGCGATCCAGATGGTGCAGATAGCTGCGCGAGAAGTGCCGGCACGTATAGCAATCACAGTCTTCTTCCAGGGGCCCCAGGTCGTGGCGATGGCGCGCGTTGCGAATCTTGATCACGCCTTCGGCGGTGAACAAATGGCCGTTGCGCGCGTTGCGCGTGGGCATCACGCAGTCGAACATGTCCACGCCGCGGCGCACCGCCTCGACAATGTCTTCCGGCCGCCCCACCCCCATCAGGTATCGCGGCCGTTCACCGGGCATGTGCGGTGTCAGTTCGCCCAGGGTACGCAGCATCTCCTGCGGCGGCTCGCCAACGCTGAGGCCGCCGATGGCATAGCCGTCGAAGCCGATGTCGGTGAGGCCGGCCAGTGATTCCCGGCGCAGCGCGTCGTACATGCCCCCCTGTACGATGCCGAAACAGGCCGCATCGTTCCCCAGGTCGTCGAAATGGGCCCGTTTGGACCGCTCCGCCCAGCGCAGGGACAGCCGCATGGAGTCCGCCGCCTCCTTTTCCGTGGCCGGAAAGGGGGTGCACTCGTCGAAGATCATGCAGATGTCGCTGCCCAGGTCGCGCTGCACGCGCATGGCGATCTCGGGACCCAGCTCGATGCGGTCGCCGTTGATCGGGCTGCGGAACACCACGCCCTGCTCGGAGATCTTGCGCAACTCGCCGAGGCTGAACACCTGAAAGCCACCGGAATCGGTGAGGATCGGTTTGTCCCACTGCATGAAGCCGTGCAGACCACCGTGGGCGCCGATCACCTCGGTGCCGGGGCGCAGCATCAGATGGAAGGTGTTGCCCAGACAGATCTCCGCGCCGATGTCGGCCAGGTCCCGGGGCAGCATGGCCTTGACCGTGCCGTAGGTGCCCACCGGCATGAAGGCCGGCGTTTCCACGGTGCCGCGCGGGAAGGTCAGACGGCCACGCCGGGCGCGGCCGTCGTTGCCCAGCAGGTCGAAGGTCAGTCGTGACATCAGGCCTCCCCGTCGCCGTGCCCGGCGCGTTCGATAAACATGGCGTCCCCATAACTGAAGAAACGGTATTGCTCTCGCACCGCTTCCCGGTAGGCCGCCAGCACCCGCTCACGGCCGGCGAAGGCGCTGATCAGCATCAGCAGCGTGGAGCGGGGCAAATGGAAATTGGTGACCAGGGCGTCCACCTGCCGGAAGCGATAGCCCGGGTAAATAAAGATGTCGGTCTCCGCCTCGCCGGCGCGCAGAGCGCCGTCCGCCGAGGCCGCCTCCAGGGCACGCAGGGCGGTGGTGCCCACCGCCACCACGCGGCCGCCACCGGCACGGGTGGCCGCCACCTGCTCCACCAGCGGCGCCGGCACCCGGAACCGCTCGCTGTGCATATGATGGTCCTCGACCCGGTCCACGCGCACCGGCTGGAAGGTGCCGGCGCCCACGTGCAGGGTCACGAAGCCGGTGTCCACGCCCTGATCGCGTAACTGATCCAGGAACGGCTCGTCGAAATGCAGCCCGGCGGTGGGCGCGGCCACGGCGCCCGGCTCCCGGGCATAAACCGTCTGGTAGCGTTCCAGGTCGGCGGCCTCGTCAGGGCGGTCGATATAAGGCGGCAGCGGCACATGGCCGATGCGCTCCAGGGCGTCCAGCACCGACTCGCACCCGGTGAACAGCAGATGGAACAGCTCGCCCCGCCGGCCACGCACCTGGGCGGCCACGCCCTGCTCGAAATGCAGCCAGCCGCCGGGCTTGGGCGACTTGGAGGCGCGCACATGGGCCAGCGTCTCGTGGCCTTCCAGCAGCCGCTCCACCAGCACTTCCACCCGGCCGCCACTGTCTTTCTGCCCGTGCAATCGGGCCGGGATCACGCGGGTGTCGTTGAACACCAACAGATCACCGGGGCGCAGGTGGTCGGCCAGATCGGGGAAGCGACGGTGCCCGAAACCGTCCCCGGTCAGGGTCAGCAGCCGGGCGTCGCGGCGCTCGGCGGGCGGATGACGCGCGATCAGCGCATCGGGCAGCTCGAAATCGAAGTCGTCTACACGCACGGAACCGTCCTCACCGCTTGCCGCTTTTTCCGCTCTTGCCCTTCGCGCCGCCCTTGGCGGCGGCGCCGGGCCGGGGCAACACCACGGTGGCGGTGAGCGACAGGCGGTCATGCAGGGTCTGGTGCGGGTGCACCAGCACCACCAGATAACCGGCGCCGAGGGTCAGCCAGGACAGCCCGGCGGCGGCGAAACGGGCCACCGTCTGCCAGAAACGCATGGGGCCGCCCCGGTAGTCGCGCACCTGCAGGCGCCAGGCGCGCATGCCCAGGGTCTGGCCGCCGTGCAGCCAGAACCAGGCGTAAAAGGCCCAGGTTTCCAGGATCAGCAGCGGGAACAGCACGCCGCGCAGCACCATCGGGTCGGCGCGGGTGACGCCGTTGATGTCCTGCACCGGCAGGCCGGTATGGTTATAGAGAAGCACGAACAGGCCGGCGCTGACGAACCACAGGGCGATCACCAGGAAGCCGTCGTAAACCAGGGCCATAAAGCGTTTGAGCAAACCGGCGGGTTTGGCGTCTTCAATCATGGGGGCTCCGACGGGCGGACCAGCGTCTGGCGACGAACGGATACGGAATAAAAAGCCCGCGTTTAGCGGGAGCTTCGTTTCATGCTGGGTAGCAGAGCGGGACTTGGCCCAATGCGCGAGTGTAGCAGAAACCGATTCAAAACCGCCAATGATCCGCCACCGGGCGCCTCTTGCCCAGACCCACTTCTGGCGAACTTTCTGTCGTGATCAATCCAAAGACCGCGCCTTGCCGGAGCGGGGTTCACCGAGGCGCCGATGCTCCGGGGCCTGACGTTAGAGCCATAGGGGCGCCGATCAACCGTATTCAGTCCGCACATCGTGCCGGCGCTCCTTTAGCACCGCGTCCCGGATCATGCGCCAGACAAAATCACCTATCTCCTCTAGCGTGTAGCGACCATCGTCGCTAAACCAGGTGGCTACCCAGTTGAGCGCGCCGAGGCCTATAAGCCGCAGCAAATCAAGATCCACTTCCTTTCGAATTACCCCTTTCTCCGCCAGTGACTTGAGCATAGTCGCCCAGAGGGACTCATAACGGTCGCGCAACTTGATCATCTCCTTACGTGCCTCGCCGCGCAGAGAACGCCACTCAAACAACAGTACATAGACCATGTCCGAGCCGCTGACCAGCATCTGAAGGTGCGCATTGATGCCTCTACGCAACTGCTCCACGGGTTCCGCCGCACCGGCCACGGCTTCGGAGACAGCAGTCGAGGTTTGCTCCAAACCAAGGCGCATCAGATCAACAAGAATATCCTCCTTGGCCTGATACCGGTAATGAAGGCTGCCGGGCAGCAAATTACACGCTTTTGCGATTTCTTTCACCGTGGTCCGGTCATAGCCCTGCTCACGAAACAGTCGAGCGGCGGATGTCAATACAAACTGACGATCAGACCGGGCCGGACCGGCCGGGCGCTTTTTTCTCATGGTTTTTCTCCTCCGGCCTCGGGGTACGGCGCGAATCCGAATTGCGAGAGTCCATTGCCTGCGTCAGACCGACGACTTCCCCGTAATGGCTCGTCACGCCGAAGATCCGCGCGGCCCGCTGATTTTCTCACAAGTCATCGGCTAAGCACCACCGGCCTTGGTCAGCTGGCCAGGGAGGAGGTCCGGGCCGTGTACGGTCTGCGTCGCACCGAATGCCGATGCTGCTTCGGTATCATGCCTTATACCAACGATTTCAATTCGGTGCTCGGATCTTTCAATGCTTCAACATCGACGTCCTTGCCTTGATATACAAGCTTCTTCCCGACCATGAAGGCCATGGGCAGATTTACCGCGTCAACGGCCACCAGCCGGCTTCCGCGTAAATAGAATACCACAAACGCTTCATCCGAGGGATCACCGCGAACCACCCGCTGATCGTGGTTTTGAGATAACCCCACCATTTGTAAGCGTACGTTAAACTGGTTCGACCAGAACCACGGCACGCTTGTGTAGGGCACGCGCTCACCCATAAGCGTCGCCGCCGCAGTACGAGCCTGATCGACGGCATTCGCCACGGACTCAAGTCGTTGCATCTTTTCAAATAACAGATTCCGGTGGCGGGTACAGTCGCCGATCGCCAGGACAGCGGGATCCGCGGTACGAGTAAACTCGTCAACGACAATACCGTCATCACAGGGCAAGCCCGCGGCCTCGGCTAGAGCGGTTTCCGGAAGAACACCGATGGAAACAAGCACGATATCGGCCGGCACGATACCGCCGTTCGCCAATCTCACGCCCGTCACACAACCTTGCTCTCCCGCTTCGAAGCCGGTAACCGCGGTGTTCAAACGTACGTCCACGCCGGCGTCAGTATGCTTGGCGTAAAAGAATGCGGACATTTCCGGCCCAGTAACCCGTTGCATAAGCCGATCAGCGGCTTCCAGTACGGTGACATCGACGCCGCTCTTGTTTGCGCTGGCGGCGACCTCGAGACCGATATAGCCGCCACCCACGATGACCAAACGTTTCCCTGCAACTAATTGTTGGCGCAAGTTATCCGCATCGGCTATATCATGCAAATAGTGAATGCCTTTCAAGTCCGCTCCCGGCGCATTCAAACGCCGAACACGCGATCCCGTGGCCAGGACAAGTTGATCGTATTTCAAGGTGCTCTGGTCCGACAACCGGATGATTTTGTTGTTTCGATCGATTTGCACGACTCGCACACCGAGCCGCAACTGATGACCCGCCTTTTCATATATTGAACTTGGCTTCAAATACAGTGAACCCTGATCAACTTCGCCTGTCAGGTAATTCTTGGACAGAGGCGGGCGCTGATAGGGTGGGTGGGGCTCTTCGCCCACCAGAATCACTTTATGCTGATATTTCTTTTGCAACAGTGTTGTCAAAAGCGCTCCCGCCGCGTGCCCGCCGCCAACGATGACCGTCGTTTGTTTCTGATTGTTCGTCATAGCCTATCTCTTTTCTACTGTGCCTTGGGGTCCGATTTCACGATTACAAACGCCATGGGGACGAGCACGCCGCACTCAATACCGCGATCGGCCGCGGGAAACCTTGAAATCCTCGAGAATCATCTCGGCCCCCTTCTCGCCAATCATGGTCGCCGGCTGATGAGTATTTCCGCCCACCAGGGTCGGCATAACGGAAGCATCAACCACCCGCAGGGACCGGAGGCCATGCACGCGCAGTCGGGGATCGACCACCGCCATTGGATCCAACCCCATCTTACAGGTACCTACAGGGTGGTAGGCCGACTCGCCGCTACGCCTCACCCATCTGGCGAGGTCTTCGTCACTGCGCAGCGTCGGTCCCGGCGATATCTCGACCTCGTGGTGAGACGCGAAAGCCGGCTGCTCCAGAATCCTGCGGACTAAACGCACCCCCCGAACGAGTCTCTCGACATCGGCGGGCTCAGCCATATAATTGGGGTCTATCAGCGGTGCCGCGAAGGGATCGGCACTGTGCAAACCGACGTGGCCGCGCGACAAAGGCCGGAGCCCATAAATCATCACGATGTAACCATAACCGCTCATCGCGGTCTTCATATCCCGCCCGTGATCAGCGTACAGCATCGGCCCGAAATGCAGTTGCAAGTCGGGGATCGGCTCTTCCGCACGGGAACGAATAAACCCACCGGCCTCGGCGCCGTTACTCGACAGTAAACCGCGACGACCGCTCAGATACTGCAGCAGGGCCCGAAGGCCCTTGAACCAGTAGCTCGGATGCATGGAAATGCTCTGGCGGTCGCGCGCTCTAACACGCACGAACACGTCGATGTGATCCTGCAGATTCCGTCCCACGCCCTCCAGCTCATGACGCAATTCAATCCCGTGCCGGGACAGTTCACCGCGCGGCCCGATTCCAGAAAGCATCAGCAGCTGCGGAGAATTAAACGCGCCGCCGCAGAGAACTACTTCGCGCCGGGCACGGACCTGAGCCAGCCCCTTCCCGCTCCGATATTCGACACCGGTGGCATGGCCGCCCTGGAGCAACACACGCGTGACGTGCGCTCCGCTGCGGACAGTCAGGTTGGACCGAAACGCCGCGGGTTCGAGATAGGCACGCGCATTGCTACAGCGCGCGCCGTCCTTCTGATAAACATAGTAGTAGCCCACGCCTTCCTGCTCACGTCCGTTGAAATCCGGGTTGCGCCGGTGGCCCGCCTGCATCGCCGCCTTGACGAACGCCGTGCTTAGCGGATTGGTATAGCGGCGCTCGGCAACATTAAGCGGGCCACCCCGACCATGAAACGCCGTTTCAAGAGCCGCCAACTCCGGCTCGAAATGTTCGGATCTTCGGAAGTAAGGCAACACATCGGCATACGACCACCCCTCGCAACCGAGCCGTGCCCACTCGTCGTAGTCCCGGGCATGTCCGCGAATGTAGACCTGCGCGTTCATGCCGCTGGACCCGCCGACCATCTTGCCTCGTGGCTGATATAAGGCACGGCCATACATGTGCCGTTGCGGCTCGGTATTGAACTGCCAGTTAACGCGACGACTGAAGATCAGCTGCAGAAAGCCCAGCGGCATATTCACGAACGGATTGCGGCGACTCTCCGGACCGGCCTCAAGCAACAGCACCGAATGGCGGCCGCATTCGGATAGACGGTTGGCGACGACGCATCCGGCCGAGCCCGCCCCAACCACGACATAATCGAACTGTTCGGATGACATCGGCTCCGGACGTGAATTCAATTTTTTGCGGTCAACTTGACCATTAGCTTGGAATAGCCCCGCACAAAGTTGGACTGCACACGCTCGGGCTCACCCACGACCTCTATGTTATCAAAGCGCTTGAGTAACTCTTCCCACAAAATCCGCAATTGCAACTCAGCCAGACGGTTGCCCATGCAACGGTGAATGCCGTAGCCAAAGGAAATATGATTCCGCGCGTCCTTTCGATCAATAATAAGCTGGTCGGGATTTTCGAACTTTCGTTCGTCTCTATTACCGGAGGCATACCACATCAACACGCGGTCCCCTTTCTTAATGGTCTGACCACGCAGCTCCACGTCCTGCGTGGCAACCCGGCGCATGTGCGCGAGTGGAGTTTGCCAGCGGATAATTTCCGAAACCATGTTCGGAATCAATTCCGGGTTTTTCTTCAGCTTGATGAATTCCTCGGGGAACTGATTCAGGGCCAGCACACCGCCGCTCATGGAGTTGCGGGTGGTGTCATTGCCGCCAACAATCAGCAGCGCCAGGTTGCCGATAAACTCCATCGGACGGTTAATCAAATCCCGGGTATCCTCGTTACTCTGTAGCATGCTGATCAAGTCGAAACCCGGAGGCTCGCCAGCCTTGCGTCGTGCCTCCTTGTCTCGCCAAAGCCTCGAGAATGACCAGGCCATGTCCGCGGCATCGTCAAACATGATGTCTTCGTCGGTAAACTCGCCACCAGTCGCCGAAGATGCTCCGGACAGTCGGTCCGACCAATCAACCAGCTTGTGACGCTGCTCGTAAGGGAAATCCAGCAACGTTGCCAACATACGCCCGGTCAACTCCTTGGACACTGCCGGCACCCAGTTGAAAGCCTTGTCCAGGGGCAGACTGTCGAGCACCTCGGCGGCGCGCTGCCGGATCAGCCCCTCCATTTCCTTGAGATTCTGGGGTGCCACCACACCTTGGACCGCCCGGCGTTGCACATCATGTTTTGGCGGATCCATGGCGATAAACATTTCCACCGACAACCCTTCCGGAGGATCACCCAGAATGATTTGTGGCTCGGAGGAAAAGAGCTCGTGATTCTTATCGACGAACAAAATGTCTTCATAGCGTGTCACCGACCAGAATGGCCCGAACTGGCTGCTTTTCTGGAAGTGCACCGGTGCCTCATCACGTAACCGCTTGAAATAGGCACCCCACTGATCTTGCCGATACAGAAAAGGGTTGCTGGTGTCAATATCCTCAAGTGCCAGGGTATTGACGTCAGGCACGGGCTGTTCGAGAAACTTGACCTGTGGGCGTGTTGACCCCAGTGCCTTTTTCTTCGCTTTCATCAGAGATTTGAGTGCCTTGATCTGTAAGTGCATAGGCACCAATCTCGATGTGGCATTAATCATCTTTGTTTGCATGGCATCGTTCGTGCCTGACTTGGTTGACATGGTGACCTCCCGCTACATCTGAAATTCAGGCAACAGAACGGTCATACCGTCCATCGCCTCAGTGGTTCGAATCTGACAGCCCAGCCGAGAAGTTTCTGCCCGCTCCGGAGTCATGGACAACATCTGCTCTTCAGCATCATTTATTTCCCCGGTCTTTCCGAACCATTCATCGGTCACTATCACGTGGCAGGTGCCGCAGGCGCATTCCCCACCGCAGTCTCCGTCGATGCCGGGCACAGCGTTATTAACAGCAACCTGCATCAGCGAGGAACCAGATTCAAACTCGGCAATGTGCTCGGTACTGTCATGCTCAATGAACGTAATCTTACCCAAGACCTTTCTCCAGCAAGTAACTTAATGACTGCATCGTGGTTGTTGATTCGCTTGCCGGGGAGGTCATTTATTGACACACTGGGGTCATTTAAAGACAGGCATGCCTATCAACGGACCGTATCAATGACACAGCAGAAGGGTGAACCGAAAGCTTCGGAAGGCGGCATTCCGTCGAACTATTCACGACTTATTGCCCGCGAGCTGGACTTAACCGTCAGCCAGCTACCCTCGTTGCTGCAAGGTACCGGTCTCGGTATCGCGCAATTTCTGGGCGAGGACAGTCTGCTCACGCCAGCTCACCAGGTGCGGATTTTACGCAATGCACTGGCGTTGTCGGGCCAGTTTGAGTTCGGCTTACGGCTGGGTAAGCGTCTGACCCCGGCGACCCACGGCGCCATCGGTTTTGCCGCCTCGAGCAGTCCGGACCTGCTCACCGCGCTACAGGCGATTCAGACATTCCTACCTACTCGCGCAAGCATCGTCGAGCTACACCTGCAGGAAGCTGAAGAACACCTGGAATGCCGACTGGACTTCCAAGTGCCGCTGGACGCGGATATCGAGCGTTGCCTGGCGGATACCATGATCGTGGTGCTGCTTGAATTCGGCGAGTTCGTTGTCGGTCGCCCACTACATGAGGCTGAAATTTGTTTTACCCACCGGACACCTGAGTACCACGCGATGTACTCGGACTACTTGCCCGGTCGCATTCGTTTTGGCTCCGATAAGTTCACACTAAAACTGCCGATGGCACTGTGCCTGGAACCGAACGCCTCCGCCAATCATGAAAATTACCGCCTGGCTCTTGAGCAATGTGAATCAATGCTTGCCGAGCTTCAGAACCACAAGCCCAGCTACCAGACCCGGCTTAAGAAGATGATGCTATCGAGACCCCCCGGTTCGCTCAGCGAAGACGAAGCAGCGGCCTCCCTTTTCATGAGCAAACGCACTCTCGCTCGCAAGCTCAAGGAGGAAAACAGTAGTTTTAGGAAAATTCGTGACGAAATCCTATCCCGGCAAGCGATCAGCTACCTGTGTGACAGCAAGCTTTCGATCGAAGCCATCGCCGCGTTGATGAACTATCATGACGGAGCCAATTTCAGGCGTGCCTTCAAGCGCTGGTTCGGTCTTTCGCCCGATCAGTACCGGCAGCACGCCGGTTCCCGGCACACTCTACCCCCTGCCCCCTAGTGGTCCGGTACCACGCTCCGGCATTCCGTTTCCTTTCTTTTGTACCGTATCTCGACCGGCCTTTCCCGCCGGTCTGACGCGATCTGTTTCCCGGCGCGCGAAGATATCCACTGACTGCTTTTTTCGGGCCTTGACATTTGGTCAATCGCCCAAATAAAGTGACTCAACAGTCGAACTACTCAGGAGGTCGACATGGTGATCGCGAGCCGCAAGATTGGTTAC
This sequence comes from Alloalcanivorax marinus, assembly GCF_016906305.1. Lineage (GTDB taxonomy): Bacteria > Pseudomonadota > Gammaproteobacteria > Pseudomonadales > Alcanivoracaceae > Alloalcanivorax > Alloalcanivorax marinus. The sequence continues at coordinate 258,456 of NZ_JADDOL010000002.1, forward strand.
GATGAAGTCGAACACAGGGATTTGAATTTCGGCATGAGCCCGGAGACGGTGCCGCGCCACTGGTTCAACAACGATCCGTGGATCACTCACTGGATGAACGCGATCCTGGCCGCGGTGCCGGACGGCGAGCGCTGGGTCATGCAGGCCACGAGTAAGCAACTCGAGAATCTTCACGATCCGTCAGTGCGCAAAGCCGCGATCAGCTTTATTCGACAGGAACGCTCCCATGCACGGGAGCATGACGCCATGAATGAAGCGATGGTCGCGCACGGCATTCCAATAGACCGGGCGGAGGCCGTGTTCAAGGCGATCAGAAAGCCCCTTCAACGCTACCTGGGCGGCGCCACCCAGTGCGCCATGGCCGCGAACTTCGAGCATTTCACGGCCGTGATTTCCCAGGTAATGCTCGATCATCCGGAACTGTGGGACGATACCAGGCAGGAAGTCGCCGCCATGCTGTTCTGGCACTTCGTGGAGGAGACGGAGCACAAGTCAGTCAGCTTCGACGTGTTCGGAGAGGTAAGCGGGGGCGGCGTCCGCGCTTACGCAATCCGCATGGCGACGCTCGCTCTGGGTACAGCCCTTTTCCTGCCTCTGGTGCACGGTAACTGGCTGTATTTCCTCTGGAAAGATCGGCAGCTCACGAACATCCCCTCGGCACTGCGCGCCATTAAGTGGTTGTACTTCGCACCTGGAATCTTCACCCGAGCTTTTGTGATCGATACGCTGCCTTTTCTCTCCCCCCGCTTCCATCCATGGGACGCCGATAACCGGGAAGTCATCCACGCCTGGAAGCGCGCCTACGAGGAAACCGGTGATGCCCAGCAGGCTTACCAAGCATTCCGGCAATGGCATGACGATAACAGGCGTGACACAACAGCGGAACGAGTGACGGCGGCGTGAGCGGTGCCAAGCGTAAAACACTGAAACCCTCCGAGGGGGCGGCGGCCCTGGTCACGGGGGCGGGCAGCGGCATCGGCCGCAGCTTCGCCTATGAGATCGTGCGCCGTGGCGGATCAGTGATCTGCGCGGATATAGACCGCCAGCGCGCCGAGCAAACCGCCAGCATACTCTCGGAATTGGGCGAAGGTCGGGCTGTCGCCTACCGCTGCGACGTAGGTAGTGAAAAGCAGATGGCCACGCTCGCCGACAAGGCCGAATCGCTGCTCGGACGGCCAATGACGTTGGTGGTCAATAACGCCGGGGTGGGCGTAGGCGGCCGCATCGGAGAAGTGCCGCTTGGCGATTGGCGCTGGTGCCTCAAAGTCAATCTTTGGGGCGTCATTCATGGTTGTCACTTCTTCGCACCCAAGCTGCGCGCACTGGGCTACGGCGGCATTGTCAACGTGGCTTCGGCCGCCGGTTTCGGCGCGGCGCCGGAGATGAGTGCGTATAACGTGACCAAGTCCGCGGTCCTTTCACTCTCCGAAACTCTGGCGGCCGAGCTGACCGGCACCGGCGTGCATGTTTCGGCCCTGTGTCCCACCGTGGTACCCACCAACATTCTGGACAAGGCGCGCCTGCCCGAGCACCGCGGCGATTTCGCCCATGCCGCCATGCGCAAGTGGACCTTCGCCACCAGCGACCAGGTGGCACGCCGGACCCTGGACGCCCTCGATCGAAAGCAACTTTATGTGGTGCCGCAGTTCGACGGGCGTTTCATGTGGCGGTTCAAGCGCTACGCGCCGCGGCTATACGCTCGCGCGCTGGGCGAGGCGTATCGCCTGGCCGGGGGCTGATATCCGGCAGGAGGCAAATCATGACATCATTCTCGGCAAGAGTTGCCGACCGTGGTTTTCGGCTACTGATGAAACGCGAGCCGGCTAGTCCCGACGAGTTGGTGATGCGGTTACGGCGCATCGCCGCGATGGCCCGCCTGCCGGGCGGGCTGCCGTCCGGAGTCACCGCGCGCAAGACCACCATTGGCAATGAACCGGCCGTACCACCCGGCGTGCCGGCGGTGCGTGTCAGTCCCAGTCAGCCCACGGCCACCGTGCTGTATCTCCACGGTGGCGCCTTTATCAGTGGCCGTTTCCCTACTTATGCTGAGCTTTGCGGGCAGCTGGCCAAGAGACTGAACGCACGCGTGTTCTGGATCGACTACCGCCTAGCGCCGGAGGCGGCCTACCCGGCCGCCCTCGACGATGCCCACCATGCCTACAGGGCGCTGGCCGAGGACTATCCTGACGAGCCGCTGGCCCTGATCGGAGATTCCGCGGGTGGCAACCTCACTCTGGCCACGCTGCTGAGGCTGCGCGATGCGCAGGCCGCCTCGCCCGATTCCTCCCCCCGCATGCCAGCCTGCGCCGTGTCGATCTCACCCGGCGCCGATGCGGTTGGCGATACACCGTCGCGCCAGGCCAACGCGGCCAGCGATGCCATGCTGACTCCACGCATGATCAAGATGGCCACCGATCTGTATCTGGCCGGCCATGATCCCCGGGATCCCTATGTCTCACCGATATACGGCGATTTCCGTGGCCTGCCGCCTCTTATGCTCACTGTGAGCGAATCCGAGGCCCTCCGTGATGATGCCTATCGGGTAGCGCACCGTGCGCGCCAGGCCGGCGTGGCCGTGACCCTGCGCGCCCGCTGGAATATGCCACATGTGTGGCCGGTGTTTCATTCCATGTTGCCGGAGGCGCGCCAGGACGTTACCGAAATAGTCGGCTTTATGCGCCGGCATTTGTCGGCGCCCGTAGCATGCACCCGGGCCGTGGCACGGACGAAACTGCGCCTCGCGCATAGCGGCTAAGCGGCCTGCTAAAAACTGGAAGGAGGACCACTATGAATGTCGCGGAGGACCGGATTCAACAAAGCCGTCGTGGCCAGCGGGCGCCGCGCCACGGGAGCGCTGAACCCGACCACGAGATTTTGATCATCGGCGCCGGCTTCGCCGGAATGGGCGCGGCCATCGAGCTTCTCAGCCGCGGCATGAAATCCTTATCGATCATCGAGCGTGCCGCCGATGTCGGCGGCACCTGGCGCGACAACCGCTACCCCGGCGTGGCGGTGGACATCACTTCTTTCGTCTACTCTTTTTCCTTCGAGCAGAATCCGAACTGGTCGCGGGTCTTCGCGCCGGGTGACGAGCTGCAGAACTACGCCCGCCGTGTGGCCAGCAAATACGGCCTCTATCCCTACATACGTTTCGGCGTCAGCGTGAAGCGTGCCGAGTTCGATGAAGGCGAGCACTTGTGGCGGGTGACAACCGACAAGGGATGTGTCACCGCACGCCACCTAGTGTCCGCCACCGGCGGGTTGATCTCGCCGAAGATGCCGGATATCGAAGGGGTCGAGGATTTTCAGGGCGAGCGCATGCACACCGCGCGCTGGGACCACGAAGTGGATCTCACCGGCAAGCGGGTGGCGGTGATCGGTACCGGCGCCACCGCGGTGCAGCTGATTCCCGAAATCGCCCCGCGGGTGGCGCATCTGGATGTCTATCAGCGCACGCCCATCTGGGTACTCAAGAAACCGGATGTCCGTATGCCCGGCTGGATGCGCACCGTCTTTCGTTGGTCGAGCCTGGCCCAGCAGGGAGTACGTACCACCACCGATGCGCTGACCGAATCGTTGATGATCATCGCGGCGGTTTACTATCGGCGCTTTCCTTGGCTGGTGCAATGGGCCCAGCGCGCCGGCGTCAACAACATGCGCGAGCAATTGCCCGATAACCCGGAGTTATGGGGCAAATTAACCCCGCGATATGGCTTCGGCTGTAAGCGGCCGACATTTTCCAACAACTACTTTTCCACCTTCAGCCGTAGCAACGTCGATCTGATCACCACCCCTATCCAACGCATCACTCCCAAGGGCATCGAGACCATCGACGGCATTGAGCACGAGATCGATGTGCTGATCCTGGCGACCGGCTACAAGGTTTTCGAAAAGGGCAATCTGCCCTCCTATGAAGTCGTGGGACGCGGCGGTGTGGATCTGGGCGAATTCTGGGAGCGGAACCGTTACCAGGCCTATGAGGGCCTGACAGTACCCGGCTACCCCAATCTCTACATCATGCTGGGTCCATACGCGCTGATTGGTTCATCCTATTTCAAAATGGTCGAGGGTAACGCCATTCACGTGGCGCGCTGCATCCAGGCCGCCCGAAAGCGGGACGCGACTTGCGTGGAGATTCGTCAAGACGTGCACGATCGCTACTTCCGGAATATCCAACGACGCCAACAAGGGACGGTGTTCCTTAACCACAATTGCGCGGCCTCTAACAGCTATTACTTCGATCATCATGGCGACGCGCCCATGCTTCGACCTTCTACCTCTTTCGAGATGCTTTGGCGAGCGAAACACCTGCCCATGGCTCATTACCATTTCAAAAAGGCCTATCCGGCAGGATGGCTATCAGATGACTCAAGGCTGACGTCCAACAGCAGGCCTTTTCCCGGAGATGATACCGTTGCGGAGGTTATTCGCCGATGACGACTCATGAGGAAACAACACCGGTGCTGGTCGGCGCCGGCCAGATCAGCGCGCGCGAACCGGATACCGAGCGCACCCCCATAGGCCTGGTCGCCGAGGCTGCCCGAGCCGCGGCGGCGGACTGCGGTGTGACCGGGGTTCTGGGTCAGATCCAGTCGTTAACGTGTCTCAACATATTGGCGCCGTCTTATTCCGATGCCCCGTCCACCCTGGCGCGGCATCTGGGCATCGACCCCGGCGAGCGCTTCTACACACCCATAGGCGGGAACATGGGTCAATGGCTGGTCGGTTACTATGCCGATCGCATCGCCGCCGGTGGTCTCGATTGTATCTTGATCGCGGGCGGCGAGGCGCTTGCCACACAGATGCGCGGCAAGGGCGCCGGCCTGTCCGGAGTGCTGGACACCGCCACCGGCGAGGGTCCGCGACTGCTCGGCGATGACCGCGAGCCGACCAATTCGGCGGAACAACGCCACGGGCTCAATCTGCCCATCCAGATCTATCCGTTGTTCGAGCAGGCGCTGCGGCGTCGCTACGGCCTTGACCCAGCCGAGCACCGACGAATGCTGGGCGAATTCTATGCCCGATTCAACGCCGTCGCGGTCGACAATCCGCGAGCCTGGCGCCGCGACCCTTTATCGGCGGCCGATATCGCCGAGCGCTCACCCAAAAATCGCATGGTCGGCGCGCCCTACACCAAGCACATGAACGCCCTCATCGCGGTGGATCAGGCCGCCGCGCTGGTAATGATGTCCGTGGCCAAGGCCCGGCGGCTGGGCATCGACCCTGAACGCTGGGTGTACCCCCTGGCCGCGGCAAACGGCCACGATCATTGGTTCGTCTCCCAGCGGGCGGATCTTTCCCGCTCGCCGGCGATCACCGCCTGCGGCGAGCGGCTGGCGGCGACCAGCGGACTCGGGATCGACGCGATCGATCACCTGGACCTGTACAGCTGTTTCCCCAGCGCTGTACAGATGGCGCGCGATGCGCTGGGTATCTCCGTGCATGATCCCCGGCCACTGACCGTCACGGGTGGCTTGGCTTACCATGGCGGGCCCGGCAACAACTATTGCACCCACGCCATCGCCGAGATCATGAACCGTATCCGCGCCGACCGAAGCACCACCGGATTGGTCAGCGGCGTGGGCTGGTACATGAGCAAGCATTCGCTGGGGCTCTACGGCGGAAGACCGCCCGTCGGCGGTTGGCGGCCGATCGATCCGGCCGGGCTGCAAGCCGAGATCGACGCCGGCCCCGTCGTGGAACTGGTGGAGCAGGCGCAGGGCAAGGCCCGCATCGAGACCTACACTGTCATGCACGACCGCGCCGACCGCCCGGTCCAGGGTATTGTGCTGGGCCGCCTGAGCGATGGCCGGCGGTTTGTTGCCAACACTCCCACCGACACGGACCTGCTCAATGCCATGACGAACGAGGAATTTCTCAATCGCACGGGCCGCGTGCACCACGATGGCAAACGCAACCTATTTACCCCGGAGGGGTGAGCGCAAGGGGGAGACGATAATGAGCATCGCGTCCGAAGCCCAGTTCGACCAAGCGCGCGTAGCCGAACGCATGCGTGACATTCGCGAGGCCACCCGCGTCGTGAGCGAAGGCTTTTCCCGGGAATACATGCGCGAATGCATCGATAATCACCGATTCCCTCAGGAGGCCTGGGAAGCGCTGGGCGAATATGGGCTGCTTGGCATCACCATTCCCGAGGACCTGGGGGGCTCGGGCGGCGGCCAGGTGGAACTAGTCGCGCTGATGGAAACGCTGGCCGAGGCCGGGCTGGTGCTGCCCATGCTGTTGCTCACTGGGTTTGCGCGAGTGCCGATCATCCGCAATGGCACACCCGGGCAAATAGAGCGGTTCGTCAAGCCGACAATCAGCGGGGCCGAGAAACTGTGCTTCGCAATCACCGAGCCGGATGCCGGGACCAACAGCTTCGCGATGTCCACGCTGGCGACACCGGATGGTGACGGCTATCGGCTGACCGGGCGCAAGGTTTTTATTTCCGGTGCGGCGGACGCCGATCGAATGCTGGTCGTGGCCCGCACCCAAAAAGCCGGCGAAGTCAAACGACGCACTGAGGGTATGTCCTTGTTCGTGGTGGATACCGACGCGCCCGGCGTGGAACTACAGCCCCTGAATATCGACGTCGGTTGGCCGGAGCGGCAATACCTGGTTTTTTTCGATGACGTCAAACTCGACGCGGGTCGCTTGATCGGCAACCCGGGACAGGGCCTGGCCGGAATGTTCGAGGCGCTGAATTCGGAGCGCCTGCTGGTCACCGCCATGTCCGTGGGCCTGGGCAATTACGCTCTCAAAAAGGCAGTGGCCTACGCCAACGAACGCAAACCTTTCGGCACCCCCATCGGGGGTTATCAGGCTATACAGCACCGGCTGGCCGAGGCCAAGGCCGAATTGGAGGCAGCACGGCTGATGATGATCCACGCGGCTGCGACGTTCGACGCCGGTGGCGATGCCGGTTCTCATGCCAACATGGCGAAATTGCTGGGTTCTCGCGCGGCGGTCAAAGCCGTCGAGGCCGCCCTGCAGACCCACGGCGGCTACGGTTTCGACCGGGACTACGACATCATCACGCTATGGCCTTCGGCACGGTTAATGGAGGTTGCACCAATCAACAACGAAATGCTGCTCAACTACATCGGAGAACATGTCCTTGGCTTACCCAAATCCTACTGAGACGCGTGACGTGATCGAGCGTGACGGATTCACTGCCCCGGACGGGCGGCAAATCGCGCTGTGGCGCTGGCCCGGATCGCGCGAACGCCCCACCCTGCATTGGGCCCATGCGACGGGCTTCCATAGCCAGGTTTACCGCTCGCTGCTCGACGAATTGGCTGACGATTGCAACGTGCTGGCCTGGGATATGCGGGGCCACGGGGCCAGCGCCGAGGCGGCCGATATTAAAACATTCCGCGGTTGGGAAACGTACTACGAAGACCTTGTCGCTTGGCTGGAAAGTCTGGATGAGCCTGTCTGGCTTGCGGGTCATTCGATCGGTGCCACGACCAGTATCATGGCCGCGGCCCGACGACCGGACAAGGTGCGGGGCTTGATCCTGGCGGAACCGGTGATCATGGATCCCTGGCAGGGCTGGCGATTGTGGTCGGCCAAGCTGCTACGCCAGTCACAGCGGTTTTCACTGGCCGCCGGAGCCGCACGTCGCCGCAGGGTGTTTGACTCGCGCGCCGCCGCACTGGAGAACTTTCGTGGCCGTGGTGGCTTCAGAACCTGGCCGGAAGCATGGCTGGAAAACTACGTTGAGCACGGCCTCGTGGCCCATGATGATCGTTTTCGCTTGGCCTGTACGCCGGAATGGGAAAGCACCACCTTTGCCCATACCGAACACAACCCCTGGCCCGCCGTCCGACGATTGCGGTGTCCGATGGTCGTACTGGCCGCGGAACGCGCCTCAACCTTCTCGCCAAGGGCGCGCCGGCGCCTACATGCCTTGCTACCCTCCGCCGAGTTGAACGTTCTGGCTGGAACAACCCATTTTCTGCCCATGGAGCGACCGGAAGTGGTGCGGGATGCAGTGCGACAAGCAATGCACGGTGATACCTAGAGGGTAAGGAGAAAAGCATGAAACACACAGCGGTGATCAGCGGCGTCGGCATGGTGCCGTTCGCGAAACCCGGCGCCAGCGCGCCCTACTACCAGATGGGTGCCGAGGCGGCGCGTCAGGCCCTGGCCGATGCCGGGCTGGACTACGCCAAGGTGGAGCAAGCCTACGTGGGCTATGTCTACGGCGATTCCACCTGCGGCCAGCGAGCGCTCTACCCAATCGGCATGACCGGCATTCCCGTGGTCAACGTCAACAACAATTGTTCCACCGGCTCGACCGCCCTGTTCCTGGCGCGCCAGGCGGTGGAGTCCGGCGCCGCCGACTGCGTGATCGCCCTGGGCTTCGAGCAAATGAAGCCGGGAGCGCTGGGCAGCTACTACAACGACCGGCCGACCCCCTTCGAACCCTTTGACCGGATCTGCGAGGACCTGGTGGGACAGCCCGAGGTGCCGCTGGCGATCCGCTATTTTGGCGGCGCGGGCATGGCGCACATGGACAAGTACGGCACCAAGGCGGAGACCTTCGCCAAAATACGCGCTAAGGCGAGCCGGCATGCCGCGCGCAACCCGGTGGCGCTGTTCCGCAAGGAAGTGACAGTGGAGGAAGTGATGGACTCCCCGGTGTTGATCGGCCCAATGACCCGCCTGATGGCCTGCCCGCCGACCTGCGGCGCGGCGGCGGCCATCGTCTGCTCCGAAGCCTTCGCCAGGGCCAACGCTCTCGATCACCGAGTGCGCATCCTGGCGCAGGCGATGACCACCGACACACCGAGCACGTTCGAGGCGCGCAACATGATGCAACTGGTCGGCTATGACATGACGCGCACCGCCGCCGATCAGGTTTACGAGACCGCTGGCATCGGTCCGGAGGAGCTCGACGCCGTGGAACTGCACGACTGCTTCGCCACCAACGAGCTGCTGACTTATGAAGCACTACGGCTGGCGCCGGAAGGTGGCGGCGAGCAGATGGTCGAGGACGGCGACAACACCCACGGTGGGCGCGTGGTTACCAACCCCTCGGGCGGGCTGCTTTCCAAGGGTCATCCATTGGGCGCCACCGGGTTGGCGCAATGCACCGAGCTGGTCCAACAGCTGCGAGGACAGGCCGCGGACCGCCAGGTCGAAGGCGCGCGCATTGCGCTCCAACACAATCTCGGCCTGGGCGGCGCCTGCGTGGTGACGATGTACCAGGCCACCTGAAGAGGACGAACTATGATCGACACTAAACACATCGGGCTGCGCCTGCCGACCGTCAGCTTCGAGGTCGAGAAGGGGCGGTTACGTTTTTTCGCCAAAGCCACCGGCGAAACGCGGCCCGAGTACCTCGACGAGTCTGCGGCCCGGGCAGCCGGCTACCGTAGCCTGCCGGCACCACCAACCTTTCTGATGGGCGCCGACCTCGATGCCGGAACCATGACCACGTTGCTCGAAACGCTGAACGTGCCGATCGGACGCATCCTGCACGGCGAGCAAAGCTTCACCTATCACGCGCCGGTATGTGCCGGCGACGTGCTCAGCGTCGAGTCAAAGATTAGCGACATCTACGGCAAGAAGAGCGGTGCGCTCGAATTCATCGTCAAGGATTCGCTGATCAAGGACGCGACTGGCGAGACCGTGCTCGAGGCACGCAGCGTGATCGTCGTCCGCAACCCGCAGGAGAACGCAGCATGAACGCCCCCACTCGTGACCAGGTCAAGGTCGGCCAGGCGCTTCCGCCACTCGAGCTTCCGCCCATCACGCGCGCGACGCTGGCACTGTTCGCCGGCGCCTCGGGTGACCACAACCCGATCCACATTGACATCGACTTTGCCAAGGCCTCTGGCATGCCGGACGTGTTCGCGCACGGCATGCTGCCGATGGCCTATTTGGGCCGCTTTCTGACCCAGTGGGCACCGCAGACCCGGCTGCGCCGGTTCTCGGTCCGCTTCGCCGCCATCACGCCAGTCGGCGCACGGCTGAGTTGCACCGGCAAGATCGTTGAAATCACCGAGGACGGCCACGAAACACTGGCCCGGCTCGAGATCGGCGTGGTCGATAAACAGGGTGAAGTCAAGCTCGCCGGCGACGCCCTGGTGGCGCTGGCCTGAAACACGTCCTTTCCATCACCAACAAAGCAGGACTGCGTATGAAACTTCAAGATAAAGTGGCCATCGTCAGCGGCTCAGGGCGCGGGATAGGCCGGGAAATCGCCCTCAAACTCGCCGCCGAAGGCGCCAGCGTGGTAGTCAACGATCTTGATGCCGCCCCGGCGGAGGAAACGGTCGCGGCGATCAAGGACGCCGGCGGCAGGGCCGTGGCCTGCATCGGCAGCGTGACACAGGAGGATTTTGCCGAACGCTTTGTGAACACGGCAATCGAACAGCTGGGCGGTCTGGACATCATCGTCAACAACGCCGGCTACACCTGGGACAACGTGATTCAGAAAATGAGCGATGAGCAGTGGCAGGCGATCATGGACGTGCACGCCACGGCGCCCTTTCGCATTCTGCGCGCGGCCTCCGAATACTTCCGCGTGCAGGCCAAGAAAGAAGCCGCCGAAGGGCGCGAGGTATTCCGTAAGGTGGTCAACATCGCCTCGATCGCCGGCACCGGCGGCAACGCTGGACAGGCCAACTATTCGGCCGCCAAGGCGGCGGTGATCGGCCTGACCAAGGCGATGTCCAAGGAATGGGGCAGGCTCAAGGTGAACGTCAACTGCGTGGCCTTCGGACTGATCAAAACGCGCCTCACAGAGGCGGAAGCAGGCTCTGATGCGAGCATCGATGTGGAAGGCCGCAAGATCAAGGTGGGCGTCAACCCCGATCTGCTCAAGACCATGGAGGCCATGGTGCCGCTCGGTCGCGCCGGCACGCCGGCCGAGGCCGCCGGGGCCGTCTATCTGTTTTGCACTCCGGAGTCGAACTACATCAGCGGTCAGACGCTGCTCTGTGGCGGCGGGTTCTCAATGTGAGGCCATGGACACCATGACGTTTAATCAATCACCCTGGATGGACGAAGAACTAACGCTGTTCCGCGACAACGTCCGGAAGTTCATCGCCACCGAAATCACCCCCTTCGAAGAACACTGGGACTCCCAGCAGCACGTCGAGCGCACGCTGTGGACAAGGGCAGGCGCCGCCGGCCTCCTGTGCACCGACGTGCCGGAGAAATACGGCGGGGCGGGGGGAAGCTTCGCCCATGAGGCCGTGATCCTCCAGGAGCAGGCCCGTGCCGGCAATACCAGTTGGGCCAAGGGCGTTCATGAGATCGTCAGCCACTACATCGTCAGCTGCGGCACGCCGGAGCAGAAGCATCGCTGGCTTCCCAAGCTCGCCTCCGGCGAGTGGGTGGGGGCCATTGCCATGACCGAGCCGGGCACCGGCTCGGATCTACAGGCCGTGCGCACGCGGGCCGAACGCCAAGGCGAGAACTATGTGGTCAACGGGTCGAAAACCTTCATCTCCAACGGCCATCACTGCGGCCTGCTGATCGTCGTCTGCAAGACCAATCCGGCCGAGGCCGCCAGGGGCGTCTCGCTGCTGGTCGTCGAACAGCCGGGCGAGCAGCCCGGCTTCCGCCGCGGCCGGCTTCTGCACAAGATCGGCCAGAAAGGTCAGGACACCGCTGAGTTGTTCTTCGATGATCTGCGGGTGCCGGCCGAGAACCTACTCGGCGGCGAAGAGGGCCAGGGCTTCTACCAACTTATGAACCAACTGCCACGCGAGCGCTTGATCATCGGCGTCGGCGCCATCGCTGCCGCCGAGGCGGCCCTGGAGCACACCTTGGCCTACGTGCGCGAGCGCAAGGCCTTCGGCAAGCGTCTGCTCGACTTCCAGAACACGCGCTTCCGGCTCGCCGAGCGGCGCACCGAAGTGACTCTCGGCCAAGTGTTCATCGACCACTGCATCCAGCGCCTGATCGCCGGCGCACTCGACGCGGAGACGGCCTCAATGGCCAAATGGTGGTGCACGCAAAAGCAGTGCGAGATCGTCGACGAGTGCCTTCAATTCTTCGGCGGCTACGGCTACATGCTCGAGTATCCCATCGCACGCTTGTACGCCGACGCCCGGGTACAGAAGATCTACGGCGGCACCAACGAGATCATGAAGGAGCTGATTGCGCGGGGGCTCGATTGAATGCGATTCACGTCACCGGGCTTCCGTCAGCCGGATGGCGATATCGCCAGTCCCCGGGGCCGCCGCCGCTGGCGTTGACCCCACCTCGCGATAGATGCGCCCGTGGTTGACGTTCTCCATGATCAGCCGGGAGCCGGCCGGATCCTATACAAGATTGACAGGTCGGTAACAGCCAGAGCGCGCAAGGCATTTCCAACAGCCCGCTAACCGTGCCGGGCGACACCTTTCCAGTATTTCTCCTCAAGCTGCTTTTTCGGTAGCTTGCCGGCCAAGTTGCGGGGCAGCTCGCCAAAGTCCACGATCTTTGGCAGCTTGAAACCGTACAACCCCTCCGTCTTGCAGTGCTCGATGATCTCCTTGCGAGTGGCCTGCTGGTGCTCTTTGAGCTCAATTACCGCCGCCGGCACCTCGCCCAGGTCCTTGTCCGGCGCCCGCACCACGGCAACGTCAAGAACCGCCGGATGCCGCTTGATAACCGTCTCGATCTCATTGGGGAAAAGATTCACCCCGCCGGAGATGATCATTTCCTTGATCCGCGAAGTCAGGTACAGAAAACCATCCTCGTCCACATAACCAATCAGACCATCGTCGTACCAGAGCTTGCCCTCGACCCCGATATAATTCTCCTTCATCTTCTCTTCGCTGAGGCCGACGTAGTTCAGCGCAAGGGCCATCGGGGAGCGCACGAGCACCTTCCCTTCCTTGCCGGGTGGGGTCCAGGTGCCGGTCTCCTCGTCATAGATCCGGCATTCCGCCGCCCGCAGCTTGCCAACGCTGTCGTAGCGCTTTGGGTTCTCCTGGTAGTCCTCGCTGGCGAGAACGCTGATCAGGCCGCTCTCCGAAGCGCCGTAGTATTCATGGAAGACATCATCCGACGCTCCCTGGCGGCGGAACAGCGTGTTGATCTCGCGCTTGACCTTGGGCGGACAAGGCGCCGCCGCGCAAATGATTACCCGCATGCTGGAAAGGTCGTATTGGGACTTCAGAGCCTCGGGCAGTGCCAGGATGCGCTCGAGCATGGTCGGGGCGACGAAGGTCCAGTTGATACGCTCGTCCTGAATAAGTTTAAGCATGAGCTCGGGATCGAACTTGCTCATGGGCACCGCGGTGCCGCCGAGAAAGAACGGCAACACCGCGATCTGTACCCCGGCATGATACAGCGGCCCCGGAATCAGCGTGCGGATGTTGTTGCTGATCGGATCCCGGATTTTGCCGATCTTGTAGAAATGAAAGGCCGATATCTGCATCAACCCCAACCGGGTCACCTCCTCCTTGGAGGCGCCCCGCCGCGCCTCGGCCGAATCCGATGTCAGCCGGTCCCGGTCGATGTTGATGTATTTCGGCGTCCCTGTGGTACCGCCGCTGTAGGTCTTTGGGGCCATGCCCAGCTTGCCGCTTGGGAGTATGGACCGGCTGTCCCGGATCAGTGACTCGTAGGCGATCATACCCTCGGGCAACTCGTCAGCATCAACCACGATGAAGTGTTCGACGGTGGTCAACTGATCACGAACCGACTGTACCGCTTCCACAAAGGCGCCCCCCAATACCAGGGCCTTTGGCGAGGCCTTGTTGATGCATTCCGCCAACTCCTTGGGCTGAAGATGCCAATTGAGCATCGGCATGGGATTGTCCCTGAGCGTACAAGCCAGCATCAATTCGAACCATGGCGCGCCGTTGTGCATCACCTCGGCCACCGCCTCGCCTTCGCCGATACCCAGCCGGTGCAGGCCATTGGCCAGGCGGAGAACTCGATCCCTGAATTGACCGAAGGTGACCCGACGATCACCGTCGACAATCGCCTCACGATCTCCCCAATGCTCCCATAGCGCAAGCAGGAATTGCCGCGGAAGCTCCTGTCGCTTAAGCCGGCTACGCCACGCGGCCCGGACGCCACCAATCGCCAACGCGCCCCAACCAAACTGGCCCAAAATCTCCCTGAGGGCCGCACGGGCCTCGGGCATTGCTTTCAGCTGGGCTATAGCGGACATTTCGAAGATCTCCTGGCTGGTGTTATGTTGTTATGGCAGGCGCGAGACGGGGTTGGTAACCCGCCCGTTTCCGTGGTTTCCACCGAACCGGACGCGCGCTAAGCTGGACCGCAACCCGTTCAAACTCGTCGACGATTCCGGTGTTGTCGAAACGCTTAAAAGTTCCTCCCACAGGATGCGCAGTTGCAATTCGGCCAGCCGGCTGTCTATGCAACGGTGGAAGTTTCAGCAGCACCATCTGTTCCCGACCATGGTTGTGTGACAGCAGCCTATCGAGGTCATTTTTTGACAATACGGGGTCATTTGGAGACACCCAATGAGAGGCATGACGGCGAACCGGCTACAGGGCTCGCAATTCCTTCTTCAGAATCTTGCCCACCGGATTGCGGGGAATGGCGTTGATCAGTTTCATCTTTTCCGGCAGCTTGTAGACACTCATGCCCTGCTCCCTCAAGTAGTCGTTGATTTCCTCCAGGGTCGGTGGGTTATCCTCGTCAACAGGCACCACGCAGATACAGATCCGCTCGCCCATGATCTCGTCCGGTTGGGGTATGACCGCGACGTCCCGTACCTTGCCGAAGCCCAGCACCGCGTTCTCCACCTCCACACTGGAGATATTGTAACCACCCCGAATCACGATGTCCTTCTTGCGGTCATAGAACCCTAGGTGCCTGTCATCCCGCACGATGAAAAGGTCGCCGGTGCGGAAAAAGCCGTCATAAGTGAACGAAGCCGCGGTAATATCCGGGCGCTGAAAGTAGCCCGCGAACACACCCGGGCTGCGATAGCAAAGCTCGCCGATGCCACCTGGTTCGGTTATCTCCTCATCCTCATCGCCGAGAATTTTCAGCTCGACCCCGCTGACGCCGGAAGGCCATTGGACTCCTGCCTTGCCCCACCAGGGCAGGTGATCCACCCGCATCTCCAGGTCCGGCACATCGGCCGGGCCGGCTACCAGACTGGTGCCCTCGTTCTGGCCCCAGATGTTGACGATCTCGATGCCCCAGCGGCGCTTGAACTCCTGCATCGACCAGGCCGAGGGGGGCGCCGAACCGGTGGTGATGGTTCGCACGCTGGAGAGATCCAGCTGGTCCACGTTGGGCAGCTTGACAATCATGTTCAGCATTGCCGGCACCAAGATGGTGTACTGGATACTCTCCTCGGTCAGCTGGCGCAACAGGATTTCCGGCGTAATCGGATGATGCAGCACCAGGGTGCCCCTCGCCGCCAGCCAGGGGAGGTAGTTCACCCCTACCGCCGTCATGTTCACCAGCGGTGCCACACACAGGATACGGTCACCCTCGCGCAGGCCACAGGTGGTGAACACCAGGTTGGTCATGTACTCCCAGTTGTTGTGGCTCATGGGGCAGCCCTTGGGGTTTGACTCAGTGCCCGAAGTCCAGCACAGGGTGAAGATGTCATTGGCATCCACCGGCACCTCCGGGACCCGGCCCGGATCTCCATGGGCGATATCGGTCAGCGCCGCCAGGCCAATGTAGTGCTCGAAGCCCAGCTCCTGCCCCAGGGCCCGGTAATCAAAGCCGTGGAAGCTTTCCACCGAGGCGTAGAATCTGGCGCCGGTGATCTCTTTCACATAGCCCACATCCTTGCTTCGCCATTGCAGGGGCAACGCGGAAAGCAGACCGCCGGCCTTGGCCGCCGCCAGATAGAGCATGGCCAGCTCCCAGATGTTCGGCAACTGCGCCACCAGTAGGTCGTCCTTGCCGAAGCCCCGGCGTGCCAGCTCGGCGGCGGTGGCGTCCACGGCCCGACCAAACTCGGCCCAGCTGAGCCGCTGGGGCGGTGTGCCGACCAGCTCGTCACGATTGGGTGGATCCACCACCGCTTCCCGGTCCGGGTAGGCGGCACGATTGGCGGCAAAGCGATCCAGCAGGGTTCTGTCACCCCAGTAGCCTTTATCGGAGTATTCCTCGATCAGTTCAGGTTCGTGTAAGATCATTTACCCTATTCCTCCAAGCTTATTGGCCCCAACCGAGTCCGCGCTCGCTGCGCCTTACCGCCTTGTGGTTCATGGCTGGCATCCGCGAGCGGCGGGTCGGGTCTCGCCGGCGCTCACCGCCGACTCTACGGGCTTGCCGCCTCCTCCAGCGCCTGCACCGCGCGTTGCTCGGATGACGGGAGTTGTTCGGCATGGACGACGAGCGCCCGCCAGTCAAGCTGATCGGCGGCGGCATATGTAGCAAGACGGCTCCAGGCGTTGGCGCAGTCGAGCAGGACGTCGGCGGCACGGGCAAAGGATCGATCGCCAGTGAGGCGGGCAACCTCGGCGCAGAATTCCGCTTCGAGGCGGCGGAACAAGCCACCGCCTGTGCCGGCTTTCTCGACGAAGACCGGTAAGACCCTTAGCGATGCGTTAAGCTGGTCATCAGTCAGGCTATCTCCCCAGGTGGCCAGATCGTCGACGAAGATATTGACGCCCTTCAGGCCGGAGGCGACCACACCATCGGCGGGCAGGTCCGCCGGATCGAACAGCGTCGCATCCGTGCCGCGCATATTGCGCGCCGCGCTTGCCGCTGCATCGCGCGCCACCGGCAGTAGCTCAGGCAGCCGATCAGGAAAGCGTATCGGGTAAGTCGCGTGGCGATTGGGATCGGGAAAGCCATGGGAGGCACGAGCTCGCGCCAGAGCTTTTAGGGGGACTTCCTGCACCTCCTCGCGATCGTTGTCCACCACCCGGGCGACGCCGCGCCTCTCGTCGTAGCCGATGACGACGATGTCATGACGGGTGTTGGATAAACGTACCCTGAGATACGGCAGCTCGGCGATGTCAGCCCAGATCATCACGGGACGGCCGGCGTCGATTTCGTCGGCGACCCAGCGCCAACCCTCGTCCGGATCGTCGGTTTGGCGACGCTCGGTTTCAATGCCGAGGCGGTGGCAGAAGTCGAGCTCCATGTCACCGTTGCGCCCTACCAGGTAGATGGGAGGCGTGAGTTCGGATACTCTCATATACATAAAGGACAGTCCGCCGCCGAGGCCGAACACGAGCCCCTCGCCCGGCGGCCCGTCCCAGCCAAGCCCGGCCCATTCCAACAGGTCGCGCAGTGCGCCCGAGCCGCAGTGCCCACCCATCCGGTGGGGATAGTTGGAGATTTGCACGCTTTTCATTCCACTACTCCAGCTGTGTTCAAAGACCTGAGCCAACGCCGGTTGGCGTACCGCGAGCTCACTCCGCCGACGAGGCGCGGATCGAGGCCTTTTTTAACCGCCAACCTCTGGGAACGAATAGTCCTTGAACTGCTCGCGCAATTTGGCCTTCTGCAGCTTGCCGGTCGCCCCGTGCGGCAGTTCGTCGACGAATACCACGTCATCCGGCAGCCACCATTTCGCGACCCGCTGGCTCAGATAGTCGATCACGCCCTGCTTGTCGAGCTGGCTGTCCGGCTCGCGCACCACCACCAGAAGCGGCCGCTCGTCCCATTTCGGATGATGCACCGCGATGACCGCTGCCTCGGCGATCTCGGGATGCCCCACCGCTTCGTTCTCAAGATCGATGGAACTGATCCACTCGCCACCGGACTTGATCACGTCCTTGGTGCGGTCGACGATCTCCATGTAGCCTTCGGGGTCGATCTTGGAAACATCGCCGGTGCGAAACCAGCCCTCGCTGTCGAAGGCCTTGGCGCTGGCTTCAGGGTTTTCGTAGTAGCCGCTGATGATCGCCGGGCCGCGCACCAGCAGCTCACCGAAGGACTTGCCGTCCCGCGGCAGCGCTTGACCGTCGTCGTTGACGATCTTCATCTCCACCCCGAACACCGCACGCCCCTGCTTGGCCTTGATGTCGAACTGCCGATCAAGCGGCAGATCGGCGTCCTTGGGACGGATCATCGAAACCGTGCCGATCGGACTCATCTCGGTCATGCCCCAGCCCTGCTGGCCTTCGACGCCGTACTTCTCCTGGAATTCGCGCATCATCGCCCGTGGCGCGGCCGAGCCGCCGATAAGAACACGCTTGAGAGAGGTGAACTTCTGCTCGGTCTTACGCATATGACCAAGAAGCCCGAGCCACACGGTGGGCACGCCCCAGGCCTCGGTGACGCCCTCGTTATTAATCAGCTCGGCCAGGCTCTCGCCATCGAGCTTCGGCCCCGGGAAGACGATCTTCGCGCCCACCATTGGCGCGAAGTAGGGGACGCCCCAGGCGTTAACGTGGAACATCGGCACCACCGGCAGCACGGCACTCTCCTCGCCCAGATTCATTCCGGGGATGGTCAACACCGAGAAGGCGTGCAGCAGCGTCGAGCGGTGCGAGTACAGCACCCCCTTGGGATTGCCGGTGGTGCCGGAGGTATAGCAGAGCGACGAAGCGGTATGCTCGTCGAACTCCGGCCAGGCCATTTCATCGGACTGCTCGCCGACCAATTCCTCGTAGCACATCACGTTGGGCAGCGAGGTTTCGGGCATATGAGCGCGGTCGGTCATGACGACGTAGCCCTTCACGCCTTCAAACAGACCTTGCAAC
Organism: Alloalcanivorax marinus; assembly: GCF_016906305.1. GTDB lineage: Bacteria > Pseudomonadota > Gammaproteobacteria > Pseudomonadales > Alcanivoracaceae > Alloalcanivorax > Alloalcanivorax marinus. Next base: position 277,070 of record NZ_JADDOL010000002.1, read on the forward strand.
TTCTCCAGCAATGGAACGAAGGTCAGATCAAGGAAAATGTACTGATCCTTGGCGTGATTGACGATGTAGCCGAACTGCTCGACCGGCAGACGCGGATTGATTGTGTGACAGATCGCTCCAATGCCGGAGACCGCGTAATACAGCTCCAAGTGCCGATAGGTGTTCCAGGCCACCGTCGCGATGCGATCCCCGGCCTGGACGCCCAGCGACTTGAGCGCGTTGGCCAACTGGCGGCTACGCTTGGCCGCATCTTCGTAGTTGTAACGGTGCAGGCCGCCTTCCGGAGTCCGGGACACGATCTCCTGCTCTGGATAGCTGGCGGCCGCGTACTCGATGATCTGGGAAATCATCAAAGGCCGGTCCATCATTAATCCACGCATCTGTCTCTCCTCAATCAGTCGATTTTCTCTGGCGGTTTCTGTCGGATGGCGTATTCGGAACCGCAACAGTCGACAGAACAAAATAGTATTTTTGAGCGCACTGGAGGCCCCGCGATGTTGCTTCCTAACCAAGCGCTTGCTCAAGACCCTATCCTTCTTTAACTTCGATAGGCAAGAACAAGAGCCGCCCCAGAGCGGTCAAGGACCACTCTCCGCGCGATGTCCCGAGCCCGTGTGCTGCTCGCGAAACCGGAGCATCACGCCGCCAGTGGCCGGGCAGCTCCAAGGTGCCGAAAGTGGCCCAGATCCACGAGGACTTCCCCCGCACCGGGACCGGCAAGGCCAGAAGCGCATCATACGCACCGAACTGCGCGACTTTTTCGCTGGAGCGGAAGGCGGCTGACGACGACAACACCGTAAAACCTTAAATTTTCATTGACTGATAAGAAATTTTTCGTATTGCCTCAAAAACAAGTCCAGCGCATTGTTTGTTCGACCAAACAAAGCATGCCAAATGCCACCCCCGAATAACAAAAAGGATGATTCCCTATGACGATAATCAGGTCTCACCATCAGTCCCGCAGATATCTTTTCCTCCCCAACGCGGGTCTTCGGGTCCGTCGTGCCTTGGCCGTTCTGATAGTCGTGCTGCTCCCATGCGAGGTAATGGCCGGAGCGGGCGATGCAGCAAGCACCTACGGCCTGGGCCCCATTCACGCCGGCTCGGCCCAGGCATTCAGCGCTTTCCACAGCGGTGCTTGGGCCACCTACTACAACCCGGCGGCACTTGCGCGCTCGCCGGAAGGTGAACTCACAGTGGTCTTTCAGCACGGTGACCAGGAGTTGCGTGCCGAATCACTCGGCGGAGCCGCACCATTCGATCGCGAAAACGATGTGCTCACGGACCAGAGTTCGGAGTTGCTGCTTCTTGGTATCAAGACCCGTGTCGCCGGCGCGGCGGACTTGGACACACCGATTTATCTTGGTATTAACGTCGGCGTGGATGAGTATGCCTCCAACGCACTGCCTTTCGCGGCCAATACCAGCCAGGAAGGCCAGTTCCTGCGTTTTGAGTCGCAACCCCTGTATCTCGCTTTTGGCGGTGCGGTTGGCAACGTCCTGCGCGGCGTTGATATCGGTGCCTCGGCAAGACTCACGCTGGCGGCCCAGGCCCGCCTTGAAGCGGTCTCCGATCTGTCCGGCAATACCGACTCCGAAGAGCTCTCCCTGGAAGCCGAACCGACATTGACGCCCTCGCTGGGCATTAACGTCAATTTGAGCGACACGCTGTGCGGTTCGAGCGCCTGCCTGCCTTTCGCGCTTAAACCGGAGCTGGCGTTGTTCTATCGAGGGGAATCGGAGTACGACGTCAGCGTGGACGCCAACGTGGTGATTCCTGGCGTCATACCCGAGCCGGGCCTTGATCTTGCACTGGCGACTCTCGACACGTTCCAGCCCCAGGTGTACGGAATCGGATTGCTGGTGCCTTTAGGTAAATTCGAGCTGGTTGCGGCTGTAGAGCGCCAGTATTGGTCCGATCTGGAGAGTGAATTCGCCGGTGACACGGTCAGGGACCAGGCTGGACTGCGCTTTAATGACACCACCGTTCCCCGCATCGGCGTCCGCTACACATGGTCGGACGCTCTTAAACTTTATGGGGGTGTGGCCGTCGAGGATTCCCCACTTCAATCGACCCGGTCCCAGGATGTCAACTTTCTCGACAGCGACCGTATCGTGGTCGGTGTTGGCGCCGATTACCGCCTGAAACGCGCGCCTATAATCAATATGCCCCTTGTGATGTCCCTGGCTTATCAATACCAGCAGCTTGATGAAAGAGAGTTCAACCTCACATCCATCAACTCGCCAACCAATCCCAACCCCTACGAGACCGTTCGCGTGGATGGCGACATACACGTCATCTCGGGTTCCCTGTCACTCAAATTCTAGACCGCGATGGCGGAGCTGAATTCAGGAGAGTAGAGATGAATAAACAAATAAACATTCGGCCGCGGTACGTTTCGTTTGCCCTTTGGGTGTTCGGGCTGATGTTGATCAGTGCGTGCGGCGATGACGAAGGCAAAGTCGTCAATCCATGGCGCGCTTCGGACACACTGGTGTTCGCTTACCCCTACCCTGGCCAGCAGGAGGTGCCGACGAGCGGCAATGTCGTGCTGCGTTTCTCAACCACACTGAGTGACGAGGTGAGCGGCGATGTCGAGGACCGTCTGCGGCTCGCCGACGACGCCGGAAACGCCGTGCCCTTTACCCCCGAAGTGATCGATGGCGGCCGGGGGCTGGTACTGAAACCACGGACTTCACTGTCGCCCAATACGCATTATCGGCTGAGTGTCAGCGAGGCGGGCCTGGGGCGTATCGACGATACCGTATTCAAAAATTTTCAATTTCACACGATGGGCGCCCATGCGGGGTTCGCCGACGCCGTCGGCAGTGACGGCTTTAAGATACTTGGCATCACACCTCTGGATCCCGATCCACTGCTGGCCGGCATCGAGGATGCCAGAATAAATGATATGAGCACGCTACGCATGGTCTTCAACCGGCCGCTCGACCCGGCCACCACCGTTTATGGCAAGCAGATCACGCTTGTCGACGACCAGGGCCAGCTGATCGACGCCTCCGTGCTACTGCAGGGGCGCTATTTGATACTGGATCCGCGCCAGGACCTGGACTCGGTGGAATACACGTTAGCATTATCGGGGCTCCGCAGTCGTGATGGTTCTCTACTTCCGGAAGTCGAACGCCAGTTCACACCCATGGGCACACAGCCGCGCGAAACCACGGTCATCAAGGTCGGTTCCCTAGGCGAGCAACAGCCGGACCTGCAATCCCAGCTGACGGGAAGACCGGTCAATCAGGTGCCATTGGACAGCTTTATCATCGGTGACAGCGCCGTTACCGAACTGACGGGCTCGCTGGCCGCGGACCTGGGCTTTGTCCCAGACTTTGCCGATGCCGTCCCCCTCCGGGTGCCGGCCGGCACGGTACTGCGAGGCGCGCCGGTCGATGTCAACATTCTGGGGGAAATCCCCGCCGGTATCGATACCGGCGACCTGCAAATTACCCTTCTCAGTGACGCCAACGGCTATCTGATTCCCAATCCCTTCAGTACCGAGGCGACGGCGCCTCGCTATGCACTGCTGAGAATGGATGCGGCCATGACCGCGGAGGGAACCATCGCCAATGCCGCCCTCAGTCAGAATCTGCTCAATATCCAGGTCGTCGGTCTCGCCATTGTCGAGGATGGCAAGCTGGTGCTGGATGCGATCTCCGTGGTCGACCCCGACATTCTCGGCCTTGAAAAGGCTGGTGCCCAATTATCTTTCCGCATGGAGTCCTTCGCCGGGCAGCGAAACCCGCCAATGCCTGAGCCGGATCTACGCCCTCTGGAATTACAATCCTGGTCGCCGGGTGAGGACTTCCAGGCCAACACACGCCCGGGGGATCCGGTCATTCTGAACTTTAACAAGGCGATTGATCCCGCGTCGGCGTTTCTTGATGGCGCTATCAACGTCCAGGTTAACGGCACTTCGCTACCACCTGAAAACGTCTCGATGCGTGTCGACGGCGCCACCGTCATCCTCGAAGGCACCGGAATCGTGGAGCACAACCAGGACGTCGAAATCATACTGACCAGCCAGCTACGGGACACGGCGGGCAACCCTCTGAGCAAGGATTACACCCTTGATATGCGCCTTGACGATCTGTTTTTGCCGAATGACAACCGCGACAGCCTTCGTGCGCCCTTGGTAGCCGCTGTTTTCCCCGGATACCCCTGTGCTCTGACCGACGCCCGGCTAATCGGTGAAAGATCACAATGGCGTAACGGACGCTGCCAGGGCGGCCAGGGAAGCGACCCCCTGTTCCCCGTGGTCGGGCTTTTTCGAGAGTACCCTATACGGGTCATCTTCAACCGCCGTATAGATCCGGCAACAGTCAACGGCGACACTTTTTTCGTCGAGCGTCGCGATGCCGGTGGGGATTGGCAACCGGTGCCGGGCCACCTCGACGTGCTGGCGCAACGGGTTGAGTTTTTCCCTGACAGCCCTTGGCGAGACGGTCAGCTATATCGCTATACGTTGCGCTCGGAGCCCACCAGTCCCGACTGCGGAAACAACGCCATCTGCACACTGGACGGTGCTGCCTTGCAAACACGCCAACTGTCACAGAGCAGCGACACGGCTCCAGCGCCGCGCGAGGGAGGTCCCGATATGGTAAACCACTTTGTCGTGACCGGTGACGATCAGCGTTATACCCTCGTATCCCTGCGTTCCCTACCGACGGTCGACGTAAATGCCAATCTACAGGTCGACAATTCAGAACAAGGTGCCACCGACGACAATGGTGTCATCAAGGCGCCCGCCAACCACCTGCGGTTGGAGCTGCGGGACACCGGGGGCGTGATTACCAACGCCAACCTGGGCTGCTCAATTGGCGAGGACTGTCCGGAGAAACGCTTCGCGTTCGTCAGTACCGGCGCGTTGCAGGCCGGCCCCCGGGAATACGACTCCGCCGTCTCCATCAACCGTAGACTGATTGACGATAACCCGGACACGGATGATCGGACCACGGGCGCTGTTCGTGTTTCCGTCTTTCCAACTACGCTGACCACCACGGAGGTCTTTCTCGAAGCCAGAGCGTTAGGCCTCATCACCATTGGTCTCGAGACAGGTCCCTTGGTTCTGCGTTTACTACCCGAGGGCGATTCACCGTTTATTGAAGGCTACATCACCGAGACAGAGGACGGTCCCTGGTTCAGCACCACCTTCGACCTGTTGATAGACGCGCCTGAACTGGAACCCAGGCTGATTATTGAACTTGGGCACGATATTCGCAGCAAACGGGTTAACAACGTCACTCTCGAAGGACCGCTTCGGTTCGTCGACGATGGCAGACTGATACTCAAGGTCTCCAATCCCGACCCGCTGACCATTCCCGCCAACATCGACCTGATCGGCATCGGTCTGGCGTCGGTTGAACTTGAAGCACCTCCCTTGGGAGTGGACCTGACCTTCACGTTCCTTCCGGTGAAGGATTTTTAACGTGTTATACCCCGGCCGTTACAAACTGATCTGAAAGGGGCTGGAGAAGCATTGCCGTTGATATATTCAATCTGTAATATTGGTTGGACGACCAAATGTATTGCCGGAAGAGTTGACTATGACTGACTCTCAGACGACGACATCGTCCGCGCATTGCGGCCTTCGACGCAGTGTTCGGGTGCGATTCACTGGCAGTGAGGGGTTGAATCTGTGGGCCAGCCGCCATGGTGAAGACACGGCGCCCCCCGTATTGCTCCTGCACGGCGGCGGGCAGACCCGCCATGCCTGGTCCGACACGGCGATCGCACTGGCCGATGCCGGCTACTGCGCGTTTAGCCTGGACGCACGAGGCCACGGCGAAAGCGACTGGTCTCGAGAAGGCGACTACAGTGCCCGAGCCCTTGCAGCGGACCTCAGCGCGGTGATTCGCTCGCTACCGGCCCGGCCGGTTATCGTCGGCGCGTCCATGGGTGGCCTGACCGCTTTGCTCACGCTTGGCGAAGACACCTCCCTGGATTGCGAGGCACTGGTACTGGTCGACGTGGCGCCAAGATTGGAACCTCGGGGCGTCCGCCGGATCATCGAATTCATGCGTCATCATCAGGACGGATTCGAGACGCTGGAGCAGGTACGCGATGCTATCACCGCCTACAACCCGCGCCGCCCGCCATCAAAAGACCTCTCCGGGCTACGCAAAAACCTGCGTCAACACGGTAATGGCCGGTTTTACTGGCACTGGGACCCAGCTTTTCTCAACCACGCGAACGCGCCAACCAAAGCCGGGAGCATGTTCGACCGAGCAAGGCTGGAGCTGGCGGCCCGCCAGTTGGACGTACCGGTGCTTTTGATACGTGGCTACTACAGCGATGTTCTTAGTGACCGGGGCGCAACAGAGCTGCTCACTCTAATACCAGAGGCACGTTATGTCGTTCTGAAACAGGCCGGCCATATGGTCGCGGGAGACCGTAACAGTGTTTTTACCGAGGCGGTACTGCAATTTCTGAAAGAACGGCCAGCCGCCACTGAGCCGGAATCGTGCCGCACTGCCACTACGGAGCAACACCATGAAACACCCTTATCTTGATGTTCTGATCGTCGGTGCGGGCCTGTCGGGAATTGGCGCGGCGTGTCACTTAAAGGAAAAATGCCCCAACGTCCGTTTTGGAATCGTTGAACGACGCAAACGGATCGGAGGCACCTGGGATTTATTCCGCTATCCCGGCATCCGCTCCGATTCCGACATGTTTACCCTGGGTTATAACTTTCGGCCCTGGACCGATACCAAGATGCTTGCCGACGGCCCTTCTATCCGTCGGTATATTGACGACACCGCACGCGAATACGATGTGAAACGCCGAATCCAGTTCGGTCTGAAAGTGATCTCGCAATCCTGGCATAGCGAAAAAAAACACTGGATCGTCAAAGCCATCGACGAAGCAACCGATGAAGAGCACCAGTTCAGCACCGGCTTTGTATTCCATTGCACCGGATACTACAAATACGACTCCGGCTACACACCGGAGATTCCGGGGATCAACCAATTCCGCGGTGACGTAATCCATCCGCAACACTGGCCGGAAAACTACGATTACACTGGCAAACGGGTGGTGGTTATTGGCAGTGGCGCCACTGCCGTGACGCTGGTTCCGGCTATGGCCGACAAGGCGGATCATGTAGTGATGCTGCAGCGCTCGCCCACCTATGTAGCCACCGTGCCGGAGCAGGATCTGATATCCAGGAACCTGCGCCGCATTCTGCCGGAGATGGCCGTTTACCGGCTGGCCCGGACCCGCAATATTCTGTTGCAAAGAGCGGTATATCGACTTTCTCTGAGTAAGCCCAAGGCGATGCGACGCCTGCTTTTGGCGACAGCGCGCCGGCAGCTCGGCCCGGAGGTCGATATGCGGCATTTCCAACCCCATTACAATCCCTGGGAAGAACGCATGTGCGCCGTTCCCAAGGGTGATCTCTTCAAGGTTATCCGCGAAGGCCAGGCCTCCGTGGTCACCGACCACATCGAAGCGGTCACCGAAACCGGGATCCAATTGAAGTCCGGCGCTCATATCGACGCTGATGTTCTGATCACAGCCACTGGCCTTGATTTGCAGCTATTCGGTGGCGCGAGGTTGGAAGTCGACGGCCGTGAGGTTCATGTGGCGGACGCCCTGATGTACAAGGGACTGATGCTCGAAGGGGTACCAAATATGGCCCTGGTGTTCGGTTACACCAACGCTTCTTGGACGCTGAAGGCCGACATCGCCTCTGAATTCGTCTGCCGCCTCCTGAATCACATGCGCGATATTGGCGCCCGGGTGGTCACACCCGTCGATGGACAAGGGAGCAAGACCCAGATGAACTTTCTTAATTTACGTTCCGGATATGTTCTTCGCGCCAACGACCGCCTCCCTCGTCAGGGCAGCAGGACCCCCTGGCAGAATCTTGATGACTATTTGCGTGACCTGCCCGCATTACGCTATGGCAATCTCGAGGATGGCCACCTTCGTTTTGAGGGAAGTAGCATCAAGCGCGGAAGGAACAGCGTATTTCGCAAGTTACTGAGTGCCTGATCCGCCTACCTGTTGGAGCATATTATGAAACGTTTTTACGGGAAAGTCGCTGCGATTACTGGTGCCGGTTCAGGCATAGGTCGAGCGACCGCCATGCTGCTGGCTAAAAAAGGCTGCCATTTGGCTCTGTCGGATATTGACGAAAACAGTCTAAAAGACATCGCCATCGACCTGCGCGACTACCCGGTCAGAGTCACCACCCATGTTGTTAATGTAAGCCGAAGGAATGAGGTCTATCGGTATGCGGATCAATGTGTCAAGGAGCACGGACAGGTTAACTTGATAATGAACAATGCCGGCGTTGGACTCGGAGAAACCGTCGATGCCATGAGCTATGACAACTTCGAATGGCTTATGAACATTAACTTCTGGGGGGTGGTATACGGAACCAAGGCCTTTCTGCCTTACCTCAAGCAATCCGGCGACGGCCACGTGATAAACATCTCGAGCATCTTTGGCATCATTGGAGTCCCCACCCAATCAGCCTATAACGCCGCGAAATTCGCTGTTCGAGGGTTCACCGAGTCGCTGCGCGAAGAACTGGACATTGAGCGAAGCTGTGTCAGTGCAACCTGCGTGCACCCGGGCGGCGTCAAGACCAACATTGCGCGTAATAGCCGAATGGGTGATATGGGGAACATAGCCCCGGGCAGCAAGGAGGAAATTACGGAACTTTTCGATCGCATCGCCCGGTCCACGCCGGAACAGGCAGCCAACGCTATCCTCCACGCGGTTCGCAAGAACCGGCGTCGCGTGTTGATAGGTAATGACGCAACGATACTGGACGCCGGCCAACGCCTGATGCCGGCGGGCTATCAGCGGCCCCTCGAAGCGCTCTTTCGAATGCGACAGGGGCGGCAAAAAATGTCTAGTCAATCATCGCAATAAGCAGGATCAAACTTCAAAAAGAGGGCCGAGTCATGGGTTTAAAGAAGAGAACTAGTGCAAAGACGTCCAATGTCCTGAACGGTGCGTCAGTGGGCATCCCTCCCCGTCACATAGACTTCCAGTTTCCGGACACAACACCAAAGTACTTCTATGCGGACAACGCTACGGCAACCACATTCTTTGCCATGCTGTCGGGGTTCTTTCCACCCGGCGAGCGCTACTTCATGGATTCGGTGCGTTATTTTCGAAGCCATGTCACCGACACGCAGCAGCGAGCGGCCATTTCCGGATTCATGGGGCAAGAAGCCATTCATGGTCGCGAGCATGACCGCCTTAACGAATTGCTTGCCGAGAGGGGCTTCGACATGGACACTCCGGACCGCTTCGTAAAATTCGGCCTCCGCATTCTGAAAATGTTACCGAAGAGAACCCAGCTTGCCGCCACTACTTTCATGGAACATTTTACCGCCTTGCTTGCGGAGCAGCTATTGGAAGACGAGACGTTTCAAAGTCTGGCCGACCCGGAGATGATAAAGATATGGCAATGGCATGCTCTTGAGGAGCTTGAACACAAATCTGTTGCTTATAACGTTTACGAAATCATCGGCAATAGTCACGGTGAGCGGATCGCAGCGACGGCGGCATCCCTGGTTGTGCTCTTGCCGATGTTGGGGATCACTTGGGCATGGATGCTCGCCAAGGACGGGAAGCTGGGCAGCGTCAAGGACAATGCCATTGGATTGAACGTACTGTTCGGTCCAAAGGGATTTGTCTCCGGGATTATGCGCCGCCTTCCGGAGTTCGTTGATCGACGTTACCATCCTGACAATCACGACACGCGGGCACTGGAAGATACGTGGCGACAACGCCTGTTCGCTGAAAATGGATCACTATACCGAGCTTACAGAAACCGTCCCGACAGCGACCAAGTCAAGATGGCCTAATATCCGAATTCCGCCGCCCCAAAAGACCTGGGGACGACATTAGCACTACCGTTTGGTGGCGCTAATGTCGTCTCATCGTTGATCCTGAATGATATAACCAGCCGCTTTCTCGCCGATCATCATGCTTGCCGCGTTAGTGTTGCCACTGATCAAAGAAGGCATGACGGACGCATCAGCAACGCGCAATCCTAACACGCCCCTGACTCTTAACCGATCATCCACTACGGCCAGATCATCCACCCCCATACGGCAAGTGCCCACCGGATGATAAATAGTTTCAGCGCGCTGCCTGATATCGTCCTCAATTTGGGTATCGGTTACCACATCGCTCGCCGGTAGATCTTCTCCTCCAAAAACCTCGGCGAAAGCTTTTGTCTGGAACACCCGCCGAGCCAGTTTGACGCCCTCTCTCAGGACGCCAAGATCGTCAGCATCGGAAAGATAACAGGGATCGATGAGCGGGGCGCTGAGAGGGTTGCTATCGGCGAGACGAATCCAACCGCGGCTTTTAGGCCGCAACTGGCATACATGAATGGTGCAGCCAAAGCCTGACGTGAATTCCCTGCCATGATCGCGCAAAAATGCGGGCAGAAAATGCATCTGCACATCCGGGCGCGTCCCTTCGCCGACATTAATAAACGCCCCCGCCTCAGCCGCATTGCTGGCTAGAAAGCCGCGCCGATGGCGGAAGTACTGATAGAACGCTCGCATCAAACGCGGTAGAAAGTAAGGGGAGAAGCCAATTGACTGTTTGCTACGATCGTGAATCGAAATAGTCATATCCAGATGGTCTTGAAGATTACACCCCACCTCTGGACAGTCCACCAGACAATCAACGCCAACACTTTGTAAATGGTCACGGTCACCAATGCCTGAAAGCATCAGCAAATGGGGCGAGTTGATTGCCCCACCCGAAAGTACGACTTCCCGATTTGCCCGAACGGTGTGAGATGAGCCGGCCGTATCGCTATACTCGACGGCTACCGCACGTCCATTTTCGATCACTACCCGGGAAACCATTGCATTAGTCAGAATGGTCAAATTACCGCGGCTCCTCGCCGGATCGAGAAACGCCCTCGCGGCGCTCCAGCGTCGCCCATCTTTTTGCGTCACTTGGAATTGGCCGAAGCCGCGCTGCGATTCACCGTTGAAATCATCGTTACGCTTTTCGCCTAGTTCTTCCCCGGCGCGAATGAACAACTCAGTCAGCGGATTAGGATCCCTGACCCGAGTGACGTTCAGCGGTCCTCCGTTACCGTGCCAGGCGTCCGGCGGATACTCCTCATTGTGCTCATGCGCGTTGAAGATGGGCCGGACATCATCCCACCCCCAACCCTTCAGCCCGCTGTCCCGCCAGGCATCGTAATCCTCAGGTTGTCCACGAATATAAACCATGGCGTTGATTGAGCTACTGCCACCGAGAGTTTTTCCACGGGGCCAATAGAGCTGCCTACTGTCAAGCGCTCGTTGAGCCACTGTTTGATAACCCCAGTTACGCTTGCCCTCCCTGATCAAACCGATCACCCCGAACGGCACGTTCACAAACCCGCTGTTGTCGTGCGGACCCGCCTCCAGCAAGCAAACAGAGAATCGGCCGGACTCGCTTAGTCGGTTGGCCAGGACACAACCGGCGGATCCCGCTCCGACTACGATGAAATCATATTCATCCACGATCGCACTCCTCTCCGAGGGCGGCGATACGATCAAGATGGTAGTCACCATGGCCGTGTGTTAGGGAGCAGTACGTCATGAGACGAAAGTAATGGCCTATATCAAGCTCTTCGGTGACCCCGATACCGCCGTGAATCTGGATCGCCTGTTGCGCGATCTTTACCCCCTTGTCGGCGTAGTACGCCTTGGTGGCCGAACAAGCGTGTTCCCGCTCGAGCGTATCGTCTAGATCCGCTTTGACGGAAACCATGAACAGCATCGACTCCAACTGTTGAAGATCCGTGAACATATCCACAAGGTAATGTTGGATTACCTGGAAGCTGCCGATCGGCGCACCGAACTGCTTCCGCGTCTTTGCGTAATCAAGAGTGCGCTGATAAAGCGCGCTGGCGGCGCCATACATGCGCGCGCAATCGAGCGCCTGCAGCCAGGCGACCGTCTTGCTGACGGCGCGCTCCACCTTCACGCCACGAGAAAGAATCATCTCCTCGTCAATCACCACGTCATCGAACAGTACATCGGCAAGCCGGCTACCGTCCAAGCCCCGATAGCGGGTCACCTCGCAGCCTTCAAGCGGCACAAGGACCAAGGTCAGCTCATCTCCAAGCATCGCCGTCGTCAGCACCCTATTCGCGCAGCCACCATCAGGAACGAAATTCTTCCGTCCAGACAATTTGCTACCGTTAATCGACAGGGATGGCTTCAAAATATTGTATCCGGCGTGATAGTCATAGAGCGCGCATGCCACTCTCTCATCATCATCGACAATGGATTGCAATACCTTCAATGCCCGCTCAGTACCCAGATACTCGAGAAGTTTTCCAGGACCGATCACCAGATCGACATAGGGATCCAGACACAAGACGGCGCCGGCTTCCCTAACAATCATCGCCACGTCGATCAGATCGCCGCCATAGCCTCCGACCGACTCAGGAAACGGCAGACCAAACCAGCCTAGCTCGCGCATCAACTCCCATCGTGATGGATCACAATGATTGAGTTGGTTGAGTTGTTGCATGTAGGTATCAAAACCATAGTGATCCTTGAGATACCGCCGCGCCGTATCGGCAACCATGGTCGTGTTATCGGAAAGATTGAATTCCATTATGACCTCTCATAAACCTAACAGCATCTTGGCAAGCACGTTCTTCTGAATCTCGTTCGATCCGCCATAAATCGTGCAGGCACGAAGAAAATTGTACCGACGAGGGGAATGATTAAAGCTTTCATTACCCACCGCTGATGAACTATCCCAGACAAGCGACATCAACCCGCCCATCTCGACCATCGCTTGGGACATTTTCTGCTGTAGCTCGGTACCCTTGATCTTGAGACCGGAAGACTCCGGTCCAAAAGGTCGGCCCTCGTCTGTCGCGGCAACGGTCCTAAAGTTGGTGTACTCCAACGCCATCAGTTCGACTTCCAGCTCGGCCACACGTCGTCGCGCCTGTTGCTTATCGATGTAATACGGAGCTTCGTCAATAGCCATCTTCATGCGCGCCAATGCATAGTGACTGTCGGCAACGCCGGCGATCGTTGTGCGCTCATGCGTTAACAAAAACTTGGCGATCGTCCACCCCATACCCTCCTTCCCCACCAGATTGTCCAGCGGCACCTTGACATCGGTGAAATACACTTCGTTGAGGTGATGGTGCCCATCAATGGTATAAATGGGACGAACCTCGATACCCGGCGTGTTCATATCTATTAGCAGGAAAGAGATGCCCTGTTGCTTCTTGGCATCGGGGTCGGTTCTGACAAGACAGAACATCATGTCCGCCCAATGCGCTTGGGTGGTCCAAATCTTCTGGCCATTGACCAGGTAATGGTCCCGTTTGCGCTCGGCGCGGGTTTTAAGGGATGCGAGGTCCGATCCGGCATTGGGCTCGGAATAACCCTGGCACCAAAGCGTCTCGCCGCTGGCTATCCCGGGCAGCCATCGCTCTTTTTGTTCCGCGGATCCGAACGTGTAGATCACAGGGCCTACCATGGCGACACCGAAGGGACTTACCGGAGGCGCCCCAGCCATGGCCCTCTCAAGATCAAAAAGATAACGCTGTGTCGCGGTCCATCCCGGACCTCCGTATTGTTCAGGCCAAGTTACCGCCAGCCAACCCTGTTTACCGAGCCGTTTCTCCCATTGCTGTTGCTGCGATTTTTCCGGCATTTCGCCAAGCGCGGAAATACGACTAATCTCTTCAGGAATATTTTCCCGCATCCATGCGCGTATCGTCTTTTGAAACTCCTGCTCTTCCTGCGTAAATTGCAAGTTCATAATTTTCCTCATCCAAGCAAGTGGTTTTGACAAGAATGATAAATCAGGTAACCGATCGGCCCATCCGCTCCCAGTAGGGTGCACGCAGCTCATTCTTGAGAATCTTGCCGGCGCCACTTATCGGCAATGGTTCACTACGGAACTCGATACTACGTGGAAGTTTGTAACCGGCAATCAACTCCCGGCAATGACTCAACAGCTCGTCTTCCGTGAGCACATGGCCTTGGCGAGGCACGACGATTGCATGCACCGTTTCAACCCATTCATCGTGGGGAATCCCCACCACCGCGCATTCCTGTACCGCGGGATGACTATAGATAGCACTCTCAACTTCGACCGAGAATATATTCTCCCCACCACTGATGATCATGTCCTTGACGCGATCGACGATGAAGACAAACCCGTCTTCATCCATATAACCGAGATCGCCGGTATGCAACCAGCCGTTACGCAGGGCCTCAGCGGAGGCTTCCTCCATTCCCCAATAACCCAGCATGACGTTCGGACCTCTGGCGCAGATCTCGCCAACTTCGCATCTCGGCCGCTCGGTATCATCCTTGTCAAAAATGGCAACCTCGACTCCCAGCGCGGCTCTGCCCGCGCTTCGAAGTTTGTCGCCTCCAGGGACATGGAAATCGGGTGGCAAGGCGGTGATGATGGGTGACGCCTCCGTCTGTCCATACCCTTGAGCGAACAGAGCGTCCGGCATCTGCTTCATGGCGCTGATCAATACTGACTCAGGCATGGCCGACGCTCCGTAGAGCATGCGCTTGACGCTACTTACGTCGAATTCCTTTATTCTTCCGGAGGACACCAGCAGATTGATCATCGTTGGCACGAGTAAGGCATGTGTAACTCTTTCACGCTCAATAAAAGAGAGCACATCGTCTATGTCGAAACGAGGTACGATGCCGTGCGTGCCACCAGCTAGCGTCACGGCAAAAGTGCTTGCCATATCGGCCAAATGAAACATCGGAGCCGCATGCATGTAGATCGTGCCGGACCCATAATCCATTTCCGGCACCACATTAAGCGCATTGAAGACAAGGTTGTCATGGCTCAGCATCACGCCTTTCGACCGCCCGGTGGTCCCCCCGGTATAGAACAGTCCGGCAAGCTCGCTCCCTCCTTCGCTGATATCCCGCATCGGATCGGATTCAGCGATAAGCGACTCATAGTCGACACAACCGTCCGGTAAACTACCGTCGCCCATGAAAACCACATGTTGAACGGTCTCAAGCAGCGGCCGCAGTTTTGACAGCATGTCGCTGAATGCATCATCGACAAACAGGATGGACGATGCGGAATCGTTCAGACTGTACGCGATCTCCGGCGGTGCCAGGCGGATATTGACGGGATTAAGAGCCCCGCCGGCCCATGGCACGGCGTAAAAATATTCTAGGTAGCGGTCGCTATTGAGTGACAAGATCGCGACGCGATTCCCTCTTTCCGCTCCCAAGGCGCGAAGGCCCGCGGCCAGGCGCGCAACACGATTCTCAAAAGCGCGCCATGACCGCTTTCTATCTTTGTAAATCGTGGCGATGCCGTCAGGATTTTGCTGGACCGCACGACGTAATGTTTGCGATATGATCATGGTATTTTCCCAGGTGGTTCAAAAAGCATCAGCCCCCAGTTGAAAATACTTAGCGGCTATAGATAAAGCGCCCGATTGACACAAGCGTTTTATCCAGATAAACGTCGACGGAAACGACTACGAAACGTCTTCCTGCACGGACAATACAAGGCTCGGCACGAATTGTGCCCGCAAACGCGGGCCGTAAATAATCAAAGGTCATACTACTGCATAACGGCTCTTCGACTAGATTAAGCGATTCCATCAAATAGAGAGCTGCCGTTATTTCGGCAAAACTGGCGAGGATTCCGCCATGAAAGGTACGCAACAGAGGGTTACCGATATGCTGTTCTCGAAAGCACAACCGGCAAGAGAACCCCTCATCAGAGGTCAGCGCCTCAAGACCTAGAAACTCCACAAATGGAGTATTTTCAAGCATTTCTTTTTGCGCTTTATTCAGAGCCATGTCGGCCAACCCGTCATCTGGCGATTCAAAAGCGATCGCTCTTTCATACTTTCCCCTCCCCTTTCATGGCTGAATCGAATGCAGGCCCGAGAGTACCGACGGCAAACGAACCGAATACCGTTGCCAGCAAGTTATGATCGGAATAAGCGCAACCTTGTCCGCGCACATAGGCGATATCACCTCGTACCGCGTAACACTCCACCTCGCTGTAGATTCCCTCCCCCGCGGGTACGGGGCGAATGAAATCCACACGCAGATCGATGGTCGCAATCGGACGCATGTCACCAAGTCGGGAAAATATTGCCAACCCGCAATTGGTATCCAATAGCGTGACAACAACTCCTCGGTGAAGCCCCCCGTGTCGATCGCAAAGCGCTGGACGGCAGGAGAGGCTCATGGCGGCACGCCCTTTGCCAACTTCCTCCACTTCCACGCCGAAGGCGTTGAACAAGGGATGGGATGTGCCAAAGAAGGTCTTGGCCATGGTTAAATAACGATCTGACATCGAATCGCTTCCCCCTTTCCATTGGCCTGGCTCACCCAAGAGCCAGTGTATCGCTCCGGGTCCGGTCGCTTTTATCTAATCAGCCCAGAGCATCTAGTACACACTTCACATAACGCGACTCGTGTGATTTAACCCGATTAATAGCCAACTCGATATCGCCGGAAGGAAATGTCGTTGCCTCGGAAGCCATTTTCAAAACAGCCGCCAAGCCGGACCAAGCCGCTGCCGCGCCTCGCATGAGCTCCACTAACTTCGCATCTCTCACCACGGTAAGCCGTGCACTGGCCTCTTCCAAAAAATCGGCGTACAGGGTACGAAATCCGGCTCCCCCAGTACCGCGCTTTTCGATCACCTGGTAAGCAAAACGCAACGACCAGCGCCAGTTTTCGTCAGCCGCCCAATGTGACAGCCGGTCAATCCAAGTATCCAGCGCCGCGAGACCGCTAAAACGATCGCCGTTCGCCAGAGCATAGGCATTGTCAAAGATAGCCCTCCGAATACGTTCCGGAGTTACGCTGGCTTTGATAGCTTCGGGGGCAAACAGGTTTCCGTTATGAATGAAAGGGGGCGCAGTGGAGAAGCGTGCGTCGGCCAAATCAGCCGTAGATACCGCGATCAATCCCGGGCGTTCGGTATCACTGACCAACACCTCGTCCCGCTCCTCGTCATATAACCATGCCACGATGGCGTGCCCTGCAAAATGTGTGCTGCTTTGGAAGTAGGGCAAATGGAAAATGTCAGTTAACAACAGTGCGGGTCGATTTTCATTCAGCACCCGTTTGAGATCCGTATTGGCGGACCGTTGATCGCGATAGCTGCGCCAGGAAAAGGGAACATCCAAAGTATTGAATACCTTTTCCTCGAATTCCATTGAACGCACATGCACGATGAAAGGGGTATTGGAGGCTGCAGTCTCCACATAGGTAATGCCGAGTCCGGCCCCAAGACCAAAACAGCAAGCCTCGCTCATCACCAAGCCGTGGAACTCAAGCAAGTCCCGGATGGCCGAACTGCCACAGTGCCTGCCCGGCCTGTGGCAGTGACGCGCCCCGATCTTTGGCCTTACAGCCGTTTCAGACACTTCTCCGCCGACCATTCAGGCGGCCTCGCTCACCGGCTCGGTTTCATATACGGCGGCCGATGCCCGCATCGGATCACCATGCTCTCCGTACTCCTTCAACCATGCCGCGACTTTCTCCGGCATGCCCGTTTCCCAGGGGTGGAATCCCGGACGGAACCACGCAACAAACTCGGGCAACATGCGGGTCAGAATACCGCGACGACCGTAGAGCCGGTTTAGACCACGCAGCACTACCGTCGGCCGTCGCATCGCACCGTCAAGACGCAACATATTCACGAACACCGGTCCGACGACCAGGTGCACCATCAGCATGGCAACCACCAGGGCCGAAGCGCGAGTCAAATAACCTCCGCCTGCCGCGGTTCGGTATACATCGTACGCCACTGCCTTGTGCTCAACCTCTTCCACACCATGCCAGAGAAACATCGCCCGCATTACCGGATCCGCATCTCGGAACATATCCGTTTCATCCTTGAGCATCGCCTCGCCCAGAGTGGCGGTAAAATGCTCGAAAGCCGCGGTCATCGCCAGTTGATACTTTTCCGGCATGTATTTCTGTGTCGTACGAATAAAACGACGCAGGTTGCGGGTAATCTGATCGACATCGATTCCCTGCGCCTCCATCACGTCATTGAAACGATCATGGACGATACCGTGCTGGCCCTCCTGACGAATGAAATGGCGGATATCTTCACGCAAGCGCTGGTCCGTCACCTGATCCTGGAAATGGCGCACCGACTGGATAAAAAACCGCTCACCCTCGGGAAAATGCACCGACAAGGCGTCAAAAAAACGGGTTACCACAGGATCACCGCCATTCCAGTGGCGCGGCACAGAGGACAC
The DNA here is from genome assembly GCF_016906305.1 of Alloalcanivorax marinus. Lineage (GTDB taxonomy): Bacteria > Pseudomonadota > Gammaproteobacteria > Pseudomonadales > Alcanivoracaceae > Alloalcanivorax > Alloalcanivorax marinus. The sequence continues at coordinate 295,323 of NZ_JADDOL010000002.1, forward strand.
ATCAAAATCTACTTTACGGGGCTGAATTGAGATTGCACTCATCAGAACCTCCTCTAGAGAACTACAGCATGAAGTATACGTTTACAAAGATGCTATTGGTTAACCAACCAAAACTCAATAAGAACTTTTTCTTAAAGCTAATTTATCTTTTGCCGTGACAGGACACTGCCGTTTGAAGCAGCAGCGCACACGGTGGGGCGCCGAAACCTCCGCGGAATCAGATTCTTCGTTTGACAAGGTAGTCGTGCGGTTCAAGGGAAGAGAGAGGGCAACCACCGATTAGGGCTGCCCGGCTTGCAACCAGATGAAGAGGGGGATGTTTGCAGCAGCCCCAACTGGCTAGTCGAAGGAGCAAGTTGAACGGGCGTCCTAACGAATCCAGAAAGGGAAATCCCAGTGACGACGCTGCGTCGGAAGTCCATTCCCGACATAATGTTTGGTACCAGAGGCCGGACTTGAACCGGCACGCCCTCGCGGGCAACGGATTTTGAATCCGTCGTGTCTACCAATTCCACCACTCTGGCTTTGGCGGAGACCCGCCCGCGCGGGTTCTCCAGGGGCGCGAGTATACCAAGCTGCGGCCACAATGCCAGCCGATCCGGCTGCTCAGCGGACCCGGGCCAACAACCAGATACCGACAATCACGCACAGCGCCGGCGGCAGCGCCGCGGCGATCAGCGGATCGGTGTGGAACACCAGCGACAAATGGCCGAAGAACTGCTGCCCGTAATGGAAGGTGAGACCGGCGACGATGCCCGCCGCCATGCGCAACCCCATGGTCACTTCCCGCAACGGGCCGAACACGAAGGAAATGGCGATCAGCACCATGCCGATGGTGGCCGCCGGCATCAGCAGCTTCTGCCAGAAGGCCAGCATATAGTCGGCGGTCTCCAGGCCCTGCTTCTTGAGGTAGGCGGAGTAACTCCACAGCTTGCTCATCGCCAGCCGCCCCGGTTCCAGCACCACCACGCTGAGCAGCTGGGGGGTCAGGCTGGTGCGCCATTCGCCGCCCCGTTCGGTGTAGGTGTCGGTGCCGCCGTCGGTGAAGCGGGTGCCCTGGATGTGTTCCAGGGACCAGTGGTCGCCCTGGTAGAGGGCACGCTCCACGAACTGGCTTTCCGCCAGGGTGTGGTTATCGGTGAAGCGGTAGCGGGTCAGGCCGTAGAGCACCCCGTTGGGCTGCACCGTGTTGATATGAATGAACTCGTCGCCTTCCCGGTGCCAGAAACCGTAATCCGAGCGCAGCGCCTCGCCGCCGCCTTCCTGCAGGGAGCGGTTGCTCTGCGCCACCTGCTCCGAATAGGGCGCCAGGTATTCGCCGATCAGCAGCGAAATCACCATCAGGAAGATCACCGGACGCAGCACCATGGCGCTGACCCGCAGGGTCGAAAGGCCGGCGGCGCGGATTACCGACAGTTCGCCGTTGTTGGCCATCAGCCCCAGCCCGATCAGGGTGCCAAGCAGGATCGCCATGGGCAGATACTCGTGCACCCGGCGCGGCACCGTGGTGAGGATGAACTGCAGCGCCTGCAGGATCTGATAGTCACCACGCAGGAATTCCAGCTCGTAGATAAAGCCGAACAGACAGTCCAGCGCCACGATAATGGCGACGATGGCCACCGAAGGGATCAGCACCGCCCGCCAGAAATACCGGTTGAGCAATTTCATGCGCGCGCCCTCCGGGAAAACAGCCGGCCACCGAAATACAGCATGAACACCGCCATCAAGGCGATCAGGTGAATCCATAGCATGGAGTAGAACCAGGGCCGCTCACTGCCGGGCACATCGGCGATCCAACTGCGCATGGTGAGCAGCATGCCGACGTAAAGCATGTACCCGAGCACCGCCGGAATCATGCGCAAAAAGCGTCCCTGGCGCGGATTGACCCGGGCCAGCGGAATCGCCGCCAGGCACATGATCGGCACCGTCAGCACCAGGGAGATACGCCACTGCAGCTCGGCCCAGGCCTGATTGGTACCTTCGTCCAGCAGCTCCGCGGTGGTGCGCCCGCGCACCTTGGGCGGCCGGCTGCTGGAGCGCTCCTCGCCAATGCGCACCCGCGCCTGTTCGAAGGCCACCTCACGGTAGTCCGCCTCGCCGGGCTTGCCCTGGTACTGGTAGCCGTCCTCGAGCAGCAGATAGCTGATGCCGTCCTGCTGCTCCAGCCGGCCGCTGCGCGCCCAGACGGTGAGCAGCCGGCCCGCTTCCTGGTCGTCGAAGCTGGCGTCCGCCACGAACACGTTTTCCAGATAACCTTCTTCCCGGTTGAGGCTTTCCGCGTAGGTGGCGCGCTGGGCGTCGCCATCGCCCTTCACGTGGAAGCGCCCGGGCGTCAGCAATTCCAGGGCCGAACGATTCTTCTGTTCCTCGAAAATGCGGTTGACCTCCGCGTCGCCGTTGGGGGTCACGTACAGGGAGAACAGCGCGATCACGCCCATGGCCACCAGCACCGGCACGATGATCGAGCGCACCACCCGCCCATCGCCCTGGCCGCCGGCGCGCAGCACCACCATTTCGTTGTCCATGTGCATGCGGCCGAGCGCCAGCAGAATGGCGATGTACAGGCTCAACGGCAGGATCATCTGCAGGAACTCGGGCAGCCGGAACGCCATCACCATGAACAACGCGTCGGCGGCGATCTGGCCGGCGGCGGCCTCGGCCAGGTACTTGATAAAGCGCCCACTGACCAGCACCATCACCAAAATGAAGGTCACCATCACCGTGGTCATGAAGATCTGACGATTGATATAGCGGTGTAATATCAACGTTGGTCCCGCCTATCCTGCACTGAAATGAGTGCGGCATTGTAACTCAGGAGAGAGCATGGAGTACGCCATCAGTCATTCGGCCCTGCCGAAATTGAAAGTGGATTGCCTGATTTTACCCTTGGGCGGCAAAACGGCCCTGCCGGAGAGCCTGCCCGATGAGACCCGCAAAGCGGTCCAGGCGTTCATGAAAGCCGGTGATTTTTCCGGCGACAAGGGTCAGATGGCGTGGCTGCATCAACCCGCCGGCATCAATGCCGCCCGCCTGCTGCTGGTGGGCGCCGGCGATAAAGCGCTGGACGGACGGGGCTTTCTCAAACTGGTGCAGCAGACCAGCCGCGCGCTGCAGAGCGGTCCGGTGAAACACGCCGCCTGGATGCTGGGCGGCCTGGAGGTGGACAAGGATCTGGACTGGCAGGTCCGTGAAGGCACCCGGGTGGCCGAGGAAGCGGCTTACCGTTTCGACCTGTACCGCAGCAAGCCGCCCAAGCCGGCGACGCTGGCCAAATGGACCTTCTGGCTGGCCGAGCGCAACAACGGCCTGCGCAAGGCCGCCGACGTGGGCCGCGCGGTGGCCGCCGGCACCGCCCTGGCGAAGGACCTGGGCAACATGGCGCCCAACGACTGCCATCCGGACTATCTGGCCCAGCGCGCCCGCGACCTGGGCAAGGACTATGACAAGCTGTCGGTGAAGGTGATCAGCTACGCCCAGGCGGAAAAAATGGGCATGGGCGCCTTCTGCGCGGTGGCCCGGGGCAGCGCCCGCAAGGGTTGCCTGATCGTGATGGACTACAAGGGCGCCACCGGCAAACCGGTGTCCCTGGTGGGCAAGGGCATCACCTTCGATACCGGCGGCATTTCCCTGAAGCCCGGCGCCACCATGGACGAAATGAAGTACGACATGGGCGGCGCGGCCAGCGTGTTCGGCAGCGTCAAGACGGTGTGCGAGCTGGGCCTGCCGATCCATCTGGTGGCGGTGGTGGCCGCCGCCGAGAACATGCCCGACGGCGAGGCCACCCGGCCCGGCGACATCGTCAAAACCTTGTCCGGCCAGACCGTGGAAATCCTCAACACCGACGCCGAGGGCCGGCTGGTGCTGTGCGATGCCCTCACCTACGTGCAACAGAAGCACAAGCCGCACACGGTGATCGACATCGCCACCCTCACCGGCGCCTGCGTGGTGGCCCTGGGCGCCCACGCCCAGGCGGTCTACAGCAATGACGACGCCCTCAGCGAGGCGCTGCTGGCCGCCGGCCAGGACACCGGCGACCGGGGCTGGCCGATGCCGCTGTGGGAGGACTACCAGAGTCAGCTGGACAGCCCGTTCGCGGACATGCAGAACATCGGCGGGCCCAAGGCCGGCTCGATCACCGCCGCCTGCTTCCTGCATCGCTTCGCCCGTGATGTGAAATGGGCCCATCTGGACATCGCCGGCACCGCCTGGGTGAGCGGCGGCAAGGAAAAAGGCGGCACCGGCCGCCCGGTCCCGATGCTGACCCGTTACTTGATGAACCTGGCGAACAAGGGCTGAGGCGTTGACCGAAATCCTGTTCTACATCACCGACCGGGCCGGCGACGGGGTGCAAACGGCGCTGGCCTGGCGCATCGCCGAGAAGGCGTGGCGCCAGGGGCGGCGCATTTATGTGCACTGTGATGACGCCGCCCGGGCCCGGAGCGTGGACGCCGCGTTCTGGTCACACCCGGCCACCGGCTTTCTACCCCATGAGCCGGCCGGCCCGGAGGCGGCCTCGCCGGTGCTGGTGGGCCATGGGGACGACCCGTCCGGTCATCATGACGTGATGATCAATCTGGCCGCCGAAGTGCCGGACTTCGCCACCCGCTTCGAACGGGTGGCGGAGATGATCACCGGGGATGCGGACCTGCGCGAGGCCGGCCGCGCCCGGTTCCGGTTTTACCGGGAACGGGGTTTCGATATCCAGAGCCATCGGCTCTGATCCCATCACCGACGGCCCCCGTCCCCACCAGGGTGGGCGACGGGGGCCGCCCCGTTCGCTATAATTCGCCCTTCGTTTTTTGACGGTGAAGACAGCGGATCATGGACAAGACCTACCAACCCGAGCGCATCGAGCAGGCCTGGTACGAGACCTGGGAAGAGGCGGGGCATTTCCGCCCGTCCGGCGAGGGCGACCCGTTCACCATCGTGATTCCGCCGCCCAACGTGACCGGCAGCCTGCACATGGGCCACGCCTTCCAGGACACCATCATGGACACCCTGGTGCGCTACCGGCGCATGCAGGGCCGCAACACCCTGTGGCAGGTGGGCACCGACCACGCCGGCATCGCCACCCAGATGGTGGTGGAGCGGCGGCTGGCCGCCGAAGGCACCAGCCGCCATGAGCTGGGCCGCGAGAAATTCCTGGAGAAGGTGTGGGAATGGAAGGCCGAGTCCGGCGGCACCATCACCCGCCAGCTGCGCCGCATGGGCGCCAGCGTGGACTGGAGCCGTGAGCGCTTCACCATGGACGAGAGCCTGTCCCGGGCGGTGCGCGAAGTGTTCGTGCGCCTGCACCAGGAAGGCCTGATCTATCGCGGCAAGCGGCTGGTCAACTGGGACCCGGCCCTGCACACCGCGATCTCCGACCTGGAAGTGGAAAACCGGGAGGAACAGGGCCATCTCTGGCACTTCCGCTATCCCCTGTCCGACGGTTCCGGCCATCTGGTGGTGGCCACCACCCGCCCGGAAACCATGCTCGGCGACACCGCCGTGGCGGTGCACCCGGACGATCCGCGCTACAAGGATCTGGTGGGCCAGAGCATCCGCCTGCCGCTCACCGACCGGGACATCCCGATCATCGCCGACGATTACGTGGATCCGGACTTCGGCTCCGGCTGCGTGAAGATCACCCCGGCCCATGATTTCAACGACTATGAAATGGGCAAGCGGCACGACCTGCCGATGATCAACATCCTCACCGACGACGCCCACCTGAATGACGAAGTGCCGGCCGCCTACCGGGGCCTGGAGCGTTTCGAGGCGCGCAAGAAGGTGGTGGACGATCTGGATGCCCTGGGCCTGCTGGAGAAGGTGGCCGACCACACCCTGCAGGTGCCGCGCGGCGACCGCTCCGGCGTGGTGATCGAACCCTATCTCACCGACCAGTGGTTCGTGGCCGTGGAGGCGCTGGCCAAACCGTCCATCGAGGCGGTGGAGAACGGCGACATCCGCTTCGTGCCGAAGAACTACGAGAACATGTACTTCTCCTGGATGCGCGACCTGGAAGACTGGTGCATCTCCCGGCAGCTGTGGTGGGGCCATCGCATCCCGGCCTGGTACGACGACGACGGCAACATCTACGTGGGCCGCGACGAGGCGGAGGTCCGCGCCGAGCACGACCTGGGCGACCGCCCCCTGCGCCAGGACGAGGACGTGCTGGACACCTGGTTCAGTTCCGCGCTGTGGACCTTCTCCACCCTGGGCTGGCCGGAGCAGACCGAGGACCTGAAGACCTTCCACCCCACCGACGTGCTGGTCACCGGCTTCGACATCATCTTCTTCTGGGTCGCGCGGATGATCATGATGACCCTGAAGTTCACCGACCAGGTGCCCTTCAAGACCGTGTACGTGCACGGCCTGGTGCGGGACGCGGAAGGCCAGAAGATGTCCAAGTCCAAGGGCAACGTGCTCGATCCGCTGGATCTGATCGACGGCATCCAGCTGGAGGATCTGGTCGACAAACGCACCCGCGGCCTGATGCAGCCCCAGAAGGAAAAGCAGATCGCCAAGCGCACCCGCAAGGAATTCCCGGACGGCATCAACGCCTACGGCACCGACGCGCTGCGCTTCACCTTCCTGTCCCTGGCCTCCACCGGCCGTGACATCAAATGGGACATGGGCCGCATCGAGGGCTATCGCAACTTCTGCAACAAGATCTGGAACGCGGCCCGCTATGTGCTGATGAACACCGAGGGCCAGGACTGCGGCCTGGACCCCAACGGTGGCGAGGTCAGCCTGTCCCTGGCGGATCGCTGGATCACCAGCGCCCTGCAGCGGGCCGAGCGGGAAGTGAGCGAGGCGCTGGATCAGTTCCGCTTCGACGTGGCCTCCCAGGCCGCCTACGAGTTCATCTGGAACGAGTACTGCGACTGGTACCTGGAACTGTCCAAGCCGGTGCTCTACAGCGACGATTACAGCGAAGCGGAAAAGCGCGGCACCCGTCGTACGCTGGTGCGGGTGCTGGAAGCCATTCTGCGCCTGTCGCATCCGTTCATGCCGTTCATCACCGAGGAAATCTGGCAAAAAGTGGCGCCGCTGGCCGGTAAAGGGGCCGGCGAAGACGCCGCGTCCGGCACCATCATGCGCCAGCCCTACCCGGCCGCCGACGACGACCGCCTCGATGAGGCCGCCGAGCAGGACATCGAATGGATCAAGGCGGTGATCACGGCGATCCGCAATATCCGCGGCGAAATGCGCATTCCCCCGGGCAAGGCCCTGGACGTGTACCTGCACAATGGCAAGGACAGCGACCGGGCGCGCCTGGACGCCAACCACAACTTCCTGTGCCGCCTGGCCCGGCTGGAGGCGATCACCTGGCTGAGCCCGGAAGACTCGGCGCCGGCCTCCGCCACCGGGCTGGTGGGCGACATGGAGATTCTGGTGCCGATGGCCGGCCTGATCGACAAGAACGCGGAGATCGAGCGGCTGGGCAAGGAAATCGACAAGCTGCGCAAGGAAGTGGCCCGCGGCGACGCCAAGCTGCGCAACCCCAACTTCGTGGACAAGGCCCCGGACGCGGTGGTCGCCAAGGAGCGCGAGAAGCTCGACGATTACCGCTCCCAGCAGGCGCGCCTGGAAGAGCAGCTCGAGAAGATCAAGTACCTCTGAGCCGATGGACGCCCACGACCCGCGCCGCGCGCGCATCCTCGCCGCCGCCCGAGACCGGTTCGCCCGGCAGGGCTTCCGCCGGGCGGAGGTGAAGGCCATCGCCGAGGACGCCGGCGTGGGCAAGGCGACCATCTATCAATTCTTTCCGTCCAAGGACGCGCTGCTGCTGACGGTGGTGGAGGAAAACCTCACCGTCATCCGCGACCTGGTGCTGCGCGAGCTGCTCTCCGGAGCGCCGCCGTTGGAACGGCTGGAACGGGTATGCCGTGCGGTGGCCCGCTTTCTGGAACGGGAAGCGGATTTCTCCCGACTGCTGATCCAGGAGGCTGGCGAGTTTCTCGGCGCCATACAGCAGCGCTATCTGCAACTGGTGGACGACAACTTGCCCGTGGCGGAGGCGTTCTTCGAGGAATTGCGCGGCCAGGGCTACTTCACCGCTCTGCCCACCCGCGACATCGTGCTGATGATGGTCAACCTGCTGGTGGGCACCACCTATACCTGGGTGCTTACCGGAGAAGGCGAGCCGGAACGTCAGGCGGTCACCTATATGCGCGTGCTGATACGGGGCCTGCGCGACGCCCCGTGACCACCGTCTATTGCCGGCCCGGTCAGCTCGGTTGCGCTTCCAGCAATTCCGGGGAAGCGTCGCCGCCCAGCACCACTGCTTCGGCGATGCCGATCATCACCCGCTGACATTCTTCCAGCCGCTCGGCGGAAAACGCCCCGTTCTCGAAGATGTACAGCGAATAGTTCTCGAGGATCCACAGCATGGTGCGCAGTACCAGCGGGTCCAACTGGCGGCCGGTGAGACGACCGATTTCCGCGGTCACCACCTGGGCGGCGATGCGCTGGGCACGCTCCCGGTGCGGCGCCAGGGCGGAGCCGGAGGAACGGGCCTCTTCCATCATCAAATTGATCACCGGCCCCATGCTGAGGTGGTAATCGAAATACACCTTGGTGGTGTTGTGAATGATGGCGCGCACCGACCGGGCCTGGCGCATTTCCTGGTGGAAATGCAGCAGCATGTTGTCGATGAAGATGCGATAGATGTGCTCCAGCACGTCCATCTTGTTGCGGAAATACTTGTAGAAGGTGCGACGCGACACCTTGGCGGCGTCCAGCAGGTGCTGAACCGTGGTGCGGGCCAGGCCGCGCTGGGCGAACACGTGCATGGAATGGATCAGAATCTCGGCGCGGGCCTGGGAGCGCTGGCCGCCCTCTTCCTCGGCGTGAGCTTCCAGAACCTGATTCACCACCTGGCGTATGGCGTCGAGATCGTCGGGTCCGCGTTGCACGTGACTTATCCCCTGTTTTTGTTTACCCGGCCGCTAGCTTAACCAAGGCCGGGCGGGGCGTAAACAAGGAGTTTATCAGGCCGCCAGCGGCTGACCGTCGGGGCCGCCCGGGCCCGTCTTACGGTTTCTCAGGCGCTTCCAGACTTTCTCGTGGAAGTGGTAGGCCACGGTATTCACGCACGGCTCCACCAGGGCGGTGGCGCCGCCAATGCGCCAATCTCCGGTCATCGCCCAGACCACCAGAAAGGCCACGCTGATATGCATCACGCCGAAACTCATTGTCTTGATCATGGGGCAACTCCTCACTGTTGGTCGCGCCACCGGATATAGCTAAATGATATCCATTCTCACAAATAGGTAAATACCGGCCTGAACTATTTTCTCAATAGTCCTCGCCTATGTGAGAAGCCGTTAATTGTTGTAAAGGGCCGGACATTGACGGTGCGGACCGGTCTGCTTCCGCTTACTCTGAGCCGGTATCGGCGGGGGGCCCCCGCCCTGAATGGATAAGGACCTTCTATGGACGACCGCAAAGCGCTTCTGATTCTCCATGGCAAACAGGCTCCCAACGCGGAGGTGCGTGAGGCGGTGATGGCCCGCCGGGACGACGGCTGGGACCTGGCCGTCAGGGTCACCTGGGAAGGTGGCGACGCCGAGCGCTATGTGGACGAGGCACTGCAACTGGGCTACCGCACGATAATCGCCGGCGGCGGTGACGGTTCGGTACGGGACATCACCCAGGCGATGATGGCCTCCGGCCGCGACGATCTGACGCTGGCGGTGATCCCGCTGGGCACCGCCAACGACCTGGCCACCGCCGCCGGCGTGCCGGAAGCGCCGGCGGACGCCCTGGCCCTGCTCGACCGGCCGGCGGTCCCCGTGGACGTGATCCAGGTGAACGACAGCTACTTTCTGAACATGGCCACCGGCGGCTTCGGCACCGAAGTCACCACCGAAACCTCGGAAGACCTGAAGGAAATGCTGGGCGGCGCCGCTTACCTGCTTACCGGCCTCACCCGCTTCACCGAAGTGCGCGCCGCCGAAGGCGAATTCGAAGGTCCGGACTTCCACTGGCAGGGGGAATTCCTGGCGCTGGGCATCGGCAACAGCCGCCAGGCCGGTGGCGGCCAGCGGCTGTGTCCGGAGGCGCTGATCAACGACGGCCTGATGGACGTGGCCATCCTGCCTTCCAATATGGACCTGCTGGCCGGCGTGCGTGGCCTGTTCCGCAGCGGCGAGAACGGCGGCAAGGAAGGACTGTTCGAGCGGGCCCGCCTGGACCGCCTCACCATCACCACGCCGGAGCCCATGCACCTGAATCTGGACGGGGAGCCCCTGGAAGCCACCCGCTTCGAGCTCCGCGTGCTGCCCCGGGCCCTGAAACTGGCGCTGCCCGACGACAGCGACCTGCTGGCCTGAGCTTCCCCCGGCGGCGGCCGCCGCCGGGTCCTTCTCAGCGTTGCTCCTCCGGATTTTTCCGGGCCAGCGCCGCCACCTGCACGTTCAGCGCGTTGGTGGAAATCAGCACCTCCCACAGCGAAAAGATCAGCGACAGGGACAGGCTGATCAAACTGGCCCCGAACAGCACCACCCCGGTCAGTTCCAGATGCAGGTACAGCCCGAACATGGACAGGGTACACAGCAGAAAGCTCAACACCCCGGCCACCTGCATGTACTTGGTCAGCACCACCCGCCGATGCAGCAACGCGATCTGCCGCGACGCCACCTCCTGATGGTGCGTCTTCTCCTCATCCGCCAGCTTGCGAATGATCTGCGACAGCACCAGAAAACGGTTGGTATAGGCCAGTAGCAGCAAGGAAATGGCGGGGAACAACAGCGCCGGAGTAGTCAGGGTCATCGTCGGATTCTTCGTTACGGGATTACCGGAGACTGTACCCCATTTCCGGGGTCGGACCACCGCAAGAGATTGATTGGACGCGGTTTTCCGTTTCGTGAGCGGCTTTTGGCAGCGTTAAGGGCTGCTTTTTGGCCAGGGAAATGGGCGACAAGAAGCGGCGGGTGAGGGCTTAGCGCCGGATTTTGGGCCCGAAAAAGGGGCGCGAAGCCGTTTTTGGAGGGGTATTTTGAGGGGAAAGATCAGGAAAAACAGGACGTTACCGGGGTCCGACCCTGAGGGGGTTCCATGTGAGGGGCGGGCTGACCGACTTAGGTGGCGAGCGGTGCTCGCCATCGCT
>NZ_JADDOL010000020.1 GCF_016906305.1 Alloalcanivorax marinus
GCGGCAAGTACGTCCCTGTAGCTCGTTTCCGGCATCCCTGCCTCCAACGGTCCGGCCCGGTGGCGCCCGACACGGAAGCTCCGAGGAGCCGTCCGCACCTTTGGGTGAGGGGGTTGTGGAAGCGACCGGGGAAGGTCAGGTGCCGCAGAAGGTGCGCAGGACCCGTTCTTCCTCGGTGGGTGGGCGGGTGTAGGGGTCGTCCAGGGCGCGGTCCTGGTAGGGGTTCGCCAGGGCCTCCAGGAGCGCCCGGGTGGGGGCCAGGTCGTCGTCGTGCTCGGCGGCGTTGAGGGCCGCTTCCACCTGGTGGTTCCGGGGGATCAGCGCCGGGTTGGCGGCGCGCATGCGCGCTTCGGCCTGGCTGTCCGATTCCGGGTTGCGGCCCAGCCGGTCCCGCCAGCGCCGGTGCCAGTCCAGGAAGGCGTCCTGATAAAACGCCTCGCCATCGGGCAGCGCCCGGCCGATCAGGCCGCGGAAGGTGTTGGTGTAATCCACCCGCTCCCGGCGCATCCAGTCGAGCAGATCGTCCACCAGGGCGCGGTCGCCCTCCTCCTCGCCGAGCAGGCCCAGCTTGTCGGCCATCATCGCCCGCCAGCGTTGTTCGTAGCGGTCGCCGAATTCACCCAGCAGGGCCTCCGCCCTGGCCACGGCGGCCTTGGGGTCGTCGTCGATCAGCGGCACCAGGGTTTCCGCCAGCCGCGCCAGGTTCCACTGGGTGATCACCGGCTGGTTGCCGTAGGCATAGCGGCCGCGCTGGTCGATGGAGCTGAACACCGTGTCCGGGTGGTAAACGTCCATGAAGGCGCAGGGGCCGTAGTCGATGGTCTCGCCGGACAGGGTCACGTTGTCGGTGTTGAGCACGCCGTGGATGAAGCCCACCCGCATCCAGGCCACCACCAGATCGATGTGGCGCTCCATGACCGCCTCCAGCAGAGCCAGGGCCGGGTTGTCCGCGTCCTTGAGGGGCGCGTAGTGCCGTTCCAGGGTGTATTCGAACAGGGTGCGCAGCAGGTCCGGATCGCGGCGGGCGGCGGCGTACTGGAAGGTGCCCACGCGCAGGTGCGAGGCGGCCACCCGGGTGAGCACCGCGCCGGGTTCGGGCCCGTCGCGGAACACCGGTTCGCCGTTGGCCACCACCGCCAGGCTGCGGGTGGTGGGGATGCCCAGGGCGTGCATGGCTTCGCTGATGAGGTATTCGCGCAGCATCGGCCCGAGGGCCGCGCGGCCGTCGCCGCCCCGGGAGAACGGGGTGCGGCCGGCGCCCTTGAGCTGAATGTCCCGGCGCCGGCCGTCCGGGGTGATCTGCTCGCCAAGCAGCACCGCGCGCCCGTCGCCGAGCATGGTGGGGTTGCCGAATTGATGGCCGGCGTAGGCCTGGGCCAGGGGCTCGGCACCGTCCGGCAGCGCGTTGCCGCCGAACAGGGCGGCCCCGGCGTCGCCGTCCAGAGCGGCGCGGTCCAGGCCCAGTTCCCCGGCCAGGGTGCGGTTCCAGAGCAGCAGGCGGGGCGCCGCCACCGGCTGCGGGTCGGTGCGCGCGAACAGGGCGTCCGGCAGGCGCGCGTAACGGTTGTCGAAGCGGAATCCGTAATCAGTGCTCATCATGGTTCTCTGGGGGCGGTGGCACGGGGGCACAAGGGCGTCATGGCCGGCGGCCCAGCAGCAACACCTGGCGCAGGGGCGTGACCGCCGCCGCGCCGATCTGGTCGGGAAACACCCACACCCAGCCCACCCGGGGGCAGTGCACCGCCAGCCAGCGCGCCTTCAGGACGGTGCGGAACGGCGCCGCCACCGCCACCCGGCGGCCGTCGCGCAGCAGCAGGCGCAGGCCCTCCGGCGACACCGCCACCCGGGCCGGCGAGGCGGGGCGCCAGCGGCGCGCGGCGATCAGCACCGCCAGACCGGGCAGCACCGCCACGCTCAGCGGCAAGGCGCTGGCCGCCAGCGCCCACCAGGCCACCAGCACGGCGGCCAGCCGCAGCCGCGCCGGATAGCGCGAAGCGCTCAGTTCAAGACGTCGTGGCCACACGGCGCAGCATCCCGGCCACGAACTCGCGCAGTTCCGGGTCCTCGGGCTGGCCGTGGCCGGTGAACCAGTCCAGCATGTCCACGTCCTCGCATTCCAGCAGACGGCCGAAGGCGGCGCGCTGCTCCGGCGTGTCGGTGTCGAAAAAACGCTCCAGATAGGCGTACAGCACCACCTCCACTTCGGAGGCGCCGCGCCGGCATTGCCACTGGTAGCGGCGTTTCAGATCGGCGGTTTCGGGGGACGGGGAAGACGTCATTGGCGGAATCTCTTTCGCTGATCGACTGACACAGGGGCCGTTGATTATCTATCATCACGGGTCGCACTCACACCCTCGCAGACTCATTAGGAACGGTATGGACGCTTGGCAATCCCTGATCGACGCGCAACAGCCGGTGCACGGAGGCCGCCCGGCGCCGACGCTGGCCACCGGCGAGCACCTGGCGGTGATTCACGCCGAAGGCGAGGAGGCGGGCGATTACCTGCAGGGGCAGCTCACCGTGGACCTGAAGGCGGTGGACGAGGGCGCCCACCGCGCCGCCATGCATCTGTCCCTCAAGGGGCGCGGGCTGGTGAGCCTGCGCATCGCCCGCCAGGACGGCGGCTATCTGCTGCTGGTGCCCGCCGGCCAGACCGAGGCCACGGTGCGCTGCCTGGAGAAATACCGGCTGCGCGCCAAGGTCAGCTTCCGGCCGGACCTGGAGGTGCGCGTGGCGCAGCTGGCCGGCGGCGTGGACGCCACCCTGGCGGCGGCGGGCCTGCCGACGCCGGGCCCGGGCCAGGCGGCCCACCGTGACGGCGTGTCCGTGCTCCGCTACGCGCACAGCGACCATGCCCTGATCGTCGCCGCCGGGCCGCTGCTGGCCACCCACTGGCAGGCCCTGGCGGCGGAGCGGGCGCTCACCGACGGCGCCGGCGCGCGCTACCAGGACATCCTCGCCGGCGAGGGCCAGATCCAGGCCGGCGCCGAGGATCTGTTCCTGCCCCAGGTGCTCAACTACGACGTGCTCGGCGGCGTCAGCTTCAAGAAAGGCTGCTACACCGGCCAGGAGGTGGTGGCCCGCATGCACTTCAAGGGCAAGCTCAAGCAGCGCATGGCGGCGTTCCATTACCGGGGCCCGGCGCTGGCCCCGGGCCAGAGCCTGCGTAACGACCAGGGTTGCGCGGTGGCCGAGGTGGTGGACGCGGCCCCCGGCGAGCCGGACCCGGCCCTGCTGGCGGTGGTGCGGCTGGATCATGAGGGAGACCTGTTTCTGGACGACCAGCCGCTCCAGGTCGAGCCCATCGCCCTGCCCTACGAGCTGCCGAAACCGAAAGCCTGAATCGCGGCTAAAGCCGCTCCTACGAACGCTGCTGGCGTTGCGAACGCTGGGAGGATCGCGGCCCGCCCGGCCACTACGCCGCAGCGAAGGGATTTTGTAGGAGCGGCTTTAGCCGCGATACCCGCCGCGGCGAACGGCCTTCAACCGTCGGCGCGGCACTCCTTCAACAAGGTCGCCACCAGCTCCTCCACCGGCAGGGCCCGGCAGCGGTGCGCGCCGGTGCCCGCCCACAGACTCTTCCATTCCGCCCCGGCGGCCTTGCGCAGCGGCGCGGTGAGCCGGTGCTGGTCCGGGTACGGCGCCACCGCCGACGGGGCCCGTTCATCCATCCAGGCATTGGCGAGCCCGCGGGCGAAGCGCCCGGACACCGCCGCGGTCACCGCGGTCTGCTCCGGTTCGGCCCGGGCCAGGGCCTCCCGCCAGGCCGGCGCGGTGCCGGCTTCCGGGCAGCTTAGAAAGGCGGTGCCGAGCTGGGCGGCAGCGGCGCCGGCGGCCAGCACCCGCGCCATGTCGGCGCCGTCCATCAGGCCCCCGGCGGCGATCAGCGGCACCGACAAGCCGGCGCACTCGCCCAGCAGGTCCGCCAGCGGCCGCCCCGGCCCGCGCGGGTCGGCACTGCCACGATGGCCGCCGGCTTCCTCGCCCTGCAGCACAATGCCGTCCACGCCGTCGTCCGCCAGCGCCCGGGCTTCCTCCCGGGTGGTGGCGGTGCCCATCAGGGCGATGCCCCGGGCCCGGCAGGCCTCCATCAAAGGCTTGGGCAGACGGCCAAAGGTGAAGCTGAAGAACGCCGGCCGCGCCGCCAGCACCGCCTCGAACTGTTCCTCGAAGGCCGGCAGTTCCGCGAAATGATCCGGCAGCGCGACGCCGGCGCTTTGATAGCAGGGCGCCAGGGCCTCCCGGGCGCGCCGCCATTCCTGGTCGCTGGCGCCCCGTTCGGCGGGGATGAACAGGTTCAGGGCGAAGGCGTCGGCGCCGCCGTCCCTTGCCGCCCGGGCCGCGTCCTCGATGGCCTGGCCGCTCAGGTAACCGGCGCCGATGGACGCCAGCGCCCCGGCCCGGGCGGCGCCCACGGTGAGTTCGGTGGTGTTGATGCCGCCGGCCATGGGGGCCTGAATCAGCGTGAAGTCCTGGAAGGGCATGGCGAGTCTCCTGTGGTCCTGGATAGGAATTCTAGGGAGCCCGGCTCATGACGGGAAATGATGATCCGTGATGTTCGGTATCGTCCGGGGGAATAGAGCGGGTCGGGGGATCGCGGCTGAAGCGGCAAGCCGCCCAGCCGCGATGGGCGTCAGCCCAGGTCGGCGAGGGGGTGGACGTCAGCGGGGCAGCGGAAGAAGCCGTCGATGTAGTCGGCGCTCACCTCGTCCACCGAGCGATGTCGGAAGCGCGGGCTGCCGTCCTTGTCGATCAGCAGCGCCCGTACGCCCTCGCGGAAGTCCGGATGCAGGCAGCATTGCACCGCCACGCACCATTCCATGCGGAACACCTCGGCCAGGGACAGATGCCGGGCCCGGTGCAGCTGCTGCCACACCAGGTGCAGGGTCTGCGGACAGCCGGCGGCCAGGGTCTTGCGGGCCTTGTCCAGCCAGCCGTCGCACTGTTTGTGGTCGAGAATGCGCGCCACCACTTCGCCGACGGTGGCGCCGTCGCACAACTGCTCGATGGTGTCCCGGTGGGCGCTCACCGGCGCCTCCAGGCCGGTGGGCGCCGCCGACAGCTCGCGCAGACGGCCGTACAGCAGCGCCCGGTTGGCGTCGCCGTCGTCCTCGTAGCGGCCCGCGGCCAGGGCCTGCAGCACCTGCTCCGGGTCGGCGTCCATGAAGCGGTCGGCCAGGCCCAGGTCCAGGGCGTCGCGGGCATTCAGATGCACGCCGGTGAGGCCCAGGAACAGGCCGGTGCGGCCGGGCAGGCGATTGAGGAACCAGCTGGCGCCCACGTCCGGGAACAGGCCGATGGTGATCTCCGGCATGGCCAGCCGGCTGCGCGGCGTCACCAGCCGGAACTGGCTGCCCTGCATCAGGCCCATGCCGCCGCCCATCACCACGCCGTCGGCCCAGCAGATTACCGGGGTGCGGGAAGTGTGCAGGCGGTAGTCCAGCCGGTATTCCTCGGCGAAGTACTGCTCCGCCTCCGGGTTGCCCGCCTGGCCGGCGTGTTTGACGGTGGAGCGGTACAGCGCCACCACGTCGCCGCCGGCGCTGAACGCCTTGCCGCCGGCGCCTTCCAGCCAGATCGCCACCACCTCGTCGCGGGCCTGCCAGGCCGCCACGCGGGCGTCCAGGGCCTGGATCATCTCCAGGCTCAGAGCATTCAGGGAACGGGGGGCGTTGAGGGTGGCGCGGCCGATCACGCGGCCGCAGTCGGTGTTGATTTCGTCGAACAGGACGGTGTCGGTCATGCCGGAAAAAAATCCTTATCGGTCAGTTCAGGGACCAGTCGATGGGGTCCTTACCCTGCTGAAGCAGGTATTGATTGGCGCGGGAGAAGTGCCCGCAACCGAAGAAGCCGCGATAGGCGGACAGCGGCGACGGGTGCGGCGCGGTCAGCACGCAGTGGCGCTGGCGGTCGATCAGCTTGCCCTTTTTCTGCGCCGAGCTGCCCCACAGCATGAACACCACGCCCTCGCGCTCGCGGTTGAGGTGCTCGATGGCCTGGTCGGTGAAGCGTTCCCAGCCCTGCCCCTGGTGGGAGGCGGCCTGGCCGGCGCGCACGGTCAGCACCGCGTTGAGCAGCAGCACGCCCTGCTTCGCCCAGGCGTCCAGATTGCCGTGGTCCGGCGCCGGGATACCCAGGTCGCGCTCGATCTCCTTGAAGATGTTGACCAGGGACGGCGGCACCCGTACGCCGGGCTGCACGGAAAAGCTCAGCCCGTGGGCCTGGTTGGGCCCGTGGTAGGGATCCTGACCCAGGATCACCACCTTGACCTGGTCGAAGGGGGTTTCGTTGAAAGCGCGGAAGATGTCCGGGCCCGGCGGGTACAGGGTTTCGCCGGCCTGCTTTTCGCGGCGCAGAAAATCCTTCAGCTCGCCCATGTAGGGCTGCGCGAACTCCTCGCCCAGCGCCCGCTTCCAGCCCGCTTCGAGCTGTACGTCGGCCTGGGATCCGGTGTCGTCACTCATGGGGAACCAGCTTCTCCAACAGGTGCCGCATGCGGGTTTTCACGGTGTCCTCGTCGGCCAGTTCCGGGTGGGTCAGCAGACGCACTTCCAGAGCCATGATGCGGGCGTTGATCACTTCCGCGTCCATCTCCGGAGTGGGCGAGCCGAACGCCCGGCAGGCGTCCACCAGCAGCATCGCCATTTCCTTGAGGTAGAGATCCGCCAGGCCACGCAGCCGCGGATCCAGGATCGCTTCCTGCAGGAACGCCTGCTCCGCCACCAGATGTTCGCGACGGTTGTGCAGCTCGTCGAGGATAAAGGCGGTGGTGGCCGAGGCCAGCGCCTCGATCAGTTGCTCCCGGTCGGCGCCTCCCTTCTCGAATTCCTCGATCAGCGCGAACGCCTGGTCGCGGAACGGGCGGATCACGGTATCCAGGGCCCGCTCCGCGAACAGGGTGAAGGCGTCCGCGATCAGATCGGAAATATCCTTGAAGTAATAGGTGGTGGCGGAGAGCGGCACGTCCGCTTCGCGGGCCACCGCCCGGTGGCGCACCGCGCGGATGCCGTCGGTGACGATGATGTTGAGCGCCGCGTCGAGAATCGCCTGGCGGCGTTGTTCACTGCCCGCGCGGCGAGCCTTGCGGCCCTGATAACGGATTGCGGTCATGGCTCCGTCTGCTTTTTTTATGGCGTCGCCACTAGCCTAACAGGCACCGCCACCCAACGGGAGTGGCGGTGCTGTTGGGTCAGGTACGTGGACGCATGTGCGGGAAGAGGATCACGTCCTTGATGGTCGGCGAGTCGGTGAACAGCATCACCAGACGGTCGATGCCGATGCCCTCGCCGGCGGTGGGCGGCAGGCCGTGCTCCAGAGCGGTGATGTAATCCTCGTCGTAGAACATGGCCTCGTCGTCGCCGGCTTCCTTCTCGGCCACCTGGGCGCGGAAGCGTTCCGCCTGGTCCTCGGCGTCGTTGAGCTCGGAGAAGCCATTGGCGATCTCGCGGCCACCGACGAAGAACTCAAAGCGCTCGGTGACGAACGGGTCGTCGTCCTTGCGCCGCGCCAGGGGCGACACCTCGGTGGGGTAGTCGGTGATGAAGGTCGGTTCCTGCAGGCGGTGCTCGGCGGTTTTCTCGAAGATCTCGATCTGCACCTTGCCCAGGCCCCAGCCGTCCTTGAGCGGAATCTCCAGACCCTCGGCGATGCGCCGGGCGCCCTGCTCGTCGGCCAGCTCGGCGGCGTCGATGTCCGGGTTGTATTCGAGAATCGCATCGAACACGGTGAGCCGGCGGAACGGCTTGCCGAAATCGTAGGTGACGGTCCCGGTTTCGCCGTCGGCGCCGGGCACGGTGTTGCGCACCAGGGTGTCGCCCAGCACGTCACGGGCCAGGGTGCGCAGCATGTCCTCGGTGAGGTCCATCAGATCGTGATAGTCCGCGTAGGCCTGGTAAAACTCGAGCATGGTGAATTCCGGATTGTGCCGGGTGCTCAGGCCCTCGTTGCGGAAGTTACGGTTGATCTCGAAGACCCGCTCGAAGCCGCCCACCACCAGACGCTTGAGGTACAGCTCCGGCGCGATGCGCAGGTACATGTCCAGGTCCAGGCTGTTGTGGTGGGTGACGAACGGCCGCGCGGTGGCGCCACCGGGGATCACCTGCAGCATCGGCGTTTCCGCTTCGATGAAATCGTGGGCGACCAGGTAGTTGCGGATGCCGGCGACGATTTTCGAGCGGATCTTGAAAGTCTCGCGGCTGTCCTCGTTGACGATCAGGTCCACGTAACGCTGGCGATAGCGGGACTCGGTGTCGGTGAGGCCCTTGTGCTTTTCCGGCAACGGGCGCAGGGATTTGGTGAGCAGCAGGTACTCGTCCATCATCACATAGAGGTCGCCCTTGCCGGATTTGCAGAGCTTGCCGCGCACGCCGATCACATCGCCCAGGTCCCAGTGCTTGACCGCCTTCTGCACGTCTTTGTTGGCGTACACCTGGATGCGGCCGGACATGTCCTGCAGCACCTTGAAGGCCTTGCGGTCGAGCATCAGGCGACCGGCCACGGCCACCTGGATGTTTTTCTCTTCCAGTTCTTCCTTGCTCAGGTCGCCGTATTGCGCCTGCAGACCGGCGGCCAGGCTGTCGCGCCGGAAATGGTTCGGGAACGCCGCGCCGCCGTCGCGCCATTCCGCCAGCTTGGCGCGGCGTTCGGCGATCAGGCGGTTTTCGTCGGCGGCGTCGTGTTGCTTGCTGTGTTCGTCGGCCATTCTCTTAGAGTCCACTTTTCAGGGAGGCTTCGATGAATCGGTCCAGGTCGCCGTCCAGCACCTGCTGGGTGTTGTGGCTTTCCACCCCGGTGCGCAGGTCCTTGATGCGGCCATCGTCGAGCACGTAGGAGCGGATCTGGCTGCCCCAGCCGATGTCGGCCTTGGCGTTTTCCTGGGCCTGCTTCTCGGCGTTGCGCTTCTGGATTTCCAGCTCGTAGAGCTTGGCCTGCAGCATCTTGGTGGCCTTGTCCCGGTTCTGGTGCTGGCTGCGCTCGGACTGGCACTGGGTGACCACGATGTGCTCCTGGCCGTTGTCCGGATCGGTGAAGGTGTAGGTCAGCCGCACCGCCGAGTCGGTCCGGTTCACGTGCTGGCCGCCGGCGCCGGAGGCCCGGTAGGTGTCGGTGCGCAGCTTGCCGGGATCGATTTCGATGTCGATGTCGTCGTCCACTTCCGGGGACACGAACACCGAGCTGAACGAGGTGTGGCGGCGGCCGCCGGAATCGAACGGGCTCTTGCGCACCAGCCGGTGCACGCCGGTCTCGGTGCGCAGCCAGCCGTAGGCGTAGTCGCCCTCGAACCGCACGGTGGCGGATTTAATGCCGGCCACGTCGCCGTCGGAGGCTTCCACCAGCTCGGTCTTGAAGCCGTGGGCCTCGCCCCAGCGCAGATACATGCGCAGCAGCATCTCGGCCCAGTCCTGGGCCTCGGTGCCGCCGGAGCCGGCCTGGATGTCCAGGTAGGCGTTGGCGGTGTCCATCTCACCGGAGAACATGCGGCGGAATTCCAGATCCGCGACCATGCGTTCCAGGCGATCCAGATCCGCTTCCACTTCCGAGACGGTGGCTTCGTCGTCCTCTTCCACCGCCAGTTCCAGCAGATCCCGGGTGTCGCCGACGCCCTGGTCGGCGTCGCGCAGGGTGGTCACCACCCCTTCCAGTTGCGCGCGCTCCTTACCCAGGGCCTGGGCCCGTTCCGGCTCGTTCCACACGTCCGGCAGGGCCAGTTCGCGCTCTACTTCGACCAGTCGTTCGCTCTTCTGATCGAAGTCAAAGATACCCCCTCAGCGCTTCGATGCGCTCGGCCAGGTCGGTGAGGTGGGTTCTCAGCGGGTTTACTTCCATAATGACTCTATGACTCTCAGTGGAAACGGTTCTTAATCGACCAGCTCGTACACATGGAACGCCTCGGGTTTGAGGGCGTCCAGGGTGGTCCCCAGGTACACGGCGTTGTCGGGAATGCCGCTGCCGGTGGTGAACACCTTGAAGCGACGCACTTCCTTGGGGGTGTCGATGACGGTGTCCGCGTCCACCTCCACCCACATATAGATCAGGCGCTCCTGCTGGATGTAATCCACGCGAAGCACTTCACCCTCTTCCGGCAAGCGGATTTCCTGCACCTCGGTGCCGATTTCCAGCCGGTGTTTATGGATTGTTTTCATGCGGTCCCTCCGTCAGGGGTAACCAGGCGCGGGTAGCGATAGCCACCGGCGCATTCCGGGGCCCGGCCTTGTGGGCCGGGGGATGGCGATAAGGGTAATGCGCGCCAGTCGGCGCAAGGCGCAATCCTATCAGGTCCCCGGGGGGCTGGCACCAGCCCGGCACGCCACGGCGGGCGTGCCGGCGGTCAGGCGGGCCTCAGGCGCGCTGTTCCAGATTGGCGCGCAGCACGGTCAGGGCCGCCATGTTGACGATGCGCCGCACCGTGGCGCTGGCGGTGAGAATGGTCACCGGCGCGTTGACGCCCAGCAGGAAGGGGCCGATGGCCACATTGCTGCCGGCGGCGGTCTTCAGCAGGTTGTAGGCGATGTTGCCGGAATCCCCGTTCGGGCACACCAGCAGGTTGGCGGAGCCCTGCAGGGTGGAGTCCGGCAGGATTTCCTTGCGGATCGAGGCCTCCAGGGCGGCGTCGCCGTGCATCTCGCCGTCCACCTCCAGCTCCGGCGCCCATTCGCGGATCAGGGCCAGGGCGCGGCGCATCTTGTCGCTGGCCTGGCAGCGCTCGGAACCGAAATTGGAGCGCGACAGCAGCGCCGCCTTGGGCTCCAGGTTCAGGCGCCGCATTTCCTCGGCGGCGGCGATGGTGAACTCGGCGATTTGCTCGGCGCCGGGGTCCTCGTTGACGTGGGTGTCCACCACCGCCAGGGTCCGTTCCGGCAGCAGCAGCACGTTCATGGCCGCGTAGGTGTGGGACTCCGGGCGCAGGCCGATCACCTGATCGACGAAGTTGAGGTGCTCGGCGAACCGGCCCACGGTGCCGCATACCATGCCGTCCGCCTCGCCCAGGTGGACCATCATGGCGCCGATCAGGGTCATGCGACGGCGCATTTCCGTGCGCGCCATTTCCTTGGTGACGCCGTGGCGGCCGCGCATTTCCCAGTAGGCGTTCCAGTAGCGGTGGAAGCGGTCGTCCTGCTCCGGATTGGTGACCTCCACGTCCTCGCCCAGCTTCAGGCGCAGGCCGTAGCGCTCGATGCGCATGGCCAGCACCTCCGGGCGACCGACCAGAATCGGGAACGCCAGTCCCTCGTCCACCACCACCTGGACGGCGCGCAGCACGCGCTCTTCCTCGCCCTCGGTGAACACGATGCGGGCCTTGCCGCCGTCGCGGACCAGGGCCTTGGCGGCGGAAAACAGCGGCTTCATGAAGGCGCCGGAGTGGTAAACGAACTGCTTGAGCTGCTCGGCGTAGGCATCCAGGTCGGCGATCGGCCGGGTGGCCACGCCGTCGGCCATGGCCGCCTTGGCCACCGCCGGCGCGATGCGCACGATCAGACGCGGATCAAACGGCTTGGGAATCAGGTATTCCGGCCCGAAGCTCAGGTCGTAGGTGCCGTAGGCGGCGGCCACCACCTCGTTCTGCTCCTCCTGGGCCAGGCCGGCGATGGCGTACACCGCCGCCTTTTCCATCTCCCGGGTGATGGTGGTGGCGCCGGCGTCCAGCGCGCCCCGGAAGATGTACGGGAAGCACAGCACGTTGTTGACCTGGTTGGGGTAGTCGGAGCGGCCGGTGGCGATCAGCAGGTCGTCGCGCACCGCCTTGGCCTCCTCCGGCAGGATCTCCGGGTGCGGGTTGGCCAGGGCCAGAATCAGCGGCCGGGCGGCCATGCGTTGCACCATGTCCGGCTTGAGCACGCCGCCGGCGGACAGGCCCAGGAACACGTCGGCGCCGTCGATCACCTCGCCCAGGGTGCGGGCGTCGGTGGGCTGGGCGAAGCGCGCCTTGTCCGGGTCCATCAGTTCCTTGCGGCCCTCGTAGACCACGCCCTCGATGTCGGTGACCCAGATATTCTCCTGGGGCAGTCCCAGATCCACCATCAGGTCCAGGCAGGCCAGCGCCGCGGCGCCGGCGCCGGACACCACCACCTTGACCTGATCCAGTTCCTTGCCGGCCACCCGCAGACCGTTGATAAAGGCCGCGCACACGGTGATCGCGGTGCCGTGCTGGTCATCGTGGAACACCGGGATGCCCATGCGCTGGCGCAGCTTGCGCTCGACGATGAAACACTCCGGTGCCTTGATGTCTTCCAGATTGATGCCGCCGAAGGTGGGCTCCAGAGCGGCGATGATGTCCACCAACTTGTCCGGGTCGCTCTCGTTGATCTCGATGTCGAACACGTCCAGCCCGGCGAACTTCTTGAACAGCACCGCCTTGCCTTCCATCACCGGCTTGGACGCCAGCGCCCCGATGTTGCCCAGGCCGAGCACCGCGCTGCCATTGGTGATCACCGCCACCAGATTGCCGCGCCCGGTATAGCGCACCGCGTTCTTGGGATCGTCGACGATTTCCTCGCAGGCCCAGGCCACCCCCGGCGAATAGGCCAGGGCCAGATCGTTCTGGTTGGTCAGCGGTTTGGTGGGGACGATGGCGGTTTTGCCGGGGACGGGAAATTCGTGGTAATCAAGCGCAGCGCGGCGGCTGTCGGTGGCCAAGGCGGGTCTCCTTCGGGATAGGGTGTACACATCATTAAACAGGCTGCCACCAGTGTACTGCCGCCGCGCCCCGCCCGCACCCACCCGCCACGTTTTGTCACAACATCGGGGTCGGACCACCGTAACACACTGAACAACATCGGGGTCGGACCACCGTAACCCACTGAAAACACAGTATTTTCATCTCCGGAACGGGCTCAATACGGCGTTAGCGCCCGCTTTCTGCCCACCAAAATGCCGCCTGAGGCCAAAGTCCTGACGGCTGCCGCGGTACCTCTTCGAAGCTCTTAACCAGACCTTTTCCGGCCCCAAAAACCGCCTCCAAGCCCGCGAAACGTACCCTCTGAAAACCTTTTTACCAGTAAAAACAAAAGCTTATCGCGGTCCGACCCCTCACTGGGGAAGACCGGGGTCGGACCGCGGCAACCCTTTGATGCCGCATGTCTTTTTTTGTGAAATGGGGCTCAGAAGGCGCTTAATGCATGGTTTTTACTAGTCAAAAATCAGCATAAAGAAAGGAGGAACGGATGCCTCGCGCCCACCGTCATTACTTGCCGGGTCATGTCTGGCACATCACCCACCGCTGCCACGACCAGACCTTTCTACTCAAATTCAAACACGACCGTCGCCTCTGGGAGCGCTGGCTCTACGAAGCGCGGCGCCGCTATGGCCTGCGGATTCTCAATTACATCGCCACCAGCAACCACGTACACCTTCTGGTCCACGACCGGGGCGACGACGAGATTCGGCGTTCCATCCAATTGGTGGCCGGACGCACCGCCCAGCATTTCAACGGGCGCCGGCGCCGCCGAGGGGCCTTCTGGGAGGGTCGCTACCACGCCACGGCGGTGGAAACCGGCGAGCATCTGCGCCGTTGTCTGGTCTACATCGACCTGAATATGGTGCGCGCCGGCCGCGTACGGCATCCCCGCGAATGGGACACCTGCGGCTACAAGGAGATCCAACTGCCACGCACCCGTCACCGCATCATCAACACCGGTGCGCTGATGAACGTGCTCGGGATCTCCGATCTGGGGGTGCTGCGGCGGTCCCATCGGGACTGGGTGGAGGAAGCCCTGGACAGCGGCGACCACGGGCGTGACCCGGCCTGGACCGAGGCGCTGGCGGTGGGCAGCCGGGACTTCGTGGAGCAGTTTCGCGACGCCCAGGGCCCCATTGCCAGGAATCGGCCAATCGAAACGGCTGGCGAGACCTGCCATCTGCGCGAAGAGCCATTCGTCTATCAGCCCTATTCGACCACCGAAAACGACCCTGTAAGCGGTTAAACCGGCTTCCCTGGGCAGGCTTTCCCCGGAAAAACAAGGGGTTATGGTGGTCCGACCCCGTCAGGGGAGCGGGCGGAGGTGTTCGAAGAGCATTTGCGGGGCGCGGCGGCCACGGAATTCGTTGACCTCCAGGCGGTAGACGCCTTCCACGCGCTTGAGGCGGGCGCCCAGCAGGGTCGGGTCGGCGTTGAACAGGATGCCGTCCACCACGCCGCTCACCGCCGGCAGGCCCAGGGTCAGCTTCAAGTGCCGCTCGCCCACCACGCGGTGGTTGAGCACTTCGAATTCGCCGTCGAAACGGGGCGGTGGAAAGCCCTGGCCCCAAGGGAACCGGTGGGACAGCAGCTCGGCGGTGGCCAGGCAGATGTCCCGGTCGTCCAGGCCGCCGTCGCTGTCCACCACCGGGTCGAACAGGTCGTCGCTGGCCGCCTCGCGCACCGCCCTCTGAAACGCCTCGCGAAACGCCTCCAGGTCCGCCGCCCTCAGGGTCATGCCGGCGGCCATGGCGTGGCCGCCGAACTTGTGCAGCATCTCCGGATGACGGGTGGCCACCGCGTCCAGCACGTCGCGCAGATGCAGCCCCGGGATCGAGCGCCCGGAGCCTTTCAGCAGCCCGGCCTCCTGGGCCGGGGCGAAGGCAATCACCGGCCGGTGCACGGCTTCTTTGACCCGCGACGCCAGAATCCCCACCACCCCTTCGTGCCAGTCCCGGCCGTGCAGGCACAGCGCCGCCGGCAATGTCTGCTCGCGCAACCGGGCCACTTCCGCCATGGCGGCGTCGCGCATGCCCTGCTCGATGCCGCGCCGCTCCCGGTTGATGGCGTCCAGCTCCTCGGCATACTGGCGCGCCTCGGAAACGCTGTCCGCCAACAGGCAGTCGATGCCATGGGTCATGTCCGCCAGCCGCCCGGCGGCGTTGAGCCGCGGCCCCACCGCGAACCCCAGATCCGCCGCCAGCGCCCGCGACGGGTCGCGCCCGGCCACCTGCAGCAGCGCACGGATGCCCGGGTTGCCTTTGCCGGCGCGCAGCCGCCGCAGACCCTGCTCCACCAGGATGCGGTTGGCGTCGTCCAGGCGCACCACGTCCGCCACCGTGCCCAGGGCGACCAGGTCGAGCAGATCCACCACCGCGCCTTTCAGGCGCAACCGCCGCTGCACCGCCATCAGCAGATAGAAGGCCACGCCCACGCCGGCCAGATTGGCGGCGGGGAATTCGTCGCCCTCCAACCGTGGGTTGGCGATGGCGTCCGCCTCCGGGAGGCGCTCGCCGGGCAAGTGGTGGTCGGTGATCAGCACGCGCATGCCGGCGGCCCGCGCGGCAGCCACGCCGTCCACGCTGGCGATGCCGTTGTCCACGGTGATGATCAGGTCCGGCTCGAACGTCACCCGCGCCAGTTCGACGATGGCCGGCGACAGGCCGTAGCCGTACTCGAACCGGTTGGGCACCAGAAAATCCGGACGGGGGAAGCCCAGCGCCTGCAGTCCTCGCACCATCAGCGCGGTGGCGGTAGCGCCGTCGGCATCGTAATCACCGACGATGCAAATACGCCAGTGCTGCTCGCGGGCAGCCACCAGCAGCTCCACCGCCGCCGCCAGGCCCTGAAAATGATCCGGGTGCGGCAGCCGCCCCAGGGTCAACTCCAGTTGCTCCGCAGCGGTCAGCCCACGGCCGGCGAGAATGCGCGCCAGCAGCGGCGGCACGCCCGGCCAGTCCACGGACACCGGCGGGCGGCGGCGAATACGGGGGTACGAACTTACGGTCATGACATCCGTCAGTGGGGGCAATCGCGGCAAGCGTCCGGGTATCCACCCCTTGCGTCAAGGGAAACGACCCATAAGTCACACAGGGGGGCTAACATCAAGCGCCCGTGCTTCTTATACTTGGCGACCCTGAGCGGGCTCGACCGGAAATGTGAGCAAACACTCACATGAAACGGCGGGCCACGCCCGCGGCCCCTCCGCGTACTTTGGGACTGGAGAGCAATCGTTATGATTTACCAAGGCAACGCCGTAAGCGTAGAACTGCTTGACGACGGCATCGCCGAACTGAAGTTCGACCTTCAGGGCGAGTCCGTGAACAAGTTCAACCGTGCCACTCTGGAAGACCTGAGCAAGGCCACCGAGGCCCTCAAGGGCAACGACCAGGTCAAGGGCATCGTGGTCACCTCCGGCAAGAAAGTCTTCATTGTCGGCGCCGACATCACCGAATTCACCGAAATGTTCGCCAACGACGAGGCGGAGATCGCCAAGTGGTCCCGTCAGGCGAACGATATCTTCAACGCCTTCGAAGATCTGGACGTGCCCAAGGTGGCGGCCATCAACGGCTTCGCCCTGGGCGGCGGCCTGGAAATGTGCCTGGCCTGCGAATTCCGCGTCATGGGCGAAGCCGCCCAGGTGGGCTTTCCGGAAGTGAAGCTGGGCATCTACCCGGGCTTCGGCGGCACCGTGCGCACCCCGCGCATCATCGGCGTGGACAACGCCGTGGAGTGGATCGCCACCGGCAGCCAGAACAAAGCGGACAAGGCCCTGAAAGTGGGCATCGTCGACGCCGTGGTCAAAGCCGGCGACGAACGTGACGCCGCCATCGACCTGGTCAAGCAGTGCCTGGCCGGCAAGATCGACTTCCGCGCCAAGCGCCAGGAAAAACTGGATCCTCTGCCGATGCCGCCGATGGAACAGATGATGGCGTTCCAGACCGGCATGGCCATGGTCCAGCAGCAGGCCGGCAAGAACTACCCCGCCCCGGTGGAAGCCGTGAAGTCCATGCAGAAGGCCGCCGGCATGAAGCGCGACGACGCCCTGGACGTGGAATCCAAAGGCTTCGCCAAGCTCGCCAAGACCCAGCAGGCCACCGCCATGGTGGGCCTGTTCCTGGCCGACCAGCAGGTCAAGAAAGTGAACGGCAAGACCGCCAAGGCCTCCCGCGAAGTGAAGCACGCCGCCGTTCTCGGCGCCGGCATCATGGGCGGCGGCATCGCCTTCCAGTCCGCCCTCAAGGGCACGCCCATCGTGATGAAGGACATCAACGACAAGGCGCTGGACCTGGGCATGAACGAAGCCTCCAAACTGCTCTCCAAACGCGTCAGCAAAGGCAAGATGGACGCCGCCGGCATGGGCAAGGTGCTCTCCGCCATCCGTCCCACCCTCAGCTATGAGGACTTCAAGGACATCGACGTGATCGTCGAGGCGGTGGTCGAGAACCCCAAGATCAAGCAATCCGTCCTGGCCGAGACCGAAGAGAAAGTGGAAGGCGCCATCCTCGCCTCCAACACCTCCACCATCTCCATCAACCGGCTCGCCGAAGCGCTCAAGAAACCGGAAAACTTCGCCGGCATGCACTTCTTCAACCCGGTGCACATGATGCCCCTGGTGGAAGTGATCCGCGGTGAAAAAACCTCCGATGAAACCGTCGCCACCCTGGTCAACTACGCCCAAAAAATGGGCAAGAACCCGGTGGTGGTGAACGACTGCCCCGGCTTCCTGGTGAACCGGGTGCTGTTCCCCTACTTCGCCGGCTTCAGCATGCTGGTCCGTGACGGCGCCGACTTCCAGCAGGTCGACAAAGTTATGCAGAAATTCGGCTGGCCCATGGGCCCCGCCTATCTGCTCGACGTGGTCGGCATCGACACCGGCGTGCACGCCGCCAAGGTGATGGCGGAAGGCTTCCCCGACCGCATGGACCACGACTTCAAGGACCCGACCGAGATCATGTTCGAAAACGAACGCTATGGTCAGAAGAACGGCATCGGCTTCTACAAGTACGAGGAAGACAAGAAGGGCAAGCCCAAGAAAGTGGTCGACGAAAAGACCTACGAGCTGATCAAGCCCGCCGTCACCAGCGAGCCGAAGGACTACGACGCCGACGAGATCATCGCCCGCATGATGATCCCGATGTGCACCGAAACCGTCCGCTGCCTGGAAGACAACATCGTCGGCTCCCCCGCCGAAGCGGACATGGCGATGATCTACGGCATCGGCTTCCCTCCGTTCCGCGGCGGCCCGCTGCGCTACATCGACAGCATCGGCACCCAGGCCTTCGTGGAACTGTGTGACAAGTACGCCCACCTGGGCGCGCTGTACGAAGCGCCGCAAATGCTCAAGGACAAAGCCGCCAAGGGCGAGTCCTTCTTCGGCTAAGGCACGGGCAAAGGAGATTTTGAAATGAGTTTGAATCCGAAAGACGTGGTCATCGTCGATGCCGTGCGCACCCCGATGGGCAAAAGCAAGAACGGTATGTTCCGCAATGTACGCGCGGAAAAACTCTCCGCGCTGCTGATCCAGGCCCTGATGGAACGCAACGCCGGCTGGGACACCGCCACCACCGAGGACGTGATCTGGGGCTGCGTGAACCAGACCAAGGAACAGGGCATGAACATCGCCCGCAACATCGCCATGCTGGCCGGCGTGCCCCGCACCACCGCGGCGCAAACCGTCAACCGCCTGTGCGGCTCCTCCATGCAAGCCCTGCACAGCGCCGCCCAGGCAATCATGACCGGCAACGGTGACGTGTTCGTCATCGGCGGCGTGGAACACATGGGCCATGTGGCCATGGACCACGGCGTGGACCTGAACCCGGAACTGTCCAAGTACACCGCCCGGGCCTCCAACATGATGGGCCTGACCGCGGAAATGCTCGGCCGCATGCACGGCATCACCCGTGAACAGCAGGACGAATTCGGCGTGCGCTCCCACAAGAAAGCCTGGGAAGCCACCGAACAAGGCCGCTGGAAAAACGAAATCGTGCCCGTGGAAGGCCACGACGCCAACGGCCACAAAGTGCTGTGCGAAATCGACGAAACCATCCGTCCCAACGCCAGCCTGGAAGACATGGCCAACCTGCGCCCGGTGTTCGACCCGGTCAGCGGCACCGTCACCGCCGGCACCTCCTCCGCCCTCTCCGACGGCGCGGCGGCGATGCTGGTGATGACCGCCGAAAAAGCGCAGGCCATGGGCCTCAAGCCCCGTGCCAAGATCCGCAGCATGGCCGTGGCCGGCTGCGACGCGGCCATCATGGGCTACGGCCCGGTCCCGGCCACCCAGAAAGCCCTGGCCCGCGCCGGCCTGACCATCGACGACATCGACTACGTGGAGCTCAACGAAGCCTTCGCCGCGCAATCCCTGCCGGTACTGAAGGACCTCAAACTGCTCGACAAGATGAACGAGAAGGTCAACCTCAACGGCGGCGCCATCGCCCTGGGCCACCCCCTGGGCTGCTCCGGTGCCCGCATCACCGGCACCCTGCTGAACGTACTGGAGGGCAACGACGGCCAGATCGGCCTCGCCACCATGTGCATCGGCCTGGGGCAGGGGATTGCCACGGTGATCGAGCGGGTTTAACCCTTCTCTTCACCGTTGCCGAGAGCTGAAAAGCCCCGGCGGGTTCGCCCGCCGGGGCTTTTTTATGGTTGATCGCGGCTGAAGCCGCTCCTACACGGTGGGCTGGGTCCTTGATGTAGGAGCGACTTCAGTCGCGATGAACTTGGCACCACCGTTAATCCAGTCAGAAGCCCCTCCCCATTCTGTAGTCTCAAAGATTGACAAACTTTGTCCGACGCATAGCATAATCATGTACCCCAACCCCAGGAGAGTGAGCATGCACATCTCACTAACCCCCGAACTGGAAGCACGCATCAAAACCAAAGTGGAAAGCGGGCTCTACAACAACGCCAGCGAAGTCATCCGCGAGGCCCTGCGCTTCGTGGAAACCCATGAAGAATGGATCAACGAACTCAAGCTGGCGCGCCTGCGTGAGCAGCTTCAGGAAGGCGTGGATCAACTGGACCGCGGCGAGGGCACCCGCATCACCTCCAAGGCTCGCCTAAACGACCTGTTCGAGGACCTGAAGGCGTAACCCATGCCGCCCTCTCTGATCCTCTCACCCGCCGCTCGCGAGGATCTGGTAGCGATCCGGCAATATGGCACGCTCAGTTGGGGCAAGACCCGCTCCGATCGGTACCTGGATGACTTAAAGGAAGCCCTCTGGTCGCTTCTCGAAAATCCTGGGACGGGCAGAGCGCGCCCGGAATTGCCTGGCGAGATCCGCAGCCGCTCGGTGTGCAGCCACGTCATCTTCTACCGCATGCAAACAAGCCAACTGGAGATCATTCGGATTCTTCATGCCCGGCAGGACGTTAACCGACACCTTTGAAGAACGAGAGGCATCCCCACCTGCTCATTCCCTTAGCCTTGGCGAATGAGTCCCAGCTCTCTTATCCGTATAGCCATTGCAGTTTTTGAGACCTTAAATCGCTCAGCCAACGATAAAAAAGAGACACCGTTATAAGTTTTGGCGTCGGCAAGCAATATGTGTAGCGAATCTCTTTCTACATGCTTCTCGATTTCCTGCATATCTACCCCCAAAGCGAAAGCGCTTTCCTCAGTCAACATAAAAGGGGCACTTCCAAATCGCGCCTCAAAATGCCGCCTCAGCTGCTTTTCAGGTATCAGAAAACAGCTCGCAAACCGATCAGCCTCTCTTTCCATTGGTCGACGTGAGATTTTTGAGCCGTCGGAAGCACGATCGCGATGAGCGGCCCCCGTCATCTCATGCAAAACCGCGTGCCCCAATTCATGAGCAGCGGTAAATCTTTTAATTTCAGGGGAACACTGACCGGATATATAAACCATTTTTGAACGTGGGTCGATTATCCCCTCAACCTCGACTCTCCCAGACGCCAGAACGGCACTCTCAATCCCTTCCACTTCCATATAGTCATACCCAACACTTCCAAGGGACTTCCTCAAGTCCAATACATCAAGCGGATTGGATATATCCTTTTCAGGCCACAAAGATTTTCGGCTTTCCCATAGATACCGGTGAAAGCCTCTAACGATGCTCTCTATTTCTTCATTCGAATAGCTACCGGCTTTCTTTTTCTTACCAACTGGGAAGCCGGTCATCGCTATAGAGGCCGCCTTTCCAAAACCCTCCTGATCAGAGTGCCGAGACCTGGAGGTCAATACCCCAACGAACCCACCCTCCCCGTCGTCGAAAGCGTGCGGGTTTTGGAGCTTTTCTCGCGCTGCGTGCAATTCTTTACTTCCGGAATAAACAGCGCCCACAGCCAGGCGCTTCTCTTCAAACTCCTCCAACTCTTCCATATGAGCATACGGATTCTGCAATCGATAACGGTCATTCGAAACGATTTGCTTTCGAGACTTTCTCATTTCCAATCCAGTGGCTGGCCAATACACTTAAAAAATTATCACAGCCCCCTCTTCTTGGCTAATAATTAACCGCCACAGTAAAAAACCATGAAAATCATAAACTTGAAGATTACTGCTCTCAGGGAGACTGGAAGCGCCTGATCTGGAAGGCACCTCTACAATTTTCTCTCATCGTATTTCGCCAACATCTGAATCATTCAGGAATACCTACGACTCGCCCGTATAAGCCCGCACCTGATCCCCCTCCAACACATACCCGGCGGTGCCGTATTCGGTCTTCCGGGAGTCGACCTTGAGGGTGCCTTCAATTTCCACGGCGTCCCACATCATGTCCACCGGCATGCCCTGACCCTGCATTTTGACCAGCACCACCTGGTTGCGGGGCGGCGGAGGGTAGTGGATGCAGGCGCCGAAGTACGGCACCAGCAGGAATTCGCGCAGGTGTTTGTCGTCGCCTTCCAGGGGGACCACAAAGCCGGGGAGAGTGAGGGCGGTGTTGTCCAGGTCCTGGCGCAGGGGGGCGTTGCTCCAGGCGTCCTGCATGGCGTCGAAGAGTTCCACGGCGCGGGCGTCGGTGTCGTCGAGCTGGTCGGGGGAGTTGTTGCCGTAGATTTTCTTGGAGATGGCGTCGTATTCGGCGCGGGGGTCCCAGTCCTTGGGGACCAGGGTGTCCCAGACGTTGGATTCCGCCTGGATGTGGGCGGGTTCGGCGGGCGGCTCCGAGGGTTCGGCGGCCGGTACCGGTGCGCTCAACATCAGGGCGAGCAGAGCAAGGGAGAGGGCTTTCATATCAGCTCCGTGGGGTGAGGCCGTCGGCGAGGCTGTTGCGGAAGGCTTTTTCGGCGGGCAGCAGGCCCGCCAGGGAGCCGGCCAGCAGCACGGCGGCGACCAGGGGCAGTTCCGCCATGGCCAGCAGGTGCGTGGGCAGCCGCAGGGACCATTCCATCAGCGCCCAGGGGGCCAGGATTTGTTGGGCGGCGAACAGCAGCAGCAGGCCGGTGGCGCAGCCGGCCAGGGTGAGGCAGAGGCTTTCGCCGACGATCACGCCGTAGACGGTGCCGCGTCCGGCGCCGGCGGCGCGCAGCACGGCCAGTTCGTGGCGGCGGCCTTCCAGGGCCGCCAGCACCGTGGAGATCAGCACCAGCAGCGCCACCAGGAATACCGCCACGGCGGCGGCGCGCAGGGCGTTTTCCACGTTGGCGGTCATGCGCCACAGGCGCTGGAGTTCCACGCCGGGGATGATGGCGCTGAGCGGTTCGCCGTCGTAGCGGGACAGTTCTCGCTGCAGGCCGAGAATGGCGGTGCGCTGCTTCAGGCCGAGCATCACCGCGTTGACGGTGTCTGGTTTGTCGCTGGCGGCCGGGCGACCGGGCACGGGATAGGCGTAGCGACCGCCGCTGTGGATCACCGCCATGGCCTGCAGGGAGATATAGAGCCCCTGGTCCACCGGGGTGCCGGTGGGGGCGAGGATGCCGCTGACGGTGAAGGGGTGGTCGTCGTGCTCGATGATGGCCGGGCCACCGCCGGAGCCGTGGGCCAGCACCACCGGCGTGCCCGGTTGGTAGCCCAGGCGGCGGGCCACGTCGCTGCCCAGCACCACCTGGTCCGGGCCGGCGAACCAGTCACCGGTGGCCAGTTCCAGAGGCCGGTCGCGGCCGTAGCGGTAGTGGTCCAGGTAGCCGTGGTTGGTGGCCACCACCGGGAAGCCACGGTGAAAGTCGCCCAAGGCGATGGGAATCCACCATTTCACCTGGGGGTGGGCGGCCAGGTGCTCCACGGTGCGCCACTCGATGCCGGCGGGGGGTTCGCTCAGGTGGAAGACGCTGTAGAGCAGGATATTGGTGGGGCCGCCCCGGGCGCTGACAATCAGATCCATGCCGGAGACGGTGCTGGCGAAGTTGGCGTGCACCTGGTGGCGCAGGCGCTCGATGCCGAGAATCATCACCAGGCTCAGGGCGATGGCGGCGACGATCAGCGCGGCGGAGGTTTTGCGGGTGGCCAGGGAGGCAAGGATGATTCTAGGCAGCATGGCGGGCCGCCCGATTGATATCCTCAAACGCCAGGGAGCGATGGAAGAACGGCGCCACCGCCGGGTCGTGGCTGACCATCAGCAGCGCGCTGCCGCCCCGTTCGCATTGGTCCGCCAGCAGCCGCATCAGGCCGTCGCGGTGGCCGCTGTCCAGGGCGGAGGTGGGCTCGTCGGCGACGATCAGCTCCGGCTGGCCGAACAGGGCCCGGGCCGCCGCCACCCGCTGCTGCTGGCCGAACGACAGCTGATGGGCGGGCAGGCGCGCCACCGTCTCGTCCAGGCCGAGCCGCCGCAATAGCGCCAAGGCCGCCGAGGCCCGCTCTCCGGGCTCGCGCTGGCGGCGACGCGGCGAGAACGCCGGGGTCAGCGCCACATTGTCCAGAGCGGACAGATACGGCAGCAGATTGAAGGCCTGGAAAATCACGCCCATATGGTCGGCGCGGAAGGCGTCGCGGCGCCGCTGGGACAGGCCGGAAAACGCCTCGCCGGCGATGTGGATGTCGCCGCGCTGCAGCGGGCGAATGCCGGTGACCAGCGACAGCAGCGTGCTCTTGCCACAGCCGCTGGGGCCGTGGATCAGCACCCGTTCACCGGGCGCCAGGGTGAGCCGCTCCACCGCGATAAAGGGGCGCGGCTGGCCCGGGTGGTGGAAGCGCAGGTCTTCCAGGTCCAGGGCCGGGATCATGCGTCGTCCAGGGTCAGCCGGGTTTGGCCGGGGGCCAGCCGTCGGGCGCCCTGCCCTTGTGGCCGCAGCAGAATCACCTCGGTGGTGAGCGCCGGGAAGTCAGCCAGGAACGACCAGGTCACCGCGTCCAGACGGTCCATGTGGGCACACTGGTAGGTCCAGCTGGCCTCCAGATCCTGATGGCCCCCGCCCGCGTGGTCGTGGTCGTGGTCGTGGTCGTGGTCGTGGTCGTGGTCGTGGTCGTGGTCAGCCTGCCCTTCCGGGAACAGCTCCGCCACTGTGGTGACCGCTTCCTCCCGCAATTCGCAGCCCGCCGCCGGCGACGGTCGCGGTGCCGTGACCTTGTCCATTTGTTCCTGGTACCGGGCCCGCTCGTCGGCGTCCGCCGGTGGCCGCTCGGCGCCGACGATGTCCATCAGCGGCGCCCGGAACGACAGGGTCAGGGTGTCCCCTTCCACCACCAGCGCCGCCTCCGCGCGGCCGTGCTGATGCACCGGGGCGGCCTGGGCGGCGGTCAGTAATCCGAGCAGTGGCAGCGTCGTGCCCGCGGCCAGCGTGGTCCGCGTTATCCATCGAAACATGACGAATCCCGAGCAGCGAAAGCGACGTTATAAGATAACACCTCCACACGACCGCACAAGCAAGCAATTAAAATCGAAAAAACTGATGATATCGCGGCAAAAGAGTCGCTTTTTCATCAGCTGTTTCAATCCTAAAGTGACGTCATTGAGGCCGGCATTCCGCCGGCACCGAGGAGGTCATCATGATCGAGCGGCGGGCATTTCAACATCTGGGCGGGGCCGACCACGGCTGGCTGAACGCCAAACACCATTTCTCCTTCGCCGGGTACCACGATGCCAAGCGGATGCATTGGGGCGACCTGCGGGTGTGGAACGACGACACCATCGCGCCGCACACCGGGTTCGCGCCGCACTCCCACCGGGACATGGAGATCATTACCTATGTGCGCGAGGGAGCCATCACCCACCAGGACAACCTGGGCAACGAAGGCCGCACCGAGGCCGGCGATGTGCAGGTGATGTCCGCGGGCACCGGGATCACGCACAGCGAGTACAACCGGGAGGCCACGCCGACGCGGATTTTCCAGATCTGGATTATCCCCAACGCCACCGGCCTGCCGCCCACCTGGGGCAGCCGGCCGTTTCCGAAGGCGGGCCGGGACGGTGGCTTCAAGGTACTGGCCAGCGGCTATGACGACGGCGACGCCCTGCCGATCCAGGCGGACGGTCGGGTGGCGGCGGCGGCGCTGGGCGCCGGGCAGGAGGCCACCTATACGCTGGCGGCGGGCCGCAAGGCCTATCTGGTGCCGGCCAAGGGGCGCGTGCGGGTGAACGGCCAGCTGGCCGAAGCCGGTGATGGCCTGGCCATCGAGGACGAGACCACGCTGGTGGTCAGCGCCGAGGTCGACAGTGAAGTGGTGCTGGTGGACGTGGCCTGAACCGGCCCTCGGCAAGCCCGGCCCCCGCGGGACGCCGCGGGGGCGTTTTCATGGGCACGCCATCGGTGTGGCGGCCCCGGCTAGCCGGCTAGGGCTCCAGGTCCAGGTCGGGGACGGGCACGAACGTTTGCGTTGTGCCGCTACGGCCTTCGTGGACGTGTTCCCAGGTGGCGTTCACCGTGGGTTCCGCGCCGCTCAGGTCGACGGTGGCATCGACCAGGTAGCCGGCCATGGACATGCCCAGCAGGCGCAGGGTCCGGTATTTGGTGCCGACCACGTCGGCCACCACGATACTCCCGTACTCCACGTCGTTCTCGATCTGCTGGGAGGGCGGGCCGCCTTCAAAGGCACTGAACGGCGAGCCGCGCACGCCCATGCCTGAGTCGGCGATCACGAACGGCGCATCGCTGTTCTCACCGATGCCAATGGCCAGCGGCAGCAAGTCCGCGAAGTCATCGGCCAGGTCCTGGTCGTAGAGCGGGTCGAAGGTCAGGCGGCGGGTAGCTTCGAAACGCGGGTAGTCGTCGCCCGCCGGCTGGCCGGTCGCCCGCCCCTTGTTGAAGGTGGCGTCGATAAAGGTCGTGGCGCCACTGGTGCCGTCGATCTTGAAATCGTCGCCGCTGCCCAGGGTGTTCAGCCAGTCCGAGCCTTCATCGAAACCGGTGGCGGCGTAGAGCCCCTCGGCGGATTGGTTGCTGCCGTAGACGGCGCCCTGCCGGGTGACCAGGAACGTCATGCCGTGGCTGATATCGGCGGTGTGATGCACGGTGCCGCGGTACAGGCCGGCGTTGGTGAGATGCAATGCCAGGGTAACGTGGTCCTCGGCGTCGCCGGCGTCCACCAGGGCGCGCGGCCCGCCGGGCAGGTCGGTGGTGAGCATTTCCAGGGCGGAGGCGATCGCGGTCTCGAACGCCGCCGGATCCAGGCTGAAGTCGATGGCCAGGCCCAGATTCTGGTGCGAGGCGGGATCGATCTGGATGCCGTTCTCCAGGTCCTGGTCGGCGTCCAGGCTGATCAGGAAGCGACTGATGTTGATCACCGTGAAGTCGGTTTCGTCGGCGCCCTCGCCGGCCAGGTCCGCCGGGGTGATGAAAACGGTGTTGCCGTCGACCACGGTTTCACCCAGTGGAATGTCGCCGACCAGAAAGCGCGCCGTGCTGCCGTCCGGGCAACGCAGCACGCCCTGCTCGCCGGTGGTCTTGGTGCTTGACCCATCGCAGGTGTAGCGCAGGCCGGTGACCGCGTTGTCCACGAAGTGGGCGCTGCGCGTGGCCGCCTCCCCGCCGCTACCGGACCCGCTGGAACCGCTGGAGCCGCCACAACCGGTGATAGCCAGGATCGCGGCCACGGCCGCCCCGGCGAAAACGCTTTTCATCATTTTTATCCCCCAGAATGTTATGTAGTGCGCCCTTGCTGTTATGGGTCCCCGGGCGCGTTGCCGGTTAAATTTTAGGCACACCTCCCGGGAATACCGTGACGCGCGACACATTCCCTCCGCCCCGCTCCGAACAAGCGCCCGCTCTTGACCGCTAATCCGTTGCCAGCCTGAGCGGATAGTGCCGGGCATAGCCGCGCGGGTTGAAGCGCAGCGCCAGGCCGATAAGCAGCAGATAGAGCATCCCCAGCCCGACCCAGGCCAGGGCGAAATCGCCCAGGCGGTCGCGGATCAGGCCGGCCAGGAACGGCGAGAAGGCGGCGATCAGGTAGCCGATGCCCTGGACGATGCCGGCCAGGGCGCCGGCCACTTCGGCGTGGTCGTGGTGGTCCATGGCGACGATCAGGCTGAGCGGGAACAGCCCGCCGATGCCCAGGCCCAGCAGTGTGGCCACCAGCAGCGGCGAGCCCAGGGGCCAGCCGGCCAGCAGCACGAACCCGGCCAGGGCGCTGGCCAGCACCGCCAGCAGCGCCGGACGGCGGTCCGCGCTTTTCAGGACCAGGGGCGGTAGCAACAGGCCGGCCACCACTTCCCAGGCGGTGAGCAAGCCGAGCAGGCCGCCAGCCTGACTGGGGCTGAAGCCGCGCGCTATGTAATACGGCG
The DNA here is from genome assembly GCF_016906305.1 of Alloalcanivorax marinus. Taxonomy (GTDB): domain Bacteria; phylum Pseudomonadota; class Gammaproteobacteria; order Pseudomonadales; family Alcanivoracaceae; genus Alloalcanivorax; species Alloalcanivorax marinus. The sequence continues at coordinate 27,298 of NZ_JADDOL010000020.1, forward strand.
GCAGCCAGGCCAGCACACAGGTGTAGCCGGCGGTGCCCAGGCCGAAGAACAGCGCCAGCGTCCAGGTACGGGGGCGGCGCCAGAGGCCGGCGGTGGGCAGGGTGGCGCCTTGCGCCGACGGCGCGCCGAACACCGCCTGGCCTCGCCACCAGGCCAGCAACGCCAGCAACGCGAGCGCGGCCCATACCGCCAGGCCGGCCCGCCAGCCGCCGGCCCAGGTGGCCAGCGACGGCGCCAGGGACGACGCCAGGGCGGCGCCGCCCATCACCGCGGCGATGTACCAGCCCATCACCAGAGCGGTATAGCCGCCGGCGCGGCGCTTGATCAGCGCCGGCAGGCGCACTTGCAGAAAGGCGATGCCGAAACCGGCCACCAGGGCCGTGAGCATCAGGCCGGCCAGGGTCTGGTTGGCCAGCCGCACCAGGTCCGCCAGCAGGATCATCAGCAGCGAGGCCACCACCAGGGCGGAATCCCCCAGGCGGCGCGCCAGGCCGGCGCCGACAAAGCAGCCGGCGGCCATGGCCAGCACCGGCAGGGTGGTGAGCAGCGCCAGGCCGGTATAACTGGCCCCCAGCTCCGCCTGGATGCGGTCGGCCAGGGGGCCCACGGCGGCCACGGAGGGCCGCAGGTTCAGGCCCACCAGCACGGCCACGGTGATCATGCCGGCCAGGGCGCGGCGCGGTAGCGCCGCCGGGGTCGGGGTGGTCATGGTGCTTCCTCGCTGGGTAAAAGAGCGGGGAAGTCTGGGACCTCAACCGTGGTTCAGGTCAAGCGCGGTGTTGGTGGCCAGGTGGGTGACGGCCCGGGTGTAGGCCTGGATGGCCAGGGCCACGTCGTCGGTGGTGACGGACTCCGCCGGGTGGTGGCTGATGCCGCCTTTGCAGCGCACGAACAGCATGGCCACCGGCCAGTGGTCGGACAGGGCGATGGCGTCGTGGCCGGCGCCGCTGGGCAGATGCGGGGCATCGCCCTGTACCTCCATGACGGCCTCGGCCAGGTGGTGTTGCAGGCCGGTGTCGCAGGCGGTGGCGGCGATGCGGTAGAACTCGTCCGCGTCGAAGGTCAGGCGCCGGCGTTCGGCGATGGCGCCGGCGCGGGCCAGCAGGTCGTCGAGCAGGGCGTCCAGCGGCTCTTCCTCCGGGCCACGAATGTCCAGGGTCAGACGCGCCTGGCCGGGAATCACATTCACCGCCCCCGGCCGGCACTGCAGCGCGCCCACGGTGGCCACCAGATCGGGGCCGGCCCGACCGGTGACCTGTTCAATTTCCGTCATCCATTCGGCGGCGCCGGCCAGGGCGTCGCGGCGCTGGCCCATGGGCACGGTGCCGGCGTGGCCGGCCTGGCCGGTGAAGGTGCAGTTCAGCCGGCGCGCGCCGTTGATGGCGGTGACCACGCCCAGGGCCCGGTCGGCCTGTTCCAGGCAGGGGCCCTGCTCAATGTGCAGCTCCAGGTAGGCGGCAATGTCGTCCACCGGCCGGGCGGCGTCCGCCACCCGGTGCGGGTCCAGGCCGAACTCGTGCAGGGCGTCGGCGAGGCGGAAGCCCTCCCCGTCCTTCTGGTCCAGCCAACCCTCCGGCCAGGTGCCGGCCAGGGCCCGGCTGCCCAGCAAGGTAATGCCGAAGCGCACACCCTCCTCGTCGCCGAAGCCCACCACCTCGATGGCCAGAGGCAGGCGGGCATTTTGCCGGTGCAGGTGGTGCACGGCTTCAATGGCGGTGAGCACGCCGAGCGGGCCGTCGTAGCGGCCGGCGTCGCGGACCGTGTCCAGGTGCGAGCCCAGCAGCAGGGCCCGGGCGCCGGCCGTGGCGCCTTCATAGCGGCCGCAAATGTTGCCGGCGCCGTCCTGGTGAACGGTCATGCCCGCCTGGCGCATCCAGCCCCCGACCAGGGCGTTGGCGCGACGGTGCTCCGGCGACAGGTAGACCCGGGTCAGGGCCTCCGGGGTTTCGCTGATCGCCGCCAGTTCGTCGCAGCGGGCCATCACCCGCTCGGCGGCGGCGCGGGCCTGGTCCCGGGTCAGAGCGGCGGCGGTCATGAGGCGTCCGCCGCTTGCTGGTCGTAGTAGTCCCAGGCGGCCTGGGCGCCGCCGCCCTCGGGAGCGCGGAAGCCAAGGCGCCGCAGCACTGCCTCCAGGGCGGTGAGCGTCTGCAATACGCAGTCCTTGCGGGCGTTGTAGCCCATGGTGCCGATGCGCCAGATCTTGCCCTGCAGGGGGCCGAAGGAGGTGCCGATTTCGATGCCGAAGTCGTTGAGCAGCAGGCCGCGCACCGGCTCGCCCGGGATGCCTTCCGGGATCCGTACGCACAGCACGTTGTTCATCTTGTGGTTGAGGTCGCCGAAGGTGTCCAGCCCCAGGCCCTGCACGCCCCGCAGCAAGGCGGCGCCGTGCAGAGCGTGCCGGGCGATGGTGTGGTCCAGGCCTTCCTGAAGGATCAGCCGGGCACATTCGCGGGCGGCGAACAGCATGCTGGTGGCCTCGGTGTGGTGGTTAAGGCGTTCCGGCCCCCAGTAGTCCATCACCATGCCCAGGTCGAAATAGTTGGAGGCGATCCTCTCGTCCTCGCCGTCCCGGTGGGCCTCGGTGCGAATACCCTCCTCCACGTGCTGGCGCCGGCGGATCACTTCTTCCATGTTGTCGCTGAGGGTGATGGGGGCGCTGCCGGACGGGCCGCCCAGGCATTTCTGCAGGCCGGCGGAGACCGCGTCCAGGCCCCAGGCATCGGTGTCCAGAGCATTGCCGCCGAAGGAGGCGGTGGCGTCGGTATAGAACAGCACGTCGTGGCGGCGGCAGATCTCACCCAGTTCCGCCAGCGGTTGCAGCTGGCCGGTGGAGGTGTCGCCCTGGACGGTGAGCAGCAGGCGGGGTTTGACACGCTTGATGGCGTCCTCGATGGCCTGGGGTTCAAACACCTGGCCCCAGGGCACCTCGATGCTGTGCACCTCCGCCCGGCAGCGGCGGGCGATCTCGCAGAGCAGATGGCCGAAGCGCCCGAACACCGGCACCAGCACCCGGTCACCGGGGCGGATCGCCGACACCAGAATGGCCTCGATGCCGGCCCGGGAGGTGCCGTCCACCAGCATGGTCCAGCGGTTCGCGGTGCGGAACAGGGCCCGGTAGAGCGCCATCACCTCGTTCATGTAGCCGGTCATGGACGGGTCGTACTGGCCCACCAGCTGGGCCGCCATGGCACGCAGCACCCGGGGGTCCGCGTTGATCGGGCCAGGGCCCATCAGCAGACGGGCCGGCGGGTTGATCTGGTCGAACTGGTGGATGTCCAGCATGGCGTCCTCTTTGAGGGTAGCGGCATCGCGGCTGAAGCCGCTCCTACAAGCAGGTTGAGTAGCGGCTTGAGGCCAAGAAACAATAGTTTCAATACTACACACAGGAAACGATTGTTCCAACACTGGTGTGGGTAATACCGTCGAGCCGCCGGGTGGCGCCGCTAGGGGGAGGGTTTTTCCAGTTCGTCCAGGTCGTCGTAGAGGCCGGTAATGTCGTGGATGCGCCGGCGGCCGGCGGCCAGCGACTGGTGCAGCACCGCGTTGGCCAGCAGGCTGGCCAGGCTCATGGCGGCGGCGTAGCTGTCGAAGGCGGACAGGCTGTCCAGCGGTACCGGGAAAGGCCAGCGGGCCAGGGATGTCAGCGCGCGGGCCTCCGGCTCGCACAGCAGCAGCACCGGCACCTGGCGCTGCTTCAGGCTTTTCAGCAGCGGCGCGATCAGCCGGGGCCGGCGACGGAACGCCACCAGCACCACCACGTCGTCCGGGGTCAGGTCCACCAGCTCCTCGGCCAGGGTCTGCCCGGGCTGCGGCGCCAGCCGTACCCGGCCGCGGGCCTGGATCAGCTGCTGGCGCAGGTGCAGCGCCACCGGATAGGCGTTGCGCTGGCCGACGATCAGCACCTGGCCGGCGGTGGCCAGGGCCGCCGCCGCCTCGCCCAACCGGGCGGCGTCCAGCCCGGCCAGGCAGCGGTTCAGGTTGGCCAGCTCTTGCTGATAATGGCGGGCCGGCAGGGTGTCGCCGTCCGCCAGGGTACGGGCGTCGACCAGCGGCACGCCGCTCTGGCGCAGGGCCCGCAGCTCGTCGCGCAGGGCCTTGTAGCCGCTGTAGCCGAGCCGCTTGAACAGGCGGCTGACGGTGGGCTTGGACGCCCCGCTCAGCCGCGCCAGTTCGGCGCTGTTGTAGCTGATCAGGTCGTCGTAGTGGTCGAGGATAAAGTCCGCCACCCGCCGTTCCTGGGGAGAAAGCTCCGCATAGCGGGCGCGCAGGCGTTCATCCAGCGGGGACGGCATGGCACGGTCTCGAAACGGTGGCAGCAAACATGGCGGGGCCCTGAAACCTTTGTTTCAAGAACCCTACCACAAGCGTCCGCCCGGTGCCGCCGTCAGGCCACGCCCTGGCTTTTCAGGTAGTCCTCGTAGCTGCCGTGGAAGTCGACGATGCCGGTGGGGGTCAGCTCGATGATGCGGGTGGCCAGGGACGACACGAACTCCCGGTCGTGGCTGACGAACAGCAGCGTGCCGGGATAGTTTTCCAGGGCCAGGTTGAGCGACTCGATGGACTCCATGTCCAGGTGGTTGGTGGGCTCGTCGAGCAGCATGATGTTGGGGCGCTGCAGCATGATCTTGCCGAACAGCATGCGGCCCTGCTCGCCGCCGGAGATCACGTTGACGGTTTTGTTGATCTCGGTGGAGGAGAACAGCAGGCGGCCCAGGGTGCCGCGAATCACCTGCTCGTCGTCGCTGGGCTTGCCCCATTGGCTCATCCAGTCGAACAGGTTCAGCTTCTTCTCGAAATCGGCGGCGTGGTCCTGGGCGTAGTAGCCGAGGGTGGCGTTCTCGGACCATTTCACCTCGCCGGCGCTGGGATTCAGGTCGCCCACCAGGCAGCGCAGCAGGGTGGATTTGCCGACGCCGTTGGGGCCGATGATGGCAATGCGCTCGCCCACTTCCACGCGCAGGTCCAGGCCGGAGAACAGCTCGTCTTCGTCGAAGGACTTGGCCAGCCCCTTCACTTCCAGAGCGTTGCGGAACAGCTTCTTGTCCTGCTCGAACACGATGTAGGGGTTCTGGCGGCTGGAGGGTTTGATCTCTTCCAGTTTGATCTTGTCGATCTGCTTGGCCCGCGACGTGGCCTGCTTGGATTTCGACGCATTCGCGGAGAAGCGGCTGACGAACTGCTGCAGGTCGGCGATCTGCGCCTTCTTCTTGGCGTTGTCCGCGCGCTTGCGTTCCAGCGCCTGGGTGGCGGCGGTCATGTACTCGTCGTAGTTGCCCGGGTAGACGCGCAGCTCGCCGTAATCCAGGTCCGCCATGTGCGTGCACACGCTGTTCAGGAAGTGGCGGTCGTGGGAAATGATGATCATGGTGCACTGGCGCTGGTTGAGCACGTCTTCCAGCCAGCGGATGGTGTTGATGTCCAGGTTGTTGGTGGGCTCGTCCAGCAACATGATGTCCGGGTCCGAGAACAGCACCTGGGCCAGCAGCACCCGCAGTTTCCAGCCCGGCGCCACTTCGCTCATGGGCCCGAAGTGCTGCTCCACGGGAATGCCCACGCCGAGCAGCAGATCGCCGGCGCGGGACTCGGCGGTGTAACCGTCCAGCTCGGCGAATTCCGCTTCCAGCTCGCCGGCGCGGATGCCGTCCTCCTCGCTCATCTCCGCCTTGGCGTAGATGGCGTCGCGCTCTTCCTTCACCGCCCACAGTTCTTCATGGCCCATGATCACCGTGTCGACCACGGAATACTGCTCGTAGGCGAACTGATCCTGGCGCAGCTTGCCGATGCGCTCGTTGGCTTCCTTGGACACGTTGCCCGCGGACGGCTCCAGATCGCGGCCGAGGATCTTCATGAAGGTGGATTTACCGCAGCCGTTGGCGCCGATCAGGCCGTAGCGGTTGCCGTCCCCGAATTTCACGGACACGTTTTCGAACAGCGGCTTGGCGCCGAACTGCATGGTGATGTTGGCGGTGGTCAGCAAAGTCGTTCTACCGGATAGAGGGGAAGTGGTGGGGCGAAAGGCGGCGGATTATCGCACACACCCACCCCACCGGTCACACCGCCCCGCCCTGAAGCCTCTTTTGCCCCCACCAACCCCCCCGCCAAGCCCCCAAAACCCACCCCTTTCCACCCCCTACCCCTTCCAAATCAACCCCTTACCGGGGTCAGACCCCTCCACCTTGCTTATCCGGCCTTTTTTCGCGGTGAAAAAGCGCCTCCAAGGCCGCAAAAGACGCGAATTTTTTCGCGATTTTCTTGTTTTTCATGGGCTTAGCGGGGTCCGACCCCGGGTGGGCGGCGGAGCCACAGGGTCAGGCCGGTGAGGATCAGGGCGATGATGGCGAGGCAGGCGAGCAGCATGACGATCTGGTTGGCGCGGCCGAAGTAGTTGCCCATGTGCAGGGCGACGCCGTATTCCACCGTCTTGGCGATGGCGCCATAGTCGTCGAAGCCGGTGTCCACCAGCACCTCGCCGTCACTGTTGAAGTGCAGGGTGCGCTGGCCTTCCGGGCGGGCCGGGTAGGTGTAGGCGCTGTAGGGGTCGCCGGCCTCGGTGGGGATGGAGAGGCGGTAGGCGAGCGGCAGCCCCGCCGCGACCAGTGCGCTGTGCACCCGGTTGATGGCCGCCGCGGAGGTGTCCGGCGCAGCCACTGGCCCATGGTGATGGTGGTGGTCATGAGCCACCGGCACCGTGGGCAGCGGCGCCTGCTGCAGGGCCCAGGGTGCCTCGCCGAGGGTATCCAAAAGCGTCTTGCCGCTGTCGCCGCCGTGGTGGCGCAGCTGCGGGGGGTAGCCCAGGCCCAGGGCGTTGCTCACCGGCGTCAGCACCCGCTCACCGAGGACGCCGGCCCAGGGCAGGCCGGAGAGGATCAGGAATACGATCAGCACGGCGGCGTAGACACCGGTGAGCCGGTGCACCTCCCGCCAGCGGGCGCGGCCGCGCCGTTGCCGGAAGAACAGAAATCCGGCACGTAGTCCGCCGCGCCCCCGTGGCCACCACAGGTACAGGCCGGTGGCGATCAGCACCAGCGCGCAGACCGCCGCCAGTTCCACCAGGGCATCACCGCCCTCCCCCAGCAGCAGCGAACCGTGCATGCGATCGGCGAAGCCCACCAGGGTGTGCGTATAGATGTAGTCACCGAGGATGGCGCCGTCGCCCGGGTCCACGAACACCCGCAAGGGGTCGCCCCGCGCCGGCGTGACGAACACCTCGGCGCTGCGTCCCTCCGCCACCGGCATGTCGATGCGGGTCACGGTGGCGCCGGGATAACGGGCGCGCACCGAGGCCACCAGGTCACCGGCGGGCCGGATGGTGTCGCCGCTGGGGGCGAAGCGCAGCTGCGGGTAGATCCAGTCGTTCAGTTCATCGTTGAACAGATAGATGGCGCCGGTGATCGACAGGATCAGCAGAAACGGCGCCGTGCACACTCCCAGATAGAAATGCCAGCGCCGAAGCATGGCGAAGCGCCCGGCCGCCATCAGAAGCGCCCGGTCCAGCCGATCTCCACGGTGCGCGGCTCGCCGATGTAGACCTGGGTGGCGCTGTAGCCGGACCAGTCGGCGTAGAACTCGTCGGTGAGATTGCGACCGCGCAGGGTCAGGGTGCCCTTGGCCACCGGGTAGCTGATCCAGGCGTCCACCAGGGTGCGCGCGTCGACCCGGTATTCATTGGCGGTGCTGGTAAAGAAGTCGCCGGTGTAACGCACCGCGCCGCCCAGGGTCAGCGGCAGGGCCGCCAGGGTGTAGGCGCTGCTCAGGTTGGCGGTTTTCTCCGGCACATTGGTGAGGCGGTTGCCGGACAGGTCCACGCCGCCGGCCCCCAGCAGCTCGTCGTATTCCGCGTCGTTGTACGCGCCGTTGAGGTTCACCCACCAGCGCTCATGGGGCCGCAGGGTCAGGTCCACTTCCACCCCCTCGGCGCGCAGGCTACCGCCCTGCACGGACAAGGCCGGGTTGGCCGGATCGCGGGTGAGAATGTCGTCCTGATCCAGGCGATACAGGGAGACCGTCAGGGTGGCGCGGTCATCCAGCAAGGCCGCGCGGCTGCCCACTTCCACCGCCCGCCCCTTGCTCAGATCAAACTCCGCGTTGCTGGCGCGGCTCAGCAGCAAGCCGCTCACCGGCGACGACGCCCGGTTGTACTGGGCGAACACCTGCACCCGGTTGCTCAGGTCGTAGACCGTGCCCAGCCGCCAGGACAGATCCTCGTAGGTCTGCCCGAAGGTCTCCCGGGTGCCGGCGGCCAGGTCATCAATGCCGCGATCCAGATCCAGGTATTCATAGCGCAGGCCGCTGACCACCACCCAGTTGGGCGTCAGATTCAGGGCGTCCTCCACGAACAGGGCGCCGCCGGAAACCTGGCTGTCGTAATCCGCCCGGGAGCCGTAATTGGCCGGGCTGTTGGGCGGCAGGTAACCCCGATCCGGGTCGAACGGATCCACCGAGGTGGTGGTGCCGAAGCGGCGCCGGCTGTCGAAGTCCGTGTACTGGTATTCCGCGCCCACCGCCAGACGATGGCGGCGCTCGCCGAGCCGGCCGTCGTAAACGCCGTAGAAGCGGTCGGTGGCGAACCGGTGATGGTGGTTGATCAGCGTGGTGCCGCGATCCAGTTCGCCGGTGGCGTCGTTGTAGGTGAAGTCCTCGGAGTTGGCCCAGTCGCGGTTGGCGTTGTAGAGACTCAGTTCGTTGACCAGCCGCCACTGGTCGCTGAGCTGGTAGTCCGCCTTGGTGCGCAACCACTGGCTGTCGGCGGTCATCTTGCCGTCGCGTACGTTGTAGTTCTCGTCGCGCATGGACTCATCCAGCACCAGCCCGCCGCCGGACACCACGTCGCTGGGGTCCCGCGCCACGTCCGCCGGTACCAGCGGCGTGCCCTGGTAGGGCGTGGCGTAACGGTCGCTATACAGGTCCAGGGCGGCGCTCAGGGTCAGCCGGTCGGTGGCCTGGACCAGGATGCTGGTGGTCAGCGCGGTGGTCTCGCTGTCGGTGTCGTCCACGTAACCGCTGCTCCGGCCGTGGCTCAGGTCGGCGCGCACCGCCACGTTCGGATTCACCACCCGGTTGGCGCCCACGCCCAGACGCAGGCTGTCGTGGCTGCCGTACTCGATCCGGCCGTCGTTGCGGTCGCCACTCAGGTCGGGCTTGCGGGTCACCAGATTAATAGTGCCACCCAGGGCGCCGCTACCGTGCAGTACCGACGCCGGGCCCTTGAGAATCTCCACCTTCTCCAGGTTCCAGGTGTCCAGGTTGCGCGACACCAGGGACGGGTCCGCCACGCGCACCCCGTCGAACAGGTACCCTACATCGGTGAGGCCGCGCATGGACACCGACGCCGGCGAGCCGGGAATGTTGCCGGCGGCCACCCCGGGGGCGCTGCGGTACAGCTCGATCAGATTGCGCAGGCCCAGCTGCTCGATGTCCTGGCGGCCCACGGTACTCACCGTGGCCGGCGTCTCCCGCTCACTCAGACCCAGGCGGCCATCGGTGGTGGTGGGCGATGCGGGCGCATCGACCGGGTCGGCCACTTCCACCGCCTCCAGGCGGTGCGGAGGCGTCTGCGCCCAGGCGGCGGGCATCAACAGGGACAGGACGAACAGCGGGCCGACTCGATCGGCGCGGACAGGCAGGCGCAACAGGGTGTACTCCGGACGGAAAGATCGCGCGCCAGCCTAGCGATCCGGCCGGGAAAGGGAATGTGGCGTTTTGTCGCAGCCGCTCAGGAAGCCGGGGCGGGCAACAAGATTTCCACGACCTGCCGTTGCACCGGCTTGCCCGGCTCGGTAAAGCGGAACCCGCCTACCTCGGTGCGGCCCGGCTCCAACTGCAGCGCGGATTGCATGCGCCGCTGCAACGGCGGATCGACCCCGTCATACAGTTGCGCAATGTCCAGCTCGTACAGCGTGGGACCCCGGCGGCGAATGTCGATGCGATGGTCCTCGCCCTCGCTGTGCCAGCGGGTGCGGGTGTCGGTGTTGCGCAGCTCGATCACCATCACCCGGGTGCCGTCCCGCTCTTCGTGCAGGATACGCAGGTCGTCGTGCCAGGGGGCCGGCACGCCGGGCAGCAGGCCGCCGCGCCAGGCGGCGACCAGGGACAGGATCAACAGGCCGACAATGGCCAGGAAGCGGAAGGGGCGTTTCATGCCGGCAAGCTTCTCCGAAGACGGTAGGAATTGGAAGCCCGGGTTCGGATCGATGGCCAAAAAAACGGGCCGAAGCCCGTTTTTTTCAGTCGCGCGGTGCGCCTAGAGGTGGATGCCGCACTCGGTCTTGCTGGAGCCCTGCCAGCGGCCTTCGCGGCCCTCGCCCTTCCAGGTGCAGTGGCTGCAGCCGATGGAGTGGTAGCCTTCCTCGACCAGCGGATGGAACGGCAGGTCGTGGTCGGCGATGTAGGCGTCGCGCTGCTCCCGGGTGACGTCAATCATCGGGTTGAATTTAATCATGCCGCGACGTTCCTCGAAGATTTCCAGGCCGGCGCGGTGCTCGGTCTGCCAGCCCATCAGGCTGGAAATCCACAGGTCGTAGTTTTCCTTGGCGTCTTCCAGGGGCTGCACCTTGTTGACCTGGCAGCACAGGTCCGGGTCGGTGCGCCACATCTGCTCATCCTGAGTGATCTGATGCTGGCGCGGGTCGGCGCGCAGGTCGATCACATCCAGCTTGAAACGCTCGATCAGGTATTCCTTGTAGTCCAGCGTCTGCTGAAAGTGGTAACCGGTGTCGATGAAGTGAATCTTCTGCTGCGGCCGGATACTGGAGATGATGTGCAGAAAGTAGGCCGAGGTGGCGGCGAAGGACGAAGTCACCATCACCTTGTCCGGAGCAAAGTCCTGATACACCCGGCGAATGCGCGCCTCGAAGTCCAGCGGGCGGTAGGCCTGGTTGAGGGCGTCGATGGCGTCCCGGGAGAGGCCGGCGCTGTTGTCGCCCACGCGTGTGATCAACTCTGCTGCGTTACCCATGACGTTGCCTGTCCTTATCGCGATGCGAATAACGTATGAGCGGCCATGATACGGGGCAGCGAATCATTTAAAAGAAATATATGGTGCTATTTTTATGCCCAAAGGGAATATGACGCTTTACACCATTTGACGCTTTCGGCGTGAAACTCCCGGCGCCGGACCGGTCTTATCTGATGGACGCGGGAGACGCGTCCGGCTCACCATCGAGAAGGAGTTTGACGACCATGAAGAAGCCCGTTCTGTCCCTGTCCGCCCTGTTCCTCGCCCTCGGTCTGAGCGGCAATGCCCTGGCCCAGCCGTCGCAGGGTCAACAAACCACGCCCGGCCAGGCTCCCGCCGCCGAGACGCCGCGTCCGGCACAGCCGGCCCTGGGCGAGTCCTCGGACATTTCCGACGATGAGGTGGCGCGCTTCGCCGACGCCCAGCAGCGGGTGGAGGAGATCAAAGGCGCCTACCGGGTCAAGGTGCAGGAAAACACCGAACAGCCCCAGCAGGCCATGGAGGTGCAGCGCGAAGCGCAGCAGAAGATGGTCCAGGCGGTGAAGGATTCCGGTCTGGAGGTACGCAAGTACAACCAAATCGCCCAGCTGGCCCAGTACGATGCGGATCTGCGCGAGCGCATCGAGAAGCGGCGCTGACCCGCGGGTTCAATGAGGGAGGGGGAGGGGCACTCCTTGGCGTCCAGCCCCGCCACCCTCGGCGGTGGCGGGGTTTCCCCTCCCCGTTTCCCTCGCCCTCTGTAGCCCCGATCCCATCGAAAAATCCGAACAAACCGTGCCGGTGAGACGGTGGCTCCCGCCCCCGTCCACCGGCTAGGCTTACAGACTCATTCCAACGGCTTTCGTAAGGAGACGTTATGCGATCCGCCCTCGCCGGCCTGTTTGCCGCCGCCCTGCTCGCCACCGCCGCCCCGGCGCTGGCCGCGCCCACCGAATACACCCTGGACCCGGGCCACACCCAGGTGCGTTTCTCCTGGAACCACTTCGGCTTTTCCGTGCCCGAGGCCAACTTCAACGATGTCAGCGGCACCCTTACCGCCGACCCGGATGACCCCACCGCCGCCCGCGTGGACGTGACCATTCCGGTGGCCAGCGTGGACACCCACGTGCCGGCGCTCAACGATCACCTGCTCAACAAGCCGGAGTTCTTCAAGGCCAAGGAACACCCCACCATCACCTTCAAGAGCACCGGGGTGCGGAACGTGGCCGAGGACCGTCAGTCCTTCGAGCTGGTGGGGGACCTGACCGTCAACGGCATCACCAAACAGGTGGTGCTGGACACCACCGTCAATAAAGTGGGCAAGCACCCCATGTACGACGGCGCGCCGGCGGCCGGCTTCAACGCCACCACCACTCTGAAGCGCTCCGATTTCGGCATGGACGCCTACGTGCCGGCGGTCAGCGACGAGCTGGACGTGCGCATCACCGTGGAAGCGGTGGAAGCGGACGCTTTCGCCAAAAAGCAGGAAGGGTAATTCGCTCCCCTATCGCGACTGAAGCGGAATGCCGCTCAGTCGCGATAGCCACAACCACCGCACTCCAAACCCAGAAAAAGCGTGCATTTCCGCCACGCCTCACGTATAGTCCGCCTCCCTCATTTCAGGGCCACGCCGGCACCGCACTGATCGACACGCCCGGCCCAGCGCCCGTCCACCGAAAGGTCTGTGCATGTCGTTCGATACCCTGGGCCTGCCCGAGTCTTTGCTCGGCGCAATCGCCCGTCTTGGCTTTGAAACTCCGTCCCCGATTCAGGAACGCAGCATTCCCGCCCTGCTGGAAGGCCGCGACCTGCTTGGTCAGGCGCAAACCGGCACCGGCAAAACCGCTGCCTTCGGCCTGCCGCTGCTGGCCCGTCTCGACCCGCAACTGAAAGCACCGCAGATGCTGGTGCTGGCCCCCACCCGCGAGCTGGCGCTGCAGGTGGCCGAGGCCCTGGAAACCTTCGCCTATGGCCTGCCCGGCATCACCGTCACGCCGATCTACGGCGGCGGCGGCTACCGGGATCAGCTGCGTGCCCTGAAAAGCGGCTCCCAGGTGATCGTCGGCACCCCCGGCCGGGTGATGGACCATATGGAGCGGGGCAGCCTGCGGCTGGACCAGTTGCGCGCCCTGGTGCTCGACGAAGCGGATGAAATGCTGCGCATGGGCTTTATTGACGATGTGCGCTGGGTGCTGGAGCGCACCCCGGCGGCCTGTCAGCTGGCGCTGTTCTCCGCCACCATGCCGCCGGCCATCAAGACCATCGCCGACCAGCATCTGAAATCCCCGGAGTGGATCCGCATCGACGGCGGCGCCGCCAGCACCGGCGAGCGCATCCGCCAGCGTTACTGGCCGGTGGCCGGCATCAATAAGCTGGATGCCCTGTGCCGTATCCTGGAAGCCGAACGCCACGACGGCGTGATCGTGTTCGCGCGCACCAAGCAGGCCACCATCAACCTGGCCGAACAGCTGCAGGGTCGCGGGTTCCGGGCGGAAGCCCTCAACGGCGACATGCCCCAGGCACAGCGCGAAACCACCGTGGCGCGGCTGCGCGAGCACCGCATCGACCTGCTGGTGGCCACCGACGTGGTGGCACGGGGCCTGGACGTGCCGCGCATCACCCACGTGTTCAATTACGACATGCCCACCGACCCGGAAGCGTACGTGCACCGCATCGGCCGCACCGGCCGGGCCGGCCGTGACGGCGAGGCGATCCTGTTCGTGGCCCGTCGGGAACAGGGCCTGCTGCGCGGCATCGAGCGCACCACCGGCCAGCGCCTGACGATGATGGATCTGCCCTCGGTGGACGACCTGAACCAGCGCCGCCGGGACGCCTTCCGGGACCGCCTTAGCGGCGCATTAAAGCATGCCGAAACGGACGCCAACCGAGCCCTTCTGGCGGAACTGTCCCAGGAGCTGGAACTGCCGGCGGAAGATCTGGCGGTGGCCCTGGCCACCCTGATGTTCGAGAAGGAACCCCTGTTCCTGAAGGCCGTGCCGGTACGTGCCCCTCGGGAAATGCGCGAGGCCCGCGAGCCGCGCGCCAAGCAAGGCGACCGCAAGCCGGCCGGCAAACGCGAACGCAAAGCCGGCAAGGCAGCCCGCCCGGCGGGCCCGATGAAGATCTACCGCGTCGCGGTGGGCGAGACGCACGGGGTCCGACCCGGAAATCTGGTCGGGGCGATTGCCAATGAGGCGGGGTTGAGCAGCGCGCAGATCGGTGCGATCCGTATTCATCAGGATCACAGCACGGTGCAGCTGCCGGAGGCGCTGAGCGCCAAGCAACTGCACCAGCTGCGCACCGCGCGGGTGTGTCAGAAAATGCTGGAACTGGAAGTCGTATAAGCCGTTCGGGGTGGCGGCGCCCGCCGCCGCCCCTTTTCCGTCAGCTCAGGATTCAATCCACCCGGAAGCCCACGTTCACGACCACCTGGAAGTGAGCGACCTGGCCGTTTTCCACGTGCCCGCGGGTCTCCTTGACCTCGAACCATTCCACGTTATCCACGGTTTTGCTGGCCGCCGCGACGGCGTTGCGCACCGCGTCCTGGATGCTGTCCTTGGATGAACCGACCAGCTCCAGTTTCTTGTAAACGTGCTCGCTCATGTTTGCCTCCTTTCGTGACTGTCCCTCCAGGTTTGATTGTCGGGCGCCCCGGTTTCAAGAGCGACGGCGCGGGTTTTACGGTTATTTCGCAAATCACACGATGCTGACGCCGGTCAAGGGACGGTGACGGATGGGGCTTGAATCGCCGCCGACGGGCCTTAATCTGAAACGGAAAAGGCTGTCAGAAGGAGTTGCACCATGAGCACCCAAGGCAAACTGCATCCCTGGAACTGGCTGAGCAAGGAGTCCAGCCGTGACCGGCCGCTGCCCCAGCGGCGCCCGTCCCATCCGCTGCTGCGCTGGGATCGGGAGTTCGACAACTGGTTCGAGCAGATGCTCGGCGACATGGCCTGGACCACCCCCGCGCCTCACGCGGAACCCTCGGCCCCGTTCCGTCCCAATATCGACATCGTGGAGAAGCCGGACCGCTACGTGATCACCGTGGAGGTGCCCGGTCTGGGGCGCGACGATCTGTCCGTGGAACTGGACGGCGACGCCCTGGTGATCAGCGGCCGCAAGGAAGAGACCCGGCTTAACGACGAGGACGGCTATCACTACAGCGAGCGACGCTTCGGCCGTTTTCAGCGGTTGCTGACGCTGCCCGCGGACGCGGACGGCGACGCCCTCACCGCCGCCTTCGACAACGGTCTGCTGACCCTGGACGTGCCGCGCCACGAAAACCACCCGCGCAGCACCCGCAGCATCGATATCCGCTAGCCGGCCCCGCCGGCGCACCGAAGCGTCAGCGCCGCGCCAGGGTCAAGGCGTCCGCCGGCAGCTTGTCCGGGTGGAACCGGTTGACCGTCGCGTCCGTGTCCGGGTAGCCCAGCGACAGGCCGCACAGCAGCTGGTAGTCCGCGGGAATCTCGAAGTGGCGCTCCAGGGGCGAGCGCCACAGCCCCAGGGCGCCCTGGGCACAGCTGCCCAGCCCCTCGTCCACGGCGGCCAGCATCAGGGTCTGCAGGAAGATGCCCGCGTCCAGCACGCTGTAGACCCCCAGCCCCCGGTGCACGAACAGGAAAAGCGCCGCCGGCGCGCCGAAGAAGCGGAAGTTGGCGGCCATCTGCTGGTGCCGGGCCCGGTGGTCGTCCCGGCCGATGCCCAACATCCGGTACAGGCCGCGGCCGGTGGCCACGCGCCGGGGCTGCAGATCATCCGGATAGCGCTGTACCGGCCGGAAATCCCCGTCCGGCAGGCCCGGGTCGCGACGCAGGACCGCCAGGGCCTTTTTCCAGGCCGGCGCGCGCTGCAAAGGGGCCAGCCGTTCAAAGCGGCGGCTCAGGTCGTCGCGAAGCGCTTCCAGCACCGGACCGGTGGCCACGGCGATCTGGTAAGGCTGGGTATTGGACCAGCTCGGCGAGGTGGCCCCGCGCGCCAGCAAGCGCTCCAGCACCGGACCGGGCACCGGCCGGTCGCGGAAGGCCCGCACGCTGTGGCGCGCGTTCAGGGCGTCGACAAATTCCATGGAGGGTTCCCGTTTCCATCATTGAGACTGGCGGCATTCTGGCAAATCCGTACACTGGCCCGCCATGACCCGACGCGACGACATTCCTTCCGTTTCGATCACCCCCACGCTCCAGCGCGGCGCCAATTTCTCGCGCTGCCGCCGCTACCGCTACGCCCTGTGGCGCCGCTGGGGCGAAGGCGGGGATTACGTGCTGCTGGTGGGGCTGAATCCCTCCACCGCCGACCATCGCCAGGACGATCCGACCATCCGCCGCTGCATCGGCTTCGCCCGGGATTGGGGCTACTCCGGCCTGTGCGTGGCCAATCTGTTCGCGTTCCGGGCCACCTACCCCCGCGACCTGTTCGCCGCCGACGATCCGGTGGGCCCGCGCAACGACTGGTGGCTGCGGCGTCTGGCCGGCGATGCCTCCCTGGTGGTGGCGGGCTGGGGCAATCACGGCACCCATGGCGACCGCGCCGCGCGCGTGCGCCGCTCGCTGGGAGACCTGCATTGCCTGCGCCTGAACGGGTCCGGCGAGCCCGCCCATCCGCTCTACCTGCCCAAAACCCTGACGCCGTTCCCTATGCCGCCAGGCTGACACGCCACCCCGCTATTCTTTGCATCGCCTTCACGTTCGCTTGGCGACAATCCGCCGTCTGTTTCCAGGGGTGTCGTACCAGGGAGTGAACCGGTGACCGACCGATTCCAGACACGCAATATCCTGGCCGCGCGGGTGATGGGGATCGCCGGCCTGATTCCGTTCTATACCTTTGCCCTGCTGGCCTGGCACGACGCCCTGCGCGGCGGCGCGCTGACCGCGGTGGTCAGCTACGCGGCCGTGATTCTGTCGTTTCTCGGCGCGGTGCACTGGGGGCGGGCGCTGGCGCGGCTGGAAAGCCGCAACCATATCGGTACGCTGGCGTTCGGCGTGGTGCCGGCGCTGCTCGGCTGGGTGGCGCTGCTGCTGCCGGTGGAGTTCTCCCTGCCGATGCTGACCGCCGGGCTGGTGTTCGTGTGGGGCACCGAGCAGATGATGTTCTTTGATGTTCTTCCGTCCTGGTACCGCCACCTGCGGCACCTGCTCACCGCCGGCTCGGTGCTGGCGCTGATGATCGCCTGGGCGGCGGCGATGATGCCTATGTTCTGACACCTGAGTTCTGAAACCTGGGCTCTAAAGCCTGTCATTTTCCCCGCGGCGGCGCTCCGCTAGACTCTGCGCAATTATACTGGAGAGCTTCATGGCCGCCGTTCGCCGTTTGCCCCTGATCGGGGTCCGATCACTGGCGCTGCTCGCGCTGACCCTGCCGCTGCTGGGCGGTTGCGACGACACCGCCAAAGCCGCGCCGCCGCCGCCCGCCTCGCCGGTGACCTTCCAGAATGACGTCCGTCCAATCCTGGAAACCAAATGCATCGCCTGCCACGGCTGCTATGACGCGCCCTGCCAGTTGAAGCTGGAAACCGCCGCCGGGCTGGACCGGGGCGCCTCCACCGAGCCGGTCTACAAGCAGCGTACCCAGGCCGCCGCCCCCTCCCGCCTGTTTATCGACGCCACCAGCACCGCCGACTGGCGGGAAAAAGGCTTCTTCTCGGTGATCGACAGCACCGAGGGGCTGGAAGCCTCTCTGCTGTACCGCATGCTGGAACTGGGCCGCGCCCATGAGTTCACCCCCGGCGAGCCGCTGCCGGACGACATCCAATTGGGGCTGAAGCGGGAAAACCAGTGCCCCACCCCGGAGCGCATGGACGAGTACGCCGAGGCGCACCCCCTGGGCGGCATGCCGCTGGGCACGCCGGCGCTGACCGACCAGGAGTTCGCCACCCTCCGCGCCTGGCTGGCCGCCGGCGCGCCGCCGGGCAGCGACGAAGTACAGCTGTCCGCGGACGAGCAGCGTCAGATCCGCGCCTGGGAAACCTGGCTTAACCGGGACGGCAAGCGCCAGCAGCTGGTGGCCCGCTGGGTGTTCGAGCACCTGTTCCTGGCGCATCTGTATTTCGACGACGGCAGCGGCCGCCGGCCGGACCATTTCTTCACCCTGGAGCGCTCCCGCACCGCCCCGGGCAAGGCGCTGGTGCCGGTGGCCACGCCGCGCCCCAACGATCCGCCCGGCGGCGAGTTCTGGTACCGGCTGCGGCCGGTGAAGGGCACCCTGGTGCACAAGACCCACATCACCTACGCCCTCAGCGACGCCAAGCGGCAGCGTATGGAGACGCTGTTCTTCGCGGAACCCTGGACGGTGAGCAAGCTGCCCGGCTACGGCGAGGACGAGCGCGCCAACCCGTTCACCACCTTCGCCGCCCTGCCCGCCCGCGCCCGCTACCAGCTGATGCTGGACGACGCCGAGTACTTCGTGCGCACCTTTATCCGGGGCCCGGTGTGCCGCGGGCAGATCGCCACCGACGTGATCCGCGACCGCTTCTGGGCGGTGTTCCAGGAACCGGACCGGGACCTCTTTATCACCGACCCGGACTATCGCGCCAAGGCCGCGCCGCTGCTCGGCCTGCCCGGCCAGGAGGGCAAGCTGATCGACCTGGGCCCGGAGTGGCTCCGCTACACCCACCGCCGCAACGAGTACCTGCGTCAGCGGCACGACGCCTATGCCGTCGCCCAGCCCGACGGGCCGGGCTGGGACAGCGTCTGGGACGGGGACGGCGACAACGGCAACGCCCTGCTGACCATCTTCCGGCACCACGACAATTCCTCGGTGCGCCAGGGTCTGATCGGCGATTACCCGCTGACCACCTGGGTGATGGACTACCCGCTGTTCGAGCGGTCCTACTACAACCTGGTGGTGAATTTCGACGTGTTCGGTTCGGTGTCTCACCAGGCGCAGACGCGGCTCTACTTCGACCTGATTCGCAACGGCGCCGAGCAGAACACCCTGCGCTTCCTGCCGGCGGCGGCCCGCAAGGGCATCCTCGACGACTGGTATCAGAAAACCGGCAAGCTGAAGCTGCTGATCAGCTACGCCGACGCGGACGGCGAAACGCCCACCGCCATCGAGTACCACAGCGCCACGCCCATGAACGAATTCAACGCCGGCCTGCTGTCGCGGTTCGCCGGCATCAATGCCCGCCCGGACCCGATCAACCGCTGCGGCGACGGCGATTGCGTGCGCGAGACGGCCAATGCCCTGGAGCGCCGGGTGGAGACCGCCCTGGCGCCCCTGGCGTCGCGAACCGCCGCCGACCTGCCGGTGATCAACTGGATGCCGGAAGCCAGCCTGCTGCTGGTGGACGGCGACCGGGACAGCACCGTCTATTCCCTGCTGCGCAACCGCGCCCACTCCAACGTGGCGTTCATGTTCGGCGAGTCGCTGCGCTATCAGCCGGAAAAGGACACCCTGACGATCTACCCGGGGGTGCTGCTCAGCTACCCCAACTTCATGTTCCAGGTGACCGCCGCCGATCTGCCCGCCTTCGCCCGCGCCATGCAGGCGGCGCGCGACGAGGCCGACTTCACCGCCCTGGTGGAGCGCTTCGGCCTGCGCCGCACGGAAACCGATTTCTGGCAACGGGTGCAGGCGCCGCTGCGCTACATGGAGCAACACGAACCGATCCAGGCCGGCATCCTCGACCTCAACCGCTACGGCAATTTCTAAGCGGGGGCCGCCAGGGATGGTGGCAACAAAAAAATCGCCGGGAGCGATTTTTGACGTCACGGAGTGACGGCCCGGAGGGTTGCTGCCAAGGATGGTGGCAACAAAAAAAAGCCCCGCTGATAAGCGGGGCTTAAACACTACCGTCATAGCTTGCCTGCCGGAGCAGGCTCCCGAGCCTGATGACGATATTTCTCTCATGCGTTCCAGTGTGGCCGATAGGATGGCAGCCGGCGCCCCGGACTGGTATTGTCGCCCGTGACTAATTCATGGTCATTCGCGACAAACCCCGCCCTGGCCCCGGAAGCAAAGACGATATGTATCAAGTCAGTGTACTTGCCTACGACGGCGTATTCGCCTCGGCCCTCACCGGGGTCATGGACCTCCTCAACCTGACCGGCGTGACCTGGAACCGCATTCACGGCCAGCCGCTCAACCGCCAGTTCAAGGTGCAGGTGGTGTCCCGGGGCGGCCAGCCGGTGCGCTGCACCGCCGGCATGCGCATCGCCGTGGACAATGCCCTGGAACGGGTGGATCAGTGCGACCTGGTGATCGTGCCGACCATCGGCAACGAGATCACCCAGGTGCTGCGCCAGGAACAGGAAAGCCTGGAATGGCTGCGCTTTCTGCACGCCGGCGGCGCCGATCTGGCCAGCAACTGCACCGGCGCCTTTCTGCTCGCCGAGGCCGGCCTGCTGGACGGCCGCCGCGCCACCACCCACTGGGGCTACAGCCGGCTGTTTCGGGAACGCTACCCCCAGGTCAATCTGGACGAGCGCGAGCTGATCACCCGCGACGGCAATATTTTCTGCGCCGGCGGCGGCACCGCCTGGCGGGACCTGACCATTCTGCTGGTGGAGCGTTATTGCGGCGCCGACCTGGCCCGGGAGCTGGCCAAGGCGTTCGTGATCGATGTGCGCAACGATCCGCAAAGCGTCTACGCCGGCCTGCCCGCCAAGACCTACCACCGCGACGAGCAGGTGCAGCAGGTACAGGCCTGGCTGCACGAGCATTTCGCCGAAGGCACCACCCTGGCGGACCTGGCGGAGCGGGTGCATCTCAGCCCCCGGCAGTTGCAGCGGCGCTTTACCAACGCCCTGGACGAGCCGCCGCTGCAGTATCTGCAGCGGGTGCGCATCGAAGCCGCCCGCAAGATGCTGGAACGGGGCGCCACCAACCTGAGTCATCTGGCGGAGCAGGTGGGCTACCAGGACGTGAGCAGTTTCTCACGGCTGTTCAAGCGCCACACCGGGCTGTCTCCCAGCCATTACCGCCAGCGTTTCGCCCGCGTCGGCGCGCTGCGCGACTGAGCGCCCGACGCGGCGCGGTGACGGGCCCCGGCGACCCTGCTACCGTACGTCGCCATGAACGACTATTACGAACGGCTCGATAACGCCCTGGGGGCGGTGGTGGGGTTTCTGTGGGGGCCCCCGCTGGTGACGCTGCTGGTGGGGGGCGGCGTGTTTTTCCTGCTCTATTCCCGGTTACTGCCCTATCGCCATCTGCCCGACGGCGTGCGGCTGCTGTTCAGCGGCCCGGACCGGGACGACGAGGGCACCCTGTCCCATTTCCAGGCGCTCAGCACGGCTCTGTCCGGCACCCTGGGCATGGGCAACGTGGCCGGCGTGGCGGTGGCCATCTCGGTGGGCGGCCCCGGCGCCATTTTCTGGATGTGGGTGAGCGCCCTGGTGGGCATCGCCACCAAGTTCTACACCTGTACCCTGGCGGTGATGTACCGCGGCCGCGACAGCGAAGGCACCCTGCAGGGCGGGCCCATGTACATCATCCGCGAGGCCCTGGGGCCGCGCTGGCGTCCGCTGGCCTATTTCTTCGCCCTGGCCGGGCTGCTCGGCACCATGCCAATCTTCCAGATCAATCAGCTCACCGAGGTGGTGCGGGTGGCCATCGCCGTGCCCGCCGGCTGGACCGCCGCCGACGCCCATTTCGGCTTTGATTTGCTGTTCGGGCTGATTCTGGCGGCGCTGGTGCTGGTGGTGGTGGCCGGCAAGCTGCCGCGCATCGGCAAGGTCACCGGCGTCCTGGTGCCGGCGATGATCGCCGGCTATCTGCTGCTCACCGCGGTGACCCTGGTCAGCCACGCGGACCAGGTGGGCCCGGCGCTGATGCTGATCGTGCGGGACGCCTTCACCGGCGAGGCCGCCGCCGGCGGTGTGCTGGGCGCGGTGATCATCACCGGCATCCGGCGCGCGGCGTTTTCCAATGAAGCCGGCATCGGCACCGAGGCCATGGCGCACGGTGCCGCGCGCACCGGCGAACCGGTGCGCGAGGGCCTGGTGGCCATGCTCGGCCCGATTATCGATACCCTGATCGTCTGTACCTGCACCGCCCTGGTGATCCTGATCAGCGGCGTCTGGGAAAGCGGCGACGACAATGGGGTGAGTCTGACCCTGGCGGCCTTCGAGGCGCTGTTCGTGGATTACAGTGGCGTCATGGTGGCGGTGCTGGTGGGCGTGCTGAGCCTGAGCACGGTGGTCACGTTCTGGTATTACGGCGCCAAATGCCTGGGCTTTCTGATCGGCGCCCGGCACCAGCATCATTATGTCTGGTTCTATCTGTGCCTGGTGGTGATCGGCTCGGTGGCCTCCCTGGATCTGGTGATCAAGGTACTGGACAGCATGTACGCGCTGATGGCGCTGCCCACCATGCTCGCCGCGTTGCGCCTGGCCCCGCGGGTTAATCAGGCGGCGAGAGCCTATTTCCAGCCACGGTCGTGTGAGCAAAATTGACAGCGCCTTGACGTGCCGCGCCCAATAATAAAACGTGAATTACAGGAGAGGGTATCGTGCAGAATCTGTCCGTGTTGCTGGTGGAAGACCATCGTCAGCTGGCTCAAACCGTGGTGGAATTCCTGGAACAGGAAGGCGCCATGGTGGATTACGCCAGTGACACCATGCTGGCCCGCTCGCTGGTCCAGGAACATCATTACGACATCCTGATCCTGGACGTCATGCTGCCCGGGGAGGACGGTTACACCTTTTGCCAGGCCCTGCGCAAGGAAATGGCCAAGGACATGCCGGTAATTTTCATGACCGCCCGCGATCAGCTTGACGATAAGCTGGAAGGTTTCGCCCGCGGCGGCGACGATTACATCGTCAAACCCTTCGCTCTGCCGGAGCTGGTGGCACGGGTGCGTGCCCTGGTTCGCCGGGAACGTCGTGAAGTGGCCGCCAATCTGCTCACGGTGGCCGACCTGGAACTGGATCCGGCCCGTCAGGAAGTGCGCCGCGACGGCCAATTATTGAAGCTTTCGCCCACCGCGTTTCGCATTTTACGAATTTTGATGCGCGAGTCTCCGAAGGTAGTCAGCCGTGAGCAACTCGAGCAGGAACTGTGGGGCGACCTGGTGCCGGACTCCGACGCCCTGCGTAGTCACTTGTATAACCTGAGAAAAGCCGTCGACAAGCCGTTCGATACCGCTTTATTGGAAACGCAGCCCGGCGTCGGTTTCAGCATTCGGCCGCCACGGGAAGACTGAGCGGGCCCCTTGCGGTGTGGCGTTCACGAGCACAGAATGATGCCCTCATTCACCGACCAAATACGATAACGAATATGAATTGGGGGAAAAGCCACTCCTTCTCGGAATTCGTCGATACCCAACTGCTGGATCTGCAATCACGGTTCGGCATGGCGATGTGGTTTCTGACGAGACAACGCGGTGAGGAATGGCTGCTTTTGAACGCCTGTGGCCAGGGCTACGACCTGGGACGCGGCGATATGCTGCGCTGGCGCGACAGCATTTGTCATCGCCGGGTCAGTGAACAGGGGCCACTGATCTGCCCGGACGTGGAGGGCGAGCCGCTTTACAACGACGCGCCCATCACCCGCCGGCTTTCGATTCGTGCCTACATCGGCCTGCCGTTGCGCGACCAGAACGATCGCCTGTTCGGCACGCTGTGCGCCATGGACCCCGCGCCGCAACCCCTGCTTGACCAGAGTGATATCCGCGAGGCGCTGCGCCGCCAGAGTCACCTGTTGGAAACCGCCCTGATCTGGAATCTGGCCGGCCTGGACCAGCGCCGCATCGCCGAGTTTCTGGAAGAAGAAAGCCGTGATCCGGATACCGATTTACTGGATCGCATCGGCTGGGGCCGCATTCTCGACCAGGAGCGCCGGCGCTGCGAGGTTTACGGCCTGGAAGCGGTGGTACTGCGCCTGCACGGCGCCATGCTGTGCGCCGAGCAGCGCCAGATGGTGGCGGACTCCATCGCCGCCATGATCCGCCACCAGGACATGGCCGCCTATCTGGGCCATGATCAATTCGCGGTGCTGCTTACCGAAAGCAATCTGGCTTACGCCGAAGAGGTCCGCCAGCGCATGCTGGATGCGCTCAACGCCAAAGGGGTACTGATGCGTTGCGACGCGGAATCCCTGTCCCTGATGCGCGGTCTGATGCAGCCACAAATGCTGTTCGACGGCGCCATGCACTGAGCTTCGGCGTCAATCGCCGAAGCGAACCCGCACTTCGGTCCCCTTGCCCGGCTGGCTGGCCACATCCAGTGACCACTGGAAGCGCTCACACAGACGCTGCACGATGGCCAGGCCCAGACCGTGCCCGCCTTCGCTGCTGGTGCCACGCTCGAACGGCTTGAGAAAACGGGCCAGTTCCTCGGCGTCCATACCGGCGCCGGTGTCCTCCACATGGATGGCGTTGTCGGCGACGACGATGGTGACGTGCCCGGAACCGCTGTAATTGATGGCGTTGCGCACCAGGTTGGTGAGCACGATATTAAGCACCGTCTCCGAAGCGTGCAGGGTCAGCAGCGCGGTCTGGCGCACCTGCAGACGGATCTGCTTGCGCTCCGCCAGTGGCTGTAGACGATCCAGCAAGTTCACCGCCACGTCGTTGACCACCAGCTCCTCTTCCTGCACCGGCTGCTGCTCGGTGCGCGCCAGCAACAGCAGGGTTTCCACCAGCGATTCCATATCGTCCACGGTGTCGCTCATGCGACCGATAATGGGCCGGTCGCCGACCTGCCGGGCCAGCAGTTCCAGGTTGGCCCGGAATACCGCCAGGGGCGTGCGCAGTTCATGGCTGGCGTCACGGGTAAACTGCCGCTCCCGCTCGACGAACCGCAGCAGCCGGTCGGCGTAGGCGTCCAGCGCGGCCAGCAGCACGGCGGCCTCGCTGCCGGGCTCCGCTTCCACCGCTTCCAGATTCGGCCGGGCCTGGGAAGGGTCATCCACGTCGGTGTGGCGCAGAATTTCCGACAGCTTGACCAGCGGCGACACCAGCGCGCGGGATTTGCGCCAGCCCAGGAACGAGGTGAGATAAATCACCAGCAGCACGGCGGTGAGCGGCAGAATACCGAACAGGAACGCCAGCACCGACACCCGCTGCTCGTCGAAAATCAAATACAGGCGGGCCTCACCGTGGTGTTCGATGTAGACAATGGGGTTTTCGCCGTCCAGATAAACCCGCTGATAGCCGTCCGGCAAATTGGCCAGCACCGGCGGCACCGGATCGTGGGTATCGGCGTCTTCCAGCAACCCGAGCAGGTGGCGGGTATTGGGGCGGGGAAAATCGTCGTCGCGATCGTGCAGGCTCCAATAATGCTCCGCCTCCTTGATCAGCGCTTCCTTGACCAACACCTGCTCGATGATCTGGGCGGTGGCCCAGACCCCGAACACCGTGGCCATGCTGATAAACAGAATCTGGATCAGGAAAACCCTGGTCAGACGGTGCTGAACGCCCTTTCTCGCCATGCCCTTCTCGGTATCCCCACTGCCCGCCGGCGGCTTCACGGATCGCGGCGAAACAGGTAGTGCCCCACGAACCATTCCTCGCCGTCACCATAATTGAACAGCTCGGCGCAGGCCATGAAAAACATGCGCCAGCGCTGCAGCCACAGCGCCCCTTCGCCGGCGCCATAGCCTTCGTCGAGCAGGGCCACCAGTTCGTCCCGGCGCCGGTCCGCGTTGTCCAGCCAGGCCTCCAGGGTGCGCCCGTAGTGACGGCCGTTGACCGCCCAGCGCTGCTCCTCCACCAGCGCGCCGGCGCAACGCGGCAGCCAGTCGTAGGCGGGCATCACCCCGCCGGTGAAGAAATAGCGCCCCATCCAGTTGCTGGCGCCTTCGGTCTCGAACAAATAGGTCAGCGAACGGTGGCAGAAAATGTGCACGAACAGCTTGCCGCACGGCTTCAGCCAGTCGTGCACGCGGCGCATCAGCTCGCTGTGGTTGCGCATGTGCTCGAACATCTCCACGGACACCACCCGGTCGAAGCACTGGTCCGGCTGAAACCGGGCCACATCGGCGGTCAGCACGCGCAGGTTGGTGAGCCCCAGGCGCGCGGCCCGGGCGGTGATCCAGGCGCGCTGGGTGGCGGAATTGCTGATCGAGGTGATGCGGCTGTCCGGGTATTGCTCGGCCATCCACAGGGACAGGGAGCCCCAGCCGCATCCCAGTTCAAGCACGTCCTGCCCATCATCCAGGCCGGCCCGCTCGCAGGTCAGCGCCAGCATCGATTTTTCCGCTTCGGCCAGGGTCGATGACGGGCCGTCCCAGTAGCCGCTGGAATATTTCAGGTGGGGACCGAGCACTTTCTCATAAAAGCGCGAATCCACCTCATAGTGCTGTTCGTTGGCTTCGTCCTGGGCCACCGCGATGGGGCCCCGGGACAGCTCCTCCAGCAGCCGCGGCTGCTGGTCCCCGCGCCGTTCTTCCTGATGCAGGCGTTTACGCAGCAAACGATGAATGCCGGCGCGAATCAGCCGGTCCGGCAGCAGGCCGGACTCCGCCATACGAATGATCATTGACGCGGTCTCCAGGGGATAAAGGGGCTGGTGGTGCGTTGGTACTCGCGGTAATCGTCACCACGGGACTTGAGCGCCTGCTTCTCCGTATAGGGGATGCCGGTGACGAACCACAGGAACAGGAACATGGCCACCGGCAGCAGCCACAGCCAGGGCCAGTGCGGCGCCGTGGCGGCGGCGATCAGCGGATAGCTGAACCAGTGCAGCCACTCGAAGAAATAGTTGGGATGGCGGGAATAGCGCCACAGGCCTTCCCGGCAGGTCTTGCCCTTGCTGTCCGGGCGCGCCTTGAAGCGCGCCAGCTGCCGGTCCGCCAGGGCTTCGCCGACGATGGCCACCGCCCCCACCACCAGGCCCAGATTCACGAACAGGGGAATGAAATCCGGCTGCTGGCTGATCGCCCACATGGGCAGGGAGAACAGCCAGGCGAGACCGGCCTGCAACCAGAACACCAGCAGAAACACCGGCTGGGCGGCGCCGCCCAGGCGTTCCCGCATGGCCGCGTAGCGACCGTCCTCGCTGCCCTCTCCGATCACGCGCTTGAGAATGTGGCTGCCCAGGCGCAGCGACCAGGCCAGCAACAGCACCCCGGCGATCAGGCGCGGCACGCTCTCGCCTTCGCCCACCAGCAGGTAAGCCAGGCCGGTGATGCCGGTGCCGAAGCTCCAGGCCACGTCCACGTAGCCGGCGTTCCCATTAAGCCATTGCACCGCCCAGGCCAGGCTGAACGCCATCAGCAGCAGTGCCAGGCTGAACCAGAGTATCTCAGGCATAGTCGTGTACCTCCTTGTCCGAACCACGGGCCAATCGGCGGGCCGCGAACGCCAGTGCGGGCACCACCAGCGCCCAGACCACGCAATAGGTCACCGCCAGCGGCCACCAGCCGTGGGGCGTGGTGGCCGCCCCCAGATGAATGCCGACGGTCACCGAAAAGACGCCGCCCACGCCACCGAACAGCGCCGCCAGCGCCAGCCTCGGCCGCAACCACGCCAGGCTGTAGTTGAAGCTCACCGCGAAGCCCAGCCACAGCGCCCAGATCCAGGCCGGGGCCAGCCAGCCCAGCGACCAGTCCTGGTAGCGGATCAGCCCGGAGGCCAGCCAGGCGGGCTCACACAGCAAACAGGCCACGGCGCCGGTGGCCAGCAGCGGCAGGTCCCGGCGCCAGGCCCGGTTAAGGGCCCACACCCCCGCCTGCATCACCACCAATACCATCAGTGCCCAGCCACCCCAACCCCGGGCGCCCCCGTAAACGGCGACGAACCAGAGCAGTTGGAAACCCACGAAGTTGACCGCCAGCGCGGCGAATGATCGGTTCATGCGATGGAGCTTGGGCCCGCCACCGTCAAAGCCCTGTGAACCGGCTTCACAGCGGTTTCACCACCCGGCGGCGACAGTAGCCGTCACGTCACAGGAAGCTCAGTCATGGCCTATCCAACATTCTTGATTCGCGCGCTGCTCGCCCCCCTGGCGCTGACGCTGCTGCTGACCGGCTGCGCCAGCCGCGCCGCCGATCAGCAGCAGGGTTATTCGCACCTTTACGAGCAGGGTCTGCGGTCCCGGCAAGGCGCCAGCCCGGTCTCCGATCAGGCCCTGCAGCGGTTCATTGACCTGTATTCGCCCATCGACGCGGACTACATCGAGGCCCATCTGGACGACGTGTACGCGCCGGACCTGTATTTCAACGACACCCTGGCCACCATTTACGACCGCGAAACGCTCAAGGCACACATGCTGAAGACCGCCGAGCGGCTCGATTACATGAACCTGGACGTGCAGCAGACCTGGCGGGACGGCGAGGACGTGTTTCTGCGCTGGATCATGGAGACCCATTTTTCAATCATGGGCAGTGAGCGCGAGGCACGGACCATCGGCATCTCCCAGCTGCGTTTCGACGACCAGGGTCGGGTCATTTTCCACCAGGATTTCTGGGACAGCAGCCAGGGCCTGGATCAGCATTTGCCGATTCTCGGCACGGTGACAAGATGGTTAAGAGAGCATCCCTGATCGCGCTGCTGGCCTGGACCGTACAGGCCGGCGCCACCGATTTCGAGGCCATGGCCCGCTGCTCCACCGGCGACGTCAAGGCGCTGAAAATCTTCGACGTGGGCCAGGCCTCGCTGTACCGGCAGGACTGCGCCGTCGACGACCCGCTGGCCCCGCCCCTGCGTCTGGCGTTCGGCTATAACCGGGAAGTGCCCGGCGATGCCTTCGCCAAGGCCGCTCGTAAAATGATCGAGCGTAACGTGGACGAAGCGCGCTTCCAGGCACTGCTGCCGCGCCTGGAAGCCTTCAACCAGCATTACCGCACCACCCGCGACGGCGACCGCTACACCCTGGACTACGACACCGACGGCTCGCTGGTGCTGCGCCTCAACGGCGAACCCCTGGCCCGCGAAAAAGGCCGCGACTTTGCCCAGGCCTACTTCACCATCTGGTTCGGCGACCGGCCCTATTCCGACGATCTCAAGGACGCGCTGCTGAATACCGGCGGCTGAGCCCTTGCGCCCACGGCGGCGACGCCGGATACTTCCCGCAAAACGTCCGCCAACGCGGACAAGAAGCCGAATAAGTATGATTTGTGGGGATTCGCCATGGCCAGTGCACCGCAAGGGCACCTCAGCCAGACCAAGCCGGTGCTGAACCGGGACCGGTTCCATGCGTTGCGGCTGACCACTCTGTGCACCCTGATCGCCATGGTGGCCTCGCTGCTGCTGACCACCGTGGGCGTGCTGCTCACCGGCCAGCGGGACTGGCTGGCGGCCATCACCCTGGCCCTGCTGATTCCCCTGCTGCTGGCACCGGCCTTCTGTTACCCGGTATTCAGCCGGCTCTCGGCCCTGGCGCGGGAAAACCGGCAGCTGCGCCGGCAGGCCCGGGAAGACCACCTGACCGGCCTGTTCAACCGGCCCCATCTGTTCAGCATGCTGGAGCGCGAACTGTCGCTCAGCCAGCGCCACGATTACGCGGTGTCCATTCTGCTGGTGGAGATCGTGGACTTCACCGACCTGCTCGACCGACACGGCCGGCGCCTCTCCGATCAGCTCCTGCGGCTGTTTTCCGAGCGCATTCGCGACAAGATCCGGGAAAGTGACCTGTTCGGCCGCATCGATGGCGCCCAGTTTCTGCTGGTGTTGCCGCATACCGACTACCAGGATGCCCAGCATATGGCCGAAGGGCTGCGCGCCCTGAGTGCCACCATCGAACTGCACCAGAACGAACAGGCGGTGGACTTCAGTATCCGGATCGGCGCCGCCTGCACCGAAAACAGCGGCCGCCAGCTCAACGCCCTGCTCAACGAGGCGGACTACGCCCTCTACCAGAACCGCAACGATCACCGCACTCAGGAAACCGCCTGACCCCCGCCGCGCGTCAGTCTTTTTTCTCATAAAAATAAATTACTTTTTTACAAAAAATTCTTTTTGTTGTTTTTGCCGACATCTCTTTGTAAATTTTTTATTAACCCCGCCACCGGCCATTTACAGTTCTGCCCCTTAAGGCAAAACTGCAGAAGCTGTTTTTCTGCCTACCAAGAAAACAAGGAAGGAGTTATGGACGCCAAACGTTTTCTCGCATCCAGCATCGCATGCGCCTCACTGGGAATGGCCTGCGCTGCCAACGCCGCTGACATCCCCGATCGCTATTTCTATCTGGGTGGTCACATCAGCCAGCAGTGGCTGGATATCGGTGATCACTACGAAGGTGATGGTTACATCAGCGACGATTTCTATCAGCAGGACACCGTGACCCTGCCGGGCGGCCAGATCGGCTACCGGTTCAACCACGACTGGTCCGTGCAAGCCTCCTACGAGCGCAACAACATGGCGACCAGTGACGGCCAGGTTTACCTGCGCAACAACTTCGCCAGCCTGCGCCGCCACTTCGGCGACCAGGATTCCGCGTTCGAGACCTACCTGGGTATCGGTGGTGGTGAAACCCGCACCGAGTTCACCAGCGACAGCGGCGATGACTTCAAGGAAGGCATCGGTGGCCTGGAAGCCGGCATGCAGGCCGGTCTGGCCAACAACCTGCTGCTCGACGTGGGCGTGCGCCCGACCTACAGCTTCCGCAGCGAACGCTGGGACGGTGAAGTCTATGCGGGTCTGAACCTGCTGGTCGGCACCCACCACGACAGCAAGCAGGAGCCGGTGACCGAGACCGCCACCGATTCCGACGGCGACGGTGTTCCGGACAGCCGTGACCGCTGCCCCGGCACTCCGGCCGGCGCCCAGGTGGATGCCCAGGGCTGTGAGCTGGACGACGACGGCGACGGCGTGGTCAACAGCAAGGACCAGTGCCCGGACACCCCGGCCCGTGCCAAGGTGGACGAGAAAGGCTGTCAGGAATATCTGACCAAGGACGTTAAGGAAACCCTGTACGTTCAGTTCGGCCTGGACAAGTCCGAGGTTCGCAAGACCTCCTACCCGGAGCTGGAGAATCTGTCCAACCGCATGTACGAATACCCGTCCGCCAACCTGGTGCTTGAAGGCCACACCGACAGCACCGGTTCCGCCGCTTACAACAAGAAGCTGTCCAACGAGCGTGCCGACGCCGTGAAGCGGGTTCTTGTCAATGAGTTCGGTATCGACGGCAACCGCATCACCACCGAAGGTTACGGTGAGGAACGTCCGATCGCTGACAACAGCACCCGTGACGGCCGCGCTCAGAACCGTCGCGTGGAAGCGATCATGAAGGCGAAAACCGAAGAAGCGCAGTACAAGAACAACTAAGTTCAGGTACTGTTGCTGATCGAAGAGAGGGCCGGCATCCGCCGGCCCTTTTTTATGCACCCCGCATCAGGCCAGCGGCATAAAGCAAGCCGCCGGGCTGACTACTCCGACACACCCCTCAGGCAAGGCAGCCAAACGGCCTCCCGCTCCCCTCGCCCATAATCGGTCCATCTTTGAATCGACAAAGGACCCGACCATGGCGAAAGACGCGATCGGCTTCGCCCTGAGCACCCTCAACCGGCTTGCCGGCTCCGAATTCCTGGACCGCCTCGGCCTGCGCCACGGCGCGGAGCGGCTGGCTTATCGTCTCACCAAAAGCGGCTTCCAGGTGATCACCACCAGTGCCCGCGCGTTCAAGGCCAGCGGCAAGCCCGATCGGCCCGCGCGTCTGCACGCCCCCGGCCAGACCACGGATCTGTTCGATCTGGGCATCACCGAAGAGCAGCAGATGATCCGCGACAGCGTGCGCGGCTTCGCCGACGAGGTACTGCGCCCGGGCGCCGAGGACGCGGACGCGGCCCAACGCACCGACCCGGCGGTACAGGAGCAGGCCCGCGAACTGGGTCTGAACTTCTTCGCGGTGCCGGAAAGCCTGGGCGGCGCCGCCGCCGAGCGCTCCACCGTCACCAGCCTGCTGGTGGCCGAGGAACTGGGCCGCGGCGACATGGGCCAAGCGGTGGCCATTCTGGCGCCCATGGGCGTGGCCAACGCGCTCACCCAGTGGGGCACCGCCCTGCAGCAGGACAAATACCTGACGCCCTTCGCCGGCGAGAATCCGCCGCTGGCCACCATCGCGGTGTGCGAGCCGCGCCCGCTGTTCGATCCCTGCGCGCTGCGCACCACCGCCACCCGTGACGGCGATCACTGGGTGCTCAACGGCGAGAAATCCCTGGTGCCGCTGGCCGCCGAAGCGGAGTTGTTTCTGGTGGCCGCCGAGACCGGCGAAGGCCCCGCCGTGTTCATCGTGGAAGGTGGCAGCGACGGCCTCGGCGCCGGCGAGGACCCGGCCATGGGCATTCGCGCCAGCGGCCAGCGCCCCCTGAAACTGGACAACGTACGGGTCCCCGCCGACCAGCGTCTGGGCAACGAGGACTTCGATTACCGTGCCTTCGTGGATCTGGGCACCCTGGCCTGGTGCGCTCTGGCCATCGGCACCGGCCAGGCGGTGCTCGACTACGTGGTGCCTTACTGCAACGAGCGCCAGGCGTTCGGTGAACCGATCAGCCACCGCCAGGCGGTGGCCTTCATGATCGCCGACATCGCCATCGAGCTGGACGCCATGCGCATGCTTACCTACCGGGCCGCCTGCCGCGCGGAACAGGGTAAATCGTTCCAGCGGGAGGCCCATCTGGCGCGCACCCTGGTCAAGGACAAAGCCATGAAGATCGGCACCGACGGCGTACAGCTGCTCGGCGGGCACGGCTTCACTCACGAATACCCGGTGGAGCGCTGGTACCGGGATCTGCGCGCCATCGGCGTGGCCTTTGGCGGACTGCATCTGTAAGGGGACGGCACATGAACATCGAGATTCCGAAGAAATTCAAACCGGTGATCCACAACGCCCGTCAGGTGGCGTTGAACAGCTTCCGGCCGATTTCGCGCAAGTACGACCGCGCCGAGCACGCCCGCCCCAAGGAGCTGGACATGGTGGCGTCGGTGCTGGACGGCTTCAACGAAGGCGACCCGGCCAACTCCGCCGGCGCCAGCCAGACCGGCAAGGGCAAGGTGAAGGATGACGGCTCCGTGAAAAACGGCGCCAACATGATGACCTGCCTGGGCGCCCTGGAATTCTGCTACGGCGACACCGGCTTCCTGCTGGGTATGCCGCGCCAGGGACTGGGCAACGCGGCAATCGCCGCGGTGGCCACCGATGAGCAACTGGAACGCTTCAAGGGCAAGTGGGCGGCCATGGCGATCACCGAGCCCGGGGCCGGTTCCGACTCGGCGGCGATTCGCACCACCGCCAAGGAAGACGGCGACCACTATGTGCTCAACGGCGAGAAGATTTACGTCACCTCCGGTGAGCGCGCCGACTGCGTGGTGGTATGGGCCAGCCTGGACCCCAAGCTGGGCCGGGCGGCGATCAAATCCTTCGTGGTCGAGTGGGGCACGCCGGGCATGGAGCTGGCGCGCCTGGAGAAGAAGCTGGGCATCCGCGCCTCGGACACCGCCGCCATCAGTTTCAACGACTGCCGGGTCCCCAAGGAAAACCTGCTCGGCAATCCGGAGGTGGACACCAAGGGTTTCGGCGGCGTGATGGAGACCTTCGACAACACCCGCCCGCTGGTGGCCTGTTTCGCCCTGGGCGTGGCCAAGGCGTCCCTGGAACGCACCCGGGAGCTGCTGGCCGACGCCATCGACTACGACTACGGCAAACCGGTGGACACGGTCAGCGCCGCGGAGGCGGAACTGTACCGCATGGAAGCGGATTGGGAGGCGGCCTACTGGCTGGCCATGAAGGCGGCCTGGATGGCGGACAACAAGAAGTCCAACTCCCTGGAAGCGTCCATTTCCAAGGCCAAGGCCGGCCGGGTGGGCAACCAGATCACCCTGCGCTGCGTGGAGCTGGCCGGTTCGGTGGGCTACACCGAGGACGAGCTGCTGGAGAAGTGGGCGCGGGATTCGAAGATCCTCGACATCTTCGAGGGCACCCAGCAGATTCAGCAGTTGATCATCGCCCGGCGGGTGCTGGGGCTGAGTTCGAAAGAACTGAAGTAGCGGCCTTCGGCCGCGATACAGGGTTCAGGATGCAGGATACAGGGGAAAACCCGCTCTTTTCCTGCATCCTGAATCCTGCATCCTGTAACGGGCGGCGCAGCCGCCCTACAGCCGCGCCGCCAGTTCCGAGCCCTGCTTGATGGCGCGTTTGGCGTCCAGCTCCGCGGCCACGTCGGCCCCACCGATCAGGTGGTAGCGGGCGTCGCCGTCACGGTGCAGTTCCCGCAGCGGATCCTGCCCGGCGCAGATCACCACGTGATCCACTTCCAGCAGCCCCTGCTTCTCATCCTGGGTGATGTGCAGGCCGTGGTCGTCGATACGGTCGTACTGGCAGCCGGGCAGCATCTCCACGTTGCGGTGCTTGAGGGTGGCGCGGTGCACCCAGCCACTGGTTTTGCCCAGGCCCTTGCCCAGGGCGCTGGTCTTGCGCTGCAGCAGGTAAATCGTGCGCGCCGGCGCTTCCGGGTGGCCCTCCACCAGACCGCCACGGGTTTCCGCCTGGAAGTCCACGCCCCACTCACGCAACCACTCCGGCAGAGGCTGGGCGCCGTCCCGGGGCGCTTCGGCGAGAAACTCCGCCACGTCGAATCCGATGCCGCCGGCGCCGATGATCGCCACCTTGTCGCCCACCGTGACCTTGCCGGTGAGCACGTCCACGTAGGAGACCACCTTGGCGTGGTCGATCCCCGGAATCGACGGACGGCGCGGGCTGACCCCGGTGGCCACCACGATCTCGTCAAAACCTTCCGCTTCCAGCTCGCCCTCCGCCACGCGCCGGCCCAGTTCCAGCTTCACGCCGGTGCGCTCGATGCGGCGGCTGAAGTAGCGCAGGGTTTCGTGGAACTCTTCCTTGCCGGGGATCACCTTGGCCATGTTGAACTGGCCGCCGATGCGGTCCGCCTGATCGAACAGAGTCACTTCATGGCCGCGCTCGGCGGCCACCGTGGCGCAGGCCAGCCCGGCCGGCCCGGCGCCCACCACCGCCACTTTCTTCGGATGGGCGGTGCGCAGATAGACCAGTTCGGTTTCGTGGCAGGCACGCGGGTTGACCAGACAGGAGGCGCGCTTGAGCTCGAAGGTGTGGTCCAGGCAGGCCTGGTTGCAGGCGATGCAGGTGTTGATCTCGTCGGCGCGCCCTTCGGCGGCCTTGTTGACGAACTCCGGATCCGCCAGCAACGGCCGCGCCATGGACACCGCGTCCGCCAGATCGCCGGCCAGGATATCCTCGGCCACCTGGGGATCGTTGATGCGGTTGGAGGCCACCACCGGAATCGACACCACCTCGCGCACCTGCCGGGTGGCTTCCACGAACGCCGCCCTGGGCACCGAGGTGACGATGGTGGGGATGCGCGCCTCGTGCCAGCCGATGCCGCTGTTGATCAGGCTGGCGCCGGCGGCTTCCACGGCGCGGGCCAGGTCCAGCACCTCCTCGCGGGTACAGCCGTCCGGCACCAGGTCGATCACCGACAGGCGGTACATGATGATGAAATCCGGGCCGCAGCGGCGCCGGGTCTCCTCCACGATTTCCACCGGAAAGCGACGCCGGTTCTCGGCGCTGCCGCCGTAGGCGTCGGTGCGCCGGTTGGTGCGCGGCGCGGTGAACTGGTTGATCAGGTAGCCCTCGGACCCCATGATCTCGACGCCGTCGTAGCCGGCCTGCTTGGCCAGCTCGGCGGTGTGCGCGAAATCACGCACCGTCTTCTTCACCTCTCGGGTGCTCATGGCCTTGGGCTTGAACGGATTGATCGGGCTCTTGATCGCCGAGGCCGACCGCGAGAAGGGGTGATAGCTGTAGCGGCCGGCGTGCAGAATCTGCAGCGCGATCTTGCCGCCTTCCTTGTGCACCGCGTCGGTGATCTTGCGGTGGTTACGGATGTCCAGCTTGTGGTTGAAGGTGCCCGCCAGGGGGTAGAACCAGCCGTGCCGGTTGGGATTGATGCCGCCGGTGACCGACAGCGCCACGCCGCCCCGGGCGCGTTCGGCGAAATAGGCAGCCATCTTCGGGTAATGCCAGAAGCGGTCTTCCAGGCCGGTGTGCATGGACCCCATGATCACCCGGTTTTTCAGCTGCGTGTGGCCGAGATCCAGCGGCGACAGCAGATGGGGATAAGCGTTGGCCACCATGTCGTTCTCCTTCCCGAATACGGGTGTGGCTGGGCCGGCGGGCCGGCCTGGCTAATCTGGACGCCGTCAAGATACGGTGCTATTTTGACGCCGTCAAGATTCAACCGGATCGAGAAATTCCATGCCCCGTCCCGCCCGCTATCACCACGGCGACCTGCACGACACCCTGCTGCGCGAGGCCGGCATTCTGCTCCGCGAACAGGGTGTGGAAGGCCTGTCCCTGCGTCGGCTGGCGGAGCGGGCCGGCGTGTCGCGCACCGCCCCCTACCACCATTTCGCGGACAAGAACGCCCTGCTCTGCGCCCTGGCGGAACAGGGCTTTCGGCGTCTGGACGCGATGATGGGCGAGGTGGCCCTGGACCCGGCGGACCCGGAGCCGGGACTGCGGCGCTTCGTGCGCGCCTACCTGCGCTTCGCCAGCGACGACCCGGAACAGTACGAGCTGATGTTCGGCCGCACCCTATGGAAGGGCGGCCACCCCGGCGCCGGCCTCAAGGGCGTGGCCTACGGGTGTTTCCGGCACTATCTGGTGCGGCTGCGCCCCCTGGTGAGTCGCGGTGAGGGCGACGACACCAGGCCCCTGCGCCTGGCCCAGGCCAGCTGGGCCACCCTGCACGGTCTGTGCCGGCTGCTGCTGGACGGCATCTATCTGCGCCGCGAGGACATGGAGGCGGTCAGCGATCAGGCGGTGGACCTGATGCTGGCCGCCCTCCGGCCAGCGCGGCGCTGATCAGCCGGGGAACGGCAGGCGCACACTGACCCGCAGACCGCCCAGCGGCGACCGCTCCAGAGCCAGCGTACCGCCGTAGGCCTCCACCGTGTCGTTGACGATGGCCAGGCCCAGGCCGTGGCCGGGCACCCGCTGGTCCAGACGGCCACCGCGCTGCAGCACGTCCTCGTGGCGCTCCGGCTCGATGCCCGGGCCGTCGTCGTCCACCGTCACCTGGAGCAGGTCCGCCTCGCGATGGAGGCGCAGTTCCACCCGGCCGGCGGCCCATTTGCAGCCGTTGTCCATCAGGTTGCCGAGCAGTTCCAGCATGTCGTCCCGTTCCAGGGGCAGCGCCGGCAACCGGTAGCCCTGGGCGGTGAGCTTGAGCGGCCGGTCGTGGGCGCGGCGCAGGGTATCGAGCAGCACCGGCACATCCCGGGCCGGCTCGAAGCGGGTGGCGGCGGTGGCGCCGGCGGCCACCCGCGCCCGCCCCAGGGCGCGTCCCACCGTGTTCTCGATCTGATCGAGCTGATCGACGAGCAGCCGATACAATTCCGGGGACTGGCGCCGAAGCTCCTCGTTGCAGCGATTGCGCAGCACCGACAGGGGGGTCTTGAGGGCGTGGCCCAGGTCGCCCAGGGCGTGGCGGGAGCGGGCCAGCTGCTGTTCGGTGTGGTGCTGCAGACGGTTGATTTCCTCCACCAGCGGGCGCAGTTCGGCGACCACATCCCGGTCCAGTTCGGCGCGTTCACCACCACGCAACTGGCCGATCTGACGTCGTACCTTTTGCAGCGGCCGCAGGCCGCGCCGGATCAGGTATTGCTGCACCAGAGCCAGCACCGCCAGCAGCAGCACCCAGGCGATCAGGGCGGCGGTTTTCAGTTCCTGGAATTTGGCCAGCTGCGGCGCGTAGTTCTGCGCCACCACCACGGTCAGCGCCTGGCCGTCGCGACGAAACTCCGCGCGGTAGCGCAGCAGGCTCTGGCCGCCGGGGCCGGGGCGCAGGTCCGTGTCCATGCCGGTACGCGCCGGCAGCGGCAGGCGTGCGTCCCACAGCGACCGCGAGCGCCAGCGCTGATCGCCGACCAGCACCACGAAGTAGCGGCCCGACAGGGGCTTGCGGTAGGCCGGGTCCAGCCGGTCCTCGTCCAGCACCAGCCCGTCCCGGCCGCGCACAATGGCGGCCAGCACGCTGGTGGTTTCGTCACGCAGCTGACGCCCGCTGAGCAGGCGCTGTTCCCGGTCCAGCCACCACAGGGCGGCCTGGCCGGCCAGCAGGCCGGCCAGTAACAGACTGACGAACAGACTGACGCCCAGGCGGCGGCCGATGGACCCCATGTCAGTCTCCGTCGCGGCCGACGAACAGGTAGCCCTGGCCGCGCCGGGTCTGGATCACGCCGCTGCCGAGCTTGCGGCGCAGCCGGTTGATGTGCACCTCCACCACGTTGGAGTCGCGCTCGCTCTCGCCGTCGTAAAGATGCTCGTTGAGGGCGGCCTTGGACAGCAGCCGGCGCGGGTTGAGCATGAAGTAACGCAGCATCCGGAACTCGGCGCCGGTCAGCGCCACCTCCCGATCGTCCAGCCACACGGTCTGCCGTTCCTCTTCCAATTCCAGGCCGCCGACCGCCAGCCGGCTCTGGTTGGTGCCGCCGTGGCTGCGGCGCAGCACCGCCTGAATGCGCAGCAGCAACTCCTCCGGGTGGAACGGCTTGGTCAGATAATCGTCGGCGCCGGCGCGCAGGCCGTCGACGCGCTCCGCCCAGCTGTCCCGGGCGGTGAGGATCAGCACCGGCAGGGTGAGCCCCTCGTCGCGCCAGCGCTTCAGCACCTGCAGGCCGTCCAGGCCCGGCAGGCCCAGATCCAGGATGGCCAGGTCGAAGGGCTCGTCGTGGGCACGCACCGCCGCGTCGCGGCCGTCCGCCAGCCAGTCCACCGCGTAACCGTTGTCGCGCAGCAGGGGCATCAGTTGATCGGCCAGGTCCACGCTGTCTTCCACCAGCAACAGGCGCATCAGTCGTCCACTTCGTCTTCGAGGACGCGGCCGGTGCGGGCGTCGATCTCCAGTTCCCGGACCACGCCGTCCTCGGTGAGCACTTCCAGCTCGTAGATCAGCGCGCCGTCGTCACGTTCCAGCTCCGCTTCCAGCAGGCTGGCGCCCGGATGGCGGGCCATGGCCACCGCCAGAATCTGCTCGAACGGCTGAACCTCGCCGCTCTGGCGCAGGCGCAGGGCCTCGTCGTGACTCACGTCCAGGGCCGACGCTGGCGCCATCAGACACGCCAGAAAGGCGGCCAGCGCCGCCTTCCCGAGAGGGTTGAATAAAAGGTGCGGGTGCATCAGTCGTCGCGTTCCTCGCGCAGGATTTCAGCGTTGGTGGCGTCCAGCTCGACGTCCCACTGCTGACCCTGGGCATCGCGCAGTTCCACCTGGTAGATGTAGCGGCCGTACTCGTCTTCCAGCTCGGTTTCCTCAATCTTGGCGTCCGGGTGGTTGGCCAGGGCCGCCTGATTCAGCTTATCGAAGGACTGGATGGTGCCGTCGTTGACCAGCTTGACCACCTGATCGGGGCGCACGTCATCGGCGTGGGCCACGGTGGTGGCACCGGTGAAAGTGATCAAAGCGGCAAGCAGGGTGGTTTTGGTGGCGTTCATGAGTCGTCTCCTTTGCTCATCGGGCAACGCCGGGGGCGCGCCGTTGGTCATGTGTCCCGTCTGGGTACGGTTCTCACAATACGACGGCCCGCTTAATTGTGGCTGAAGCCACCCTGAACGCAACCTTAACCCGCCGGCCCTCGCCCCCGCCTCTGACGGCGCGCCCCGCACGCCCGTTGTCGGTATCGACTCTTGCAAAGCCGCCGCGTCTGGGTGAAGTTACGTTTTTGGAACGCATTTCCATTTTCACCACGAGCTCCGACCCTCGAGAGCCATAACAAGGACAAGCCATGCACACCGATCTGCCCGATCTGCTCGCCCTGCTCGACCTGACCCCTCTGGACGAGGACCACTTTCAGGGCGAAAGCCGCAACATCGTCGGGCCGCGCATCTTCGGCGGGCAGGTCATCAGCCAGGCCCTGGTGGCCGCCTCCCGCACCGTGGAGGGCCGCCCCGCCCACTCCCTGCAGGCCTACTTCCTGCGCCCCGGCGATGTGCGCGAGCCGATTCAATTCCGCGTCGAACGGGTCCGTGACGGCGGCACCTTCTCCACCCGCCGGGTGGTGGCGGAGCAACGGGGTCGCCCGATCTTCGACATGGCCCTGTCGTTCCACAACGCGGAGGACGGCCCGGCCCACCAGACCGCCACCTTCGAGGCGCCGGACCCGGACGAGCTGCTCACCGAGCACGACATGAACGCCCGCTTCCTGGAAGGCGAGGAGATCTCCGACAACTTCCGCGCCGCGCTGCTGCGCCGCAAACCCATCGAGATCCGTCCAGTGACCCAGCGCCACCCGCTGCGCCCGGAAAAAACCGCGCCGGTGCGCCAGACCTGGATCCGCGCCACCGGCCTGGACAGCGACGACCCGCTATTGCACCAGGCACTGCTCGCCTACGTGTCCGACCACAGCCTGATGGGCGCCGCCCTGCTGCCCCACGGCGTCACCTTTCTGAGCCGCGACATGCAGGTCGCCAGCCTGGACCACACGCTCTGGTTCCACCGGCCGGTGCGCTTCGACAATTGGCTGTTCTACGACATGGAAAGCCCCATCGCCCAAGGCGGACGGGGCTTTACCCGGGGCAGGATTTTCAATCGCGCCGGCGAGCTGGTGGCGTCGGTGGCGCAGGAAGGATTGATCAGACGACAAAGTTAAAAGTTGAAAGTTACAAGTTGAAACGCGGCGCAGGGCCTCGCCTTTTCAGCCAGGCCGTGCCCGCGCTTTCTCCTTTTAACTTTGGGTAAGCGGATTAAATGGTTGATCTTACCTTTGCATGAGAGTGAGACAGACCGGCATCTCATCGGATTATCTGGTTGATGCTTCACCTACTGCTGGTGCATGTTTC
>NZ_JADDOL010000021.1 GCF_016906305.1 Alloalcanivorax marinus
GCGTAATCTGATGAAATCTCATCGATCAGATGGTGCTAACTTGGGGGAAAGGTCACCGACCATTTTCAACGGATACCGACACAGGCGTATCGATGTTGAACCCGGCCTGCTCCAGCCAGGTACCTTTGAGAAGAAGGAATGGCGTGATGCGGTTGCCGCTATAAGGCTCGCTTTTCAGCGTGTAATCCCAGTGACCTTTGCGGACTTTCAGTTTGCGTTGTTTCATGGTGTTGCTCCTTGTGCTTATTTCGAATTAAAAGCAATGGGTGGTCAGGAGGTTCGAAACAGCCACAAGAAC
Organism: Alloalcanivorax marinus; assembly: GCF_016906305.1. GTDB lineage: Bacteria > Pseudomonadota > Gammaproteobacteria > Pseudomonadales > Alcanivoracaceae > Alloalcanivorax > Alloalcanivorax marinus. The sequence continues at coordinate 299 of NZ_JADDOL010000021.1, forward strand.
TGCTCTGGGTATTTCCCGAAGGTGTTGTATTCCCCAGACCTCCCGACCCTTACAGGCCGGTTTTCAGGCACAAAAATACCGCGGTTGGTTCGGGGTGCGGTGAGGCCCGCTTGTGGGAGTTTCGACGCTCCTTGTGGGAAAGTGTACTTCGATTTGCGGTACTGTCAATGCGGCCAGTTCCCTAAAAGCCTAGAGAGTTTTTCTCTTACACATGTTTAAACTATTGCTTACGCTTAATGGCGCTCGCGGCGTCATTCATCGCCGCCGCTCGGTCGATAGATAGGGGAAGGAGGGAAATATAAAGATGAAGGCAGGAAGTCCGTACTTAAAAGATGGTAGCGATTGGGCGGAGCATGAGGAGTATCTCGTCGGGGATGAGGCTGGGCTGCGTAACCTTATAGCCGCCTGCGAGGCGGCTATCGAGAATGGCGAGGCTCGACGGGAAGATCTCGGGGACTACCTTGGCGTGAAATGTCTCAGCCCGGCCTTCTTCGAAAAGCCCGATGAGGTCGGTTCGAGCTTTGGTACTGGTATCCTCGTTGTAATGGTTGTGCTCGCCGTCGCGCTGATGCTGATCGGGCTCTATACGGTTGGGACCTGGCTGTTTTAGGTCGGTTGCTCGACAGCTGATCTTGTGGCTTGGCCTCCGCCGCTTCCCCCGGTGGGCCGGTAGTAGCCCTGCGGTTCCCCGTAGGTAGCATCCACATGCACTCAGGTCTTCCCGAGCCGCTCGTCCATATCCGCTGCTGGTGCGCGCCATCAGTTTTGAGGACGTTCTTATGTGGGAGGTAGGAGAGGCAGCTTAGGGTGTGGATTCGCAGGTCGCGGCCCTGAGCCGGGGAGTACCTGGCGTTTTCGTGCGGTTTGGAAGTCTGGTCCCGAGCCAATTCGGAGATTGTTGGAGACGTTCGGCTCTATATGTGGGCCGGAAGAGGTGGCGGCTCTAAGGCGTTGGGGTTGATTTGGAACAGCGCAGCTCTATGCGTTAGTGAATTCCGGCTCCCTAAAATACTTCTTTGATCCTCTTTTGTGCCTTCGCGACAGCCGTAAACAAGTGTTGACTGTGATGTCGATCACGTTTTTAATTTTTGGGGATCGAGTGCTAGCTTAACGAATATTCAAGACAATAGAGGCCGCGCTGCGCTTTCCCTCTATTCGGGAAGAGCGATTACGACTCGGAGGACAACGACATGGCTAGATGCACAGCACCAGTACAGGGACATCGCACGGCGAGCGGTGCAGCTGCCTGCCCCGCATGCAGTGGCCGGTACGGCAGCTATGGTGGTTATGGAGGCTACGGGTCGTACTCTCCGTCGTCCTATTTCTCATCGGGGAGTAGTGGCGGAGGGCGAAGCAGTGTCGGTGGATCTAGCAGAAGTGCAAGACCGAGTTGGTCGCCAGCCGGATCGTCCGTGTCGTACACGCCGGCTGAAGTTCGGGCTCTCTCGCCGGTCCGCCGCAGCGTGGAGAACCGAGCGCCACTGCCTGTGTGCCGAGATGTCTTTCTCTGTCATGCATGGGACGACCGAGGAGGGGCCGCCAAGGAACTGCACGATCTGCTCGAGTCACGCAATATTTCGGTCTGGTTTAGCGAGAAAGACGTAGCCCTCGGTACGAGTCTGCTCCGCGAAATCGACAAGGGGCTGGCTAACTCTAGAGTTGGAATTGTGCTGGTCACCCCCGCGCTGCTGCGCCGCCTCCGAGGAGAGGGTATCGCCGACAAAGAGCTTTCAGCTCTCTTGGCGCGTGACTTGCTTGTTCCCATCGTACATGACACGACTTACGAGGATCTCCGCGAGGTTAGTCCCCTGCTAGGCTCGCGAAGCGGTCTAAGCACTAAAGAAGAACCGATGGCAGACGTTGCAACCAAGATTGCCGAGTTGGTCGCGCTCTAGTTCAATTGCCCATAGTTCGTCGTTTAGATGCGCTTGTTTAGTCGACCTTCCTTGTTCAAGGAAGTAAATAAAGTTTATAAAAGAAGAAAGACTATAAGCAATGATATTGGGGTAGGGTATGCTGCAAGTAAGTGGGGCGTCTTTAGATTAGTTGCTTTATAGGGGGGGGGGGCGAAATCTTGTCGGCGGCGGGATGAAAGAGTGTTCATTTCTCATCGCCTTGCGTGGCTCTTCCTTTCGCGGTTATGGGGAAGCGAAACCTAAAGATGTCTCTCAGAGCGGCCCTGGTGCCGATAAATGTCCGTCGCTCGTATCGGTGAAGGTTGCTGGTTGCTAAATCTATAAATGGGTTATTAGAGTTTTGAAGTTTGGTGCCGCCAGTTGGCTTGGTGTCTGCTATATCAGTATGTATATTATCCTTCAGGCCTGACAAATGAGTGTGCTCTATGGGGATTCTTGGATTGAAAGATAAAGATGCGCAAAAGCTTAAGGCGGGGTTGAAGGAGTTAAGGGAGCTGAATGATTGTCTTAGCAGCAAGTATTCGCTTCGGAACGACATAGTCGATATTCATGATAGACGATACGCTCTCAACGCCCTATTTCAGGAAGAAATGGGGAAGATTGATGATCAGAGGAAAGAGCTGGAATTGGGTGTTAAGGACACCTTGCAGATAAAGGAAAAACTGGAATACGCGTTGTCGGCTATTTCAGAAGTAGATCGAATTCTAAAAGACGACGAAGAAGGAAGTTCGATTTATAATAAAATTTTATCGATTGCAAATGAAGAAACACTTGGTTCACTTAAGAAAAAAATAGCGGAATTGGTTGGGTTTTACAATGACCTATTCTCTGAAGATGAAGCCGGTGAAGTGCTGGTCGAAAAGGTAAGAAATGCCGCCAAGGACATCCTGGACTCACATGACGACCTCTTGGTCGATCGAGATGAAGATGGCAATAATAAGTTTGAAGCCGCGCAAAGAGAGATAGACCAAATAGAGGAACTCTACAACGAGTATTTCGTTTCGCGCGATGAGGAAGTTAGTAAAGTGCAGGAGTTCGAAAGCAAGATAAAGAAGATTGATGGGTTTTATGACAAGGTTTATGGGAACGAAAAGAAAAGTATCAAGTCGTTAAAGGATGACCTCGATGACCGCTTAAATGGTTTGAAGGAAATCGAAGGGAAGGCTAGGTCTGTTATAAATTTATCAAGCGAGGCGGGTTTGGCCGGCGGTTTCGTTGTTAAAGGAAAAGAAGCAAAACAGGGGCGTTTTTTTAGCCTTTCCGTCTTCGTTATTATAGTGGCCTCTATATTTTTCATTAATTTATATTTGTTTGACAAATCTGACTTTATAAATATTACCTGGAATACTTTCTTGTTTAAACTTTTGATTAATGCCCCTCTTATATGGGTTGCTACGATTGCGAACTTGAATCTGAATAAGTTTTCCCGGCTCGAACAAGAATATTCGCATAAAGAGGCCTTGGCAAAGTCGTATGAGCGATATAAAGAAGAAATCGAACAACTTGAGAATTTGGGTGTGGATGGTGCAGGGGCAATGAAGCTTAAGCTCCTAGAGATTAATTTGGATGCATTTAAGGTTAATCCTGCGGTGAATTCAGAGAAGGAGCGAAGTGGGTTTACTATTCTGAATGCTCTCGGTAAAGATAAAAAATGATGACGGATTAAATATTTGGTTTGGCCTTTTATGGCTTCCGGTCCTGGTTGGTCTGGCTGTTGGGGTTTTAGCTCTTTGGGCTGTCCGGCGTAGAAGGTGTCCACGGCCACTAGCTCCCCGGTGTGCTTGGTAATAATGTGTCGCTCCCTGAACTCCGGGCTGAAGCGTTCCAGGAGCCTGACTTGGCGTTCGGTGAGTTCCACCCGCTTCTCCCGGGTGGCCTGTTCCAGGCGCATCAGTCTCTCGTGTTTTGTCTGAAGGTTTTGCCGGGTCCAGACGCCGCGGACGCCCATGGAAGACACCGTAATGCCTTCCAGTGCCAGTGATTGAGCCACCCTCAGGCAGCCGTGTGTGGGCTCCTTCAGACAATACGTCAGAACGGCTTCCTCGATCTCCTCACTGACCCGGTTGGGGGAGGGCCGGGAGCACCAGGACGGCGGTCAATCAGTTCCTCAGAGCCATAGGTTTGGACGTTCCGCCGGATTTCATAGAACTGCTGCCGGGAGTAGCCATTACCTTGCAGGCCCTGGAGACATTGCCTAGATCCTGGGCCAGTTCTAGCAGGCTGAGCTTGCGCCGTGCTACTTTCTCATCGGAGGTCATATCCACTCCTTTCAGGTTGTAGATAACGTCGGCCAACGCTTTCTTTAACCCGGGGGTACCGCTTCTAGGCGCGGTGGACTGTCAGGTGAATACCACCACTACACAGAAAAGGGAAAGACTATGCGTGGTTACGATTTGAGGGTGTTGGGTAATTTATACGTGGAAGTAAGGAGTAACTTTCCGTTTTTTGCTCTTTCTGGTGCGGTGGTGGCCCTATTTCAGTTGTTAAACTACTTTTATGGTCTTCAGGCGGAAAATCAATCACCGTGGGTTGTTAATGTTTTTGCAGGTTTTTTGTCTGCTGATTTTCTTGCTTTTCTTATGGTTGTGACGGGATTCTTCAGTTCTGTCGCTGTTCTCGTTGGTGAAAAAGGTGCGAGTTTTTGGCGTCGATGGGCGCTGGAATGTGAATTCAGATGTAGGCAGATAATCGCAGTTTTGATCTGCTTTTTATTTGGATACGGAGTGCTCGCAGCTTTGTATTCCCTCTTGTTCTCCCAGTATCAGGGGCTGGCTCTCTTGTTGGCGGTGGTGGTCTTTGGTTTGTGTTGCGTTTTGATCTATTTCTTGGTCGCTTCTCTGGCGTCATCCAATGGGGATTTTAATGGGAAAGGATTGGCCAGTGTTATGCTTGTAACAACTGCAGCTTTGGCTGCATATCTTGTTTTATACGCCTAGACTTTTCGCCACCAAACCATCACCCCAGTCACACTCAACACAATCACAACCAACCCCAACACCGTCGCAACCACCCGATAACCCACCCCACCCACCGCCGCGATATGCAAACTGGTCAGCCAGGTCGTCACCGTATTCCCCGCCGCTTCCCCAGTGGGCAGGTAGTGGCCCAGCAGTGCGCCGTCCGTCGCATCCACATACACCCAGGTTTCCCCGAACCGCTCGTTCACGTCGCTGCTGGTGCGCGCCATCAGTTTGAGGGCGTTCTTGTGTGGGGTGTAGGCGAAGCGTTCCAGGGCGTGGATGGTCAGGTCGCGGTCCTCGGCGAGGGCCTCCAGGTGTTGGCGGGCGGCGTGGTAGCCGGGTTCCCAGCCGATGGGCGGTTGTTCGCTGGGGTTGGCCTGGGCGGGCACGGCGTCGAGCGGGTCTTCCTGGAAGCTGAGGAACAGGCCGGTGGTGGGGCGGTAGACCTGGTCGTAGAGGGTGAGGGCGACGCCGCTCCAGGCGAAGACGAGCAGCAGGGCCCAGGGCCAGAGGCCGCCGGCGCGGTGCAGGTCGAAGGTGCGTTTGTGGCCGCCGGCGCGCCAGCGGAGGCGCCAGGCTTTGGCCCAGCGTGTCCAGAAGCGGCGGGGGCGGTGCCGGGCGTCGCGGCGGCGCGGTGGGGGGAAGGTGAGCCAGGCGCCGACGAAGCAGTCCAGGGTCCAGAGCAGGGCGATGACGCCGAAGATCCAGGTGCCAATGGTGCCCAGGGCCAGGGAGTGGTGCAGGCGGTAGACGAAGGGCATCAGGTTGCTGACGCCCTGGCTGAGGTCGCCCCACAGGCGGCCGCCGAGGATCTGGCCGGTGTAGGGGTTCACGAACACTTCGTCGATCGGCAGCGCCGGCGCGCCCGGTTTGGCGCTGAGGAAGAAGCGCACCGGGCTGTGGGCGTCCGGGGGCGCGAGCATCATCCAGTGGACGTTGGCGTCCGGGTAGGCGGCGTCCACCTGGTCGCGCAGGGCGAAGGGCGAAAGCGGTGCGCTGTGCGCCGCCGGGGGCTCAATTTGCAGCCAGTGCGGGTTGATCAGGGCGTCGAGCTCGTAATACCACACCAGCAGCGCGCCGGTGAGGCCGGCGATGATCAGGAAGCCTGCCATCACCAGCCCGACGTAGCGGTGCAGGAGCACCAGCCGCTGGCGCATCTTCATTCAGCGCGACCCATTAAAACAAGTATTTCACGCGCGCCAGGTAGGTGCGGCCTTCTTCGCGGATCACGCCGTCGAAGGAGCCGGGGGAGAAGATCTCCTCGTCGGTGACGTTGTTGAGCAGCAGGTCCAGTTGCAGGGCGTCGGTGACGGCGTAGTAGGCGCCCAGGTCCACGCGGGTGTAGGCGGGCAGGGTGACGCTGTTGTCCGCGTTGGCGGGGCGTTCGTCCACGTAGGCGACGGTGCCGCCCAGGCTCAGGCCGGTGACGGCGTTGAGGTAGTAGCGGCTTTGCAGGGCGGCGGTGTGCAGGGGCACGTTGATAAAGCGGTTGCCTTCCAGGGTCTTGTCGTCGGTGCGCAGCACTTCGGTGTCGGTGTAGCCGTAGCCGGCGCTCAGGTAGAGGTTGGCGGTGGCGTAGCCGTCCACGGTGAGCTCGGCGCCTTGGGAGCGGGCGCTGCCCTGGGCCACCAGGAAGCCGGCGTTGAGCGGGTCGCTGATGGGCATGTTGTCCTTGTCGATGACGAAGCCGGCGGCGTTGATGTTGAGTCGGCCGGCGGTGACGCGCACGCCCGCTTCGTATTGCACGCTTTCCTCGGCTTTCAAGGGCTGGCGGCCGGAGGTGGTGCCTTGTTTGGGCACGAAGGCTTCGTTGCGGCTGGCGTAGAGCGAGGTGCTGTCGGTGAGGTCGTAAACCAGGCCGAGCTGGGTGGTCCAGGCGGTTTCGCCGAGTTCGGCGCGGGTGACGGCGTCACCGGCCATGAAGTCGGTGGTTTTCTGGGATTGCTCCGCGTCGGTGTAGCGCAGGCCGGCGAGCAGGGTCCATTTCTCGGCGATGGTGATGCGGTCCTGGACGAAGCCGGCGAGGATGCGGTCGGTCTGGATAAAGCCCCGGTCGCGGGCTTTGGTGCTCAGGTCCATGGGGCCGTAGACCGGGTCATACAGGTCGATAGGGGTCACCAGATAAAACTGGGTGGGCCGCGTGCTGTCGGATTCCCGGAAGTTCACGCCAGCGATAAAGCGATGGGTCTGGCCGGCCAGGGTGGTTTCGCCGCTGAGATCCAGGATCACTTCGTGGTCGGTTTGTTTGGCGTCGTCGCTGGCGAAGACCAGACGGTTGAGGGTGCGGAAGTCCGCGGCCAGGCCGAGCGGGCCGTATTCCTTCCACTCCGCGCTGTTGCGGGTGTAGGCGTAGCTCAGGCGGGCGTCGATGGTGTCGGTGAGCGCCTGGGTAAGGCGGGCGTTCAGGTAGACGGAGTCCCGCTCGGTGGAGGCGTCCTTCCAGGCTACGTTGAAGTCGTCGCTGTAGTCGCCGTTGGGGTTGGGCTCGAAGGCGCCTTGCGCCGGGGCGCCGCCGGGCAGGGCGGTCCACTCGTTGGCGGAGTAGCTGCCTTCTACGGTCAGGTTGGTGGTGTCGCTCAGGTCCATGGTCACGTTGGGCGCCACGAACAGGCGCTCGTAGCCCCAGTAGTCCATGGAGGCGTTGCTGTCCTGGTGGGCCAGGTTGAGGCGGGCGCGCACCCGGTCGTTGAGCGGGCCGGTCACATCCAGGGTGGCGCGGTGGTAATCGTAGCGGCCGTACTCGGCGCTCACTTCCGCCTGGTAGTAATCCAGCGGTTGCTTGGTGACCACGTTGATGGTGCCGCCCGGCTCCATCTGGCCATACAGCACCGAGGCCGGGCCCTTGAGGATTTCCAGGCGCTCCACGTTGGCCAGGTCGGTGGGATGGTCGGTCTGGCGGAAGCCCAGGCCGTTGACGGACTGCTCCGCGTTGAAGCCGCGAATCAGGAAGTCGTCGGCGAACATGTCGCGGCCGGAGCCGGACCGGTTGGCGCTGGGGGTGAGGCGCACGATGTCGCCCACGGCGTTGGCCTGGGCCAGCTCGAAGTTTTCCCGGTCGTAGACGCTGACGCTTTGCGGGATGGCTTCCACCGTGTCGTTCTTCTGGCGGCCGTACACGGAGACCGCGTCCAGGGTATTGCTCTCGCTGGTTTCCTGCGGCGCCGCTTCCAGCCGGTAGCCATTCTCCACCCGCACGGCGGTGACGCCGCTGCCCGCCAGCAGGGCACGCAGGGCCTGGGCCGGCGTGTAGTCGCCGCTCAGCGCCGGCGCCTGCTTGCCCTCCAGCAGCGAAGCATCGCCGCCGATGGCCAGCCCGGTCTGCCGGGCCAGATCGATCACTGCCTGGTCCAGGGGCTGGGCGGGGAGGTTGATAGTCTGCGTGGTTGCGGTCTGCGCCCGGGCGGGCTGGGTGAGCAGCGGCGCGGTGAGCAGCGGGGTCAGCAAGCCAAGCAGCAATAGCGCCTTTGGCGCCTTCGCGGTGTTCGGTTTTTGTGAGCGAATCATGGGGGCTCCAGCAGGGATGCGCGGTGTCTTTACCTATGAAGACAAAGCAGCGGAGCCCATCGGGCAGTGGTGGCGGAAAAATTTTTTTCCGTTTCGAGGTGGCGCCGGAAGCGAACTGTAGGAGCGACTTCAGTCGCGATAGGGGTTCACCTCGGGCGGCTTTATCGCGACTGAAGCGGAGTGCCGCCCAGTCGCTCCTACGGAGGGTTCAAAGCGTTTTCAGGGAGATTCCCGTTGCGGGGTTACGGCGACGGGCGGCGGACGGTGACGTACCAGGGCGTGAGGTAGCGCACCTCCAGGTTGAGGGTGTCGGCGAGCAGGGCCAGGGCGGCATCGCTGTCGTTGGCGGGGAGCACGCCGGTGAAGCGGGGTGCGTCCGGGGCGGCGAGGGCGTCGTCCAGGGTCAGCAGGCCGGAGCGGTGGCGGGCCAGGCGGTCGACCACTTCCGTGAGGGGCGCCTTGCTGAAGCCCAGGCGGCCGTCGGCCCAGTCCGGGCGCTGGCGTGGGGTGCCGGCGCGGTTCAGGACGCCGTGGCGGTTCAGGTCCGCCTGATGGCCGGCGGTGAGCTTGAGTTCGTCGCCGCCGTCCCGGGGCGCCACCGCCACGGTGGATTCCTGTACCGCCACCCGGGTGAAGCCGTCGTCCAGGCGCACGCTGTATTGGGTGCCCAGGGCGGTGGCGGTGAGGTCCCGGGTGGCGACCTGGAAGGGGCGGTCCGGAGCCTTGGCCACGGTGGCCAGCAGCTCGCCGCGTATCAGTTTTACGGTGCGACGGGTGTCGCTGTAATTCAGGTCGATGGCGCTGCCGCTGTTGAGCACCACCTGGCTGCCGTCGGGCAGGGTCAGGGTGCGGATCTCCCCGGCGGCGGTGCGGTAGTCGGCGCCCCAGTAGGCCCAGGGCAATTGCGCGCCGGCCAGCACCAGCAGCAGCACGGCGCCGAGACCGGTGGCTTGCCGCCGGCGCCGGCGGCGCCGTTCCGCGGTGGCGTCGGTGGCTCGCCACATCCGTTGGATCTGTTCCAGCACCTGGCGGCGGCGCGGGTCCTTGGCCTGCCAGGTGTCGCACTCCGTCTGCAGGCGGGCGCGTTCGTCGGCGCCGGCGGTTTGCAGGGCGACCACCCACTCGGCGGCCTGTTGGCGGATGCGGTTCAACTCGGACACGGCGCCTCCGCCAGGCTGTCGTAGAGGCGCGCGTGGCAGTGGGCGAAGGCCTTGGCCAGGTACTGTTTGACGCTGCTCTCGGACACCGACAGCCGGCGCGCGATCTGCCGGTAGGTCAGGCCCTCCAGCCGTGCCATCAGAAACGCCCGGCGCGGCTTCTCCGGCAGCTCGTCCACCAGCAGGCGGAGCACCGTCACCAGCAGGTTCTGGGCGGCGGCGATCTCCGCCGGGCCCCGATCGTCCCGGGTCTCCACCAGGATCGCCACCTGGCGCAGCGCTTCCTCTTCCACCTGCCGGCGGTGGTGGCGATTGATCATCAGCCGGCTGGCGATAACCATCAGATAGGCACGCGGATCGCGCAGCGCCTCCAGCGACTGCTCGCCCAGAATCAGCCGCAGGAAGGTGTCCTGGCTCAGGTCCGCCGCGTCGTGGGGGCAACGCAGCCGACCCTGCAGCCAATGCGTCAACCAGCCATGATGCGCCGCATACAGCTCGCCCAGCTCCCGCTGGGAGCCGGGCAACAACGGCTGAATGTCGGTGGCGGCGCCGGACATAGGTTTCGGAGGGTGTGTTTATAGTTGAGAGTGATTATCAATTAAAGACTGAAAGGGCGCAACTCGTGCTGCTAGGGACCCAAGGAACCGATGCGGCGCGGGTGCGGCGCGGGTCGGACCACGATAACCAATTGATTTAATAGATCTTTGTGCTCTCTGGCTCGGTTTCGGACGGCTTAAAAGGGTACTTTCACGGGTCAATCGATACCTTTAACGCGGGCTTCGGGCCACAGACTTTGCTTAGAAGTGATTTATGGGGTCATTAAACGCGGGCTAACGCTCGTAAAGACGTCGAAATTCCAAGAGAATGCTTTGAAATCAATGAGTAACGATGGTCCGACCCGAGGGGCCCGAGGGGCCTGCTCGATGAATGATTGGCTCGATAAACAGGATAGGGAGTATCGGCATCTCAAGGCCGGGCAGAGTTACCGGGTGGCGCGCGCTTTCCGGGACTACGACGGCCAATGCCATGAGGAAGGAGAGACCTTTGAGTTCCTCGGCGCCAACTTTGTGCCCTATCACGATGGCCTGTCGTTGTTTGTTAGACGAGAAGGGCACGAAGAACAGATTCGCCTGCAACTTCATCCTGAGGAGCAGCAGGATATCATCGAACAACTGGGGGCCTACCTGAGCCCCTTATCGTGAAGGCCTGGGCCGGGGTCGGATCACTGTAAGGGGCAGGCTGGGGTCGGACCACCATAAGTTTTTGATTTAACGGAGTTTCGGGTTTTATTGTGCGATGTTTGTTGGCTTAGCAGGGTGGTCCGACCCCGGCCCCCGCCGGGCTTCGCCCGGCGGCCATGGAGGCACCTGGGCGTTGCTGACATAGTGCGTGCTTTATGACAACGGGGGTATGCCATGACCGCGAGCATGTTGGCGCTGTGGAGCTGCGGGCTGTTCTTTCTGACCGGTTTGCTGACCGGGGTTTGGAAATACGTCCAGATCGAAGGCAGCGAGCGGGCCCGGGCGCATTACTACGTGGACACGGCCCACCGCGCCAGCCTGATGTATGCCTTTGCCTGCCTGGTGCTGGAACGTTTCGCCGCGCTCAGTGTGTGGCCGGAATGGGTAAACGTGCTGGCGGTGCTGGCGTCGGTGCTGTTTTTCGCGCTGGCGGTGGGCAGCTATATTCTGCACGGCCTGCTCAAGGACACGCGCAATCAGCTGCAAAAGCCGCACGCTTTTGGCCGCTGGACCCTGGCCCCGAGGATGATGATGACCTTTATGTGGGCTCTGGTGATTGCCGAGATCGGTGGTTTCCTGGTGCTGCTGGCGGGCTTCGCCGCCGCCTAGGGCGGGGCCCGGCGGGTAGCGGAAAGCTTGCCGGTTTTTCAGTCTGGGATGGTTGCCAATGTTTGGCAGATCGAGAAAGAACAGCGTAACGCTGCGCGAAGAGCGTACCCCGGAGGATTATCGTTTTCTCGGTGCGACACTCCAGAAAAATGGCGACCTGGTCTTCGAGGGCCAGGACCTGGGCCAGAGTGTCCGCAAAGCCTTTGGATGCGCTGAATACGAGTGGGTATGGACGGTCAAGGCGCCGGATGTGGACTGCCTGCGGCGGGCCCTCGGCAGCCGCGGCGATCTCCTGGCCCTGCTCAAGAAGCGCTTCAGCGGAGCCAACGCGGCGGGGCTTCGGAGCTTCCTGGAGGAGCATGAGATCCCGTTCGAATCCTGGAGCCGCATCGGAGACTAGTCGGGGACTAGTCGGGGTCGGACCACCGTAACTCATTGATTAATATTAATTCAGTGCGCCCAAAAACGGCAGGATTAGTCCTTAGAGGCGTGATTTCAGGGCGATAAACCGGCGTTCTACGGTTGCTCCAGCTGTCTTAGAGGCCGTTTTGAGTGGCCTGAAACGTCAGCTAAGGGCCTTTTATCTCTGAAAAAACGAATGAAATTTATATAAATCAATTACTTGCCGTGGTCCGACCCCGGGGCCGCCCCGGGGCCGGTGGGGTGGGTCAGTTTTGGGCGGTGGGGGTGACGCGCCAGATGGTGTTGGAGAGGTCATCGGCGATGATCACGGCGCCTTCCGGGTCCACGGTGACGCCCACCGGGCGGCCGCGGGCCTTGCCGTCTTCGCTCAGGAAGCCGGTGGCGAAGTCCACCGGGTCGCCGGCGGGCTCGCCGTTCTGGAAGGGCACGAACACCACCTTGAACCCCACCGGATCGCTGCGGTTCCAGCTGCCGTGCTGACCGACGAAGGCGCCTTCGGCGAACTGCTCGCCCATCCGCGAGTTGGAGAAATCCACGCCCAGCGCCGCCACGTGGGAGCCCAGGGCGTAGTCCGGTTTGATGGCGCGCTCGACCATCTCCGGTTTCGGCGGTTTAACCCGGGTGTCCTCGTTCTGGCCCCAGTAGCTGTAGGGCCAGCCATAGAACGCCCCTTCCTTCACCGAGGTCAGATAATCCGGGACAAGATTGGGGCCGATCTCGTCCCGTTCATTCGCCACCGCCCAGAGTTCGCCGGTGTCCGGCTGGATGGCCAGCGCGGTGGGATTGCGCAGGCCGGTGGCGAAGGGGCGGTGCAGCCCGGTTTCGGCTTCAATCTGCCAGACCATGGCGCGGTCTTCTTCCACTTCCATGCCCCGCTCACCGATGTTGCTGTTGGAGCCGATACCGACGTACAGGAAGCGACCCTCCGGCCCCGCGGTCATGGCCTTGGTCCAGTGGTGATTGATCACCGCCGGCAGGTCGGTGACTTTCTCCGGTGCGCCGCTGGCCCGGGTCTGGCCTTCTTCGTAGTCGAAGCGCACCAGCGCGTCCTGGTTGGCTACGTACAGGCGGTCGTCGATCAGGGCCAGCCCGTAGGGCGCGTTCAGGTTATCGGCGAACACGCCTTGCTGTTCGTAGCGGCCGTCGCCGTCGGCGTCGCGCAGCAGCGTCAGGCGATCGCCACTGTCCGCCTCGCTCTTGCCCTGCTTCTTGATGAAGCCGGCGATGAAGTCCTTGGGGCGCAGGGCCGGTGCGTTGCCGCCGGACCCTTCCGCCACCAGGATATCGCCGTTGGGCAGCACCAAGGTCTGGCGCGGAATTTTCAGATCGGTGGCGATGGCCTCGATCTGATAGCCGTCCGGCGCGGAGGGTTTTTCATCGCCCCATTCCGCGGGCTCGGAGATGTTCATGTTCGGCAGCAGGCCGCGCCGAGGCTCCGGCAGCGTGGGGTTGGCGCCGTGCTGTTCGGCGGGCTCGACCTGGTTCTCACCGCCGCAGGCGGTCAGAGAGAACAGCAACGGAAGCGACAGCAGGGGGATGGCGTAACGCATGTTATTTCACTCCTCCACGCAGGCCTGAGTAGCCGACCAGGCTCGCCACCAGGGCCAGCACCGTCACAATCGCCGACAGCCACAATCCGGCGGGCATGGCCGCCCAGGCGTCCTTGGCGTGCACCAGCGCATTGATAAAGCCGAGCACCCACATGGCCAGCAGCACAAGGAAATAGACCGCGTGCCTGGCGGTGCGGGCCGGCCCGCTGATCACCCATTCGATCAGCGCCCACAGCAGCGCCAAGCCACCGCCCAGCAGGGCGCCGGCGATCAGCCAGGAGGCAAAATTGGTCCACTGCACCTGATAGCTGGTGGAGTAGGCCCAATCGCTGAGCAGCGCACCCAGAAACAACGGCAAGGGGAAGGCAAGCAAAATGGCGTGCAGCGGATGCAGCGCACGCCCGTGCGTCGTTCGATGTGTGTCGACCATGGCGGTTCTCAAGTCCTTTGAAGATTACCCGATGCCCCGCATCTTCCAGACCCGTCGTGAACGCGAAAAGAACCGGACCGGCCAACCCCAACCATTTTGACCAATCTTTACATTCATCCGGGTGACCCACTCCGGGGTTACCCACTCCGGGGTCGGACCACGCTAACTCGTTGTTTCCTGGGCTTAAGCGGCCTGAAAAAGCAGCTTTTAACGCCTTGGCGGGGCATTTTCTTGGGTCAAATTCGCCCCTTAACCCAGGCCGCTGGCACGGGGCTCCCTCCTTCTCTAAACCTCCATTTATGACCTGGAAAAACGCCTTTTGAGGACCGGGAGCCCCCTGAAAAAAGCGGTAAATCCTTAGGAATCAGTGGGTAACCGTGGTCCGACCCCGGTGGGCGACGGTTGGGGGGAAAATCTGGATAATGGCGCGCATTCGCTTCCCCGACTGGCTGTGCCCCCATGGAAATCAAGGTCAACTTCCTCGACAACCTCCGCCTGGAGGCCAAATTCGACGACTTCACCGTGGTCACCGACCAGCCGATTCGCTACAAGGGCGACGGGTCGGCGCCCAGTCCGTTCGATTATTTCCTGGCGTCGTCGGCGTTGTGCGCGGCCTATTTCGTGAAGGTGTACTGCAAGGCGCGGGACATTCCCACCGACAACATCCGCCTCTCGCAGAACAACATCGTCGACCCGGAGAATCGCTACAACCAGATCTTCCGCATCCAGGTGGAGTTGCCCGAGGGCCTGTCCGACAAGGACCGCCAGGGCATCCTGCGTTCCATCGACCGCTGCACGGTGAAGAAGGTGGTGCAGACCGGGCCGGAGTTCCGGATCGAGACCGTGGACAATCTGGACGAGGACGCCCAGGCCCTGCTGATGGCCGGCGTGGACGGCGAGGCGCGCACGTTCATCGAGGGCAAGGACCGGCCGCTGGAGGAGACCATCGCCACCATGACCCGGGCGCTGGAAGCCCTGGGCATGAAGATCGAGATCGCCTCCTGGCGCAACATCGTGCCGCACGTCTGGTCGCTGCACATCCGCGACGCGGCCTCGCCCATGTGCTTCACCAACGGCAAGGGCGCCACCAAGGAAAGCGCCCTGTGCTCCGCTCTGGGCGAGTTCATCGAGCGGCTGAACTGCAACTTCTTCTACAATGATCAGTTCTTCGGCGAAGAGATCGCCAACGCCGACTTCGTGCATTACCCCAACGAACAATGGTTCCGGCCCGGCCCCGGGGACGCGCTGCCGGCGGAGATCCTGGACGACCACTGCCGGGCGATCTACGACCCGGACGGCGAGCTGCAAGGCTCGAACCTGATCGACACCAATTCCGGCCGGGTGGATCGCGGTATCTGCGCCCTGCCGTTCCAGCGCCGCTCCGACGGCGAGACCGTGTGGTTCCCCTCCAACCTGATCGAGAACCTGTTTCTCAGCAACGGCATGAGCGCCGGCAACACCCTGGCCGAGGCCCAGGTGCAGTGCCTGTCCGAAATCTTCGAACGGGCGGTGAAAAAACAGATCATCGAAGAAGAGCTGGCGCTGCCGGACGTGCCGAAAGAAGTGCTGGCGAAATACCCGAAGCTGGTGGAAGGCGTGCAGGCCCTGGAGGCCCAGGGCTTCCCGGTGCTGGTCAAGGACGCCTCCCTGGGCGGGCAATTCCCGGTGGCCTGCGTGGCACTGATGAACCCGCGCACCGGGGGCGTGTTCGTGTCGTTCGGCGCCCACCCGAGCATGGCGGTGGCCCTGGAGCGCAGCCTCACCGAGCTGTTGCAGGGCCGCAGTTTCGAGGGGCTCAACGATTTCCCGGCGCCCACCTTCAACAGCCTGGCGGTGACCGAGCCGAACAATTTCGTGGAGCACTTTATCGACTCCAGCGGCCTGGTGTCCTGGCGCTTCTTCAGCGCCAAGGCGGACGTGGCGTTCCACGAGTGGGATTTCTCCGGCACTACTGAAGAAGAAGCGGAGCGCCTGTTCGGCATCCTCGAGGACCTGGGCAAGGAGGTCTACACCGCCGCTTACCACGAGCTGGGCGCGCCGGCCTGCCGCATCCTGGTGCCGGGCTATTCCGAGGTCTACCCGGTGGAGGACCTGGTCTGGGACAACACCAACAAGGCGCTGGACTACCGCGAGGACATCCTCAATCTGCACCGTCTCGACGACGGCCAGTTAACGGATTTGCTCGAACGTCTCGAAGAAAGCCAGATCGACGACTACACCGACATCATCACCCTGATCGGCATCGAGTTCGACGAAAACACGGTCTGGGGCCAGCTCACCGTGCTGGAGCTGAAACTGCTGATCAATCTGGCCCTGGGCCAGCACGACGAGGCCCTGGAGCGCACCGAGGCGTTCCTGCAGTTCAACGACAACACGGTGGAACGCAACCTGTTCTACCGCGCGGTCAGCGCGGTGCTGGAAATCACCCTGGACGATGAACTGGACCTGAACGATTACCTCACCAACCTGCGTCGGATGTACGGCGACGACACCATGGCGGAGGTGGTCGGCGCGGTGGACGGCTCCGTCCGCTTCCCGGGCCTCACCCCCACCAACCTGCAGCTCGAGGGCCTGGACCGCCACCTGCGCCTGATCGAGAGCTACAAAAAACTCCACGCCGCCCGCGCCGCGGCGGTGGCGGGCTGACCCGGCGAGCCATCGGCCGGGCAATCGCCCCGGCCTAGAGCTGTGCCTTGAACACCCCGCTGCCCCGGGCGCACAGCGTGTCGTCGGCGAACACCCGCGCCTCGGCGAAGCTGAGCGTGCGCCCGGTGCGGGTGACCGACGCCCGCACCTCCAGCCACTGACCCACCCGGGCGGTGCCGAGAAAATCCATACTCAGGTTCACCGTCACCAGCCCCTTGATGCCGCCCAGCGCGCCGGCGCAGCTCAGCCCCATGGCGTTATCGCAGAGCGTGGAGATCAGGCCGCCGTGGACAAAGCCCCGGCTGTTGGCGTGGGCGTCACCGGCGCGCAGGCCCAGGCTGAGGCCCTGTTCATGGGGGCGTTGATAGATCGGTTCCCACGGGGCGGTGAATCCGCTTTTGCGCGGGTGCGGCTGAAAGCCTTCGGGGACGGCGGACATAACAAGCTCCCATAATTTGATGTAGACCAGTCTATATAATTTTGCGGCCGGGTCCAGCCCCGTCGGCGGGCCGCCTCAGCGGTTCGTATCGATCAGGGCGGCGAGCTGATCACAGGCTTCCCGGATCGGCGCCGGGCTGCGCGCCACCCGGGCCTGGATCAGGGCGCCCTCCAGGGCGGAAACGGTCAGGGAAGCGAGGCGGAGCGCGGCCGCCGAGTGGGCGTCCTCCGGGGCGATGATCGCCGCCAGGGTCCCGCGCCAGTGGTCGTAGGCTTCCTCGGCGGCGGCGGTGATCGGCGCTGATTGCGGCGTCACCTCCAGCACCGTGGTGGCCAGCGGGCAGCCGTCCCGGTACTCCGAGTCCGCCAGCCAGCCGGCCAGCAGCACGCCGTAGGCACGCAGGGTCTCGCCGGGGCCGCCGTGGGCGAGGGCCAGCCGCTCCAGGGTGCCGGTGACCAGGGCGCCGGCGTGGCGGATGGCCGCCGCGCCCAGCTCTTCCTTGCCGCCGGGAAAATAGTGGTAGAAGGAGCCCTTGGGCGCCCCGGCCTCCTTGAGGATGTCGTTGACGCCGGTGGCCGCGTAGCCGCGCTGGCGGAACAGGCGGGCGGCGGTGTGGACCAGGTTGTCCCGGTGCTTGGGGCGGGCTGCCATGACGCACTCCATCGAAAAGCGGTAGACCAGTCTGTATGGTGACACAATCCGGCGGCCCCGGAAGGCCCTTTCCCGTCCGTGAGTACCCCCTCCATGAAACAGCACGACGATTTTCACCTTTGGAAAACCGACCTGTTGGGCGCGCTGCTGCTCTACGGCGGTTTCGCCTTTGCCCTGGTGCCGGCGTTTCTGCACCGCTCCTTTCCGTTGGGAATTGTGATCGGCACGGTGCTGGTGGGCAGCTTCTTCCTGCGCAACGTGAAGGACCACTTCGGCTTCTTTCAGTTGCCGAAGTACGCCGTGGTGATCAATTGCTATGTGGGTGGCCTGATCATCTCCGCGATCTGGTACGGCCTGTCACAGGGGATGCTGAACTAGCGGCGCCTCGATCACCGAACGGCCCACGGCGCGGCCGATCTCCGCGCAGGCCTCGATGCCCTGCACGAACGGGCGGTGGTGCATCAGAAACGGCAGCGCCGCCAGCGCGATGCGGTGGCCGCCGATGGCGGGCACCCGCAGGCTGTAATCCTCCGCCAGGGGCGGCAGCGGGCCGCCGTGGTCGAGCAGCTGCCGCCGCAGGGTGGGCAACGGCAGGTCGGTCAGGTCCTTCGGTTTCTGGCCACGGGCGTTGATCACCACGGCGAAGCGGTATTCACCCTGGTCGGTGCACAGCCGGGTGCTTTCCTCGCCCACGTCCATCCGATAGTCCCGGCCCAGGGCCCGCAGGTCGAGCACGCCGGCGGCGCGCAGGGCCAGCAGGCGGCGGATCGATTCCGGCGGCACCGCCGCGTAGTTGTCCACGAAGACCTTGCGCAGGCCGGCGTCGAATCGCTGGCGGTCCGCTTCCGTAAGATGCGGCGCGATCGGCTCCATCACCTCATGCAGCCGCAACAGCGCATAGCGCCAGGGCACCGTGTGCCGGGCCCGCTTGTTGCGTTCCACTTCCTCCAGATTGTGGCGCGCCCAGTGGAACGGATTGCGCTGTGCCCGCTCCTCGAAATACGCGCCCGCGAAGGTGTCCGCGTTCTGTTCCTCCAGCCCCAGGCGCGCGCTCCAGGCCGGGTCCTGCCGCTGCAGTTCCTGGACCATCAGGTCGAAAGCCCGGTCCAGCAGCCCCTCGGCGCCGGCTTCGATTTCCTGGTCCAGGCGGGCCTCGGTGGCCACCTGCAGGGGCTCATGGGGGATCGGGCAGTAGAAGTCCGCTTCCGGCAGCAGGCCGGTCCGCGACATCAGGGTGATGCGCAGGCCTTCGCTGCCGGCGTTCACCCGGAAGCGCAGGCTGTGCTCCGGGTGGTCCGGCTGTTCCTCGAAATGACCGTGCTGCACCGCCACCGCCAGGGCGGCGTCGATGCCGCTGAGCGAGGTGCCCAGCACGCCCACCTCGGCGGCGGGCAGGTCGGCGTCGATCAGGCCGGTCCAGGGGCTGGGAAAGTAGGCGCGGTTGCCGGACGCCGGCGACGGCCACACATGGCCGGTGGCGATCACCGCGCGATCAAACGCCAGCGGCGCCCGGTGGCGATCGGTCCAAAGACGCAGGCCATCGGCCTCGGCGGCCAGATCCAGCACCCGGCATCGTTCCTCCACGGTGATCCGGTGGCCACGGTGCCGGCCGGCGCGCACCAGCGCCAGGCACTGGTCGCGAAAGTAATGGCCGAGCAGCACCCGGGGCAGAAACTGCCGCTCATGGAGACCGGTCTTGTCCACGCCATAGTCGGCGAGAAAGCCGGAGGATTGTGCGCGCAGCCACTCGAGATAGCTCCGCGTCAGTGGCGGGATCTCGATGCTGGCGATATTGGCGAGCATGGCCCGGTGGTTGGCGTGCTCGTCGTAGGGCATGCCCACGCCGGCCTGGTCGCCTTGTTCGAACAGGGTGATGCAAAGCGGGGCGTCGCCGTGGATCAGCGTTGCCAGGGTATACAGGCCGGTCGGTCCCGCGCCAATCAGGGCGATGCGCCGCATGAGTTCCGTCTCGCTGACCATCGGGTGAATGAGCATGGGTGCGCCGCCTGGCGCTGTCCAGACGGTTACCAAGGATTTTACCTTCCCGGGCCAAGCGGCGGGTCCGCATTTACGTCAAGCAACAGCCGCTGACAAAAGCTATCACTTTCGTTGATAGCGTGTATTGGATCGATAGGGAGCAAAGCGGTACTTCTTATAAAGGCTTCGCCGTACTGCAACGGCCACCAAACAGGGAGAATAATCATGACCGAGAGCAAGTGCCCCTTTCATCAGACCGCTGGCGGCGGCACCACCAACCAGGATTGGTGGCCGAACCAGCTGCGCCTCGACATCCTTCACCAGCACGCGCCGGTGACCAGCCCCATGGACGCGGACTTCGACTACGCCGAGGCGTTCAAGAGCCTGGATCTGGCGGCGCTGAAAAAAGACCTGACCGACCTGATGACTGATTCCCAGGACTGGTGGCCGGCGGATTTCGGCCATTACGGGCCGCTGTTTATCCGCATGGCCTGGCACAGCGCCGGCACCTACCGGCTGGGCGACGGTCGGGGTGGCGCTGGCACCGGCACCCAGCGCTTCGCGCCGCTCAACAGCTGGCCGGATAACGTCAACCTGGACAAGGCCCGGCGGCTGCTGTGGCCGATCAAGAAAAAATACGGCAACAAGATTTCCTGGGCCGATCTGATCGTGCTCACCGGCAACGTGGCGCTGGAATCCATGGGTTTTAAAACCTTCGGTTTCGCCGGCGGTCGTGAGGACCTGTACGAGCCGGAGACCGACATCTACTGGGGCCAGGAAAGCGACTGGCTGGGCACCGACAAGCGCTACTCCGGCGAACGCGACCTGGAGGACCCGCTGGGTGCCACCACCATGGGGCTGATCTACGTGAACCCGGAGGGCCCGGAGGGCGAGCCGGATCCGGTGAAAGCCGCCCACGACATCCGCGAGACCTTCGGCCGCATGGCCATGGACGACGAGGAAACCGTGGCCCTGATCGCCGGCGGCCACACCTTCGGCAAGACCCACGGCGCCGGTGACCCGGGGCTGATCGGGCCGGAGCCGGAAGCGGCGCCCATCGAGTCCATGGGCCTGGGCTGGCACAGCCGCCACGGCAGCGGGTTCGGCGACGACACCATCACCGGCGGCCCGGAAGTGACCTGGACGCAAAAACCCACGCAATGGTCCCATCTGTTTTTCGAGAACCTGTTCGGCCACGAATGGGAGCTGGAGAAGAGCCCGGCCGGTGCTTACCAGTGGGTGGCCAAGGACGCCGTGGCGGACATTCCCTACGCCCACGACAAGAGCAAAAAGCGCAAGCCCACCATGCTCACCACCGACCTGTCGCTGCGCTTCGACCCGGCCTACGAGAAAATTTCCCGGCGCTTTTACGAGAACCCGGAAGCTTTCGCCGACGCCTTCGCCCGCGCCTGGTACAAGCTCACCCACCGGGACATGGGCCCCATCGAACGCTACCTGGGCCCGGAAGTGCCGAACGAAGAACTGATCTGGCAGGACCCGGTGCCCAAGGTGGACCACGCCCTGATCGACGACCAGGACATCGCCGCCCTCAAGGCCAGGATCCTGGACAGCGGCCTGTCCATTTCCGATCTGGTGAAAGCCGCCTGGGCGTCCGCGTCCACCTATCGCGGTTCCGACATGCGCGGCGGCGCCAACGGCGCCCGGGTGCGACTGGCACCGCAGAAGGACTGGGCGGTGAACGACCCCAACAATCTGGCCAGAGTGCTGAACACGCTGGAAGGCATCCAGAGCGAGTTCAACGGCGCCGCCTCCGGTGGCAAGAAAGTGTCGCTGGCGGACCTGATCGTGCTGGCCGGCGCGGCGGCGGTGGAGAAAGCCGCGGAGAGCGGCGGCCATAAGGTGACGGTGCCGTTCACCCCGGGCCGCACCGACGCCTCCCTGGAGCAGACCGACGTGGACTCCTTCAAGTACCTGGAGCCGTTCGTGGACGCCATGCGCAACTACCGCAAGGCGAAAGCCACCGTGGACGCGGAGCATCTGATGATCGACCGCGCCCAGCTGCTTACCGTCACCGCCCCGGAACTGACCGTGCTGGTGGGCGGCATGCGCGCGCTCAATGCCAACTACGACGGTTCCGAGCACGGCGTCTTCACCGACCGCCCGGAAACGCTCAGCAACGACTTCTTCAAGACCGTCGTGGACATGAGCATCGCCTGGGCGCCGGTGTCCGAGGACGACGACTACCTGTTCGAAGGCCGCGACCGGTCCACCGGCAAGCTCAAGTGGACCGCCACCCGGCTCGACCTGATCTTCGGCGCCAACTCCCAGCTCCGTGCCCTCTCGGAGGTGTACGGCGCCGACGACGCGGAAGGCAAGTTCGTGAAGGACTTCGTGGCCGCCTGGGCCAAGGTCATGGACCTGGGCCGGTTCTGATCCATCCCCGGCGGGACCCCGGGAGTGACATCACCCCCGGCGGCCCGCCGAGCCTTGCGGAAACTGGGCGAGGATATCCGCGAAGCGCGCCTGCGCCGTAACCTGTCCATGGAAATCGTGGCCGAGCGCGCCGCGACTTTCCGCGCCACTCTGACCCGTTTGGAGAAGGGGGATACGGCGGTGAGCGTCGCGATTCTGGCCGGTGTGCTGCAGGCCCTGGGCATGCTGCCCCGGCTGGCGGACCTGGCCGACAGCGCCGGGGACCCCCAAGGGCTTGAGATCAGCCGGGAATCGCTGCGCCAGCGGGCCTCATCGCCGCGCCCGAGGGTGGGCCGGGATGAGTAACGTCGAGGTGTTTCTGGATTGGCGGCGCCGGAATCGTCGAGTGGGGTTGCTGCGCCGCCATGCCAGCCGGGGCCGGGAAACGGTGACCTTCGAGTACGCGCCGGAATGGTTGGCGGCGGACGACCGCTTTTCCATGGACCCGGCGCTGCAGGTGGGGCCGGGCCTGTTCCGCCCGCCGGCGGGCGCGGAAATGTTCGGCACCCTGGGCGATTCCGCGCCGGACACTTGGGGCCGCATGCTGATGCGCCGCCGGGAACGGCGCGCGGCGGAACGGGAAGGCCGGGCGGTGCGCCCCCTTCACGAGACCGACTTTTTGCTCGGTGTCTCGGATCTGACCCGGCTCTTCGCTGGGGGGCGCCCGCCCCAAGGCGTCCGTGGTCGATCAGCACGGCCGGCTGGCGATCGCCAAATTCCCTAAGGAAACCGACGAATATTCCCTGGAACGCTGGGAAGCCATCGCCCTGGACCTCGCGGCTCGGGCGGGGATCCGCGCGGCCGACCACGAATTGTATGAAGTGGCCGGGCGGCCTGTGTTGTTGTCCCGCCGATTCGACCGCGACGGCGATGAGCGGATTCCTTTCCTGTCGGCCATGTCGATGACCGAGCACCGGGATGGCGAACGGGGCAGCTATCTGGAGATCGTCGATGCTCTTGCCGAGCAAGGGGCGAGCGCCCGCGAGGATCGCCAGGAACTGTTCCGGCGAGTGGCGTTTTCCATCCTGGTTTCCAATGTGGACGATCATCTGCGCAATCACGGATTCTTGTGGCAAGGCAGGGCCGGCTGGTCCCTGTCGCCGGCCTATGACCTCAACCCCACGCCCCAGGATATGAAAGCCCGCGTATTGGCCACCAACATCGATCTGGATGACGGCACCTGCTCCATCGAACTGCTGCGCTCCGTGGCGGACGAATTTTCCCTCAAACCGGCGGAAGCGGATGCGTGCATTCGGGAAGTGGCCAAAGCCTGTAAGGGGTGGCGTGATGCGGCGAGAAAGCGCGGCGCTCCCGCTGCTGAAATCAAGCGCATGGAAAGCGCCTTCGAACATGAGGACCTGGCCACTGCCAGCCGTTTGTAGAAGCGGTGTTACGAGATCCAGGGGTTGATCAGGGGCACGCCGAGGGGCTCGAAGTCCTTGGTGTTGCGGGTGGCCAGGGTGGCGCCGTGGGTCTCGCAGATGGCGGCGATCTGGCCGTCGGCCATGCTCACCGGGGTGCCGTTGCGTTCCGCTTCGGCCATCTTCTGCGCGTAGTGGCTGGCGGCCAGGGCATCGAAGGTGAGCAGGCGCCCGCTGAATTCCTGGTCGAACAGTTCGGCGGCGAGCATCGCCAGAGTGCGCTGCCGACGGCCGGCGGGTAGCCGCTCGATGCCGTACAGGATCTCCGCCACGGTGATGCTGGTGGTGCCCACGTCCCGGGCCGATTGCCGGTCCAGCCAGTGCACCACCACCGGGTTCGGCGCCGGCCGCATCAGCTCCGACAAAACATTGGTGTCGAGGACGATCACGGTTCCAGGTCCGCGGGTCGCGGCGGGTCGCGGCGCTCGGGCAGCTCCAGCTCCTGGCCGTCATAGGCGGCGAAGCGGTCACGGATGCGGCTGCCCAGGCCCTGTTCCGGCGCCGGCTCGCTGAGGGCCCGGCGCAGGATCCGGCGCACTTCCTCTTCCATGGAATGGCCGTGCCGGGCGGCTTCCAGCCGCAGGCGCTGTTTCAGGTCGTCATCGAGATTGCGGACGGTCAGGGTGCTCATCGGCGTTCTCCTCAATGGGTGACAGCAATGCTAGCACTGCTGTCACCCGGAGGAAAGCCACCGCCCGCCGACCCTCAGGCCCGCGCCGGTTCCGGCGGCGTGGTGCCGCCGGGCAGCGACAGCCGCAGGTTGTTCAGCCAGGTGGTGCCGAACTGCCGCCACAGCGGCGCGGAGTTGTAGGGCAGGCCGTAGCGGTCCGCCAGGGCTTTCACCCGCGGTGCCACCTCCGGGTAGCGGTTGCTGCACAGGTCCGGGAACAGGTGGTGCTCGATCTGGTGGCTCAGGTTGCCGGACATCACATGGAACAGCGGGCCGCCGGTGATGTTGGCGGAGCCCAGCAGCTGGCGCAGGTACCACTGGCCACGGGATTCCCCTTCGGTCTGCTCCTGGGTGAAGTGATAAACGCCGGCGGGGAAGTGCCCGCAGAAGATGATCACGAACGCCCAGATATTGCGCATGATGTTGGCCACGAAGTTGGCGCCGGCCACCAGCAGGAACACGATGAGCGGCGATTCCGGCACCACCAGGGAAATCGGCAGCGCCACCAGGGCGGCCAGGCCCGGCCACATGATGTAGTCCTTGCGCACCTGGCCCCACACCTTGCGGCCGATGTGTTTCATTAGCGGCAGGATTTCCTTGGGCTTCTTCTTGCGCTCGGCCACGTCGATCAGCGCCTGCTCGTGCAGCGCCACGCCTTCCTCGAACAGCAGCATCAGCAGCACGAAGTACACCGGCTGCAGCAGGTAGGCCGGCTTCCAGGGCTGGTGCGGAGTCACGCGCATGATGCCGTAGCCCACGTCCAGGTCCTTTTCCAGCACATTGGTCCAGGTGTGGTGCACCACATTGTGGGAGTGCATCCAGCGGTCCGAGGGACTCATGGTGTCCCACTCCCAGGTGTTGGACTGGATCTCCGGGTCCTTCATCCAGTCCCACTGGGCGTGCAGCACGTTATGGGCGATTTCCATGTTTTCCAGGATCTTGGCCAGCCCCAGCAGGATCACGCCCAGGGCCATGACGATCAGCGTGGACGGCCAGCCCGCCAGGGCGTGGCCCCAGGCCGGCAGCAGGAACAGGCTGGCGTAGATCACCAGCCGGCCCAGCAGCGCCATGCTGCGTTGGGTGCGGATCAGGCGCAGGATATAGAGCCGGTCCTTCTCGCCCCGGGATTCCAGGGTCTCGTAATAGATGGCGTCCATCTCGCGACCGAACTCGTCGATCTGTTCGTCGGTGAGGTCCACCGGCAAGGGTCGTTTCGTGCTCATGACGTTCTCCCTAAAGTGCCAGTTCGCAGTCCCCGGCGGCCGCGCACACGCACACCTGTACGATGGCGCCGGGTTCGTTGATGAAGTCGCCGCTGCGCAGGTCGCGCACGCAGCCGGCTGTGAGCGTGGTGTTGCAGGTATGGCAGATGCCCATGCGGCAGCCGTGGGGCGGGTTGAGCCCGGCGTCCTCGGCCACGCGCAGCAGGTTGGTCTCGCCGTCCGCGTCCACGTCCAGGTCGCTGTCGGCGAAGCGCACCCGGCCGCCCACGGCGTCGTCGGGAATCGGCGCGAAGTCCGCCCGGAAGCGCTCGATGTGCAGCCGCTGGGTGAGCCCGGCGGCGTCCCAGGTACGCTCCAGGGCGGCCAGCAGCGCCGGCGGGCCGCAGGCGTAGCAGTCGCGCTCGCGCCAGTCCGGGCACAGCCGCTCCAGCTGCGCCTCGGTGAAATGGTTCTCGTCGGCCGGGGCCTGGCGAGTGTGTACCTCGTGCAGATGGTAGTGCGGCTGCGTCTCGTCCAGCCGGCGCAGCTCGCGGCCGAAGATGGTGTCGAACTCGTGGGGCGCGTAGTGGATGTGCACCGTGTCCGGCAGCCGCTCCTGGGCGATCAGGCTGCGCACCATGCTCATGGCCGGGGTGATGCCGCTGCCGGCGGTAATGAACAGCGGCTGCACCGGCGAGGCGTCCGGCAGATAGAACTCGCCCTGGGGCAGCCCCACCGGAATGAAATCGCCCACCTTCAGATTACGGACGATGTGATGGGACAGGCGCCCGCCGTCGATCTTCTTGACCGTGATGGTAAAGCAGCCGTCGTCGCGCTCCGGCGGCGACGAGATGGTATAAGTGCGGGTGTAGTGACGGCCGTCCACCGGAATGCCCACGCGAATGTGCTGGCCCGGCCGGTGCAGCCGCCAGTTGGCGCCGGGCTTCAGGGTCACGGTGCGGGCATCGCGGGTTTCGTCCCACACGTCCACCACCCGGGCGTGCATGCGGTGGGTGGTCCACAGCGGGTTCACCAGCTCCACGTAGTGGGAGGTGCGCAGCGGGAACGCGAACATGTCGCTGATCGCGGACAGCCGCGCCAGCCAACGCCTGGGTGCCTTGCCTTGAGGTACCGGGGTGGTCATGCCGCCCTCCTGTTATTGGCTTATAGGTACAGGTAACGTCGTACGGACAACACTGTGTACAGGTGTTCACAATAACGGCAAAGTCGCCCTTTGGGAAGACGGCAAATTTGTTCAAGGTTGCGCCGGCGCCCATGGCCCCGGCGTGAAGGTCAATGGGCGCGGGCGGCGTGATCCGGGGCGGCCCCGAGCGAACTGACGGAGTGCGGCCCCGAGCGAACTGATGGGGTGCGGCCCCGAGCGAACGGATACGGTATAGTCCCGCCCGTTTCCCTAACGGCCGGAAGGAGCAATGACCATGGCTGACACTTTGGATTACGCGGCGATGCTGGCGGTGGCCCTGGGCGAGGCCCGCCAGGGGCTGGCCGAAGGCGGCATCCCCATCGGCGCCGCCCTGTTCGACGCCGACGGCACCCTGCTGGGCGCCGGCCACAACCGGCGCATTCAGGAAGACGACCCCTCGGTGCACGCCGAGACCGATGCCTTCCGCAAGGCCGGCCGCCAGCGCGGCTACGGCGACAAGATCATGGTCACCACCCTGGCGCCTTGTCTGTACTGCAGCGGCCTGGTGCGCCAGTTTCGCATCGGCACCGTGGTGGTGGGCGAGTCCGAGAATTTCCCCGGTGGCCTGGACGAGCTGCGCGCCCACGGCGTGCGCGTGATCGAACTGGACGACCCGGACTGCAAGACCCTGCTGGCCGACTACATCCGCGCCCACCCGGACGTCTGGCACGAGGACATCGGCGAGGACTGAGCGCCGCCGGATCGGCCCGTTGCTATGCTATGATTTGCGCCCCGGCCCGCCGGGGCCGTCCATCCGCCAGAGAATGCCCATGAGTGATTTGCCTGCCTGCCCCCGGTGCAGCTCCCCCTACACCTACGAAGATGGCGCCCAGTTCGTGTGCCCGGAATGCGCCCATGAATGGAACGCCGCCGACCAGCAGGCCGCCGCCGAGGCGGACCTGATCCGCGACGCCAACGGCAATGTGCTCAGCGACGGCGACACCGTCACCGTGATCAAGGACCTGAAGGTCAAAGGCTCCTCCTCGGTGGTCAAGGTCGGCACCAAGGTCAAGGGCATCCGCCTGGTGGGCGGTGACCATGACATCGACTGCCGCATCGACGGCATCGGCGCCATGAAACTGAAGTCGGAGTTCGTGAAGAAGGTCTGACCCCGGGGCCGCTCGCCATCGGCCCGGCCTTTCGCCATGATAGAGAAGCTTTGCGGCGCTGCCCGTTCCAACCCTGGCCGGGACGTTTTAAGGTGCCGGGACCGGCCCAGCGCCGTCTTCGTTTCTGCACGGGAGAGAAGTTTCATGTCCGACGACACCTACACGCCGCCGAAGGTCTGGAAATGGGAACCGGGCAACGGCGGGCGCTTCGCCAGCATCAACCGCCCGATCGCCGGCCCCACCCACGACAAGGCGCTGCCGGTGGGTGAGCACCCGCTGCAGCTCTATTCCCTGGCCACCCCCAACGGCGTCAAGGTCACGGTGATGCTGGAGGAACTGCTGGCCCTGGGGCACGCCGGCGCCGAGTACGATGCCTGGCTGATCAACATCGGTGACGGCGACCAGTTCGGCAGCGGCTTCGTGGAGATCAATCCCAACTCCAAGATTCCGGCGATGGTGGACCACAGCGTGGAACCGCCCCGCCGGGTGTTCGAAACCGCCTCCATCGTGCTCTACCTGGCGGAAAAATTCGGCGCCCTGATTCCCGAGGGCGCGGCCCGCACCGAATGCTTCAACTGGCTGTTCTGGCAACAGGGCGCGGCGCCCTTCCTGGGCGGTGGCTTCGGCCACTTCTATGCCTACGCGCCGGAAAAATACCAGTACCCCATCGACCGCTACACCATGGAAGTGAAGCGCCAGCTGGATGTGCTGGACCGGCACCTCGCCGAACAGACCTGGCTGGCCGGTGACGAGTATTCCATCGCCGACATCGCCACCTGGCCCTGGTACGGGCAACTGGTGCTGGGCCGGCTCTACAGCGCCGCCGAGTTCCTGGACGTGACGTCCTACAAGAACGTGCTGCGCTGGGCCGAGGCCATCGACGCGCGCCCGGCAGTGCAGCGCGGCCGCATGGTCAACCGCACCTTTGGCGAGCCGTCCACGCAATTGCGCGAGCGGCACGACGCGTCCGACTTCGACACCCGCACCCAGGACAAGATCGGCGGCGGGGACTGACGCGACCATGGACCGGTTTCTGCTGCGTCCGCGCAGCGGCATCAACGACATCCGCCTGGGCGACTCGCCGGAGGCGGTGCGCGCCGCGGTGGGGGAAACGCCGGAGCACTGGCCGGCGCGGCAGCAGTTCGGCATCGATTTCCCGGCCCGGGACCTGTTCTTCGACGGCGCCCTGGTGGTGCATTACGACGAGCATCAGCGGGCCGAATGGATCGCCGCCGGCGACGGCCTGCCGCTGCGCCACGAGGGCCTGGACCTGTTCCAGGCCGCCGCCGACACGGTGCTGGTGCACCTGATGCAGTTCGGCACCCTGGAAGAAGACGACCAGGAACCGGGCCGCGCCTATGTGTTCCCCTCCCTGCAGCTGTCCCTGTGGCGCCCGGACGACCCGCGCGTGCTGCAGGAAGCCCTGGCCGCCAGCGGCAACGAAAAGGAACGGCGCGCCCTGCGTCAGGCCCTGGCCCGGGCCACCTTTTTCCAGCAGATCGCGGTGTTCTCCGAAGGCTATTGGGACAACCCCTAGCGCCGCTTTTCAAACCCGGGAACAGGAGCTCCCCTTGGCCATTACCCACACTGACCGTGCCCATCTGGAATACTGCCTGGACCTGGCCGAGCAGGCCCTGGAAGCCGGCGACCAGCCGTTCGGCTCGCTGCTGGTGGACGAAGACGGCACCGTGCTGCTGGCCGCCCGCAACCGTGTCGGCGACGGCGACCACACCCAGCATCCGGAATTCGAGATCGCCCGCTGGGCGGCGCAAAACCTGCCGGCGGAACAGCGCGCCCGCGCCACCGTCTACACCTCCGGCGAGCACTGCCCCATGTGCGCCGCCGCCCACGCCTGGGTGGGCCTGGGCGCCATCGTTTACGCCAGCTCCGGCGAGCAGCTGCGCGGCTGGCGCATGGAGATGGGCCTGCCGCCGTCGCCGGTGGCCGGTCTGTCGATCCGTCAGGTGGCCCCGAACGTGCCGGTCACCGGCCCGGTGCCGGACCTGGCCGAGCGGGTACGGCGGCTGCACGAGCGCTGCCACGGGTAGGAAACGACCTTCTTGGCGTTTAAAACCTGGTGATCGACAAAAAGGACAGATGTTGGCGCTCCGGGGGGGGGGCATAATGTGATTTGCGTCACATGTTCTGTTTGTGATAATAAAACAAAAAATAAATAGACCTAGAAATACTGAAATGAACTTTTGGGGGTGGGAGGGTGAGCTACGATTCCATTGGTCTCCCGTTTAAATACCGAAGTTTGTCCGACGAATCCGTTGTGGCCGTCTCTGAGTCGGGTGACCATATATTTCTTTCCCGGCGAGAGCTCGATCTGCTAACGGAAAGCCCTGACCAGCTTCCGCTCAATCTTCGGTCGGATTTGAAGGCGCGGTTTTTCCTAAAGTCAAAATTCTCCCCAGGCACCGACTGGTTACTGAAATCAAGGAAGGCGGCGGGGCGCGAGACGGTCGCCGGCGGTCCCTCCCTGCATATCATTGTCCCGACACTTCAATGTGAGCACTCATGCCAGTACTGCCAGGTCAGCCGTGCCCTGGACGACGACACTCATGTCATGTCCAAGGACAATCTGCAGTTGGCATGCCGAACAATTTTTCAGAGTGAGAGCCAGAACCTGACCGTGGAGTTTCAGGGAGGGGATCCGCTGTTGCGCTTTGATCTGGTTTTGAGCGCCATGCAGCAAATCAGCGACATCAATAAAAGCGAAAATCGGAATATACGATTCGTTGTCGCAAGTACCCTGCATCAGCTGACGCCGGACATGTGTCATATACTGAAGGCATTTGGCGCCTATCTATCAACTAGCATCGATGGTCAAGCTCTTCTGCATCAGCGGAACCGACCGATTCCGACCGGTAACGCCTATGAAAGAACCATGGCGGGTGTGACGTTGGCGCGTTCGATCATGGGTGAGGATTCCGTCGCGGCCTTGATGACTACGACGAAGGCATCGCTCGAATTTCCAGAGCAGATAGTGGACGAGTATGTGAGGTTGGGTTTTGGCGAGATTTTCATTCGACCTCTAAGCTCCTACGGATTCGCCAAAAGAAATCAGAAAAGGTTGGGCTATTCTCTTTCAGAGTTCATGGAATTTTACCAAAGGTCCTTTGAGCGAGTTCTGTATTGGAATGACCAGGGCGTCCCCATCAGAGAGGTTTACGGAGCCATTCTCCTGAACAAGATTCTGTCACCTTTTGATTCAGGGTACGTGGATTTGCAAAGCCCCACGGGCGCGGGGTTGGCGACACTGGTCTATAACTATGATGGCTTTGTGTATCCAAGTGATGAGGCTCGCATGTTGGCCGAGTCCGGGGATCATGGGCTGAGGCTGGGACCTATCGGCGAGCCTCTCGACCAGCTTCTCGGTACGTCTGTACAGAAAGACCTTATACAAGCCAGCCTGGTGGAGGAGACCGCCGGTTGTCTGGATTGTGCCTACAGTGCTTATTGCGCACCCAATCCAGTGGACGCCTATGCCCAGCATGGCGACCTTTACGCCTTCCCGCCGCAAACGGAGCATTGCCAGCGACACACCATGTTGTTCGATTTCTACATGGAAAAGATAAAAGACGCTGATATGAAGACGCGTAAAGTATTTCACGAATGGGCCTTCTCCGGGGGAGATACATGAGAAAAACAGCCGCGTCGATTCAGAGGAATACGGCGACCGTGCCTCACAGAGTGGTCGACTTCGGCGATCTGATGTCGGAGTGGGCGCCGGAGCTTCACTTTCTTGCCAGAGCCCATGACCAGCACGAAAGAGAGACAATCGAGCACCTCTCCCGCTCGGGTTTAAACAATATTGGCTGGATTCAGGATGGCCCCGACTTCGAAGATGGCGACCTGATTGTTCCAGCGCACGGCAAGCTGCAAAGTCCGGTTATTTACCGGGAGGGAGACAGGCACCACGCGCTTCAGGTCACCAATCGATGCAACAGTAAGTGCCTGATGTGCTCTCAACCGCCGACGACTCAGAACGACGATTGGATGCTGGAAGAGGCCTATATGGCCGTGAATACCATTCGGAAGATGCCCGATGTGCTCGGCATAAGCGGTGGTGAGCCACTGCTCAATGCGAAGGGGTTGCGGCGACTGATTGACCTGGCGCATTCGAAAAGGCCGGATACTCTCATAGAAGTCTTGAGCAATGGCCGCGGTTTTTATCATGGGGCAATCGTCGACGCGGCCTTGCAGGGCCAATTGGATGGGGTTCGTTGGCTTATTCCGCTGTATGGGCATTGTGACTATCTGCACGACTATGTTGTGCAGTCGGCAGGTGCGTTCGAGGAAACTTTATGTGGGCTTCTTGAGCTTCAGCGCCGGAACCAGCCGATCCAGCTAAGAATTGTGCTCATCAGGCCAGTGTTGGAGGCGCTTTCGGCGCTCTGCCGTTTTATTGGTAAGAATCTTCCCTTTGTTTCCGAGGTGGCTCTGATGGCCTGTGAGCCAATCGGATTCGCCCTCGCTAACAGAGCGATTTGTGAAGTGGATTTGAAAGATTGGCATGGACAGCTGTTAGAGGCGGCCGAGGAACTGGATAACTACCATGTGCCTTATGTGTTCATGAACGCACCGCTTTGTTCGTTGCCTGCAGAGCTTCAACCGGCGGCACATCGAAGCATCTCTGACTGGAAGAACGTATACGACCAGGAATGTCAGAGTTGCTCAATGAAAAACCGGTGCTGTGGTTTGTTCGCTTGGTACGAAAAGGGCTGGCAGCCGACAAAAATACAGGCAATCAAGGAGGTGTACAGTGAAGAAGTTTGTAACTAGCTTGGCGCTTTTTATCGCCAGTGTTCCGGTCTTGAGTGGAAAGACCGCGCTGGCCTCCACATCATTCGATGGTTCAGCATTGCCGGATGGGCAGGATAAAGGGCCCGTTTCATTAAGGCCCCTGAATGATGTGTACGACAATCTTTTTGCCGGGCACCGGTCCCATTCAAGCCACCGTTCGCACTCCAGTCATCGCTCTCATTCCTCTCACTATTCGAGCTCCAGCTATAGAAGCCCGTCTCCGACCTACAGTGCTCCGGCATACAGTGGCAGCGGATCCTCGTCATCCTCCGGATCGACATATTCTTCACACGGTGCGTCAGGCGGCACCGAAACCCACTACAGCAAGCTGCAGATGCAGGTGATGCGTGTGCAGATCAAGTTAACAAGCATCGGTCTTTATAGCGGTCGGATTGACGGAATCCTCGGTCCTGCCACCCGCGCGGCTCTGGAGAAATATCAGCAGCAAAACAGCCTGGCGGTAACTGGCCGTATGACGACCGAGACGATGAATATGCTCGGTATTCCTGCGGTCAATTGATCGCTCGTTTTCAGCGGCGCCTTTGGGTGTGGCCTACTCTTTCTTCGGCGCGGCTTTTTCCAGGGCCATGAGCGTGTCCACGTAGCCCACGAACCGTTCCAGGTAGCCGGGGGCGATGCCCTGCAGGCGCTCCAGGGCGCGCACCACCTGACGGTGGGCGTTGAGGGGGCCGGCGTCGCCGGTGGGGTGGTCCACCGCATGGCGGATGCGCCGGGCGGTGTGCTGGCGGGCGCGGCTGGCTTGCAGGGTGGCCAGGGTTTTCAGTTCCCGGCGCGGGGCGTTCTGGTCGCCGCGCTGGTCGGCGCGCAGGCGCCGGTGCTGGGTGTCCAGCAGCGCCTCCAGGGCGTCGCCGTCCGCGCCGGCGGCGGCGATTTCGCCGTGGTCGCGCAGGCGGTGGGTCAGGTCGGCCAGCGAGGCAAGGGCCGGTTCCGGTTGTCCGGCCAGTCGGCGCACGCCTTTGTAGTCGCCGGCGTCGTACAGGGCCTGAAGGCGTGCTTGGCGGGTGTCGTCTTTCGCCTGGGCGAGCAGTCTTTCCGCCTCGTCCCTGGCCTGGTGAAAAGCCCGTTCGAAGGCCGGCAGGCGATCCGACAGGGTGGCGCCGGCGCCCCGGCGGGCCAGGCTTTCCAGGTAGTGGAAGCGCACCGGGTCGTAGTGCGCCGCACCCTGGTCGCGCAGGGCGTCCAGGCGCTGACTGGCTTCACTCCAATGAGCATCACTCACCGGCGGCATCCTGGCGCGGCACGGTGGTGATTTCCACCCGGCGGTTGCGGGCCCGGGCGTCGTCGTCGGTGTTCGGCGCCACCGGCTGGTTGTCGCCGAAGGCGGCGGCGAAGATGCGTTCCTCGGGCAGACCCTGGGCGATCAGGGTACGGGTGACGGTGAGCGCCCGCTGCGCCGACAGGCCCCAGTTGTCCGTGTAGCGGGCGTTGCCTTTCTGGATCGGCAGGTCGTCGGTGAAGCCGCTGACCATCAGCAGATCATCGTGGGCGGCCAGGTATTTTTTCAGCGGCGTCACCAGGCTTTGCAGCAGCTCTTCGCCGTCGTTCTGCAGCCGGTCGGAATTGAGCGAAAACAGCACGCTGCCGTTGATGCCGATGCGACCGTTCTGGAACGAAATGCGGCCGCTGGCCAGCGGGTCGGCCAGCGCTTCCTCCAGGGCGGCGCGGCGTTGCTGCTCGGTTTCCAGCTTGGCCCGTTCCTCGCGCAGCGACTGGCTGAGATCCAGCTGGATGCCGATCACCCACACCAGCATCAGCACGAAGATCCCCACCAGGGCCGCCATCAGGTCCGAGAAGATCGCCCAGACCGGCGTGGTCTGTACGTCGCCGTCCCGTTCCATCAGCGCGCCCCGTCGCCGTCATCGGACCTGGCCTGGCCCAGTGCCTCGATCACGTCCTTCTGCGCGGCCAGGCTCAGGTCGATCACTTCCCGGGCCTGCTCCACGTAGTAGGCGAGTTGCTCGTCGTGGCGGCTGGCGGACTGCTCCAGGGCGGTCTCGATGCGCTGCAGGGTGTCCAGCAGCTTGTCGTTGGACTCGCCGAACAGGTTCACGGCGGTGCCGAAGGCGTCGCTCAGGCTGGCCACGTCCCGGGCGCCTTCGCCCAGGTCGCCGGCCAGGCTGTCCAGCCGCGCGCTCTGCCGTTCCACCTGGGCGCCGAAGGTGTCGCTGACATCGCGCAGGGCGCCGCCGGCGTCCTGGATCAGCGCTTCCACCGCCTGGCGCTGGGCTTCCGAGGTCTCTCGCTGGGTGGTGAGCAGGGCGTCCAGCTCGTGCATCAGGCGGTGCCGTTCTTCCAGCAGTTCATTGTCGCGCTCGCCGCTGCGCGCCATTTCCTCGCGCAGCCGGGCGATCACCTCGGCGGCGGCCTTGGGGGTTTCCGAGGCGGTTTCGATCAGCCGCGCCAGGGGGGCTTCCAGGGCGGTGCCCAGGTCGGTGAGATGGCGGGCGGCGGTGGCTTCCAGATCGGCCAGCCGTTGCGTGGCCGCCTCGGCGCGTTGGGCCTCCTGGTCGCGCAGCGCCGCCAGGGCCTCGCTGGTGTCCGCCATCAGGGCGTCCAGGCCCTGGCGCTGGCCATCCAGCAGCTCGCCGGTGGTGCGCTGGAAGGCGTCCTGATGACGTTGCAGGCCGGTGTCCAGGGCCTGGAGCAGAGCGTCCTGCTGCCGGCGCTGGCCTTCCAGGCCGTCCCGTTGCGCGGCCTGCCAGTGCTCGGCGCTGTCCTGGAAGCGCCGGTCGTGGGCTTCCAGGGCGGCGGCCAGTTCGGCGATCAGGGCGCTGCCCTGGCGTTGCTGTTCCTCCAGGGCCGCGCGCCAATGCCCGGCGGCCTCATCGGTGCGGGCGGCGAAGTGCTCGGCGGTGCTTTGCAGCTGTTCGCGGTGCTGCTCGGTGAAGCGCGCCTGTTGTTCCCGGGCGTGGCTCACCAGGGCCTCGTTGTCCTGGCGCAACTGAGCGGCGGTGGCCTCCAGGGCCCGGGTCAGGCGCTCGCCCTGTTCGCTGTGGCGTTGATTCTGTTCCGCCAGGCCGTCCCGCCAGGTGTCGCCGAGGCCGGCGGTGACCTGCTCGAAGCGCTCCGCCAGCCGGGCCAGTTGCCGGTCCTGGGCGTCGCGGGCGTCGGCCAGGCCTTTTTGCCAGTGCTCGGCGGCGCCCTCGGTGGTGGCCTGGAAGTGCTCGGCCAGGCCGGCCAGTTGCTGTTCGGTGAGCTCGCCCAGGCGCTGGTGGGTGCGCTCGGCCTGCTCCCGCAGCCCGGCCATGGCGTCTTCCATCACCGGACGCATGCCCTCGGCGGCCTGGCGGGCACCGTCGGCCAGGTGCCGCTGCAGGCTGTCGCCCACCGCCCGGGCCAGGGTCTGGTATTCGCCGCCGATGCGCTCGTGGAAGTCACGCTGGTTGTCGGTGAGGGTGCCGGCCAGCCGCTCGCTCTGGCCGTCCAGGCGCTCGGTCAGGGCGCGCAGTTGCTCGACCACGGCGGGGAACGCCTGGGACTGGTCGCGCAGGGCCTGGAAGGCGTCGCGTTGCTGCTGTTTCAGGGAGAAGGGGCGCAGATCGCGGCTGATTTTGCCGTCCAGGTCGCGGCCCACCAGCAGCCGCTCCCGGCGGCAAAGGGTGGCGCCCAGCCCCAGCATGGCGGAGGCGGCCACGCCGGCGATGGAGGTGCCGAACGCCAGGCTGAGGCCGGCGATGGGCGCCGCCAGGGCGCTCTGGATCGCCTGCAGGTCGCTGCCGCCGTCCAGGGCGGTGACCGCGCCCTGCAGGGTCACGGTCATGCCCACGAAGGTGCCCAGCAGGCCGAGCATCACCAGCAAGCCGGACAGATAGGGCGTCAGCATCGGGCCGGGCAGCGCCGCCGGCTCGCCTTCCACCCGGCGCCGCACCGGGCCGCGCAGGTCCGCCGGCAGGCTGGCCAGCCAGCCGCCCAGGCTCTGTTCGTCGCAGGGCGTGGAGCGCAGGGTGTCGCGCAGCTGGTCGGTGGCGCGGCGGAAGCGCAGCAGCTCCAGAAAGCCGAAGCCGTAGACCAGGGCGATCAGCGCGGTGGCCAGCAGCGCCACCGGCGGGCCGGCGACAAAGCCCAGCCCTACCCAGAGCACCGCGGCGGCGCCCAGAAAGAAAGCGAGTGCAAACAGAAAACGTGTCATGTGCGGTCGCGTACCTCGTTGTACAAAGCGTCCAGCAGGCCGCGCGGGGGTTCCAGGCGGGCCTCCAGTTCGGCGAGCAGCAGCAGCTGCATTTCACCGGTAAAACGGTGCAGCCAGCCCCCCGGCGCCATCCAGGCCGCCGGGTCGTCGGTGTCGTCCTCCAGCAGCCGGCGCTGGCCGTCCGGTTTGAGCGCGTCGAAACGGCGCGCCAGCAGGCGGGGGATGGCGCCGAAGGCGCGGCGGGCATAGGCGGTCAGGGTGGCCTCGAACACGGTATCCAGCTCGGCCAGCTGCGCCGCCGCCGGGCCGGCGTCGGCAAGGGCGCCGCGCAGCCGCACGCGCACCGGCTGCAGGCCGGCGGTGAGCTGGCGCTGACGGGCCACGTAGAACTGCTGATAGGGCTCGTAGTCGGCCACCGGCGCCGGCAGGCCGTTGCGGGTGCCCTGTTGCTCCGGCTCGAAGGCGCGGGTGAGAGCCGCCACCAGCTTGTCGCGGGCCTTGTCCAGATCGCCGCGCAGGCGTTGGTAATCCTTGAGGCCGGCGAAGAAGGGGCCGCTGGCGCGATGGCCGTTGGCGGCGTCCAGGGCCACCGTGTCGGACAGGTCGAACAGGCGCCCCAGCCGTTCCGCGAAGTCGGTGTCCGGCGCGCCGTTCAGCAGCTTCAATTCGGCCAGCAGGCGGGCCAGCCGGCCGCCCGGAACGGAGGTTTGCGAAACGCTGTGCACGCCGTTGCTCATGCTTGCCACCCTGGCCGGATCACGGGCCCGGCGGCGCCGGTTCGGGGGCCCGGCCGGGCGAAGCGGCACATTCTAGGGCCTGTTCCGGGCTCAGGCCACCGCCGGCGTGCGCGGGAAGGCACGGATCCGCAAAGCCAGCAGCAGCGCCACCAGCAGCGCGGCGCAGGTGAAGCCCACCGCCAGATGAAAACCGCCGCTGAACTCGATCAGCCAGCCGGCGATGGCCGGCCCCAGAAACTGGCCGCCGGCGAAGAACACGGTGACGTAGCTGAAGGCGATGGGGATGAAACGCGGCGCCACCTGATCGGTGCTGGCGGCCTGGATCATGGTGAAGGCGCCGTTCATGGCGCAGCCCATCAGCAGGAAGTGCAGGAAGAAAATGAGCAGGCTCTGGCTCAGCAGCGGCAGCCCCATGGCCACCGAGACCACGGCGATGGCCAGGGCCAGGGCGTTGCCGCGCCCCCAGATGTCGGACAGCGAACCCCACAGCGGGCCGCTGGCCACCGACAGCAGCCCGGACATGGCCAGCAGCCAGCCGGCCACGTCGTCGCCGTGACCGGCCTCCACCACATAGCTGACCATGAAGATTGACTGGATGATGTAGACCATGCCGATCACCCCGTAGACGGTGGCCATGGTGATCACCCGGGGATGACGGTAGATGCGCCATTTGTCCGCCGGCGCCGGCCGCTGCGGGTCGTCCACCGCCACCGGTTGCGGGTCGCGCACCGCCACCAGCACCAGCACCACGGTGAGCGCCGCGGTCGCCCCGAACAGGCCCCAGGCCAGCCGCCAGCCGTGCTCGCCGAAGGCGGCGGACAGCCAGGGCACCAGCAGGCCGGTGGCGAACAGGCCGGCGCCCACTCCGGCGCTCATGCAGCCGATCACCAGGCCGCGCTTGTCCGGGTACCAGGTGGCCAGCAGCGACACCATGGGGGCGAAGCAGAACGCGGTGCCCAGCCCCAGCAGCCCCATCAGCGCGATGATCAGCCGGTAGTCCGAGGCCAGGGCCAGGCCGGTGAACGCCAGGGTCAGAATAAACAGGCCCAGGGCCACCGCCCGGCGGGCGCCCCAGCGGCCGGCGGCCACGCCGCC
This sequence comes from Alloalcanivorax marinus, assembly GCF_016906305.1. GTDB lineage: Bacteria > Pseudomonadota > Gammaproteobacteria > Pseudomonadales > Alcanivoracaceae > Alloalcanivorax > Alloalcanivorax marinus. The sequence continues at coordinate 38,632 of NZ_JADDOL010000021.1, forward strand.
CACCAGCACGAACAGCAGATAGCCCAGGGCGGTCACCGTGCCCAGATTGCCCGCCTGCCGATAGCTCAGCGCCAGGTCCTCGCGCATGGGCGGCAGAATCACGCCATAGGCGAGCCGCGCGAACACGATGGCCACCAGCGCCGTCAGAATGCCGCCGGTCACCATGACGATGGCGTTGGGGCGGTGCGGCGGTGGCGTAACGAGCGACATGGAGGCTTCCGGCAGGGTGGCGGGTCGAACGGGTGCGCTACTTTAGCGCACCGGGCGGTGGCGGCGCATCCGGCGATTTCGGCGCCCGCAGCGCCTTGCCGGGCAGGGCGCCGACGGCGGCGGCCTGGCCGTGGCGGCGGGCGCCGCGCCGGGCGTCCGCCACCAGGCCGGGGATGTCCCGGCCTTCCGGAGTGTGGGCGCGGAAGCGCGCCGGCATGTGCCCCTGCATGGCGGTGGGGTTAAGCCGGGCCGGGTTGAACAGGCTGCGGTAGTAGGTGCGCCATAACGGGTCATCCTGCCGGCGCGCCTCCCGGGCCAGGGCCCGCCAACTCTCCGGGCAGGGGGCGTGGTAGTGGCTGTGTTCGCCGTCGTACCAGACCCCGTCCAGGGGCGTGGCGATCAGCCAGCGCCGGCGGCCCAGGCGATCGGCGAAGTGCTCGCTGGCCCAGGGCAGGATGTCGTGGGCCGGCTCGAACCAGGCCAGCAGGTCCAGGGGCCGTTGCGGGTCGTCGTCGGCCACCGGCTGAAAGCGCAGAAAGGCGTGCAGGTGATGCGCCTCCCGCCGCACCGCCTTGATGCGCCGCTGCAGCGCGCTGCCGTCCCGGTCGCCGGGCAGATGGGCCTGTCGCTCGCCGTGGGCGCCGCGCCACAGCACCCGGTAGAGCAGGTTCCAGCGGCCGGCCACCCGGTAGGGCGCGGCCTGCCGCAGGGCCGCCACCAGCGCCGCCGGTACCCGTGGCGCCGGGCCCTCGCCGGCGTCCGGCGGCGGTGACAGGCCGAACAGGGAAGGGCGGTCCGGCGCCTCCCAGCTCACCGTTTCCGGCGCGGCGCCCTGCCGCAGCAGCGCCCGGGCCTGATCGCGCCAGGCGTCGAAGGTCAGGGCGTCGGACAGAATGCGCACGGCGGCCCCCCGATCAGTCCCACAGGCTCGCCTGCACCGGCGCGTCCACCAGCTGCCGGCGCAGGGCCCCGGAGTCCAGGCCGGCGTCGCGCGGGCGATGGTCGGCGGTGACCACGAACGGCCGCGCCTTGGCCACCACGCAGCGCAGCCGCACCAGATCCTCGAAGCGCACCCGCCGGTGCCGGCGCAGGTCCACCAGCCGCTCGGCGCTGCGCAGGCCGATGCCCGGCACCCGGCCGATCAGTTCCCGGGGCGCCCGGTTCAGGTCCAGGGGAAACAGATCCCGGTGGCGCAGCGCCCAGGCCAGCTTGGGGTCGATGTCCAGCGGCAGCTGTTCGTTGTCGGCGAGCAGTTCGGCTGGCTGAAAGCCGTAGCCGCGCAGCAGGAAGTCGGCCTGGTACAGGCGGTGCTCGCGCAGCAGCGGCGGCGGCCGCAGCGGCACCGTGCCGGGGCTGTTGGGGATGGGGCTGAACGCGGAATAGTAGACCCGCTTGAGGCGGAAGCGGCGGTACAGCTGGTCGGCGGTGTCCAGGATCAGCCGGTCGCTGCTGGCGTCGGCGCCGACGATCATCTGCGTGCTCTGGCCGCCGGGGGCGTAGCGGGGCCGCTTTGGCGAGCGGCTTTTATCCGCCTGGTCCGCCTCGGTGCCGGCGTGGATGGTGCCCATGGCGCGGCGGATGCCGCCCAGCTGTTTCTCCGGCGCCAGATCGCGCAGCCCCCGCTCGCTGGGCAGCTCGATGTTCACGCTCAGCCGGTCGGCGAACCGGGCGGCTTGATCGATCAGCGCCGGGTCCGCCTCGGGAATGGTTTTCAGGTGGATGTAGCCGCGAAAGCCGTGCTCTTCCCGCAGCAGCCGCGCCACCCGCACCAGTTGCTCCATGGTGTAGTCCGGCGAGCGGATGATGCCGGAACTGAGAAACAGGCCGCTCACGTAGTTGCGCTCGTAGAAGTCCAGCGTCAGGCGCGCCACTTCCTCCGGGGTGAAGCGCGCCCGGGGCACGTCGCTGGAGCGCCGGTTCACGCAGTACTGGCAGTCATAGAGGCAGAAATTGGTGAGCAGGATCTTGAGCAGCGACACGCAGCGCCCGTCCGGCGTGTAGCTGTGGCAGATGCCGGTGCCGTTGCTGTTGCCGAGGCCGGCCTTGCCCCGGGAGCCGCGCCGGGGCGCGCCGCTGCTGGCGCAGGAGGCGTCGTATTTGGCGGCGTCGGCGAGCACGGCGAGCTTGCGGGTCACGTCCATGAAACGGGCCTCTGAATACTGTTCATAAGGACAGTATACGGAAGCCAGCGAACGCTTGCATTCGTGACCGGGAAGGTGTGTTCTGAACGGACGCGACGGAGGACACCATGGCCACAGGATGGGCGCCGGAAGGCGCGGTACAGGATCAGATCGACAGCACCGTGGATTCCTCGGTGCAGTACGCCCGCAGCCGTTTGCCGGCGGGCGAGAGCCTCACCCACTGCGAGGAATGCGGCGCGCCGATTCCCGAGGCCCGCCGCCAGGCCCTGCCCGGCGTGCGCCTGTGCGTGCCCTGCCAGAGCGAGCACGACGACGACCTGCGTTCCGAGGGCTACAACCGGCGCGGCAGCAAGGACAGCCAGCTGCGCTGAGCCCCCTGACTGGCTGTAGGAGCGGCTTCAGCCGCGATCACCCGGGCATCTCCGGCACGGCTAAGAGCGGCTACGCCTACACCACGGTGGCGGCGTGGCGGCCGGCGTTGCGGCCGGAGAAAATACAGCCGCCCAGGAAGGTGCCCTCCAGCGCGTTGTAGCCGTGGTAGCCGCCTCCGCCGAAGCCGGCCACTTCGCCGGCGGCGTACAGGCCCGGTACCGGCTGGCCGTCGGTGCCCAGCACCTGGCCGTCCACGTTGGTGTGCAGGCCGCCCAGGGTCTTGCGGGTAAGAATGTGCAGACGCACGGCGATCAAAGGGCCGTGGGCGGGGTCGAGCATCTTGTGCGGTTTGGCGGCGCGGAACAGCTTGTCGCCCAGGTAATGACGGGCGCCGTGGATGGCGGTGATCTGCGCGTCCTTGGCGTAGGGATTGTCCATTTGGCGATCGCGGGCGGCCAGTTCCGCGTGCAGTCTTTGATAGTCGATGCGGTGCTCGCCGGTGAGCCGGTTCATGCCGTCCACCAGGGTCTTGAGATCGTCGGCCACCACGAAGTCCTCGCCGTGCCGCTTGAACGCTTCCACCGGCGGCGGCGCGCCCTTGCCCAGGCGGCTCTTGAGCACTTCCTTCCATTGTCCGGAGGTCATGTCCGGATTCTGTTCCGAGCCGGACAGGGCGAATTCCTTTTCGATAATCGACTGGTCGAGCACGAACCAGGAGTAGTCGTGGCCGCTGCGCAGGATTTCCTTGAGCGTGGCCAGGGTGTCGTAGCCGGGCAGGCAGGGCGCCGGCAGGCGGCGGCCGTTGGCGTCGAACCACATGGACGAGGGCCCGGGGATGATGCGGATGCCGTGGTTGGGCCAGATCGGGTTCCAGTTCTTCAGCCCCTCGGTGTAGTGCCACATGCGGTCGCTGTTGATCACCGCCGCGCCGGCTTCCCTGGTGATGGCGATCATGCGGCCGTCCACATGGTGGGGCACGCCGGAGACCATGCTGGCCGGCGGCTCGCCCAGGCGGTCCCGGGGCCAGTATTCGCGCACCAGATCGTGGTTGCCGCCGATGCCGCCGGAGGTCACCAGCACGGCGCCGGCCCGCAGTTCGAAGTCGCCGGTCACGTCCCGGGAGGACCGTTCGCCCCGGGCCACCGTGCTCGGCGCCAGCACCTCGCCGGCCACGCCGGTGACACGGCCGTCGGTGGTCAGCACCCGGCTGACCCGGTGGCGGGTCTTGAGCGTGATGCGGCCTTTGTCCATGTGGTCGCGCACGCGCCGCTCGAACGGTGCCACCACGCCGGGGCCGGTGCCCCAGGTAATGTGAAAACGGGGCACCGAATTGCCGTGGCCGGTGGCGGTGGAACCGCCCCGTTCCGCCCAGCCCACCACCGGAAACCAGCGCATGCCCTGGCCGTGCAGCCAGGCGCGCATTTCGCCGGCGGCGAACTCGATAAAGGCTTCGGCGGTTTTGCGCGGCCAGTGGTCCTCGGCGCGGTCGAAGCCGGCGCTGCCGAGCCAGTCCTGCAGGGCCAGCTCGGCGCTGTCCTTGATGCGCATGCGTCGCTGTTCCGGACTGTCCACCAGGAACAGGCCGCCCAGGGACCAGTGCGCCTGACCGCCCAGGGAATTCTCGCCTTCCTGGTCGACCAGGGTCACGGTCTTGCCGGCGTCGGCCAGTTCCGCCGCCGCCACCAATCCCGCCAGGCCGGCGCCCACGACGATTGCATCGCTGTTGTTGTTCATGATGATGCCCCGGAGGTGGTGAAGTCTTAAACCTAGCAGGTTTCTGGCACCATCGTCAGGGTTTGCCGTCAGGGCTTCAGCCAAAGCCGGGCAGGGCGCCCTGGCCCCCGGCCAGGCGGCGTTCGTGATCGAGCAGCCATTGTTTGCGCTCCAGCCCGCCGCCGTAGCCGGTGAGGGTGCCGCTGGCACCGATCACCCGGTGGCAGGGCACGATGATGCCCAGCGGGTTGCGGCCATTGGCCAGGCCCACCGCCCGGGCGGCGCCGGGTTTGCCGAGCCGTTGCGCCAGCTCGCCGTAGCTGGCGGTGTCGCCGTAGGGGATGTCCAGCAGCGCCCGCCACACCGACTGCTGGAAGGCGCTGCCCGAGGGGGCCAGGGGCAGGTCGAAGACGCGCAGTTCGCCGGCGAAGTAGGCGGCCAGTTGCTCGCGGGCGGCGCGGAAGGGGGCGTCGTCGCGGCGCCGGTCCCGTTCCAGCGCCGGGCGGTGCTTCTGCGCGTTCATGTACAGGCCGCTGAGTGCCTCGCCGTCGCCCAGCAGCAACAACGGGCCCAGCGGGGAATCGGTTTCGCTGTAGAGAAGGGCGGTCATGGCGACTCCGCGATCAGTGTCCGGGAGTGTCAGACTAACCGGGGCGGCGGCGCCGTTCTCGCCCTTTTCGGACCTGGTGTCCGGGCGTTCGCGTCAGCGGCCCATGAACTCGGACACCAGGCTCAGGGATTCGATGTTGTCGCACACCAGCTTGATGCACACCAGCAGCGGCACCGCGATGAGAATGCCGACCACGCCCCACATCCAGCCCCACAGCAGAATGGAGAGGAACACCATCACCGGGCTCAGCGCCAGACGGTGGCCGGCGATGGTGGGCGTGATGAATTGCCCTTCCAGCACGTTCAGCCCGAGGATCAGCGCCGCCGGCAGCAGAGCTTCGTACAGGCCGTTGAATTCCAGGACGCTGATCAGGGTGATCACCACCAGGCTGGCCACCGGTCCGATATAGGGGGCGTAATTGAACAGCCCCACCATCACCCCGAACAGAATCGGGTTGGGCACATCGAGCAGATACAGCACCAGGGATGCGGCCGCCGCCAGGCACAGATTAATGATGGTGATGGTGCCCAGATAGACGGCGATGCTGTTCTGGATTTCACGCACCGTCTCCACCGCGGCCCGCTTGTTCTCGAACTGGGGAATCACCCGCACCAGCTTGCGCAGGAAGGTGTCGCCGGAGGCGAGCATGAAGTACAGAAGAATAAAGCTGATGGCGATGCCGTACAGCGCCGACCAGGTGCCGGACAGCATCCAGTCCACCGGGCTCCACGGCACGTCGGCCTTGTTCTGGCCGCCGCCGCTTTGGTTGCCGGCGGTGATCAGTTCGAACTGCTCCCGGGCCTGGCGCAGTTTCTCCATGGGGGCGGCCAGCTCCCGAAACTCCAGCTCAAGCTGTCGCAGATCCCGGGGCGCCTTGTCGAGCCATTCCATGGCCGGCTCGCTGAGCCCGTACAGGGCGCTGACCACGATCGAGAACACCAGCAGCACCACCGCCGCCGCGCTCACCGGCGGCGGAATGCGCAGGGGCCGCAGCGCCCGCACCAGGGGGGTGAAGATCAGGCTGGTCAGGAAGGCCACCACCAGAGGCGCGAACAGGGTGGCGGCGGCATAGAGCGTGTACATCACCAGCAAAATGAAGATGCCGGTGAGCATCGCCGAGCGCACCGTCACCGATTCCACCCATTTCCGGGTTTCCTCCTCGGAGAGAGTGTCCGAGGCCTGCGAGTCGTCCATGAAGGCAACCGTCATGTTGTTGGGATTCCGTGAAGACACAGCCTACTACGGTCTTCACGCGGTCTCGCACAGCGGACCGTAAAAAGCGGTAAACAGCCTGTCGGCGTTCGACTTTAGTCGTAAGGCCGGGCCCTTTGATTGCCCCGGCCGGTACCGGTCGGGATAATTCCTCGCACGTTGAATAAAAATTACACGGAGGTCCGGCCATGTTGAATCGCGCGTCCCAACCCCTGGTGCGTCTGGTGGAACGCTATTTGCCGGACCCCTATATCTTCGTGCTGATCCTGACCCTGGTGGCGGCGGTGGCCGCCATGCTGGTGGAAGGCCGTTCGCCGGTGGCGGTGATGGACATGTGGGGCAAGGGCTTCTGGGGCCTGCTCACCTTCTCCATGCAGATGCTGCTGGTGCTGGTCACCGGGTTCATGCTGGCCAGCACGCCGTTGGTCAAGGGGATCCTCGACAAGCTGGCGGCGCTGGCGCGCACGCCGGGCCAGGCGATTCTGCTGGTGACCTATGTGTCCCTGGCGGCGAGCTGGATCAACTGGGGCTTCGGCCTGGTGGTGGGGGCGCTGTTCGCCAAGGCCCTGGCGCGCCGTATCCAGGTGCACTACCCGCTGCTGATCGCCAGCGCCTATGGCGGTTTCGTGGTCTGGCACGGCGGCCTGGCGGGCTCCATTCCGCTGACCATCGCCACGCCGGGGCATTTCACCGAGAACCAGATCGGCGTGATCGGTACCGGCGACACCATCTTCGCGTTCTTCAATCTGGCCATCGTGGCGGCCCTGTTCCTCGTGGTGCCGGTGATCAACCGGTTGATGCTGCCGCCGGAGCGCGACAGCGTGTTCGCCGACCCCAATGCCATCCAGGACCCGGAGGTGCCGGACGTCACCCCCTCGCGCCCGGCGGAGCACCTGGAGAACAGCCGCGTGCTGGCCTGGCTGATCGGCTTCAGCGGCGTGGCCTACGCGGTCTACTATTTCAGCCAGGGCGGTGGCCTGAACCTGAACATCGTCAACTTCATGTTCCTGTTCCTGGCCATCGTGCTGCATCAAACCCCGCGCCGGCTGCTGATCAGCCTCAACGAGGCGGTCAAGGGCGGCGCCGGCATCGTCATCCAGTTTCCGTTCTACGCCGGCATCATGGCGATCATGACCGACTCCGGCCTGGCCGGCACCATCTCCAACGGCTTCGCCTCCATCGCCACCGACCAGACGCTGCCGTTCTGGAGCTTTATCAGCGCCGGGGTGGTGAACATCTTCGTGCCCTCCGGTGGCGGCCAGTGGGCGGTGCAGGCACCGGTGATGCTGCCCGCCGCCGCGGCGCTGGGCGCCGACGTGCCGCGGGTGGCCATGGCGGTGGCCTGGGGCGACGCCTGGACCAACCTGCTGCAGCCGTTCTGGGCGCTGCCGGTGCTGGCCATCGCCGGCCTCAAGGCCAAGGACATCATGGGCTACTGCCTGATGCTGCTGATCGTCACCGGCGTGATCATCAGCCTGGGGCTCACCTTCCTGTAGCGGCGGCCCCCGGGTCGCACTCGATCACCCCGTACCAGCCCAGGCCCCGGTAGGTTTCGTAGCCCGGGGTCAGGGCGAAGGCCACCAGCCTGTCGCCGTCCTGGTAGTAGCCGCGTTCGCGGCCTTCGGTATTGAGCGGATAGGCGCCGCCCAGCTCGCCCCGGCCGGTGGCGTCGGCGATGATGCGGTGCTCCCCGTCGAGCAGCATGACCCGGCATTGGGCCCGTTCTTCGTCGCTGAGCCCCACGCCCTTGACCACGTCTTCCGCCTGGGGCGTCCAGTCGAAGAAGATGCCGAGCACGCCCAGCGGCGCGCCCCGGGCGTCGCCGCCGGCGCGGATGGCGGTGGCGTAGGTGGCCACGGCCGCGTCGTCCAGGGCGGGGTTGCGGGCGATGTCGGTGACCGTGAACTCGTCGCCGCTGGCGGTGTTCATGGCCTGCTGAAACCAGGCGCTGCGCGCCACGTTGAGGCCCACGGCATTGGGATAGCGGTCCGGGCGCCCGTTGGCCACCACCCGCCCCTCGGCGTCGGCGATCCACAGGTCCAGGTACACCACATAGGAGCGCAGGATGGTGGCCAGGCGGTCGCTGGCATGGTCCCGCACCGCCGGGTCGTCGCCGTCCACGGCGGCCACCACCGCCGAGTCGGTGGCCCACCAGCGCACATCGCAGGAGCGCTCGAACAGGTTGCGGTCGATGATCTCGATGGCGTTCAAAGACAGGTCGGTCAGCCGCTGGCCCCGAAACTCCGTCAACATGCGCCCGCCCGCTTCCTCGATGCGCTGGGTGTGGCCTTCCACCGCGTCGCGGAAATCGGAGGCGATGTGGTTGATCTCCTCGGACACCTTGCCGATCTCCTCCGCGACCACGCCAAAGGCGGCCCCGGCGACGCCGGCGCGGGCCGCTTCGATGCGCGCGTTGAGCGCCAGGATCCGGGTGGTTTGCATGATGTCCTCGATGGCGCCCACCTTGTCGCGGGTCATCTCGGAAATGTCATAGGCCAGGTTCAGAATGGTGTTGTCCTGCATGGGCATTCTCCGGTTCGTCGTGGACCGGGAAGGCGGACCCTCCCTGGTCCTGGCCTTGCAATAAACGGGCCTCGGAGAGGCTGCTTAGTTGTTGTTTTTTATGGAAAAAATACGCCTGTTCAGTGTTATCGGCGGAGGCAGGGAGAAACTTTAGCGGCGGACGCCGGCGCAAGAGGTTCGCATTGCAACACAAAAGAGGTTGACCGGGACGACAACGGGTGTATCCTCGCCAGTAGCTAGAAAGTACGGCAGTATTTATGAATCCCCGTTCGATACCCTTCCTTAGTGTTCGTCCTGACCTTCATAAGTAACAGTAGATTTCCAGCGCCCCCAGGATCCGGTAACGGATCTGAAATTTTATGATTGATCAGGAGATCATTATGTCTACCACCACCGGTACCGTTAAGTGGTTCAACGAATCCAAAGGTTTTGGCTTTATCGAGCAGAGCGGTGGCCCCGACGTGTTTGTACACTTCAGCGCCATCACCGGCTCCGGCTTCAAAACCCTGGCCGAAGGCCAGCGCGTTGAGTTCACCGTGACTCAGGGCCAGAAAGGTCCCCAGGCCGAGAACGTGGTCGCTCTCTAAGACGACCCGCGCGGACCGGCCCGCGGGCCGGACCTCGCCGCCGCGCTTGCGCGGCCCGAAAAGCGGAGCCTTCTGGCTCCGCTTTTTTTGTGCCCGTCAGGCGTGTTTTCCCTGTCCGGTTAGCGGTATAAGGGGAGAACTCGAGTCGGACGGGGGTGCCATGATCGGCGACCGTGAAGTGATCCTGTTCCACGATCCGCGCACCCTGGCCCACCAGCCGGACGCGGACGCCGCCTTTCTGCCCGGGCGGCTGGACCGCCGGGTGCGGGAAATCCTGTCCGGCCTGGGGGCCAAATGGAGCTACCCGGAGCACCCCGGCCGCCTGCGCGCGGTGCTGGAGCTGCTGGAGCGGGAGCCGGTGCCCGGCCTGCGCCTGGCGCCCGGCGTGGCCGCCACCCGGGAACAGCTGGCCCGGGTGCACACCACCTCCTATCTCGATGGCATCCAGGCCCTGCGCGGCGAGAACGCCTGGCTGGATGTGGACACCACGGCGGTATCGCCGGGCAGCGTGGAGGCCGCCGAGGTGGCCGCCGGCACCGCCATCGCCGCCGTGGAAGCGGTGATGACCGGCGGTGCCCGGGGCGCCTTCGCCGCGGTGCGGCCGCCGGGCCACCATGCGGAATCGGTGCGCGCCCGGGGCTTTTGCCTGTTCAACAACGTGGCGGTGGCGGCGGCCCACGCCCAGGCCGCGCTGGGGTGCCGGCGGGTGCTGATCGTGGATTGGGACGCCCACCACGGCAACGGCACCCAGGAAATCTTCTGGGCCGACCCGGACGTGCTGTTTTTCGACACGCACCGGGCGGCGCCCTTCTACCCCGGCTCCGGCGCGCTCGAGGACGTGGGCGGCGGCCTCGGCGAGGGCTACACGGTGAATGTGCCGCTGCCCGGCGGCGCCGGTGATATGGCCCTGCTGAAGGCGTTCCGGGAGATACTGGTGCCGGCGGCGGACGCCTTCCGGCCCGATCTGGTGCTGGTGTCCGCCGGCTTCGATGCCCATCGTTTCGATCTGGCGCTGAACGTGAGCTACGAGGGTTTCGCGTCGATGACGCGCATCGTCCGGGACATCGCCGACCGCCATTGCCAGGGGCGGCTGGCCATGGTGCTGGAGGGCGGCTACCACACCGAGTCACTGGCCCGGGGCGTGCACGCCACCCTGGAGGTGATGGCCGGGGCCGACCCGGAGGACCCCTGGGCGCCGGGGCTCGGCGCCGTGGACGAGGCGGTGGCCTTTCACCGCGATGCCTTCAACGGGCCCTAGCGTTCCAGCGCCCAGCTGCCGCGCGCCAGGGTTTCCACCTCGGCCACGTCGTCGTCGGGCACCCGGGCCGGGTCCAGGTGCTCCAGCGGATCGAAGTGGAAGATGTAGAGCCGCGAGACGAATTCCGCCACCGGCAGCGAGGACTCGCCGTAGCGCTCGCCGCGCCCCTCGGTGGACACCTTCACCCCGTTGCCCAGATCCTGCCCCGAATCGTTGTTGGGATTGTAGAAATACACCCGCATGACCTCGTCCTGGTCCAGGGTGAGGCGCTGGATGGTGATGGCGTGCCAGCCCACGAAGCGGGCGGCGCTGTCGGTGACCGCCAGCCCCGCCGGCTGCGGGTAGATCAGCGGCTGGTTGCCGTTGTGCAGCGGGTGGTAGCAGGCATAGAAATGGCGCACGAAAGCCGCGTAGTCGTGCAGCTTGCCGGTGGCCAGGTCCACCGCCAGCCGGAAGCCGCGCCCCACCCACCAGCCGTGAAACTCCGGATTGATCCAGCGGTGCGGGTCGTCGTCCCGGTCGGCGCACAGCGCGCCCATGGCGTGGTAGATGCGGTCCAGATGCGGCACCAGCACCGCCGACACCGCGTCCACATCCTGGGGCGCCACCGCCGGCCAGCTCGGCGCCAGCTCCTTGGACGACAGCCGCTGGCCCTCGAAATGCATCACCAGGTCGTCGTCCCGGGTGGCCCAGACGATCATCTGCAGCAGGTAATCCGGATCGTTGTAGGCCCACATGGAGATCGCCCGCGCCGACTGGCAGGTGGGATTGTTGCCCTGGCCCACGCCCAGCGGCAGGCCCAGCACCGTGAGCACGCCGGCGATCAGCTGCACCTTGGCCGGCAGGGCATCGCCCAGGGCCTGGACGATGGCGGCGTCGGCGCTGGGGCTCAGGGTCTGGCCGAGCTGCCGCCACAGGGCCGGCGCCACCGGCGGCGCGAACAGAACGCCGCGCTCCAGCATCAGCGCCAGGCCGTAGGCGGCCTGGGCGGTTTCCGGAAACACCGCGGCTTCGATCAGTGCGTAGACCAGCTCCTGATAGCAGAGCAGGGCGTCGCGGCCGGTGGCGCTGAGCCCCAGGGCGGCGCTCACCAGCTCACTGGACTGGGTCAGCGCGAAACGCAGAAATACCGGCTGATAGGCGGACACCAGTCCGGTGTCGTGCATGGCCCGGGCGAAGCCGCCGGCTTCCTGCTGCAGGGCCTGGGTGTCCATGGTCGCCAGGCGCTCGGCGTAGAGCTCCAGGCCCGGGTCTTCCACGGACGCCTGGGTGGGGCCGAACAGGGCGCTCACCAGCCGGTCCGCGCCACGGCTGTTGGAGACGGTGATGGCCGGGTTGTACAGGCAGGCGGCGATCTGCGTGATCATCGCCTTGATGTGGTCCACGCGCACCGGGCGCTGGGCCAGGATGCGCCAGATTTCCTCGATCAGCCGGTCGATGATCTGGTCGTAGCCGATGTGCGAGACCAGCGTATGCAGCACGCCGCGCACCGCCGCCGCCATGCGCCCCTGGCGCACGCGGATCGCCTCGCCGCCGGTTTCGAACAGCAGGTCCAGGTTCAGGGCCAGCACCTGGGCCAGATAGTGGTGGGCCTGCTCGGCGGACAGCGCCGGATGGGACAGTTCGCCCCGGGCCACCGCCAGCAGGCGCAGCTCGCTCAGGCTTTCCAGGGCGATGTCGTCGGCGCCGCCCAGGCGCAGGGTCTGCACGGTGATATCGGCCTGCAGGATTTCCGGGTGCGCCCAGTCGGTACCGTCGAACAGGCCGGCCTGTTCGAGGGCGGTGGCGCGCCGGTAAAGCTGGTCGGGGCCGTCCGGCTGGCACAGCAGGCGCCCGGCCAGTTGCAGCACCTTACCCACGTGCCGGGGCTTGGCGAGCCGGCTGGCCGCGCCCACCTGGGCCAGCGCGTCGTCGAAGCGTGTCACCAGATCCGGCGTGGCGTCGTTGTGCTGCGTGTCGCTGCTGCTCATGCTCTCCCCGGGTGCCGCTGGCGGCCGCCGACAGGGCGACCCGCAGGACACTATACCCCAAGATGAACCCTCGGCCCTTGACGCGGCAAGCGCTGTGTTCTGTTAGGCTGAAGTTCGGGTCAGCGACCCGGTGTGCAAGGACGCCACGCCGAACCCCGCGGTGGCATGCCGCTCTCCCTCCTCCACGGTCGGCCCGAAGCAAGGAGACGATGATGACGGCGAAAGATCCGCAAAAAGGTTATGTGGCCCTGCTGGGATGGAGTCTCAACGCCATCGAGGCCCTGGAGAAATTTGACCGGCGTTTTATCGTGGTGGCGCCGGACTGGGCCCGGGCGTTCGCCGAGGAACACGAGATTCCCTTCATGAGCTGGGACTTCGAGCGGCTCAATGACCGATCCATGGAAATCGCCGTCAAGCTGAAGGACGAAGGCGTGGACGTGGCGATTCCCCTGTTCGAGGAAACCGTCGAATGGGCCGGGGCGGTGAATTCCGTGTTGATGGACAACCCGCGCCTGTACGGCCAGTCGGTGCTGTTTCGCGACAAGGCGCTGATGAAACGGCGCGCCCAGCTGGGCGGCATCCGCGTGGGTATTTTCGAGGAAGCCCACGACCGGGACGACGTGATCCGTTTCCTCAAGCGGGTCAACCAGACCCTGCTGAAACTGGACGGCGACCCCAATGACCCGATCCACCTGAAGGCCTTCGACAAGGCCGGCTGCCTGGGGCACCGGGTCATCCGCACGCCGGACGAGGTGGATACCATTCCCGACGAGGAATTTCCGGTGCTGATGGAAAGCCATCTGGACGGCTGGGAGTTCGCCGTCGAGGCCTGGATCCATGACGGCAAGATCCGCTTCCTGAACATCTCCGAGTACGTGACCCTGGGGTATTCGGTGTTCGTCCCCGCCAGCCCCGAGCTGGAAAACTGGCGGCCGCGCATCGAGCAGGAAATCGAGAAGCTGATCAAAACCTTCGACCTGAAGTCCGGCTTTATCCATCCGGAATACTTCGTCACCAGCGACGGCACCATGTACTTCGGCGAGGTGGCCTACCGGCCCCCGGGCTTCAAGGTGTTCGAACTGCTGGAGAAGGTCTACGGCTTCAACGCCTACCAGGCCATGGTGCTGGTGTTCGACCCGAAGACCACGGAAGAGGAAATCACGGCCTTTTTCCCCCGGGAAGTGGTGGACGCCAAGGGCCACGCCGGTTGCTTCGGGGTGTACCCGCGCCGCCGGGTGGTGAGCCAGCTGGAGATTCCGGAAGAAACGCTGGACCACCCCTACTTCGATTTCCACGAGCTCACCGCGCCCCTGGAGGAAACCGTCACCAAGCGCACCGCCTTCGGCACCCACTGGGGGCTGGTGTACTTCCACGGCGACGACCCCTACCGCCTGCGCGACCTGCTCAAGCACCAGGAAGAACTGGACTTCTACGTCTGATCCGCTGAACCCGGGCGCGCCGACCTGACCGGCGCGCCCGCCCGGCACCGCTCCCGACCCGCCCGCCCTCCACCGGCTTCCCGCCGGTGCGCCTCGCCGTGCTTTTTCGTTCGCTCCAGGCGTGCCCTTCCGGTGCCGCCGCGTCATGCTGTGCGCCGGGCGGGCGTGGGGTTGACAGCTTCCCGCGCTTTTTCTTAAATAGATAACAGTTTCGGAGAAAGAAAAAATGGCCAGCAGCTACCAATTACAAACATTGGCCCGTGCTCTCGACGTTCTGGAATTGATGGAACGCACCCCCGAGCCCATGTCCCTGACCGAGATCGCCGATGCCATGGGCGAAGCCACGGCCATCGTCTATCGCATCCTGCACACCCTGGAGGCCCGGGGTTACCTGTATCGGCGGCCCCAGGACAAGCGCTACAGCTACACCGGGCGGTCCACCGGCGCCGGCGCCGTGAGCCGGGCCGTGGACGTGCTGCAGGCGGCCTCGGCGGCGGTACCGGAGGGCGCTTCCCTGGAGCGGCTGGCCGCCGGCGTGGGCCTGGACCCGCGCATCGCCGAGGAGATTCTGGTGCCGCTCAGCGAAAAGGGTCTGATGCGCCGGGACGCCGACAGCGAGCGCTGGCACCTGTCCCATGCGGTCATGGAACTGGCCCGCCCCTTCCTGAACAGTGACGACGTGCTGGTGCGCGTGCGGCCGCTGATGGAGCAATGGCACGCGGAAACCGGCGAGACCGTGTCCCTGTTCCATCGCGCCGGTAACCAGCAGATCGTCACCGCGGCGCTGCCCAGCCCGCATCCGGTGCGTTACGCCCTGGAGGTGGGCAGTGCCTTCCCGCTGTACCTGGGTGCCGGCGGCAAGGCGATGCTGGCGTTTCTGCCCGAGGCGGAACGGGAATCCCTGATCAAGGCCGGCCATCTCGATGCCCTGACCCGCTATGTCCCCAAGGTCTCCGTACTGCGCAAGGAGCTGGCGCTGATCCGTCAGCGTGGCTTCGCCATTTCCAACGGCGAGCGGGTGGAAGGCGCCAGCGCGGTGGCACTGCCGATCCTGCGGGAGGACGGGCGGCCGGCGGCGGTGCTGGGGCTGATGATGCCCAGCTTCCGCACCTCCGATGCCGAGCTGCAGCGGCTCGGCGAACGACTTTCCGAAGCGCTGCGATCGCTGTACCTGCCCGCCGGCGAGCGCGGTCGCGGCGCCTGACATTAATAAGGAGAACACCATGATTCGTGATCAGGAGGGCCTGACGGCACTGCTGGAAGAGGTTCGGGGCTGGGTCCGCGAGGTGGCGATTCCCGCCGAGGACACGGTGGAAGCCCGGGACGAAGTGCCGGAGGAACTGGTCGAGGACATGCGCCGCCGGGGCTATTTCGGCTGGAGCATCCCCGAGCAGTACGGCGGCGCCGGCCTGACCTGTGAAGAACTGGTGCTGGGCGCCATGGAGCTGTCCCAGGCCGCCACCGCCTTCCGCGCCCGGGTCGGCACCAACACCGGCATCGGTTCCGAGGCCCTGGTGGCGGACGGCACCGAGGAACAGAAAAACCGCTATCTGCCGGCCCTCGCCCGGGGCGAGATCACCGGCTGCTTCGCGCTCACCGAACCGGAGGCCGGTTCCGACGCCACCGCGCTCACCACCAGCGCGCGCCGGGACGGCGACCATTACGTGCTCAACGGCACCAAGTGCTACATCACCAATGCCCCCATCGCCGGCCTGTTCACGGTGATGGCGCGCACCGACCCGGACAACCGGACCGCCGGCGGCATCAGCGCCTTTCTGGTGGAAGCGGGCACGCCGGGGCTGAGCGTGGGGGCGGCCTACAAAAAGATGGGCCAGGCCGGTTCACCGGTGTCGGAAGTCTATTTCGAGGATTGCCGGGTGCCCGCCGCCAACCTGATCGGCGGCGTGGAAGGGCAGGGCTTCGCCACCGCCATGAAGGTGCTCAACAAGCAGCGGCTGCACCTGAGCGCCCTGTGCACCGGCCCGGCCATGCGCATGCGCGACGAGGCCCTGGCCCATGCCAGCCAGCGTCGCCAGTTCGGCCGGCCGGTGGCGGAGTTCCAGCTGGTGCAGGCGATGATCGCCGACATGCAGACCGAGATTCATGCCGCGCGCGCCCTGATTCTGGAAACCGCGCGCAAGCGGGACGCCGGCGGCGACGTGAAACTGGACGCTTCCATGTGCAAGTACTTCGCCTCGGAGATGTGCGGCCGGGTGGCCGACCGGGCGGTGCAGATTTTCGGGGGCGCCGGTTACGTGGCGGACTACAGCTGCATCGAGCGGCTCTACCGCGACGTGCGTTTGTTCCGCCTCTATGAAGGCACCAGTCAGATCCATCAGCTCAATATCGCCAAGCTCACTCTTCGGCAGGCGTCCTGAACGCCGCCGTTCTCCCTGAAACCAAGAGGAAAGACGACATGCTTACAACAATCACCCGTCGTATCCGTGGTCTGGCCGTGATCGGCGCGGCCCTGGTCTGTCTCAACCCGGCCTGGGCGGCCGATTACCCGGAGCGTCCGGTCACCGCCATGGTGCCGTTCCCGGCCGGCGGCAGCACCGACCTGATGGCCCGGGCCATCGCCCAGGAGCTCACCGACAGCCTGAACACCAATGTGGTGGTGGACAACCGCTCCGGCGGCGCCGGCACGGTGGGGCTGGCGGCTCTGGCCCGCGCCCGCGCCGACGGCTACACCATCGGCGTGGTGCCGGCGGCGCCGCTGGTCAACCAGCCGCACATGCACCGCACACCCTATGACCTGGATGCGTTCGACTACGTCTGCCAGTTCTTCGAAAGCCCCCAGGCCCTGGCGGTAAAATCGGGTTCCCCGTTCTCCAACCTGAAGGAACTGGTGGACTACGCCCAGGCGCACCCGGGTGAGCTTACCTACGGCAGCCCCGGCCCGGGCTCCCTGCCCAACCTGGCCATGGAACAGTTTCTGGAAAAAGCCAAGGTGGACATCACCCACGTGCCTTTCGCCGGTGACGGCCCGGGCGTGACCGCGCTGATGGGCGGCCACGTAGACCTCTACATGACCATGTCCAACGTGATCGCCGACCGCGACCTGAAGTCGGTGGCGATTTTCAGTGAACAGGAACTGGACACTCTGCCCGGCGTACAGACCGCCGCCGCCCAGGGCTACGACATGACCGCCTCCTGGTGGGGCGGGGTGATCGCGCCCAAGGGCATTCCCGATGACGCCCGTGACGCCCTGGAAAAAAGCTGCCTGCAGGCCACCGAATCCGAACGGCTGGGTAAGGTGCTCGACCGCCTCGGCACCCAGGCCGTGTACCTGGGCCCGGCGGATTTTCGCGCCAAGGTGGAATCCATCTCCGAGACCAATGGACGGTTGATCGAAAAAGTTCTGAAGAACCGTTCCTGAGAAAAAGGTACTCGTAATGAAAACAAAAAATCGAAACGTGCTGGCTGCTGCCTGCACCCTGCTGGGCCTGGCCCTGAGCAGCCTGTCGCTGCTGGTGACGCCGGCCTGGGCGGCGGATTACCCGTCCCGTCCGGTCACCGAGATCGTGCCCTATCCGGCCGGCGGCAGCACCGACCTGGCCGGCCGCGCGGTGGCCAACGCCATGAGCGAGATACTCGGTGACAAGGTGGTGGTGGACAACCGCTCCGGCGGTGGCGGCAGCGTGGGCATGGCGGCCCTGGCCCGCGCCCGCGCCGACGGCTATACCATCGGCGTGGCGCCGGTGGGCACCATCGCCAACCAGCCGCACATGCACCGCACGCCATACAGCGCGGAGTCCTTCGACTACCTGTGCCAGTTCTATTACGCGCCCCAGGTGCTGGCGGTGAAGCCCGGTTCGCCCTTCAAAACCCTGAAGGGCGTGGTGGACTACGCCAAGGCTCACCCCGGCGAGCTCACCTACGGCACCCCCGGCCCGGGCACCCTGCCGCACCTGCAGATCGAACAGTTCAAGCGCCTTGCCGGCGCCGACATCACCCATGTGCCCTTCGCCGGGGACGGCCCGGGTCTCACCGCGCTGATGGGCGGCCATATCGATCTGTATTTCGCGCTGCCCAATACGGTGACCGACCGGGATCTGCGGGCGGTGGCGGTGTTCAGTGAAGCACCCATCGAGGCGTTGCCCGACCTGAAAACCGCCATCCAGCAGGGCTACGACATGACCGCCGCGGTGGCCGGTGGCCTGGTGGCGCCCAAGGGGATTCCCGAGGACGTTCGCGACCGGTTGGCTTCCGCCTGTGAACAGGCCACCGAATCCGAGACATTGAAAACCGTGCTTGGCCGGGTCGGCCTGGACGCGGTCTATCTCAGCCCCGGGGCGTTTCAGGATCTGGTGCTGTCCACCTCGAAGACCAACGGTGAACTGATCCGTGACGTGCTCAAGGGCGGAGGCCACTAAGCATGAAAGCGCGCGTTCTGGATCTGTGCTACGGCGCGGCGGCCCTGGCCGCCGCCCTGGCGGTGTACCTGGCCGGCGGTGGCAACGACCGGCCGGTGCCGGTGGCCAGCAACCCTTACTGGTACCCGAAGCTGCTGCTGGCGTTGATCGGGGTGTGCGCGGTCTGGTTGATGGTGCGGGCGGCGCTGAATGGCGGTCCGGACAGCGCGCTGGAGCGGCTGCGCTGGCGCAGCCTCACCGGCACCGTGGTGATCAGCAGCGCCTACCTGCTGGGCTATGAGTGGCTGGGCTTCGTGCCCGCCACCCTGGCGCTGATGCTGGTGTTCTCGCTGTTCCAGGGCTTCCGCCGTCCGCTGTGGCTGGTGGGGGTGGCGGTGCTGTTCACCGCCCTGGTCTGGTACGGCTTCGCCGATCTGCTCAACCGTCCGCCGCCGGGGCCGGCCCTGCCGTCCCTGAGCGCACTGTTTTCCTGATTCCTAAAAGAACATGGCCCCTGGCGGGGCCCGGAGGCTTATATGGACGCCTTGATGTCCGCCCTCTCCATGCTCGCCGCCCCGGACGCCCTGCTGGCGGTGGTGGCGGGGACCCTGGTCGGTATCATTATCGGCGCGCTGCCCGGTCTCGGCTCCCTGCTGGCGATCACCATGGCGCTGCCGCTGACCTTCGTGCTCGGCCAGGGCGCCAGTGTGGCGCTGCTGCTGGGCATCTATTGCGGCTCGGTGTACGGCGGCTCGCTGTCGGCGATTCTGATCAACACGCCGGGCACGCCGCAATCCGCCGCCACCGTGCTCGACGGTTACCCCATGGCCCGGCGTGGCGAGGCGGGCCTGGCCCTGGGCTGGGCGACCACCGCCTCCGCCTTCGGCGGCATTCTGGCCACCGTGATTCTGGCGGTGGCGTCCCCGTTGCTGGCGCGCATCGGCTTGAAGTTCGGGCCGGTGGAATATTTCGCCCTGGGCCTGTTCGCGCTCACCTGCATCGTCACCGTGTCCCGGGACAATCTGGTCAAGGGGCTGATGGCCGGCCTGCTCGGTCTGTTCGTGGCGGTGGTGGGGCAGGACCCGGTCACCGGCTACCTGCGTTACGACTTCAATGTGTTCGATCTGTCCGCGGGCATTGGCCTGGTGCCGTTCCTGGTCGGCCTGTTCGCCCTGTCGGAAGTGTTCTGGCGGGCCGCCGAGCGGGCCGGGGGCAGTGCGCCGGTGATTCGCTCCGCGTTCCGCTGCCCGTCCCCGGGTGAACTGCGGCGGCGTTTTTCCATGCTGCTCAAGTCGTCGTTGATCGGTACCTGGATCGGCACCCTGCCCGGGGTGGGCGCTTCCTCCGCGTCCATGATCAGCTACGCGGAAGCCAAGCGCAGTTCGCGTAACCGGGACAAATTCGGCACCGGTGAACCGGACGGCCTGATCGCCTCCGAGGCGGCCAACAACGCGGTGACCTCCGGCGCCATGGTACCGACCCTGTCGCTGGGCGTGCCCGGCGATCCGATCACCGCGGTGATGCTGGGCGCCCTGGTGCTGCAGGGCGTGACGCCCGGCCCGCGCCTGTTTCTGGATAACCAGGAACTGGTGCTGTTCATCTTTCTGATGCTGTTCGTGGCCAACATCTGCATGTTCTTCGGCGGCTGGCTGATGTCGCCGCTGTTCTCGCGCATTCTGCGCTTGCCGGAGCCTCTGCTGATGGCGGCGGTGGTGGTGCTGGTGGCCGCCGGCACCTACAGCATCAACGGCAATCCGTTCGATCTGCTGGTGGTGTTGCTGGCGGGCATCGGCGGCTTTCTGTTGCGCTACAACGGCTTTCCGCTGGCGCCCATGGTGATCGGCTTCGTGCTCAGTCCGATGATCGAGCAGAGCCTGCGCCAGGGGCTGCTGATGAATCGCGGCAGCTTCCTGGGCTTCTTCGCCAGCCCGATCGCCTCGGGCCTGTTTCTGATTACCGCGCTGTTCCTGTTGTGGCCGCTGTTGAGTGGTGCGCGCAGGCGCCTGTTTTCCTCAAGGACCGTGAAGGAATGATTCCCATGACAAACGACAAACCGCTGGCCGGCATCCGGGTCATCGAGTTCGGGCAGTTCATCGCCGGCCCCGGGGCGACCCAGATTCTCGCCGATCTGGGCGCCGAGGTGATCAAGATCGAGAGCTTCAACGGCGACAACAGCCGGCGCTTCGGCGTCAGCGAAAAAAGCGGCCACCGCAGCGGCATGTTCATGGCCTACAACCGGGGCAAGAAATCCGTGGCCGTGGATCTGCGCAACGCTGAGGGCGTGGCGGTGGCCCGGGAACTGGCCCTGGGCGCGGACGTGGTGGTGCAGAACAGCCGGGTCGGCGTGATGGAGGGCCTGGGCCTGGACGCGGCCACCCTGCGCGCGGAAAAACCGAGCCTGATCCATGCCTCGATTTCCGGGTTCGGTACCCGTGGCCCGTCCCGGGAGCGCCCCGGGCTGGACATCGCCGCCCAGGCGGAAAGCGGCATGATGTCGCTGACCGGCGAACCCGGCGGCGTGCCGCTGAAAACCGGCTTCGCGGTGGTCGACGCGGCCACCGCCACCGCCGCCGCCAATGCCATTCTGGCGGCGCTGTTCCGCTGCGCCCGTCACGGCGAGGGCGCCACCATCGAGACCTCGCTGCTGGCGGTGGCGGTGGGCCTGCAGGCGCAGATCTGGGCGGAGTACGGCTGCTCCGGCGAGCTGCCACGGCGGGCCGGCAACGCCCAGCCATTGGTGGCGCCGGCGGCGGACCTGATCCAGGTGCGCGACGGCCACATCGTGATCTCCGCCTATATGGAAGATCACTGGCAGCGGCTTTGCCGGGCCATCGAGCAGCCGGAGCTGGGCACCGATCCGCGCTTCGCCACCAGCAATGACCGGGTCGCCAACCGGCCCGCCATGGTGGCTATTCTCAATCAGGCCCTGGGCGGCTTCGGCGGGGAGGAAGCCCGGGCACGGCTGGAGGCGTTCGGCGTGGTGTGCGGCGTGGTGCGTAACTACACCCAGGTGCGCGCCAGCGCCGACGTGCAAGCCACCGGTATCTTCCAGCGGGTGCTGGACGGCAAGGGCGGCGAGGTGGACGTGCCGGCGCTGCCCTTTACCTTCGGGGACGGTGCCGCCGAGGCCACCACCACCCTGCCCGAGCTGGGCCAGCATACTCTGGACGTGCTGGCACAGGCCGGCTTCTCCGCCGAGCGCCGCCAGGCGCTGCTGGACGGCAAGGTGATCGCCACCGGCGGAGCCGCCTGATTACCAGCTGCCGGTATTTTCCATGGACGCCCAGGGTTCCTCGGGAGCCCGGGCGTCGCCTTTCTGCAGCAACTCCACCGAAATAAGATCCGGCGAGCGCACGAACGCCATGTGGCCGTCCCGGGGCGGGCGGTTGATGGTGTAGCCCATCTCCTGAAGGTGCGCGCACAGCGCATAGATGTCGTCCACCCGGAACGCCAGATGGCCGAAGTTGCGGGCCGAGCCCATGTCCGGCTCCGGGTCCCAGTTCCAGGTCAGCTCCAGCTCCGCGTCCGGGGTTTCCGGGGCGGCCAGGAACACCAGCGTGAAACGGCCCTGGGGCACTTCCTTGCGGCGGTTCTCGCGCAGTCCCAGTCCATCACAGTAAAAGCGCAGGGAGGCGTCCAGGTCGCTGACCCGCACCATGGTGTGCAGATACTTCATGTTTTCGATCCCGTTTGATAGAAGGGAACAGCAAAGCTGAACAAAATCAGATTTCATAATAACAGAGGGAGAGTGCATGGACCTGCATCGCATCGGTGCCCGCGCCCTGGCGCGCCGCATCAAACAGAAGGCGATCACCGCCGAGGCGGCCCTGGAATATTTCATCGACCGGGTGGAGCGCCTTGATGGTCCGCTCAACGCGGTGGTGGTACGGCGCTTTGATCAAGCCCGGGAACGGGCCCGCGAGGCGGACCGGGCGCTGGCCCGGGGCGAGGACTGGGGCGCCCTGCACGGCGTGCCGATGACCATCAAGGAAACCTACGAGATCGCCGGCTGGCCGACCACCGCCGGCGTGCTGCGGGATCACGTCTCCGAGCACACCAGCCGCGCGGTACAGCGGCTGCTGGACGCCGGCGCGGTGGTGTTCGGCAAAACCAATGTGCCGGCCATGGCCGGTGACCTGCAGAGCTACAACGACATTTACGGCACCACCCACAATCCCTGGAACACGGCGCTGACCCCGGGCGGTTCCTCCGGGGGCGCCGCCGCCGCCCTGGCCGCCGGCTTCACGCCGCTGGAACTGGGCAGCGACATCGGCGGCTCGATCCGCACCCCGTCGGCCTTCTGTGGTGTGTGCGGGCTGAAGCCCAGTTTCGGCCTGATCTCCACCCGGGGCCATGTGCCCGGGCCGCCGGGAGCGCTGGCCCGCCGCGACATTTCCGTGGCCGGCCCCATGGCCCTGAACCCGGGCGACCTGTCCCTGGCCCTGGACCTGCTGGCGGCGCCGGACGATGAGGAGGCGCCGGGCTGGCGGCTGACCCTGCCGGCGCCGCGCCACCAGGCGCTCAAGGATTTTCGCGTGGCCGCCTGGCTGGATGATCCGCGCTGTCCGGTGGACGACGCCATTCGCGAGGCGCTGGAAGGGCTCACCGGTGAACTGGCGGGGCAGGGCGTGCACGTGGATCACGAGGCGCGGCCGGACGGCCTCACGCTGGAAAGCGCCTACGACGTCTATTATCAGCTGCTTGCCGGCACCATGGGCGTGGGCCTGCCGGACGATCTCTATCAGCAATTGCAACAGGATGTGGCGGAGGCGGCGCCGGACGACACGGGTTACCGGGTGCGCTTCGCCCGTGGCGTGACCCAGTCGCACACCGACTGGCTGCACGCGGACGAACAGCGCCAGGGTCAGCGCGCCGCCTGGCACCGATTCTTCCAGGACGTGGACGTGCTGCTGTGCCCGGTGGTACAGACCCTGCCGTTCCCCCATCAGCAGAAGCCCGGGCCCGGCGGTCGGGTGCTGCGCGTCAACGGCCGCGACCAGCCTTACCTGGACATCATGGTGTGGGTGGGCCTGGCCGGGGCGGTCTACCTGCCGGCGGTGACCCTGCCCATCGGGCTGACCCGGGACGGCCTGCCGCTGGCGGTGCAGATCATCGGGCCCTATCTGGAGGACCGCACCGTATTGGCTTTCGCGGAACACCTCTCGGAGGTGCTGGCGCCGCTGCCGCCGTCACCGCCGGCGCAGTAAGCCAACAAAGCCGGAAAATGTGTATACATTGCTGAGACAATGAGCGGAGGTCATAAAAAGAGGGTATTGGGAAACCGGGGAGCTGTGCTACATTCCGTTCAGCAGTTTCATTTTTCGGCCTTACTATTTCGCTATGCGGAACAGGCAAAACAACAAACCAGGAGCTCCCCATGACTCTGATGCATCGTTTCCGTAACACGCTGGCGTTCGGTGGCTCGGCAATCGCCCTCGCGGCCACCGTGGCGTTCAGCGCCACCGCCCACGCCGCCGATACCATTACCTGGAAGGTTCAGTCCCACTGGCCCGGTTCCAGCAGTTCCTACGAGGACAGCCTCAAGCGCATCAAGCGCGTGATCGAGGAGCGCACCGACGGTCAGCTGAAGCTGGAACTGTACGAGGCCGGCCAGCTGTTCAAGGCCCAGGAAACCTTCAACGCGGTAAGCCGTGGCGTGATCCAGATGGGCACCATCTCTCCGGCCTACGCCCAGGACAAGATGACCCTGGCGGGCATCGCCTCCGGTCTGCCGTTCGCGTTCCGCAACGTCTGGGAAGCGTCCTACTTCCACAAGAACCTGGGCTTCGAGGACATGCTTCGCGAGGAAGCGGCCAAGTTCAACGTCTACTACTCCACGGACAAAGTGTATCCCACCGAGATGGTTTCCAAGAAGCCGATCAACAGCTGGGAAGACTTCAAGGGCCTGAAGATCCGCTCTTCCGGCGCGCTGCAGAAGTTCCTCACCGAAGCCGGCGCGGCCGGTACCTATGTGCCGGGCGGTGAACTCTACCAGGCCCTGTCCAGCGGCGTGGTCGACGCGGCCCACTGGGGCGCGGCGCAAGGCGCGGCCAGCATGGGGCTGTATGAAGTGGCCAAGTACCACGTGCAGCCGGCACTGAACATCGCCGGTACCGACGCCTTCATCGTCAGCCAGAAGGCGCTGGACAAGCTGCCGGAAGGCATGGCCAAGATCGTCAAGGACGCCCTCGACGAGCAGTTCTGGATCCGTACCAGCGAATACCTGTACAAGGAAAAAATCACCCTGGCCAAGGTTCAGGCCGAGCAGGGCGTGAAGATCAACACCATGCCCCAGGACGTGCAGGACCGTCTGGCCAAAGTGGCCCAGAAAACCTGGGACGAGGAAGCCAAGCGCAGCGACAAGGCCGCCGAAGCGGTGGACAAGCTGAAAGGTTTCCTGAGCGACCTGGGTTACCTGTAACAGCGGACCCGACCCCGGGGGGAGCCAGCCGGCTCCCCCTTTTTAGTGTTTACCGTTAAGCCCCCCGCGGAGGAACCATGTCCTTCCTTCAGAAGTTGATCAACGGCGTGACCCGTCTCAATGACGTGCTGGGCCGGTGGATCGCGCTGCTGGTTTTCGTGATGACCGCGCTGCTGCTGCTCGAGGTCGTTTGTCGTTACCTGCTGAACTCGCCCACGGTGTGGACGTCCGAGCTGACCCAGTTCGTGTTCGGTGTGTACGCGATCATGGCCGGTGGCTATGTGATGGCGCATAAGGGCCACGTCAACGTGGACCTGCTGTATTCCCGTTTCTCGGTGCGCACGCAGGCGATCATCGACGTGTTCACCTCCGTGTTGTTCTACATTTTCATTCTGGCGTTTCTGTATTTCGCGTCCTCGATGGCCTGGGAATCCTTCCAGGGCAGCGAGACCACCTATTCCGCGTGGAACCCGCCGGTGTGGCCGGTGAAGGCGTTCATGCCGCTGGCCATCGTGCTGGTTCTGCTGCAGGGCACCGTCAAGCTGCTGCGTGACATCGCCGTGGCGATCAACCCGGACAACGCCCTCGTTCTTAAAGACAGCATCGATGACGGGACGGAGGAGCCGCACTGATGAGCATCGAGATGATCACTCTGCTGTTCTTCGGCTCGCTACTGCTGTTCCTGGTGCTGGGTCTGCCATTGACCTTCGTGCTGGGCGGCGTGTCCGTGGTGTTTCTGTACTTCACCTGGGGGCCGGACGCCTTCTATATGGTGGCGTCGCAGATCTGGAGCACCATGGGCAGCTTCAGTCTGGTGGCGATACCGCTGTTCGTGTTCATGGCCATGGTGCTGGAGCGCACCGGCGTGGCCAAGGATCTGTACCGGATGATGTTCCTGTGGTGGGGTGGCCTGCGCGGCGGCCTGGCCATCGGCACCCTGGTGATCTGCGCCATCTTCGCCGCCATGTGCGGCATCTCCGGCGCCGCCGTGGTGGCCATGGGCACCATCGCCCTGCCGTCCATGCTGGAGCGCGGCTACGACAAGCGCATGGTGCTGGGCTGCATCAACACCGGCGGTGGCTGGGGCATTCTGATTCCGCCCAGCATCCTGATGATTCTCTACTCGCTGATCACCGGCGTGTCGGTGGGTCAGATGTTCGCCGCCGGCGTGCTGCCGGGGCTGCTGCTGATGGTGCTGACCTGCGCCTACATCCTGATCCGCTGCTATTTCCAGCCGGAACTGGCGCCGGCCCTGCCCAAGGAAGAGCGTGCCTCCTGGCCGGAAAAACTGAAGGCGCTGCGCGCGGTGATTCTGCCGATGCTGATCGTGGTGATGGTGCTAGGCTCCATCATCGCCGGCATCACCACGCCCACCGAAGCCGCCGCCATGGGCGTGTTCGGCGCGCTGCTGTCGGCGGTGGTGTACCGCAAGATGAGCTGGGAACTGATGCGCGACGCCTCGATCCGCACCTTCAAGCTCACCGGCATGATCATGTGGATTCTGTTCGCCGCCCACGCCTTCAGTGCCGCCTACCAGAGCATGGGCGCCCAGGAACTGTTCGAAGGCTGGATCACCTCGATCCCCGGCGGCCCCTGGGCGGTGATCATCACCATGATGGTGATCATCTTCTTCCTGGCCATGGTGCTGGATCCGGTGGGCATCATGCTGATTACCCTGCCGGTGTTCCTGCCGGTGGTGAAGGCCATGGGCTTCGATCCGGTGTGGTTCGGTATCCTGTTCGTGATCAACATGGAGATCGGCTACATGACACCACCCTTCGGGTTCAACCTCTTCTATTTGAAGGGGGTGGTGCCACCCAGCATCACCATGAAGGACATCTATGTGTCGGTGATCCCGTTCGTGCTGGTGGAGATCGTGGGCATCGCGCTGATCATGATGTTCCCGGAAATCGCCACCTACCTGCCGCGGCTGTTCTTCTGACACCGCCCGGCAGACAAAAAAGGCCGCCCTCGGGCCACTGCTGTCCCACAGTTGAAGGGACATAAAGAAAAAGCCTGAACCACCCGGGTA
>NZ_JADDOL010000022.1 GCF_016906305.1 Alloalcanivorax marinus
TTGGAGGCAGGGATGCCGGAAACGAGCTACAGGGACGTACTTGCCGCGTGTCCGGGCCGGGGGAAACCGTTCCCGCCGGCCCCTCTGGAGAACCCACCCCAGAAAAAACCCCCTAGAACAGAAAATCGCGAATGCGCTCCGCCACTTCCCCCACCTCCCGCATCGGCAAATCCGCCGCGTCCCGATACCCGAACAGCAACGCCTCGATCCACTCCGGCCGCCAATGGGCCCGATCCTCCACGCAACGCAGAAAATGCAGCCAGTTACGCCGCCGCGCCCAACGCGACATGGACCAGGGCCGCACCTTCATATCCAGCACATCGATCAGCCCGATCCGGAAACCGTCGATCACGATATTGCCCGGATGCACCGACCGGAAGAACACACCCTGCCGATGCAACCGCGCCAGAAACACGCCCACCCGATACATCAGCTGGCCATCCATTTCGCCGCGCGCCAGCAACGCGCGCAGGGTCTCGCCGGGCATCGGCTGATACACCGCCACGGTGTGCGGCTCGCCGATAATGCGATGCAGGCTCTCCACCCGCAGAGTGGGAATGCGCAGACGCTCCAGCCGCCGGGCGTGGCGCGCGAAACGCACCGCCGCCGGCGACAGCAACTCGCGGTTGAAAAAGCGCTTGCGCCGGAAATATTTCAGATAGCGTCCATCCCGCAGCCGCAGCACCTTGATGCCGTGGCCGTCCCGCTCCACCACCTGGGAATCGGCCACCACGCGCTCCAGTTGCGCGCGGCTGAGAGGGTGAATATGAATCATGATCCCGAACTCCCCTGTACGCCGGCGGCCGTCAATCGGACCGCGGACGCGTCAACCGGGGGATGATGCCCCCGGTCCGCTCCATATAATCCAGATACCGGTGGCCGTGGCGCTCCAGGTTCTGCTGCTCCTCCAGAGGCATCCGCAGCGCATAGGCCACCGTGAAGGTCAGCGCCGCCACCGGCCCGGCCAGCCAGTTCTGTAGCAACAGCAACTGCGCCAGCGCCCACAACAGCAGGGCCGCGTACACCGGATGGCGCAGATAGCGGTACACACCGCCACCACGCAGGGTGCCGCAGGGCGCCAGCGCCGGCCCCCGGTCGCGCCCGGCGCGCCAGAACAGCCAGATGGCGGCGCTGCCGAGCATCAGCCCGACCCAGGCGGCCTCGTCCAGAAACACCACGTCGGCGAATTCGAACCAGGGCAGCAGCGCGTCGCACAGCGGCACCACCACCATGGCCAGCACCACCAGCACCTGCAGCAGCCGCTTCTCCGGATCCGCCTTGGCACGGGCACCCGAATTGGCGAACAGCGACAGACGCGGCACCAGCCCATGCACGCCGAGGGCCATCAACGCCATCGCCGCCAGAATGGTTTCGGCCATATTTTCGGTCATGGGTCTCCTCATCGAGGCAGCGGCCGCGCCACGGCGACCGGACAATGATTTCACTTCAACTATACGCGCCGCTCGCGCGGTGTCGCCAGCGGCGGCGCATCGCGGCTGAACCCGCCCCCTCTGTGATATACACTGCGCGGGTTTGGTTCCGACCTACCCGACCCCGGAGACGCCATGGCCTGGCAGCAGCTGCACATCGCCACCGAGCCGCGCCACGCGGACGCCTTTCAGGACAGCCTGGAAAATCTGGGCGCCGCGGCGGTGACGCTCACCGATGGCGCCGATCAGCCGGTGTTCGAACCGCCGCCGGGGGCCCGGCCGCTGTGGAACACCACCGTGGTCACCGCCCTGTTCGAGGACGGCGCCGATCTGGACGCGGTGCTGGCCGCCCTCGGCGAGCAGGGTCTCGCCTTCGCCGACCACCGGGTGGAGCCGCTGGCCGAGCAGGCCTGGGAACGGGCCTGGATGGACGACTTCCAGCCCATGCGCTTCGGTGAGCGGCTGTGGATCGTGCCAAGCTGGAGCGAGGCGCCGGAACCGGACGCGGTGAACCTGAAGCTGGACCCGGGCCTGGCGTTCGGCACCGGCACCCACGACACCACCGCGCTGTGCCTGGAGTGGCTGGACGGCGCCGATCTGCGTGGCCGCCGGGTACTGGACTTCGGCTGCGGCTCCGGGGTGCTGGCCATCGCCGCCCTGTTGCTGGGCGCCGACGCCGCCGTGGGCACCGACATCGATCCCCAGGCGCTCACCGCCAGCGCCGACAACGCCGCCGCCAACGGCGTCGGCGAGCGGCTCAGCCTGTGCCTGCCGGACGCGCTGGCGGCACAGGAACAGTACGACCTGCTGGTGGCCAATATTCTGGCCGGACCGCTGATCGAGCTGGCCGCCACCCTGGCCGGCCGCTGCCGGCCCGGCGCGCCCATGGCGCTGTCCGGCATCCTGGCGGATCAGGCGGCGGCGGTGCGCGAGGCCTACGCGCCCTGGTTCGATCTGGCCCCCACCCGCCAGCGCGGCGACTGGGTACGCATCGACGGCGTGCGCCGCTGAGCGCCGGCGTGTTCCAGGTAGCAAACGGGCGCCGCCAGCCTTGCGGCGTACCCGCTTTGTTCTGTACAACCTTTATTTCCTCCAGCTTGCTGCAATGCGCCGAGACGTCGAACCATGGCCGGCCCCTATAAAACCCGCTGTCCGCACTGCGGCGCCCAGTTCAAGATCAACGACGACCACCTGAGCCAGGCCCGCGGCGCGGTGCGGTGCGGGTCCTGTCTGCGGATTTTCCAGGCCACCGACCATCTGATCGGCGGCGCCGCCCCACGCGGCGAGGACGGCCGCTGGGACCGGGCTCTGGACGAGGACGCACCGCGGCTGGCTCCCTCCGGCGGCGAACAGGGCGGGCTGGAACTGAGCGACGCCTTTTTGGATATGGACGGCCCGGACCGGGACGGCGACCGCTTCGCGGATCTGGACGACGCCCTGGGCGATGGCTTTTCCGACGACGGCTTCTCCGACGCCACCGCGCACGGCCGCCAGGCGGGCGACGACCCGGGCCCGGCGGACGAATCCTGGGCGGAAGCACTGCTCCGGGACCTGGAGGACGAGGACGAGGCCGGGGCCGGCGCCCCAGCCGGCCCGGCCCGGGGCACGCCTGCTGCCTCGCCGCCGCCCGCCTCGGCGCTGCTGACCCGCAATACCGCGGACCCCGGCCCCGACGGCGGGCCGGAGGACCGCGACCCGGACCCGTTCGATTTCCTCAACCGCGACGCCGCCCGTCACCGCGCCGCCAACGAACGGCTCGACTATGTGGCGCCGCCGCCGGCGGGGCCGGCGGTACTGCTCAAATGGGGGCTTCTGTCGCTGCTGGCCCTGTTGGTGCTGGCCGGTCAGTACGCGGTGTTCCATTTCCAGGAGCTGGCCCGCCAGCCCCAGTGGCGCCCCTATTACGCCCAGGCCTGCGAACTGCTGGGCTGCGCCCTGCCGCTGCACTCCGACCCGTCGCGGCTGCGCGGCGCCAATCTGGTGGTACGCAGCCATCCCCGGTTCCGTGACGCCCTGATGGTGGACGCCCTGCTGTTCAACGAGGCGGACTGGCCGCAGCCGTTCCCGGTGCTGGAGCTCACCTTCACCGACCTGCAGGGCCGGGTGGTGGCCAGCCGCCGCTTCCCGCCGGCGGAATACCTGCGCGGCGACCTCAGCGGCGCCACCGCCATGCCCAGCGGTACCCCGGTACACATCGGTCTGGAGATCGTCGACCCGGGCCCCCGGGCGGTCAATTACGACCTGCGCCTGCTGCCCGCCGAGGCCGCCCCCGACCGCCTCAGCCGGGCGCCCTGAGCCCAAGGCGGCAATCGGGGCTTTCCAGCCGGGCCCCGGGTCTCTATCATTGTCGCCCCCCGTGCGCCCCCGCGCGGGGCCTTGAACCTATTTTCAGGCGACACCCTGAAACGGAAATCCTGCCAACCCGACGCTTTTCACAACGAGTTGCCATGCGGATCGGCCCCCACCTGCTTCCCAACCCCCTGATTCTCGCGCCCATGGCCGGCGTGACGGATCGCCCGTTCCGGCGTCTTTGCCGGGAGCTGGGGGCCGGACTGGTGGTGTCCGAAATGGTGACCTCGGATACGCGTCTCTGGAACTCCCGCAAATCCGCCCAGCGCCTGGACCATGGCGGCGAGCCCGGTCCCATCTCGGTGCAGATCGCCGGCGGCGAGCCGCGCATGATGGCCGAGGCGGCCCGCGCCAACGTGGACCGGGGCGCCCAGATCATCGACATCAACATGGGTTGCCCGGCGAAGAAGGTGTGCAAGCGCGCCGCCGGCTCCGCGCTGTTGTCCGACCCGGATCTGGTGGCCCGGATCCTGAACGCGGTGGTGGCCGCCGTGGACGTGCCGGTGACCCTGAAGATCCGCACCGGCCCCGACCGCGAGCACCGCAACGCCGTGGAGATCGCCCGCCTGGCGGAACGCGCCGGCATCCAGGCGCTGGCCATTCACGGCCGCACCCGGGCCGACAAGTTCAACGGCGAGGCGGAGTTCGAGACCATAAAGACGGTGGTGGAATCGGTGAGCCTGCCGGTTATCGCCAATGGTGATATCAAATCGCCGCGAAACGCCCATCGGATACTGGAATCCACGGGTGCCAGTGGTATTATGATCGGCCGCGCCGCCCAAGGTAATCCCTGGATCTTCCGGGACACCCTGCATTACCTGGAACACGGCCGGCTGCCCCAGGCACCGCGGGTCGAGGAAGTGCGCGAGCGCGTCCTGACGCACCTCGCGGACCTGCACCACTTTTATGGGGAATACACCGGCGTGCGTATCGCCCGCAAGCATCTGGGCTGGTACACGCAATACCTGCCCGGCGGAGACGCTTTCCGGCGCGGGTTCAACAAGCTGGACGAGGCCGGCCCACAACAGCGGGCCGTTGAGCAGTTTTTCCAAGAGATCAACGCCCTCGGCGACCGTGTCCGCTTCGGTCGCTATGGCGAGGTGTCTGCCCGGAACCCCTCAGCCCGGACAAAAGACGGAGCATTGGCCGCATGACCCTTTCTTCAATGAAGACCGCTGCAGCACGGACACTCACAGAAATGAATACCGCCGAATCACGCAAACCCCATCTGACGCTGGCCCGTAGCGAGACCCACGACACCCTGCGCAACTGCGTGCGTCGTTCCCTCGCCGACTACTTCAACCAGCTCGACGGCGAGCCGGTCAGCGAGCTCTACCAGATGGTCCTGGCGGAGATGGAAATCCCGCTGCTGGAAAAAGTCCTGGAATACACCCGGGGCAACCAGACCAAGGCCGCCGAGCTGCTGGGCCTGAACCGGGGCACGCTGCGCAAGAAACTCAAGCAGTACGGCCTGCTGTAACGGCGGGCCGCCGATCCCAAGGGCAGTGATACTGCCCTTTTTTCTTTTCCGACCCGATGAATGTACGCGCGCCCCGCGCCGCCCCCGGCGTGCCGGCGTGACACCGAAGGTGAGCAACCATGAGCAAGGCCGTTGAACGCGCGCTGATCAGCGTTTCCGACAAAACCGGCATCGTCGACTTCGCCCGTGCCCTGGCGGACCGTGGCGTCGAGCTGCTGTCCACCGGCGGCACCTTCCGCGCCATCCGGGACGCCGGCATCGCGGTGCGCGAAGTGTCCGACTACACCGGCTTCCCGGAAATGATGGACGGCCGCGTCAAGACCCTGCATCCCAAGGTGCACGGCGGCATTCTCGGTCGGCGCGGCCAGGACGACGGCGTGATGGCGGACAACGGCATCCAGCGCATCGACCTGGTGGTGGTTAACCTGTATCCCTTCGAAGCCACCGTGGCGCGGCCGGACTGCAGCCTGGAAGAGGCGGTGGAGAACATCGACATCGGCGGCCCGACCATGGTGCGCTCGGCGGCCAAGAACCACGCCCACGTGGGCATCGTCACCGACGCCGCCGACTACGCCCGGGTGCTGGACGATATGCAGGCGCACCAGGGCGCCCTGTCCGACGGGCTGCGTTTCGACCTGGCGATCAAGGCGTTCGAGCACACCGCCGCCTACGACAGCGCCATCGCCAACCACTTCGGCAAGCTGGTGGGCGAGAACAACCAGGACTTCCCGCGCACCATCAACCTGAATTTCCGCAAGGCGCAGGACATGCGCTACGGCGAGAACCCGCACCAGAAAGCGGCCTTCTACGTGGAGCGCGAGCCCGCCGCCGCCAGCGTCGCCACCGCCCGCCAGCTGCAGGGCAAGGCGCTCAGCTACAACAACATCGCCGACACCGACGCCGCCCTGGAGTGCGTCAAATCCTTCACCAAGCCGGCCTGCGTGATCGTCAAGCACGCCAACCCCTGCGGCGTGGCGGTGAGTCTGGACGGCATCGAGCACGCCTACGACCTGGCCTTCGCCACCGACCCGGAATCCGCCTTCGGCGGCATCATCGCCTTCAACCGGGAGCTGGACGCGGCCACCGCCAAGGCCATCGTCGACCGCCAGTTCGTGGAGGTGATCATCGCCCCGCGGGTCAGCGAAGAGGCCCTGGCCGTCACCGCCGCCAAGAAAAACGTGCGGGTGCTGACGTGCGGCGAGATCGACGGCCCCACCGCCCGGGGCCTGGACTACAAGCGCGTCAACGGCGGCCTGCTGGTACAGGACCGGGACGTGGGCATGATCACCGAGGGCGACCTCAAGGTGGTCACCAAGCGGGCGCCCACGGAGACCGAAATGCACGATCTGATCTTCGCCTGGAAGGTGGCCAAGTTCGTCAAATCCAACGCCATCGTCTATGCCCGTAACCGGCAGACCATCGGCGTCGGCGCCGGCCAGATGAGCCGCGTCAATTCCGCGCGCATCGCCGCCATCAAGGCCGAGCACGCGGGCCTGGAGGTGAAGGGTTCGGTGATGGCCTCCGACGCCTTCTTCCCGTTCCGCGACGGCATCGACAACGCCGCCGAGACCGGCATCCGCTGCGTGATCCAGCCCGGCGGCTCGATCCGCGACGAGGAAGTGATCGCCGCCGCCGACGAGGCGGACATGGCGATGGTGTTCACCGGCATGCGCCATTTCCGGCATTAAAGCAAAAACGATACAGGATTCAGGGTACAGGATTCAGGAAAACACTCGGTCCGGCCCTGTATCCTGCATCCTGTATCCTGTATCGGATTTACCAAGGTATTCGTAATGAAGGTTCTGATCATCGGCGGCGGTGGCCGCGAGCATGCACTGGCCTGGAAAGTGGCCCAGGCGGACGCGGTGGAGAAGGTGCTGGTGGCGCCGGGCAACGCCGGCACCGCCCGGGACGCCAAGCTGGAAAACGTGGCGGTGGACGTGAGCGACCAGGCGGCCCTGGCCGAACTGGCCGAGCGCGAAGGCGTGGCCCTGACCATCGTCGGCCCCGAGGCGCCGCTGGTGGAAGGTCTGGTGGACTACTTCCAGGCCCGTGGCCTGAAGTGCTTCGGCCCCTCCAAGGCCGCCGCCCAGCTGGAAGGCTCCAAGGCCTTCACCAAGGACTTTCTGGCCCGCCATGCCATTCCCACCGCCGCCTACGGCAACTTCACGGACATGGATGAAGCCCTCGCCTATGTGCGCGAGCAGGGCGCGCCGATCGTGATCAAGGCCGACGGCCTGGCCGCCGGCAAGGGCGTGATCGTGGCCATGACCCTGGAGGAAGCCGAGGACGCGGTGCGCGATATGCTGGACGGCAACAAGTTCGGCGACGCAGGCCACCGGGTGGTGGTGGAGGAATTCCTGGACGGCGAGGAAGCCAGCTTCATCGTCATGGTGGACGGCGAGCACATCCTGCCGATGGCCACCAGCCAGGACCACAAGCGCGTGGGCGATGGCGACAGCGGCCCCAACACCGGCGGCATGGGCGCCTATTCACCGGCGCCGGTGGTCACCGACGAGGTCCACCAGCGCATCATGGATCAGGTGATCCGCCCCACCGTGGCCGGCATGGCCGCCGAGGGCATGCCCTACACCGGCTTCCTGTACGCCGGCCTGATGATCGGCGCCGACGGCCAGCCCAAGGTGATCGAGTACAACTGCCGCTTCGGTGACCCGGAAACCCAGCCGATCATGATGCGCCTGCGCTCCGATCTGGCGGCGCTGTGCCTGGCCGCCCTGGACGGCCAGCTCGACCGCATCGAGGCGGACTGGGACCCGCGCCCCACCCTGGGCGTGGTGATGGCCGCCGGCGGCTACCCGGACGGCTACGACAAGGGCGACGCCATCAGCGGCCTGGACGAGGCCGACTCGGACACGGTCAAGGTGTTCCATGCCGGCACCGCCGAAAAAGACGGCCAGGTGGTCACCAACGGCGGCCGGGTGCTGTGCGTCACCGCCCTGGGCGACAGCGTCGCCGATGCCCAGCGCCGCGCCTATGAGGCGGTGGCGAAGATCACCTGGCGCGACGCCTACCACCGCACCGACATCGGCTACCGGGCGGTAGCACGGGAACAATCGTGACGGCACGCCGTGCCTGAATCGATTCCCCTGTTCCTGGCGGCGGTGGCCGTCGGCTGCTACATCCAGACGGTGACCGGCTTCGCCCTGGGCATCTTCGTGCTCACCGTGGTCACCCTCACCCAGGTGGCGTCGATTCCGGTCACCGCCACCGCGCTCAACATCATGAACCTGATGCTCGCCTCGGTGGTGGTGCTGCCGCGCCTGCGCCAGGTGAACTGGCGGCTGGTGGTGCTGAGCCTGGCCGGCGGCCTGCCGGCCATGGCCGTGGGCGTGTTCGCCCTGGGCTACCTGGACCGCAACGCCGAACACCTGCTGCACCTGCTGCTGGGGGTCATCATCTTCGCCGCCGGCGCGGTGATGGCGCGCCGCCCCCATCAGCGCGACACCCTCTCCTCGCCGCCGGCGTTCATCGGTGCCGGCGCCCTGGGCGGCTTCTTCGGCGGCCTGTTCAGCATCAGCGGCCCGCCGGTGGTCTATCAGTTCTACCGGCAGCCGGTGCCCGCCGCCACCCTGCGCCTGACCCTGGTGGCGCTGTTTTCCCTGACTTCCCTGGGCCGCCTCACGGTGGTCTCCCTGCACGGTGATCTCACCGGCGACGTGCTGCGCACCGGCCTGATGAGCCTGCCGGTGGTGGCGCTGGTGTCCTGGCTGGGCCATCGCTATCCGCCGCCCCTGAGTGAACCGGCCATGCGCCGGCTGGTGTTCCTGCTGCTGATGCTCAGCGGCGGCGCCGTGACCTTGCTGGCGCTGCTGTAGGGCCCCCGCGCGGACTCCATCACACCGGCAACCCCCGGCCCGTGCGTGGCGCCGCGAAACCCCCTACAGTGAAAGACTGGCCGCCCTGGGGGACGGCCGCGATGACAAAAAAAGGGGGAGTTTCATGAGCGCCACCGGGCCCGACACGCGCCACCCGTCCCCGGACGGCGACGGCGCCGATATGCGCCGCCTGAGTCTGTTCATTCCGTTCGACGGCCTGAGTCCGTCCCATTTGCGCGAGATTCGCGACCAGTTTCAGGTGCACCGCTTGCCCGCCGGGCGGCTGCTGTTCAAACGCGGTCAGAGGTCGGATCAGGCGTTTTTTCTGGTCGAGGGCGAGCTGGATCTGATCGACGCCGGCTACACGGTGCGTGTTTTCGCCGCCGCCGACGACGAAAACTACCTGGCTCTGGACAACTACCCCCGCCATACGGTCAACGCCATCACCCGCGACAGTGCCGTGCTCTACAGCATCGACCGGGACAAACTCGACCTGCTGATGGCCTGGACCCAGGCCCCGGACCTGCTGCCCGATGAACACGCCGACGACCACGACTGGATGGACGCCCTGCTCGCCTCCGGGCTGCTGGCTCAGGTCCCCCCGGCGCAACTGCACGCCCTGTTCGTCAAATTCCAGCCCCGGCCGGTGCAATTGGGCGAGACGGTGATCCAGGAAGGCGCCGCCGGCGACACCTTCTACGTGATCAAGCGCGGCAAGGCCATGGTCACCCGCGCCGGCGCCGCCGGCAGCGAACCGCTGGCGGCGCTGTCCGCCGGACGCTTCTTCGGCGAGGACGCGCTGATCAGCGACCAGCCCCGCAACGCCACCGTCACCATGACCAGCGACGGCGAGCTGATGTGCTTGGACAAGGCGGACTTCCAGACGCTGCTGCAGAGCTCCGTGATCCGCCGCCTCAGCGAGGATCAGCTGGACACCCTGGTGCTGGAAGGGGAACGGCCGCTGGTGCTGGTGGACGTGCGCCTGCCCATGGAAGCGCGCCACGACATGATCCCCGGCGCCCGCAATCTGCCGCTGCACGAACTGCGCCAGCGCGCCCCGCGTCTGGAACGCGCCTTTACCTATGTGCTGTGCGCGGAAGGTCGACGCAGTGAGCTGGGAGCCTATATCCTCTCCGAGGCGGGGCTGGACGCCCTGGTGCTGGATCGGGGAAGCGATGACGACAGGGCAAGGCAGGACCAAGAGGACGCGGAGGCGGTGGCGCCCCGCTAGCGCGACGGGCGCGGCGTGGCCCTGGCTGCTGGTGCTGCTGGTGCCGTGCCTGCTGATCGGCGGCCTGGCCCGGGCCGATACGCCGCCGCCCTATGTGATCAGCGGCCCGCTGGACGAGGCCCGCATCACCATCTATTCCGAGTACCTGTCCGATCCGGACGGCGCCCTCACCGTGGAGACGCTGGCGGCCGGCGCCCACGACGACGACTTCCGCCCCGGGGCGCGCTTCGTGGAAGGGCTGGGCCTCAGCGATCACCCCTGGTGGATCCGCGTGGCGGTGCGCAACGAACTGCCGGTGGCGGGCCGCTTCGCGCTGGTGCTGGGGCCGCGTAATTACGTCGACAGCACCCTGTTCGTGCCCGGCGACGCCGGCTATCGCCCGGCCACCGGCGCGGAACGGTTTCTGCACCGCAATCCGGTGTACCTGGTGGACCTGCCCCCGCAGCGCACCCGCGTGTTCTATTGGCGGGTCAATCCCCGTGGCAGCATGCTCTATTCAGTGACCCTGACCGATCTGGCCGGCGCCGTGGGCAACGATCCCCGCTACCTGCTGTATTGGGTCCTGCTCGGAGTGATGCTGACCCTGGCCCTCTACAACCTGCTGGTGGCCCTGCTGCGCGGCGGCCCCAGCCACGGCTACCACGCCGGCTTCCTGGTGGCGATGGTGGCGCTGCTGCTGTTCGCCTCCGGCCAGCTCGCCGACAGCCCGTTCTGGGGCCCGCCGCTGCCGGCGTTGAAGGTGGCGTCGATCATGTTGGTGATCGTGTGCGCCTGTGGCGTGGGCCGCACCTTCGTGGACAGCCGCCGCTACGCCCCCTGGCTGCACCGGCTGCTGCTGGGCGTCTCCGGGCTGGCGGTGGCGGGCCTGCTGGTGGCGCCCTGGCTGCCGGTGGTCACCGGCCTGAGCCTGGCCTTCGGCCTGGCGCTGGTGGCGGCGGCGCTGCTGGTGATGCTGGCCTATCAGGCCTGGCACCGGGAGGCGCCCCAGGGCAGCCTCTACTTTTTCACCAGCCTGCTGATCTCCAGCCCGCTGGTGCTGGCCTGTCTGACCATGTTCGGCATCACCGACGGTGGCTTCGACCTGGTGCTGAGCGTGATGATCGCGGTCAACCTGGCGGCCCTGGTGCAGGCGGTGGGTCTGCGCATCCAGCTGCAGCGCCGGCAACGGCTGGTGGTCGAGGCACGCCGTGACCAGGCGGTGGCGGAGGCGGTGGAGCGCACCCGCCGGGAAACCCTGGCGCGCATGGGCCACGACGTGCGCACGCCGCTGAGCGGCATCCTCGGCATGGCCGAGATCCTGGAGGACACCCCCCTGTCACCGAACCAGCGGGAATGCGTGGGCGGCATTCGCAACGCCGGCGAGAATCTGCTGAAGATCATCAACAACGTGCTGGAATACTCGCAGCTGGCCGACCAGGAGGTGGAGCTGGACCGGGAGGCCCTGAACACCCATGACCTGCTGATGGACGCGGTGGACCTGTTCCGCGAGCGGGCCGAGGAAAAGCAGGTGGAGCTGATCACCCATGTGCACACCAATGTGCCGACCCTGGTGGAAGGCGACGCCGGCCGGCTGCGCCAGGTGCTCACCAACCTGATCGGTGCCCTGATCCGTCACGCCCAGCCCGGCGAACTGGTCATCGATATTTCCCTGGAACCCACCGGCCGGGCCGGCCTGGTGCGCTTCGAGCTGGCCGGCAGCGCCCTGCGGGCGGGCAGCCTGCGGCGGCTGCGCGAGCAGGACAGCCGCCGGGACAGCGCCGGCCTCAACCGGGTGATCGCGGAGCAGCTGATCACCGCCATGGGAGGCCGCCACGGCCGCCGCGACGAACACGGCGCGGAGCCGGGCTACTGGTTCGTGCTGCCGCTGCCCTCCCTGGACCCGGGCCATGCGCCGGCGGATACCGACGACCACCTGCTGCAGGGCCGCAGCATGCTGGTGGTGGACGACTCCTCCACGGTGACCCGGGTGATCCGCCATCTGGCCCTGAGCTGGGGCATGCGCGTCACCGCCAGCCACGATCCCCGCGAAGCGCTGGCTTCCCTGCGCACCCAGGCCAATATCCACGAACCCTACGACGTGGTGCTGGTGGACCAGTTGATGCCGGGCATGAGCGGGCTGCAACTGGCGGCGCGCATCCACGAGGATCCGGTGATCACCCACCCGGCGGTGCTGATCATGCTCAGCGGCGTGAACAGCGCCCCGGACGACAAGGAGGCGCGCAATGCCGGCATTCACCGGGTGCTGCCCAAACCGGTGTCGGCGCCCCGGCTCAAGCAGGTACTGGCCGAGGAGCTGGGCCTGAAAGCGCCGCCGCGCGATGACCCGCAGACCGCGCCGGACCCGCACCTGCGGCTGCTGGTGGTGGAGGACCACAAGCTCAGCCAGAAGGTGATCCGCGGCATGCTGCACAAGCTGGGGCTGACGCCGGAGCTGGCCGCCAACGGCCAGGAGGCGGTGGCGATGGCGGAACGGACCCGCTACGACCTGATCCTGATGGACTGCGAAATGCCGGTGATGGACGGCTTCGAGGCCACCCGCCGCATCCGCGAGCAGGAACGGCGCGACGGCCGCCCGGCGGTGCCGATCGTGGCGCTGACCGCCCATATCCTGCGTGAGCACCGCGAGCGCAGCCTGGCCTCGGGCATGAACGCCCACATCCCCAAGCCGGTGGAAATGAGCGTGCTGCGCGAGACCCTGGTGCGTTTCACGGGGCGACCGGCCGAACCCGCCGACCCGGCTTGATCCAGCGCAACGGCGGGCCGCCCGGCGCTTCACGGCGGCCGCCTTTGGCGCTAGCATGCCCGCAACCCTGCTTCGGAGACCGTCATGACCGAGCGACAGCTGACCCCCCTGGACCGCCTGCTCAGCCGGGTGGACAACGCCATGCGCACCCTGACGCCGGGCTCCGCCCGCGCCGAGCGCCAGCCCCCCGGGCTGGATCAGGCCCGCGACGAGGGCCCCCTGTCCGACGGCGAACGGCGGCATGTGACCGGGCTGATGCGCATCAACCATACCGGCGAGGTGTGCGCCCAGGGCCTCTATCAGGGCCAGGCCAGCACCGCCACCCTGCCCCATGTGCGCCATGCCATGGAGGAGGCGGCCCGCGAGGAAGAGGACCATCTGGCCTGGTGCGAGGACCGCATCCGCGAACTGGGCGGGGTGCCCAGTCGCCTCAATCCGATTTTCTACGCCATGAGCTATACCCTGGGCGCCGGCGCGGGCCTGGCCGGTGACCGCTGGAGCTTGGGCTTCGTGGCGGAAACGGAAAATCAGGTGGTGCGCCACCTGGAGAACCACATGGCGCGGCTGCCCCAGCGTGACCGCCGCAGCCGGGCCATCCTTGAACAGATGCGCACCGATGAGCTGAAACACGCGGTCACCGCCAGCGACGCCGGCGGCGCCCCCCTGCCGCCGCCGATACGCGGCGCCATGACCCTGATGAGCAAGGTAATGACCTTCGCCACCTACCGGGTTTGAACGAACAAAAAAACCGCCGGCGAAACCGGCGGTTTTTTTTATACGGCTTGAAGCTTGCGACGACTACATGTTGCGGCTGTAGAAGATCTCCAGCATCTCGGTGCGCAGACGCTCCTTGATGTTGGCCAGGGCGGCCTCGTCGAATTCGTCGCTGCCGGCGCCGAACAGATAGTTCTCGATGTCGAATTCCTTGAGCAGCATCTTGGTGTGGAAGATGTTCTCCTGGTACACGTTCACGTCGATCATCTGATAGGCGTTCTGCGTGCTTTCGGTCAGGAAGTTCTGGATCGAGTTGATGTCGTGGTCGATGTAGTGCTTGGTGCCGTCCACGTCACGGGTCATGCCGCGCACCCGGTAATCGATGGTGACGATGTCCGAATCGAAGCTGTGGATCAGGTAATTGAGCGCGCGTAGCGGTGAAATCACGCCGCAGGTGGACACGTCCACGTCCACCCGGAAGGTGGAGATGCCGTTGTCCGGGTGGGATTCCGGATAGGTGTGCACCGTCACGTGGCTCTTGTTCAGGTGCGCCACCACCGAATCCGGCAGCGGCCCCGGCGCTTCCTCGTCCCAGTCCTCGTCGGTGGGCGGCGACTCATGCTCGGCGATCAGCATGGTCACGCTGGCGCCCTGGGGATCGTAATCCTGGCGGGCGATGTTGAGGATGTTGGCGCCGATGATGCGCGTCACATTGGTGAGAATCTCGGTGAGCCGTTCCGCGTTGTACAGTTCATCGATGTACTCGATGTACTCCTTGCGGTGCTGCTCGGTCTTCGCATAGGCGATATCGAAGATATTGAAACTCAGGGATTTGGTCAGGTTGTTGAAACCATGAACCGTAATCTTGGGATTGGGATCTTTCACCACTGCGTTTCCCCGTTGACCGTTGCTGCCGCGTTAGCGGGACTCGATGGTATAGCTGTGGGTTACCTCGACACCCCCACGGCTGAGCATGATGGCCGCGGAACAGTACTTCTCCGCGGACAAGGACACCGCCCGCTTGACGTGCGCTTCCTTGAGGTTATTGCCGGAGACCACGAAGTGCAGGTGAATTTTGGTAAAAACGGCGGGAATCTCGTCCTCGGCGCGTTCCGCGCTGAGTTCACAGCGGCAGGTGCTCACGTCCTGTCGGGCCTTGCCGAGAATGTGCACCACGTCGAAGCTGGAGCAACCGCCCAGGCCCATCAGCACGGTTTCCATGGGGCGCGCGCCCCGATTCTGGCCACCGTGGTCCGGAGGCCCGTCCATCACGATGGTGTGCCCGCTACCGGATTCCGCCTGGAAGCAGACATCGCCCTGCCATTCGACCACCGCCTTCATCCGCTCTCTCCTGCTCAAAGCGTCCCGGAATGGCCGCGCAGACTACCACAGAGCGGCGTTTCGCCATAGTCCGGCCGCCCGCGGGCGCGGCTTTGAGGGCGGTCGGGAGGGGAGACAGGAAGATACAGAGTGTGCACCACATCCCTTGGCAGCCACGTGAAAAAAGGGCAAACTCCTTTAGCTTGAATTGCTACGACTTTTTTCCGGCTTCCGGCCCTTAACCCTGAAAGCCATCAAGCAGTGCCAAAGCAGAGTTCCCATGAGCGACGGAAATAAGATAATCCCCAATCTGGATCGGTTTCTGGCCAATTGCCACCGCCGTAAATACCCGGCCAAAAGCACCATTATTTACGCCGGCGACGAATCGGACGCCTTATATTACATCCTCAAGGGTTCCGTCACCGTCATGATCGAGGACGACGACGGCCGCGAAATGATCATGGCCTACCTGAACGCCGGCGATTTCTTCGGTGAGATGGGCCTGTTCGAGGCCGAGCCGTCCCGCTCCGCCTGGGTCAAGGCGAAAACCGAGTGCGAGGTGGCCGAGGTCAGCTACGCCAAGTTCCGCCAGCTGACCCGGGAAGACGCCGACATTCTGTTCGCGGTGTCCGCCCAGATCGCCGGCCGCCTGCGCGCCACCACCCGCAAGGTGGGCGACCTGGCGTTCCTGGACGTGACCGGCCGGGTCGCCGGCACCCTGCTGGACCTGTGCAAGCAGCCCGACGCCATGACCCACCCGGACGGCATGCAGATCAAGGTCACCCGCCAGGAAATCGGCCGTATCGTCGGCTGTTCCCGGGAAATGGTGGGCCGGGTCCTCAAGAACCTGGAAGAACAGGGCCTGGTGTCGGTGAAGGGCAAGACCATGGTGGTCTACGGCACCCGCTGACGACGCCCCGCCCCGGCGTTCCACGAAAAAGCCCGCTAACGCGGGCTTTTTTCGTTACCGGGGCCGCCACAAGCTACAAGCTACAAGCAAGAGACCGCCTGCTTGAAGCTTGTGGCTGGCAGCTTGTCGCTAGAAAAACAACGCCTTGAGAGCGGCGCCCGGGTCGTCCGCCTTCATGAAGGCCTCACCGACCAGGAAACCGTTGATGCCGCTGTCGCGCATCAGCCGCACGTCCTCACGGCTGTGGATGCCGCTCTCGGTGATCACCAGATGGTCGCCGGGGACCTGCTCGGCCAGGGTCAGCGTCGTGTCCAGGCTGGTCTCGAAGGTTTTCAGGTTCCGGTTATTGATGCCCACCAGCTCGATGTTCAGCTTCATGGCGCGCTCCAGCTCCTCGCCGGAATGCACCTCCACCAGCACATCGCAGCCGGCCCGCTGGGCGGCGTGGTAAAGCTCGTCGAGCTGGGCATCGGACAGCGCCGCCACGATCAGCAGCACGGCGTCGGCGCCCATGGCGCGGCTCTGGAAGATCTGCCAGGGGTCGATCATGAAGTCCTTGCGCAGCACCGGCAGGGTCACGGCGTTGCGGGCGGCGCGCAGGTAGTCCTCGTGGCCCTGGAAGAATTCCTCGTCGGTGAGCACCGACAGGGCGCTGGCGCCGGCGGCCTGGTAGCGGCGGGCGATGTCCACCGGGTCGAAATCCTCGCGGATCACGCCCTTGCTGGGCGAGGCCTTCTTCACCTCGGCGATCACCGCCGGCCGCTTCTCGGCGACGCTGCGGTAGAGGGCCGCCGCGAAGCCCCGGGCCTTGCCCTGGTTCTCGGCCATGGCCTCGAAATCACCGATCGTATAGTGCTGCTGGCCGGCGTGGATCTCCGCCCGCTTGCGTTCAATGATCCGATCCAGAATCGTCTCGCTCATGGTGGGCTCTACACCTCCTCTTTGAGGGCCACTGAGAATTGCGCCAGTTCGCGCATGCGTTCCGCCGCCTCGCCATTGTGGACCAGATCCTCC
This sequence comes from Alloalcanivorax marinus, assembly GCF_016906305.1. Classification (GTDB taxonomy): domain Bacteria; phylum Pseudomonadota; class Gammaproteobacteria; order Pseudomonadales; family Alcanivoracaceae; genus Alloalcanivorax; species Alloalcanivorax marinus. The sequence goes on from NZ_JADDOL010000022.1 coordinate 17,028, forward strand.
GCCATCCGAACCCCCTCCTCCAGGGTGCGGGTGACGCCGGCCACGTAGATGGCGGCGCCGGCATTGAGCGTGATCATGTCGGCGGCCTTGCCGGCGTGGCGCCCCTTGCGCTTGCCGAAGGCATCGCGAATCAGCGCCAGGGAGGCCTGCGGGTCGGTCACGTCCAGGCCCACCAGGGAATCGGACTCCAGGCCCACGTCTTCCGGGGTCAGCGTGTATTCGTTGACGGTGCCGTCCTTGTACTCGGCCACATGGGTGCGGCCGGCCAGGCTGATCTCGTCCAGGCCGTCCAGGCCGTGCACCACCATCACGTGCTCGGCGCCCAGGCGCCCCATCACCTCGGCCATGGGCCGGCAAAGCTTGTCGGAGAACACCCCCACCACCAGGCGCTGCACGCCGGCCGGGTTAGTCATCGGCCCGAGGATGTTGAACAGGGTACGCATGCCCAGCTCCTTGCGCGGGCCGATGGCGTACTTCATGGCGCCATGATGGGCCGGCGCGAACATGAAGCCCACGCCCACGCCGTCCACGCAACGGGCGATCTCCGTCGGGCTCAGATCGAGACGGATGCCCGCCGCTTCCAGCAGGTCCGAGGAGCCGCTTTTCGAGCTCACCGAGCGGTTGCCGTGCTTGGCCACCCGACAACCGGCGGCGGCGGCCACGAAGGCGCTGGCGGTGGACACGTTGAACAGGTTGGCGCCGTCGCCGCCGGTGCCGACGATGTCCACCAGATGGCGGCGGTTGTCCACCACCACCGGGGTGACCAGTTCGCGCATCACCATGGCGGCGCCGGTGATCTCATCCAGGGATTCGCTCTTCATGCGCAGGGCCACCAGAAAACCGCCGATCTGGGCGTCGGTGGCGCCGCCGGTCATGATCTCGCGCATCACGTCCTGCATCTGGTCGGTGGTCAGATCGATATGGTCCACCACCGTGGCCAGGGCTTCCTTGATGTTCATGCGCGCTCCCCCTTGAGAAAGTTGTTCAGCAGGTCATGGCCGTGCTCGGTAAGAATCGACTCCGGATGGTACTGGACCCCCTCCAGGGGCAGTTCCTTGTGACGCATGCCCATGATCTCGTCCATGTCACCGTTGTCGTCCAGGGTCCAGGCGGTGATCTCGAAACAGTCCGGCAGGCTGGCCTTGTCCACCACCAGGGAATGGTAACGGGTGGCCACATAGGGGCTGGGCAGGCCCCGGAACACGCCCTGGCCGGTGTGATACACCGGCGAGGTCTTGCCGTGCATCACGGTGCGGGCGCGCACCACCCGGGCACCGAACGCCTGCCCCAGGGCCTGGTGGCCCAGGCAGACGCCGAGAATCGGCAGCTTGCCGGCGAAATGGCGGATGGCGTCCACGGAGATGCCTGCCTCGTTGGGGGTGCACGGGCCCGGTGAGATCATCAGCCGGTCGGCGTTGAGCGCTTCCATGCCGGCCAGATCGATCCGGTCATTGCGGTGAACCAGCACTTCCGCCCCCAGCTCCTGGAGATACTGCACCAGGTTGTAGGTAAAACTGTCGTAGTTGTCGATCATCAGCACGCGCATCATTTGCCCTCCCCGTTCAGATCGAGCCCGCCCAGGGCCATGTTCACGGCGCGGAACACGGCGCGTGCCTTGTTCATGGTTTCCTTCCACTCCAGGTCCGGCACCGAATCGGCGACGATGCCGCCGCCGGCCTGCACGTAGAGCCGGCCGTCCTTGACCACCGCGGTGCGGATGGCGATGGCCATGTCCATGTCGTCGTTGAAGCCGATGTAGCCCACCGCGCCGCCGTAGACGCCGCGCTTGGTGGGTTCCAGCTCGTCGATGATCTCCATGGCGCGGATCTTGGGCGCGCCGCTGAGGGTGCCCGCCGGGAAGGTGGCGGCCAGCACCTCCAGGGGCCCGAGGCCTTCGCGCAGGGTGCCTTCCACGTTGGAGACGATGTGCATCACGTGGGAGTAGCGCTCGATTTCCATATGGCCGGTGACACGCACCTGGCCCGGCTTCGCCACCCGGCCCACGTCGTTGCGGCCCAGATCGATCAGCATCAGATGCTCGGCGATCTCCTTGGGATCGGCCAGCAGCTCTTCTTCCAGTTCCTTGTCGCGTTCCGGCGTGGCGCCGCGCTTGCGGGTGCCGGCGATCGGCCGCACCGTGACCTGGTCGTCCTCCACCCGGGTGAGGATCTCCGGCGAGGAGCCGGCGATGTGGAAGTCCTCCAGATCCAGATAGAACATATAAGGCGACGGATTCAGGTAGCGCAGCGCCCGGTACAGGTCCATGGCCGGCGCCGGAAATTCGCAGCTCATGCGCTGGGCCGGCACCACCTGCATCACGTCACCGGCGAGGATGTACTCGCGGATCGTTTCCACCGCCGCCGCGTGCCGGTCGCGGGGAAACTCGGAAACGAAGTCGTTCTCGTCCACCGGCTCGCCGTAGACCTGATGCTCCGGCTCCGGCAGGGGCGCGCGCAGCCGCCGTTCCAGTTCGTCCAGGCGCGCGTCGGCACGGGCCTCGGCGCCGGCCTCGGCCGGGTCCACGTGCACCACCAGAAACAGGCTGCCACGCAGGTTATCGAACACCACCACTTCCTCGGAGCGCATCAGCAGGATGTCCGGCACGCCGAGCACGTCTTCCCCCGGGGCCGGGCCCAGACGGGGCTCGAAATAGCGCACGCTGTCGTAACCGAAATAGCCCACCAGGCCGCCGTTGAAGCGCGGCAGGCCGGGAATATCCGGGGCGCGGTACTGCCGGCGGTAGTCCTCGATCCAGGCAATCGGGTCCTCGCACTGCAATTCCCGGCGTCCGCTCTCGCCGTCGACAATGATATGCTGGCCGGTGATGCGCACCACTTCCCGGGCCGGCAGCCCGATCATGGAGTAGCGCCCCCAACGTTCGCCGCCCTGCACCGACTCGAACAGGTAGCTGTAAGGGCCGGCGGCCAGTTTGCGATAGGCGGACAGCGGCGTGTCCAGATCCGCCAGGACTTCGCGCACCACCGGTACGCGGGTAAAGCCCTGACGGGCGGCATCGTCGAGATTGCGTGGTGACATGGTGGTCCCCGGTTCTTATTCAGGTGTCGGATTGTAGCGAAAACAAAGGGGCGCCGTTACCGGCGGACGCGCCTCAGCGGCACGCGGGGGCGAGCTTCACCATCGCCAGCGGGCGGGGCCGCGGGAGGCGGAAAACAGCAGCGGATTGTGCGGGCGCGACAGCATCACCACGAATCCTCGGGGACGTTCAAGCGAATGAATGGCCGGATTCTAGCCCGCGAGCACCGCAAAAGCCAACGATCAGCCAAGGAGGGAGACCCACCCCATGAGCGTACCTCAACCCTGGACCGCCTGGTTCGACGCCACCCGCGCCGGCGCGCCCCATTGTTTCGCCCAACTCGCCACCGTGGGCCCGGACGGCGCCCGCTGCCGCACCCTGGCGCTGCGCGAGCGGCACGGCGCCGAGCTGTGGTTCACCACCGACCAGCGCAGCGAGAAAGTGATCGAGCTGCAGCGCCAGGCGCCACCGCAAGGCCACCCCCACGCGGAGGCCTGCTGGTACGACCTGACCAGCCGCACCCAATGGCGCTTTCGCGGGCCGGTACGGTTTCTGTTGCCGGACACTCACCCGGAGGACTGCCAGCGGCTCTGGGCGAAACTGGACAGCGCGGACCGCGCCCGTTTTCACGGCCCGCCGCCGGGCAGCCTGCACCAGACCGGACTGCCGCAACCGGGGGACCACATCGCCGAGGATTTTTCCATCCTGGTGCTGCGCGCGGAACACGTGAAGGTGCTGGAACTGGCGGACCTGCCGCATCGGCATTGGTATTACCCCGGGGAGGGGCGCGCCGCGCCGACGCGGTTGATGCCTTAGGGGCAGCGGCCACAAAGCCGCTATTTAACCTGCCGCTTCCCCAATTTGCGGGCAAGAGTGCGGCGATGCATCCCCAAGCGGCGGGCGGTTTCGGAGATATTGAAGCCGGTTTCCGCCAGGGTCTGGTGGATGCGTTCCCATTCCAGGGTCTTGATCGAGGTGGGGCGGCCTTCCACCGCCACCTCGGTGCTGCCGTCGGCGCGCTCGAAGGCGGCTTCGATGTCGTCGGTGTTGGAGGGTTTGGCCAGGTAATGGCAGGCGCCCAGCTTGATCGCCTCCACCGCCGTGGCGATGCTGGCGTAGCCGGTGAGCACCACGATCAGCATGTCCGGGTCGTGGTCGTGGAGCGCCTGCACGCAGGTCAGGCCGGAGGCATCGCCCTTGAGCTTCAGGTCCACCACCGCGTAGCCGGGGCGGTACTCGGCCAGGGTCTCCGGGAGCCCGTCCATGCCCTCCACGCTGCGCACCTGGTAGCCGCGCCGCTCGAAGGAACGGCCGAGGGTGCGCGCCAGAGCGGCGTCGTCCTCGACGATCAGCAGGCGCCGGACGTCGTCCGGCGTTTCGGTGTCGGCGTTCATCAGGGGTCTCCTTGCTGCGCGTCTTCCAGCATCAACGAATCCAGCGGCAGCGACAACGTGACCTCGGCGCCACCCTGGGGCCGGTTGCGGGCTTCCAGCCCGCCGCCCAGGGTACGCGCCACATTGACCACCAGAAACAGGCCCAGACCGCTGCCCGCCCGCCCCTTGGTGGACTGATAGGGTCGCCCGAGCCGCGACAACATGGCGTCGCTGAAGCCCGGGCCATCGTCGCTCACCGTCAGCACCAGTTCCTCCTCGCGGCGGCGCGCGGTGAGCACCACCCGGCGCCGCGAGGCCTCCAGGGCGTTGTCGAGCATGTTGTGCAGGCTCTGCTTGATGGCCGAGTCGGAGGCGATGTCCACGTCCTCGCCGAACTCGTTGTAGTAGGCGAAGTCCTCCACCGGCCGGGTGCGGCGCCATTCGTCGACGATGTCGTCCAGGAAGGCGTGTACCGTGGTCTCCGCCGAGGATTCACCGCGGGCCTCGCCGGCGGACAGCAGAATGCCGCTGACGATGGACTTGCAGCGCTGCACCTGGGCCTGCATTTCGGCGATCTCCTGATCCAGATCCGGGTCGCCCTTGAACACCGGCATATGGCGCCAGTCGCCCAGAATCACCGCCAGGGTGGACAGCGGCGTGCCCAGCTCGTGGGCGGCCCCGGAGGCCAGCAGCCCCATGCGCACGATGTGCTCTTCCTCGGCGGCGCGCTGGCGCAGGGCGGCCAGCCGCTCGTCCCGCTCCCGCCGGTTACGGGTGATGCGGCTGATAAAAATCACCAGCAGCACGGCGTTGAGCACGAAGCAGATCAGCATGCCCTGGATATAGAGGCTGAACGGACCCCGCTCGTAGTCCGGCGGCAGGGTCAGCGGGCGGCCGGCGAACTCCAGCCACACGAACCCCACGGCGGTGACCAGCACGATCAGCCAGGTGGACCAGGCTTCCAGCAGCACCGCCGCCAGCACCACCTGCAACAGGTAGAGGAAGATAAAGGGATTGGTGGCGCCGCCGCTCAGGCACAGCTGCAGGGTGAAGGTGACCACGTCCACCAGCAGGGCCAGGAACAGCTCACCGTTGCTGACCTCGCGGCGCACCCACTTCAGGCGCAACATGCTGAGACCGTTGAACGCCACCAGGCCGGCGAGTACCGCCAGCATGTAGTGCACCGGCAGCGCCACATGGAACACCAGATCGGCCACCAGAATGGTACCGATCTGGCCGAGCACGGCGATCCAGCGGAGCTGGATCAGTTGCTGCATGTTCTTGCGGCCGGTGGCGTCGAGCTCAGTGGGTACCGGTGCGGTCATGGTGTTTGTCTCCCCGGGGCGCGGGCCGGAATTCGTGACGCGCCACGAACAGCGCGCCGGCGGCCACCATCAGGGCGAGCATATACCAGGTGACGGCGTAGACCAGGTGATTGTTGTGAAACTCGACCACCGTGAGCCCCGGCACCGGTCCGGCGGCGGGCGCCGCCTCCGGGTCGCCGGTGACGTCCACGAAATACGGCGCCACCGTGTCCAGCCCGCGGGCCGCGGCGATGGCGTCCAGGTCCCGGGAATACCAGCGATCCGCCTGGGGGTCGTTGTCGCGCAAGAAGCCGCCGCCGGGCTGGCTCAGGCGCAGCAGGCCGGTCACCGACACCGGCCCGTCCGGACGCGCGTAATCGGCGTCGCGGCCGGCCACGAACCCCCGGTTGATCAGCACCACGCTGCCGTCGTCGCGGGCCAGCGGGGTCATCACCCAGTAGCCGCCGCCCAGCCGGGTGGTGGCCTGCACCAGGGTGTCGCGGTCGTGCAGATAATGGCCTTGCAGACGCACCGGGCGGTATTCGTCCCGGTCTTCATTGAGCGACGCCCAGTCCGCCGGGCGGGGGGCGGACAGCGGGTCGGCGTGGACCCGCTCATCGACGCGCTGGATCAGGTCCAGCTTCCAGGCTCGTCGCTCCACCTGCCAGTGGCCCAGGGCCAGGAAGCCCAGAAAGGCGCCCAGCGCCAGCAGCCCCCACAGCAGGCGGGCGATCTGGCGGCGGGCGCTCACCGGCGCGGCGGCCGAGCGGGACATGCGCTTACAGGTACTCCTTCATCAACCCGGGCATCATGTTCACGTTCAGGTGGTACATCACCCACAGTGAACCGGCCAGGGCGATGAACACGATCACCGCCGTGAAGATCAGGGCCAGCATGTTCCAGCCACCCTCGGAGTGAAAGTTCATGTGCAGGAAGTAGATCATGTGCACCACGATCTGCACCGCGGCGAAGCCCAGGATCACCAGCGCGGTCATGCCGGAATCCTGGATCACTCCGGCCATCACCAGCCAGAACGGGATGGCGGTGAGGATCACCGACAGCACGAAGCCGGTCATGTAGCCCTTGAAGGTGCTGTGCGGCGCGTCGTCGTGATGATCGTGGCCGTGCGGATCGTGAGCGTGATCGGACTGGCTCATGGCAGCACTCCCATCAGATAAACGAAGGTGAAGACGCCGATCCAGACCACGTCCAGGAAGTGCCAGAACATGGACAGGCAGAACAGCCGGCGGCGGTTCTCGGCGATCAGGCCGTGTTTCTTCAGCTGGAACAGCAGGGTCACCAGCCACACGATGCCGAACAGCACGTGCAGGCCGTGGGTGCCCACCAGGGCGAAGAACGAGCTCAGGAAGGCGCTGCGGCCGGGGCCCGCGTCCTCGGTGATCAGGTGGTGGAACTCGTACAGTTCCAGGCCCAGGAAGCCGGCGCCGAGCAGGCCGGTGATCGCCAGCCACACCATCACGCCGCCGAGCTTGCCCATCTGCATGCGCAGCATGGCGAAGCCGTAGGTGATCGAGGACAGCAGCAGCAGGGTGGTATTCATCGCCACCAGCGGCAGATCGAACAGTTCCTGGCCGGTGGGGCCGTGGGCGTAGGCACGGCCGAGCACCCCGTAGGTGGCGAACAGACTGGCGAAAATCAGGCAGTCGCTCATCAGGTAGATCCAGAAGCCCAGCAGCGTGCCGGTCTCCGGATGGTGCTCGGTGGTCTCGTGGAATTGCAGGCGCTGCCCGTCTTCCGCGCTACCGGCCAGGGTGTCGTGGGTGATCTCAGACATGGTTCGCAAGCATCCGTGTACGTTCCGCCTCGATCCCGGCCACTTCGTCGGCGGGGATGTGATAGTCGCGGTCATAGTTGAAGGTATGGCCGATGGCCACCGCCAGCAGGGCGAAGAAGCTCACGCCGGCCAGCAGCCACATGTGCCAGATCAACGCGAAGCCCAGTACCGTGCTGATGCCCGCCAGAATGATGCCGGCGCCGGTGTTCTTGGGCATGTGGATCGGCAGGAAGCCACTGGTCGGCCGCTGGTAGCCGTGCTCCTTCATCTGCCACCAGGCGTCCAGATCGTGCACCCGGGGCGTGAACGCGAAGTTGTAGTACGGCGGCGGCGAGGAGGTGGACCACTCCAGGGTGCGGCCGTGCCACGGATCGCCGGTGTCGTCGCGCAGCTCGTCGCGGCGGCGGTAGCTGACGTACAGCTGGATCAGGAAGCTGGCGATGCCGATGGCGATCAGGATCGCGCCGAAGGCGGCGATCACGAACCAGATCTGCAGGGACGGATCGTCGAACTTGTTCATGCGGCGGGTCACGCCCATCAGGCCCAGCACGTACAGCGGCATGAAGGCGAAATAGAAGCCGATGGTCCAGAACCAGAACGACATCTTGCCCCAGAACGGATCCAGCTTGTAACCGAACGCCTTCGGGTACCAGTAGGTGATGCCGGCGAACAGGCCGAACAGCACGCCACCGATGATCACGTTATGGAAATGCGCCACCAGGAACAGGCTGTTGTGCAGCACGAAGTCCGCCGGCGGCACCGCCAGCAGCACACCGGTCATGCCACCGATCACGAAGGTGATGATGAAGCCCACGGTCCACAGCATCGGCACGTCGAACTCGATGCGGCCGCGGTACATGGTGAACAGCCAGTTGAACACCTTGGCCCCGGTGGGGATCGAGATGATCATGGTGGTGATGCCGAAGAACGAGTTCACCGTCGGCCCGGAGCCCATGGTGAAGAAGTGGTGCAGCCACACCAGGTACGACAGCACCGTGATCACCACCGTGGCGTAGACCATGGACGCGTAGCCGAACAGGCGCTTGCGCGAGAAGGTGGACACCACTTCGGAGAAGATACCGAACGCCGGCAGAATCAGGATGTACACCTCCGGGTGACCCCAGATCCAGATCAGGTTGATGTACATCATCACGTTGCCACCCAGATCGGTGGTGAAGAACGCGAAGTCGGCGTAGCGGTCCAGCGCCAGCAGCGCCAGCACCGCGGTCAGTACCGGGAAGGCGGCGACGATCAGCACGTTGGTGCACAGCGCGGTCCAGGTGAACACCGGCATGCGCATCAGGGACATGCCCGGGGCCCGCATCTTGACGATGGTGACCAGCAGGTTGACCCCCGATAGCAGTGTCCCCACCCCGGCGATCTGTAGCGCCCATATGTAGTAGTCCACCCCCACCCCGGGACTCTTTATGATCCCCGATAGCGGTGGATAGGCCAGCCAGCCGGTCTTGGCGAACTCGCCGATGAACAGCGACACCATCACCAGCACGGCGCCGGCGGTGGTCATCCAGAAGCTGAAGTTGTTGAGGAACGGGAAGGCCACGTCGCGGGCGCCGATCTGCAGCGGCACCACATAGTTCATGACGCCGGTGATCAGCGGCATGGCGACGAAGAAGATCATGATCACGCCGTGGGCGGTGAAGATCTGGTCGTAGTGTTCCGGCGGCAGATAGCCCTCCGAACCGCCGAACGCCCAGGCCTGCTGGATGCGCATCATGATGGCGTCGGCGAAGCCGCGCAGCAGCATCACCAGACCCAGCACCATGTACATGATGCCGATCTTCTTGTGATCGATGCTGGTGAACCACTCATGCCAGAGGTAACCCCAGGCCTTCTTGTAGGTAATGAAACCCAGCACCGCGGTGCCGCCGATGGCGACCATGATGAAGGTGCCGATCAGGATGGGATCGTGTAACGGGATCGACTCCCAGGAGAGGCGACCGAAGATCAGCTTTGTCAGGTCCAATTCAGACATCTCTTATCCGACGCTGGCAGCGTTTACTGATTGAGGGACCGACGGTCGCTGTCGTCGGCCATGGTCAGGTCCAGAAGTTCGCGAAGCTCGTCGTCCTCGCGGCGCGCCTTGCGATCGCGGGGATCGCCGGCGATGCACATGGGCATGCCCAGTTCCGTGAAGGCCATCATCTCGTCCATGCACACATCGCCCTCGTTCAGACACCGGTTGAGGATGTCGTGATAGAGGTTGTCGTCGGCGCTGGCGTAGTAGGTCACCGGATGGTTCTCGCTGGGTTGCTCCAGCTCCCGGTATTCCACGCGGCTGAGCGCCTCGTCGCTGCTTTTGACCTTGGCCACCCAGGCGTCGAAATCGGCGTCGCTGAGGCCGTGGAACTTGAAGCGCATTTGCGAGAAGCCGGCGCCGCTGTAGTTGGCGGAGAAGCCGTCGTAGACACCGGGCTCGTTGATCACCGCGTGCAGCTTGGTCTCCATGCCGGCCATGGAATAGATCTGACCGGCCAGGGCCGGGATGAAGAACGAGTTCATCACCCGGTCGGAGGTGATCTTGAAGCGGATCGGACGATCCACCGGCGCCGCCAGTTCATTGACCGTGGCGATGCCCTGCTCGGGGTAGAAGAACAGCCATTTCCAGTCCAGGGACACCACCTCGATGACCAGCGGCTCCACGCCCTCGGGCAGCGGGCGACCGGCGTCGATGCGCTCCAGCGGCCGGTAGGGGTCCAGCTTGTGGGTGCTCACCCAGGTCATGGCGCCCAGAGCGATGATGATCAGCAGGGGCGCGCCCCAGATCACCAGCTCCAGCACCGTGGAGTGATCCCAATCGGGCTTGTAGGTGGCATCGTTGCCGGCCCGGTAGCGAATCGCGAACACCAGCGTCAGGATGATCACCGGCACGATCACCAGCAGCATCAGGAAGGTGGACCAGAGAATCAGGTCGCGCTGCTGGGCGGCGATATCACCGGACGGCGACATCAGCACCATATCGCAACCGCTCAGCAGAACGGCGGCGGCGACGAGAGGGACGAAACGAAAAAAGTTGTGTAGTCGCATTACCGGATCAAACAGAGGTGGCCCAGGGTGCGGCGCACTGTACCCGCCGGGGCGGGTGGCGGGAATTGGACATTTTGTCCCATGGCGAAGGCCCGCGCTTCCGGGCATCCTTCGCCCACGCGATAGTACGGCGCACCGGTTAAAGGAGTGGATTTCCTTCGCCGCCCGGCCCAGCATACTCTTATTGGATTCAAACAGACCAGTACGCAGCGAGACCCGAGCATGTCCAGAGCCTACGAGTCCGACCTCCCGACCACCTACAACCGGCCGCCGGCCGACCGCACCAAGGTGGCGCCCGGCGAAATCGCCGTCGGCGTGGTGGTGGGACGCACCTCAGAATATTTCGACTTCTTCGTGTACGGCATCGCCTCGGTGCTGGTGTTTCCGTCGGTGTTCTTCCCGTTCGCCAGCCAGCTGGAAGGCCTGCTGTACGCCTTCACGATCTTCTCCTTCGCGTTCATCGCCCGGCCGTTCGGCACCGCCCTGTTCATGATGATCCAGCGCCGCTGGGACCGCAGCGTCAAACTGACCGCCTCGCTGTTCCTGCTCGGCACCGCCACGGCGGGCATCGCCTTCCTGCCCGGCTACGAGACCCTGGGCGGTTTCTCGATTCTGCTGCTGGCGCTGTTCCGGATACTGCAAGGGATTGCACTGGGCGGCTCCTGGGACGGGCTGCCCTCGCTGCTGGCGCTGAACGCGCCGCGGGAACGGCGCAGCTGGTACGCCATGCTGGGCCAGCTGGGCGCGCCCATCGGGTTCCTGGTGGCCAGCGCCCTGTTCCTGTTCCTGTTCACCAGCCTGTCCAACGCGGACTTCCAGGGCTGGGGCTGGCGCTACCCGTTCTTCGTGGCCTTCGCCATCAACGTGGTGGCGCTGTTCGCCCGGCTGCGGCTGGTGGTGACCCATGAGTACACCGCCGCCCTGGAAGAGCGCGAACTGGAGCCCCTGGGCACCCGGGAAATGCTGCGCAAACAGGGCTACAACATCTTTATCGGCTCGTTCGCCGCCCTGGCCAGCTACGCGCTGTTCCACATGGTGACGATCTTCCCGCTGTCCTGGATCTATCTGGGCGACACCCAGGCCATCGGCAATGTGCTGGCGGTCCAGATCGTCGGCGCCATCATCGGCATGGGCGGCACGGTGTTCTCCGGCTGGATCGCCGACCGCATCGGCAAGCGCACCACGGTGGCCACCCTGGCGGTACTGATCGGGGTATTCAGCCTGTTCACGCCGATGCTGATGAACGGCTCCGCGCTGCAGCAGGACCTGTTCATCCTGATCGGCTTCGCCCTGCTGGGGGTGTCCTACGGCCAGGCGTCCGGCACCGTGACCGCCAACTTCGAGCGCCGCTTCCGCTACACCGGCGCCGCGCTCACCTCCGACTTCGCCTGGCTGTTCGGCGCCGCCTTCGCGCCGCTGGTGGCCCTGGGCCTGTCGGCGAACTTCGGGCTCGCCTACGTCAGCGTTTATCTGCTGTCCGGGGTGATCTGCACCCTGCTGGCCCTGCGCATCAACAAGCGGCTGGAAAACGATTAAGCGGCCTGCGGCCGCGATACAGGATACAGGCTGAAGGATACAGGGGCAGGCACAGCTGCCCGCCCCTTCATCCTGTATCCTGTCCCCTGTATCGAACGCCGCGATAGCGGCGTTAGCTCAACGACCCCAGCGCCGCCTTGGTGAAGGGCTCGATCTCGTCACCCTGCCCTTCCCGCATTTTCACCAGCCAGTTCGGATCCTGCAGCAGGGCCCGGCCCACGGCGATCAGGTCGAATTCGTCGGCCGCCATGCGCTTCACCAGCTCCTCGATGCCCTTCGGGTTGGCGGTGCCGCCGATGCCCTGGTTGTTGGCGCCGATGAAATCGTCGTCCAGCCCCACGCTGCCCACGGAGATCGCCGGCTTGCCGGTGAGCTTTTTGGTCCAGCCCGCCAGGTTCAGATCCGAACCCTCGAACTCCGGCACCCAGAAACGGCGGGTGGAGGCATGGAAGATGTCCACGCCGGCGTCCACGAACAGCGCCAGAAAACGCTCCAGCTCCTCCGGGTCGTGGGCCAGGCGCGCCTCGTAGTCCTGCTGCTTCCACTGGGAATAGCGCAGCACGATGGCGAAGTCCTCACCCACCGCCTCACGCACCGCCCGGACCACTTCCACGCCGAACCGGGCGCGGTTCTCCAGGGAGCCACCGTAGCGGTCGTCGCGCTGGTTAGTGCCTTCCCAGAAAAACTGGTCCAGCAGGTAGCCGTGGGCGCCGTGGATTTCCACCCCGTCGAAGCCCAGCGCCTTGGCGTCCCGGGCGCCGTCGGCGAACGCGCGGATCACGTCGTCGATGTCCTGCTGGTCCATGGCCTTGCCATTGGGCTTGCCGGGCTTGAACAGGCCGGACGGCGAGTAGGCGGGGGCGTCCTTGTCCGGGCCCACGCCGGGCCGGCGGGTGCCGCCCACGTGCCAGAGCTGGGGAATGATGGCGCCGCCGGCGCCGTGCACTTCTTCCACCACCCGCTTCCAGCCGGCCAGGGCGGCCTCGCCGTGGAAGGCGGGCACCGCGTCGTGGCCCGGCGCGCCCGGGTGATTGATGGTGGTACCTTCGGTGATCAGCAGGCCCACCTGCCCTTCCGCGCGGCGGCGGTAGTAGCCGGCCACGTTCTCGCCGGGCACCTGGCCGGGCGAGAAGTTGCGGGTCATCGGGGCCATGGCCACGCGGTTGCGCAGTTTCAGGGATTTGCATTCAAACGGACGAAACAGGGGCGCGAGATCGGCGCTCATTCAGACTCTCCCGGTCAATCAAACGGTGATGACTCACAAAAACAGTGACGTAATCTACCGTGATTCGTCCGAAAGCGACACCGCCGAGGGCCGTTCGTCCAGATCCAGGCGGCGCGCCTTCCAGTAATGACGCCGCCAATAGACGTTATTCAGGGAAGAGGTCATCACGCCCCGGCTGGTGGAGGCGTGCAGGAAGCGGTCGCCGCCCATGTAGATGCCCACATGGCGCTGGCGGAAGCCGGTCTTGAAGAACACCAGATCGCCGGCGCGCAGTTCGTCGCGACCCACCCGGCGGCCCTGCCGGGCCAGCTCGTCGGTGGTGCGCGGCACCTGGATGCCCAGCCGCGACTGGAAGGTGACCTGCACGAAGGCGGAGCAGTCGATGCCCTGGCGGTCGTTGCCACCCAGCCGGTAGGGCACGCCGCGCCACTGTTCCGCCTGGGCGCGCAGCAGCGGCGAGATCGGCGCCAGGTCGGCGGCGGGCACATCATCGCGCAACAGCGGCGGCGGCTCGGCACCGGCGCCGCGCTCTTCCACCCGCGGGCCCTCGCCCATGGGGCGGGTGGCACAGCCCGCCGCCACGGCGGCCAGCGCCAGCAGGATCAGAACGGTTCGCCAGGAGCGGGGGTACGACACACCGGGCACGGCGTCTCCCTGGGATTTCCGGAATTCGGTTTCACGGACTATACCGTTCAGTCCGGGCCCGCCTCAATGGCCGCCGTGGCCGTGCTCCATCATGTGCTTGGGGTCGTGCATGCCCTGTTTCACACCGAAGCGGATCAGCAGCACATTGACCGGGTAGGCCACCAGCAGACCGGCGCTCAGGGAGATCACCAGAGCGCCCCAGAAATGCGGCTCCCCGAGCCGGGCGCCGCCGCCCAGCCAGGTATTGACGCCCAGGGCGGACGCCTCCATGGCGGTGATGCTGAGCGTTTCCGCCACCACCGAGTCCTTGAGGGCCGCGGCGAACGCCTCGCCGCTTTGCACCAGGGGGCCCAGGGTAAAGGCGAAACCGATCAGGTAGGCCAGGGCGAAGGTCACCAGATTCACCGGCCAGCCGCTCAGCGCCAGTACCCCGACCATGAACAGCACGCCGATGATTTCCCCCAGCCCGCAGCCGGAATAGCAGTGCGCCACCGACCGGAAGCTGCGCCGCCACAGGGAATCCCGGCGGATCTGGCCGCGCCCGGAGTAGTAGTAGACCCACAGCCCCAGCGGCCCGGAATAGAGCACCGTGAGCACCCAGGCGACCTTCATCATGCCGCCCAGAAACCGGTTGTTGCGGTATAGATCGCGGGCCGTCCAGGCGGCGCAGGCCAGGGCCACCAGGGCCCACACCGCCAGCACCGGCCAGCTCAGTCCTTCAAGCACGGTTCGCCTCCTTGCCAAAACTCCCGGTCATTGCAACGGGGAGGGCGCCGGCGCGGCAAGGCGGGGCCGGTAATCTTTACGGTGTTTGACGATGTGCGGCGCCGGAAAACGCCGGATCAGGCCAGTTGCGCGCGCATGGCGTCGATCACCGCCCGGTAGTCGTCCTTGCCGAAGATGGCCGAGCCGGCCACGAAGGTATCGGCGCCGGCGGCGGCCACCTCGCCGATGTTCTTCTCGGAAACACCGCCGTCCACTTCCAGGCGGATATCGCGGCCGCTGTCGTCGATCAGGCGGCGTACCCGCTCGATCTTCCTGAGGGTGCCGGGAATGAATTTCTGACCGCCGAAGCCCGGGTTCACGCTCATCAGCAGGATCATGTCCAGCTTGTCGAGCACGTAGTCCAGGCAGTCCGGCGAGGTGGCGGGATTGAGCACCAGGCCGGCCTGGCAACCGGCGTCGCGGATCAGCTGCAGGGAACGGTCCACGTGGCGGGAGGCTTCCGGGTGGAAGGTGATCATGGAGGCGCCGGCGTCGGCGAACATACCGATCAGGTCATCCACCGGGCTGACCATCAGATGCACGTCGATGGGCGCGGTGATGCCGTGCTTGCGCAGGGCCTGGCAGACCATGGGGCCGATGGTCAGGTTGGGCACGTAGTGATTGTCCATCACGTCGAAATGGATCACGTCGGCGCCGGCGGCAAGCACCGCCTCGCACTCCTCGCCCAGGCGCGCGAAATCGGCGGCGAGAATGGAGGGGGCGATCCAGGGGGTTTGCTTGGCCATGAAAAATCCTCGGTGCGTGACTCAGCGGCGGCGGTGGGCCAGAAAGCGGTCCAGTTCGGCGAGGCGCTCGGGGGTGCCGATGTCCCACCAGTGCCCGGCATGGTGCTCGCCGGTGGCGCGGTCGGCGGCGATGGCGGCGCGCAGCAGCGGCGCCAGCGGCCGTTCGCCGTCATCCAGATCGCGGAACAGGGCCGGATGCAGCCGCGCGATGCCGGCGTAGGTAAGCCGGGGCGCGGCATTATCGCCCAGCCGGCCGTGCTCTGTTAAATGGAAATCCCCGTCCGGGTGGTGGGCCGGGTTGTCCACCAGCACCAGATGGGCGCGGTCGTCCCCCGCCAGCTCGCCGAGACGGCGGAAATCGTAGTCGGTCCAGATGTCGCCGTTGACCAGAATAAAGGGCGCCTCGCCCAGCAGCGGCAGTGCCCGGCGAATGCCGCCGGCGGTTTCCAGCGGCGTGCCCTCGTGGGACCAGTGCAGGCGCACGCCCAGCTCGGAGCCGTCACCCAGCCGCGCCGGCAGCTGCTCGCCCAGCCAGCCGGTGTTGATCACGATATCGCGGACCCCGGCGTCGCGCAGGGCCTCGATGGGGTACTGGATCAACGGCCGGCCGCCGGCCTCCAGCAGCGGCTTGGGCGTGCGGTCGGTGAGCGGCCGCATGCGTTTGCCGTAGCCGGCGGCCAGGATCATCGCCGTGGGCGTGCCGCTCACGGGCAGCCCCACTGGTCCAGCAGCCGCCCCAGGTCGGCCAGTTCCGGCCGCCGGGCGATCACGGTGCGCAGGTAGGCGAAGAAACGCGGCGCGTCCTCCAGGTATTTCGGCTTGCCGTCCCGGTGGCGGATGCGCGCGAAGATGCCGATCACCTTGAGGTGGCGCTGGGCGCCCATCAGGTCGCACCAGCGCAGCCAGTCGTCGAAGGCCGCCGGCACCGGCAGGCCGGCGGCGCCGGCGCGCTCATGGTAAAGCCGCAGCCAGGCCAGCACCTGATCCTCCGGCCAGCTCAGGAAGGCGTCCTTGAACAGGCAGATCGGGTCGTAGCTGAGCGGCCCCAGCACCGCGTCCTGGAAATCGATGACCCCGGGGTTGGGGTCGCTGACCATCAGATTGCGGGGCATGAAGTCGCGGTGCACGAACACCCGGGGCTGGGCCAGGGCGGACTCGATCAGGGTGTCGAACACCGCCTCCAGGCGTTGCCGGTCTTGCTCCGACAGGCTCACACCGCGATGGCGCGCCAGGTACCAGTCCGGGAACAGATCCAGCTCGCGGCGCAGCAGGGGGCGGTCATAGACCGGCAGCCCGCCGGCGTCGGCACGGCTCTGCTGGGCGACCAGGGTGTCCAAGGCGGCGCCGAACCAGGCGTCCGCGTTGCCGTCGTCCAGCGCCGTGAGCCAGGTTTCGGTGCCCATGTCGGTGAGCAGCAGAAAGCCCCGCTCCAGGTCCTGGTGCAGCACCTCGGGCACGTTCACTCCGGCCCGGGCAAGCCGTCCGGCCACGTCGACAAAGGGCCGGCAGTCCTCCTGCTCCGGGGGCGCGTCCATGGCCACCAGGGTGCGGTCGCCGTGGCGGTAACGGAAATAGCGCCGGAAACTGGCATCCGCCGAGGCCGGCTCGCCGGCCACCGGCGCACCCAGCCAGGCGCTCACCCATTGGTCCAGCGCCGCGCGCCGGTGATCCTGATTACCGTTCTCAGGCTGCATTGCCACCTTCAATCCATTACACTGCCGCGATTCGACTGAAACTCCGCACCGCCAACGACAACGCCGGCCCCACCGGCAGGGTACGCGCCATCAAGGACGCGGTCGGGGATTCCGAAACGGCCTTTTTACCTGTTCCGAGCAGCCGATGCCACTGCCCAAACCATCGTTTTTACCCGGCCTGGCACTGATCCTGGCCGGCTTCGCCGGCGCCGACGACGACCTCAACTGGGTCGACCGGGAGTCCATGGAAGCCCTGCCCCCGGTGCTGCAACGGCCGATTCCGGTGTGGTGCAGCGGCATCTATTACAACCCGCGGGTGGGCGTGCCCGCCGAGCGCAGCGACACGGTGATCACCGCCGACCGCACCAGCCTCACCCAGGACGGCCTGATCGAGATGGGCGGCGACGTGCTGATCGAGGAGCCCGGCCGCCGGCTCACCACCCAGTCCGCCCTGCTCGACCAGTCCAGCGGCAAGTTCCAGGTGGACAACGACCTGCGCCTGGAGACCGACCAGTTCACCTTCCTCGCCAACGGCATGAGCGGCCAGACCGACCGCCGCGAGGTGAGCCTGGACGGCGTGCGGTATTCCCTGTTCGGGCCGGGTGCCCGGGGCACCGCCGATTACATCGATCTGGTCGACAACTTCGTCACCATCGAACAGGGCAGCTACACCACCTGCCCGCCGGCTTCCAACGGCTGGCAGCTCAAGGGCCGGCAGATCCGCCTGGACCGCCAGGAAGGCTGGGGCGAGGCCCGCGACGTGACGCTGCGGGTCAAGGGCGTGCCGGTGCTGTGGCTGCCGTGGATCACCTTCCCCATCGACGACCGCCGCAAGACCGGCCTGCTGTTCCCGACCATCGCCACCAGTGACAACGGCGGCCTGGACGTGACCCAGCCGATCTACATCAATCTGCATCCGCAGATGGACGCCACGGTGTCGCCGCGCTACATCGACGGCCGTGGCAGCGGCCTGGAAACCGAGTTCCGTTACCTGAACCGCTTCGGCCTGGGCCAGGTCAGTTACGGGGTGCTGTTCAGCGATCGCCAGTTCAACGACGAGAACCGGGAAGTGGCGTCCTGGCGGCACAGCGGCTCGGTGAACCGCTGGCAGCTCACCGCCGACGTCAATTACGTGTCCGACGACTTCTACTTCAAGGATCTGGACACCGGCCTGGAGGTCAGCTCCCAGACCCACCTGCCCCGTCTCGGCGAGGCCCGCTATTACGGCCGCCGCTGGCAGGCCCTGGCCCGGATTCAGTCCTGGCAGACCATCGACCCGACCCTGCCGGACAACCTGGAACCCTACCGGCGTCTGCCGCAGCTGCAGCTGTCCGGCGACCCGCGACTGTTCGGCCCCCTGCACGGCCTGTGGCTCAGCGACGTGACCGCCTTCGACCGGGCCGACAACGACACCAGCAACAACCCCACCGGCGCCCGGGTGCACATGGCCCCGGGGCTGGCGGTGCGGCTCAAGAAGCCCTGGGGCTACGTGGAACCCCGGGCGCGGCTCTACCACACCCGCTACCAGCTGGACGACGCCGACAACAGCGCCGACCCGACCCTGACCACCTGGGGCGCCAGCCTGGATTCGGGGCTGTTCCTGCAGCGCGACACCAGCCTGTTCGGGCGCGGCTACACCCAGACCCTGGAACCGCGCGTGTTCCTCAACAAGGTGGCCTACGAATACCAGGACCCGCTGCCCAACTTCGACGCCGGCGAGCTGACCTTCTCCTACAACACCCTGTTCCGGGAAAACCGCTTCATCGGCTACGATCGCATCGGCGACGAGGAAAAGATGTCGGTGGGCGTGACCAGCCGCTTCCTGCGCAACGACGACGGCCGCGAGCAGCTGCGTCTGCGCGTGGGCCAGGGCTATTACACCGGCGAGCGCAAGGTGCAGCTGCGCGGCCGGGAGCCCGACGACGCCGACCAGACCCCGATGGTCGCCGACGCGCGCTGGAACTTTGGGCACGATTGGTACCTCTATTCCGAAGGCCAGTGGGACACGCACGCCAATGAGCGGCAGCGCTCGTCCCTGCGCCTGGGCTACACCGACCGGGAGCGCCGCGTCCTCAACCTGGGTTTTCACGACCTGGCCGAGGAGGACATCCAGCAATCGGAAATCGCCGCCATCTGGCCGATCCACCGCAACTGGCGCCTGATCGGCCGCTGGCTGTACGACCTGGAAAACCAGCGCACCCTGGAGACCCTGGCCGGCGCCGAGTGGCGCAACTGCTGCTGGAAGATCCGCCTGGTCAGCCAGCGGGAGCTTGTCGACGACGACGGCAACGGCACCCTGGAAGGCGACTCCACGGTATTAATGCAGATTCAGATGACCGGGCTCGGCGGGTTCGGCGGGCGCGTGGACAGCCTGCTGGAACGCAGCATTCCCGGATACAGGAGTGAATATGAGTAGGATCGGAGCCTGGTTGCTGGGCGCCTTGTTGATGACCCAGGCCGCCCAGGCGGACATGCAGCCCCTGGACCGCATCGTGGCGGTGGTCAACGACGGCGTGATCATGGACAGCGAGCTGGACGCGCGGGTCAACGACATCGCCGCCCAGTTCCGCGCCGACAACCGCCCGCTGCCGCCCCTGGACGTGATGCGCGAGCAGGTGCTCGACCGCATGATCCTGGAGCGGGTGCAGCTGCAGATGGCCGAGCGCGGCGGCATCCGCGTGGACGACGCGGCGCTTAACCAGGCCCTGGAGGGCATCGCCCGGCAGAACAACATGACCCTGCCGCAGTTTTCCGAGCGGCTGCGCGGCGAGGGCTACGACTGGTCCCAGTTCCGCGAGCAGATCCGTAACGAAATGGTGATCTCGCGCCTGCAGCAGCGCAGCGTGGCGTCGCGCATCCGGGTCACCGACCGGGAGGTGGAGCGCTTCCTGCAGTCCGAGACCGGCAAGCGCATGTTCCAGGCGGATTTCCACCTCGGCCATATTCTGGTCAAGGTGCCCGGCGGCGCCACCCCGGAACAGGTGCGCGCGGCCAAGCAGAAGGCCGACGATCTGGTCAGCCGCCTGCGCGGCGGCGCCGATTTCGCGGAAACCGCGGTGGCGGAATCCGACGGCCCGGAAGCCCTGGAAGGCGGCGACCTGGGCTGGCGGGAAGCGGCCCAGTGGCCGAGCCTGTTCGCCGACGCCGCCATTGATATGCAAAAAGGCGACATCAGCGAGCCGCTGCGCTCCGGCGCCGGTTTCCACATTCTCAAGATGATCGACCGCCGTGGCGGCGGCGAGCGCCTGGTCACCCAGTACAAGGTGCGCCACGTGCTGGTGCGCCCGGACACCCTCACCACCGAGGAGCAGGCCCGCCAGGAAATCGACCGGCTGCACGACCAGGTGGCCTCCGGCGAGCTCACCTTCGCCCAGGCCGCCGAGCAGTCCTCCGACGACCCGGGCAGCGCCCGCGCCGGCGGCGAGCTGGGCTGGGTGGCCCCCGGCGAAATGGTGCCGGAGTTCGAGCAGATGATGCAGGAAACGCCCAAGGGGCAACTGTCTCCGACCTTCCAGACCCAGTTCGGCTGGCACTTCCTGCAGGTGGAGGACGTGCGCGAAACCGACATGAGCGACCGCTACCGGGATCTGCAGGCCCGCCAGGCCCTGCAGAAGCGCCGCTTCGACGAAGAGCTGCAAACCTGGCTGCAGGAGCAGCGCGCGGAGGCCTACGTGGACATCCGCCTGAACCCGGATTCATGATCCGCCCCCTGGCCCTGACCAGCGGCGACCCGGCGGGCATCGGCCCGGACCTGGCCCTGACCCTGGCCGCGGAAACGCCCGCCGCGCCGCTGGTGATTTTCGGCGACCGCGCGGTGCTGGCCGACCGCGCCCGGGCCCTGGGCCTGGACCCGGACCTGCCCGACTGGTCGCCGGACCGGCCGGCGCCGGCCGGCGCCGCCCTCTGGCACTGTCCTGCGGGGGCGACGGTCACCGCCGGCCGGCCGGACCCGGCCACCGGCGCCGGCACCCTGGCGATGCTGCGGCGGGCCGCCGATGGCTGCCTGGACGGCACCTTCTCGGCCATGGTCACCGCCCCGGTGGCCAAGAACGTGATCTGCGAGGCCGCCGACCCGGCTTTCACCGGCCACACCGAATTTCTGGCCGAGCGCGCCGGCGTGGACCGGGTGGTGATGATGCTGGCCGCCGGCGACCTGCGGGTGGCCCTGGCCACCACTCATTTGCCCCTGGCCAGGGTGCCGGCGGCGATCACCGACGCCGGCCTGACCCGGGTGCTGACCATTCTGCGCAACGACCTGCGCGCCAAATTCGCCCTGCCGCGGCCGCGCATCCTGGTGCTGGGGCTCAACCCCCACGCCGGCGAAGGCGGCCACCTGGGCCGCGAGGAGCTGGACATCATCATCCCCACCCTGGAACGCCTGCGCGGCGAAGGCTTCGATCTGACCGGCCCGGTGCCGGCGGACACCGCCTTCCAGCCGGCTCTGCTGGAACGCCACGACGCGGTGCTGGCCATGTACCACGACCAGGGCCTGCCGGTGCTCAAGTTCGCCGGGTTTGGCGAGGCGGTGAACCTGACCCTAGGCCTGCCGTTCATCCGCACCTCGGTGGATCACGGCACCGCCTTTGATCTGGCCGGCACCGGTCGCGCCCTGGCCGGCAGCCTGCGCGCCGCCACCCGGCTGGCGGCGGAACTGGCGCGCCGCGCCGCCCCGTCGGAGCCCGTCTCATGAGCACCCCGCACCGCGCCCGCAAGCGCTTCGGTCAGCACTTTCTGCACGACCCGGCCATCATCGAACGGCTGGTGCGCAGCGTCGCCCCCGGCGAGGGCCAGTCGCTGGTGGAAATCGGCCCCGGCCAGGGCGCCCTCACCTACCCGCTGCTGGACGAGGTGAACCATCTGCAGGTGGTGGAGCTGGACCGGGACCTGATCGCCCTGCTGCGTGAACGCATCGCCCCGGAACGGCTCACCATCCACGAGAGCGACGCCCTGCGGTTCGACTTCGCCGCCCTGGCGGACGGCCGCCCGCTGCGGGTGGTGGGCAACCTGCCCTACAACATTTCCACGCCGCTGATCTTCCATCTGCTGGACCAGGCCGGCGCCATCGCCGACATGACCTTCATGCTGCAGAAGGAGGTGGTGGACCGGCTGACCGCCGCCCCCGGCGGCAAGGACTACGGGCGCCTGTCGGTGATGGTGCAGTATCATTGCCAGGCGGATTACCTGTTTTTCGTGCCGCCGGGGGCCTTCCAGCCGCCGCCCAAGGTGGATTCGGCGGTGGTGCGGCTGACGCCCTATGCGACGCCGCCCTGGCCCGCCGACGACCCGGCCTGGCTGGCGCGGCTGGTGGCCCAGGCCTTCAGCCAGCGCCGCAAGGCGATTCGCAACAGCCTGAAACGCCTGATCGACGCCGATCTGTTCGCCGCCACCGGCATCGACCCGGGCCTGCGCCCCGATCACCTGACGGTGGCGGACTACGTGGCCCTGGCCAACGCCAGCGGCGGCGCACCGGAATCACAAGGAGCCAGTTCATGACCGTCGTGGACGAGAACCGCTACCGGATCCAGGTTTCCGTGAAAGTGGAATACCTGCCCGACCAGAGCGACGCGGACAATCAGCGCTGGGTGTTCGCCTATCACGTCACCCTGAAGAACAAAGGGAAACAGACCGCCCGCCTGCTGACCCGCCACTGGGTGATCACCGACGGCGAGGAGCGCACCCGGGAGGTGCACGGCGAGGGCGTGATCGGCGAGCAGCCCAGTATCGCGCCCGGCGGGTTCTACCAGTATTCCAGCGGCGCGGTGCTGGAAACCGAGGTGGGCACCATGCACGGCAGTTACCAGATGCTGGCCGAGGACGGCACCTGTTTCGACGCGGACATCCCGGCGTTCACGCTGGCGGTGCCGCGGGCCCTGCACTGATACACCGGAGCGCCCCATGAGTACCTTCGCCATCGGCGACCTGCAGGGCTGCCTGGGCCCCTTCGAGGCGCTGCTCGACACCATTGGCTTCAACCCGGACCGGGACCGGCTGCTGCTGGCCGGGGACCTGGTCAATCGGGGTCCGGACTCCCTGGGGGCCCTGCGCCGGGTGCACGCCCTGCGCGACAACGTGCAGGTGGTCCTGGGCAATCACGACCTGCACCTGCTGGCGGTGGCCCACGGCCACGCCCGTCCGAAGAGCAAGGACACCCTGCAGCCGATTCTGGACGCCCCGGACCGGGACACCCTGCTGGCCTGGCTGCAAAGTCAGCCGTTGCTGGTGGACGCGCCGGAATTCGGCGCCGTGATGACCCATGCCGGTCTGCCGCCCCTGTGGACCCTGGACCAGGCGCGCCGGCGCGCGGCGGAGATCGCGCAGGTGCTGGCCGATCCGCAGCGGGCGGATATTTTTTTCGGCCAGATGTACGGCAACGAACCGGCCGGCTGGCGCGATCACCTGACCGGCGCCACCCGCTGGCGGGTGATCACCAATTACTTCACGCGCATGCGCTTCGTCGACCGCCAGGGCGACCTGGACCTGACCACCAAGGGCGAGGCCGACCAGCCGCCGGCGGGCTTCGTGCCCTGGTTCGAGCATCCGGATCGCCTGGACCCGGGGCGCCGGGTGCTGTTCGGCCACTGGGCCGCCCTGGAAGGCCGCAGCGGCGTGGACGGGGTGGAAGCCCTGGACACCGGCTGCGTCTGGGGCGGCTGCCTGACCGCCCTGCGGCTGGACGACAACGTCCGCTTCCGCTGCGACTGCTGATCGCGGCGGACGCCCGGCGGGCGTTTTCCACCGCTTATCCGATATCACACGCCCTCCACTTTTTCTTCACGGTTTTGTCCATTTTTGCTTTTGACTTGGCGTTCGTTTTGGCGCCATGCTAGAACCAGAGTGATTCAAAACATCCCACGGTTTTGAATCCGCCCGCATTGCTCGACCCCGTCATCACGCCGCCGTCCGCGGACGGCGGCCGGGAGTATCCGATGAATTATGCGCGGACCCTGATCTGGCTTTTCCTGACCACCGCCCGGTGGCACGGGCCCGCTTTAATTCTTTCCGCCGTCCCGTTTTTTCTCGCCTCTTTTTTCCCGCCGCGGTTCGCGCCGCGCCGCGAAGTTGGAACGGAACTGGCATGGCATCCGTTTGATTCCACCGATTCCCCATCGTCAGGAGGGAGTAAGGCATGAGTATTCTTCGCCACTACCAGGCCCGGTTCGATGCCGCCCAGGAAGATGAAATGTCCCTGGAGGATTACCTGGCCCTGTGCAAGACCGACCCCGGCGTCTACGCCTCGGCCGCCGAGCGCATGCTGATGGCCATCGGCGAGCCGGAACTGGTGGACACCTCCAAGGACCCGCGCCTCTCCCGCATCTTTTCCAACAAAATGATCCGGCGCTACCCGGCGTTCTCCGAGTTCTACGGCCTGGAAGACGTGATCGAAAACATCGTCAGCTACTACCGGCACGCCGCCCAGGGCCTGGAAGAACGCAAGCAGATTCTTTATTTGCTGGGCCCGGTGGGCGGTGGCAAATCCTCGCTGGCGGAAAAACTCAAGGCGCTGATGCAGAAGATTCCGTTCTACGCGATCAAGGATTCGCCGGTGAACGAGTCTCCCCTGGGCCTGTTCGACCCGGAGGAGGACGGCCCCATTCTGGAAGAGGAATACGGCATACCCCGCCGCTACGTGAACACCATCATGTCGCCCTGGGCGGTGAAGCGGCTCAAGGAATTCGGCGGCGATCTGAGCCAGTTCCGGGTGGTCAAACGCTACCCCTCGATTCTCGATCAGGTGGCGGTGGCCAAGACCGAACCCGGTGACGAGAACAACCAGGACATCTCCTCCCTGGTGGGCAAGGTGGACATCCGCAAGCTGGAGGACTTCGCCCAGGAAGACCCGGACGCCTACAGCTTCTCCGGCGGTCTGTGCCGGGCCAACCAGGGCCTGCTGGAATTCGTGGAAATGTTCAAGGCGCCGATCAAGGTGCTGCACCCGTTGCTCACCGCCACCCAGGAGGGCAACTACAACGGCACCGAGCACATGGGCGCGATTCCGTTCGACGGCATCGTGCTGGCGCACTCCAACGAAGCGGAATGGCAGACCTTCAAGAACAACAAGAACAACGAGGCCTTTATCGACCGGGTCTATATCGTCAAGGTGCCCTACTGCCTGCGCGTCACCGAGGAGCAGCAGATCTACGACAAGCTGCTGCGCAACTCCAGCCTGCGCGAAGCGCACTGCGCCCCGGATACCCTGCGCATGCTGGCCCAGTTTTCGGTGCTTACCCGTCTCAAGGAACCGGAGAACTCCAGCATTTACTCTAAGATGCGCATCTACGACGGCGAAAACCTGAAGGATATCGACCCGCGCGCCAAGTCGATCCAGGAATATCGCGACATGGCCGGCGTGGACGAGGGCATGGACGGGCTTTCCACCCGCTTTGCCTTCAAGATTCTTTCCAAGGTGTTCAACTTCGACCACACCGAGGTGGCGGCCAACCCGGTGCATCTGATGCACGTGCTCGAGCAGCGCATCGAACAGGAGCAGTATTCCCAGGAGCGGCAGGACCAGTACCGCCGCTTTATCAAGGAATACCTGGTGCCGCATTACGTGGAGTTCATCGGCAAGGAAATCCAGACCGCCTACCTGGAGTCCTACTCCGAATACGGCCAGAACATTTTCGACCGCTACGTGATGTACGCGGACTTCTGGATTCAGGACCAGGAATTCCGTGATCCGGACACCGGCGAGATCTTCGACCGCCAGGCCCTCAACGAGGAGCTGGAAAAAATCGAGAAGCCGGCGGGCATCTCCAACCCCAAGGACTTCCGCAACGAGGTGGTCAACTTCGTGCTGCGAGCCCGCGCCAACAACGCCGGCCGCAATCCCAGCTGGATGAGCTACCAGAAGCTGCGCGACGTGATCGAGAAGAAAATGTTCTCCAACACCGAAGATCTGCTGCCGGTGATCTCGTTCAATCCCAAGGGCAGCGAGGACGACCGCCGCAAGCACGACAACTTCGTCAAACGGATGATGGACCGGGGCTACACCGAGAAGCAGGTGCGCCTGCTGTCGGAATGGTACCTGCGCGTACGGAAAGCCCAATAAAGGCAGTTGCTTCCGGAGTAAGCCCATGAGCTACATCATCGACCGGCGTCTTAACGGCAAGCACAAAAGCACGGTGAACCGGCAGCGCTTTCTGGAGCGCTACCGGCGCCATATCCGCGAAGCGGTGAACGACGCGGTGGGGCGGCGCTCGATCACCGATATGGAACAGGGCGAGCGCATCTCCATCCCGCGCAAAGACCTGTCCGAGCCCGGCTTCCACCATGGCGCCGGCGGCCGCCGCAACGTGGTGCACCCGGGCAACAAGGAATTCCAGCAGGGCGACCGCATCAAAAAACCGTCCGGTGGCCAGGGCGGCGCCGGCGGCCAGAAGGCCGGCGACAGCGGCGATGGCGAGGACGAATTCGCCTTCGAGATCGACCAGCGCGAATTCCTCAACTTTCTGTTCGAGGATCTGGCCCTGCCCAATCTGGTGAAACGCCACCTGCAGGGCACCCGCAATTTTCACCGCCGCCACGGCGGCATCGTCAGCCACGGCCTGCCCGCCAAGATCAATATCGTGCGCTCCATGCGCCAGGCCTCCATGCGCCGGCGCGCCCTGTCGTCCGCCAGCCGCAAGCGGCTGCGCCTGCTCAAGGAGGAGCGCGACGCCCTGCTGCGCCAGGACCAGTCGCCGGAGCGCCATCAGCGGCTGGCGGAACTGGAAGAGCAGATCACGCGCCTGCAGCGGCGGCTGGAACGTATTCCGTTTCTGGACGAAGTGGATCTGCGCTACAACCACCACGTCCAGGTGCCGACCCCGGTGAGCCGGGCGGTGATGTTCTGCATCATGGATGTGTCCGGCTCCATGAACCAGGACATGAAGGACCTGGCCAAGCGCTTCTTCCTGCTGCTCTATCTGTTCCTGCAACGGAACTACGAGCACACGGAAGTAGTGTTTATCCGCCATCACACCAGCGCCAAGGAGGTGACCGAGGAGGAGTTCTTCTATTCCCGGGAAACCGGCGGCACCATCGTCTCCAGCGCGCTCAAGCTGACCCTGGACATCATCAAGCAGCGCTACCCGGTGGACGAATGGAACCTGTACGCCGCCCAGGCCTCCGACGGCGACAACTGGAACGATGATTCTCCGTCCTGCGCGCGCCTGCTGGAGAAGGAGTTGCTGCCGCGCCTGCAGCACTTCTCCTACGTGGAAGTGATGCCGCGCAGCCACCAGGCCCTGTGGGAGCAGTACCAGAGCGTGCAGGACCGGCACGGCGACAGCTTCTCCATGGCCCAGCTCGACGAACCCGGCGACATCTATCCGGTATTCCGGCGTCTGTTCAAAAAGCGGATGGAGGCGGCATGACGGTGACCGAAAGCAAACTTCTCTCCACCGGCTCGGATTGGGACTTCGACACCCTGGCCCGCTACGACCAGGCCATCGCCGAGCTGGCCCACGGCAAGTACGGCCTGGACACCTACCCCAACCAGATCGAGGTGATCTCCTCGGAACAGATGATGGACGCCTACTCCTCGGTGGGCATGCCGGTGGGCTACAACCACTGGTCCTTCGGCAAGCAGTTCGTGGAGGTGGAAGGCCGCTACCGGCGCGGGCAGATGGGGCTGGCCTACGAGATCGTGATCAACTCCAACCCCTGCATCGCCTACCTGATGGAAGAGAACACCATCACCATGCAGGCCCTGGTGATCGCCCACGCCAGCTACGGCCACAACTCCTTCTTCAAGGGCAACTACCTGTTCAAGACCTGGACCGACGCCTCGGCGATCATCGACTACCTGGTGTTTGCCCGCCATTACATCGCCGAGTGCGAGCAGCGCCATGGCGTGGCGGCGGTGGAAGAGACCCTGGATTCCTGCCACGCGCTGATGAACTACGGCGTGGATCGCTACAAGCGCCCCACGCCGATCTCCGCCCAGCGGGAACGGCAGCGCCAGCGGGAGCGCGAGGAAGTGCTGCAGCGGCAGGTGTCGGAGTTGTGGAAGACGTTCCCGGAACTGCAGCCGGCGGTGCAGCGCCGCGAGCCCAGCCGCCGCTTTCCGGCGGAGCCCCAGGAAAACCTGCTCTATTTCCTGGAAAAAAACGCCCCCTTGCTGGAGCCCTGGCAGCGGGAGATTCTGCGCATCGTGCGCAAGATGGCCCAGTACTTCTACCCACAGCGGCAGACCAAGGTCATGAACGAGGGCTGGGCCACCTTCTGGCATTACACCCTGCTCCACGACCTCTACGACAGCGGCCAGGTGGGCGACGGTTTCATGCTGGAGTTTCTGCAGAACCACAGCCAGGTGGTCTACCAGCCGCCATTCGATTCCCCCTATTACTCCGGCATCAACCCCTACGCCCTGGGGTTCGCCATGTTCACCGACATCCGCCGCATCTGCGAGGACCCCACCGAGGAGGACCGGCGCTGGTTCCCGGACATGGCCGGCAGCGACTGGCTGAAAACCCTCAAGTTCGCCATGGAGAGCTTCAAGGACGAGAGCTTTATCCAGCAGTTCCTGTCGCCCCGATTGATCCGCGAGTTCAAGCTGTTCAGCCTGTTCGACGACGCCGAGCGGGACTATATCGAAATCGACGCCATCCACGATGACCGTGGCTACTACCTGATCCGCAACCGGCTCTCGGAGCAGTACAACCTGAGCATCCAGGAGCCCAATATCCAGGTTTACCATGCCGACGTACGCGGCGACCGCTCCCTGACCCTGCAGCATATCCGCCAGCACCACCGCCCCCTGGACGCGGACAGTGGCCGCGAGGTGCTGCGCCATCTGCACCGCCTGTGGGGCTTCGACGTGCACCTGGAGAGCATCGACAACGGCACCGTGGTGGAACGGCTGTCGATGCCCGCGCCCTGAGCCGCCACCGGGCACGCCGGCACCGGGCAGATACGTCCGGTGCCTTGATTGATAAATATTCTCATTAATGATTGTATCCGGCGCGTGTTTTCTGCCTGGAGCCTTTCCCCATGCGCCGTCTTGGCCTGCTCGTTTCCCTGCTCGTCGCCGCCCTGATCACCACCGGTTGCGGCACGCAAACCGACGAAGTGAACGTCTACTCCGCCCGCAAGGAAGCGCTGATCAAGCCGCTTCTGGACCGCTTCTCCGAACAGACCGGCACCACCGTGAACCTGATCACCGGCAGCGCCGATGCCCTGGTGGAACGCATGAAGGCGGAGGGCGAACACAGCCCCGCCGACGTGCTGATCACCGTGGACGCCGGCCGGCTGTACCGCGCCCAGCAGGAAGGCCTGCTGGCCGCCACCAGCAGCCAGGAACTGGACCGCCAGGTGCCGCCGGCCCTGCGCGAGCCCGAAGGCCGCTGGTTCGGCCTGTCGGTGCGCGGCCGGGTGATCGTCTACGCCCCGGACCGGGTGGACCCGGCCAACCTGTCCACCTACGAAGCCCTGGCCGACGAGCAATGGGCCGACCGCATCTGCATCCGCTCCTCGGACAACATCTACAACCAGTCCCTGGTGGCCAGCCTGATCGCCCACGACGGCGAGCAGGCCACCCGCGAATGGGCCGAGGGTCTGGTGGCCAACATGGCCCGGGATCCGGTGGGCGGCGACCGCGACCAGATCAAGGCGGTGGCCGCCGGCGACTGCGATCTGGCGGTGGTGAACACCTACTATCTCGGCATGATGCAGGCCGATCAGGACGATGAGACCCGCGACATCGCCCACCGGGTGCGGGTGTTCTGGCCGAATCAGGACGGCCGTGGCATCCACGTCAACATCTCCGGCGCCGGCGTCGCCGCCAACGCCCCGAACCCCGACAACGCGCAAAAGCTGCTGGAATTCCTGGTCAGCGACGAATCCCAACAGTGGTACGCGGAGACCAACCACGAGTACCCGGTGCGCCCCGGCGTGCCCACCAGCGAGCTGCTGCAAAGCTGGGGCGAGTTCAAGCAGGACGACCTGCCGCTGGTGAAGCTGGGTGAGCTGAACGCCGACGCCGTCAAGGTGATGGACCAGGCCGGCTGGAAATAAGCCGTTGCGGTCCGCGGCGGGCGGCCGCTCCTGGCTGCTGCTGATTCTGGCCCTGGCGCTGGCCGCGCCGGTGCTGGTGGTGGCCGGCAGCTGGCTGGCCGGCGCCTCCCCCAACTGGGCGCACCTGCGCGCCACGGTGCTGCCCGGCTATGTGCGCCTGTCGCTGCTGCTGGCCCTGGGCACCGGCCTGGGCGCCCTGGTGATCGGCGTGGGCGCCGCCTGGGCCGTGGCGCGGTTGCGTTTTCCCGGGCGCCGGCTGCTGGAATGGGCGCTGCTGCTGCCGCTGGCCTGCCCCGCCTACCTGATCGCCTACACCTGGACCGGCCTGCTGGCCAGCGAGGGGGCCCTGCAGCGGGCGCTGGCGATCCCCCTGCCGGACATCCGCGGCCCCGCCGGGGCGGTGGCCATGTTTACCCTGGTGCTTTACCCCTATGTGTACCTGATGGCGCGGGCCGCCTTCGTCAGCCAGGCGGCGCTGGCCCAGGAGGTGGCGCGCACCCTGGGCGCCGGGCCCTGGCGGCGCTTCTTCCGGGTGGCGCTGCCGCTGGCCAGGCCGGCCATCGTCGCCGGCCTGGCGCTGGTGCTGATGGAGACCCTGGCGGACTACGGCACCGTGGCCTATTTCGGCGTGCCCACCCTGAGCACCGGCATCTACCGCACCTGGTTCGGGCTCGGCGACCGGCTGGCGGCGGCGCAGCTGGCCGGCGTGCTGCTGCTGGCGATGGTGGTGCTGTTGTGGGTGGAGCGCCACGCCCGCCAGCAGCGGCGCATCGCCGGCGGCGGCCCGCCGGCCCCGGCCACGCCGCTGCGCCCGCTGCCCGGGCTGCTGCTGGCGGCGCTGCTGTGGCTGCCTATCGTACTCGGCTTCCTGCTGCCGGTGCTGCAACTGGCGCTCTGGAGCCTGCCCCGCTGGCGCGGCCTGCTGGCGCCGGACTTCCTGGCGCTGCTCGGCACCAGCCTGCTGATCGCCGCCAGCACCGCGCTGGCGGCCACCGCCCTGGGGCTGCTGCTGATCTGGGCCCGGCGGCTGCGCGCCGACCGGCCCCGGCGGGCCGCCGCGCGGCTGGCCGGATTCGGTTACGCGGTGCCGGGCACGGTACTGGCGGTGGGCGTGGTGATGGTGCTGGCCGGCCTGGACCGGGGCCTCAACGACCTGCTCACCGCCGTCGGCCTGCCGGGGCCGGGGCTACTGTTTTCCGGCACCCTGTTCGCCGTGATCTTCGCCTGCACGGTGCGCTTTCTGACCATCCCGGTGCAGGGCCTGGACGCCGGCCTGCAGAACCTGTCGCCCAATCTGGACAGCGCCGCCCGCTCCCTGGGCGCCCGCCCCGCCGGCCTGTTGCGGCGGGTGCATCTGCCGCTGCTGCGGGTGCCGCTGGCCACCAGCGCCCTGCTGGTGTTCGTGGACACCCTCAAGGAACTGCCGGCGGCGCTGGTACTGCGCCCCTTCAACACCAACACCCTGGCGGTGCGCGCCTTCGAACTGGCCTCCGATGAACGGCTGGCGGACGCCGCCCTGCCGGCGCTGGCCATCCTGCTGGCCGGGGTGGCGCCGGTGATCCTGCTGACCCGTTCCATGCGCGTGCCCCACGCCCCGTCACGATGAGCGTTTCGTTATGCTGACTCTGGATCGTCTTTCCCTGCGTTTCGACCACCAGCCGGTGCTGGACCTGGTCAGCCTGACCCTGGACGAAGGCCGCATCGGCTGCCTGATCGGCCCGTCCGGCTGCGGCAAGACCTCGCTGCTGCGGCTGATCGCCGGCTTCCTCGCTCCCGACGGCGGCCGCGTGCTGCTGGACGGCGAGCCGGTGGCCGAGGCGCACCGGCAGACCCCGCCGGAGCAGCGCCGGGTGGGCATGGTGTTCCAGGACATCGCCCTGTTTCCGCACCTCAACGTCACCGACAACATCGCCTTCGGCCTGCACCGGCAGCCGCCGGCGGCACGCCGGGCCCGGGTCGCCGAGCTGCTGGCGCGGGTCGGCCTGCCCGGCCTCGGCGACCGCTATCCGCACCAGTTGTCCGGCGGCCAGCAACAGCGGGTGGCCCTGGCCCGGGCGCTGGCGCCCCGGCCGCGCCTGCTGCTGCTGGACGAGCCGTTCTCGGCCCTGGACGCGGAACTGCGCGAACAGATCAGCCGTGAGGTGCGCCAGATTCTGCTGCGCGAGGGCATCACCGCGCTGTTCGTCACCCACGACCAGAACGAGGCCTTCGCGCTGGCCGATCAGGTGGGCGTGATGCACGGCGGGGAACTGCGGCAATGGGACACGCCCTACCGGGTCTACCATCAGCCGGCGGACCGCACGGTGGCGGACTTTATCGGTGGCGGCGTGCTGATGCCGGGACGGGTGCGGGACGTGGACCGGGTGGACACCGCCCTGGGCGAGCTGCGCGGGCCGCTACCGCCGGGGCTGGCGCCGGGCGCCGAGGTGGACGTGCTGGTCAGGCCGGACGATCTGGTGATCGACGACGCCGGGCCGCGCCGGGCGCGGGTGGTGGAGTGTCTGTTCCGGGGGGCGCGCATGCTCTACACGCTGGAACTGGACAACGGCCAGCGGCTGCCCTGCCTGGCCAACAGCCACCACGCCCATGCGGAAGGCACGGGCGTGGCGGTGCGTCTGGATCTGGAACACCTGGTGGTGTTCGCTCAGTCGAGCAGGCTCACCAGCCGCTGACGGATGGTGGCGGTGCACTCCTCGATGATCGAGGCCACCAGCTCGTCGCAGGACGGAATGGCGTCGATCAGGCCCTGCACCATGCCGCTGGTCCAGATGCCGTAGTCCACGTCGCCTTCCTTGAGCGCCACCTTGCCCTTGGCGCCGGCCACCAGATCGCTGATCAGCTCGAACTTCATGTCCTTGCCGGCTTCACGCTCGATCTCGTTGACCCGCTCCGCCACCTTGTTCTTGTAGACCCGGGCGGTGTTGCGCAGCGGCCGGTAGACCAGCGCCGTGTCGCGCTCGCTGCCCTCGACGATGGCGCGCTTGATGTTATCGTGGATGGGCGCTTCCTTGGTGGCCATGAAGCGCGTGCCCATGTTGATGCCGTCGGCGCCCAGGGCCAGACAGGCGGCCATCTGCGCGCCGGTGCCGATGCCGCCGGAGGCGACCATGGGGATGTCCAGCACCTTGGCGGCGGCGGGCAGCAGCACCAGGTTGGTGACATCGTCCTCGCCCGGATGGCCGGCGCACTCGAAGCCGTCCACGGACACCGCCGCGCAGCCCAGGCTCTGGGCCTTCAGGGAGTGACGCACCGAGGTGCACTTGTGGATCACCTTGACGCCGTGCTCGTTGAACAGGGCCATGAACGGCTCCGGGCTGCGCCCGGCGGTTTCCACGATCTTGACGCCGGACTCGACGATGGCCCGGGCGTATTCCTCATAGGGCACCGGCTTGATGGTCGGCAGCAGGGTCAGGTTGACGCCGAACGGCTGGTCGGTCATCTCCTGGCAGCGGGCGATTTCCCGGGCCAGATCCTCCGGCGTGGGCTGGGTCAGGCCGGTGATGATGCCCAGGGCGCCGGCGTTGGACACCGCGGAGGCCAGCTCCGCGTAGCCCACGTTCTGCATGCCGCCCTGGATGATCGGGTAGCGGGTACCCAGCAATTCGGTAAGACGCGTTTTCATGAAGGTCTCTCTCCCATCGTGGTTCACCGACCCTACCCAGCCACCGGGCGCCGTACAATGATCTTATCCGTCACCGACTGTGGCGGAAACGACCTGCCGGCGCACCCGCCGGTCGCCGAACAGGTACAACCCCAGGGCGGCGACGATCACCGCCGCCCCGGCCAGCACCCGCGGGCCGAGCTGCTCATCGTTGAGCCAGGCGCCCAGGGACAGCGCCAGCACCGGCGTGATCAACGTGACCAGTGCCACGGTGGCCGCCGGCAGCCGGGTCAGCACCAGGAAGTAGCAATAGAAGCCCACCAGGGAACCGAACACCGCCAGATAGACGATCGCCCCGAGACCGCGCACATCGCCGCTCCACTGCACACCCTGGCCGGTGACCAGCACCGCCAGGCCGTACAGCGGCAGCGAGGCGATCAGCCCGCCCACGGTCTGCTGCATGGGCGCCAGGCCGGCGCCGACCCGCTGCACCACGATGCCCGACAGGGCGAACAGGCTCACCGCCGCCAGAATCCACAGCATGCCGCGAACGCGCCCCGCCAGCGCCACGTCGCCCCGGCCCAGGGCCGCCAGGCTGTCGCCGAACACCAGCGCCAGCCCGGCCAACCCCAACAGGCAGGCCAGCCAGTGCCAGGCATTGAAGCGGGCGCCGCCGCGTACCGCCAGCAACATCACCCCGGAAATCAACGGCGCCATGCCGAACACCACCGAAATCAGCCCGGAAGGCAGATCCCGCGCCGCCATGTAGCTGCAGCCCATGGCCCCGAAAATGCCCGGCAGGGCGGCGCCGTAGCTGGCCAGCGCGCGGCGGTGCAATGGCAGCCCCTGGCGGCGCGCCAGCAACCACAGCACCCCGAGCAACGCCGCCAGCGCCATGCGCCCGCCGGCGGCGGCGAACGCCGGCAGCGCCTCGCCGCTCCATTTGATGCCCAACGGCGTAGTCGCCCAAACGGCGATCACGATCAGATAGGCGGCCAAGGTGTTCATGTCATTCCTTGCGTATGGTGGCGCGGTTGCGGCGAGGTTGTGAAGGCTCCGGAGGCCGGGGACAATACCTTGACCGGGCAACGATGGGGATACCTGAGAAGGCCCTCCGGCGACGGCGCACAGGGCGCGCGCCACGCACGGCGGGCCAAAAAAAGCCGCGGGCTTGTACAGCACCGCGGCTCGCGAGAATATTCTGCTGCAAAGGGTGGGTGACAACAAATGGATATTTATTTAGTAGGCGGAGCGGTTCGTGACGAACTGCTGGGCCTGCCGGTCAAGGAACGAGACTGGGTCGTGGTGGGTGCCACCCCACAGCAGCTCATCGATCAGGGCTTCAAACCGGTGGGCAAGGACTTTCCCGTGTTCCTGCATCCGGACACCCGGGAGGAATACGCGCTGGCGCGCACCGAGCGCAAAAGCGGCCACGGCTACACCGGTTTCGTCTTCCACGCGGAACCGGACGTGTCCCTGGAGCAGGACCTGGTCCGCCGGGATCTGACCGTCAACGCCATGGCGCGCACCGCCGACGGCGAAATCATCGACCCCTTCGGCGGCAAGCGGGACCTCAAGGCGCGGCTGCTGCGCCATGTGTCGCCGGCGTTCACCGAGGACCCGTTGCGGGTGCTGCGGGTGGCGCGGCTGGCCGCCCGCTATCGCTGGATGGGCTTCCGCGTGGCCGAGGAAACCGTCGAACTGATGACCCGCATCACCATCAGCGGCGAACTGACCCACCTGCCCGCCGAACGGGTCTGGAAGGAAACCAACCGCGCCCTGATGGAGCGCTCCCCCCAGGCCTACTTCCAGACCCTGCACGACTGCGGCGCCCTGGCGGAACTGTTCCCGGAGCTGGCGCACCTGGACGGCGTGCCCCAGTGCCCGGACCACCATCCCACCGTGGACGTGCTCACCCACCAGTACCGCTGCCTGGCCCAGGCGGCCCGCCAGCAGCTGCCGTTGACGTCCCGTTACGCCCTGCTTTGTCACGATCTGGGCAAGGCGGAAACGCCGCCGGACGGCTGGCCGGAGCACAAGGGCCACGAACGGCGCGGCGAGCAGCTGGCCCGGGAAATGTCCCAGCGCCTGCGGGTCTCCCGGGAACTGGCCGACGCCGCCGTCACCATGACGCGCTGGCAGCGGCGTGCCCAACGGGCCCTGAAACTGCGCCCCGCCGACGTCTGGGAAATGCTGCACAGCCTGGACGTGGTGCGCCGCCCCCGGCGGCTGAAATTTTTTCTGGCCGCCTGCGAAGCGGACGCGCGCACCTGCGCCGCCGACCCCAAGGCGCCGTTCCCCCAGGGCGAGTACCTGGCCGGCGTGGCCGAGGCGGTGCGCCAGGTGGACGTGACCGGCCTGCGCGAAGCGGGCCTGGCCGGCCAGGCCCTGGGCCTGGCCCTGGACGAAAAGCGTCTCAAGGTCATCAAGGAATACAAAAAGGAGTTTCTCGAACGATGGCAGCCATAGCGCTGGTCACCGGCAGCGCCCGCCGCATCGGCGCGCGCATCGTCCGCGCCCTGCACGCCCGCGATTGCCGGGTGGTGATTCACTACCGCAACAGCGAGGCCGAGGCCCGTGCCCTGGCGGCGGAACTGAACGCCACGCGGGCGGACAGCGCCGCCTGCCTGCAAGCGGACCTGAGCGATCCGGCCGCCGTGCGCCGGCTGGCCGCCGAGGCCCGCGCCTGCTTCGGCGGTCTGGACCTGCTGGTCAACAACGCCTCCAGCTTCTACCCCACCCCCCTGGCCGAGGCCACCGACCACGACTGGGACGAGCTGGTGCACAGCAACCTGCGCGCCCCTTTCCTGCTCAGCCAGGCCCTGGCCGACGACCTGGCCCGCTCCGGCCGGGGCGCCATCGTCAATCTGGTGGACGTGTACGCCGAAAAACCCCTCGCCGACCATCCCCTCTACTGCATGGCCAAGGCCGGCCTGGCGATGATGACCAAAAGCCTGGCCCGCGACCTGGGCCCGGCGGTGCGCGTCAACGGCGTCGCGCCGGGCCCGATCCTGTGGCCCGAACAGGGCGGCGCCGACCAGGACGCGGTGCTCAAGGCCAGCGCCCTGAAACGCGCCGGCGACCCGGACGACATCGCCGGCGCGGTCACCTGGCTCGCCCTGGACGCCCCCTACGTCACCGGCCAGATCCTGGCCGTGGACGGCGGCCGCTCCCTCGCCCTCGCCGGCACCTGATCGGGGTCGGACCACCACAAGCCACTGATTTATAAGAAAAACCATCAAATAACGGGCAGATTTACAGCCCTTAGGCTGCTTTTACGACAGTAAAAAGGCCTTTCTAAGGGGAAAAAGACCGGGCGCGCCCTGTGTTAACAGCCGGTATTTGCCCGCCAAAAAAGCCCTGCCAAGCCCTAAATACCGGCCATAAAACTTTTTTAAATTAATAAACTCAGTGACTTGCCGAGGTCCGACCCCAGGCAGAGTCGCCAGGCAGAGTCGGACGGAATGCACATTGCGGCGGGACGGGGGTGAAAGCCGGCGTCTTTTCCCCTTGGCAGACTGCGGCGCAACAACAACGCACCGCCAGGGGGAATATCCATGTTTGCTTCACTCCAGTTCATATCGCTTCCGCGCCGGGCTGTGCCCGGCCTTGTCGTGCTGCTGGCCGCCTGCGGCGGCGATCACGATCATCAGCCCGTGGACAGTGCCCCACCGAGCGACGGCGCCCGCGCCATCGCCGTGGACGCGCAAAACGCCGAGCCCTTACTGGGTGAGGTGATGTTCGTCACCAATCTGGTGGCCCTGAACGTGGCCTACGACCTGAACATGTACAGCGTGGTGATGCCGGTGACCGCCTGTGACAACGACGGCACCGTGGCAAGGGAAAGTGAAGCGGACGGCGCCGGGCGCGTCACCGCGATTCATTATGAAAGTTGCCGGATCTCCCTGGGGCCGGACACCGATCTGATGCTCGACGGCGACCTGGTTTTCCAATACGACAGCGCCGACCCGGCCTCGCCCTTCCAGGTCGACGCCACCGCCTTCGTTTCCGATCTGCGCGAAGACCAGAGCGGCACCGTGTACGGCAACCGCACCCGCCTGGACGGCACCCTGCGCATGACACCGGACCCGATCGCCGGCCTGCCCTTCGCCAGCGTCAGCGACGCCGGACTGACCCTGGCCTTCGAGTACCTGGAAGAAGATCAGGTGGTGGATGTTCGTGAATGGCAACTGAGGCACTTCGCCGTGCCGTTCGCCGTGGACCTGATGACCGGCGGCATGGGCATCGGCGCCCACGGGCGGCTGACGCTGACCGGCCCGGATCAGCCCGCCGGGTTCGTCGACCTGGACACCGACCCGCTGCTGTCCACCTCCATGGCGGCCTGCCCGGACTCCGGCGGCCTGACCGTCACCGGCGCGCAAGACAGCCAGGTGCGCCTCAGCGTTCAGCACGCCGATGAAGCGGTGATCACCACCAACGGCCTCGCCCGGCTGGTCGACTGCGGTGACCTGCTCGACCTCGCCGATCCGATGGCGGCGCTGGTGATCGCGCATTAGGCAGTGCTACAAATTGGTCTGAGCGCCGCTTTCAATTCGGTTGACGTGTATGCGAAAACACCAGTCAATCCCCGGGGGGAGGGACGCTCAGAGCGAGCCAATTGCAAAAATTGCCGCTAAACGCCAATCTCTTTAAAGAAAGACCAAATTCCTGGCGCCTTCAAAAAGCTGCGCTTTTTCCTTTAACAAACACTATTGCTCTCTGCAACCTCAACAACAGCCCCTTGCTACTGAAGCTTCAGCTCACCTGCATCACTGCAGCTTCCATTGTGAGTAAAAGCAACGACGTCCCTTTCCGAGATATAAGCCGCCAATGCCATTGCGCGTATCCCGTTGATTCGCTGCTCATCCAGCGTGCTTTTGTAAACTATCCAGCCGCTCTTTTCTGTGCCCGGGTGTGAACTATCAGCCGATGAATAATCAAGCTTGATCATAAAATCATTAGAGTCCCAACCACCTTCGA
Organism: Alloalcanivorax marinus; assembly: GCF_016906305.1. Lineage (GTDB taxonomy): Bacteria > Pseudomonadota > Gammaproteobacteria > Pseudomonadales > Alcanivoracaceae > Alloalcanivorax > Alloalcanivorax marinus. The sequence goes on from NZ_JADDOL010000022.1 coordinate 55,767, forward strand.
GCACTGAGACGATCTTTCCTGCCCCACAGGTCCCCGCCATAGCGGGATATACTCCAATTGCAAGGCCAAGGGGAAGCCCCCAAAACACCGACCTAATCCATACTTTAAAAACAATCACCATCATAAACTTACCCCCGAATTAATCACGCTTTTGTCAAAACGCCATCCAAAAACCGAACGCAAGGAATGCTCAATCCCACAACTAAAAAAATAAACCCTCTACGCAACCCTAATTTTCAATTTTTTCCCAACCAAAATTTTTGAGCTTTCTTTCAGGTTTGTAGGCCCACATAAAAATATAAGTGACGCCACTCAAAATCACCGGAGGGATAACTGTCAGACCACCACCTGCCCAACCACCAGTAAAGCAAAGAAATATAGAAAGAAAAAAAAACAAACAAATAAAAAATCTAAAAAGTAAATCATTAATGAACAAGAACCTTATAGGTCGAGGGATGTATATCGCCAACACATTAAAGGCAACAAGACTCACCACAAGGAAGATGTCGCCGTAATGGAAATAAAGCAAGGAAGGCATCATAAATATAACGCCATAGGCCCCCTTGCCCCACTCCACTTCTATATTTCTATAGGCTCTTTCCCCCACGCTCACTCCAACTTATTCTGAATAAAATATGATGTCATTGATGAATGAACACCAACAACCCCTGCCGGGATGGCCCCTCCCGGCACCCCCCTTATTACGGAGGATCCCACCGCGCCGAAAGCGTCCGTGAAGAGACCATAGCCGGCACCTGAGCGTCCTTGGCGAATACTATTAAAGGAGCTGCTGGCAGACCATCCGGTTATTGAAATCGAAAGGGCATTTGTGCCAGCAACTGAGCTCACAGTGGCTCCCCCGCTAAGTATAGCCATATGAATCGCCCCCAAAAAATTCGCCCCTTTATACAAAGAGGAATTAACATCGTAACTCCCAATCCCTAAGGATGAGTTAATATAGTCCGTCAAACCGAACGAAAGACCACTCCCAAAGCCCGTCGCAAAGTCCACAACTCCTTGTGGCAAGGAGGGAGGCGGACCATTGGAGCGATCTTTACAAGGACGCCCACTACATCCTCTTCCAGACATCTGGTTAAACAAATACCCCATCGCGCCTGTAGCAGCGCCGACAGCGAACTTCCCGCCGGTTACCTGAGACACAGACCCGCTGATAAAAGCTGCCGCGACCGTGCCACGCATAGGATCACCATCCGTCCAGGATTGAATAGAGTCACCCAGGACACCTTCGGTGGCGCCGCCAAGGAAGCCGGAGCGGACATCTCCTCCGGCTATGCCGGCGAAGAAGGCGCCTCTTGCCCCATGGGCAACCCCACTTCCGAACGCACCTAGATTCATATCAGCAATACCGCCGGCGACTTTTATATTCGCATAAGCCAAGGCTGCCGATTTAGTGCCTGCAAGCAAAGCCTGCTGCACAGGCGCCCCCGTGCCATAGGCCATCGCCCCGGAGGTCCAGCCCTGAAATGCTGTCACACAGCCAGCGGTAGCCGCACCCGCCGAACTCAGGGAGCAGCCCACGGTACCAACCAGCCCTATCACCTCGCCGGCGTACTTGTTCTTCGCGGCGAATCGCGCGAGTTCACGCCCCCCATAACGAGTCGATGCTTCCATCAGCGCCAATTGGGGGTTAAAGACCGCAAGAACCTCTTTGAAGTGATCTTTTACGAAGTCCGTTATGTCATCCCAAGTATCGCTCAACCAGGAGTAGCCCGAGGGATCCGTGTAGCTCATGGGGCTGTTCAACACATAGCTATACCGATTGTAGCTCTCAGCATTGTCTAGCCCTTTCACAACAGGATCCGCGCTCAGGAAACGTCCAATGGTCGGGTCATAGATTCGTCCGCCCATGTGGACGATGCCAACTTGATCCAACATCTCATGGCCCGTGAAGCCTTTCCCGGTGGCACCCTGGTCCCGCTCCATATCGAACCAGGCAACGTCCGAGATGGCGCTCCAGTCCAAGGTCTCGCGGGGGCGCCCCCAGGGGTCGTAACGATATCGCTCGCTGACGGCGCCCATGCCGTTAGTCACGGCTGCAACACTGCCCAGTGTATCGGAGAACAGGTACTCCTCCTTCTTCGATTCAAGATCATCGTCCTCAACCGACACTACAACGCCACCGGGCAAGGTCCAGCGCTCTCTCAAAGAAGGGGCACCACTTGCGGTACTTTCAACGCGCTCGTAATCGGCGAACATCCACTTGGTCACGATGCCGCTGTTGGTATCGGTGGTCCGTTTAATCATATTCTGGTCCGGACCGTATACGAAGGCGATCTCCGCATCATCTGACGTGATGGATATCGGTTTATTGAACGCCGTGTAGGAGATGTCCCGGCCTCCTCCCTTCACCATATTGCCGGCGGCATCATAACAATATTGCTGATTACGCTGCCCTTGTACTGAAGTAACCGCCTGCGGCCCGGGTTGGTAGGAGGTCTGTTCATGAACACAGCCCTCACCATATTGGTAGACCCCCACATCGTTGCGTTCAGTGATGTTCCCGGCAACGTCGTATTGGGCGGTTTGACTGAATGAAAGGTTGGCATCGTTCAGGTTCGCCACATCCGCCATTACCAGGCGATCCAGCGAATCGTAGGAGAACGTCTCCTCCAGATCCTGGTTAATCGCCAAGATAGCTTGAGCCCGCTGCCTCATATTGCCATTGGCGGCGTAAACATAGCTTTCGTTTTGTATATTCCAGCCAGAGCCGGAGGCCAGCGCGGCTTTCGCCCGCACCTGTGTCATGACGCCGGCCGCTGAATCATAGCCCATGACCTGATTGATCAATGCCCCGGATAACAAGCGCTCGGTAACGTCGCCCCTGGCATTCTGCGAGACCACCTGCCAGAAGGACGTCTGGGTCCCCACCTCACTGAGCCCCGTCACAAAACCCCGTGCGTTGTAACTGTATTGCACCTCAATATCTGGACCCGAGACTCTGTGTGTCGGGGTGATCGTACTGACACGTCCCGTTCCCGCTTCGTAGGAAGTCGACTTGCGGTAAGTCTCCCCATCAAAGCTGGTCTCCGTTTGTATCGGGCGGCCCAAAGCGTCATAGAAGGGCTCAGAGCTATACCCAGTCCCCATCGTTACGCCTGACAAGCGACCCAGGCCCTTCGAGGTATCGTCATAACTCCATTGGGTAGACGCTATCTGCCCCTGACAACCATTCAGGGCGGAAGCCAATGCACTGGCCCAAGGGGCACTCACAGAGTAGTCATCGGTGCGGCTTACTTTCCGCCCCAACACATCGTATGAGAGGCAAACGCGCCGGCCGGCACCGTTCTCTTGCAAGACCAGTTGACCGAAAGCGTCATAACCGTATTTCCAATCACCGATGTTGGGATCGCTGGAAGCGACTCGTCTCCCGGCGACGTCATACTCATTGGTGACGGTCATACCGCCGGGCAGATCGATCTGAACGAGATTACCGAGGGCGTCATAGGTGAAGGCGACCGTTCTGCCACCGTTATCGACAGATCTACGCTTATTGCCCGAAACATCGTTCAGCACAGAACTCGTTCTGGATTCACTGGCACCATTCAACGGGTCCGTCCAGGAGCGAATGGTCTGCGTACTCAGACCGTTGTAAGTAATCTCAACGATCAGACCTGATGCGTTGTTTCTTTGGGTAACCCGCCCTTTAACATCCCGAGAACTCACCACGTTCCACTGTGGAGAAGCGCTTTGGTAGTAGGGTTCGCTGACGCGCTTTTCATAACCCAGCGAATCATATTCGGTTTTCTGGACGATCCAATCCCCACTGAAACCTTGGGTGCGCACTTCCACCGCTCGGCCCAACACGTCCATGTACTCACGAGAAACGGATGATATTTTCGTGCCCGACGCCGACTCGCTCCAGCTTTCTGTGTAATAAACAGCCTGGGCTGGGCAGCCGAAGGCGCAGGATTTGTACTCCACGATAGAACTTGTACCATCAGGGGCGGTTTCTCGGGTTTTCCTGCCAACGGAATCGTATTCATTACTCGATACCAGGCCGTTGGGGTCAGTAACCGACAGCAGGTTGCCCGTCACTGCATCATAGTCATAGGACACCTGATGGCCTAGAGCATTGCTCTCCCGGATCATGAACTGACCACGAGTGTCATACAAATAATCTGTCGACCGCGGGCTGGCATTGGCGGCAGTCTGAACCACTGACGCCTTTAAGCCGTAAGAGTTATAAGTGTAGGTGGTTGTTTGAGAAAGCTCAGGCCGGTTGGGTTCCACCGTCTCGCTCTTCAACATCCCATAGAACGGCGACCCACTTTGATAATACTCCCAGGAAGATTCCCGCGTTATGGGCGAAGCAGCCATGCCACCGTAGCTGTGTGAGTAAGAGGTCTGCGAATCACTTAAGCGCCCAATCACCCAACCCACATAGTCATCTTGGTAATAGCTGTTGTGGATAACTTTATTGAAGGTCTGATTTTGGCCGACGGTGGTAATAGACTGTTCAATAAGCTGTGTTGCATCGTATTCGTTTTCTGTCGTCGTCGTTCGAATGAGCTGCCCAGTCAAATCGAAGTCCTGCACTTCGCTGCTGAGCAACTCAACGCCATAGCGATAGTTGGTTGCCTCGACGCCGTCCCAAACCGTGGTTGCGCTGATATCCTGATAGCCCAAGCCAGAATAGAAATGGGTTTCCCATTCATTATTCTCTTCGCGCACGGTCACCAGCTGCCCTGAACTAACTCTCAGCCTTGTTCTGCTTTGGACTACCCTGCCCGCTTGGTGCTCATAGACACTTTGACCATACCAAACCTCGCCGACCTTATTGCCGTTTTCCGAGGTGGTTTTTATATATTCAAAGCCCAATCCGCCGATCTCACCAGGCAAATAGCCATAGTTTTTATAGAAATACTCCTGCTCGCTATAGCCCCCGATACCATTGGATGTCCCCAACTTCGACACCACGTTCATCCCGGACGTCGCGAACACCTGCCCCTGGCTACCCAAATCTCGGCTGTGTTCGTAAACCGTCGGGTCTGCGATGTCCGTGTATTCTACGGAATATTCCAGACCGAAGCCGTTTTCCACACCCACAAGGTAATCGTGTTTTTGGGATGAACCAGAATCGTAACACGCCATACCTCGGTTGTTGGGAGGCGCGTCCGGGCCACCAATGGACTTCCAGTAAAGCACGCAGTAACTTGAATTCCCGTCGCCATTAATGTCAGCCCAACCTCGATTGATCTCTTTGATATGCCTGAGGCCGGCATATCCGCCAAAGCTGGGCAAAGAGTAGGTGACAACTTCATCACCGAACCCCTGAGCAGAAGAAATCATGCAGTTAAGCTCAGCATCGACCTCGGCACACCAATCCATCAGACCGTCAGAATTAACGTCCATAAACTGCGTTGCTTCAGCCATGGATTCATAACCGAAGCTAGACTGATAGGCTTGCACAACAGGCAAAAATGAAGAAACCACTTCATTGCCCCAGCCTTCGCCGGTGGATTCAAGACAAGACGCCCTGTAACCATGATAATTATTCTGTTTATGAGGGTAGATGCGACAGAAATCGGAATAGCCATTTCCGGTAAAATCTACAAATACAGCGGAGAAGTACTTTGTTGTAGCGCCCGCGTAGATAAAATTATCTGGCTCATTCCGGACAAAGTTAGATCCGGCCTTAACCCAACGCCCACCTTCCAGGTCGACGCCCGAATTGTTCAGATCACAAGTAATTTTCTGTTTTTCGACGACGCAAAAATCGGGGAGCCCGTCACCATTTATGTCAGACCAATACCCACCAAAATCTACCGTTCTTTTCGTGAAACCTGGTTCAAATTCAAAAAGCCCTTTTTTCTTTATTGAACAGGAGATGTAATCCTTTTCCGAATCAGTGGTGTATGCGAAACAAAAGTCCAATTCGCCATCACCATTTACATCCGTCCAAGAGCGAGCCCCAGCACTCAGAGCCCGAACGGGTCTCGGAATTTCCGCCGTCACGGTCTGGTTGAATTCAGTATCAATCTCACCATTGTTGATCCAGCATTGCAGGGTGTCCGTGCCGGCCGTCAGTTTCTCTCCCAAGGAGCGCGAAACACAGAAATCCACATACCCGTCATTATTGATATCCCGCCATGCCGGATCGATATTCCAGTTTGGATAGTCGTAAGGCCGGTCGCGGTCATATTCGTAATAAGTCCTGTCGAAGTTATTGTCAATTTCGGTAAGCAAGGTAAAGGCGGTCGACCCGTTTTGGGTGTAGCACACAATCTCCGCACCTCCCGCGGCCGGCGAGACCCTACAATAGTCATCGAAACCATCCCTATTAATGTCGACCCATCGATTGAATCCGGCTCGATGCAACCCTTCTTCAAAGACGCTTGGACTTGATCTCTGATTGGGGAATTTTATATATTTTCCGTTTGCGAAGCTGGGGCTGGGGCCAAGCTGCCAGTCAAAATCGGTAGGCTGAAAGCAATTATTTCTAGCGTCACACTCCGCATAACGGGTTAACAAGGAACGGCGAGTCGAGGGATTGCTCTCATACGTCAAATAATATTTTCTTAATGTTTGGTTGTCGGAAAAGCTCTCAACTGAAGCAAGCCTAAGACCAAGATTAACTTTTTTCCCTAAGACAGACGTCGTATTACCATAAGGGTCCGCCTCATATTTGAACTCAACTCCCGCATAACCGGCAGCACCGCCTCCTCTTTGGACGGTGTAAACGATTTCTTCGGGGAAGTAAGCTTCATAGCCACTCAGATAGTTGATGCGATAGCCATAGCCCAGCCGGTCCGATACGAAACTCAGCCCCCAAGTCGCAACAGGGGAACCGTTGATTTTTCCATATGAACGCGAATTATTCGCTTCGCCGTAATAGTAGATATCACCATTTTTCTTATATTCGACAAAGCCGCCATTCTCATAGACGACTTTTGAACCATTCTCTCTTTCTGGACGATAAATGGAGCCCTGCGCCCAATAATTGCCGCTCTCCAGGACCAGCCGAACACCATCCAGGCAAGCCAGATCCTGAGCAGTCCCATCTGCTGCTCTGACATACCCGTCCCGAAGTTTATTTCGGCCGCACCGAGTTACGGAGGACAGCCCGGATATCTGGAACCCCATCCCCGCTTGGCCGTACCCCCCATTGCTGGAGTAGTCCAAAGACACTGACGGAGTAATACCCGCGCCACCTTTAGGGGTGATTATCGGGATAGTGTAGTTAGCCGCGCCTTTGTCGACAGAAAACGAGGACTCCGACGCGCCCACCAATGAATAGATTGGGCGAACACCGCCGATTTTGCCAAAACGCCCATCTTCCAGCTCTGAGTAATAATCACCGTTAATGATCAACTCATCCGCTTCGCCGCCATATTTCCCGCCCACCGCAACGTCAGGATTTCCAGATACAGCCACTCCATCGAGGATGGTGAATTGATCCTCTACGGAAAAACGACCATTGGCGCTATTCCTCAAGTAAATGCTGTTTACATTTGCATTCAATGAATGCAGAAAAACATCGACCATGCCGTCGGCATCGAAGTCCCCGACCCGCAAGTCAAAATCATCTGTGGGGTGGAGCGGCAGGACGGCTTGGGGTGAAAGTGTGCAAACGGAAAAAGTGCCCGACGCGCTGCCGCAAAGCAGAATATCTTCATATCCCGTGTCTATTGGCACAGGAAAGGTGATACCAACACCGATTGGGACGTGTGCAGGCCGTGCCTTTAAAAATATGTCTTCATAACCATCAAGACCATGCTCAACACTTTCGATATCTGCTTGGTATATTTCGTACTGGTGGCTAGACAGCCACTGATAGGAAGCCGAAGATAAAGCTGGAAAAACCACCAATAGAAAATATAAGACAACCCGCATCCCCCAACCCTCTTTTTAATTACTTGACAGCTCGCACCGCATCTATGCGCGGCACCAAAAAAGGATCCATCCCAAATTTCTCAAGACAATTCATCTGCACCATTATGTCCAAGCCCTGAGATTTCGCCGCCAACAAAACGGCCAGCATCCTATCCGGCCTCGCCCCCCCTCCACTGATGAAGACAAAATTTTCAAAGGGCGCATAGACAGACTGCTCACAAGGAAATGTTTCAACAGAAGATTCATTAATTCCAATCTCTACCACATCACCGGCGCCCCCTACATATATACTTTCTATTTCTACCGGCCCAACCCAAGAACCCTGCGCCCCCCATGCCTCGCCCATAAACCCCAACAAAAAAAATATAAAAATTATTTTTTTGTTCATTACAGAATCCTCTTCAGTACTCTAAGCGTGCACGAATAAATTTTAATGGGCCTCCAGAGCATGGTGCCAAAACATCAAAATAGACTTGCCTACCTTGAGCCTGAGCTGACATAAAAAGAGAAACCAACATGTCACCTATCATTGATTCTTTTTCGTTATCTTCCCCCGCTGGCGACCAGGATAGTTCACTGATCGTAATATTCGGGCAGCCTTCCAGGTTAGTTTGTCCGCCAACCATCACACTTATATCTTTACCGAGCTCTGTGGAAGCGACTGATCCCACGTCATATGGGCCAATCCAGTCTGCATTAGATTTTTGAAAAAATACTAAAAGAAATAAAAATAAGAAAACTGCTTTATGCTTCATCCCCCACACCTCGATCGTCAATTTTATAAAGGGTATCCGGATTAAGTGGTAGATGGAGCCCCCTTGCTCCTTCGAACCCTTAA
>NZ_JADDOL010000023.1 GCF_016906305.1 Alloalcanivorax marinus
TGAGTTTGTCGGCCACCTTTCTCTCTCGCATACCAACCAGATAATCCGGATACCCAAGATTTTCAGGGAGACGTCGAATTCCGTGGTTTCTTCCTGCAGGGCGATGTACGAGAAGCGCTTGAGCAGGGGCACCAGGTCCTCGATGTCGGCGGCCAGGTAGCGGTTGTCGGCGAAGCGGCGGGTGGCCAGTTCCACGAAGCGGAAGGCCACCTGGTGGGCGCCGGGGAGGTCGTCGGCCTGAAAGTATCGCTCCAGTTCGGGCAGCATTTGCGCCAGGTCCTCGATCTGGCCGGGTTGCCAGTCGCGGGCGGCGCGGGCGGCCATGTGGGAGAGCAGCAGGAAGAGAAAGTCGTACAGGTCGCGGACCTCGCTTTCCGTGACCTCGCAGACCCGCGCGCCGCGCCGGGGTTGCAGTTCGATCAGGTGTCGCTTTTCCAGCAGCCTGAAAGCCTCTCGCAGTGAGTTAGTGCTCACATCCAGACTTTTCGCCAGTTCCGCTTCGGGCAGTTTGGTGCCCGGGGCCAGTTCCCCGCGCACGATCCGTTCGCCCAGGTGATCGGCGATCTGTTCACTGAGACTGACGGCTTTCAACGACATCGTTTCCTCCTGAGGGTGGCGGCCATTATCCGCCCGGGGCGGTCCTGTGTCACTAATTGAGTTGTTTGACAATTCAAGAAAGGGTGCTAATGTTGCCATCGAGGACTGACAACGTCACGGGAGACCATCATGTTCGCCAACATGCATTCCGATACCATGCTGAAAATAAAAAAATGGGGGTATCTGGCCTTTTGGGCTCTGGTGCTGCCGCTGTTGCCGATGAGTGCCTTTATCGGGCGCGAGGCCGGGACCCAGGATTACTGGGCCTGGTTCATCTACTTCGTGGTGTTCGGCATCATTCCGGTGCTGGACTATCTGATCGGCAAGGACCCGTCCAACCCGGATGAGGAGGTGCAGGTGCCGTCGCTCAGCCAGGAGCGGCTTTACACCTATTCCCTGTTCCTCATGGGTTTCCTGTGGTTGGCGGTGTTGTTCTTCGCCGGCTGGGTGTTCGTGAACAACGACTATTCCTGGTTCGGCCAGTTGGGCTGGATCATTTCCATCGGCACCGTGGGCGGCATCATCGCCATCAACCTGGGCCACGAGTTCGTGCACAAGGACCCCAAGCTGGAGAACTGGATGGGCGGGCTGCTGCTGTCGTCGGTGACCTACGCGGGCTTCAAGGTGGAGCATGTGCGCGGCCACCATGTGCACGTGTCCACGCCGGAGGACGCGTCGTCCTCCCAGTACAACCAGGGGCTCTATGAATTCCTGCCCCATGCGTTCAAGCACAACTTCCTGAACGCCTGGAAGCTGGAGAAGCAGTACCTGGAGCGCAAGGGTAAGAAGAACCTGAGCGTCCACAACGAGCTGATCTGGTGGTATGCCATTTCCGCGCTGTTCGCGGTGGCCTTTGGGCTGGCGTTCGGTTGGATGGGCGTGCTGTTCTTCGTGGCGCAGAGCTTCGTGGCCGCCTTCACCCTGGAAGTGATCAACTACATCGAGCACTACGGCCTGCATCGCCGGGTCAAGGACAACGGCCGCTACGAGCGGGTGACGCCGGCGCACAGCTGGAATTCCAACTACCTGCTCACCAACCTGGCCCTGTTCCAGCTGCAGCGGCACAGCGACCATCACGCCTACGCCAAGCGCCGCTATCAGGTGCTGCGTCATTACGACGAGAGCCCGCAGCTGCCGGGCGGGTACGCGGCCATGTACGTGCTGGCGTTGGTGCCGCCGCTGTGGAAGAAGGTGATGAACCCGCGGGTGGAAGCCTATTACGAGGGCGAGATGGATCAGCTGTTCCGCGATGGACGCCGGGTCAACAACATCGCCTGAGGGGCGTGGCGACGGCGCGGCCCATGGGGCGCGCGCCGGATCGCGGCGGGACCGCCGCTCCTACGGTTTGGTGGGGGGCGGGGCGTCCGCCGCCACGTCCTCGATGCGGTCCACCTTGCGCAGCGCCGGGAAGGCGCTCATCCACAGGCCCACCACCGCCAGGGTGCCCACCCCGCCGATCACCGCCGCCGGCACCGTGCCGAACCAGGACGCGGTGACCCCGGATTCGAACTCGCCCAGCTCGTTAGAGGCGCCGATGAACAGCATGTTCACGGCGTTGACGCGGCCGCGCATGGCGTCCGGGGTGGCCAGCTGCAGCAGGGTCAGGCGCACGTACACGCTGATCATGTCGGCGGCGCCGGCCACGAACAGGGCCGCGAACGACAGCCAGAATTCCCGCGACAGGGCGAACACGATATTGGCCACGCCGAACACCGCCACCGCCGCGAACATCACCAGGCCGGCCCGGCGCTGGATGGCGCGCATGCCCAGATAAAGCCCCATCACGAAGGCGCCGGCGGCGATGGCGCTGCGCAGGGCGCCCAGCCCTTCCGGCCCCACGTTCAGCACTTCCTCGGCGTACACCGGCAGCAAGGCGGTGATGCCACCGAACAACACCGCGAACAGGTCCAGGGAGATAATGCCCAGAATCACCGGCTTGTGGCGGATGTAGAGAATGCCGGCGGTAAAGCGCCGCCAGGCGCTGGCTTCCGCCGGTGCCGGATCCCCCCGGTAACGCAGGCGCACCGCGAACAGCATCAGCACACCCAGCACGAACAGGCTCAGGGTGACGCAGTAGGCCACCACCGGGCCCAGCGGGTAGAGCAGACCGCCGGCCACCGGGCCGCCGATCACCGCGATCTTCATGATCGAGGAGTTCAGGGCGATGGCCTTGCCCAGCAGGCCGCGCGGCACGATCTGCGGCAGCAGGCTTTGCAGGGTGGGGCCGGTGAAGGCGCGGGCGGCGCCGAACAGCACCAGCACCGCATAGAACAGCCGGACGTCGGTGTCGGCGCGCCAGGACAGTACCATCAGCAGGGCGCTGCACAGCGCCTGCACGCCCCAGCTGAAATGCAGCAGCAGGCGCCGGTCGAGGCGGTCCACCAGGTCGCCGGCGGGCAGCAACAGGACCACCATGGGCAGAAACTGGGCCAGCCCCACATAGCCCAACGACAGCGGGTCGCGGGTCAGGGCGTAGACCTGCCAGGCGACGATGATGGCCTGGATCTGCATGGCCGCCGAGGCGAACAGCCGGGCGACCAGAAAGGGAACGAAACCGGGTTGGCGGTAGACGGCCGTGGCCGGATCGGAAACCGTCATGCGGGACCTGTGGCGGGCGGAGGGCCGCTCAATCAATCACCTTCCGGTGATTGGGTCAAGTTCCCGACCTACTGTTTCCAGGCCTACTGCTTCCAAAACAGCGGCGTGAACAGCACCAGGAAGGTAAAGATCTCCAGCCGGCCCAGCAGCATCAGCAGAGTCATCATCCACTTGGCTTCCGGGGTGATGTTGGCGAAGCCGGCGCCCACCTGGCCGATGCCCACGCCCAGGTTGTTGATGGAGGCGGCCACGGCGCTGACGGCGGTGGTCAGGTCCATGCCGGTGACGGTGAACAGCAGGGTAAAGATCACCGAGATGGTGATGTACACGCCGACGAAGCCCCACACCGCCTGCAGCACCCGGTCGTTGACCACGTGCTTGCCGAAGCGCAGCGCGAACACGCCATTGGGATAGATCAGCCGGCGCAGCTCACGCAGGCTGTGGCGGGCCACCAGGGCGGCGCGCACCGCTTTCATGCCGCCGCCGGTGGAGCCGGCGCAACCGCCGATAAAGCTGATCAGCACCAGCAGATAGGGGATGTAGCCGGGCCAGGCGGCGGCATTGGTGCTGGTCAGCCCGGTGCCGGTGCCGAACGAGGCCACCTGGAAGGCGGCATGGCGGAACGCCTGGTCCGCCGGGTCGTGGACGTGGAACACCATCAGCCCGAACCCGACCAGCAGAATGTAGAGCAGCATCAGGCCCATGAAGAAGCGGAATTCCGGATCGCGCACGAAGGTCAGCAGCGAGCGGCTGCGCCAGGCGGCGAAGTGCAGCGCGAAGTTGACGCCGCCGATCAGGATGAACACCGTCGCCACCCAGTCGATGGCGGCGTTGTCCCAGTAGGCCATGGAGGCGTCGTGGGTGGAAAAGCCACCGGTGGAGACGGTGCTGAAGCTGTGGCAGATGGCGTCGAACAGGGTCATGCCGGCGGCCCAGTAGGCCAGCGCGCAGACCACGGTGATCGCCAGGTACACGTACCACAGGGCCTTGGCGGTCTCGGCGATGCGCGGGGTCAGCTTGGCCTCTTTCATGGGGCCGGGGATTTCCGCCTTGTAGAGCTGCATGCCACCGATGCCCAGCATGGGCAGAATCGCCACCGCCAGCACGATCACGCCCATGCCGCCGAGCCATTGCAGCTGCTGGCGGTAGAACAATACCGACGGTGGCAGGTTGTCGATGCCGGACAGAATGGTGGCGCCGGTGGTGGTCAGCCCCGATACGGACTCGAACACCGCGTCGGTGAAGCCCACCGGCACCGCGTCGGAGATCAGCAGCGGCAGCGCACCGATCAGGCCCAGCACCGACCAGAACAGGGTCACCACCAGAAAGCCGTCGCGGGTTTGCAGCTCGGCGCGGTGGCGGAAGAACGGCAGCCACAGGGTCAGGCCCAGCAGCAGGGAAATGCAGAACGAGGTCAGAAACGGCCCTTCGGTGCCGTCGCCGTAAAAAAACGCCACCGCCACCGGCGGCATCATGGTGAAGCTGAACACCACCAGCAGCAGACCGAGCACCTTGGAAATCAGCGCGAAATGCATCGGCCGGCCCTAGAAGAAGGTGAACCCGACCTGGAACAACTTCTCCACGTCGCGGGTCCGCCGTTTGTCGATCAGGAACAGAATCACGTGGTCGTCCGGCTCAATCACCAGATCGTCGTGGGCGATCAGCACCTTTTCGCCGCGCACGATGGCGCCGATGGTGGTGCCCTCCGGCAGGTCGATGTCCTCGATGGCGCGGCCCACCACCTTGGACGACTTGGCGTCGCCGTGGGCGATGGCCTCGATGGCCTCCGCCGCGCCGCGGCGCAGGGAGTAAACGTTGACCACGTCGCCCCGCCGCACATGGGTAAGCAGGCTGCCGATGGTGGACTGCTGCGGCGAGATGGCGATGTCGATGTCGTGGCCCTGCACCAGATCCACGTAGGCCGGGTTGGCGATCAGCGTCATCACCTTGCGCGCGCCCAACCGCTTGGCCAGCAGCGAGGCCATGATGTTGGCTTCGTCGTCGTTGGTCAGCGCGCAGAACACGTCGGTGTTTTCGATGTTGGCTTTGAGCAGCTCATCCCGGTCGGTGCCCAGGCCCTGCAGCACCACGGTGTGGTCCAGCTTCTCGCCAAGCCACTCGGCGCGCTGCGGCGAACGCTCGATCAGCTTCACGTTGTAGCGGTGTTGGATGCTCTTGGCCAGCCGGTAGCCGATGTTGCCGCCGCCGGCGATCAGCACCCGTTTGTAATTGTGCTCCAAGCGGCGCAGCTCGCTCATTACCGCGCGGATGTCGTTCTTGGCGGCGATGAAGAACACCTCGTCGTCCGCCTCGATCACCGTATTGCCTTCCGGAATGATCGGCCGGTTGCGGCGGAAGATCGCCGCCACCCGGGTGTCCACGTTGGGCATGTGCTTGCGCAGTTCGCGCAGCTCGTTGCCCACCAGCGGGCCACCGTAATAGGCGCGCACCGCCACCAACTGCACCCGGCCGCCGGCGAAGTTCACCACCTGCAACGCGCCCGGGTGTTCGATCAGCCGCTTGATGTAGTCGGTGACCACCTGCTCGGGGCTGATGATCACGTCGATGGGAATGGCGCTTTCGTTGAACAGCTTGTCGCCGCGGGCGGTGTAATTGGCGGAGCGGATACGGGCGATCTTGGTGGGGGTGCGGAACAGGGTGTAAGCGACCTGGCAGGCGACCATGTTCGCTTCGTCGGAATTGGTCACCGCGATCAGCATGTCGGCGTCTTCGGCGCCGGCATCCTTGAGCACCCAGGGGTAACAGCCCATCCCCTGCACGGTGCCGATGTCGAGGCGGTCGCCCAGCTCCCGCAACCGCTCGCCGTCGATATCGATGACGGTGATGTCGTTGCGTTCCCCCGCCAGGTTCTCCGCCAGGGTGCCGCCCACCTGGCCGGCACCGAGAATGATGATCTTCATGATCCGGGATTGATCGCCTTCTTGTTGGGGCCGCCCTGGTCCGGACTCGCTTTATCCAGACAGGCCAGGTAGAAGCCGTCCGGGCCACCGTCGCGGGGCAGCAATTGCCAGCCCGCCGTTACCGCCACCGCCGTGTCCGGCCGTGGCGTGCGGTCCCGGGCGTCGTCGGTGCGCGCCAGAAACGCGTCCACCTGCTGGTCGTTCTCCGCGCGCAGCACCGAGCAGGTGGCGTACACCAGCCGGCCCCCGGGCCGTAGCAGCGGCCATAGTGCATCCAGCATCCGCGCTTGTAAATCCACCAGCGGCGGGATGTCCGCCCGGCGCCGGTGCCACTTCACGTCCGGCTGGCGGCGCAGGATGCCGGTGGCGGAACAGGGCGCGTCCAGCAGGATGGCGTCGAACGGTTCGCCGTCCCACCAGCCGCTCGGGTCGGCGGCGTCGCCCACGCGCGGGTCGGCCTCCACGCCCAGCCGCGCCAGGGTGTCGCGCACGCGGGCCAGGCGCCCTTCCGCCAGATCAAGAGCGGTGACCCGGGCGTCCGGGAACGCTTCCAGAATCTGGCCGGTCTTGCCGCCGGGCGCGGCGCAGGCGTCCAGCACCCGGCCGCCGGCGGGCACGTTCAGATATTCCGCCGGCAGTTGCGCGGCTTCGTCCTGCACCGAGAAAGCGCCGGTCTCGAAGTCCGGCAACGCCGTCACCGGGCGCGGCGGGCTCAGGTACAGACTCCAGGGCGCCAGTTCGCCGGGGCGGGCGCCGTCGCCCAGCAATGCCACGGCCTGCTCGCGAGTCTGCCGCCGGCGGTCCACGCGCAGCGTGAAGGGGGGCGGCGCCAGGCTGGCCTGGACCAGCTCATCGGCCTGCGCCGGCCAGTCTTCCTGGAGCTGGCGCCACAGCCAGTCCGGCAGGGAGCCGGCCACCGCCGGCGGGTAGTCGGCGAAGACGGTGGCGGCGTCGGTGCGGTCGGCCTTGCGCAGCACCGCGTTGGCCAGGCCGCTGGCCCAGCCGGCCTTGAGGCGCCGGCACAGTTCCGGGTAGGCGTTGACCACCGCGTGGGCCGGCCGCTCGCTGAACCACAGCTCATAGATGCCGCACAGCAGCGCCAGCCGCACCGGCTGGGCCTTGGCCTTGAGGGGCTTGTCGAGCTGGTCGTTGAGCCACTGATTGAGCGGGCGCAGGTAGCGGCACACGCCGAAGCACAGGTCGCGGGTGAGGCCGCCGGCGCTGCCGTCGGGGACGCCCCGGCGCAGCACTTCGCGCAGGCTGGCGCCATCGCCCTGGCCGGGCAGTACGCGGTTGAGGGCGCGCACCGCCGCCAGGCGGGGATCCGGGCTTTCAGCCAAGGAAGGCTCCTGGTTGGAACAGATCGGGATGGCCGCGGCGGATTTCCGCCACGGTCAGGGATTTCTTGCCGGGCAACTGCAGCCGGGTCAGGCGCACGGCGCCGTCGCCGCAGGCCACCAGCAGACCGTCGTCGCCGACGGTGAGAATGCGCCCCGGCTCGGCCTCGTCGTCGCCGGCTTCGGGGGCTTCTTCCGCGCCCCAGATGCGCAGCGGCTGGCCGTTCAGCTCGACCCAGGCCACCGGCCAGGGGTTGAAGGCGCGCACCCGGTTGACGATGCCCCGCGCCGGCAGACCGAAGTCGATGCGGGCGCCGGGCTTGCTCAGCTTGTGTGCATAGGTGACGCCGTCCTCGGGCTGGGGCTCGGCCCGTGCCAGGTGGCCGGGCAGATCGTCCAGCACGGTGGCCAGCAGGCGCGCGCCCTGGGCGGCCAGGCGGTCGTGCAGCTCGCCGCCGGTCTCCCGATCGCCGATGGTCAGCGCCTCGCCGAGCAGCATGGGACCGGTGTCCAGGCCCGCGTCCATCTTCATGATGGTGTTGCCGGTCTCGGTGTCGCCGGCCACGATCGCCCACTGGATCGGCGCCGCGCCGCGCCAGCGCGGCAGCAGCGAACCGTGCACGTTGACGCAAGCGAGACGAGGCAGGTCGAGCACCGCGCGGGGAATGATCAGGCCGTAGGCCACCACGATCAGGGCATCCAGGTCCAGGTCGGCGATCTGGCGCTGAATCTCATCGCCTTTCAGGGATTCCGGCTGCAGCACCGGCAGGTCGTGGGCCAGCGCCAGCTGTTTCACCGGGCTTTGCACCACCTTCTTGCCGCGCCCGGCACCCCGGTCGGGCTGGGTGAGTACGGCGGCGATCTCATGGGGGCCGTCGATCAGCGCCTGCAGGCTGACGGCGGCGAAATCCGGGGTGCCGGCGAACGCGAGTCGGAGAGGGGAAGTGCTCATCCGGCGTTCTGGCGGTGGATTTTCTGGAGTTTCTTCTTGATCCGGTCGCGCTTCAGCCGCGACACGTAATCGACGAACAGCTTGCCGTCCAGATGGTCGATCTCGTGCTGGATGCAGGTGGCCAGGATGCCGTCGGTGACGATCTCGAAGGGCTCGCCGTTCCGGTCCAGGGCATTGATGCGCACCTTGGCCGGGCGCTGCACTTCCTCGTAGAAACCGGGCACCGACAGGCAGCCTTCCTCGTAGGGGGCCAGGTCCTCGGTAAGCGGGGTAATCTCCGGATTGATGAACACCAGGGGCTCGTCGCGGGCCTCGGACACGTCGATCACCAGCAGCCGCTGGTGCACGTTGACCTGGGTGGCCGCCAGGCCGATACCGGACGCGTCGTACATGGTCTCGATCATGTCGTCGATCAGTTTGCGAAGCGCGTCATCCACCTGCTCCACCGGTTTTGCTACGGTGCGAAGCCGTGGGTCGGGAAATTCCAGTATCTCCAGCTTTGCCATGGGGCTCCCGTGGGTCTCTTTTACGGACGAACAGCTACTTGCGAAGCTGCTTTAAATTCGGTTGCTAAATCTATGATCGCGTTGCTAATATCCGAGAACGACTGTGCTCGATCCGGGGGTGCGTCCGCCTTCTCGCGGACGCCGATAATGATAAAAGGAATCCGCTGATGATGAAATCGCTGCGGCGAATCCTGTGTCTGGGGGTCCTGTGTCTGGGAATGGGGTCCATCGCCTCCGCGGTGGTGGCCGATACCGTCCAGTTGCGCGACGGGCATCCGGATGTCTACTACGTCAAAAAGGGCGACACCCTGTGGGACATCAGTGCCCGCTTCCTGGAGAACCCCTGGCAGTGGCCGGAACTCTGGCACGACAACCCTCAGATCGACAACCCGCATCTGATCTATCCCGGCGATGAAATCCGCCTGTTGTGGACCGATGGCGAGCCGCGCCTGACGGTGCGCCGCGACGGCAACAGCCGCACCGAACTGGCCGACGGCACCGTCAAACTGACGCCCCGGGCCCGGGAGCTGGACCGCGACAGCGCCATCCCCGCGATTCCCATGAACGCCATTCAGAGCTACCTGAAGGAAGCCCTGGTGGTAACGCGGGCCGAGATCAAGGACGCCCCCTATGTGGTGGGCGGCCAGGACCGCCGGGTGGTGTACGGCATGGGCGACACCGTCTACGCCCGTGATCCGGACGATCAGTTCGAAAACGCCCCGCCGCGCTTCGGCATCTACCGGGTCGGCGAGGAGTACGTGGACCCGGAAACCGACGAGGTGCTGGGCTACGAGGCCCGCCAGATCGGCCTGGCCACCATCACCGCCCACGATGAGGACATGGTCACCATGAAGGTGGTGCGCTCGTCGGAGGACGTGCGCGTGGACGACCGCCTGTTCCCGCAGCCGGACCGGCTGGTGCGGGCGGTGCTGTACCCGCACGCGCCGGCGGAGAAAACCACCGGCCACATCATCCGCTTCTTCGACCGCATCAACAGTGTGGCCCGCAACGACGTGGTGGTGATCAACAAGGGCGAGCGCGACGGCATGGAGCCCGGTCACGTGCTGGACATCTTCCAGCAGGGCGAGCTGGTGCGCGACCGCCAGCGTGACGAAATGGTGCGCCTGCCCCGCTCCCGCTCCGGCACCCTGGTGCTGTTCCGGGTGTACGAAAAGGTCAGCTACGGCCTGATCATGGAATCGGTTCGGCCCATTTACATGAAAGACATCGTGGAAAGCCCGGAGGGCAGTTACTGACCTCCCGGCGCGCACAGGGAGGTGCGCGATGGACCCTCAACTCAAACGGCTGGCCCTGGCCGCCGCCTTTTCCCCCGCCTCCGGCCGGCTTGGCCGGGCGCTGCGGGAACGATCCCCGGACCGTCACCGGCCGCTCGATTATCTGAAACATCTGCCGCCGGCCGGCGACGCCCGTCTGTTGCGTGACCCCGAGACCCTGGCGCCGGTACTGCACGGCCTGGCCGCCCACGGCTGGCGCTGGCTGGCTTTGGGTGACGACGACTATCCGCCGCTGCTGGCGGACCTGGAGGACGCCCCCGGGGTGCTGGCGGTGCGCGGCGACCCGGCGGTGCTGTCGGCGCCGCAGCTGGCGCTGGTGGGCGCCCGTCACGCCAGCGCCGACGGCCTCGACAACGCGCACCGTTTCGCCCGCGCCTTCGCCGGGGCCGGCTTCACGGTGACCAGCGGCCTGGCCCTGGGCGTGGACGGGGCGGCCCATCAGGGTGCTCTGGCCGGCGGCGGGACCACCGTGGCGGTGCTGGGCTGCGGGCCGGACCGGATTTACCCGGCGCGCCATGCGGGCCTGGCGGAACGCATTGTCCAGGGCGGCGGTGCGCTGGTCACCGAGTTCGCTCCGGGTGCCGGGCCCCTGGGCCCGCATTTTCCCCTGCGCAACCGGGTGATCAGCGGCCTCAGCCTGGCCACGGTGGTGGTGGAAGCGGCCCTGCGCAGCGGCTCCCTGATCACCGCCCGCACCGCCGCCGAGCAGGGCCGCGAGGTGTTCGCGGTGCCGGGCTCGCTGCACAACCCGCTCAGCAAGGGCTGCCACCGGCTGCTGCGGGACGGCGCCAACTGGCTGGAAAGCGTGGACGACGTGCTGGCCGCGTTCGGTGATTTTCGTCGCACCGTGGAACACAGCCCGGCGCTCAATACCACGCGCCCCGGCGGCTTGCTCCGGCACTTCACCGGTGGCGTCAACGACCTGGATGCCCTGTGCCGGCGCAGCGGCCTGGCCATGGCCGAGCTGGCCGATCAGCTGGCGGAACTGGAGCTGGAAGGCCGCGTGCAGCGAGTGGCCGGCGGTTACACGGCGCGCACCGCGCCGTCCCGGGACTGACGTCGGCCACGGCAATCGGTATCCTTGCCCGGTCCCTGACTACCGATGCCCGCGACCCATGAATCAGCACCTGGACACGGCCCTCCGCATCCTCCGCGCCGGCGGGGTCATCGCCTACCCCACGGAAACCGTCTATGGCCTCGGCTGCGACCCGTTCGACGAAGCGGCGGTGCGCCGGTTGCTGGCGATCAAGCAGCGGCCGGTGGAAAAGGGCCTGATCCTGCTGGCCGCCGATCTGCGGCAGCTGGACGACCTGGTGGTGCTGGACGACGCCCAGCGCCGCCAGCTGGCCGACACCTGGCCGGCGCCGGTGACCTACCTGCTGCCGGCCACCGAGCGGGTGCCGGCCTGGATCCGTGGCGCCCACCATAAGGTGGCGGTGCGGGTGGGCCCGCATCCCGTGGCCCTGGCCCTGGCCCGGGGGCTGGGCACGCCGCTGGTGTCCACCAGTGCCAACCGCGCCGGCCGTCCGTCCGCGCGCAACCGCTTTCTGGCCACCCGCCATCTGGGCCGGGACGTGGACTTCGTGGTCACCGGCGACACCGACCCGCGCGGTCGGCCCTCCGCCATCATCGATCTGCAAAGCGGCCGCGTGCTGCGCTAGTGCCTGAAGGAGCGAGCAAGATGCAAGACGTGTCCCCGGACGCCGTGAAAGCCTGGTTGCTGGAACTGCAGGACCGGATCGTCGCCGAGCTGGAAGCCGAGGACGGCGGCGGCCGTTTTATCGAGGACGCCTGGGACCGGGCCGAGGGCGGCGGGGGCCGCAGCCGGGTGCTGGCGGACGGCGACGTGTTCGAAAAAGCCGGGGTGAACTTTTCCCATGTGTTCGGCGCCCGCCTGCCGCCGTCCGCCTCGGCCCACCGGCCGGAACTGGCCGGCCGTTCGTTCCAGGCCATGGGCGTGTCCCTGGTGATCCACCCGCACAATCCCTATGTGCCCACCAGCCATGCCAACGTGCGCTTCTTTATCGCCGAGAAGGAGGGCGAGCCGCCGGTGTGGTGGTTCGGCGGAGGCTTCGACCTGACGCCCTTTTACGGTTTCGAGGAGGACGCGGTGGCCTGGCACCGCACCGCCCGGGACGCCTGCGCGCCCTTCGGCGAGGGGCTCTATCCCGAGTTCAAAGCCTGGTGCGACGACTACTTCTTCATCAAGCACCGGGACGAACCGCGCGGCGTGGGCGGCCTGTTCTTCGACGACTTCAATCGCCTCGGTTTCGAGGACAGCTTCGCGCTGACGCGCGGTATCGGCGAGGCCTTCATCCACGCCTACCGGCCGATCGTGGCGCGCCGCAAGGCCCTGCCCTTCGGCCAGCGCGAGCGGGACTTCCAGCTCTACCGGCGCGGCCGCTACGTGGAATTCAATCTGGTCTACGACCGGGGCACGCTGTTCGGTCTGCAGTCTGGCGGGCGCACCGAATCCATTCTCATGTCCCTGCCGCCCCTGGTGCGCTGGGATTATGACTGGCGGCCGGACCCGGGCAGCCCGGAAGCCGAGCTGTACGAGAAGTTTCTGATCCATCGGGAGTGGCTATGACTGATCGCTACGCGGTGTTCGGCAATCCGGTCAGCCATTCCCGGTCGCCGGACATCCACCATGCCTTCGCCGCCCAGCGCGGCGAGGACCTGACCTACCAACGCATCGAGGCGCCGGTGGACGGCTTTGCCGGCGCGGTGGCGGCGTTTTTCGACGCCGGCGGGCGCGGCGCCAATGTGACCGTGCCCTTCAAGGAAGAGGCCCACGCCCTGTGCGGCGAACTCACCGAGCGGGCCCGCCAGGCCGGCGCGGTGAACACCCTGTGGCGCCGCGACGGGGTGCTGCACGGTGACAACACCGACGGCGCCGGCCTGGTGGCGGATCTGCGGCGCAATCAGGGCTGGGCCTTGCAAGGCAAGCGCCTGCTGGTACTGGGCGCCGGCGGCGCGGTACGCGGCGTGCTCGGCCCGCTGCTGGCGCAGGCGCCGGCGGAGCTGGTGATCGCCAACCGCACGGTGGCCCGGGCGGACACCCTGGTGGAGCGGTTCACCGGCCTCGGCGTGCCGATGTTCGCCAGTGCTCTGGATACCCTGACCGGGCCGTTCGACGTGATCATCAATGCCATCTCCGCCGGCCTGCACGGCGAGATGCCGTCGCTGCCGGACGGGCTGATCGGTGACGCCACCGTGGCCTACGACATGGTCTACGGCGCCGAGCCCACGCCGTTCCTGCGCTGGGCGGAACAGGCCGGGGCCGCGGCGGTGTGCGACGGTTTGGGCATGCTGGTGGAGCAGGCGGCGGAGGCCTACGCGGTATGGCGCGGCCACCGGCCGGACACCGCCCCGGTGCTGGCCGATCTGCGCCGCCAGCAGGGCTGAGCCCGCCCCGGGCGCCGCGCGGTTTTACAACTTTTGTCGTCGCGCCGCTGGTGGCGGCGGCAAGGACGCGGTGAAATATTCGCCGGCGGTCGCCGGGGCGGCCGCTTTTTTCGCCTGACTGATTTTGTTTTTCGCGCCGTTCGAGCGGTGTGCTTGCCCGTTTGCGTTTCGTGGAGATTCACCAATGCGTGCACTGTTGGGTACGATGATGTTGGCCGGCCTGCTGGGTCCGACCTTCGGCCAGGCCGATACGCTCGGCTTCTCGTGGGACAACGACCTGTTTCTCGGCCAGGACAAGAACTACACCAACGGGGTGCGGTTCAGCTGGGTGGGCGACGGGCAGGACGATTGCGAGCACAACGGCGGCGCCACCTGCGCGGTGGCCCGTACCCTGGATCCGCTACCCGGCATTTCCGCCGCCGACGAACGCCATGCGCTGACCGTCAGCCTCGAGCAGATCATGATCACCCCCTCGGACATCGAGCGGACCACGCCGGACTACAACGACCTGCCCTATGTGGGTTACGCCAATCTGGAAGTGGGTCTGTTCAGCTGGGACCAGCGCAATCTGTACGGCTACGGTCTGCGCGTGGGTGTGGTCGGGCCGGATTCCGGCGCCGAGAACAGCCAGAAGTTCGTGCACCGGGTGGTCGGCTCCAACGAGCCCGAGGGCTGGGACAACCAGCTGGGACCGGACACCATCGGCGGCGCCTGGTTCATACAGGCCCACCGGCTGTTCCGGCACACCGGCGACCACGGCTATGAAACCGAGCTGGGCACCGCCTGGGGCATCGACGCCAACAACTTTGACGGCCATGCCCAGGCCGGCGGCTTCGTGCGCTTCGGGCGCAACCTGCCGGGCAATTTCATTCCCGACTACGCCGGCATCGGCACCGCCGGCTCCCTGGTGGGCCTGTTCGACCGCCGCGGCTTCGGTTGGGAGCTTTTCCTGGGTCTGGCCGGTCAGTACACCGGTTACTCCTACATCGAGGAGCACGCCGGGCCCTACGACATCGAAGCCCGCGACTTCACCGGCACCGCCATTGGTGGCTTCGGCCTGCGCAACGACGGCTTCAGCTTCACCATGACGCTGCAGACCTCCACCTCGCCGCTGCGCGACAGCAACGACCCGCTCAGCTTCGGCAACCTGTCGTTTATGTGGGCGATCTAGCTTCCGCCCGGTAATCGTCCTTGAGTTTGACGTAGTTGCCGGCCACGTAGGGCAGAAAACGCAACTCCTGCTCGGTGAGCTCGCGCACCGGGCGGGCCGGGCGACCCCGATACAGCCAGCCGGATTCCAGCCGTTTGCCCGGGCTCACCAGGCTGCCGGCGGCCAGCATCACGTCGCTTTCCACCACCGCGCCGTCCATGATCATGGTCTGCATGCCGATCATCACCCGGTCGCCCACGGTGCAGCCGTGCAGCATCGCCTGGTGGCCGATGGTCACGTCCTCGCCGATGTCCAGCGGGAAACCGCCAGGATTGAACTCGGAGGCGTGTGTGATGTGCAGCACCGCGTTATCCTGCACGCTGGTGCGCGCGCCCACGCGGATGCGGTGCATGTCGCCGCGCACCACCGCGCCCGGCCACAGGGATACGTCGTCGGCCAGTTCCACCTCACCGATCACGGTGGCGGCCGGGTCCACCCAGACCCGTTCACCCAGGGTCGGCGCCTTGTCTTTGAAGGGGCGAATCCCCATTTCACTACTCCTGAACGTTTCCGTTACCGCCCGTTTATACCGAGAGGTCCCATGAGCCACAATCCGCTGATCGATTATCCGGATCTGCCGCCGTTTTCCGACATCCGCCCCGAGCACGTGCAGCCGGCGGTGGACGCGCTGGTGGCCGCCGGTCGCGAACGCATCCGCGAGGTGCTGGCCAAGGGCGACTTCAGCTACCGCGCCCTGGAGCAGACCCTGGCCGAGGAAGACGACCGCCTCGGCAAGGCGTTCGGTCCGGTGGGCCACCTCAACGCGGTGGCCCAGAACGAGGCCCTGCGCGAGGCCTACAACGCCTGCCTGCCGCTGCTCAGTGAATACGGCACCGAGGTGGGCCAGAACGAAGCGCTGTTCGCCGCCTATCAGGCGCTGCGCGACAGCGACGAATTCCAGCAGCTCAGCCCGGCCCGGCGCAAGGACATCGACAATACCCTGCGTGATTTCCGCCTCTCCGGCGTGGCGCTGTCCGGCGAGCAGAAAAAGCAGTACATGGAGAACGCCAAGCGGCTCTCCGAGCTGACCACCCGCTTCGAGAACAACCTGCTCGACGCCACCCAGGCCTGGAGCAAGCTGGTCACCGACGAAGCCGAACTGGACGGCCTGCCGGAAACCGCCCTGGCCGGCACCGCCGACCGGGCCCGGGCCGAGGGCCATGAACAGGGCTGGCTGCTGACCCTGGACGTACCGGTGTTTATCGCCGTGATGAGCCATGCGCGCAACCGCGCCCTGCGCGAGGAAATGTACCGCGCCTTCACCACCCGGGCCTCCGACCAGGGGCCCCAGGCCGGCGAATACGACAACGCCGGGGTCATGGACGAGATTCTCAAACTGCGCCATGCCCAGGCCAGCCTGCTCGGGTTCGCCAATTACGCCGAGGAATCCCTGGCCACCAAGATGGCCCGGGACGTGGACGAGGTGATGACCTTCCTGCACGACCTGGCGCGCCGCGCCAAACCCCAGGCGGAACAGGAGCTGGCGGACCTGAAGGCGTTTGCCGCCGAACAGGGCGCCGATGAGTTGCAACCCTGGGATCTGGGCTTCTGGAGCGAACGGCTGCGCGAAGCCCGCTACGACCTGTCCGAGGAGGCCCTGCGCCCCTGGTTCCCGGCGGAGACCGTCATCGACGGCATGTTCCAGGTGGTGGGCAAGCTGTTCGGCATCCGCTTCCGGCCCCGGGAGGACGTGGACACCTGGCACCCGGACGTGCGCTTCTACGAGCTGGTGGACGACGACGGCACCGTGCGCGCCGCCTTCTACCTGGATATGTACGCGCGCACCGGCAAGCGGGGCGGCGCCTGGATGGACGATGCCCGCATCCGCCGCCGTCGTCTGGACGGCTCCCTGCAAACGCCGGTGGCCTACCTGACCTGCAACTTCGCGCCGCCGGCCGGCGGCAAGCCGGGGCTGCTGACCCACGACGAGGTGGTCACGCTGTTCCACGAGTTCGGCCACGGTCTGCACCATATGCTCACCGAACAGGACGTGCCCGGGATTTCCGGCATCAACGGCGTGGCCTGGGACGCGGTGGAGCTGCCCAGCCAGTTTCTGGAAAACTGGTGCTGGACCGAGGAAGGGCTGGCGCTGATCTCCGGCCACTATGAAACCGGCGAGCCGCTGCCCAAGGCGATGCTGGAAAAGATGCTCGCCGCCAAGAATTTTCAGAGCGCCATGGGCATGATGCGGCAGCTGGAATTTTCCCTGTTCGACATGCGTCTGCACGCCGAATACCAAGATGGCATGAGCATCCAGAAGGTGCTCGACGAAGTGCGCGAGGAGGTATCGGTGGTGCGGCCGCCGGCCTTCAACCGCTTCCAGAACGGCTTCGCGCACATCTTCGCCGGCGGCTACGCGGCGGGCTATTACAGCTACAAATGGGCGGAGGTACTGTCCTGCGACGCCTATTCCCGCTTCGAGGAAGAGGGCCCGTTCAACGCCGACACCGGTCGGGATTTCCGCGAGAAAATCCTGGCCCAGGGCGGCAGCCAGGAGCCCATGGAACTGTTCGTGGCGTTCCGTGGCCGCGAGCCGAGCGTGGAGCCGCTGCTGCGGCACAGCGGTATCGGAGCCTGATATGGCGGTAAAGCGTCAATTCATCGCCGGCGCCGCCTGCCCGTCCTGCGGCGCCCTTGATCGGGTCCAGCGCTGCCTGGACGGCGAACGCATCTGGATGGAGTGCGTTGCCTGCGGCATGGTCCGCGATCTGGACCAGCAGCCCGCCGCCGTCGGCGCCAATGAACAACCGGTCGCTCTGCGAGGGCCCAAATCACGCTGACACGATGGGAGAAGGGAGGAAGGATGGCACATCGTCGAGCCGATGACCCCTTGACGCTGCATATGGGGCACGAGGAGTTGGTGATCCGGCGGCGTTACGAGACGCTGAGCATCATCAACGACTTTCTGATCGCCATCTGGTTTCTGGTGGGCAGCATTCTGTTTCTGTATCCCAGCCTGGCGGAGCCGGCGGCCTGGCTGTTCATCATCGGCAGTTTCCAGTTCCTGATCCGGCCCACCCTTCGATTGCTCAGCCATATTCACCTGCAGCGCGTGCCGGAAAGCGACTGGGAACGTTAGCGCCGTTCCCGGTCGCCGGTGGCGTCCGCTTCAGGGCATCCAACTGGTCGCGGACAGGCTGTAAAGAAGCAGGGCGGCGCTGATCAGCGCCAGCACCATCAGCACGATGGCGATGATGCCCAGTACCATGCCGGCGGTGGTTTGCGGGCGGCCCCGCGGGTCCATGGCGCCGGCGTCCATGGCCGCCAGATCGCGAATCCCCAGCACCATGGCGATCACCCCCAGGGGCGCGAAAATCGCCACCGACAGTATCCCCATGACCAGAATCGGCGCGCCCCGGTGAGGGCGGGCATCGGGCGCCACCTCCACGACCGGGGCGGCCCGTCCGGCGAATGCCGCCGTCAGCAACAGCGCGGAAGCGCTCAGCCCCAGTATGAAGTGCACCGCTGAAGCGATCAGGCTGTAGGTCTCCCAGGTGATCACGCCGTCGCTGGCCAGACGCACCAGGAACATGTTGGCCAGCATCATGAAGGCCCCCTGGAGCAGCATCAGGGCGCTGGCGATGATCACCATGATCGCCGGTTTGCGGTAGCGGGACAGAAACGCGCAGCCCAGAACGATGCCGATCAGAGCGGGTACGATCAGCGGAAAGACAGCCAGAAAATTACCAAACACTGCGGACATACCGGTCAAGCTCCTTGAAGGTTTATGCGCAGGACCATACCGGGGCGCGCCGCCGCTGTCAGGCGAGAGCGCGATGAACCAAAAAAAAGCCCCGCCGGGCGGCGGGGCAGGTACTGAAGATTCAGCGCGGGCTTATTTCTCGACGAAAGCGCGCTCGATCACGTATTCGTGGGCGTGGCCGCCGCGGGACTCACGGAAGCCCCAACCGTCCAGAATGTCGGTGAGATCCTTGAGCATGGCCGGGCTGCCGCACAGCATGAAGCGGTCTTCGTCCAGATTCGGGGTCGGCAGGTTCAGATCCTCGAAGATCTTGCCGGAGGTCATCAGGTCGGTCAGGCGGCCCTTGTTGCGGTACGGCTCCCGGGTCACGGTGGGGTAGTACAGCAGCTGGTTGCGCACGTACTCGCCGAAGAATTCATTGTTCGGCAGTTCGTTCTCGATGATTTCCCGGTAG
Organism: Alloalcanivorax marinus; assembly: GCF_016906305.1. Classification (GTDB taxonomy): domain Bacteria; phylum Pseudomonadota; class Gammaproteobacteria; order Pseudomonadales; family Alcanivoracaceae; genus Alloalcanivorax; species Alloalcanivorax marinus. The sequence continues at coordinate 18,982 of NZ_JADDOL010000023.1, forward strand.
GCCAGCTCGGAGGTGTAGCGCACCCCGTGGGTGAGAATCACCTGGTCGAACTGGTCGTAGATTTCCGGGTCCTTGATGATGCTCATGAACGGCGCCAGGCCGGTGCCGGTGGACAGCAGCCACAGGCGCTTGCCGGGGCGCAGATGATCCGCCACCAGGGTGCCGGTGGGCTTGCGGCTCACGTAAATCTTGTCGCCGGGCTGAATTTTCTGCAGCTGGGAGGTGAGCGGGCCGTCCGGCACCTTGATGCTGAAGAACTCCAGCTCTTCCTCGTAATTGGCGCTGGCGATGGAATAGGCGCGCAGCAGCGGCCGGCCACCCTCCTGCTCCAGGCCGATCATGGTGAAATGACCGTTCTTGAAGCGGAAACCCGGGTCCCGACTGGTGGTGAAGCTGAACAGCGTGTCGTTCCAATGGTGCACGCTGGTGACGGTTTCGGTATTCAAATTTGACATAAGCTAATGCGCTTTTATTCCCAAATCTTCAGTTGGTGAGAATGTAACCACTTTTCCGATATCGGTAAAATGGGTAATTCCGATATTTGATATCGACGTTGCCGATATATAAACGCTAATAGTTCGCATTTGTGCGCCGCGGGCGCATATATACACGGGATCGCCGCCATGCGCTACACCCTGAGGCAGTTGGAAGTCTTTCTGGCCACCGCCCATTTCGAAAACGTGAGCCGCGCCGCCGCCCATCTCAGCATGTCCCAGTCCGCCGCCTCCGGGGCGCTCAAGGAGCTGGAATCCCAGTTCGAGGTGAAGCTGTTCGAACGCGCCGGCAAGCGGCTGCGCCTCAACGAACTGGGCCGTCAGCTCTGGCCCCGGGCCGAGGCGTTGCTGGCCCAGGCCCGGGACCTGGAGGCCGGCCTGCTGGCCCACCAGGAACTGGGTCAGCTCAAGGTGGGGGCGACCCTCACCATCGGCAACTACCTGGCGGTCAGCATCATGGCCCGCTATATGGCCGAGCAGCCCGGTGCCCGCGTGCAGCTGGAAGTGGCCAACACCCGCAACATTGTTGACCGGGTGTTGGGCTTCGACCTTGATCTGGGTCTGATCGAGGGTGAAATCAATCACCGGGACCTGGATCTGCTGCCCTGGCGGGACGACGAGCTGGTGGTGTTCTGCGCGCCGGACCATCCGCTGGCCGGACGCGAGCGCCTCGACGATGACGACCTCAAGGCCGCCACCTGGATCGTGCGCGAGCCCGGCTCCGGCACCCGCCAGACCTTCGAGCGCGGCATGCACGGCATTCTGCCGGATCTGCACCTGCTGCTGGAGCTGGAACACACCGAGGCGATCAAGCGCGCGGTGGAAACCGGGCTCGGCATCAGTTGCCTGTCACGGGTGTCCCTGCGCGAGGCGTTCCGGCGTGGTTCCCTGGTGCCGCTGCCGGTGCCAGGGCGGGACTTCAGCCGCGCGTTCTATTTCGTGCTGCACCGGGAGAAGTACCGCAGCCCGGGGGTGGAGCGCTGGCTGGAGCTGTGCCGGGCGTCCACCGCGCCAGGCTGAGGAGAATCAATACGGCCGATAGGACGGCCGGATCACGCCGTCCAGAGCGCTCCAGGGCACCGTCAGCTGCGGCTGGCCCATGGCATAGGGCGCGATGCTGTAAACGTCATAATGCAGCACCACCCCGTCCCGGGTGAGCCGGTAGGAATCGGTCTGCTGGAACGGCCAGTCTTCCCGGAAGCCATCGTCGGACGGCGCCTCTTTCTCCACCCAGCGGGCGTGGGCCTGCTCGGCGGCGTTCCAGAACGCCTCCTCCTGGCCGGATGCGATCAGCCGGCCCAGGGGCACGGCGTGGTTCTCCGCCAGATCCCAGTTCAGCCATTGAGTGATCGGCATGCCGTGGGCGCCGCCGGTGAATTCGTAGCTGTTGATGGCCACGGTAACCAGGTCGTGCCAGCGGCCGATCTGCTTGGTGTCGCCGGACAGTTCCCAACCGTGGCTGCCTTCGGCGGCGACGCCGGCGGCGGTGGCCAGGAACTGGTCGGCGGCGGCCTCCAGGCTGTCCGGGGTGGTCGGGTTCTCGCCGGTCACCACCAGCTGGCCGGTCAGTTGCCGGCGTACGGCGGCGTTCAATGCCGGTTGCCCGTCGTAAACCTGCAGATGCACTTCGAACACCGGGCAATCGTCCCCGTCACAGCCTTGCGGACGCCGTTCCAGGGTTTCCATTTGGTGGGTCAGCTTGGCCGGCACCGGTCGGGCCGACTGTTCGCCGCTGTCGCCGGTGTCATCGGATTTGGCGGGCTGCCCGCCGTCCGTGGCCGGGCCGGCTTCCTCCTTGGGCGGCGTATCGGTGCTGTTGTCGCAGGCGGCCAGGGACAAGGCCAGGGCCAGGGCGGAGGCGATCAGAAGGGGCGATTGCCCGGAGCGGCGCATCATGGCGGGTTCCCGTCGGTTCCATCGAAAAAAGCGGCGCGGGCGAGCCGCGCCATGGTTCGGGAGCATGCCTTGATTGCCCGCCATCGGGCAAGTTCGGCCGCCCTCAGTCCATTTTTTCGAAGTAGCCGAGAATGCGCAGCGCCGCGACCTTGCCGCCACGGATATCCAGATCGCTGCCGGCCAACGCCATGGCCGGATTGCGCTGGCCGGCGGCGATCTGCTTCCAGACCGGCTCGCGGGTGACCAGCACCGCCGCGGTGTCGTCGTCCAGGCCCTCGTGCACCACCGCCACGCCGTGGCGGATCGCCAGGGTGAAGGCACGGCCGGAATCGCTGAACTCGAAGCCCAGCTTCTCCTCCGCGTCCAGGGTCTCCTCGGCCTTCAGGAAGGCGGGCATGGCGTGCAGGAAGTTGTCGATGGGCAGCGTCGCCAGAAAGCCGTCCGGCGGGGGGGCGCGGAAACCGGGCTTGAGGCCGTCGGCGGCCTCCCGGGCCACGGTGAAATAATAGTTGCGGGCGTTGGGGTTGGCCTCGCCCTCGGCCAGCCGGCGCAGGGCGGCGGCGCGCAGGTCGGCCACCTGATCGTCGTCCGGGCGCAGCACCGCGAGATCGTCACTCAGGCTCAGGGCCCACTGGGCGTCGCCCTGCTCCAGCGCCTCGCGGGCCTTGTCCAGCAGGGCGGCATCGCCGCCGGCCAGGTCCGCCATATGACGGGCCCGCTCACCTTCGGGCAGGGGTTGCAGGGTGCTCGGGTTGCCGTCGAACCAGCCCAGGTAACCGTCGAACACGGAACGGATCGACCAGCTGACCTTGCCATAGAACGGTTGCAGCCAGGGGTGCTCGGCCAGATGCGGCGGCAGGTGCACCCGCTCGACGATCTGGTCCGGCGTGTAGCCTTTGTTCATGTAGCGCAGGGTCTGGTCGTGCACGTACTGGATGGCGTCCCGGTAGGCGGTCAGCGTGTCTTCGATGGTGTCGGCGCCGGTGAGCGGCCGGGTATGGCTGGGCACCAGGTATTCGGCGCCCAGGGCGCGAATCCTGTCGAGGCTGGCCACCCATTGGCCGGTGTCCCGGTAAGGGGTGCCGCGAATGGTGTACAGGTTCGGGAACGCCTGATAGATGTTGTCGCCGGACAGCACCACTTTCTTGTCCGGCAGCCACACGAACAGCTGGTCGTTGGTCTCCCCCGGGGCGTGCACCAGTTGCAGGCGCAGGCCGGCGATGGTCACTTCCAGCCGCTCATCCACGGTATGGTCCGGCGGCAGCGCGAACAGCTCGCTGTCCTCGGCGACCCCCAGGAACGGACCGATGCCGTCGTTGATCAGCTCCCCTTCCGGCAGATGGTGGCCGAACATGCGCATGGAGCGGGCGGTGATGATCGGGCGGATCTGGTTGACCACCCGGTTGATGTAGTAGCCGGTGCTTTCGTGGGCGTACACCGGCACCTCGCCGGGGGCGGCGAAGGCACGGGCCCCGAACACATGGTCGGCGTGGTTGTGGGTGTAGATCAGCGCCTTGATCGGCTTGTCGGTGATCTCGCGGAATTCCGCCAGCACCCGGCGCCCTTCCGCCACCGTTTCCATGGTGTCGACGATGATGATGCCGTCGTCCCCTTCCAGCATAATGGAGTTCGCCAGGCCGTAGCCGATCGCCACATACACGCCGTCGGTGACTTCCACCACGCCTTGCTTGAACACCTGGGTGTGCGCTTTCAGGGCGTCCGGAGCGGGGGCTTCGGGGGCGGCGATGGTGGTCTCGTCGTCGCCGCAGGCGGCCAGCGCCAGCGTCATTAAAAGAAACAGGTATCGCATGGAATCTTGTCCTTATTGGAATGCCTGGCAGCAGGCTAGCCCCGTGCCCGGGCCACACCAAGGTGGCAAACGGCCAGCGGGTGGTGGCCGGTGACCACCGCCACCACCGTGGCCGCCTGGCCGCTGGCGCTGGTAGGCACCCTGGAGCGTGGCGGCGTGTCGGCGGCGGCGCTGCTGGAGGCCGCCGGCCTGGAGCCGGCCCTGCTCGGCACCGAACCCGGCGGTCGGGTGCCGGTGGACGCCATGAGCCGGCTGTGGACGGCGGCGGAGCGGCTCAGTGGCGACCCGGCCATCGGCCTGCGCGTGGGCCAGGTGGCGCAGCCCATGCACCTGCGGCTGCTGGGCCTGCTGGTGCAGACCGCCCCGAGCCTGGACCGGGTGCTGGATCTGGTGGTGCGATTCCAGGCGCTGATTTCCACCAGCGTCACGGTGTCCCGGCTGCACCGGCCCGGCGCCGAGGGCCTGGCGATCCAGGCCCTGCCCGGCGAGCCGGTGCACGCCTGCGCCCTGGACGCCTTTGTCGCCGTGCACGTGAAGCATCTGCAGCGGGTGGCGCGCCCTGGCGTGGTCCGCGATATCGAACTCAGCCGCCCGCGGCCCCCGGCGGCCACCCTGTGGCGGGAGCGCCTGGGCGTGGAAGTGCGTTTCGGCGCCGAGCGCAATGTGATCTGGCACGATGCCGGTGGCCTGCGTGATCCGCTGCCTCTGGGCGACGCGGCGCTGTGCCGCCAGCACGAGCAACTGGCGGAGCAGGCCCTGGCGGAACTGGACCGGGCGCCGCCGCTGATCCGCACCCTGCGCGGGCTGCTGCGGCTGCGCGCGGACAACCCGCCCTCCCTGGCCGAACTGGCCGCCTCCGTGAATCTCAGCGAGCGCTCACTGCGCCGTCATCTGGCGGACGCCGGCAGCGGCTATCGCAAGCTGATCGAGGAGCAACGGGCGGAGCAGGCCGCCGCCTTGCTGCGCCGCGACGGCCTGCCGGTGGGCGAAGTGGCGCGGCGGCTCGGCTTCTCCGATGCCAGCAATTTCGGCAAGGCCTTCAAACGCTGGTATGGCGTGAGTCCCGACCGTTTCCGACAAGATCGTTGAACTAACCCCTTGTTTTTCAGTGTTTTGCACCCATATAGGACGGGTCAATCAATAATAGAGGAGTGTTAGTGCCTAATTCTCGGAGTGAACCGATGCGACGACCGTCCCTTCTTCTTGCCGCGGCCCTGATGATGGCCACCACCGCCAGCAGCTGGGCGCAGGACGCCACCGAAGGCGTGCCCAATGTGAAGCAGCCCGAGCAGGAAAACGTTCAGACCCAGATGCGCGATACCTGGGAAGCCATCAAGCAGTTTTCCGCCGAACAGAAGGATCAGGCGTTGGCCGCCCTGAGCCAGGCGATGACCGCGTTGGATGAAGACATCGACCAGGCCCGCGCCAATATCGACGAAAACTGGCAGGACATGTCCCAGGAAGCCCGCCTGCAGAAGCAGGAAGCGCTCGCCGACATGAAGGACAAGCGCCAGGACCTGGGCGAGCAATACCAGGAACTGAAAGCCGCTTCAGCGGATAATTGGGAAGTGGCCAAGGCCCGTTTTGGCGGTGCCTGGGAAGAGACCAAGGACGCCTGGGCGGAACTGACCGCGCCCCAGCCGAAAGCCGCCGACTGACCGCTCAGACGTCGGCGAAATCCTCGCCGCCGCGCAGCCAGCGCCGCAGTAGCCGCTCCACCTGATGCGGATGGTGCGCCAGCAGCTCGGCGGCCACCTGCCGCGCCGGCGCCATCAACGCCTCGTCGCGGACCAGATCGGCGATGCGGAACGCCAGATCCCCGGTCTGGCGGGTACCCAGCCATTCGCCGGGCCCGCGCAGCTTCAGATCCTCCTCGGCGATCACGAAGCCGTCGCTGGTGTCGCGCATCACCGCCAGCCGCTTCTTGGCGGTCTGTGACAGCGGCGTCTGGTAGAGCAGCAGGCAGTAGCTCTGCGCGCCGCCCCGGCCCACCCGGCCGCGCAGCTGGTGTAACTGCGCCAGCCCCAGCCGTTCCGCGTTTTCCATCACCATCAGGGTGGCGTTGGGCACGTCCACGCCCACCTCAATCACCGTGGTGGCCACCAGCAGCTGCGCCTCGCCCCGGGAGAAGCGCCCCATCCGTTCCTGCTTTTCCTTTGCCTTCATGCGTCCGTGCACCAGCTCCACGGTCAGTTCCGGCAGCGCCTCGCGCAGGGTCTCGAAGGTGGCCTCGGCGGCCTGGGCCTGCAGCTCGTCGGATTCCTCGATCAGGGTGCACACCCAATAGGCCTGGGTGCCCTCCAGGCAGGCGGCGCGGATGCGCGCCACCACGTCGTCGCGGCGCGAGGTGGGCAGCGCCAGGGTCTGGATCGGCTTGCGCCCCGGTGGCATCTCGTCGATCACCGAGGTGTCCAGATCGCCGTAGACGCTCATCGCCAGGGTGCGCGGAATCGGCGTGGCGGTGAGCGTCAGCTGGTGCGGCACCTGATTGCCGAAGCGGCCCTTCTCCCGTAACGCCAGGCGTTGCTGCACGCCGAAGCGGTGCTGCTCGTCGATGATGATCAGGCCCAGGCGCTGGAACGCCACCGCCTCCTGGAACAGGGCATGGGTGCCCACCACCAGGGCGCCGCCGCCGTCGGCCAGGGCCGCCAGGGTCTCGCGCCGGGCCTTGACGCCGACGCTGCCCGCCAGCCACTGCACCTGGATGCCCAGGGGCGCCAACCATTGGCGGAAATTGTTCAGGTGCTGCTCGGCGAGCAGTTCGGTGGGCGCCATCAGCGCCACCTGATAGCCGGACTCCATGGCGACCAGGGCGGCGGCGGCGGCCACCAGGGTTTTGCCGGAACCCACGTCGCCCTGGATCAGGCGCAGCATGGGGTGGCGGCGGCGCAGGTCGGCGCGGATTTCGCCGATCACCCGCTGTTGGGCGCCGGTGAGCGCGAACGGCAGGCTCTTCAGCAACTGGCCGGTGAGCCGTTCCCCTTGCAGGGTGGGGGCTTCCAGGGCCTTCTGGCCGGCCCGTTTGGCCAGCATGCCGAGCTGGTGGGCCACCATTTCCTCCATCACCAGCCGTTTCACCGCCGGATGGTTGCCGTCCAGCAGCAGATCCACCGGATCGTCGGGCTGCGGGTGGTGGAGCTTGCTGAGCGCTTCCGCCAGACCGGGCAGGCCGCTCCGGTCCAGCAGGCTGGCGGGGATCAGTTCCTCCGGCTCGTGGGTGCGCAGCCATTGCAGGGCCTGGCCGGCCAGATTGCGCAGCAGCTTCTGGCTGACGCCGTCGGTGGTGGGGTAGACCGGGGTCAGGGATTTTTCCAGCGGCGGCAGATCCGGGCCGGTCTGGTATTCCGGGTGGTAGAACTCCAGGCCGGCGGCGCCGGGCCGGGGCTCGCCGTAGACGCGAATCGCCCGGCCCTTCTCCAGGGCGTTCTTCTGGGCGGCGCTGAAATGGTAGAAGCGCAGCACCACCAGACCGGTGCCGTCGCCCACCTTGCACAGCAGCGAGCGGCGCTTGCCGAACACCACGTCCGCGGCCAGTACCTCGCCCTCGATCACCACCCCCTGTTCCGGGCGCAGGCCGCCGATGGGGGTGATGCGGGTGCGGTCCTCGTAGCGGAACGGCAGGTGGAAGAGCACGTCTTCCAGGGTGTGCAGGCCCAGTTTGGCGAGCCGCTCCGCCGCCCGGGGGCCGACCCCCTTGAGGCGGGTGATGTCGATGCGTTCCGGCGCGTCGGGCCGGCTCATACCGTGGCGCTCATCAGGATCGGATCAGGCCGCCAACCCTTCACGGGGCACCGAGTGGCGCAGAACTTCGATGGCCTTCGGCCGCGGGAAGCTGTCGCGCCACACCAGGGCGATGGTGCGCGACGGCACCGGCGGCGCGAACGGGCGCACCGCGAAGGTGGATTTGTCGTAGCCGTGTTGGTGCAGGGCGGAGTCCGGCAGCACCGTGATGCCCAGGCCGGAGGCCACCATGTGCCGCAGGGTCTCCAGGGAGCCGCCCTCGATCTGCACCAGGTTGCGTTGCCGCTCGGAATCGATGGCCGGGCACAGCTCCAGCACCTGATCGCGGAAGCAGTGGCCCTCGCCGAGCAGCAGCAGGGTTTCTTCCAGCAGCTGCTCCGGGCGGATGTGCTTCTGTTTGGTCCAGGGGTGGTCGCCGGGCAGCAGCACCGAGAAGGATTCCTCGTACATTTTGGCGCGCACCAGGCCGCCGCCGGAGAACGGCAGCGCCACGATGATGGCGTCCAGCTCACCCCGGTCGAGCTTGCCGCGCAGCACGTGGGTGTAGTTCTCCTCGATGAACAGCGGCATCTCCGGCGCTTCCGCGCGCACCCGCGGCACCATGGTCGGGAACAGGTAGGGGGCCACGGTGAAGATGGCGCCCACCCGCAGCGGCGAGCCGAGCTGGTCGCGCTGGCTCATGGCCATCTGCTCCAGCAGGTCGGCCTGCTCCAGCACGCGCTGGGCCTGGGCGACGATGGGCTCGGCCTGGGGCGTGACCACCACCTCCCGGGGGCGTCGCTCGAACAGCGGCATGCCGAGCTGCTCTTCCAGTTTCTTGATCGCCGCGCTGAGCGTCGGCTGGCTCACGTTGCAAACCTGGGCGGCGTGCCCGAAATGGCGTTCACGGGCGAGAGCGACCAGATAGCGAAGTTCTGTTAGGGTCATAAGCGTCAGAAGTTTTTTCGATGATGCACCATTCTGCCGGACTGATACCCAATGAGCCATATTCTGATTGCCGGTCTCGGTGACCTGGGCACCGGCCTGGCCGCGCGGCTGGGCGCCGACGGCCACCGCATCAGCGGCATTCGCCGCGGCCACACCGCCCCCGCCGGGGTCGATCTGTACAGCCAGGACCTGCTCGACGGCGCGGCGCGCCTGCCGCCGGACCCGGTGGATCTGGTGGTGGTGATCATGACGCCGTCGCGCTACGACGAGGAAGGCTACCTGCAAGCCTATGTGCGGGCGCCGCTGAACCTGCTCGATGGGCTGGCGGCGCGGCAGCCGCTACCGCCGGTGCTGTTCGTGTCGAGCACCGCGGTGTTCGGCGACCAGGACGGCGACGTGGACGAGGCCACCCCGCCCCGCCCGAGCCGCTACAACGGCAAGGTGGTGCTGGCGGCGGAAGAGGAAATCAGCGCCCGGGGCCTGGCCACGGCGGTGCGCTTCTCCGGGATTTACGGGCCCGGGCGGCATCGTTTGCTGAGCAAGGTGGAAAAGCTGGCGCGCGGTGAGGAGGCGCTGCCGGAGGCCGCCTGGAGCAACCGCATGCACCGGGACGACTGCGTCGGCCTGCTGCACGCCCTGGCGACGCGCTGGCTGGCCGGGGAGACGATGCCGCCGCTGGTGGTGGGCACCGACAACCATCCGGCCAGCAATCTGGAGGTGTACGCCTGGCTGGCGGAACGCATGGGGTTATCGCTGGCGGTGCCGGATGCGGCCCCCACCGGCAAGCGTATCCACAGCCGCTTTATCGCCGAGGGCGGTTACAACCCGCGCTACGGCGATTATCGGGCGGGCTACGAAACGGTGCTGGCGGAGCGCCGGGCGGGGTGACCGGTCCTGGGCCTGGAGGGCGCGCTGCGGTATCTTTACGCCCTTGTGCCCAGCCCTGGAATCGGTACAGTGTGCGCCTTTCAGAACGGGGCGACCGCCCAAGTGGAGAATCAAGCGATGACGATACCGGTAGCCGTGGTAATGGGGTCCCAGTCCGATTGGGAGACCATGAAGGAAGCCTGTGACGCCCTCAGCCAGTTCGGCGTGGGCTGGAAGGCCGAGGTGGTGTCCGCCCACCGCACGCCGAAACGGCTGGTGGAATTCGCCGAGCAGGCGGTGGACGAGGGCTACCAGATCATCGTCGCCGGCGCCGGCGGCGCCGCTCACCTGCCCGGCATGATCGCGTCCCTGACGCCGCTGCCGGTGCTGGGCGTGCCGGTGAAAAGCCGCGCCCTGTCCGGCCTGGACAGCCTGCTGTCCATCGTGCAGATGCCCAAGGGCGTGGCCGTGGGCACCCTGGCCATCGGCGCCTCCGGGGCCTGGAACGCGGGCCTGCTGGCCGCGCAGATGCTGGCCACCCGGGACCCGGACCTGCTCAAGCGCATCGCCGACTGGAAAGCCTCCCGCGCCGACGAGGTGCTGGCGAACGCCCAGCTGGGCCAGGAAAGCTTCGAATGAACCGGGTGCTGGTGCTCGGCGGCGGCCAGCTCGGCCTGATGATGGCGGAAGCGGCGGCCCGGCTCGGTCTGGTGGTGGATCGCTACGACCCGGAACGGGCGGTATTGTTGCCCGGCACCTCCGATCTGGCGGTACCGATCACCTGGGAAGAATGCCTGGAGCGCTACCCGGTGATCACCGTGGAGCGGGAGGCCTTTCCGGACACCGGCCTGTCCGCGCAACTGGCGGCCAGTGACCGCTGCGTGGCGCGCGGCGCCCTGGCCACCATCCCCGACCGCTTCGACCAGAAATCCATGCTCGACCGTCTGGGCATCCCCACCGCGCCCTGGCGCCTGCTGGACCGGGCCGACGACCTGGCGGCGGCGGTGGCGGACTTCGGCGGCGTGGTGGTCAAGGCACGCAGCGGCGGCTACGACGGCCGGGGCACCTGGATCGTCGGCGAAGGTGGCGACCTGGGCGCGGTGCCCGTCGACGAGCTGGCCGGTCGCGCCATCGTCGAGAAGAAGATTCCGTTCCGCCGCGAGCTGTCCATCGTCGGCGCCCGGGCGCTGTCCGGCGAGACCCTGTTCTACCCGCTGACCCGCAACTGGCACGTGGACGGCATCCTGCGCCTGAGCCTGGCGCCGGCCAATGCCAGCGCCGCGCTGCAGCCCCACGCCGAGAACACCCTGCGCCGCATCATGGAAGAACTGGACTTCGCCGGCGTGATGGCGGTGGAGTTCTTCGAGCAGGACGGCGAGCTGCTGGTCAACGAGATCGCCCCGCGGGTGCACAACTCCGGCCACTGGACCCACGAGGGCGCCGACTGGTCGCAGTTCGACCTGCACGTGCACGCCCTGGCGGGCGTGCCTCTGCACTCGCTCAACGTGCACGGCCCCACCGCCATGGTGAACCTGATCGGCACGCCCTTTGATCAGGCCTGGCTGCAGCATCCCGGCGTGATGCACTGGTACGGCAAGTCGGTGCGCCCGGGTCGTAAGGTGGGCCACGCCAATCTGACCGCGCCGACCCTGGACACGCTGCGCGAGGACCTGCGCGCCTGGGCCGATGTGCTGCCGGAGGGGTTCGAGAAGGTGCTGGACTCGGAGCTGGACCTGGATCGCGGCTGAAGCGATCCCGCCCAATAAAAACGCCCCGCTCAGCGGGGCGTTTTCGTTTCCGGTCGATGGAACCCGCCGGTTACGGAGGGGTACAGGACGGCAGACCGGCGCGGTCGCTGCTGAACTGACAACCGAAGTCGTCGTTGGCCACCGTGGCCGGGTCCAGGAAGTCGTCGCCGTCGGGCCGGATCGAATTCTGTTCCCATCTGATCATGTCGTCGAAAGCGGTTTCCTGCTCGTCCAGCGTGAAGTCGCAATGAGACAGGGACCGGATGGCCCGCTGCACCAGCCAATCGCCGTTGCCATTGGCTTCCGCCCGTTCGCGGTAGATTTTGCCGTGCTCGAACGGTACGTACAGATCCCCAAGCCCCTGCAGGCTGACCACCGGCACGCTGAACTCGCCATTGATCACCGGAATCCAGCGCAGGCCGTCGCCGCGCGGGCCGTTGGCCGCCGGGTTCATCTCCACACGCAGGATGGTGTCATTGAAAGCCTGTTCCTCGCTGGTCAGCGCTGGATCGTTATCGAACTGATATTCCACGCCGGCGTTGCCGCTGAGATCGCGGGCGAGGATGCCGTTGACGGTACCGTCGCGGCCACCGGTGCCCATCACGGTGCCCCAGAGGGCGGTTCGGAAACCGAGGTCGGCCAGCGGGCGCTCGCCGCCGGTGAGGTGCCGGAACAACGCCTGGAGTTTTTCGCCCTCTTCAGTCAGCACCCCCAACGACGCGCCCTGGGGCACCGTGGTCCATACCACGTCATTGATGGCGGTCACATCGAAATTGGTGGCGGGAAACGCTTCCAGGGGCGGGGCAGCGGGATCGACGGTGTGGGCGAAGTGCTGTGCGGCCAAAGTGGCGCGGGTCAGATATTCGAACTCATAGGTGTCGCCCACCACGCCACAGATGGGCACGGCGCCGTTGTACTGCACCTTGTGGTTGGCGGTCTGATAGGTCTCTTCCTCGATGGCCGCGGCGGTGACGTGACCGCCCATGGAGTGGCCCATGATGTAGATTCTGTCCGGCGCGGCCAGGCCGCGGCCGTTGTCCTCGGCGATGTCGTTGAACGCCAGCGCCAGCTCGTTGGTGTCCTCCACGCCGGTGCGCACATCGTAGTAGTTGGTGGAGTAGCTGGAGGCGGCCCAGGCATAGCCCTCGTCGAGCAGATGCTGACGGATGCTCGGGTTGCCCACCGCCAGTTCCTGGCCCTCGCCCCGGTAGCCGTGGGCGTACATCACCAGCCGACCGTTCCAGGTCTCCGGCACCTCGATGCGGTAGCCGGCGCCGCTGGGGCGCACGCCCCACCAGCGGCTGGCGTTGGCGTGGCCGGTGACACCGCTCTCATCGAACGGCAGGGTCGCCTCGTCCACCGCGAACGTGCGGCTGTCCTGCTGGCGTTGGGGCTCGGAGGGGCTTTCGGTGTAGTCGTTGTCGCTGTCGCCGCCGCAGGCGGTCAGCAGCCCGGCGGCCAGCAGGCCGGCGAGCAGGGATCGGGTGCGTATTCCGGATGGAAAATCCACGATAAGTCTCCCGTTATTCTTGGCGTTATGGGTTGGTTGTTCTTGCTGTCTTATCTGGTATTCCGCTCTGCGAAATAGCGTTTTCACAAAGCGTGGAGCTAATATCCGGCTCGGTCGGAGAGGGTGTCAAGGGGAGAAATGCGTTTTTGGCGGGGTGTTTCGCTGTGCGAAATAAAAACGCCCCGGGCGGGGCGTTTTTGTGAACCGGTCGGACGTGGGGCCGACTCAGGCGATGTCCATGATGCCGTCCATTTCCACGCCGGCGCCCTTCGGCAGGGCCGCCACGCCGATGGCGGCGCGGGCCGGGTAGGGCTCCTGCAGGTAGCTGGCCATCACCTCGTTGACCAGGGCGAAGTGGCTCAGGTCGGTGAGGAAGATATTCAGTTTGACGATGTCCTTGAGGCCGCCGCCGGCCGCTTCGCAGACCGCGGTGAGATTATCGAAAACCTGACGAATCTGGGCCTCCATGTCGCCGTCCACCAGCGTCATGGTGGCCGGATCCAGGGGGATTTGCCCGGACAGGTAGACGGTGGCGCCGGCCTTGATGGCCTGGGAATAGGTGCCGATGGCGGCGGGCGCCCGGTCGGTGTTGATCACGGAACGATTGGACATGATTGTGCTTTCCTGCTGAATGAATGGCACCGGCCCGGCGGGCTCAGGCGCTGATACGGTGAATCCTCACAACATTATCCAGCGTACGCAAACGTTTGATGATGCGGGCCAGATGAATGCGGTCCTTGACGGTGAGGGTGACGTTGATGACCGAGAGCGTGGGGTCCTTCTCGGCCATGTCGATGGTGTCGATGTTGGAGCCCAGCTCGGAGACGCTGTTCGCCAGGGTGGCCAGCACGCCGCGCTTGTTGACCAGCTCGATGCGCAGGGCGGCGGTGAATTCCTGGCCCACTTCCTTATCCCAATCCAGCGAGATGCATTTTTCCGGGGCGCTGCGCATTTCCGCCAGCAGGTTCTTGCAGGTGTCGCGGTGCACCACGATGCCGCGGCCGGCGCTCAGATGGCCGAGGATGGTGTCGCCGGGCAGCGGATAGCAGCATTTGGCGTAGGTCACCATCAGCCCTTCGCTGCCACGGATGGCCAGCGGGCGGCGGTCCCGGTCGCGGCTTTCCTCTTCATCCTCGCGGGCGCCGGCCAGCTTGCGCGCCACCAGCGGCGCCAACCGGTTGCCCATGCCGATGTCCTCGAGCAGGTCATCGAAGCTGGCGTAGTTGTTGTCCGCCAGTTCCACCGCCAGGGTCGCCTCGGACAGCCGGCTCAGTTCCATCTCATAGCCGCTCAGGGCTTTTTCCAGCAGGCGGCGGCCCAGCTCGGCGGCGTCCTCGCGGCGCTGCTGCTTGAGGAAATGGCGGATGTTGGAGCGTGCCTTGCCGGTGACCACGAAGTTGAGCCAGCCCGGGTTCGGCGTGGCGCTGGGGGCGGTGATGATCTTCACGGTCTGGCCGGACTCCAGCGGCGTGGAGAGCGCCGCCAGCTTGCCGTCGATGCGCGCCGCCACGCAGCGGTTGCCCACCTTGGTGTGCACCGCGTAGGCGAAGTCCACCGGGGTGGCGCCCGCGGGCAGTTCCTTGATGTCGCCCTTGGGCGTGAACACGTAGGCCTCGTCCGGGAACAGGTCCACCTTCACGTTTTCCAGGAACTCCATGGAGTTGCCCGCCTTCTGCTGGATTTCCAGCAGGCGCTGCATCCAGGACTGGGCGCGGGTGTGGGTGGGCGAGCCGGAGTCGTCGCTGGCCTTGTACAGCCAGTGGGCGGCGATGCCGTTGTTGGCCATCGCCTCCATTTCCTCGGTGCGGATCTGGATCTCCAGCGGAATGCCGGAGTGGGCCTTCAGGGTGGTGTGCAGCGACTGGTAGCCGTTGGCCTTGGGAATCGCCACGTAGTCCTTGAAGCGCCCGGGAATCGGAATGAAGTGGTTGTGCACCGCTCCCAGCGCCCGGTAGCAGGTGTCCACCCGGTCGACGATGATGCGGAAGCCGAACACGTCCATGATTTCCGAGAACGGCTTATGCTGTTCCTTCATCTTCTGGTAGATGCTGTAGAGGTGCTTCTCGCGGCCCAGCACCCGCGCCTCGATGCCCTCCTCCCTGAGGCTGTGCTCGATGCTCGCCTTGATCGAGGAGAGAATTTCCTTGCGGTTACCACGGGCCGCCTGCACCGCCTTGCCGATGCGCCGGGCGCGCATCGGGTAAATGTTGTGGAAGGCCAGGTCCTCGTATTCCACCCGCATGTTGTACATGCCCAGCCGGAAGGCGATGGGGGCGTAGATTTCCAGGGTCTCGGTGGCGATGCGGCGGCGTTTCTCCGGCTTCATCACATGCAGGGTGCGCATGTTGTGGAGCCGGTCGGCCAGTTTCACCAGAATCACGCGGATGTCGCGGGTCATGGCCAGCATCATCTTGCGCAGGTTCTCGGCCTGCTGCTCGGCCTTGGACTCGAACTTGATCTGGGCGATCTTGGAGACGCCGTCCACCAGCTCGGCCACCTCCTCGCTGAATTCCTCGGCGATCTGCTCCTTGCTGTAGCCGGTGTCCTCGATCACGTCGTGCAACATGGCCGCCATCAGCGAGGCGTAGTCCATGTGCATGTCCACCAGGATGTTGGCCACCGCCAGCGGATGGGTGATGTAGGGGTCGCCGGTACGCCGGTACTGGCCCTGGTGAGCCTGCTCGGCGAAACGGTAGGCGCGCGTGACCTGGGCGATCTGGTCGTCCGTCAGGTAGCTGCGCAGCCGTTTTTCCAGGTTACGAATGGAGGGCAAGGGGCCTCGCCGTGCCGCCAGGGCGTTGAAGGTTAACGTTGATTCCTAGCTTAGGAGTGGCGTGACAATTTGTCTACGATGAGGCTCGTGAGTGCTTGATAAAGCAGGGATTTCACCGGCGGGGCCACCACGAAAAAGCCCGCCTCGATGGGCGGGCTTGTCCGAACGGCGCCGGCGCCGGCGATTATTCGCCGAACGACTGGGTCAGCAGCGCCAGATCGTCCACCTCGGCGCCCTGGTCGGCCATCGGGTTTTCCACCGATTCGGCGGTCACGTGGCCTTCGGCGATCTCGCGCAGCGCCACCACGGTGGGCTTGTCGTTTTCCCAGGCCACCCGCGGCTCCTTGCCGCCGGTCTGCAGCTGGCGCGCGCGCCGGCTGGATACCAGAACCAGCTCGAAACGGTTGTCCAGTTTTTCCAGGCAGTCTTCTACGGTTACACGGGCCATGGAGGTTCTCCTGTTGCGGGAGCGGGATTTTACTGGGTTTCCGTGCCCGACAACAAGTCGGCCAGCGTGGCGGCCTGGCGGACCGCCTGGCGGGTGGTCCGCAGCCGGTCGGCCTCGACGATGCAGGCCATCTCGTGCAGGGCCCGCTCGAAGTTGTCGTTGACCACCAGATAGTCGAACTCGGCGTAGTGGCTCATCTCTTCCCGGGCGCCGGCCAGGCGCTTCTCGATCACATGGTCGTGGTCGGAGGCACGGCCGCGCAGGCGCTGCGCCAGGGTCTTCAGGCACGGCGGCAGGATAAACAGGCTGACCGCGTTCGGCATCAGATGGCGGATCTGCGAGGCGCCCTGCCAATCGATCTCCAGGATCACGTCCTCGCCGTCGCGCAGGGTGTCCGCCACCCAGTCGGCGCTGGTGCCATAGAGATTGCCGAATACCTCGGCGTGCTCCAGAAAGCGGCCTTCCTCGATCATGCGCACGAAGTGCTCGCGGCCGGTGAAGTGGTAGTTCACCCCTTCCACTTCACCTTCCCGGCGCGTCCGGGTGGTGTGTGACACGGAAATCCGCAGCCGTGGCAGCTTCTCGACCAGCGCGGCCACCAGCGATGTCTTGCCGGCGCCGGAGGGGGCCGACACGATATAAAGGGTGCCTTTGTCGGTCATGGGGGCGTCCTGTATGGCGGAGGGCGCGGCCGGGCCGCGAAAACCGGCATTATAGGCACAAAGGCCCGGTCCGTCATGGCCACCGGCGCCCTGCCTCGCGGGGCTCGTAGAGGGGCGCGCCGGCAGGCTATATTGGCCTGCCCCGCCCGGACCCGAACCGCGCTGATCGCCAGGAGACCCCATGCAGGACAGCCCGACGCCGGACAGCCCGATCACCGCCACCGTGGACTACCACCGCGACGGCGTGCAGCACGGCTTCCTCAAGCTGCCCCACTCCCACGACGACTCGGCCTGGGGCAGCCTGATGATCCCGATCACCGTGGTGCGCAACGGCGAGGGCCCCACCGCCCTGCTCACCGGTGGCAACCACGGCGACGAATACGAGGGCATCACCGCCCTGCTGAAACTGGCCCGGCGCCTGCGCGCCGAGGACATCACCGGCCGGGTGATCATCGTGCCGATGATGAACCACCCCGCCGCCCTCAACGGCACCCGCACCTCGCCCATCGACAAGGGCAACCTGAACCGGGCCTTTCCGGG
The DNA here is from genome assembly GCF_016906305.1 of Alloalcanivorax marinus. Classification (GTDB taxonomy): domain Bacteria; phylum Pseudomonadota; class Gammaproteobacteria; order Pseudomonadales; family Alcanivoracaceae; genus Alloalcanivorax; species Alloalcanivorax marinus. The sequence goes on from NZ_JADDOL010000023.1 coordinate 36,398, forward strand.
CAGCCCCACCGGCACCCTCACCCAGCGCATCGCCGACTACTTCACCCGTTACCTGGTGCCGCTGTGCGACCTGGCCCTGGACATTCACTCCGGCGGCCGCACCCTGGACCTGCTGCCCTTCGCCGCCACCCACCGGCTCGACGACGACGAGCTGGCCCGCCGCTGCCTGGACGGCGCCCTGGCGTTCGGCGCCCCCAACACCCTGTTGATGGCGGAGCTGGAAGGCGCCGCCCTCTACGACACCGTGGTGGAGGCACAGGGCAAGGTGTTCATCAGCACCGAGCTGCGCGGCGGCGGCACCTCCACCCCGGAAAGCGTGGCCCTGGCCGAGCAGGGCGTCGAAAACGTGCTGCGCCACGCCGGCATCCTGGCCGGCGCGCCCCAGGCCGGCCCCACCCGCCTGCTGGAAATTCCGGATGCCGCTCACTATTTGCAGAGCGAGCATGCCGGCCTGCTGGAATTCGCCGTCAACCTGGGCGACCCGGTGCGCGCCGGCGACCTGATCGCCCGGGTGCACAGCCTGGAGCGCACCGGCGTCGACCCGGCGGAATACCGGGCCCCGGTGGACGGCCTGCTGATCGGCCGCCGCCACCCGGCGCGCATCAGCCTGGGCGACACCTTCGCGGTGCTGGCGGTACCGCTGGACGCCTCATAAAAACCGACTGGGGAGACGGACCCGTGTCCTTTTCACTCTACGAAGACCTTGGCCACGACATCACCCGCATCGACACCGCCATGCTCCGCGAGGAACTGGCGGCCTGCTACCTGCTGCGCGGCGGCGACGAGTTCGCCATTATCGAGACCGGCACCCACCACACGGTGCCGATCATTCTCGACCTGCTGGCGGAGCGGCGCATCGACCGGCGGCAGGTCAAGTATGTGATCCCCACCCATGTGCACCTGGACCACGCCGGCGGCGTGGGCGGACTGATGGCGGCGCTGCCCGAGGCGACCTTGCTGGTGCACCCGCGCGGGGCGCGGCACATGATCGAGCCGGCGAAGCTGGTGGCGGGCGCCACCGCCGTGTACGGCGAGGCGGCGTTCCGCGAAACCTATGGCGAGATCCTGCCCGTGCCGGCGTCCCGGGTGCGCACCCCCGGGGACGGCGACGAGGTGAAGGTGGGGGATCGCCGGCTGGTGTTCCTGGATACGCCGGGCCACGCCAGGCACCATTTCTGCGTGTACGATCCGGCTTCCGCCGGGGTCTTCACCGGCGATACCTTCGGGCTCTCCTATCCACCGCTGACCACGGAGAAAGGCCCGTTCATTTTGCCCACCACCACGCCGGTACAGTTTGACCCGCCGGCGCTGCAGGCCTCCATCGGCAAACTGATGGCGCTGAATGCGGAACGCATGTATCTCACTCACTACGGCCCGGTGGGCAATCCCGGCACCCTGGGCGAACGCCTGCGCGGCCAGGTGGACGACTACGTGGATCTGGCCGAGCGGGTGGCGGGCGAGGTTGGGGATGACGAGCTGGAGGCGGCCCTGCGCACCGCCCTGCGCGACTACCTGTTCCGCCAGGTGCGCGAGCACGGCGTCCGGATGGACGACGACCGGCTCGACGCGGTGCTGGGCATGGACCTGACGCTCAACAGCCAGGGGCTGGCGGTGTGGTTGCGCTCCCGGCGTGCGGCCTGAGCCGCGCGCCGATCAGCCCAGCACGCGGGGCAGGAAAAGAATGATGTCCGGAAACGCCATCAGCACCGCCAGCACCAGAATGTCCATCACCAGGAACCAGAGCACGCCCTTGAAGATGGCGCCGGTGGCGACCAGATCGCCGACCACGCTTTTGATCACGAAGATGTTCATGCCGATGGGTGGCGTCACCATGCCGATCTCCAGCAGTTTGGTGAGCACCACCCCGAACCAGATCAGGCTGAGATCGACGCTGTCGATGATCGGCAGCACGATGGGCAGTGTCAGCAGCATGGCGCCAATGGGCTCCAGGAACATGCCCAGCAGCAGATAGATCAGCACGATGATCAGCAGTATCGCCAGGGTGCTGGCGCCGGCGTCGATCACCATCGACGACAGGAAATCGCCGGCGCCGGACAGCGACAGGAAGCGGGTCAGCAGGCTGGCGCCCATGGCGATGATCAGCAAGGTGCCGGTGGTGAGCAGGGTTTCCAGCACCGCGTCGCGGAAGCGGCCCCAGGTGAGTGTGCGTTTGCACAGCGCCACCACGCAGGCCAGGGCAGCGCCCACGGCGCCCGCTTCGGTGGGCGTGAACAGCCCGGCGAACAGACCGCCAAAGATGCCGACCATGATCGCCACCACCGGCCACACTTCCCACAGAGCTTTCCATTTCTCGGCGCGGTCGATGTGCTCCGTGGTGGAGGGCGCCAGGGCCGGATTCAGTTTCACCCGGGTCACCACCACGATGATGTAACCGAGCACCGTGATCAGGCCGGCGGCGATGCCGCCCAGGAACAGCTTGGTGATCGACTCCTGGGCGATGATGCCGTACAGAATCATGATGATCGACGGCGGCAGCAGCGCCCCGACCGTACCGGCAATGGCCACGGTGCTGGTGGCGAGACCGGGCTGGTAACGGTGCTCGATCATCTCCGGCACGGCTACCCGGCCCATGGCGGCGGAGCAGGCCACCGACGAACCGCACACCGCGGCGAAGCCGGTGGTGCCGAAAATGGACGCCACCGCCAGCCCGCCGGGAATACGGGTCAGCCACAGGCGCGCCGCCCGGAACAGGCCCTGGGTCAACTGTGCGTGGTAGCACACGTAGCCGAGCAACAAGAACATGGGCACCGAGCTCAGCACCCAGTTGGCGGAGAACTGATAGGGAATCAGACCCAGGGACCCCCAGGCGATGCCCCAGCCCATCATGTACCAGAGGCCGGCGAAGGAGACGCCGATCAGTGCCAGGGCCACCGGCAAACGCAGGGCGATCAACACGAACAGCACCGCCAGCCCGGACAGGCCGATTTGAACGTCACTCACGGGGCGCGCCCTCCCCGCTGGCCTGGGGGCGCACGTCCGCCTCGCGGCGGCGCTCTTCGTCGCTGACACGCAGCCCGCTGCGGGCGCCGGTCAGATACACCAGGAATTTATAGGCCAGCACCAGCACCATCAGGCCCAGGCCAAGCGGCAGCATAAAGTAGCCCGGCCAGGTGATGATGGTGGTACCCCCTTCCACCAGGGCGGCGCCGCTTTGGTATTTGGTGACGGCTTCGTCCCAGGTCTTGACGGTCATGAAGCCGACCACGATGGCGCTCACCGGCAGCAGCCAGTGCGCCAGATGGCGCTGCAGCTTATCGGGCAGGCGCTCCACCACCACTTCCACGCTGACATGGGCATCCAGCTTTTCCGCGTAGGCCAGCGGCACGAAGGCGGCGATCACCATGTAGTAGTTGGACACATAGGTGATGGTGCCGGGAGGCGGTGACGAAAACAGAAAGCGCAGCACCACATCGGCGGTGATGTGCAGCATCATCAGCGCGATGGCAAGCCCGCCGATCAGGGTGGTGAAATCCGTCAGGCCCGAAAGCCAACGTCCTAGCCGGTACATCATGTTTTCTCCCGCATGCCCACGGGCCGGTTCAGGCGCGCGCCTGGAAGCGCACCCGGGCGGTGGCCACGGTGGTGGTTTTATCGTTCTGATTGTTCAGCGTCAGGCTGAGGGTGGCGCCCTGTTCATCGCACTCGGTGACCTGGCCGGCGCCGGTCAGCACGTCGCCGAGATAGGCGGCCAGCCGGTTGCTGTAGGTAAACGAGGCCAGCACGCCATGCTCGCCGAGCCACTCCTCCACCATCTGTGTCAGCCAGTCGCCTTGCAAAGGGCCGTCGATCAGCAATTGTGGATGACCCTCGGCTTGCTGCGTGTAGGGCAGATCGTAATGAATGCGGTGCGGATTCCAGATCGCCGCGTTATAAAGAAAAAGCTGCACGCTGTCCGCTTCGAAGCGGCGCGTTTCCAGAGTGTCGCCAATGGCGATCGAAAGTCTGGACATGGCGGTTACCTCGCGATCCGGGTGAGATATTCGGTGACCACGGGTTCGCCGTCCCGGGTTTCGAAACGGTTTTCGAACACCATGAAAATCAGCGGTCCGGAGCCGCCTTGCTTTTCGTAAAGATCCGACAGCTTTTGCCGGCAGACCAGCACCTGGCCGGGCAGGATCCGGCCGTGAACGCGGTATTCGCTGCCGCCGGCCATGATGCGTTTCAATGGCAGCTCGGGAATCAGCGGGCTGTCCGGCTGGCGCCCGTCCGGCAGCAGCTCGGACAACGGAATCACCGGCATCATGGCGCTGAACAGGAACAACAATGGCGCCTCGTCACCGTTCAGATAGCGCTGCTGGCGCTGGCCGGTGGCCACTGCGTACTTACGGATGTCGTTGCGGCTGATCTCGAACTCGAACGGCGCCACCTCGGTGCCGATCAGCGCGCGCAGCTCGTCGGTCAGAATGCTCATGTCTTTATCGCCATAACGGTGGCCGCCACGGGTTGCGGGCCACAAAAAAGGGCGCGGCGAAAGGGGGCCGCGCCGTACTCTTAAAGACCGTGCTGGCTGACGTCCACTTTGGAGAAAATCTCCTGCCAGTAGAGGCCGGCCAGCGCTTCTTCGCTGTTCACGTCCTGGACCAGGCCGGTCCACTTTTCCAGCAGCGCGCGGAATTCCTTGATCAGGGCCTCGCCGTTCTCGACGCCATAGCGCGCTTTGTAATCCTCGGCGATATGTTGCATGTCCTGTTCGATAAAGGCACGGTTCTTCTCGATCAGCGCCGCGTCGGCATGGTGGATTTTGACGCCACGCTCCTCGGCCTCGGACAGAATGCGATCTTCATGCTGGTGGTAGATCCAGGGCACACCGGCGGAGAACACGCTGGCGGCGCGCAGCATCACGGTGCGCTGTTCCTCGGACAGATCCTTCCAGGTATCGGCGTTGATATTGGTGCCGGCGATCGGCATCGGGCCGCCGGGTACGTCCATGTTGATGTCGGTAACCACATCGGTGAGGCCGAAGTTATGGATTTCCGGTGATGCCAGCACGATGCAGGACACCACGCCCTGGCTCAGGGCCTCGAACATTTCGTTGGCGGACATGGTCACCGGCGAGGCGCCCACCGCCTCCGCCCAGCGTGACCAGTTGGCCGCGCCGACGCGCAGGCGCATGCCTTTCAGGTCCGCTTCGGTTTCCACCGGTTTATTGCACACCAGACCGTAGGAGGTGCCGCCGGTGCTGCCGGTGTACACCTGGTTCTGCTTCTTGAACTCCTGGTTGCACTCCGGGCATTTGAAGAAGGTGAACTCGGAAAGCGCGCCCATGAAGATCATGCCCTCCCGGCCGCGTGCTTTTTCACCCAGCAGGCCCACCAGCATGGAGGCTTCCACCGCCACGTTGCTGTGCGGAAATTCGGACGGGAAATAGGAGGTCAGCACGAAACCGATGTCGGCCATGCCGTCGCGCACGCCGCCGGAGGTTTCCGCGAAGTTCAGCAGTGACATGGGAAAGACACGCACCTTGAGATCACCGTCCGACTGTTCCTCGACGGTCTCGGCGTACTGCTTGGCCACATCGACCACGAAGGAACTGGGCGGATGACCGATGGCGTAGCGCAGGGTGCGCGCGTCGGCGGCGCCGCTCAGGGTGCCGAACAGGACGGTGCAGACCAGCGCCAGGCTGGCGAAATGTTTACCGTTCATAGCGATACCTTATTTTGTTGTTTAATGGTTTCTTGCTCAGGGGCGCGGCGTTACACCACACCGTCCCGCCGCAGTGCTTCCAACTCTTGCTCGGAGCGGCCCAGCCAGCCCTGGTACACCGCCTGGTTGGACTCGCCCACCATGGGTGCGCGGGCGCCCTGCTCGTTGGTGCCGCCGGACATCTTTACCGGGTTGCCGAACACCTCGAAGCGGGCGCCGCGGTAGTCCACCGGGATCACCATGTTGCGCTCGCGCACATGGGGATCCTCGACCACCTCGTCGATGGTCTTGATCGGCGAAAGCGGGAATCGGGACCCGGTCATCTCTTCCAGCTCCGCCTTGGTGTAGGCGGCGCACCAGCGCTCCACCACCGGATGCACGCGGCGCTGGTACACCTCGTGGTCGAAACGCTTGGCCATGGTGTCGATTTCGGGGTCGCTGATCAGGGCTTCGTCGCCGAACACCAGGCAGGCTTCGCGCCAGAATTTGTCCGTGTAGGCGCCGAAGAACACGTAGCCGTCCTTGCAGGCGAAGCGGCCGTAGGGTTTGACGAACGGATGGCCGTTGCCTTCCGGCACCGCCACCTTGCCGGTGGCGGTGTAGTTGACCAGGGCGTTCTCGGTCAGCGAAATGATCGAGTCCTGCTGGGAAATATCCACGTGCTGGCCCTGCCCGCCGCGCTCCGCCTCGCGCAAGGCGCCCAGGGTGCCGATGGCGCCGTACAGCGCGGCGCTCAGATCGCCGAGCACCGTGCCCACGCGCATCGGCTCTTCCACGGTGCCGTTCATGGACCAGAGCCCGCCGGACGCCTGGGCGCTGCTGTCGAAAGCGGGGCGCGGCGCGTTGGGTCCGTTTTGCCCGAAGCCGCTGATCGAGGTCATCACGATGGCCGGGTTGGTGGCCTTGAGTACCTCATAACCCAGGTCCAGTTTGTCCATGGTGCCGGGCCGGAAATTCTCCAGAACGATGTGCGCCTTGCCCACCATTTCCAGGAACAGGTCGCGGCCGGCGGCCGCTTTCAGGTCGAGGCTGATCGCCATCTTGTTTCTGTTGTATTGCGCGAAGAAGCCGCTGATGGCTTCTTCGCTTCCGCCGAGGGCCGGAGGAAAAGCGCGGGTCAGGTCCGGGTCGCGAGGATGCTCGATCTTGATCACGGTGGCGCCCATGTCGGCCAGCAGCATGGCGCAGTACGGGCCGGCGACGACGCGCGTCAGGTCCAGAACGATAACGTCCTTGAGCGCGCCCTTGGGGGGCAGGGGCAGACCGGTGTTTTCGATCATCTCTCCTCCGGATTTTTTGTCGTATTGTTGGCGCGCTGGGCGCGGGCCACCCGGGATTGGGTGGCGCGACCCAGGTGCTGGTCCACGAAGCCGCCGGCGGCCACCAGCCGGTCCAGGTCCACGCCGGTGTCCAGGCCGAGGCCTTCGAACAGGTACACCAGCTCCTCGCTGGCCACGTTGCCGGTGGCGCCGGGCGAGTAGGGGCAGCCGCCCAGGCCGGACACCGAGCTGTCGAACACGCGCACGCCTTGTTCCAGGGCGGTCAGACAGTTGGCCACCGCCATGCCCCGGGTGTCATGAAAGTGCACCGCCAGCCGTTGCACCGGTATGTCCGTGGCGCAGGCGGTCAGCAGCGATTTCACCGCCGACGGCACGCCGGCGCCGATGGTGTCGCCCAGGCTGATTTCATGGCAGCCCAGCCGCGCCAGCGCCGAGGCGGTACGCACCACCTGGGCCACCGGCACCGCGCCGTCGTACGGGCAGCCGAGCACGCAGGATACATAACCCCGCACCGGCACACCGTGCTCGCGGGCCTGCGCCAGCACCGGTTCGAAGCGGGCCAGGCTGTCGGCGATGGAGCAATTGATATTGCGTTGGTTGAACGTTTCCGAGGCGGCGGTGAACACCGCCACCTCATCGGCGCCGGCGGCCAGCGCCGCGCTCATGCCGCGCTCGTTGGGCACCAGCACGCTGTAGGTCAGATCCGGCCGCTTCGGTAGCCGCGCCAGCACCTCGTCGGTGCTGGCCATTTGCGGCACCCAGCGCGGCGATACGAAGGCGCCGGCCTCGATATGCCGCAGCCCCGCCTCGACCAGACGCCCGATCAGCTCGGCGCGCACCGCCGGTGTCAGCGTGCGGGCTTCGTTCTGCAGCCCGTCGCGGGCGCCGACCTCCACCAGCCGGACCGCCTCGCTCATTGCTCGCGCAACGCTTTCAGCAGGGCTTCCGCGCGGTCCGCGCGCACGTCGTGGTTCTCCACCATTTGCCGCACCAGCTGATCCACCTCGGCGCCCCGGGCGCCGGCGGACAGCGCGATATTGCGGGCATGCAGCGCCATATGACCGCGCTGAATGCCCTCGGTGGCGAGCGCGCGCAGGGCGCCCAGGTTCTGCGCCAGGCCCACCGCCACGGCGATCTCCGACAGCTCCTGGGAGGTCTTCACGCCCAGCAGCCGCAGGGACAATTGCGCCAGCGGATGGGTCTTGGTGGCGCCGCCCACCAGGCCCACCGGCATCGGCATCTCGATGGTGCCCACCAGGTGGCCGCGGGCGTCCTTCTCCCAGGTGGTCAGCGAGCCGTAATGGCCCTTGCGGCAGGCCCAGGCGTGGGCGCCGGCTTCCACCGCCCGCCAGTCGTTGCCGGTGGCGACGATCAGCGGATCGATGCCGTTCATGATGCCCTTATTGTGCGTGGCCGCGCGGTACGGATCGATGGCGGCGAACGTGTAGGCGTCGATGATACGGTCGATCACGTCCGCGCCACCAAAGGCATCTGTTTCAAAGTGTTCGGGAGCGATGGACACCTGGGCGCGGGCCAGCCGCAGGTCGGCCAGGTTGGACAGAATACGCAGGCGCACCTTGCCGCCGGTGATCTCCTCCATCAGCGGTGCCACCGCTTCGGCCATGGTGTTAACGGTGTTGGCGCCCATCGCGTCGCGCACGTCCACCACCAGGTGGGCCACCACCATGGGGCCGCGCGGGCTGTCGGTGAACAGATGCACCTCCAGGTCACGGCAGCCGCCACCCAGCTTGTTGAGCAGGGCGTCCTTGCTGTTCGCCAGCTCGATGATGCGCTGGCGATGGCGCAGCAGGCTCAGGCGGGCGTGGGCCGGATCGTCCAGGCCGATGATCTGAATCTGCGCGCGCATCAAGGGCGCGCTGCTGGAGGTCAGGAAGCCGCCCGCGGGGCGCGCCAGTTTGGCCATGTAGGACGCCGCCGCCACCACCGAGGGCTCTTCCACCGCCATCGGCACCACCACCTCGCGACCGTTGATCATAAAGTTGCCGGCCAGCCCCAGGGGCAGCTCGAACTTGCCGATCACGTTCTCGATCATGCCGTCGGCGATTTCCATGGGCAGCGCGCCCTGGTCGCGCAGCAGGGCGGTGTCCTTCTCGCTCAGCCCGAACTGTCGGCGCAGCACCTCCAGGCGCTCGGACGGAGAAAGATTGCGGAAACCGGGGAGTTGGGAACTGGCAGTCACTGAAGACCCCTTCTGGGCAGCGTTGTTGTTAGAGGGCGCGTGTGATCGCGCCGGTTTCGATCTAACATATCGGCGCCTGTACCCATGAAAAAGGTACAGTTAGCACAAACAGTGGGGCGGACCAAAAGGACATCGTGACGATGCGGAGAATCACCCTGACACAACGGATCGCGTCCGATATCGCGGGACAGATTGCCGAGGGTATCCTCCGCGAAGGGGACAAGCTGCCGTCTCTGCGGGAGTACATGCGGCTGCACGGTTACTCCAAGAACACCGTGATCACCGCCTACGAATACCTGGCCGCCGAGGGTCTGGTGGAGGCCCGCCACGGACGTGGCTTTTTCGTGCGCGCGGTGCCCGCCGCCGGCGACGGAGACCAGACGCCGCCGCCCTATGCCCGGGCTCTGGACACCATCTGGATGATGCGGCAGCAACTGGTGCGGGAGCCGGGGCACTCCCATCTGGGCGAAGGCTTTCCGCCGGTGGATTGGCTGATGGACATGCGTCTGGACAAGTTTCATCGCCAGGTGGTGCGCGGTGGCGTCACTACCCTGTTCCGTTACGGCAACCGCTACGGCAACGCCAGCCTGCGCGAGCAACTGGTGAAAAAGCTGGCCGGCTACGGCATCAACGCCGGCCCCGGCCAGATGCTGACCACCTTCGGCGCCAACCACGGCATGGACCTGATCATCCGTCGCTTCGTCAAACCCGGCGACCCGGTGCTGGTGGAAAGCCCCGGCTATTACCCCCTGTTCGGCAAGCTGCAGCTGCACGGCGCGCGCATGCTGCCGGTGCCCCGTCGCATTGATGGCCCGGACCTGAACGCGCTGCAACGCTGGCTGGAACGGGAAAAGCCGGCCCTGTTCTTCATGCAATCGGTGGGGCACAACCCCACCGGCACCGACCTGTCCGAGGAAAAGGCCCGGCGCATTCTGGAACTGGCGGAGAAGCACAAACTGCTGGTGGTGGAAAACGACGCCATGGCCGACTTCAAGCTCAACACCTGCACCCGGCTGTCCACCCTGGACCAGTTCCGTCGCACCCTCTACGTGGGCAGCTTTTCAAAGCCGATCTCCGCGGCCCTGCGGGTGGGTTTTCTGGCCGGTGACGAAGGCCTGATCAGCGAGCTGGCGGACGTGAAAATGCTGCTGCACATCGGCGGCACCGAATACGCCGAACGCACCGTGGACGTGATTCTTCGGGAGGGGAATTATCTGCGCCATCTGTCCCGGCTGCAGGAAAAACTGCGCGCCGCCACCGTCACCGGCCTGCGCGTGCTCGACGAACTGGGCGCCGACGTCTTCCACCGCCCCGAGCAGAGCCTCTATCTCTGGGCTCGCTTCCCCGGCATCGGCGACGCCAACGACCTGACCCGCCGCTGCCTGGAACGGGGCGTCATGCTCGCCCCGGGTTCGATCTTCTCGGTGGACCGCCGCGACCGGGTGCCCTGGACCCGGCTCAACGTGGCCTATCTGGACGACCCGGCATTCCGCGCCAGCTTGCGGACCTGAGCGGCGGCTGGCGCCGTCAATCGATGGGGTGATTCCTCGCGGCAGGAAAGTTCGAGCAGTTCAGTTAGAAACGCCTTCCAGACCCTGTAGATCATAAAACGTCCCTGGCTCGGGAAACTGCGAAAGCTGACGTTGGGCAGGCCAGCGGCCAGGCCACGGGCGCTGCCGATGGAGATGATGCGGTCCTCCTCCCCGTGCCAGTAGGTGATAGGCACGCTGATCTGGCTGAGATCCACATGCCAGGGGTGCTGCATACGCAGATACTCATCAATGATGATGCGGGCGCCTTGGAAATGACTGAGCTTCATGCGCTCGATCAGCCGGGCCAGCAGGTCCGGGTCTCCGAGTACGGCCTGGTCTTCGGGGCACAGGGATTTGGCCAGCCGTGAGAAATACTTTTCCGGCGAGCGCTGCATTCCGCGCAGGGCGAGCCGTCCGACCAAGACGAACAGACGTGGATCCTTACGGAAGATACGCAGCAGCATGGCGTGGATAGGGTCAAGCTTGTCCAGCTCGAAGTGTTCGATCGGAACAGTACTGGATAGCAGCCCCAGTCGATCAAACAGATCCGGATCCATAGCGGCGGAGCACAGTGCATAGGGACCGCCGCCGCAATAGGCCGCCATCGGTGGTCGTTCGATGTCGAGATGGCGGCATAGCGCGCGGATATCCGGACTGAAATCCCGGAACTCCATCTCCGGCCTTGCGGTTGAAAGGCCGTAACCGGGCCTTACGATCAGGATCATGCGCAGACCCTGTTCGCGATACCAGGTTTCGAACAGGCGGTGGTCTGGGAGTGCGCCACCGAGGTTATCCAATGTCAGGACCGGCCGCCCGGCTGGATCACCGTACTCGAACCAGCTCAATACCCGGCCGTCGGCCAGAGTCATGGTGCGCTCCGGTACCGGTGAGGTCGTCCCGGGCGGAGCGGTCTGCACCAGAGCATGCCCCATTGCCTGGCTTACCAGTTGTACCTGGCTGTTGACGTCCAGCTTTGCCATGGCGGACTTGATTTGAGCGCGAGCGGTATGAACGCTGATCGACAGCAATGCCGCGCTTTGATTGAGATTTCCGATCTTACACAGCAGGTGAAGAAGGCGGGATTCCGCATGAGTGATGGGGAAGATGGCTTTCAAGGATTCGGGAGAGGGAGTCACCACATTCTGACCCGCCAATACCCAGATAATAGTCCGCACCCGGCTAATGGTCCCCGCGGCGTCGGACTTCTTCACTGGCAGACAGAGCAGGGTCACCGCGGCGTGTCGTGAAGTGAGCAGTTGGGTATGCCGGCCGGCCGCGCGGTTATTGACCCGCTTCAATGACTGCTTCAATTCCCGGTCGGCGATGCGTAGTTGCCCATCGGGGAGCAAGGTTACCGGCTCGCGGGTGAGCGTCTGACGCGCCGCCAGGTTGCATTCCACTACATGCATTTCCTGGTCGAGCATCAGCATTGGCCAGGGCATTTGGTCATACATGGTATTGAGGAGCTGTGTGCGGTCCTCAAGAGCATGTATATAGGAGCTGCCGCGTACCGCCCGCTCAAGGTGGCCGATCAAGCGTTCCACATGAACGGGCGCATCGGGGGTATCCCTTGACGGCGTGGTGTAGGTCCAGCCGGTAATGGTGTCCAGCAGTTCCACCCAATCGCCGGGGGACAAGGCTGTTTCATAGATCTTGCCAATCAGATCGTCATTATCATTCTGCAAGACAGAGGCCCCGGGCTCGGCGAAATATGACCTTGATCATAGAAAGCGTTTGCCGGGGGTGCAACGAAAACGGCCCCGACGGAGCGGGGCCGGAATTGGCCTGCGGATTTTTTACTGTATGTCGGGAGTGTCTTCCGTAACATCGACCAGCACCACCAGGCCGAGTTCATTGGGATCGCCATCATCCGGTACCCAACGGGTGGTGAACACCCCCAGGCTGGCATCCTGGTTGAAGAACCCTTCCATGAGGTTATGACCGTCTTCGTCGTTGAGGGTCAGTGTTGTGGCGCCCTGGGCGTCGACGCTCACGGCCACGGGTTGATTGACGCTGTCCTGCTCCACGGAAAGATCACCGCCGAGACCGCGTTTTTCCACCACGGTAAAGTTGCCGTCCAGGGTGCCGGCGGTGGCACTGCTCAGATTGATGTAGCTGTTGAACCGGCTGTTGATCATCTCAATATCACTGGTGCCGTTACCGACGCCTTCCAGTGACACGGACAACAACATCAAACGGTATCGCTTACCGGCGATATCCGGGGTGCTTTCCGGTAATTTCACCATCAGAGTTTTGTTGAATTCCGCCCAGAGAGTGTCGTTGTTTTCGGTTTCCGCGAAGGCGATGAAGTCGAAGTCGTCGTTGATGAACCCATCGGTGGCCGTCGGCTGCCCTTGTTCGCTGCCCGCCGAAACAATATCCCCTTGGGCGGAAGTGACAATAGGCTCTCCCGTGGAGCCGTTTTCGGATAGGGCCATATAGGTGGCGCCGCTGCTTTCCAGTCCGACCCGGTGCCCGGTGCCGCCGCCTTGGTCGAAGGTGCCGTCGCCGTTAAAAGTGACGCGGCTGACTTCAGTCTGCAGCTCGATAACACCGGACTGCACGTAGGTCTCCATGAAAACCCGCCCGAAAGTGCCGTTAAGATCGGAGCTCTCCATGGACGAGGGGGTGCGTGCGAAGACCTCCAGGGCCCGAAACGCCTCGTCTCCTTTCCGGTCATTGGGGTTCAACGCATCCGGTTGCTGATCACCATTGGTGTCGGTGGTGCCATAGCGTACCGCGGCTTCCTGGGAAAGCAGGAAAAACAGGCCTTTCTCTTTCACTTTCTGCAGGTTGTAGACCATTGCGGGGTAGCGAAAGGCGTAATCACCGTTCACGCTTTCTTCGAAGGGGCCCTCTATGGTGAGGAGGCCGGAATCACTCAAGGTACCCGAAAGGACTTCACTATCCTCGATGCCGGTTTCATAGAACAGTGAAGCGGTTGCCACACTGGGGCCGGAGAAGTTGGAATAGGCATTCTCTTCGGTCTCCAGCGTGATTGACACGACATTGTCACCGCCGTCGGCGAAACGGAATTCGCTTAACCAGAGATCATTGGCGAAGGTGCCGAAGTTTTCGTTGTCGCTGTCATGCAAGCCCAGGCCGAAGGCGGAGCTACGATAGTTGCCGGCAACGCCGCTGGCATCGCCCGGTTGACTATTGATGGCCGCGACCTGCTGTTCCACAAACTCACCCACTTCCAGGTCCAGTTTGGAAAGCATGTCACTGAGATCGTTGCCTGCGGTGAGGTCGAACGTATCCACCTTGCCTTTTAATGTCACCACTTCGGAGACGGTCAACTGGTCAAGATCCGCCCCTTGTTCAATAAATTTTCGCAGCACGAATTCGGATGCCGGATTGATGTCCACTGTCTGGTCGACCACCTGGGCGCGCATCTGAGCACCGGACCCGGTGATACGCACGAGCAGATTGCCCGCCAGGTTCACATCTTGTGGCAGGGGCAAAGTATAATCCCCGCTGATCGAGGTAACCGTTTCCGCAAGCACATCGCCCACCGGGTTGCCTTCGTCATCGACTCGCAGAAGTTGGACGGTGGCACCCGCCACCGGATCGAGACCGGTGATCGCCGCATTGGCGGAGGAAATCAGCAGGTTCAGGGCGATCTCCAGAAAGCCCGGTTGAGGGTGAATGGCCACCGCCCCGGCTGGAGCGGTGGCGGTACCGTTGATGCTCAGGCCGGCATCGCCATCCTCGGCGCCGCCGCCGGAAGAGGAGGAGCCGCCGCACCCGGAAAGAAGTGTGGCCGATGCCACCGAAGCAATGAGGAGTAAGGCCGTTTTTTTCATCGTCGTTCCACCAGTCCCAAATCAAAGTTTCTTGAGTGTAGGGAGTAGGTAGAACGCGGACATACCCCATATGGGCTATCCGTGGATTCCACCGGGGCCAGAGCCTGTGCCCCGGGCCTTTCTTTTCTTTATTACTTCGGCTTGAAATCGGGCCTGGATGCCCACCAGGTTGCCCACCTTTTATGGTGGGCAGTGGTGGATATGCTCGGACTGGCTGGTAAGGGAATTCGTGCGAAAGTGCAGCTAAAAACAGGGATTTAAGGATTGATTGAAATATCCTGAGACTTTATTCGATATTCTGCACCTGCTCAAAGAATAATAAATTAAAATCCTTTAAAAACAGATGTTTGATTTAGATTTTTCATCGATCTTCGCCAAGTACTACCCATTTTACTACCCATGGATAGAAATTTTATCTCTGATTGGCCCAATCGGTTACTACCCATGATTATAAACTGGGATAAGTGGGAAACTGGGAATTTCTGATCCTTTTCCGATTTACCAACACCTTGTCTCAACCGAAAAAACCTGCTGGCAAGTCTAACAAGAGCGGCACTCCCGATGCACCACCGCTGATACACCGAAGTTTGTACTGTCAGTACAAAATATTGATTTTATTAATTATTTTTCCGTTTTGCTCTTGCGTATTTGCAACTTCGTGCGAGTATTTTAGAAAACGCAGGAGTTCAAAATGACCAAGTTGAAGACCATTTGTTTTGCTGTAACTACAGCCGCGCTCGCGGGTTGCGCTGCCACGCCTCGACACTATGACGACGAATCATCCCGCGCACTGAATCTGGCCCGTGCCGGCGGCGTCTACGATCAGGACCTGCGGGATTCACCAGACGGGACGCGCTCGTATCGAAAGGGTTTGTTGGTAAGCGCCCTCAACCTGGCCAGTCTGGCTACCTCATTAGATGCGCCGCTTCGTCATCTTACCGGCACCCAGACGCTGCTCCTCAACGCCACTGACATCATGATGACGCCGGACAACCCTTCGGCGCGACCCAGCCTGATGGGCTGGATGCCGGAATCACAGGCGGCGAGCGAGGATGACGCCTATGACCACTATGCCGCAGTCGTAGATGAGGCCATCACACAGGCCGCCAAATCGATGGCAATTACGGCAACGAAACTCACAGACGTGAAGACGCCGGAGATTGACGGGCACCCGCTCATGCTATGGTCGGTAACAGCAGAGCAATATGGCTGTGCCGATAGCAACTGCATCATCGCCTACAACATCCAACAGCCGAATCACTGGAAGACACCACGCTATGTCATCGGTGGTGAAGCTGCCAGTTACAACATCGCTGCCAACCACCCCGAGAAATATTCCCGACTGGTATTTCGGCAGTCCGGCCATGAACGTACCTTTCCAGTAGATGAGTTCTATGGCGCTGTCAGCGCCGACATGCCTCCCTGGATAGTGATGTACTTTCCACCGAACACCGTGATCCAGGACGGCGTGCCGCTCCCCTATCCGGTGTTGTATGAACAGGGCCAACAGCTGATGTTCAGGGAGCCCGGCCATGAGTGACTGGCACGATGAACTTGAGTTGGCACTGCTGCCGCTGGAGGACCTGAGAGTCGATAGCGTCTACATGACTTTTGTGATCAGCAATGCCCTGAGCGAGCGAGGCATCTTCCATCAATGCCGTATCGGATACGCGGAGGACCGACTGAGCCGAATGACCACCGCTCCCCATTGCTGGATCGAGCTCGAACAGGGCTGGTGTATCGATCTCCGGCTCAGACAGTGGCTGGGCGATGAGGACGACCTCCCTCATGGCGTATTCCAGCCAACCAACTACCCGCGAGCTCGATACCAAGGCACTGCGTTGGTGGTTCCACACCTGGACGTGGAAGATTTGAGGGCGATGACGAACGATGCCTACAGCAAGGTGAAACTGCCGTGGCTGGCCGGGCAAGCCGCAGCGGCCTGACGCCGGGCAAAACTTGCATTTTCTCAGGTTCTGGTAGCTTCAGTGTAAAGAACTATCGGGGACTGAGGCCGTGGTGAGAGTGGCAAAACTCGTAGCAGTGGGGCTCGCCGGAATCGGCGTTGTGGAGATCGCCTTTAGGGGCGCTGATGCTGCGCTTTACGCATGGTATCTATTGTTCGCGCTCTGGATGGTCGCACTGCTCACTCGCTTCGCACTGGCCGCAGTCGATGCTTACAAGACGGTTTTCGCCAAGGGACCCGATGGGGAAATGACATTTCCTGAATTCGAGAAAAAGATGGCGTCGTTTAGTCGAAGCAGTGATAGGGAAGAAAGCGGTCCGAGCAGCAGGACAACTTCCGGCACCGGGAGCCAAGACGGCACTGGCGATCTTTCCGATGACTTCAGAGTCAATCCGATCCTCCGGGAAGATGATCCGTTCGGGGAGTTCTTTGACTCTTGAGGCGGTTCCTTATGGGTACAGATCAGAGAAACCAGAGGTTCGAACCCGGTAACGGCCAACAGAACCACCTAAACCAGACCGGCCAGAGAGAACCACTTATAACAGACTGAGGAACCGACAATGTTTATTCGAGCCTACCTTCGGGCATCCACGCAGGAACAGAATGCGGAGCGAGCCCGGGACTCACTGGTACAGTTCGCAGCCAACCACGGTCAGCGCATTGCGGCTTTCTATGTGGAGAACGTATCCGGAGCCACCTTGCACCGCCCCGAGCTAATGAAGCTGATTGCGGATTCGGGCGACGGTGACATTGTGCTGGTCGAACAGATCGACCGGCTAGCCCGCCTCAAACAGAGTGACTGGGACTCTCTCAAGCAAAAGCTGGCCGCCAAACGACTGGCCATTGTTTCCCCGGAATTGCCGACCAGTTGGCTCGCCCTGGAGAAGAAAGACAACACCGGCTTCACGGACTCTATTCTTCAGGCAGTCAACGCCATGATGCTCGACATGCTGGCTGCGGTGGCCCGAAAAGACTACGAAGATCGCCGGCGCCGCCAGTTCCAAGGCATCAACAAAGCCAAAACGGAGGGTAAGTATCAAGGGCGGCAGCGAGACCTGAAGCGCAGGCAACACATCGCCAGCCTTCTCAAGAGCGGCCACAGCTACAGCGAAATCCAGGAGATGCTGAGCTGCTCGCGGCACTTGATCGCGTCTGTCGCCAAAGAACAAAGACAGGCCGATGCTGCGGCCTGAAACCAACAAAGTGCCCTGACAGGGCAATCAACTATTGGAGACCTGAATATGCTGAATCTATATGCCACCCTGATTGCATTCCTGAGCTTTGTCGCGGTCGTACTTTTTATCTGCGTTATGGCCTACCGCAACGCCGATCGGCTGGAAGTGTTCCTGGAGCGAAAGTTCCGAAAAAGATCACCCCGACACAATGGCGATCTGAAATAAATTCGGGGCAAACCGGTGTTCTTGCCCAAAACGGGCAGTTTGAGAGCCGTGCCTACTGCGTCGTCCATGGCAGCATAATCGTGAAGTCGATATGAGGTTATGCACATGACGGACAAAACAGCCATGCTTCCCGAAGGCTTTCTATATTTGCTAGAACAGGAAGAAAAGCGGAGGCAGCAGCGGGAGGAGACGGGGCTTCCGGCTCTCACAATACTGATCGACGCCGCTCATAGTGGAGGCGGCCAGGCCCGGCATATCCGGCGATTCCTGCTTGGCCTTTATAACGCGAGCCACTGGCCATTCGAGTTGAACCGGTTGAGGGCCTTGGATACCGAACTGCAACAGGCAGCCTTGCAGGTTCTGGCGCTGGATTGGAATGGCCGGGAGGTTCACACCTATTTGCCGCATGGTGATGAGTTATTTCAGTCCTGGTGGGAGCGGGAATCGGAAACTTGATAGCTGCTGGCCTACGTGGTTTGAAATTTACCCAACCAAACAATAGGCGTTACCTCACAGCACTGGGCTGAGCGCAGAGAAACTGGAAGGGGTTTCTCCCTAGTCGTCGCGACGTGGCGGTTGAAACTGAGGGTGTCGGGACGGCGACTACGCAAGCCTTTCGCGGTGCGTTCGCCACGAGAACACTATTTCTAGGTATCGATTGCCAAGTTGCTTTTCCATCATACGGAACATGGCATTATGTCCGTCAGTATAGGCCCCGATCAGGATCAAGGACGCAGAGCGGTACTGGCTCAGCCCGCTCATACTATACGGCACTACCATTGCCGGTGGATGACCTTCACTCCAGCTGATCAACTCAGAGCTTTCCGAAATGTTATCCTGGGTGTTTGGGGTATCGCCTGTTGATTCATTTTCAAGTTAACCTGCCTCTACGGCCCGTTCCGTAGCGCTCAACCCGCTGCATCCCGGCCCCGATATCTGGCTTCTGCCTCCCGTCTGAGGCGTTACCTGGATCTGCGTACTGATGCGCTCCTTTAAAGCAGGCACGTGTGAAATAACACCGATCAGCTTGCCGTCCTGCTGCAGGCCTCCAAGAGTTTCCAGGGCGGTATCGAGGGCTTCATCGTCCAGCGTGCCAAAGCCTTCATCCAGGAACAGCGAGTCCACACGGACATTCTTGCTGGCCATATGGGACAGACCCAGAGCCAGGGAGAGACTGACGATAAAGCTTTCACCACCGGAAAGATTCTTCGTGGGCCGAATCTCCCCAGCCTGGTAGTTGTCAACCACGTTGAGCTCCAGGGGCTGAGCATCATGACGGACCAGCAAGTAGCGGTCGGTCATTTTTTGCAGTTGTCTGTTGGCGTGGCCAATCATCATTTCGAAGGTCAACCCCTGGGCAAAGTTTCTATACTTTTTACCGTCTGCGGATCCGATCAATTCGTGCAGGTTTTCCCACCTGCGACACTCTTTGCCCTGGGCCTCAATAGCCGCTTGTTTCTCTTTTATCCTCTCTTTGGCGGCCGTATTTTCGCTCAGCTTGTGCTTAAGACCGGCAATGATGTCCCGCAACTCCCTCAGAGACTCCTCGTACTCCTTGAATTGGGGTTCGAGCTCTTCCAGAGATTTGTCGGTCACTTTTCGGGCCATCTCTGTGGCCAAGCGCGTCTCCCGATCCTTTTGCCTGGCTTTCAGATCTGTTTGACGCTCATCCAGTTCATTGGCCTTAACCGCGAGCTCACCTCTCCGCTCAGAGGTCAATCTGGCTCCCAGAAACTGTTCTTCATCTGAAAAACCAACTGGCGTAAGTGCTTCGGAGAAATCAGTTTCCATCCTTCCCAGTTCCGGCTCTCGCTGGTCGATCCGCTTTCTCAGGGATTCGACATGGGCCTTTGCGGTATGCCACCTTTGCTGTAGTTGATTATGCTGATCTCTGGCCTGCCTCTCGGCAACTTCGGCGTCAAATACCGTCTTATTCAAACCGCGCTCTTCTTCGTCGGGATTCCTGTCGTCGTAAAGTGCTTTGCGCTCATCATTTCCTGCGGCAAATTCCGTTTTCAGTGTTTCCAGGCGCTCCCGTTTTTCGGCAAGGGAAGTGCTTTGGGTTTCGATAACCGCATCCAGTCTCTTGATCTCACTGTCGAGGTCGGCAACCTGTTTCTCGATGTCTGCCTTCTTCTTGACTTGGGCCTGCCATTCCTTCAGCCGTGCTTTGAGGGTCTCGAGCAGCGATGAAATGTCCGTTTCAGGGATGTTCTCAATACCAAGCGGCAGGAGCCTGGAGGAAACGGCGTGCCTGCGTTCGGCAAAGTCTGCACGGAGCTTTTCCAAGCTGCCCTTTACCTCGGCAAGTGTTCTTTCGGCTGCCTTTTTGTCATTAGCCGCCGCTGACTCCAGCTTTTCAGCCTCCGTCAGGTTTTTACGGGCCAAGCTTTCAGCTACTTCGAGCTTCTTGATGGCGGCTTCCTGATCCTCGGCTTTGTTGATCAGTTTGGTCAGCGCTTCAATCTTCTGTTCGGTTTCATCAGAGGCAGGCACATTCCCTTCCGCGAAGGGATGCTCGGTGGCCCCACAAAGTGGGCAGGGCTTGCCGTCTTCCAGTTTCGCCCGGTGATCTTCAAGCTCCGCTATTTTCGTCAGGAAGGCCATTTCACGCAGCAGAGTTTCCTTCTCCGTGCGATATTCGCGCAGCAAGCGGCCCCCCAGTAGCTGGCTCAAAACATCTTTGCCTTGCTGAAGCTGCTTTGATGCGTCCTCCAGCTCCTGCTTCCGAATGCCGGATTGCTTCTGACAGTCGTCGAGTGACGTTGTCGCCTGTTTCAAAGCGTTCTCGGCCGTTTCTTGATCGCTCTCTTTTTGAAGGGCTTCGCTTTGCCTAAAGAGCAGGCCTCTCAACTGCTCTTCAACACCAGCCAGGCCGCCGATCAGCCATTCATCCCGGGCATGCTCCTTGAGATACCCTTCAACAAGCTCCAATGCCTGTTGGGCCTTAATACGCTTCTCCTGTTCCTTGAGCCGGGTTTGTGTATCTGCGTCAATCTTTGCCGAATCCTTCTTGCAGGCCTCATCACCCGCCGTAACTGCCTTTTCCTGATCGGCAAGCTTCTGATCGAGGGAGCGAACCTTTTGCAATATCGGTGCGGCCGCTTTCAGCTCTTCTTTGGCCCGAGCGGTTTGTTGCTCAGCCGCGCTCATCGTCTCGGCTTGCTCCTTGGCGGAGGATTCCAATCCAGGGAGCGCCTCCTCCTCAGTTTTCAATGCCTCTCTGTCATCTGCCTGCTGTTTGCGGGTGGCCATAAGCGTTGCATATACGCCATCAAGCGAGGAGGCACTCAAAGCCCGGTTGAGCCTTTCACGATCGGGCTTGAACGCCCTAATATCAACATGCAGCTTGCTATCCTCATCGGCAAGATTGACGATTTCCTTCTTTAATCCATCGATGATGGAGAGCCAGGCAATGGCCTTTCCGGCCTCGGCGGACTTGGCGGCGAGGTCTGTTTCCTCCTTCTGCCTTGTCTCGAGTGTCTGCGCAATCTCTTGTTCCTGCTCCGGCTCGAGAATCGCGATGCCTGCTGTTTCAGCCTGCAGTAGGCTCAGCTTTTCTCGCTCTTCTCGCTGTCGCTCATGGACGCGAACGGATATCTGGCTGTAGATCTCTGTGCCCGTGATCTGCTCCAGGATCGGAGCCCGATCATCCGGTGCCGCCTGAAGGAACGCGGCGAAGCCGCCCTGGGCAAGCAACATGGAACGGGTAAAACGATCAAAGTCCATACCGGTAGCCGACTCGATCTGGTCGGCTACACCTCTCATCTTGGATTCGAAGATCTCGCCGGAATCAGCATTGGCAATTTCATGTTTCGGAGCCTGGAGCTCGCCATCCGGCTTCTTGCGTGCCCGATGTTGGCTCCAATGACAGCGGTAACGCCCACTCTGGGTTTCGAAGGTCACCTCGGCAAAACATTCGCCGGTCTGCCGGGACATGATTTCGTTTCCGCTCTTGGTAACCTTGTTCAGGCGAGGCGTCCGCCCATAGAGGGCAAGACAGATAGCATCGAGGATCGTAGTCTTACCCGCGCCGGTCGGGCCGGTAATGGCGAAGATGCCGTCAGACGCGAAGGCTGGGTGCATCAGGTCGATTTCCCACTCGCCTACCAGGGAGTTCAGGTTTTTGAAGCGTACCTGCAGTATTCTCATCGACAGCCCCTCTATTCCGCTTTCACGTCGTCTTCATAGAGAGACGAAACAGTTTCCTGGTAGGCCCGTAGCAGTTCAGGCCGCTGGTCTTCAGGCACTTCATGAACGGCTAGGCAGCGCTCGAACACGTCGTTCACATCCAGGTCGTCGAGTGTCTCCTCTTCATGGATTTGTCCCAGCACATGGTCGATGATGCGGTTGTTTTTGATCCGGAGGATCTCCACTCCAGTGCCAGAGACGGCGGTCTCCAGACGTTCGCGCAGGTCGCCAATGACCTCCTCACCTTCGTAGATGACTTCGACCCAGCCTTGAAAGTCTGTTGCCGACAGCTCGAGCATACGGCTTGAGATGCTCTCCCAGTCTCCCTTAACGCGCTCCAGCTTTTGAAACACTGGCACGTCGATCAGTTGCACGGATGGCGGCTTGCCCTGGCCCTCTTCATGATTAAAAACAACCAGGCAAACGCTCTTTTGCTGTTTTGCCTCCCCGAACCCCATGGGCAGAGGGGAGCCACTGTACCTGATGGTCTCTAGGCCATTCACCTTCTGAGGGACGTGGAGGTGTCCAAGCGCCAGATAGTCAAAGCTCGCTGGAAAAATCCCGGCCGTCACATGAGCCAGGGAGCCAACGTAGAGTTCGCGTACACCATCTGACCTTTCCCCCAAGTTAGCACCATCTGATCGATGAGATTTCATCAGATTACGC
>NZ_JADDOL010000024.1 GCF_016906305.1 Alloalcanivorax marinus
GTCCTGTTCTCAAGGGTCCCGGAAGGGCGTCGCGCCCTGAGCCGCTGAGCAGTGAGCATCCGCGTCCCGGCTGGAGAAGAAAGCGCTGAAGAAAAAATCCGATGACGTCCGTGTCATCGTTGCTCGGGAGAGCGAGAGACGGAATCGGCGGGATCAGAACTTCACGCGGCCGCCGGTGGTGACGATGGTGATGTCTTCGTACTTGGGGTTGTAGCAGGTGCGGCCCGACGAGGTGCACCACTCGCCGCGCTCGAAGCTGTGAATCTTGGCGCCGGCATAGATATCGAACATTTCCGTGGGGCTCCACACATAACCGGCGCCCACCACCGAACCCTTCTCGTCGTCCTTATTGCGATCCCGGGTCTCCCCGTAATGGATATCGAACGCATGGTGCCGGCTGGGGCGGTAGCCCAGTTTGATATAGCGGAACTGGCCCAGCTCGGAACGGGTGGACGAGAAGGTGCCGGTGCGCTCGTCGGTGGTCAGCTCCGCCTCGTAGTTCACCGCCGCCAGGGTGATGTTGAAACCGGTGTTGCTGTGAAAATAGGACACCGAGCCGCCGTAGGTGGTGACGTCCGGGTCCGCGTCCGGGTCGAAACGCTGATCCGGGGTTTCCCCTTTGCGGGTGGCGATGGAGTAGCCCAGGCCCACCAGCATGCGACCGCCGGGCACGCGCAGACCGGACTTCATGCCGAACTGGGTAATCGTTTCATAGTTGTCCGAGTCGCTGCCGTGGCCGGTGCTGGCGGACAGGGTCACCGGCCCGATGCGCGGGCTGTCGTAGCGGATACGGTCGTGGCGGCCTTCGAAGTTGTAGTCGCGGATGCTGCCGCTGATGGAGGTGCGGTTGTTGTCGCCTTCCTGCAGGTCGAACGTCTCGGTGCCGGTGAAGTTGCCGTTGGCGTCGAACTTGCGCTTGAACGAGGAATCCTTGAGCGCGTAGCTGAGCCCGCCGCCGATCAGGGACGGGTTACGGAAGCTGATCACGCCGGTGCCGGAGTAGTCCAGACGGCCGGTGTTGTAGGCGGCGCCTTCGCCGTGGCCCACGGTGATTTTGCCGTAGGGCGAGTCGATGAAGGCATCGGTGATGCGCTGATCGAAGTCCCCGTCGATGGATTTCTCTTCCGGGTTCACATCGTTGGACGGGTTGGAGAGGATTCCCACTTCCACCAGGGCGCCGCCGGTCCAGCCTTCCATCAGCCGCTGGGTGCCGCCGATGTGCACCCGGGTCGGGCTGTTGCGGTTGTCCACGTGGTAGAACTCGGTGCTGGAGCCCACGCCCAGATAGTCGGGGGCGTAGCCGTCCTCGACGAACATCACGGCGCGGTTGACCTGGCCGCCCACCTCGAACTCCGCCGCCAGGGCGGGGGCGGCGATCAGACTGGATACGGTGATCGCCAGGAGCGATTTCGGGGATCCCATGCTTCCTCCGGATATTGTTGTTTTATCGTGCGGCGTGCTTGTGAAGACGCGCTTTGTCGACAGTGGAGCGCCGCTGGCCGGCGCGATCAGGTTTACTTTATCCGCCACCGTTGATACTTATGTAAATTGAAAACATCCTATGAATATATGCGTTTTCTGCATCTGAAGGGTTGGCGCCGCCATGAACATCAAGAAGTTGAAGTGCTTTCGCGCGGTGGTGATCCACGGCTCCCTGGTGTCCGCCGCCTCGGTGATGAACCTGAGCCAGCCGGCCACCAGCCGCCTGATCTCCACCCTGGAAGACGAGCTCAAGCTGAAGCTGTTCAAGCGGGAAAAACGACGGTTGGTGCTGACCCCGGAGGGCAAGAAATTCTATCAGGAAGCGGAAAAGATTCTCGCCAACCTGGAAGACCTGCCGCGCATCGTTCAGGAGATCAAGGAGGGTGGCCAGCGCACCCTGCGCATCGTGGCGTTGGCGCGCCTGGCCAACAGCCTGGTGTCGCCGGCGCTGGCGCGTTTCGTGCGTGAGCATCCGGAGCAGCGTTTCAGCGTGGACGTGCGCGGTCACCGCGACATCGAACAGTGGGTGGCCGGGCGCCACTACGACATCGCCGTGGCGCTGACCCGGCCCTGCAATCACCCGTCGGTGATTCAGCGCCCGTTTTTCGATACCGACGCCATGGTGATGGTGCCCAAGGGGCATCCGCTGGAGAGTGCCCGGTCGGTGACGCCGGCGCAGCTTGCCCGCCACGACATCATCGCCCTGGCACCGGGCCTGCGGCCCCGCTTCCAGATGGAGGAAATTTTCCAGAAGGCCGGGGTGGAGCTGCGCTGCAAGATCGAAACCACCTCCACCTCGCTGGCCTGCCAGATGGTGGTGGAAGGGCTGGGCGTGACCATCATCGACCGGCTGGCGGCCCTGGCGGTGGATCCGGCCCGGTTTGTGCTGCGGCCCTTGCGGCCCGCCTACCGGCTGGAATTCGTGCTGCTGTTTCCGCCCGGTTTCGAGGAAACCCCGGCCACCACCGATCTGGTGCGTTGCCTGCGCGAACAGGTGAAAGCCTCGCTGGGACGGCATGCGACCATGACCGGATAAAGGGCGGAATGAATAGATGCACAAAACGCATAGAAATATACGATATATTCAATTTTAAGATATAACGTCCCCGCCTAGACTGCCGATCAGCGTTCCATAACGTTTCGAATAACGATAAGCGGGAGGAAAGATGGCGATTCGCTGCCCGGTCCGGGTGGTCACCTTCCTGATCAGCGCGCTGGCGGCGGCCCTTTGGCCGGCCACGGCGGCGGCGGGGCCCGACGACGATACCCTGGTGGTGGCGTTCTCCAAGGCGCTGACCACGGTGGACCGGCTCTACTCGATCCAGCGGGAAGGTCTGATTCTGTCGCGGCTCACCGACGACGGCCTGTTCTACGTGGACCCGGACACCCTGGAATTCGAGCCGCTGGCCGCCGCGTCCTATGAATGGGTGGACGACACCCGGCTGGACGTGACTCTGCGCGAGGGCATCCGCTTCCACGACGGCAGCCCGCTCACCGCCGACGATGTGGTCTACACCTTTCAGTGGGTGCTCAACGAGGACTCCGATACCAGTCGCGGCGCGGTGATTCGCGGCTGGCTGAAGGGGGTGGAGAAGACCGGCCCGCTGTCCGTGCGCTTCACCCTGAACATGCCGTATCCCATGGCGCTGCGCGATCTGGCCATCAGCATTCCGCTGCGCAAGCGCGGCACCTACGACGAGGACCACGACGACGGCCGTCCCCTTAACGGCATCGGCCCCTACCGGGTGACCCGTTTCAGCGCCGGCCGGGAGATCGTGCTGGAACGGTTCGAGGGCTACTACTCGGACAGCCCCAAGGCCCACCCGGCGATCCGCAACATGGTGTTCCGGGTGATTCCGGACGAGGGCACCCAGCAGGCGGAGCTGCTCAGCGGCGGCATCGACCTGATGATGGACGTGCCGCCGGACGTGGCCGACAACGTCAGCGCGCTGCCCGGCGTGGCGCGGCTGGAAGGCAACGATATCCGCATCGGCTATCTGACCCTGGACGCCGGCGGCTATTCCGGTCCGGATTCGCCGATGACCAACCTCAAGGTGCGACAGGCGATCAACCACGCCATCGACCGGGAAGCGATCACCCGCTATCTGGTGCGGGGCAATGCCCGGGCCATTCCCTATGCCTGCCATCCGCGTCAGTTCGGCTGTGACTCGGACGGCCCCCGTTATCCCTACGACCCGGAAAAAGCCAGAAAGCTGCTGGCGGAGGCGGGCTACCCGAACGGCTTTTCGTTCAAGCTGTGGGCCTACCGGGAAAAGATCATCGCCGAGGCCATCGTCAATAACCTGGAGGCGGTGGGTCTCGACGTGGACCTGCGCTTCGTCAAGCTGAACGTGTTCTCCAAGGTGCGCAACGAGCACCGCATGGAGGCCTTCTTCGCCTCCTACGGCAGCGGCGGCACGCCGGACGCCTCGGCCTCCACCGGCGTGCATTTCGCCGCCGACTCCTCGCGCAACTATTCCGGCGACGCGGCGCTGTCGCGCACCGTGCTGGCGGCGGAGCGCACCATCGACCCCGAGCAGCGCCGCCGCTTGTACCGCCAGGCCCTGGACCGCATCGCCGAGCAGGCGTACTGGGTGCCGCTGTTCTCCTACAGCCAGAATTATCTGCTCACCCCGGCGCTTTCGCTGCCGGTGCCGGACGACGGCGTGCCGCGGCTCTGGCAAGCCGCCTGGAGGCCATGACCATGCTGAATTATGTGATGCGCCGGGCTCTGCTGGCGCTGCTGGTGGCGCTCACCGTATCGTTCGGCACCTTCGCGCTGTTCTACTTCGCCACCGACCCGGCGCAGACCATCGCCGGCGAGGACGCGCCCCAGGAAATGGTGGAAGCGATCCGCGTGCAGTACGGCTTCGACCGGCCGATCACGGTGCAGTACCTGGACTGGCTGGGTGGCGTGCTGCAGGGCGACTTCGGGCAGAGCTATTTCTGGAAACAGCCGGTGGTGGAACTGATCCGCGAGCACGCCAAGGTGACCCTGCTGCTGGCGTTCTCGGCGCTGGCGGTGACCATTCTGATCGCCTTGCCGCTGGGCATCAGCGCCGCCCTGCGACCGAACAGCTGGGTGGACCGCTTCGCCTTGTCCACGGCGGTGTCGGCCCAGGCGATTCCCAATTTCTGGCTGGGCCTGATGCTGATCATTCTGTTCGCGGTGACCTTTCCGATCTTTCCGGTCTCCGGCGATTCCAGTTGGCGCCATTACGTGCTGCCGGCGCTGGTGCTGGGCGCCAGTTCGGTGCCGGCGGTGATGCGCCTGACCCGCACCGGGCTGCTCGATGTGATGGGCTCGGACTATATTCGCACCGCCCGCGCCAAGGGGTTTACCGGCTACCGGCTGATCGTGCGGCAGGCGCTGCGCAACGCCCTGCTGCCCATCGTCAGCGTGCTGGCGGTGCAGCTCGGCAACAAGCTGGGCGGCTCCATCGTCACCGAATCGGTGTTCAGCATGAACGGCCTGGGCCGGCTGGCGGTGGAATCGATCTTCAACTCCGACATTCCCACCGTGCAGTCCTTGATCCTGCTGTTCGTGCTGACCTTCGTACTGTTGACGCTGGCGGCGGACCTGATCAACGCCTGGCTCGACCCACGCATCCGGATGGGCTGAACCATGACACTCAAAGAAACCGTGAACCAAACCGATCTGGCGGCGCCGTCGCCGCACCAGGAGGCCCTGGGGCTGACGCCGGGCCAGGCCGCGCTCAAGCGCGCCCGCCATCATCTCGGCCTGCAACTGGGGCTGGGCATGCTGCTGGTGATGGGCGTGTTCGCGCTGCTGGCGCCGTGGCTGGCGCCCCATGACCCCTATCTGCAGAACCTGTCCCTGCGGCTGCTGCCGCCGGCCTGGGTCGACGGCGGCCAGTGGCACTACGTGCTGGGCACCGACCATCTGGGGCGCGATTACCTGAGCCGTATTATCTATGGCGCGCGCATTTCGATGATGATCGGTCTGGGCGCCGCCACCATCGGCGCGCTGATCGGCGTCACCCTGGGCATTATCGCCGGCTACTTCGGCGGCTGGCTGGATCAGGCGGTCAATTTCCTGGTTACCTGCCAGCTGGCGGTGCCCAGCCTGCTGCTGATCATGACGCTGGTGTTCGTGATCGGCCAGTCGATCACGGTGGTGATCTTCGTGATCGGCGCCACCCACTGGGTGTTCTATCTGGTGGTCACGCGGGCCGCCACCCTGCGCATTCGCGAGCTGGATTTCGTGGCCGCCGCCGGCGCCATGGGCGCCAGCAAATGGCAGATCGCGGTGAAGGAAATCCTGCCCAACCTGGTCAACCAGATCATGGTGATCTTCACCCTGGAAGTGGCGGTGGCGATTCTCAACGAGGCCACCCTGTCGTTCCTCGGCCTGGGCGTGCCGTCGCCGATCCCGTCCTGGGGGTTGATGATCGCCGAGGGCAAGACCGCCATGTTCTTCCAGCCCTGGCTGGTGATTCTGCCCGGCATCGCGCTGTTCGTGCTGGTGATCGCCATCAACCTGCTCGGCGACGGCGTGCGCGACGTCACCGTGACCAACAGGAGAAGCTGACATGAGCACGGAATCCCTGCTTGAGATCCGCGACCTGTCGGTGACCCTGCCCACCGACAGCAGCGCCCTGCGCGCGGTGCGCGGCGTCAGCCTGGACCTGCGCCGGGGCGAAACCCTGGGCATCGTCGGCGAGTCCGGCTCCGGCAAATCAATGACCGCCCTGGCGCTGATGAACCTGCTGCCACCGGCGGCCCGGCGCCAGGCCGCCGCCATCCGCTTCGGCGACGACGATCTGGCGGCGATGGGCGAGAAGGACCTGGCCGGCCGGGTGCGTGGCCGCCGCATCGGCATGATCTTCCAGGAGCCGATGACCAGCCTTAACCCGGTCTACACCATCGGCCGGCAGCTGATCGAAACCATGACCATTCACGGTGGCACCTCGGTCGCCGCCGCCCGCCGCCGCGCCATCGAACTGCTGGAAAAGGTGGGCCTGCCGGACCCGGCCAGCCGCCTCAAGCAGTACCCCCACGAGATGTCCGGCGGCCAGCGTCAGCGGGTGATGATCGCCATGGCGCTGATGAACGAGCCGGAACTGCTGATCGCCGACGAGCCCACCACCGCCCTGGACGTGACCATCCAGGCGCAGATCCTGCACTTGCTGAGCGAGCTGCAGCGGGAGCTGGGCATGGCCATGATTCTGATCACCCATGACCTGGGCGTGGTGTCGCGGGCCGCCGACCGCATCGCGGTGATGTACGCCGGCGACATCGTCGAAACCGGCACCACCGAGGCGGTGTTGAGCGCGCCCCGCCACCCCTACACGCAAGGGCTGCTGGAATGCGTGCCCGGCTACCGGGAAGCGTCCGCCCGCCGGCTCGGT
The DNA here is from genome assembly GCF_016906305.1 of Alloalcanivorax marinus. Taxonomy (GTDB): domain Bacteria; phylum Pseudomonadota; class Gammaproteobacteria; order Pseudomonadales; family Alcanivoracaceae; genus Alloalcanivorax; species Alloalcanivorax marinus. Next base: position 6,855 of record NZ_JADDOL010000024.1, read on the forward strand.
TCGATCCCCGGTATCGTGCCGTCGATGACCGGCGAGATTCGCGGCTGCGCGTTCGCCGCGCGCTGCCCACGGGCGGTGCCCCGCTGCCACCAGGAGGATCCGCCGCGCCGCCCGGTGGCGGCGGGGCAGAGCGACGGGGCGGCGCGCAGCTTCGTGTGCCACGACCCGGAAGAGACCCGTGGCCGGGGCTTCGCCGGCGGCGACACCGCCACCGGCCCGGCAATCCGGCGCGGCGGCGACAGTGTACTGCGGGTGGACGATGCCAGCTGCACCTTCTCCGTGCGGCGCGGGCTGTTCGGCAAACGCAAACCGCTGCGCGCCCTGGATCGGGTAAGCCTGGATATCCGCAAGGGCGAGGTACTGGCCCTGGTGGGTGAGTCCGGCTGCGGCAAGACCACCCTGACGCGCACCATCATGGGCCTGCAGACCCCGGACGCCGGCACCGTCACCCTGGCCGGCCGGCCCCTGGGCGAGCAACCGGCAAGGCAGCGCGCCAGGCTGATCCAGCCGATTTTCCAGGACCCCTATTCGTCCTTGAATCCGCGCCAGACCATCGGCGACCTCATCCGCCGGCCGCTGGTGATCAACCGGCTCGGCGACGCCCGCGAACAGCGCGCCAGGGTGCACCGCATGATGGACTACGTGGGCCTGCCGAGCCGCGTGTTCAACAGCTTCCCCGATCAGCTCTCCGGCGGGCAGCGCCAGCGCGCGGCCATCGCCCGGGCGCTGATTCTGGATCCCGAGATCGTGATCTGCGACGAGCCCACCTCGGCGCTGGACGTGTCGGTGCAGGCGCAGATTCTCAACCTGCTGCTGGACCTGCGTGACGAGCTGGACCTGACCTATCTGTTCGTCACCCACGACCTGTCCGTGGTGCGTCATCTGGCCGACCGGGTGGCGGTGATGTACCTGGGCGAGATCGTCGAGTGCGGCCCGGGGGAGCAGGTGCTGAACCGCCCCAAACACCCCTATACGCGGGCGCTGCTGGATTCGGCGCTGAGCATCGAGCCGTCCCTGGGCGTGCCGGCGCCGGATCTGGCCGGCGACTTTCCCAATCCCATGAACCGGCCGTCCGGCTGCCCGTTCCACCCGCGCTGCCCGCTGGCCGATCAACGCTGCCGCCAGCGGGTGCCGGCCACCGAGACCCTGGACGGCACTCTGGTGAAATGCTGGAAGGCGGACACGCCGCCGCCGTCCGGCCCCCTGGATGTTCGCCCTGACCACAACAACAAAGAGGACGCCGCGCCATGAACGCAAGGCTGATACCGATGGCCGGGCTGCTGGCCCTGCTGGCCGCCTGCCAGGCCACCCCCACGCCCCCGGAGGCGTACACTGAAAGCACCACCGACGAGGCGGTGCAACCGGCCACCTTCGAACGCTACGGCACCTTGACGGTGGCCGCCGGCACCGAGGACAAGCCCCTGGACATGCGTCTCTGGTACGCGCGCCCGGACCAGGTCACGCCGAACACACCGGTGGTGCTGGTGATGCACGGCGGCCGCCGGGACGCCGACAATTACCGGGACTACTGGGGCCCCTACGCGAAGAAGTACAACGTGCTGGTGGTGGCGCCGGAAGTCACCCAGAAGGCCTTTCCCACCGGCTGGGGTTACCAGACCGGCAACTGGGTGAGCCGCGATTCGTCGTCCATCGATGCCAGCAAAGGCCACCGCAATCCGGTGGAGGAGACCTCCTTCGCCGCCGTCAACCGGGCCTTTGAAAGCCTGTGCGACCGGCTCGGCCTGAACGCCACCACCTATGACATCTGGGGCCACGGCAGCGGCGCCCAGTTCGTGGCGCGCATGGTGATGCTCTACCCGCAGGCCCATATCGGCACGGCGGTGGCCGCCAACTCCGGCACCTACACCTTCCCGGACTGGAGCCTGCCGCTGCGCTACGGGCTGAAGAACACCGGCCTGGAACCGGAAGATCTGGCGCCGGCCTACGCCCACCATCTGGTGATCATGCTCGGCGAGGAGGACAACGATCCTTCCCACCGGCTGCTCAGCAAGCTCGACATCGCCGAGGCCCAGGGCGCCCATCGCCTGGCCAAGGGCAAGAACTTCTTCGCCGCCAACAAAGCGATGGCCGAAAAACTGGGCGTGCCGTTCAACTGGGAGCTGCGCACCGTGTACGGCATTGGCCACAGCGGCAGCAAGATGAGCGAACCCGGCGCCCGCTATCTGCTGGCCGGCAAGGCGGAGGAGCCGCTGTTCCCGCTCAAGCCCCGCGCCAAGACGCCGCCCGCCGATGAAACGCCCCGGCAACGGGAACAGCGCCAGCGCAACCAGGAACTGCTGCGCGGCTCCGGCACCGACGGCGAAGCCTCGCCGTTCTGAACCGCGCCAAGGGAAGGTTATGAAACAGGAACGACAACGGATCCGCCTGAGCCACGGCACGCTCAGCTACCTGCACGCCGGCGACGGCCCGCCGGTGGTGTTCTTCCACGGTCTCAACGGCAACGCGGAAAGCTGGCGCCGGCAGCTGGACGGGCTGGCCGGTTCACTGGAAATGTGGGCCTGGGACGCCCCCGGCTACGGCGACTCCGACCCGGGCGGCGACCATCTCGACGACCTGGCCACCGCCGCCCTGGCCTTTATCGAGCGGGTGACGGCCGGGCCGGTGCATCTGGTGGGCCACTCCATGGGCGGGCTGGTGGCCATGGCCGTGGCCCTGCGGGCACCGGAGCGGGTCCGGCGGCTGGTACTGTCCTGCACCCACCCGGGCCATGGCCTGAGCGGCGCGGACGCCGCCGATGAGCGCTACCGGCGGCGCCTGCGTGAGCTGAGTGAGCTGCCGCCGGCGGAATACGGCGCGCGGCGCGCCCGAGGCATGCTGCCGGAAGGCACCGACCCGATGGTGGTCGCCGAGGTGGCGCGTATCGCCGCCGCCGCTCGCGCCGAGGGGATGGCCGCCGCCGCCCTGGCGATTCAGCGCGCCAACCTGCAACCGGTGCTGCCTGGTATCCAGGCGCCCACCCTGGTGCTCACCGCCGACCGCGACAGGGTGGCGCCGCTGGCCAAGGCGCGGCCGTTGCTGGACGGCATCCCGGACGTGCGCCATCGGGTGCTGGAGGGGCTGGGGCACGCGCCCTACATCGAGGACGGCGCCGGCTACAACGCGCTGCTCGCGGATTTTCTGCTGCGGTCCGAGCCGTGAGCCCGGAGGCGCTGTTCAGTACCCCGAGAAAAATCCAGGCCTGGCTGGATATCGAAGTGGCGCTGGCCCGCAGCCAGGCGGAACTGGGCATGATCCCGGTATACGCCGCCGTGGAAATCGCCCGCCAGGGGCAACTGGAGCGGTTCGACCAGCGCGCCCTGCTGGACGACATGGCGGCCACCAAGGCGCCGATCGTATCGCTGGTGAAGTTTCTGGCGGCGGCCTGCGAGGGCGACGCCGGGGGCTATGTGCACTGGGGCGCCACCACCCAGAACGTGATGCAGACCGCCGAGGTGCTGCTGCTGCGCGACGCCCATCGCGATCTGCTGGCACGGCTGGCGGCCAGCCTGGACGCGCTGGCCGGCCACGCCGAGCGCGGCGCCACAGTGGTGATGGCCGGGCGCACCCAGCGCCGCCACGCCCTGCCGATCACCTTCGGCTTCAAGGTGGCCGCCTGGATCGACGAACTGCTGCGCCACGAAACCCGCTTCCGGGAAGCGGAGCCGCGGGTGTTCACGCTGGTGTTCGGCGGCGCGGTGGGCGGCTGGCATTCGTTCGATGGCCAGGGCGAGGCGTTGCAACGGGCGCTGGCGAACCGGCTGAACCTGGGCTGCTTCCAGGTGCCCAGCCGCGCGGTCTACGACCATATGGTGGAGTACGTGCTGCTGCTCGGGCTGCTGGCCAGCACCTGCGCCAAGGTCGCCCAGGAGCTGTTCACGCTGATGGGCGAGGAGATCGGCGAGGTGCGCGAGGACCTGGGCGAGGCGGTGGTGGGCAGCAGCACCATGCCGCAGAAAGTGAATCCCAAGCTCTCGGTGCAGGTAATCGCCCTGGCCGCGCGGCTGCGCGCCCAACTGGGGCTGGCCCTGGACGCCGGCCAGATCAGCCATGAGGGCGACGCCGCCTCCAGCCAGATGCTGTACGCGGCGGTGGACACCGCCTGCCCGCTGGCCCTGGAGATGCTGGCCGCCTTCGAAGCACTGATCACCGGCCTGCGCATCGAGCCCGACGCCATGCGCGCCAACCTGGCCCTCAGCGACGGTCTGATCAACGGCGAGAATCTGATGATGGCGCTGGCCCGGGGTGGACTGGGGCGCCAACGGGCCCACGATCTGGTGCACGAGGCGGCGCTCACCGCCGGCCAAAGCGGGCGCCCCTTTCGGGAGGTGCTGGCCGGCGATACCCGGGTGCGGGCGGTGCTGGACGACGCCGGCCTGCGCGCCGCTCTGGCACCGGAGCACTATCTGGGCGACTGCGTGCGGCTGGCCGAACAACAGGCCCGCCGCGCCCGCCATCTGGCCGCCGACATCCGCCGGCGCTTGCCGTAGCAGCGGTCGTTCGACCGCGATAGAGGGGTTACGCTGCCGGGGCGTCAGCGACGCCGGGTGCGCATGGCCCAGGCCACCGCCGCCACCGGCAATCCCAAGCCCAACCAGGAGATCCAGTCCATCGCGCCGTCGCCGAGCAGCGCCGCCACCAGGCCGACCAGGCTGGCCAGGGCGATCAACAGCGGCACCGCGAAGATGCCGCCCAGGCCCCGGGAGGAACGGGACGCGCCGTTCATGAGGCCCCCCCGGCGTGGGGCGTGGCCGGCGCGCCGGCCGTGCGCGCCGCCGGCTGGCGCCGGGCCAGCCACAGGTACAGCCCGCTGATCAGCACCACGATGGTGATCACATCCAGCACCGCCCACAGAATCTTCAGCGGCAGGCCGCCGTAATCCCCGAAATGCAAAGGCCCGGACAGGGCCAGGGTTTTGTTGTACCAGGGCATCTCGCGCAGGGCGGCGAACTGGCCGGTGCGCGCGTCCACCAGGGCGGGGGTGACGATGTGCGAGGTCACCGGGGTGTTGCCGTGCAGAAACACCGCGTAGTGGAAGTCCGTGGACCAGCCACCGCCGGGAAAGGCCACGAACTGCAGGGTCTGGTCCGGCGCCGCCTGCTCGGCCTGCGCCACGGCGGCGTCCAGGGACGCCATTTCCGCCGGGGTGGGCACCGCGCTGCCCTGGTAGCCGGCGGTCAGGTCCGCCAGGGACTGGTTCTTCCAGGTGTCCAGAATCGGCGTGGCCAGCGTATTCACCACCCCGGTCAGCCCCACCACGGTGAGCCAGGCCACGGTGACGATGCCCAGCAGGTTGTGATAGTCCAGCCACTTCAGGCGCCGCGAGCGCTTCACCCGCAGGGTGCCGAAGTCCAGCTTGCGCATGAAGGGCGCGTACAGCACCACCCCGGAGATGATGGCGGCGATCAGCAGAACGCCCATGAAGCCGAGGAACAACGAGCCCGGCAGGCCCAGGAACATGTCCGTGTGCAGCTGCAGCAGAAACTCCATGACACCGTCCTGGTGGCCCGGTACCGGCTCGCCGCTGGTGCGGTCGAAGGAGGCGAAATGCATGTCGCCGCTGGCGGCGTCCGGGGTCGGTCCGGTGGTCACGTTGACCACCGGCCGGTCGGTGTCGAAGCTCATGAACAGCGGCACTTCGCCGGGCCGGTTGGCCAGGGCCGCGTCCAGCATCCGGTCCAGGGACAGCAGCGGGCCGTCCGGATTGGCCGGCTGCCATTGATCCGTGTCGAAGGCCGCCTCGATCTCATCGTGGAAGATCAACGGCAGGCCGGTCAGGCACAGCATCAGCATGAAGGCGGTGCAGATCAGGCTGGTCCATTTATGGATCGCGGACCAGATTCGCAGGGTGCGGTGTGGCATCGGTTGTCGCATGGGAAGACTGCCTGGGCGCCCCGGCGGATCGGGGCGCTGGGTGGTCGGTTCAGAAATCCAGGGTGGCGGACAGCATGTAGGTGCGCGGCGCGCCAACGGTCAGGTAGTCGGAGCCCGGGAAGCCGCCCACGGAGGCCCAGTAGTCCTCGCCGGTGACGTTCTCCACCCGGGCACGCAGGGTCAGAAACTGGCTGTCGCTCAGAGCGATCAGATAGCGGCCGCCCAGGTCCAGCCGGGTCCAGCTGTCCACCTTACGGGTGTTGGCGGCGTCGGCGTACTGGGAACTGGTGTAGATCACCCGGCCGTCCACCGCCAGATCCGGCAGCTGAGGCAGCCGGTATTCCAGGTTCAGGTTGGCCTGGGTGTCCGGGGAGCCGATGGCTTCCTCGCCGTCCACATCCGTGTCGAGAAAGCTGACCCCGCCCAGAACGGTCAGATCGCGGGTCAGGTTGCCGTAGGCCATCAGTTCCACGCCGGTGTTTTCCTGGTCGTAGAGCTCCTTGTAAACATCGCCTTCGAGACCGGCCTCCGGCTTTTCGCTGCGGTAAACCGACAGGCTGCCGCCCAGGCTTCCTCCGTCAAACTTGACGCCCACCTCGGTTTGCTGCGTTTTGTACGGCTCCAATGCCTGACCGGCGTTCGCCACAGGATTGTTGTTGCTGTCCTGCGCGGGCGCCACGTCCCCTTTTTCCAGCCCCTCAATGTAGTTGGCGAACAGCGCGACCGACGGCGTCAGCTTATACAGGACGCCCAGAGAAGGCGTCAGCGCATGGTCGTCATAGTTGGCATTGCGCGGGCCGCCGCCATAGGCATAACTCTTGTCCTGGATGTTCTGGTAGCGCGCGCCAAGGGTTACTAGCAGACGTTCATCCAGCATCGACAACTGATCAGCCAGCGCAAAGCTGCTGAACTGGGTTTTGATGGTCATTTGAGGGTTGTCGAGATTGCCGCCGGTGAAGGCGTTGGCGGGCGGGCGTGACACGGTAGTCGGATTATAAATATTGCCCGTTACTGAGGCGGACGACATCGCATAGGCATTATCCGATTTCAGTTCGTAGCGAGAGCCGGAAACGGTGAAGGTATGACCGATGGCGCCGGTGTCGAAGTTGACCCGCAGGCCGGTTTCACCGGTGATCACCGAATCCTCACGGGCGGTATCGAAACGGCTGGCGGTGTAGTCGCCGTTGGTGTCGTTCACGGTGGGGTTGGCGAAGATGGAGTTCTCCTCGCCATGGCGGGCGCCCACCGCCAGCCAGCCGGTGATGTTGTCGGCGAAGTCGTATTCGGCGCGCAGGGTCCCGAACACGTCGTTGGAGTCCGAGTAGGTCCAGGACTGGCCGATGGACTCGTCCGCGTCCGGGGCATCGCCGATGGGCACGCCGGCGGCGTAGGTGATGTTGGGCTGGCCGCCGTCCACGCGGTGCTTCTGGAAGCCCAGGTCGGCGGACAGGCGGAACACGTCCTCGCGGAAGTCCAGGCCGATATGGGCCATGGACAGTTCCGCTTCCTCGCCGTCCACGGCGGTGTCGCCGTCGCGGCGGGCCACATTGACGCGGGTGCCGAAGCGGCCGTCCTCGGAGCGCCCGGCGAAGTCCGCCGCCAGGCCGGTCTGGCCACCGCTGCGGGTGTCCAGGGTGATCTGGTTCAGGTCCCGGTTGGGGGCGCGCTTGGGCACGATGTTGACCGCGCCGCCCAGGCCGCTGCCGCCGGGGGCGGCACCGTTCAGGAAGGTGTTGGCGCCGCGGAACACCTGCACCCGCTCGATGAATTCGGAGGCCAGGTACTGGCGCGGCAGCAGGCCGTAAAGGCCGTTATAGGTGATGTCGTCGGAGAACACCGGCAGGCCGCGCACCAGGTAGACCTGCTGGTAGTTGCCGAAGCCCCGCGCCACCCGCACCGCCGGGTCGTTGAGCAGGATGTCGCCGACGCTGTCGGCCTGCTGGTCCTCGATCAGCTGCTCGGTGTAGGTGGTGTAGCTGTAGGGGGTGTCCATCACGTCCTGGGTGCCCAGGATGCCGACCTTGCCGCCCTCGGCCACCTGGCCGCCGGCGAACACCTCGCTCAGACCCTCCTTGGAGGCGTCGGCGCTGGACTGCACCTGGACCGCGTCCAGGTCGTAGCTGCCGTCGTCGTTTTGCGCGCTGGTCTGGGCCTGGGCCGTGGCGGCAAGCACGGCGAGGGTGAGGGCGGAAAGCCGGAAGGCGGTCGGTCGCATGTGTGATCCCCAAGTGCGTTATTCGAAGGATTCGATGGCTGCGACTATACCTATAATGAGAATGGTTTGCATTATCCGTGCAGGCCGCGCCAGATGAGCTGCACGCTGATCAGCGCCATGCACACGATGATCAGCCGGAAAAACGCCTTTTCGTTGACCCGCGCCTGCAGCCAGATGCCGCTGCGCACGCCGAACCAGGCCACCGGAATCAGCAGGGCGGAGGTGCCCAGGCTGTGCAGGGTCAGTTCGCCGAGCCAGATAAAGGGGCCGATCTTGAGGGCGTTGATAAACGCGAAGGCCACCACGCTGGTGGCGATAAAGGTGGCCTTGGGCAGTTGCCGGGGCAGCAGATAGAGGTTCATGGGCGGCCCGCCGGCATGGGCCAGGGTGCTGGTGAAGCCGGCGGCGCCGCCGCACACCGCCGCCCAAAGCCGACCGGGGCGGCGGTGCACGGTGGGTTTGAACAGCATATAGGCGGCGAAGGCGAGGGAGATCACGCCCAGCATCAGCCGCACCTTGTTTTCGTCCAGGCTGCCCACGGTCAGGGTGCCGATGACGATGCCCACGGCGGCGGCGGGCACCAGCCGCTTCACCTCGCCGGCGTCGTGCTGGCCCCACCAGGCGCGTAGGCTCAGCAGGTCCATGACGATGAGCAAGGGAAGCAGCAGCCCGGCGGCCTGCAGGGGGCCGATGGCCAGGGCCATCAGCGGCACCGACAGGGAGCCGAAGCCGCCGGCGAACCCGCCTTTGGAGATGCCGGTGATGTACGTGGACGCCAGGATCAGCGCCCACGCCAGCGGGGAAAAATCCGGCAGCTTACACCTCGAAGACGTCGTTGAGCTTCTTCGCCACCGGGGTCAGCTTCAATTCCGCGAATTGCGGCAGGCCGTTCTTGTAGGGCGGGTAGGATTCGCCGCCGATCAGCGGCTCCAGGTAGGCGCGGCCGGCGGGGGTGATGCCGAAGCCGTCCTTGCTGATGAACTTGCGCGGCATCTTCTTCTCGACGTTGGCCACTTTCTTGAGCGGCGCCTCGCCGATGGTCCAGCCGTACTTCTTGGTTTTCTTGCGCTCGATGGTGGGCATCACCGCGTTCTTGCCGGCCACCGCGAATTCCACCGCCGCGCGGCCCACCGCGTAGGCCTGCTCCACATCGGTGGCGGAGGCGATATGGCGCGCCGCCCGTTGCAGGTAGTCGCTCACCGCCCAGTGGTATTTGTAGCCCAGCTCGTTCTTGACCATCTGCGCCAGCACCGGCGCCACGCCGCCCAGTTGCTTGTGGCCGAAGGCGTCGGTGGAGCCGGCGTCGGCCAGGAAGGTGCCGTCGGCGGTGCGCGCGCCCTCGGACACCACGATCACGCAGTAGCCCACCTTCTTGACCGTATCGTCCACCTTCTTGAGGAAGGCTTTCTGGTCGAAGGCGATTTCCGGAAACAGAATCACGTGGGGGGCGTCGTCGGGCTGGTCCTTGGCCAGGCCGGCGGCGGCGGCGATCCAGCCGGCGTGGCGGCCCATCACTTCCATCACGAACACCTTGGTGGAGGTGGCGCACATGCTGGCCACGTCCAGGGCCGCTTCCCGGCAGCTCACCGCGGTGTACTTGGCCACCGAGCCGAAGCCCGGGCTGACGTCGGTGATCGGCAGGTCGTTGTCCACGGTCTTGGGCACGTGGATGGCCTGCAGCGGGTAGCCCATGGTCTTGGACAGCTGGGAAATCTTCAGGCAGGTGTCGGCGGAGTCGCCGCCGCCGTTGTAGAAGAAGTAGCCGATGTCGTGGGCCTTGAACACCTCGATCAGGCGCTCGTACTCGCGCCGGGAGGTCTCCAGGTCCTTGAGCTTGTAGCGGCAGGAGCCGAAGGCGCCGCCGGGGGTGTGCTTGAGCGCGGCGATGGCGCTTTTGCTTTCCTTGGAGGTGTCGATCAGGTCCTCGGTGAGGGCGCCGATGATGCCGTTGCGGCCGGCGTACACCTTGCCGATGGTGGCCTTGTGCTCGCGGGCGGCTTCGATGACGCCGGCGGCGGAGGCGTTGATGACGGCGGTGACACCACCGGACTGGGCGTAGAAAGCGTTTTTGCGCGCCATGGGGGGCTCCTGCGGGGATTCAGGCGCGCATTCTAGCTCAGGGAGAAAACAGTTACATGCCCGCGCCGGCAAAAGTGGAGTCCCGCGCCGGCCTTTGAAACAATACGCCGCCGACGCCAGCCCTGGACGCCCGAGACCATGAACGCTCTGTTGAAACTCTATGCCGGCCTTTGCCTGTTCCGCCGTGGCCCCGAGGACATGCCCCCCATCCCGCCGCTGCTGGGCATACTGCTGGCATTCTGGATGGTGCTGCAGTTGCTGGCCGCCGGCCTGCAGACCGGCCTCACCCTGGCGCAGATGGTGGGCGCCCAGCTGATCGCCCTGGGGGTGGTGCTGGGTGCCAGCGCGGCGATCCTCACCTTCAAGGGCCTGCGCCAGCGCTGGCTGCAGACCGCCCTGGCGCTGGTGGGCGTGGACATTGCCCTGACCCTGGTGTCCTTGCCGCTGCTGCTGCTCGGCCACGCCGCCGGGGGCACCCCCGGGTTCGTCAACGGCCTCTATCTGCTGCTGATCAGCTGGCAGCTGGCGGTGCAGAGCTTCATCTTCCACCGCGCCTTCGCGGTGGGCCCGCTGCTCGGCCTGGCGCTGGCGTTCGGGTTGTTCATTCTCACGTTTCTGCTGATCGGGATGGCGATGCCGGAGGCGTTGCAGGCCGGTTGACGCCGGATCGCGGCGGGACCGCCGCGATCCCTCAGCCGCTGGTCAGGCAGCGCAGCGCCATGCCCGCCGCCGCCGTGCGGTTCTCCACCCCCAGCTTGCGAAACACCTGCTCCAGGTGCTTGTTCACGGTACGCGGACTCAGGTCCAGAATCTGGCCGATCTCCCGGTTGGTCTTGCCCTGGGCGATCCACAGCAGCACCTGGGCTTCCCGGCGGGTCAGGTGCAGCTGCCGGCGCAGCAGTTCGCTTTCTTCCTCGCCGTCCCGTTGCAGCAGCCGGAACAGGCACTCGCCGGCGGCGGTGTCGCCCAGGTAGCGCAGGCGCAGTTCGGCGCCGTCGCCGGGACCGGCCGGGTCCAGGTCCAGGGCGGATTGGTCGCCGGGGGCCGGTTGGTGGTCGAGCCAGCGGCGCACCCGTGTGGCCAGGGCGGCCAGCCGGGGTTCCCGGTCGGCGCCGTGCAGGGCCAGGCGCTCCTCGGCGCCGGGGGTGGCCCAGCGCCAGCGGCCGGCGCGGTCGGTGGCGAAGGCGGCCTGGCCGAGCCGGTCCAGGGCGGTGTGGGCGCCGCGGGTGATGCGCGCGTTGTTCAGGTGCACGCGGATGCGGGCGATCAGTTCGTCCGGGCGCACCGGCTTGGTCACGTAGTCCACGCCGCCGGCCTCCAGGCCGCGCACCACGTCCTCGGCGTCGGTGAGGCCGGTCATGAAGATCACCGGCACCGCCGCCAGTTCCGGATGACGCTTCAGGCGCCGGCAGGTCTCGAAGCCGTCCATGTTGGGCATCAGGGCATCCAGCAGCACCAGGTCGGGCACCATTTTCTCGGCGATGCCCAGGGCCTGTTCCCCTTCCAGGGCCACCAGGGCGGTGAGGCCGGCCCGGTCCAGGGCATGGTGGATCATGCCCAGGGAATCCGGGGAATCGTCCACCACTAGGATGACGTCCTTTCGCGCCGCTTGGTTCATGAGTGGGGCTCCAGTAAACGCATCAGGGCTTGGAAATCGAACCGCTCCAGGGCGGCCTTGAGGGCGCCGGCGTCGGTCTCCCCGAGCCGGCGCTGTTGTTCGGCGCGGGTCAGGGCGTCACGCAAGCCGGCCAGGTGACCGATTTCCGCCAGCGCCAGCAGTTCGTCGCGCAGGCTTTCGTCGAGCAGGGTGCGGGTGGGGATGCGGGCCGGCGGGGGCGGCGGGTCGTCCGGGTGGCGCCAGCTCAGGTTCAGGTGACGGGCCAGGCTGTCCAGCAGGCTGCTCAGTTTGAAGGGTTTCACCAGGTAATCGTCGTGCACGCCGTCGGCGCCCTGATGATCGTGATCGCGGGCGTTGGCGGACAGCATCACCAGCGGGCCCCGGTAGCCCTGGGCGCGCAGCCGGCGCGCGGTGCGCCAGCCGTCCAGGCCGGGCATGCTGATGTCCAGCAGCACCAGGTCCGGCGGGTTCTGCGCCGCCAGGGCCAGGCCGGTGGCGCCGTCCGGGGCTTCGCTCACCTGGAAGCCCAGTGGTGTCAGCAGGTCGCTGACCAGCCCGCGGTGGGAGGCGTCGTCGTCGATCACCAGCAGGCCGCGGGCGGCGCCGTGGTAACCCACCACCGGGCGCGGGTCGTCCGCCTCGGCGGGCTGGCCGGAGACGGCCACGCTGGAGAGCATCACCCACAGGCGGAACTCGCTGCCGCGCCCGGGGGCGCTGGTCACCTGCAGGTCGCCGCCCATGATGTCCACCAGCAGCTTGGTGATGGTCAGCCCCAGGCCGGTGCCGTGCACCGCCGGCACGCCCGGTTTCCGGACCCGCTCGAAGGGTCGGAAAATGCGCTGCAGGTCCTCCTCGGCGATGCCCACGCCGGTATCGCGGATGGTGAATTCGGCCACCTGGTTGCGGTAGCGCACGTGCAGGGTGACCCGCCCCTGGCGGGTGAATTTGATGGCGTTGGAGAGCAGATTGATCAGGATCTGGCGCAGCCGCTTTTCGTCGGTGGCGACCCAGTCCGGCAGCCGCCCCTGGCTCTGGAATTCAAACTCGATGCCTTTGTCCCGGGCCTGCAGCCGGAACATGGTCACCAGCTCGTCGATCAGCGAGCGCAGCCGCACCCGGTTGCGGTACAGCTCCAGGCGGCCGGCCTCGATCTTGGAAATCTCCAGCAGGCCCTCGATCAGATCCGACAGATGGCCGGTGCTGCGGCGGATGGCGGCCACCGCCTCGCGGCGGTTGGCGGGGATGTCCGGGTCGTGTTCCAGCAGCTGGGCGTAGCCGAAGGCGGCGTTGAGCGGCGAGCGCAGTTCGTGGCTGAGGCCGGTGAGGTAGCGGCTCTTGGCCTGGTTGGCGGCCTCCGCCAGCTCCTTGGCCTTCTGCAGCGCGCGGTCGGTTTTTTCGTGGGCCTTGATCTCGGCGGTGAGCATGCGGGTCTGCCGCTGGGACTCTTCCTGGGCCACCACCCGGCTCTCATGGGCCAGCACGAACAGCCAGGCCACCACGCCGCTGATGATCAGCAGAATGGCGAACACCTTGGCCAGGGTGGTGGCCATCAGCTGGCGCACCGCCTCGTTCTCCACCGGCACCTGGTAATAGACCAGGGCGAGCAGCCCGGCCATCACCAGCGACACCAGCGTCAGCAGGCCGAGAAAATGGCCCAGCCGCGAGCGCAGTTGCTGCAGCAGGCGCTCCGGCAGCACGCCGCCGAGCCAGTCGATCAGCTGCTCCTGGAAGCGGGCGTGGTGTTTGCAGGCGTCGTTGCAGCGCGCGTCCAGGGAGCAGCACAGCGAGCAGATCGGGCCGTTGTAGGCCGGGCAGAACGCCATGTCCTCCTCGTCGAAGCGGTGCTCGCAGATGCAGCAGGGCTGGCCGCGCACCGCGGTGGCCGGCTCCGGACGGCGGGCGATGTAGTAGCGGCCGCCGGTGAGCAGGGCGATCAGCGGCGCGGTGACGAAGGCGGTGAGCAGCGCCAGGAACGACGCCAGGGCGCTGGTGGTGTCGCCCCACAGGCCGGCCCGGGCCAGCAGCCCCACGGCGGTGGCCAGCAGCATGGCGCCGAACCCCACCGGGTTGAGGTCATAGAGGTAGGCGCGCTTGAACTCGATGTGTTTGGGGCTCAGCCCCAGGGGTTTGTTGATTACCAGGTCCGCCACCAGGGCGCCCATCCAGGCCACCGCCACCAGCGCGTAGCTGCCGAGAATCGATTCGAACGCCCGGTAGATGCCGATCTCCATCAGCACCAGGGCGATCACCACATTGAACACCAGCCACACCACCCGGCCCGGGTGGCTGTGGGTAAGCCGGGAGAAAAAGTTCGACCAGGCGATCGAGCCGGCGTAGGCGTTGGTGACATTGATCTTGAGCTGGGACAGCACCACGAAGATGCCGGCCAGGGCCAGCAGGGTGGCCGGGTGGGCGGTGATGTGGCTGAACGCCACCAGGTACATGTACATGGGCTCCTGGGCCTGGCTTTGCGGCAGACCATGGGAGAACGCCAGCACCGCCAGGAAGGAGCCGAACAGCGCCTTGAGCGCCCCCATCACCACCCAGCCCGGTCCGCCGGCCAGCATCGCCAGCCACCAGCGCCGCCGGCGCCCCGGGGCGGGTTCCGGCATGAAACGCAGAAAATCCACCTGCTCGCCGATCTGCGCCACCAGCGAGAACAGCACCGTGGCGGCGGCGCCGAACATCAGCGGATTGAAGCCGTCGGCGCCGGCGTCCAGGCCCGGGAAGCCGGCCCAGCGTTCCAGGGACGCCGGGTCCTGGAACAGGATGAACACGAACGGCGCCAGCTGCAGCAGCAGCCACAGCGGCTGGGTCCACACCTGGAACCGGCTGATGTAGGTGATGCCGTGGGTCACCAGGGGGATCGCCACCAGGGAACTGACCACATAGCCCAGGCTCAGCGGCAGGCCGAACATCACCTCCAGGGCCAGCGCCATGATCGCCGCTTCCAGGGCGAAGAAGATAAAGGTGAAGGAGGCGTAGATCAGCGAGGTCAGGGTCGAGCCCAGATAGCCGAAGCCGGCGCCCCGGGTGAGCAGGTCGATGTCGACCCCGTCGCGGGCGGCGTAATAGCTCACCGGCAGGCCAAGCAGAAACAGCACCGTCATCACCGCGGCGATCGCCCAGACGGCGTTGGTGAAGCCGTAGTTGAGGGTGGCGGCGCCGCCGATGGCCTCCAGCGCCAGAAACGAAATCGCCCCCAGGGCGGTGGCCGCCACCCGGCCGGCGGACCAGCGCCGCGCCGCCTTGCCGGTAAAGCGCAGCGCGAAGTCTTCCAGGGTCTGGTTGGCGACCCATTGGTTGTAATTGCGCCGCACCCGGAAGATGCGCTGCTGAATGGCCATGGATTCCGTTGTCCGCAAAAGCGCTCTCAGGGAACGCGAAGCACGAATCGTGCCTGAATCATTATGGGCGGGCCCCCCGACCCGTGTACGCGAGCTTAGAGCGGCCGCCGGGGCCCCGGAATGCGTCAAATGACGTAGGCCCATGACGTATTCGGCGAATGGGCGCGCCGGGGGCGGCTTTCCATACTCGTTGGCGATCACACATGCAGCTCATTCATACGCTGACGAGGGGAACACCATGAAACAACGGAACCATCGCACACCGGGGCGGGCGCGCCGCCTGCTGGCGGGGCTGGCCGCGCTGCCGGCGCTGGTCGCACTGGCGTCGCCGGCGTTCGCCGCCGGGCCGCCCACCGCCGAGGTCAACACCACCGACCTGGCGGTCACCGACGACACCGTCAAGGTCGGCATTCTGCATTCCATCACCGGCACCATGGCGATCAGCGAGATCGGTTCGGTGCAGGCGGAAAAGCTGGCCATCAAACAGATCAACGAAAGCGGCGGCGTGCTGGGGCGCCAGATCGAATTCGTGCAGGAAGACGGCGCCAGCGACTGGCCCACCTTTGCCGAGAAAACCCGCAAGCTGCTGCGCCAGGACAAGGTGGCGGCGATCTTCGGCTGCTGGACCTCCGCCTCCCGCAAGGCGGTGCTGCCGGTGATGGAACAGTTCAACGGCATGCTCTATTACCCCACCTTCTATGAAGGTCTGGAGCAGTCGCCCAACGTGATCTACACCGGCCAGGAAGCCACTCAGCAGATCCTCGCCGGCATCGACTGGGCGGTGAAGGAGAAGGGCGCCAAGACCTTCTACCTGCTCGGCTCCGACTACATCTGGCCGCGTACCTCCAACAAGATCGCCCGCAAGCACATCGAGAAGAAAGGGCTGAAAGTGGTGGGCGAGGAGTACTACCCGCTTGGCCACACCCAGTTCAACTCGGTGATCAACAAGATCAAGCTGCGCAAGCCGGACGTGATCTTCGCCTCCGTGGTGGGCGGTTCCAACGTGGCGTTCTACAAGCAGATGAAGGCCGCCGGCGTGGACTTCACCGACGAGAGCCCGCTGCTGCTCACCATTTCCGTCACCGAGGATGAAATCCGCGGCATCGGCGGCGAGAACGTGAACGGCATCTACGCCTCCATGAAGTACTTCCAGAGCCTGGACAACGCCAACAACAAGGAATTCGTGGCCGCCTTCAAGGACGCCTACGGCGACGACATGGTGATCGGCGACGTGACTCAGGCCGCCTATCTGGGCCCCTGGTTGTGGAAGATGGCGGTGGAAAAAGCCGGCTCCTTCGACATCGACAAGATCCGCGAAGCGTCACCGGGTATCGAGTTCAAGAAAGCCCCGGAAGGCTACGTGCGCATCCACGAAAACCACCACCTGTGGTCGAAGACCCGCATCGGCCGGGCGCAATCCAACGGTCAGTACGAAGTGGTCTACGAGACCAAGGAATT
The DNA here is from genome assembly GCF_016906305.1 of Alloalcanivorax marinus. GTDB lineage: Bacteria > Pseudomonadota > Gammaproteobacteria > Pseudomonadales > Alcanivoracaceae > Alloalcanivorax > Alloalcanivorax marinus. The sequence continues at coordinate 23,443 of NZ_JADDOL010000024.1, forward strand.
GATGGAGCCCGACCCGTTCCCCGAGGGCTATCAGTAACCGTCCGTACCCGGCGCCCGCCTGATGGGGCGCCGGGCTTTTTCCCGTCCGCAGGGGAGTCTTGCCATGTTCGCTGATTATTCTTCCACGGAATTGCTGTCCATCTTCGCCATGCAGGGCTTCGCCGGTCTGTCCCTGTTTTCCGTGTTCGTGCTGATGGCCATGGGGCTGGCCATCATTTTCGGGCAGATGGGGGTGATCAATATGGCCCACGGGGAGTTCATGATCCTCGGCGCCTACACCACCTATCTCACCTCCCAGTTTTTCCAGACTTACATGCCCGGCTTTTTCGCCGGCTACTTCTTTGTCGCCATGGTGCTGGCGTTCCTGATTTCCGGTGCCCTGGGGGCGTTCGTGGAGTGGGCCATGGTGCGCCATCTTTACCGACGACCGCTGGACACCCTGCTGGCCACCTGGGGGCTCAGCCTGATCATGCAGCAGGCCTACCGCAGCATTTTCGGCGCCCGGGAAGTGGGCGTGAACCTGCCCGACTGGATGATGGGCGCCTTCCAGGTCACCGATCTGGTGGAGCTGCCGGTGAACGGGCTGTTCGTGATGATCATCGCCCTGTCCATCGCCCTGGCCGTGTACCTGCTCATGTTCCGCTCCGGCTGGGGCCGCAAGGTGCGCGCCGTGGTACAGAACCGGCCCATGGCCGAGGCGGTGGGCATCAACACCGCCGGCGTCGACCGCGCCACTTTCGCGCTGGGCTGCGGCATCGCCGGGGTGGCCGGCAGCGCCTTCACCATGATCGGCTCCACCGGGCCGTCGTCCGGCCAGGCCTACATCGTCGACACCTTCCTGGTGGTGGTGTTCGGCGGCGCCCAGAGCCTGATCGGCACCATCGTGTCCGCGTTCAGCATTTCCCAGGCCCAGTCCACCATGGAGTTCTTCCTGAGCGGATCCATGGCCAAGGTGCTGACGCTGCTGACCGTGGTGATCATTCTGATGTTGCGTCCCGAAGGGCTGATGGCCCTCAAGATCCGTCGCTAGGAGTCCGCCGTGAAATCCTCCTCTCCGCTTAGTTGGCTGAAGTCCCGGGAAGGGCTCTACTATCTGGCGCTGGCCCTGCTGCTGGTGGTGATCCTGCCGCTGGCCCTGGACCCGTTCCGTCTCAACATGGTGGGCAAATACCTCACCTATGCCTTCGTCGCCATCGGTCTGGTGATGTGCTGGGGCAAGGCCGGCATTCTCAGCCTCGGCCAGGGCGTGTTCTTCGGTCTGGGCGGCTACTGCATGGCCATGTTCCTGAAGCTGGAAGCGTCCACCCCGGAGGCCACCGCCCACCAGTCCACGCCGGGTATTCCCGACTTCATGGACTGGAACCAGGTGACCGCGCTGCCCTGGTTCTGGGAACCCTTCCACAGCTTCTCGTTCACCCTGATCGCGGTGCTGCTGGTGCCCGGCCTGCTGGCCTTCATTATCGGCGTGGCCATGTTCAAGCGCCGGGTCAGCGGCGTGTACTTCGCCATCATCACCCAGGCCATCGCCTCGATCCTGACCATTCTGATCATCGGGCAGCAGGGTTACACCGGGGGCGTCAACGGCATCACCGATCTGCAGACGCTGATGGGCTGGAGCATCCGCACCGACGCCGCCAAGACCACCCTGTACTTCGTCGGCGTGGGCACCCTGTTCGTGTGCCTGTTCGTGGCGCGCTGGGTGCAGAACAGCAAGTTCGGCCGCATCCTGGTGGCCATGCGTGACCAGGAAAACCGGGTGCGCTTCTCCGGCTACGACGTGGCCGCGTTCAAGATCTTCATCTTCTGTCTGGCGGCCATGTTCGCCGGCGTCGGCGGCGCCCTGTTCACCCTGCAGGTGGGCTTCATGTCGCCGTCGTTCGTGGGCATCGTGCCGTCCATCGAGATGGTGGTGTTCTGCGCCCTGGGTGGCCGCTATTCGCTGCTCGGCGGGGTCTACGGCGCGCTGCTGGTGAACGCCGCCAAGAGCGGTTTCTCCGAATCCTTCCCGGAGCTGTGGCCCTATGCCATGGGCGCCCTGTTCATCGGCGTGGTGCTGGCGTTTCCCAACGGGCTGGCCGGTCTGTACCGCCGCTATGTGATGCCGCTGGAAGACCGCCTGTTCAGCCGCAAGCCCGCCGCCAGGCCGGCCAGGCCGGAACCGGCGCGCCGCGAGGACAAGACGCTGCCCGATCACCTGAGTGTGGAGAAACCCTGATGAACAAAGACGATTTCCTGCTCGCGGTGGAAGGGCTGACCGTGTCCTTCGACGGCTTCAAGGCGGTGGACGACCTGTCCTTCTATCTGGAGCCCCAGGAGATCCGCGTGATCATCGGCCCCAATGGCGCTGGCAAGACCACCGTGCTGGACCTGATCTGCGGCAAGACCCGCGCCACCGCCGGCTCGATCCGCTTTCGCGGCAAGGAGCTGACGAAAATGAAGGAGCACCAGATCGTGCACGCCGGGGTGGGGCGTAAGTTTCAGAACCCGTCGGTGTTCGAGGACCTGACCGTGTTCGAGAACCTGGAGGTGTCCTATCCGATGGGGCACACGGTAATGGGCTCGCTGGCGTTCAAGCGCGACGCCGCGGTGATCGAGGCGGTGGAAAGCGTGGCGCGCACCATCTTTCTGCACGACCTGCTGGCGGAGCCGGCGGGCCTGCTCAGCCACGGCCAGAAGCAGTGGCTGGAGATCGGCATGCTGCTGATCCAGAAGCCGGCCCTGCTGATGCTGGACGAGCCGGTGGCCGGCATGTCGGTGGCGGAGCGCAAGAAAACCGCCGAGCTGCTGCGGGTGATTACCCGCGACCACACCGTGCTGGTGATCGAGCACGACATGCAGTTCGTCGGCGATATCGCCGACCGGGTGACGGTGATGCACCAGGGCAAGGTGCTGTCCGAGGGCTCCATCGACCACGTCAAGAACGACCCCAGGGTCATCGAAGTTTATCTGGGCCACTGAGGCCCCGGGAGGAGCGCATGCTTACCGTCGACCATCATTCCGTTGCCTACGGGCAAAGCACCATCATCCGCGATCTCAACCTGGGCATCGGCGAAAACGAGATCGTCGCCGTGGTGGGCCGCAACGGCATGGGCAAGACCACGCTGATGAAATCGCTGATCGGCATGACCCCCACCCGGGCCGGCCGGGTCACCCTCAACGACACCGATCTCACCCCCCTGAAGAGCCATCAACGGGTGCGCGCCGGCCTGGGCTTCGTGCCCCAGGGGCGGATGATCTTCCCGACCCTGACGGTGCGCGAAAACATCGAGACCGGCCTGGCGGCGGTGGGCGAGAAGAAAGTGCCGGCGGATCTCTACGAGCTGTTTCCGGTGCTCGAGGAAATGCAGCACCGGCGCGGCGGCAACCTGTCCGGCGGCCAGCAACAGCAACTGGCCATCGCCCGGGCGCTGGCCACCCGGCCCAAGGTGCTGCTGCTGGACGAGCCCACCGAGGGCATCCAGCCGTCCATCATCCAGGACATGGCGCGCACCCTGAAGCGCATCCGCGATCAGCGCGGCCTGTCCATCGTGGTGTCCGAGCAGGTGCTGAGCTTCGTGATGGACATCGCCGACCGCATCCTGGTGATCGAGAAAGGCGACATCGTCCACGAGGAAGCGGGCGAGGGCGCCGACCAGGACAAGATCGCGGGCTACCTGTCCGTTTAATCCTTCTTTCAAGCGAACCGCCGAGGAGCGAATCCCATGCGACACGGAGACATTTCCAGCAGCCCGGACACGGTGGGCGTGGCCGTGGTCAACTACAAGATGCCGCGCCTGCACAGCCGCGCCGAGGTGCTCGACAACGCTCGCGCCATCGCCGACATGATCCAGGGCATGAAGCAGGGCCTGCCGGGCATGGACCTGGTGATCTTTCCCGAATACAGCACCATGGGCATCATGTACGACCCGGACGAAATGATGGACACCGCCGCCACCGTGCCCGGCGATGAAACCGCCATCTTTGCCGCCGCCTGCCGCGAGGCCGATACCTGGGGCGTGTTCTCGCTCACCGGCGAGCGTCACGAAGAGCATCCGGAAAAAGCGCCCTACAACACCCTGGTGCTGATCAACAACCACGGCGAGGTGGTGCAGAAATACCGCAAGTGCATTCCCTGGTGCCCCATCGAAGGTTGGTACCCCGGCGACACCACCTACGTCACCGAAGGCCCCAAGGGCATGAAGATCAGCCTGATCATCTGTGACGACGGCAACTACCCGGAAATCTGGCGGGACTGCGCCATGAAGGGCGCGGAACTGATCGTGCGCTGCCAGGGCTATATGTACCCGGCCAAGGACCAGCAGGTGATGATGGCCAAGAGCATGGCCTGGGCCAACAACTGCTACGTGGCGGTGGCCAACGCTACCGGCTTCGACGGCGTTTACTCGTACTTCGGCCACTCGGCGATCATCGGCTTCGACGGCCGCACCCTGGGCGAATGCGGCGAGGAGGAAATGGGCATTCAATACGCCCAGCTTTCCGTCAGCCAGATCCGCGACGCCCGCGCCAACGACCAGTCCCAGAACCATCTGTTCAAGCTGTTGCACCGCGGCTACTCCGGCGTGCACGCCTCCGGCGACGGCGACAAGGGCATCGCCGACTGCCCCTTCGAGTTCTACCGCACCTGGGTGATGGACGCGCAGAAAGCGCAACAGAACGTGGAAGCCATCACCCGCACCACGGTGGGCGTGGCCGACTGCCCGGTGGGCGAGCTGCCGGTGGAGGGCAAGGAAAAAACCGCCTGAGGTTTTCCAACACCATGCCGTTTATCAACGACCGGCTGGCGGACAACCAGGAACAACGGGACCGCCAGCGCCACGCCAACGCGCCGCCCAGGGCCAGCCGCTTTGTGTTCGAACCGGAGCGGGTCATGGCGCTGCTGCGCGCCCGGCTGGTGGGCCAGGAGCCGGTGCTGGCCGCCCTGGAAGACACCCTGCAGGTGCTCAAGGCGGACCTGGCGGACCCGCACCGCCCCCTGGCCGTGCACCTGTTCGTGGGCCCCACCGGGGTCGGTAAAACGGAAACCGCCCGCCTGCTCGCCGAGGCCATTCACGGCCGCCCCGATGCGCTCTGCCGCATCGACATGAACACCCTGGCCCAGGAGCACTACGCCGCCGCCCTCACCGGCGCGCCGCCGGGCTACGTGGGCAGCAAGGAAGGCCACACCCTGTTCGACGTGGACGCCATCCAGGGCAGCTTCAGCAAACCCGGCATCGTGCTCTTCGACGAACTGGAAAAAGCCGACACCACCGTGCTCCGCACCCTGCTCAACGTCCTGGAGCGGGGCCACCTGCCGCTGTCCGGCGGCACCCGCAGCCTGGACTTCCGCAACAACCTTATTCTCATGACCAGCAACACCGGCGCCGCCGACGCCGCCGCCCGCCGGCGCCGCCGGGACCAGGGCTGGCGCCGCTGGCTCGGCGCCTCACCGAAACGCGAACAACGCCGCCTGGACCAGGCCCTGCGCGCCCGCTTCGACCCGGAATTCCTCAACCGCATCGACGCCATCCACCACTTCCAGCCCCTCGGCGAGGACCGCCTCGACGCGCTCCTCGACATCGAACTCCATAAACTCCACCAACGCCTGGCCCGCCGCGACCTCACCCTCACCCTGGACAACACCGCCCGCGCCTGGCTCCGCCAACACCACGACCCCCACTACGGCGCCCGCCACCTCGCCCGCCGCCTGCGCACCCACCTCCACCCACCCCTCGCCCGCGCCCTCCTCAACCACCCCGACCGCACCCACTTCCACGCCACCCTCCACCAAGACCACCTCCACATCACCCCCGAATAACCCCGGCCCCCGCAAAGCCCCCGCGCGACGCTCCAAAAGAGCGAGCTACAGCCACCTGCCAACGCCACCATTCACCGACGGAGCCGCCCACGACGCTCCAAAGGAGCAAGCCCACCGCAACGAATAACGCCCCACGGCACAATACGTCATCCAACGTACCTCCCTCGGCCCTTTCACCAATGCCCCCCACCGTCCATGCTCCTTAATCTAACAACCAAAACAGGCTTGCCAACCGGAGGCACCATGGCTGACACCATCATCAAGATCGACCTGAAAAAATCCCCCTACGACAACGAAGGCGTCCACAACCGCTGGCACCCCGACATCCCCATGGCGGCCATGGTCAAACCCGGCGACGACTTCATCCTCGAATGCCACGACTGGACCGGTGGCCAGATTCACAACGACGACAACGCCGAGGACGTGCGCGACGTGGACCTCACCCAGGTGCACTTCCTCACCGGCCCGGTGGGCGTGGAAGGGGCGGAGCCCGGCGACCTGCTGGTGGTCGATATCCTCGACATCGGCACCTTCGAAGAAAGCCAATGGGGCTTCAACGGCTTCTTCTCCAAACAGAACGGCGGCGGCTTTCTCACCGAACATTTCCCGGAAGCCCAGAAAACCATCTGGGACTTCAACGGCATGTTCACCAAGTCCCGCCACATCCCCGGCGTGGAATTCGCCGGCCTGATCCACCCGGGCCTGATCGGCTGCCTGCCCTCCAAGGAAATGCTCAAGGAATGGAACGACCGGGAAAAAGCCCTCTACGACACCGACCCGGACCGGGTCCCCGGCCTGGTCAACCTGCCCTACGCGGACACCGCCCACATGGGCAAACTCAAGGGTAGTGAAAAGGACGCCGCCGCCGCCGAGGGCGCGCGCACGGTGCCGCCCCGGGAGCACGGCGGCAACTGCGACATCAAGGATCTGTCCCGCGGCTCCCAGGTGTATTTCCCGGTGTACGTGAAAGACGCCGGCCTGTCCGTGGGCGACCTGCACTTCAGCCAGGGCGATGGCGAGATCACCTTCTGTGGCGCCATCGAAATGGCCGGCTGGATCCATCTGCGGGTGAACCTGATCAAGGGCGGCATGGAGAAGTACGCCATCAAGAACCCGATCTTCAAACCCAGCCCCATGGCGCCCAAGTACGACGACTACCTGATCTTCGAAGGCATCTCCGTGGACGAGCAGGGCAAGCAGCATTATCTGGACGTGCACATCGCCTACCGCCAGGCCTGCCTCAACGCCATCGAGTACCTGAAGAAATTCGGCTACACCGGCGCCCAGGCCTACTCGCTGCTCGGCTGTGCCCCGGTGCAGGGTCACATCAGTGGCGTGGTGGACGTGCCCAACGCCTGCGCCACCCTGTGGCTGCCCACGGACATCTTCGACTTCGACCTCAAGCCGGGCGTGGACGGACCGCAGCACAGCGTGGCGGGCAGCACCGACGTGCCGCTGGCGAAGGACAAATAGGGGAGGGCGCGAACATGCCGCTGTACGACTACAAGTGCGCCGAGCACGGCCTGTTTCATCAACTGGTGGAGGTGGCGGACGCGGGGGAAGCCCGCGCCTGCCCCACCTGCGACACCCTGTGCGCCCGGGTGATTCTGGTGGCGCCCACGGTACTGGACATGGCCCCGGACCGGCGCGCCGCCTTCGCGCGCAACGAACGGGCCGCCCACGAACCGCGCCGGGGCAACCTGCACTCGGAAAAGGAACAGGGCTGCTGCCACCACGCCAAAGCCAAACCGAAGGTGTTCTATACCGCCGACGGCAAGAAGATGTTCCCCTCGGCGCGGCCCTGGATGATCAGTCACTAACCAGTTAAAAGTTGAAAGTTAAAACGCGGGCACGGCCTGTCGGTTCGGCAAGGCCCTGCCCGCGCCTTTCAACTTTTAACTTGTCACTTTCAACGCGCTTTTAAAACAACACCATCCCCAGACTTTCCGCGATGCACGCCGGTTTCTCGCTGCCCTCCAGTTCGATGGTGATCTCGTTGCAGAGCAGGTAGCGGCCTTCGCCTTTCTGTTGCACGGATTTCATCACGAAGCGGCCGCGTACGCGGGCGTCGGCGGGGACCGGGGCCAGGAAGCGGCAGCTGTTGAGGCCGTAATTGATGCCGGCTTTGACGCCTTCGATGGTGTAGATCTGATCCTTGAACATGGGAATCAGCGACAGGGTCAGGTGACCGTGGGCGATGGTGCCGCCGAACGGCGACTCCCGTTTGGCCCGTTCCCGGTCCACGTGGATCCACTGGAAGTCCCCGGTGGCCTCGGCGAACTGATCGATGCGCGCCTGGCTCACCGTCATCCACTCGGTGACGCCCAGTTCCTTGCCCACCCAGGCGTTCAGTTCCTCGGGGCTGGTTATTGTCAGCATGGTCTCTCCTCGAACGATTCAAACAAGCAGCCGATGTTGTATCCTGCCTGCAGCTGATTTTCGAGGTTTTCATGCACATCCATATTCTCGGTATCTGCGGCACCTTCATGGGCTCGCTGGCGTTGCTGGCGCGGGCCAGGGGCCATCGGGTCACCGGCTCGGACCAGAACGTCTATCCGCCGATGAGCGACCAGCTGGCCGCCGCCGGTATCGAACTGATCGAAGGCTACGACCCGGCCCAGCTGGATCCGGCGCCGGATCTGGTGGTGGTGGGCAACGCGCTGAGCCGGGGCAACCCGGCGGTGGAATACCTGCTCGACCAGGGGCTGCCGTACACGTCCGGCGCGCAGATGCTCGCCGAGATCGTGCTGCCCGGGCGCTGGGTGCTGGCGGTGGCCGGCACCCATGGCAAGACCACCACCAGTTCCATGCTGGCCTGGATTCTGGAGCACGCGGGGCTGGCGCCGGGCTATCTGATCGGCGGCGTGCCCGGCAACTTCGGGGTGTCCGCCCGGCTCGGCGAGACGCCGTTCTTCGTGGTGGAAGCGGACGAATACGACACCGCCTTTTTCGATAAGCGCAGCAAGTTCGTCCACTACCGGCCGCGCACCGCCATCCTCAATAATCTGGAATTCGACCACGCGGATATCTTCGCCGATCTGGGCGCCATTCAGACCCAGTTTCACCATCTGATCCGCACCATCCCGTCCCAGGGGCGCATTATCCTGCCGGCCGGCGAGGCGGCCCTGGAAGCGACCCTGGAGAAGGGCTGCTGGAGCGAGGTGGAGCGCTTCGCCGAGGGCGGCGCGCCGGGCTACCGGCTGGAGCGCGCCGACGGCGGCGCCTTCACCGTGCTCGATGGCGACCGCGAAGCGGGCCGGGTGGAGTGGGACCTGACCGGCCGCCACAACGTCAACAACGCCATGGCGGCGCTGCTGGCCGCCCGCCATGTGGGCGTGACCCTGGCGGACGGTGCCGCCGCCCTGTGCGAATTCCAGGGCGTGAAGCGGCGTATGGAACTGCGCGGGGAGGTCGCCGGCGTGCGCGTCTACGACGACTTCGCCCACCACCCCACGGCCATCGCCACCACCCTGGAGGGGCTGCGCCGCAAGGTCGGCAAGGAGCGGGTGCTGGCGGTGATCGAACCCCGTTCCAACACCATGCGTCTGGGCCGGCACCGGGATGCCCTGGCGGCCAGCACCGCCGACGCGGACCGGGTGATCTGGTATCAGCCGCCGGGGCTGGACTGGTCCCTGGACCCGGTGGTGGCGGACTCGCCGGTGCCGGCCTCGGTGTCGCGGGATCTGGAGGAACTGGTGGCCACGGTGGCCGCCGAATCCGGCCCGCTGCACGTGGTGGTGATGAGCAACGGTGGCTTCGGCGGCGTGCACGAGAAGCTGCTGACGGCGTTGCGGGCCAGCCACCGCTGAGGCGCTGATCGCGGTCGAACGACCGCGATCAGCCTTGTGGTCTACAGAGTGTAATGAATCGGCACGGTCACCGAGATCGGCTGGCCGGCCAGTTCCGGTGGCGGCTCGGGGAAGCGCAGCCGGCGCACCAGCTCCAGGGACTGCTGATCGAGAATGCGGCTGTCCGAGCTGTTTTTCAGGGTCACGTCCAGCGCCCGGCCATCGCCGTTGAGCTGGAAGCTCACCTCCACCACGCCCTGCTGCCGGCGCATGCGCGCCCGCGCCGGGTATTCCTTGTTGTATTCGATGGTGTCACGCACCTTGGCCAGGTAACGGTTGAGGAGGTTGTCGTGGTCGCCGCTGCGGTGCACGCCCTTGCCCGGGTCGCCGGCGCGGCCCTTCTGGCCCTGGGGCTGCTGCTGCCCGGAGGCGGTGCGGGTTTGCTCGTCCACCTGGTCCGCCGGCGCCGCCGGTTGCGGGGTGGGGGCCGGCTCCGGCTGGGGCTCCGGTTGCGGCTCGGGCTCCGGCACCGGTTCCGGTTTCGGCTCCGGCTTGGGCTTCGGTTTGGGTTTCGGCTTGGGCTCGGGCTTCGGTTCCGGCTTGGGCTTGGGCTTCGGTTTGGGTTCCGGTTTCGGCTCGGGTTTGGGTTCCGGCTTGGGCTCCGGGGCCGGCTGCGGCGCGGTGCTGACGGTGTCGCGGGTGGGTTTCTCGGCCAGGCTCAGGGTTACCGCCCGCTCCACGCCGGGCTTGGCCGGACGGCCGCCGGCCAGGGTCAGGCTCTCGATGCCCACCAGAAAGGCGCCATGGGCCAGCAGGGCCAGGGTCCAGGCAAGAATCAGGCGCGGTTTACGACTCACGGGGCGCTCTCACTCCGGGTGACCAGACGGACTTCCTCGACGCCGGCATCGCGCAGCAGGTCGAGACTTTGGCGCAGGGTTTTCAGGGGCGTGCCGGCGTCGGCCAGCAACCGCACCGGGTCCTGCTGCTCGGCGGCTTCGGCTTGCTGACGAATCAGGGCTTCCTCGGCGCGTTTGCGGTCGCCTTCCGCCTGATAGTCGCGCACCAGTTCGGCGACCTGATCGGCGTCCACCGGCTGGCCGTCGTGTAGCAGGCGGCCGTCGGTGTCCAGCACCAGCAGCAGCTGTTCCAGGTCTTCCTCGGTGCCGGCGCTGGCGCTGTCCGGGGCGGTGGCGTCGCCTTCCGGGCGCGGCGCCAGCTGGCCGGCCACCATGAAGAAAATCAGCAGCAGGAACACCACATTGATCAGCGGCAGCACCGGCTCCAAAGGCGGGCGGCGGCCGCTGTCCGGCGATTCCAGATTCATGGCATCAACTCCAGCTGCACATCCTTGACGCCGGCGGCGCGCACCGCGTCCAGGGTGGCCAGGGCGGCCTGCAACGGAGCGTCCGGCTCGCCGGTGATCAATACCGTGCGGCCGCTGTCCAGGTGGTCGGCCAGCTCATCGACGGCGTAGCGGTGTTCGCCGATCGCCACCCGGCCGTCCGCTTCCACGGTCAGGGTCAGCCAGTCCCGATCCTGCCGGTCGGCGCTTTCCTCGGCGGGCAGCACGTTCACCGGCAGGTCCTTCCAGTCGCCGAAACGGCTGGCGAGCATGAAGAACACCAGCAGGATGAACACCACATCGATCAGGGGCGTCAGGCTGATGCTCGGTGAACGGTGACGTTCCGGTTCCAGATGCATGGTGTCAGCCGGCCACCGCCTGGCGGCGAGGCGCTTCGTCGGCGGCCTGGGGGCGGGCCGCCGGCGCGCTGTCCGCGGCGCCGCGGATCTGCACCTTCAGGCGGGCCAGACGGTCCTGCAGCTTTTCCCGGCAAAGCTCGATGGTGCGGTCCGCCCAATGGAAGGCGGCGAGGGCGGGAATCGCCACGGTGAGACCGGCGGCGGTGGTGATCAGGGCTTCCCAGATGCCACCGGACAGAATCGACGGGTCCACCTGGGAGCCGGCGGATTCCAGCGCCTGGAAGGCGCCGATCATGCCGAATACGGTACCCAGCAGGCCCACCAGCGGCGCCAGGGCGCTAATCACTTCCAGGGCCCGCAGGCCGCCGCGCATTTCTTCCAGGGCCTCGCGCCCCCGGCGCAGGCTGTCTTCTTCCCAACTGGCCGGAGTCATGCCCCGGTTTTGCCAGGCGGTCAGGATCACCCGGTCGATGGGGGCATTGCCCGGGGTGTCTTCTTCCGGGGCGCGGCCGCGTTCCAGGCTGTCCAGCAGGGCGTCCGCCTTCTTGCTGGAGACCGGGCGCAGGCGCGCGAATTGCAGAATCTTGGCGATCAGGGTGGCGAGGCCCACCACTGACATTAGAGCGAGTACCCACATGGCCGCGCCGCCGGCGACGAACCAATCGGGAAGTTGAAATTGCAGGAAAGAGGTCATGTCCGGACTCCTGTTGACGGGCGGCCGTCGCCATCGGGGATGGTCGTAACAGGACGGTGCCGCCAGAGTGCCGGGAGTCTAGCACTTGCAACACTGAATGCAAGTCATTCCTATTTGCACCCAAGCAGGGCAGGAAGGGGAGGAAAAGCAGGCCCGAAAGCGGCCGGTGACCGCTTTCGGGGCAGGACGGGTCCGGGAGGCGTTACTGCTGCATCAGGGTGTAGTTGAACTCGGAATCGATGCGCTGGCCCTCGGCGTTCAGCAGCTCCACCGCGTTGGTGGCGTTCTGCAGAAACCGCATCTGCTCGTCCGGCTGATCCGGGTTCAACACGAACACCGGGTAGTCGCGACCGTCCATGTCGGTGTGCTGCACCGCCCAGTTGCCTTTGTCGCTGTCGCGGTCCTTCTCGCGGCCCTTGCCCAGATAGGTCTGGTCGAGCTCATAGCGGGAAGCCTTGCCGTCCTGATCGCGGTACAGAGTGAGCGTGGTCTTGATACCGGCGCAGTCGGCACAGGGCAGCACGCCCTGATAAACGGTGCTGCTGGCTTTCGGATCCATGGGCTGGCTCTGGCAGGCGGCCAGGGCCAGGGTACCGGCAAGACCAAGGGTATAGAGTGCTTTCTTCATGGAGTGTCTCCCTGACAACGAATCAGTGTGTCCGATGTTGGACAGTCATCAGTATAGACAACACCCCGTGACGTGGTTCACGGCTTTAACAGAGTTTAACCGGCGTCAAGCGGCCGTCACGAGCCCCGGCGGCGGGCCAGATAACGTTGCACGCCCTCGGAAATCAGGAACCCCAGGGCCAGAGCGATCAAGAAGTAGAGTAGGATCATAGTTCCCCGCATCGGTCGAAAAGCCGACTTCATCCCATCCGAATAGTGGACTCACAGCAGATTAGGCCGGTAAATCGCCTTAAAACAGTGAGTTACTGTTTGTGCTTTGTAATTATTCAGAACCGGGGCGCCCGACCTGGAATCGAGCATAAACGGGGGCGGGGGTGGCGTCAGAAATGGCTGGTCAGTTTTTGATCTGTGTCACAAATTGCATTGGCCGGTGACGTTCCGCGGACGCCCCCGGCCGGGGCGGGCGTCAGCCGCCCAGCAATTGCAGCGGGCCGCCCCGCTCGATGGCGCGCTGGTAGGCGGGCAGCGCCTCCACCCGTTGAATGAAATCGCGGATGCGCGGCAGGTTGTCCAGATTGGCGCGGCTGGCGGCGGCCTGCAGCGGGAAGCTCATCTGCACGTCCGCGGCGCTCATTTGGTCGCCGGCGAACCAGGTGTGGCGGGACAGGTGGTCCTCCACCAGCTCCAGCTGGTCCTGGATGCGCGGCTGCAGGAACTGGCTGTTCATCTTGCCGCTGATCTTGCGGGCGATGGGCTTGGCGAAGAACGGCATGGGCGCGTGGGCCACCCGGCCGAACACCAGCTTCATCACCATCAGCGGCATCAGCGACCCTTCGGCGAAATGCATCCAATAGACGTAATCCAGCCATTGCGGCGTATCGGTGGCCGGTTTCAGGCGGCCGTCGCCGTAGCGCTCCACCAGGTATTCGATGATGGCGCCGGACTCGGCCATCACCACGGCGCCGTCGCTGATCACCGGTGCCTTGCCGAGCCGGTGCACCCGCCGCAGGCTCTCCGGCGCCAGGCTGGTGTTCGGGTCCCGCTTGTAATGTTCGATCTCGTAGGGCAGCTCCAATTCCTCGAGCAGCCAGAGGATGCGCTGCGAGCGCGAGTGTTCCAGATGGTGAACGATGATCATGGTGGCTCCCGGCCGCGATGAATGAGAAAACCCCGCGAGCATAGCACCCCAACGGGTATCGGCCACATCACCGAAAGCGACCGGCGATTGACCGGGGCCGCCGGGGAATAGAGAATGAGAACAATTCACATTCAGGGCGTTTGCCCCGCTTGCCGTTGGAATCCCGTTCATGGACACCTCCGAGTCCATCGCTGATCTGTACACCGACCACCACGGCTGGCTGCAGCGTTTGCTGCGGCGCCGCCTGGGCTGCTCGGAGACCGCCGCCGATCTGGCCCAGGACGCCTTTCTGCGACTGCTGGCGCGGCCGCGCCGGTTCGACAGCCCCGCCGGTGCCCGCGCCTACCTGAGCCGCATGGCCCGGGGGATGTGCGTGGACCTGTGGCGGCGCCGGGAGATCGAGCAGGCGTGGCTGGCGGCCCTGGCGGAACAGCCGGAGCCGCTGGCGCCCTCCGCCGAGGACCGGGTACTGGTGCTGGAGACCCTGTGCCAGGTGGACGCCATGCTGCGGCGGCTGCCGGAGAAGGTGGCGCGCGCCTTTCTGATGGCCCAGCTGCACGGCCGGAGCTACAAGGCCATCGGCGCGGCGCTGCGGGTGTCCGAGCGCACGGTGAAGAAATACATGGCCCGGGCCATGCTGGAATGCGCCCTGCTGGAAGTCCGTCTGCAGCGGGAAGAGGACGGCCACGCCGCACCGCTTCCGGCGCCGGTGGATTCCGGAGCCGGCCGGTGAGCGGCGGCGAGGGCGCGGGCCCGGACCATCGAAGCCTGGAGCAGGCGGCGCAATGGTTCGCCCTGCTCGGCGACGACGCCGTCTCCGAGGCCCAGCGGCGGGCCTGGCGCCACTGGCTGAGCGCCAGCCCCGATCACCGCCGGGCCTGGGAGTACGTGGAGGCGGTGGGACGCCGCTTCGCGCGGCTGCGCGACGATGACGCGGCGCTCAGCGACGGCACCCTGCAACGGGTGCGCCAGCAGCGGCTGTTGCGCCGGCGGGCGCTCAAGGGGCTGGCGGCGTTGGCGGGCACCGGCCTGCTGGCCGGCGCCGGCTGGCGCTACACGCCACTGCCGTCCCTGGCCCGGGCCTGGCGGGCCGACTACCGCACCCCGGTGGGCCAGCGCCGCGCCCTGACCCTGGAGGACGGCACCCGCCTCTGGCTGAACACCGACAGCGCCGTGAACCTGGATTACGACCGCCACCACCGCCGGCTCACCCTGGTACGCGGGCAGGTGCTGGTGGACACCGGCCGGGACCCCCGGCCCCTGGATCTGATCACCGGCGATGGCGAATTGCGCCCCCTGGGGACCCGCTTCGACGTGCGCCAGGAGGACCGGGGCTCGCGGTTGGCGGTGTACCAGGGCGCGGTGCGGGTGCGCACCGCCCACGGCGGTGAGGAGCGGCGGATTCCCGCCGGCCGCCGGGTGCGCTTCGACCGCGAGCGGATCGGCCCGGTGGGCCCCGCCGACCCGTCCGCCGAGGCCTGGACCCACGGACTGCTGGTGGCCGAGGAGCGCCCTCTGGGCGAGCTGGTGGAGGAGCTGGCCCGCTACCGCCACGGCCACCTGGGGGTGGCGCCGGACGTGGCCCACCTGCCGGTGATGGGCACCTATCCCCTGGACGACACCGACCGGGCCCTGGCCATGCTGGAACGGGCCCTGCCAATCCGGGTCCGCCGGGTGCTGCCCTGGTGGGTCACCCTGGAACCCGCGGCGCCCTGACCCCTCCCCACCACCACGACGGTGTGTATCCTCGAGCGCGTCCGGGCGACGCCCTTCCGGGACCCTTGAGAACAGGACGTTCGAAAGGGAGCCTACATGGACG
>NZ_JADDOL010000025.1 GCF_016906305.1 Alloalcanivorax marinus
GCTCCCTTTCGAACGTCCTGTTCTCAAGGGTCCCGGAAGGGCGTCGCGCCCTGAGCCGCTGAGCAGTGATCCTTGGCGCCACGGTCGTTTCAGGGGTTTGGCGGAGCGAAAATCGGCGCCTGCCGGCTCAAAGATGGGCTCTACGGAGCCGCCCCCCTCCACCTACCCCGGTTCATCGTTGTTGGAACCCGGAACGGTTCCGCTACCTCGAAGCGGAGCTGTGTGGGGGCCTTCCGGGACCCTGTCAAACAGGACGTTTGACAGGGAGCCTACAGGGACGTACTCGCGGCGTTCCCGGAAGGCCCCCACACAGATCCGCGTCCCGGATAGATGCCTCCCGCATCGATTTTCCGTCAAAGCGCGATGAACCTCTTTTTTTACACGCGCCGGCGCGTCTTTGCCCCGATCGGCGACGCAACAGGCCATGGCCGGCGGGGCCATCCGCTGCCAGTATGTGGAACAGCATTTCAATAAAACTGTTGCGAAAACGGGAGAGCACCATGATTGGGATTACCGCCGTAATGACCGCCACTCCGGGCCAGGGCGACGCCCTGGTGGCCGCCATGCAGAAGATCGCCGCCGAGGTGGTCAAGGAAGAGGGCAACCATTGCTATTTGGTGCATCAGTCCCTGGACGACGCCGATACCCTGCTGATCTATGAGCAGTACACCGACGAGGCGGCGCTGCAGGCCCACCGGGACCATATGAAGGAACTGGGCGGCGGCCTCAAGGGCCTGCTGGCCGGCCGCCCGGACGTGAAGCTATTCGCGCTGAAGGACTGAGCCCCGGGCTCAGCGAGTAAGACGGGCGGCGAACGCTTCCAGGGCCTCCAGGCCCTGAACATCGTCGGCCAGCAGCGGCAGGTGGTGGCGGGGCAGGGCGCCCAGGCGGGTGTCGATGTCCGCCAGGTGGCGCTGCTCGCGCTCCCGCCGGGCGCGAAAGAAAGCGCCCTCGGCGTCGTCGGGCAGCACCCGGTTGACGATGGCGCCGGCCACCGGGATGCCGGCCTCGGTGAGGCTGCGCACCGCCCGTTCGGTTTCCAGAATCGGCAGCTTTTCCGGCGTCAGCACGAACAGAAAGGCGCTGTGCGCCGCGTCCTGCAGCCGTCGCCGGGCCCGGTGGAAGCGCCGTTGCCGTTCCAGCAGCGGTGCCGCCAGGCCCCGGGCCCGGTCGTCCAGGCCTTCCAGCTCCCGTTCCTCCGGTTCCCCGGTCAGGCTTTCCACGTCGCGGCCGGGGCTTAAATGGCCCAGCACCTTGCCGAGCTGTTCGCCGCGCCGGTTCTGGCGCAGCAGGCCCTCGGTCCAGGCGGCCATCACCTCCGGCAGGCTGAGCAGCCGCAGGGTGTGGCCGGTGGGGGCGGTGTCGAACACGATCAGATCGTAGCGCCGGTCCTCGTCCATCAGGGTGGTGAGGCGCTCCAGCAGCGCCGCTTCCTGGGCGCCGGGGGATTGGCGGCTGAGGCGCAGCTGACGCTCCAGTTCCGGGCGCTGGTCGGCGGCGGCGAAGCGCGCCATGCGCGCGCGCACCGTCTCCAGGTGGGCGTCCACCTCCCGGTCCGGGTCGATTTCCAGACCGAACAGGTTCTCCGCCAGGGCGGTTTCCCGGTCGCCGATGTCCCGGTTGAAGGCGTCGGACAGGCTGTGCGCCGGGTCGGTGGACACCAGCAGCACCCGCCGGCCACGGCCGGCGGCGGCCAGCGCCAGGGCCGAGGCGGTGGTGGTTTTGCCGACCCCGCCCTTGCCGCCGACCATCAGCAGGCGGCGGCTGTCGAGCAGGGCGGTGACGTTCAGGGGGCCGGGGCGGGGTTCAGGCATGGTTCAGCAGCAGCGGAACTGGTCCAGGGGGGAATGGGGCAGACCCATGCGGCGGTGCCAGTCGTGGAAACGGTCCAGCAGCAGGGGCTGCAGCTCCAGGGTGTACCAGCCGGCCGGGTTGGGAATGCCCAGGGTCTCGGCGAACACCAGCAGCATGAACAGGTCCTGCTCGTCGCGGCGGGCGCGGGCGATGGCGGCCCGGTAGGGGGCGTTGTAGTACTCCGCCCCCAGCCGGCCCGCCTCCCGGGTCCAGCGCTTCAGCCGGCCAAGGATGCGCGGCCCGCTCAAGAGCGGACCTCCTCCTCGCGCAGTTTCTTGTGCCGGCGCAGCGCGGCGGTGCACTCCAGGGTCACCAGAATGGCCGCCACCAGCACCACCAGGTCCAGGCCCAGCAGGAACCAGTTTTCTTTCAGGTAGAAGCCCTTCAGCTGGATCAGCAACGCCAGCAGCGTCATCACCAGCAGGAAGATCAGCGGCACCAGGGTGAACAGGGTGGGGCGCCCGCGCCGCACCAGCATCACCGTCACCACCAGCAGGGTGAGCCCGGCCAGCAGTTGGTTGGTGGTACCGAACAGCGGCCAGATCAGCAGGCCGCCGGAGCCGTCCGCACCGCCGGCGCCGAACGCCAGCACCAGACAGCTGATCACCGCCAGCGCGGTGGCCGGGAACGGCTTGCGCATCCATTGCTGGTTATAGATTTCGCCCCACTCCTGGAAGATGTAGCGCTGCAGGCGCAGGCCGGTGTCCATGGTGGTGCCGGCGAACAGGGCGGCCATCACGGTGAGCAGGGTGGCGGCCACCTCGCTGCTGAGGCCGGTACCGGCGGACAGAATGCGCGCGCCGCCGTCCACGAAGGCGGTCAGGCTGCCCTGGCCGAAGGCGGAGTACACCGCCTGCCAGTCTGCCAGGGAGGCGAAGCCGGCGGTGGCGGCGATGATGGCGGCCAGCGCCAGGGCGCCTTCGCCCACCGCGCCGAAGTAGCCGACGAAGCGCACGTCGGTTTCCTTATCCAATTGCTTGGAGGTGGTGCCGGAGGCCACCAGGCCGTGGAAACCGGAAATGGCGCCGCAGGCGATGGTCACGAACAGCAGCGGAATCATGGACGGCGTGTCCATGGGCAGGTCGGTGTTGATCATCGGCGCCACCACCGTGGGATTGGCGATCAGCACCGCGGCATAGAGCAGAATCAGGCCGACGAACAGTTGCAGGCCGTTGATGTAGTCCCGGGGCTGCAGCAGCATCCACACCGGCAGCAGCGAGGCCACCGCCGCGTAGCCGAACAGAATCAGAATCCAGACCGCGTTGGCGGACAGGCCGGCGGTGGTCTCCGGCAGCGAAATCGGCACCTGCGGGCCCAGGAAGATGAGCCCGTAGAGGCAGGCCACGCCGATCACCGACACCAGGCCCAGGCCGATCACGCGGCGGTAGATCAACTGGCCGATCACCAGCGCCACGGCGATGGCGCCCCACACCGGCACCACCGCCCCGGGGGTGTTGATCAGCAGCTTGGCGATCACCACGCCGAACACCGCGTTGACCATCAGCAGCACCAGGAAGATCACGATCATGAACACGCTGCGGGCGCGGCCGCCCACCACTTCACCGGTGAGCGCGCCCACTGATTTGGCGCGGTTGCGGATGCTTGCCCAGATCGCCCCGGCGTCGTGCACGCCGGCGAAGAAGATGGTGCCCAGCACCACCCACAGGAAGGCGGGCAGCCAGCCCCAGATCACGGCGATGGCCGGCCCGACGATGGGCGCGGCGCCGGCCACGGAGGTGAAGTGGTGGCCCCACAGGACGAAACGGTTGGTGGGCACGAAGTCCACGCCATCCTCGAATTCGTGGGCGGGGGTTTTGAAATCGGGGTCGAGTCGGTAGACCTTGCTGGCGATGAAGCGGGAATAAACGAAGTAGCCCGCCGCCATGCCGCCGAGGCCCAGGACCAGGAGCAGAATCGCACTCATGGGCGTTATCCTTGTTGTCGGTTTCGGCCGATACCGGGCCCAGGATGACCGCCCGGTCGCGGAGGGTCAAACCGAACGGGCCCCATTCCCGGGTCAATACGACCATGGTCTTAAAGCGGCGCGGGCCCAGGGCCTGTTCACACGACTTGCATCGCGCCTGTTGTGGCTAAACACCCACCCATCAAGGCACGAGGAGAGACGTTTGGTGGCGCCAAATGAACGACGAGTAACGCGGAGGGGTGGGTGTTTAGCCACAACCCGAAGGGCTGGCGCCCTTTTGGCCCCCAGCGTCGTTGTCGGTCGCTTATTTGGAATGACCAAACCGCGCTCCCTCCGCCTGGCTGGAGACCAAAATGACATCCAGCAGGCGTGATGCAAGTCGTGTGAACAGGCCCTAGGCAGCACGATGGCTTCGCGCTAGTCTTTGTCGGTGCTGGGACAGCCTCTATCAGGGACGTCAAGTGGGGGACGAAAAACGATGATAAAAGTACTGGTGGTCGATGATCACGACCTGGTCCGAACCGGCATCAGCCGGATGCTCGGTGACCAGGACGGCATCCGGGTGGTGGGTGAAGCGCGCTCCGGCGAGGACGCCATCGAGATGGTGCGCGACCTGAGCCCGGACGTGGTGCTGATGGACATCAAGATGCCGGGCATGGGCGGCCTGGAGGCCACCCGGCGGATGATGCGCCAGGACGACGGGCTGCGCGTGATCGCCGTGACCGTGTGCGAGGCGGAGCCGTTTCCGTCGCGCCTGATGCAGGCCGGGGCCGCCGGCTACATCAGCAAGGGCGCCGACCTGGAGGAAATGACCCGGGCCATCAAGGTGGTGTTCTCCGGCCAGCGTTACATCAGCCCGGACATCGCCCAGGCCATGGCGCTGCGGTCGTTCTCGCCGCCGGACCTGGCGCCGCTGGATCTGCTCTCCGAGCGCGAGCTGCAGATCATGATGCTGATCGTCAACTGCCATAAGGTGCAGGACGTGGCGGACCAGTTGTGCCTGTCGCCGAAAACCGTCAACACCTACCGTTACCGGATTTTCGACAAGCTGGGCATCGACAGCGACGTGGAGCTGGCCCTGGTGGCGGTGCGCCACGGCATGGTGGATACCAACGGCCTCGGCATGTTCTGACCCTCCCTGTTACAATCGGCGTCCAGTGCATTCCAGCGGCCCTTGCCGCTCTGTCCGGAGCCGTCCTTGCCCGAATTCGACGCCAAGCAGTTTCTGGCCCATTGCGCCCGCAAGCCGGGTGTTTACCGCATGATCGGCGCCGCCGGCGAGGTGCTTTACGTGGGCAAGGCCCGCGACCTGAAGGCCCGCCTGGGCAGCTATTTCCAGAAGAACCTGACCGGCGCCAAGACCCGCGCGCTGGTGTCGCGCATCGCCAGCGTGGAGACCACCGTCACCGGCAGCGAGGCGGAGGCCCTGCTGCTGGAGCAGTCCCTGATCAAGGAACTGCGTCCGCCCTACAACATCCTGCTGCGCGACGATAAGTCCTACCCCTACATCAAGGTCACCACCGCCGACGAGTACCCGCGCATCACCTTCCATCGCGGCAAGCGGCGCCCCGGCAGCCGCTATTTTGGCCCTTACCCCAGCGCCGGCAGCGTGCGCGATACCCTGGCCCTGGTGGAGAAGGTGTTCCGCGTGCGCAACTGCCGGGACAGTTTTTTCCGCAACCGCACCCGGCCCTGCCTGCAATACCAGATCCGCCGTTGCACCGCCCCCTGCGTGGATTACGTGACCCGCGAGGGCTACCAGGAGCAGGTGGAGCTGGCCATGGATTTCCTGTCCGGGCGCAGCCGTCAGGTCACCGACCAGCTTACCGCCGACATGGAACGGGCCGCCGCCGACCTGGACTTCGAGCGCGCCGCCGAATTGCGCGATCAGCTGGCGGCGATCCAGTCGGTGCAGCAGAAGCAGAACGTGGAGACCGACCGGGGCGGCAACGTGGACGCGGTGGCGGTGGACACCCGCCATGGCCTGGCGGTGGTGGAGGTGCTGATGGTGCGCCAGGGCCGGGTGCTGGGCCACCGCAGCTTCCGCCCGGACACCCGTGGCGAGGAGGACGTCACCGAGATCCTGGAGGCGTTTCTGGCCCAGTACTACCTGGGCGAGCGCGACGAACAGTCGATTCCCCGGGAGATCGTGGTGCCCCATGAGCTGCCCGGCGGCGAGGCCCTGCAGGAGGCCCTGGCCACCCGGCTGGGGCGCCGCATTCGCCTGGCCCACCGGGTGCGCGGCCAGCGCGCCGCCTGGCTGAACATGGCGCGCACCAACGCGGAACAATCGCTGCAGGCGGACCTGGCCGCCCGGGAGCACCTGGAGCAGCGCTTCCACGCCCTGGAAACCTTGCTGGAAGCGGACGCGCCGATCCGTCGGATAGAGTGCTTCGACATCAGCCACACCCGCGGCGAAAAGGCGGTGGCTTCCTGCGTGGTGTTCGACCAGCAGGGCGCCCGCAAGAGCGACTACCGGCGCTTCAACGTCACGCCGGACCAGGGCGGCGATGACTACCAGGCCCTGGAGGAGGCGGTGACCCGCCGCTATCAGCGGGTGGTCAAGGAGGAGGGCAAGCTGCCGGACCTGCTGCTGATCGACGGCGGCAAGGGGCAGATGCAGCGCTGCTTCACGGTGATCCAGCAGCTGCAGCTGGACAATCGGGTGCTGGTGATGGGCATCGGCAAGGGCCCCACCCGGCGCCCGGGCCTGGAAGTGCTCTACCTGCCCGACGGCCGCGAGCTGGTGCCCGGCGGCGCCAGCCCGGCGCTGCATCTGTTGCAGCAGGTCCGCGACGAGGCCCACCGGTTCGCCATCACCGGCCACCGGGCGCGGCGCGGCAAGGCGCGGCGTTCCGGCCTGGAAGATATTCCCGGGGTGGGGCCCAAGCGCCGCAAGGCGCTGCTCAACCACTTCGGCGGGCTCAAGCAGCTGCGCAACGCCTCCCGGGAGGAGCTGGCCCGGGTGGAGGGCATCAATGCCCAGACCGCCGAGACCCTGTACAACTGGTTCCATGAATAGCGGCGCCGGACCGGCTTCCGCCCACGCCGCCATGAGAGCCGCGCCGCTTTCCGATATACTCGCGTTTTTCGCGCCCTGGCATAGAGCATAGACGTACCCATGTCCAAGCACGCTCCGATTCTGAATCTGCCGAACATCCTCACGCTGATCCGGGTGGCCGCGATCCCGGTGCTGGTGCTGGTGTTCTATGTCCCCATGCAGGGCAGCGATATGATGGCCGCCGCCCTGTTCCTGGCCGCCGGCCTGACCGACTGGCTGGACGGTTACCTGGCGCGACGGCTCGGCCAGACCAGCCCGTTCGGTGCCTTTCTCGATCCGGTGGCGGACAAGCTGATCGTGGCGGTGGCCCTGGTGATGCTGGTGCAGGTGCACGCTTCCCTGTGGTTGTCAGTGCCGGCCATGGTGATTGTGTGCCGGGAAATCACCGTCTCGGCCCTGCGCGAATGGATGGCGGAACTGGGCCAGCGGGCGCGGGTGGCGGTAAGCTCCGTGGGCAAGATCAAGACCGTGGCGCAGATGGGCTCGATCACCGTGCTGCTGGCGCTCAAGCCCGCGCACACCGTCGACGGCGACATCGTAATGACGCCGGGGCTGTGGATCGGCTACGCGGCGCTGTACCTGGCCACCGCCCTGACCCTGTGGTCCATGTACCGCTATCTGCGCGCCGCCGCCCCCCAGTTTCGTGGCGCCGGCCGTGGTGAATAATTGGCCAAGGCACTGAAAGCACAGAAGAAACAGGCTTGACAGAGGGGGCCGCTCGGGTAGAATGCGGCTTCGCGTTGAGGGGAGACCCTCGGACGTGACAAAGCGGGAATAGCTCAGTTGGTAGAGCACAACCTTGCCAAGGTTGGGGTCGCGAGTTCGAATCTCGTTTCCCGCTCCAGTTTTAGAATCCGGAGTCCGGATGGGGTCGCGAGCTGGAGTGCCAGCCCAGTCGAATCTCGTTTCCCGCTCCAAGATTCAAAAGAACCTCGGTTCATACCGGGGTTTTTTATTCCCCAGGTTAACGGCGCGGTGGCAGAGTGGTTATGCAGCGGACTGCAACTCCGTGTACGCCGGTTCGATTCCGACCCGCGCCTCCATTTCCGCTTCACCGGGCCGCGTTACGCAGGTAGCCTTTCCTGTTACGCGGGTATGGTGAAACTGGTAGACACAAGAGACTTAAAATCTCTCGGCTTCACGGCCGTGCCGGTTCGAGTCCGGCTACCCGCACCATCTTTCTTCCAGCCATCGCAACCGCCCCCGCCCTCGGGAACAGCGGTCCGTGGTGGTGACGCAGGCGGGGCAGCATGAAAGAAGAAAAACTGGCCGAGGCGGTGGTCGGCAAGGTCCAGGACCCGGCACTGAAGGAGGCGCGCCTGGAGCAGATCTGCGACGCGGCGCTGGACCTGTTTCTGGAAAAGGGCTTCGCGTCCACCACCATCCGCGACATCTGCGCCCGCTCGGGCGTCAACCAGGCCAGCATTTACGACTACATCGCCAACAAGAACGACATCCTCCGTCGTTTGCTCAATCGTCTCTGGTTCGAACACGACGTGCCGTCCCTGGCGGAACGGTTGAGCCGGCAGGGCGATCGGGCCCTCACCGACATCATCGCCGAGTACCTGAAGGAAACCTGGAGCCACAAACGGCAGGGCACGCTGCTGGTGTACCGTTCGGTGCCATACCTGCAAGCGGACGACCGGCGCGCCATGCGCGCCCGGGATGAAGCGGTGATCGCCGCGCTGGCGGCGCGGCTGAGGGAGCGCGCCGGCCTGCCGGAGCAGGATCGGCGCGCCGAGGTGATGGCCAACCTGATTATCTTTATCTCCGCCTTCGCGCCCATGCGCGACTGGCTGGGGCGCGATATCGACGACGATCTGATGCTGCGCACCGTGGCGGCCGGGGTGGCCGCCATGATCGAGGAGCTGGCACGCGGCTGAACGCCGCGCGCCTTACCGGCAAGGCCGGTTCGCTCAGGTCGTCTGCACCGCCGGGTCCCGGCGGTTGTCCCACCACACCAGCGCGGCGAACAGCAGCGACAGCACGCCGCCGATCACGGTGCTCATCAACGACGGGAAGCTGAAGATGAAGCCGGCCACCACCAGGCCCGGCCGCCACCAGCGCCGTACCCGCCCCGCGCCCAGCAACCAGCCTTCCAGGCCACCGGAGATCAGCACGATACCGGCGACGATGGACGGCAGGATATACACCAGCGGCGTCAGGTCCCCCTGCAGCACCAGCGCCGGCTGGAACAGGAAGAACAGCGGCACGAAGTAGATCACCACGCCCAGCCGCATGGCCGTGAAGCAGGTGCGCATGGGGCTGCTGCCGGCGATGGTGCCGGCCAGGAAGGCGGCGGTGCCCACCGGTGGCGTGATCACCGACAGCATGGCGTAGTACACGATGAAGAAGTGCACCGCCACGGTGTTCAGTCCGCCCACCTCGATGATCGCCGGCGCCAGGGTCACCGCCAGGAAGATGTAGGCGACGATGGCCAGCCCCGCCATGCCCATGATGAAGCAGGCCAGCACCCCGAAAAACAGGATCAGATACAGGTTCTCGCCGCCCAGGGCGATCAGCCCGGAGGTCACCGAGCCGGTCACCCCGGTGATGGTGAGGGCGCTGACCACGAACGCCACCGGCAGGATGATGGCGGCGGTCTGGGTGACCAGAAAGCCGATCTGGCGCAGCGCCTCGAACAGCTTCACCGGCGTCAGGCGGGTGTCCTTCTGCAGGTAGGAGAGCGCCACGATCAGCGCCGCCGCGTACCAGGGCGCGTAGTATTCCCAGCGCATGTACAGCAACCCCCAAACCAGGAACGACAGCACCAGCAGGAACGGCCAGCCGCGCTTGAGCACGCCTTTCATGGGGGGCAGCTCGTCCTTCTCCAGGCCCTTGATGCCGGACTTGGCGGCGTAGGCGTCCACCTGCAGCAGCAGGCCGAAGTAGAACAGCAGCGAGGGGATCACCGCCGCCAACAGCACGGTGGCGTAGCCCACGCCGATGGTGATCGCCATGACGAAGGCGATGGCCCCCATCACCGGCGGCATCACCACGCCGCCGGTGGAGGCGCAGGCCTCGATGGCGCCGGCGTAGTGGGGCGGATAGCCGGACTTCTTCATGGCCGGAATGGTGATCGAACCGGTGCCGGCGATGTTGGAGAAGATCGACCCGGACAGGCTGCCGAAGAAACCACTGGCCACGATCGCCACCTTGGCGGGCCCGCCCCGGTGACGGCCGAAGCCGGCATTGGCCAGGTCGATGAAGAACTGGCCGGCGCCGGTGGCGATCAGGACCCCGGCGAACACCAGGAAGCCGAGGATGATCTCCGCCACGATCTTGGTGGTGATGCCCATCATCCCTTCCGCCCGGAAAATATGGGCGTCGATCATGCGATCAAAATCGTAGGGAATGCCCATCAACAGGCCCGGGAAGCGGTCCGCCACCAGCGGGTAGCTGCCCAGCAGGGCCACCACCAGCAGGAACGGCAGCCCGCCACTGCGCCGGGCCAGCTCCATCATCAGCAGCCAGATCACCACCGCGGTGGGCACATGGCCCCAGCCGCTCTGCACCATGTCCCAGGCGTGCAGGGAGTAGTAGAAGCTGATGCCCATGGCCACCACCGCCGCCGCCAGATCGTAGAACGGGATGCGATGCTGGCCCTTGTAGGCGGGCAGGGCGATAAAGGCGGCGGCCACGAACAGGCCGATGAAGATCCAGTAGTACTGGCCCTCCAGCAGCCGCTGGCCGTCCCAGTTGAGCCCGAATACATAGGCCAGGCCGGTGAGCAGGCCCGCCGTGCAGAGCACCACGAACAGGATGCTCTGCCAGGAGAACAGGGCTCCCAGGCGGCTGATCTCCGGCTGCGGCGCCGGGTCCTCGACGGTGGAAACGGAAGTGTTCATAAGCGTCGCTCCGGAGGCGCGGTCAGATCCTGGAGCGGAAGCCGTCCAGACCCTCGGTGTGCTTGTTCTGGATCTCCAGGAACGCCGGGTTCTGGAAGTCCACCTTGACGCCGGCCTGGCGGGCTTCTTCCACGGCGGCGCGGCGGGCGGCGATCCAGCGGTCCATCTTCTCGATGGCCTGCTGGTTGTTTTGCTCGTCCTGCTCGCTCCATTCACCGATTTCGCGCAGGTACTTCACGGTGCCCTCGTGTACCGGCAGCGGCGTGCGGTCCAGGTAGGCGCGGAACTGTTCCAGGGACATGCGCGCGGCCAGCGGGTGCTTGCTTTTGTATTGGTCGTAGGACTGGTGCATCCACTTGGACAGGTTGTAGATCAGCGCGTCGTCGGCGCCGGCGGGCACGGTATAGAGGAAGTTGGAGGTGGCGCCCTGTACGCCGCGGGCGGAGTCCACGCCCTGGTCGATGGTGGTCGGCACCAGCATCGGACGGTACTCCAGATAGCGCTGCCAGCCTTCGGTGTTGCTCTGATCCATGGGCAGCCAGCGGATACCGCCGGGGGCGCCTTCCATCTCCGACACCACCGCGCTGATGGTGGCGCAATAGGCCACGTCGGCCTTGCCTTCCACCACCGAGCGGCAGTTTTCGGCGTAGCTGCTGGCGGGCACGAAATCGAACCGCTCACCGGCCTGGTCCTCGCTCATGCCGAGGAAGGCGGGCAGGGCCTTGGTGACGGCCACCGTCATCGGCGGCGAGAACATGCCCTGGGCCACCCGGTGCTTGCCCGCCTTGAGATCGTCCAGGGATTGCAGGTCGGAATCGCCGGACACCACGTAGCCCCAGGGCGAGTCGTTATGGTGCCAGACGATGCGCTGGGGCGCCGGCACGGTGTTGATGTAACCGCCCACGCCTTCCACCTGGAAGCGCATCTCGGCGGCGGTCACCGAACTGATGGCGATGTCCTTGCGGTCGGTGAGGCGGCGGTAGCGCATGGTCTCGCTGTCCTCGGGCACGATACGCACCACGGTGCCCACGTCCTTCTGCAGAATCGGCGCCCAGGCGTTGGTGGAAATGAAACTGCCGGAGGCGGTGCCCGGGGTGCCGATCACCAGCAGCCGGGGCCATTCGAAGGCATCGTCCTTGGCCAGGACGGGCGCCGAGAGCAGCAGAGCGCCGCCACACAGGGCGCTGCCAAGCATCTGTTTCAAGGTGATTGTTGTCATCGAATGCTCCTTTGTTCTTGTGGTTTTAAAGGCGGTTACTGCATGAAAAACAAAACAGTCTTTCGTTACTGACGTTTGTCAGGCTAAAGCCGCGTTTCGATGGCCGCAACCACTAAAATCGTTTTCTTGAATCAAACAAGTTGGTTGTTATTTTAAGGGGGTGGAGGCGTAATGAGGGCGCGGGAGACCGTTGACGGTGGTGAACTTGACACCCCGGAGCGGGCCGCTTAGCTTACTTCCTGACAACTGTCAGTCGCGCCGCGCCCGGCGGCTACCGGGGCTTTTGACCGGTCGATCAAGAACAACAACCGAGAGCACGGTCGGGAGAACAACACTATGGGCCAAGGCCAACAGGACCGCGCCCCGGCGGCGCCGGGCACCGGCGCGCCGATGAGCTTCGAACAGGCCGCCGCGCATCTGGTCGGCACGGACCCCCGTTTCGCGCTGACCGAGGCCACCGTGCGTGGCCAGCGCTATACCGTGTTTCGTAACACACCGTTTCATTTACGCGATCTGCTGCGCCACGGCGCCCCCGTCTTCGCCGGCCGCGACGTGCTGGTGTACCAGCAGGAGCGCTGGGACCACGAGGCGGTGTGCGCCGACGTCCGCGCCCTGGCGGCGGCCATGGCGACGGAGCTGGGTGTGCGCCAGGGCGACCGTGTGGCGCTGGCCATGCGCAATTACCCCGAGCTGCCGATCCTGATTCTGGCGGTGGCCGCCCTGGGCGCCGTGGCGGTGCCGATGAACGCCTGGTGGGGCGAGCAGGAACTGGCGTTCGCCATGGCCGATTGCGGGGCACGGGTGTTGTTCGCTGACCAGCCCCGTTTCCGGCTCGGGGAGACCTTCGCCGAACGCCTGGGCGTGACCCTGGTGGCGGTGCGCGACGTGCCCCCCGGACACGCCGGCCATGATTACCGGGACCTGCGCGCCGCCGGCGACGGGGCGGGCTGGCCGGAGACCGCCATCGACACCGACGACGACGCGGTGGTGCTGTATTCCTCCGGCTCCACCGGTCGCCCCAAGGGCGTGCAGCTGACCCACCGGGGCATGATCTCGGCGGTCTACTCCCAGGTGATGGTGCAGGCCATGGGTCCGCTGATGAATCCGGACGCGCCGCCGCCGGCGCGGCCGCCGGCCTCGCTGATCGTCACGCCGCTGTTCCATGTCACCGCGCTCAACGCCAGCTTTCTGCAGGGCATGGTCAACGGCGCCACCATGACGCTGATGTACAAATGGGACGCGGACGAGGCGGTACGCCTGATCGAGCGCGAGCAGGTGACCCGTTTCGTGGGCGTGCCGACCCAGTCCGCCGAGCTGCTGGCGGCGGCGCGGCGGGCCGGCGCCGCCCTGGAGAGCCTGAACTACATCGGCGCCGGCGGCGCCAAACGCCCGGCGGCCCAGGTCGGCCAGCTGGCGGAGGCCTTTCCCGCCGCCAAGGTGGGCACCGGCTGGGGCATGACCGAGACCAACGCCCTGGGCATCGTGCTGGCCGGGCCGGACTACGTGGCCCATCCCGACGCCGCCGGCCGGCTCAATCCGCCGCTGCAGGAAATGCGCCTGCTGGACGAGCAGGGCCGGCCGGTGCCGCCGGGGCAGGTGGGCGAACTGGCGGTGCGCAGCGCCGCCAATATGCGCGGCTATCTGAACCAGCCCGAGGCCACCGCCGACACGCTGCGCGACGGCTGGCTGCTCACCGGCGACCTGGCGCGGGTGGACGACGATGGCCTGGTCTATATCGTCGACCGCCGCAAAAGCATCATTCTGCGCGGCGGCGAGAACGTCTCTTGCCTGGAGGTGGAAGGCGCGCTGCATCACCATCCGGCGGTGGCCGAGGCCGGCGTGTTCCCGGTGCCCGACGAACGCCTGGGCGAGGCGGTGGGCGCCGCCGTCTGGCCCCGGGCCGGCGCCACCGTCGACCCGGCGGAGCTGGCCGCCTTTCTGCGCGGCCATCTGGCGCGCTTCAAGATTCCCGATCACATCTGGGTGCTGACGCGGCCGCTGCCGCGCGGTGCCACCGACAAAATCGACCGGCGGGCCCTGCGCGCCGCCTGTCTCGACGACGGCCCGCGGGCCGTATTGCACGCAAAGGAGTAGAACGTTGAAAGCACTGGATAACGATACCGCGATGAACAACCTGGCCATGTCCGAGGACGCCCGGCCGCTGCTCGACGCGGTGATCAAGCACATCCGCGACAACGTGGACCCGATCACCGAGGAGTTCCACCGCCTGGGCGAGGGCCGCGCGGAACGCTTCAGCTACGCCCCCGGCCAGCTGGAACTGCTGGAAGAGGCCAAGAACAAAGCCAAGGCCAACGGCCTCTGGAATTTCTTTCTGCCCAACGCGGAAACCGGCGAGGGCCTGTCCAACCTGGACTACGCCTACATCGCCTTCGAGCTGGGCAAGAACCCGCTGGCCTCCCAGACCCTCAACTGTTCCGCCCCGGACACCGGCAACATGGAAGTGCTGGAACGGGTGGGCACGCCGGAACAAAAAGAGAAATGGCTCAAGCCGCTGCTCAACGGTGAGATCCGTTCCTGCTTCGGCATGACCGAACCGAAGGTGGCGTCGTCCGACGCCCGCAACATCGAGACCAGCGCGGTGCTGGACGGCGACGACTGGGTAATCAACGGCGAGAAGTACTACATCAGCGGCGCCGGCGATCCGCGCTGCAAGATCATGATCTGCATGGTCAAGACCAGCCCGGACGCGGAGCCGTTCCGGCAGCAGTCGCAGATTCTGGTGCCCATGGACACCCCCGGGGTGAACGTGCTCGGGCCGATGCGGGTGTTCGGCCACGACCACGCGCCCCACGGCCACATGCACATCAAGCTGGATAACGTGCGGGTGCCCAAGGAAAACATTCTGTGGGGCGAAGGCCGCGGCTTCGAGATTTCCCAGCTGCGTCTCGGCCCGGGCCGGATTCACCACTGCATGCGTTCCATCGGCGCCGCCGAAAAAGCCCTGGACCTGGTGCTCGAGCGCGGCATGGAGCGCGAGGCGTTCGGCAAGCGCATCCTCGACCTGGGCAAGAACATGGAAGTGGTGGGGCGCGCCCGCATCGAGATCGAAGCGATGCGCATGATGGTGCTGAAAGCGGCCCGCGCCATGGATGTGCTGGGCAACAAGGAAGCCCGTATCTGGGTGTCCATGGCCAAGGCCATGGTGCCGGAGAAGGTCTGCCAGATTATCGATCAGGCGATCCAGATCCACGGCGCCACCGGTGTCAGCCAATGGTCGCCGCTGTCCGAGATGTACATGCAACAGCGCACCCTGCGTCTCGCCGACGGCCCGGACGAGGTGCACTACAACGTGGTGGCCCGCAACGAAGTGAACCGCTACCGGCAAACCGCCGACTGACGGCGGCAGGGAGGTCTGCATGGACATCAAGGATCGCATCGTCGTGATCACCGGCGCCGCCGGCGGCATCGGCCGGGCGCTGGCGGTGGCCTGCGCGGACGCCGGCGCCCGCGCCGTGGTGTGCGCCGACCTGGACGGTGACGGCGCCGCCGCCACCGCCGACCAGGTCAGCGCCGCCGGCGCCCGGGGCATCGGGCGCGCCGTCAACGTGGCCCGCGAGGACGAGCTGCGCGCGCTGATCGACGACACCGAGGACCAGGTCGGTCCCATCGACCTGTTCTGCTCCAACGCCGGCATTTCCATTGCCGGTGGCCCGGAAGTGGACAACGAGGGCTGGCAGCGGATCTGGGACATCAACGTGATGGCCCACGTGTTCGCCGCCCGCCATCTGGCGCCGCGCATGATCGCCCGGGGTGGCGGCTACTTCCTCAACACCGCCTCGGCGGCGGGGCTGCTTTCGCAGGTGGGCTCGGCGCCCTACGCGGTGACCAAGCACGCCGCCGTGGGCCTGGCCGAATGGCTGGCGCTGACCTACGGCGACGACGGCATCAAGGTCTCGGTGCTGTGCCCCCAGGCGGTGCGCACCAACATGACCAAGGGCAAGGAAGACCACGTGGCCAGCGTGGACGGCATGATGGAACCGGAACCGGTGGCGCTGGCCTGCCTGGAAGCCATCAGGCAGGAAACCTTCCTGGTGTTGCCCCATAAGGAAGTGCTGCAGTACATGCGCAACAAGACCGACAACTACGACCGCTGGATCGGCGGCATGCGCAAGCTTAACCGGCGTTTCAATCCCAAGGCGGATTGATCCACCGTTTATCGCGGCTAAAGCCGCTCCTACCGAGACAGGATGCCCCGTAGGAGCGGCTTCAGCCGCGATCCCTCCTTCATTATTCGAAGTGATGCGCTTCACAGTCTCGGCGTGACCGTCTTCCCGGGTGCCACTTCCCCTTTATAATCCGAGAGTTGCGACCGGCTTGATACTTTCGCCTGAGGAACGGGCTATTATGACCGGCCAGCGATGACGATAATAAAAGCGCCTGGGGGCGCGATCATGGGGATGCGTGGATGAGCGGGTTGAACAATCTGTCCGTGCGGCTGAAGATTCTGTCCGTGGCGGCGCTGGGGGTGTTCCTCTTCCTGGCTTACTTTCTCTACAGTTATTACATCGCGGAAACCAATATCCACCACCTGCAGCGAGTGGAGCAGCACGACTTTCCGGTGCTGGAACTGGTCAATGCCAACAACGTGGAGTTCCGCAGCATCAGCGCCGCCTTCGACGGCGCCATCAACCGCATCGACGGCGAGGCGCTGACCAAGGCCCGCGAGCGCTCCGACCGCTTCCTGGAACGGCTCGGCGACATCGAACGGCTGGACCCGGACCTGGGGCCCCAGGTGGACGCCTTGCGCGCCGCCTTCCTTGCCTATTTCAGCAGCGCCGACGCCCTGGCCCACGACCTGATCGAGGACCCGGTGGCGATGCTCGACGGCTTCGAGCGAATCCAGGCCCTGCGCGCCCAGCAGGCGGAATACGAAGACGCCCACAACGCCTTCGAGGCGGAGCGCTACGCCAGTTTCCGCGATACCCTCAACGCCAGCCGCGAGGACAACAAGAGCACCCAGCGCATCGGCCTGGTGCTGGGCGCCATCGCCTTTACGCTGCTGGGACTGATCGCGCTGCGTGTCACCCGCGCCATCACCCGACCCCTGGAAGACGCGGTCAGCGCCGCCGACAGCATCGCCGGAGGTAACTGGGACACCGAGATCCGCAGCGACAGCCGCGACGAGACCGGCCATCTGATCCGCGCCATCCGCAAGATGCGCGACGCCCTGAAAACACGCAGCGAGGAGCAGCAGCGTCAGGAGCGGGTCAAGAATCAGCTCGCTGAACTGAACGCGCTGATGCGCGGTGAGATGACCCTGGAGCAACTGGGTCGCAATCTGCTCGGCTATCTGGTGCCGGCGCTGAATGCCCAGGTGGGCGCGTTCTATACCTGGGACGAGGAGGGCGCCCGGCTGAGCCTGAGCAGCGCCTATGCCATGCAGCGCCGCAAGCAACTGGCCAACCACTTCGCCCTGGGTGAATCCCTGGTGGGACAGTGCGCGCTGGAAAAGAAAAGCATCGTGCTGGAGCAGGTGCCGGAGGAATACATGATCGTCGGTTCCGGCACCGGCCAGGCGGTGCCGCGCAACGTGGTGGTATTGCCGGTGCTGCACGACGACGAGCTCAAGGGGGTGCTGGAAGTGGGCGCCTTCGAGCGTTTCGACGACCAGGCGCTGACCTTTCTGGAGCAGGGCGCGGCGGTGATCGCGGTGGCCTTGCACAGCGCCCAGAGCCGGCTGCGGCTGGCGGCCATGCTTGACCGCACCCGTGAGCAGGCCCGCGCCCTGGAAGAACAGAAAGAGGAAATGGCCCGGGTCAATCAGGACCTGGAAGAGCAGGCCATGGAGCTGTCCGCCTCGGAATCTCGGCTTCAACAGCAGCAGGAAGAGCTGCGCGCCATCAACGAGGAACTGGAATCCCAGACCCAGGCCCTGCGCGCTTCGGAAGAATCCCTGCAGGCCCAGCAGGAAGAACTACGCGTCACCAACGAGGAGCTGGAGGCCCAGGCCAAGCTGCTCGGCGAGCAGAAAACGGAGATGGCGGACAAGAACCAGGAGCTGGAGCTGCTGCATCGGGAGCTGGAAGACAAACTCAAGGAACTGGAGCTGTCGTCGCGCTACAAGTCCGAGTTCCTGTCCACCATGTCCCACGAGCTGCGCACGCCACTTAACTCGATCCTGATCCTGTCCAATGCCCTGGGCCAGAACAAGAAGGGCAACCTGGACGAGAAGCAGGTGGAACATGCCCAGGTGATCCATTCCGCCGGCGCCGACCTGCTGTCGCTGATCAACGACATCCTCGACATTTCCAAGATCGAGGAGGGCAAGATGGACGTGGTGGTGGACCCCATCGCGCCCGGCGAACTGGGGGACCATTTCCGTCGTCACTTCTCCCACGTGGCGGAAAACCGCGGCGTCGCCTTCCACATCGCCCTGGGCGACGACCTGCCGGCGCATTTCTACACCGACCGCCAGCGTCTGGAGCAGATTCTCAAGAATCTGCTGTCCAACGCCCTCAAGTTCACCGAGGACGGCAGCGTCACCCTGGGCGTGCATCGTCCGGGTCCGGAGGAGCGCGTGCCCGGCCGGCTGGACCGGGCGACCACCCTGAAATTCTCGGTCACCGACACCGGCGTGGGCATTCCCGAGGACAAACAGAAGCTGATTTTCGAGGCGTTCCAGCAGGCCGACGGCACCACCAGCCGCAAGTACGGCGGCACCGGCCTGGGCCTGACCATCTCCCGGGAACTGGCCCGCCTGCTGGGCGGCGAAATCGGCCTGCAAAGCGACGGGCCGGGGCAGGGCGCCACCTTCACCCTGTACCTGCCGGAGGGCACCGCGGAGCAGGCGGACACCGGGCCGGTGCCGTCGGACGCCATGGACGTGGGCGCCAATGCCGAGGCGCACACCGCGCCCACCCTGCCGTTCGCCGAGCAGGACGAGGATTACGTGGTGCGCGAGAAAACCGTGCTGGTGGTGGAGGACGACCGGGAGTTCGCCCATGTGCTGGTGGACCTGGCCGCGGATTATGGCCTGGAGAGCCACGTCTGCCACGATGGCGAAAGCGCCCTGGAGTTCGCCCGCCGCTACCGGCCCAGCGCCATTATTCTGGACATCGGCCTGCCCGGCATCGACGGCTGGGCGGTGATGGAAAAGCTCAAGGCGGACCCGCGTACCCAGGACATCCCGGTGCATTTTCTGTCCGGCAAGGACGAGCGCAAGAAAGCCCTGGAGCTGGGCGCCATCGATTTTCTCGCCAAGCCGGTGAACCAGGAGCAGATCCTCAAGGCGTTCGCCAAGATCGAATCCGCCATCGAAACCAATGTGCGGCGCCTGCTGGTGGTGGAGGACAGCGAGATCCAGCACCGCAGCATCCGCGAACTGTTTGACCAGAAAGGCGTGCAGATCACCGCGGTGACCAGCGGCGCCGAGGCGCTGGCGGCGCTCGGCGACACCGTCTACGACTGCATGATCCTGGACCTGACCCTGCCGGACATGAGCGGCTTCGAACTGTTGGAAAAGCTGCACGCCGACGACCAGTACGAGGCGGTGCCGGTGGTGATCTACACCGGCAAGGACCTGACCCGGGAAGAGGAGGCGCGGCTGCGCAAGTACGCCGACCGCATCATTCTCAAGACCGAGCGCTCCCACGAGCGGCTGCTCAACGAGGCGTCCCTGTTCCTGCACTGGCTGGAGTCCACCCTGCCGTCCCACCGGCGCGGCGGGCCGGGCATGATCGAGCACCGGGACGACATCTTCGAAGGCAAGAAGCTGCTGCTGGTGGACGACGACATGCGCAACATTTATGCCCTGTCCGCCCAGCTGGAAGAGCTCGGCTTCGAGATCAGCATCGCCAATAACGGCCGCGAGGCGCTGGACGCCCTGGAAGAGAGCCCGGACTACGACATCGTGCTGATGGACATCATGATGCCGGAGATGGACGGCTACGAGGCCATGGGGCGGATTCGCCAGCAGCCGCGCTTCGCCGGCCTGCCGATCCTGGCGCTGACCGCCAAGGCCATGAAGGACGACCGCGCCCAGTGCCTGGACGCCGGCGCCAATGATTACTGCTCCAAGCCCATCGACATGAGCAAGCTGACCTCGTTGATGCGGGTGTGGCTGCACAAATGAACGGAGACCCGGCCGTGGACGCGGATCCGCCGATCACTGACGACCAGGTGCACCTGGAGGACATCGAGATCCGCCTGTTGCTGGAGGCCATCTACCAGCTCTATGGCTACGACTTCCGCTCCTACAGCCAGGCGTCGATCCGCCGGCGGGTGATGCACCGGCTGACCCTGTCCGGTTTCGCCACGGTGCTGCAGATGACCGACCGGGTGCTGCGCGACCGCGCCTTCTTCGTCACCCTGCTCAACGATCTCACCATCAACGTCACCGAGATGTACCGCGATCCGGAATTCTACAAGGCGTTTCGCGAGGAAGTGGTGCCGGTGCTCAAGACCTTTCCGTTCATCAAGATCTGGCACGCCGGCTGCGCCACCGGCGAGGAAATCTATTCCATGGCGATCCTGCTGGAGGAAGAGGGCCTCTACGACCGCGCCATGCTGTACGCCACCGACATCGACAAGAACGTGCTGGCGGCGGCCCGCAAGGGCATCTATCCGATTCACGCCTTCAAGCAGTACGCCGACAACTATCGCCGTGCCGGCGGTCGCCGTTCGCTCAGTGATTACGCCACCGCCCGCTACGACAGCGTGATCATGGAACAGCGGCTGAAACGCAATATCGTGTTCGCCGATCACGACCTGGCCACCGACCAGGTGTTCGGCGAAATGCATGTGATACTCTGCCGCAACGTGCTGATTTACTTCGACCGGTCGCTGCAACAACGGGTATTCCGCCTGTTCGGCGACAGCCTGGACCTGGGCGGCTTCCTGTGTCTGGGCACCAAGGAGAGCCTGCGTTTCAGCGGCGACGAGGAGGCCTTCGAGGTGGTCAACAAACCGATGCGGATTTTCCGCAAGCGACAACCGCGTCATAACGCCTGAGTTCGAGACAAACCATGATCGAGCAGAAACTGTTGTTGGTCGACGATCAACCCGCCAATCTGGTCTCGCTGGAAGCCATCCTGGAAGAGGAAGGGCGCACCCTGCTGAAGGCCGAGTCCGGGCAGGACGCGCTGAAGATTCTGCTCAAGGAAGACATCGCCCTGGTGTTGCTGGACGTGCAGATGCCCGGCATGGACGGGTTCGAGGTGGCCGAGCTGATGCGTCAGCGCAAGGATACCCAGACCATCCCGATCATCTTCGTCACCGCCATCAGCAAGGAAAAAAAGTACGTGTTCAAGGGCTATCAGGCCGGGGCGGTGGATTATCTGTTCAAGCCGCTGGATCCGCTGATCCTCAAGAGCAAGGTGAACTTTTTCCTGCAACTGGATCGCCAGCGCCGGGAGCTGCAGGCCAAGCTGAAGGAGGCCCAGGCCCACCGCGCCGCCTACGAGGCGGAGAAGCGCAATCGCGGCGGGCAGGGATGACCGCGCGCCGGGCAGGGTGGCGGTGAGCACCCATGGGGTCGATCAAGGCGGTGGTGATGGGCGCCTCCTGGGGCGGGCTGAATGCCTACTCGCGCATTCTTTCCTGCTTGCCGGAGCGTTTCCCCGCCGCCATCATGTTGGTCCAGCACCAGAACGCCAGCGCCGATAACCGACTGGCCTGGTTGCTGTCGCGCTACTGCCGCCTGCCGGTGGTGGCGCCGAACGATAAAGAAAGGATCCGGGCCGGCCACGTCTATGTGGCCCCGCCGGGCTATCACATGCTGGTCAACGCGGATGACACCATCGCCTTGACCGTTTACCGGCCGGTGCATTTTTCACGGCCGTCCATTGATGAACTGTTCTTTTCCGCCGGACATGTCTATGGCAAAAATGTTATAGGCGTGGTCCTGACCGGTGCCAATGAGGACGGCTCCGCCGGGCTCGACTACATCCGCCGGCGCGGCGGGCTCACGCTGGCCCAGTCGCCGCCGAGCAGCGAGGCGCCGGTGATGCCGGAAGCGGCCATTGCCCTGGGCGCCGTCCGGGAGGTGCTCGATCTGGAGCGGATCGGCCCCTTTCTGGCGAAAATCCGGTCGGAAGACGGGGTGCCGGAATGAGTCCGGAATCAGTGAACAGTGGGGCTGGGTTGCGCAATGAATAAGCAGAACATCCTGGTCGTCGACGACCACCGGGAGAACCTGATCGCCATGGAGGCGTTGCTGGACGGGGAGGGCCGCCAACTGATCATGGCCGGCTCCGGCAACGAGGCGCTGGCACTGGCGCTCAAGCACGATTTCGCGTTGATTCTGCTGGACGTGCAGATGCCCGAAATGGACGGTTTCGAAGTGGCGCAACTGATGCGTCAGAACCGCAAGACCCGCCACATCCCGATCATTTTCGTCACCGCCATTTCCAAGGAACAGAAGTACGTTTTCCAGGGCTATCGCAACGGCGCCGTCGACTATTTGTTCAAGCCCGTGGACGAACGGATTCTCGACGCCAAGGTCAATGTATTCCTGGAGCTGGACCGGCAACGTCGCAAGCTGCAGCAGGCGGTGGTGCAGATGAAGCGCCTCAAGGACGAGAACGAGCGCTTGCTGCACGCCCTCGGCGAAGCGGTGATCGGCGCCGACGCGGACGGCCGGGTGACCTTTTGCAACGCCTCGGCGGCGGCCCTGCTCAACGCCGACCGCGACGCCCTGCTGGGCGGCCCGGTGTCGGCCCTGCTGGGCGCCGAGGACGCCCCGGCCTGGGCCGGACCGGTACCGGCGCCTTGCGTGGAGGGGCAGCACTGGGAGGAGGACCTGGACGTGTATCCATACGGTCATGAAGAGCCGTTACCGTTGCGCGTCCATGCCAACCCGGTGCGCCGCGAGGGCGGGGCCTTCACCGGCGTGGTATTCATGCTGCGGCGCCGGGACGAGGAGGGCGCCGGCGACGGACGCCGGGAGCGTCGACGCTGGCCGCGCAAGCGCATGTTCCATGAACTGGTGGTGTTCGATCGCGGCACCGGTGGTAATGTGGGCAGGCTGATCAACCTGGGCGCCGGCGGCTTCAAGCTGTTGCTGCGTCGCGACGTGGCACCGGGGGAACAACTGGAACTGGGCATGGTATTGCCGGACCAGATCGGCGGGGTCAACACCATGAGTTTCAACGCCCGGGTGGTCTGGAGCGAGGGCCTGGACGAACCGGGCGAATACCACGCCGGCTTCCAGTTCCTGGATCTCTCCGAGGCCAATGGCGAGATCATAGAAATACTCATGGAACGGTATTGAAGGATATTGAGGGGTTATGAGCGAAGCACTGGTCGAGCACAGCGAAGCGGTGGAGGACAACGACGGCGGACCACAACTGCTGCCGTACGGGTTCGCGCGGCGCTTCGGCGTGCTGCTGAGAGAAAAGGACGGCCGCCGCGAATTGTGCTGCCGGGAGGACGTGTCCCTGCAGGCGCTGGCCGAGGTGCAGCGCTGGCTGGGCGGGCTGCCGCCCATCGTCCGTCTGGACGAGGGTGCCTTCGCCGCCGCCATGGCGCTTACCTATGAGCAGCAGCGCGGCGCCGCCGCCGAGGCCGCCGACAATCTGGAAGGGCTGGATCTGGCCAGCCTGGCGGATTCCCTGCCGGAAACCTCGGACCTGCTGGAGCAGGAAGACGATGCGCCCATCATCCGGCTGATCAACGCCCTGTTCCAGGAGGCGATCCGCGAGAACGCCTCGGACATTCACATCGAAACCTTTGAAAAGCGGCTGGTGGTGCGCATGCGCGTGGACGGCGTGCTGCGCGAGGTGCTGACCCCGAAACGGGAACTGGCGCCGCTGCTGGTGTCGCGCATCAAGGTGATGGCGCGGCTCGACATCGCCGAGAAACGGATCCCCCAGGACGGCCGCATCTCCCTGCGCCTGGGCGGGCGCGACGTGGACGTGCGGGTGTCCACCATGCCCTCCAGCAACGGCGAGCGGGTGGTGCTGCGTCTGCTGGACAAGCAGGCCGGGCGCCTGCAGGTGGCGCACCTGGGCATGGGCGAAGTGTGCGACAACCACATGCGCGAGCTGATCCACAAACCCCACGGCATCATTCTGGTCACCGGGCCCACCGGCTCCGGTAAGACCACCACCCTGTACGCCTCGCTCACCGAGCTGAACGACGCCTCGCGCAATATCCTCACCGTCGAGGACCCCATCGAATACCAGCTCGAAGGCATCGGCCAGACCCAGGTCAACGCCAAGGTGGACATGACCTTCGCCCGCGGCCTGCGCGCCATTCTGCGCCAGGACCCGGACGTGGTGATGGTGGGGGAGATCCGCGACCTGGAGACCGCCGAGATCGCCGTGCAGGCGTCGCTCACCGGTCACCTGGTGCTCTCCACCCTGCACACCAACACCGCCGTGGGCGCGGTGACCCGGTTGCAGGACATGGGCATCGAACCCTTCCTGCTGTCCAGTTCCCTGCTCGGGTCCCTGGCCCAGCGGCTGGTGCGGGTGCTGTGCGACGACTGCAAGCAGCCTTACGCGCCCAGCGACAGCGAGCGTCAGCTGCTGGGGCTGGCGCCGGATCAGCAGGTCACGCTCTATCACCCGGCCGGTTGCGAACACTGCAACCACCAGGGCTATCGGGGCCGGACCGGTATCTATGAACTGGTGGTGATCGACGACGTGATGCGCGAGTTGATTCACGAACGGGCCGGTGAGCTGCGCCTGGCCCGTCACGCCCGCACCCTGACGCCGAGCATCCGCGAGGACGGCTGGCGCAAGGTGCTGGCCGGCGATACCAGCATCGAAGAAGTGCTGCGCGTCACGAAGGAAGACTGATGCCCGCGTTCGAATATCGCTCCCTGGATCACCGGGGCAAGGTCAAACGGGGCACCCTGGAAGCGGACAGCGCCCGTCAGATTCGTCAGCAGCTGCGCGACAAGGGCTGGGTGCCCCTGGAAGTCACCGAGGCCCGGGACCGCACCGCCGGCGGCCTGTCCGCACGTTTCTCCGGCACCGGCAAGCTCAAGGGGGGCGAGCAGGCGCTGATCACCCGGCAGCTGGCGACCCTGCTGAAATCCGGTCTGCCGGTGGAGCAGGCCCTGTCGGCGGTGGCCAAGCAGGCCGGCAACGTGCGCGTGGAAAAAATCATCCTGGCGGTGCGCGGCAAGGTGCTGGAAGGCTTCAGCCTGGCCCGGGCGCTGGCCGAGTACCCGCGGGCCTTCCCGGAGATGTACCGCGCCACGGTGGCCGCCGGCGAGCAGAGCGGCCATCTGGAACAGGTGCTGGAACAGCTCGCCGACTACCTGGAAACCCGCGACGACACCGGCCGTTCGGTGAGCCAGGCGATGATCTATCCGGCCTTCATCATGGTGTTCTCGGCCCTGGTGATCGGCTTTCTGATGGCCTTCGTGGTGCCCAAGATGGTGGCGGTGTTCGCCAACCGCGACCAGGCCCTGCCGTTCATTACCGTGGCGGTGATCGCGCTCAGCGATTTCGTGCGCGCCTGGGGCTGGTTGCTGGCGCTGGCGGTGATCGGCGCCGGGGTGGCGTTCGCCCGGGCCATGCGCCAGCCCGCGTTCCGCATGCGGGTGCACCGGCGGATGGCGGCGCTGCCACTGATCGGCACCATGATGCGCGCCTCCGACAGCGCCCGGCTGGCCAGCACCCTGGGCATTCTGGGCCGCTCCGGCGTGCCCCTGGTGGACGCCCTGTTCATCGCCGCCCAGGTGGTCGGCAACCTGGCGATCCGCCAGGCGGTGGTCAACGCCGCCGCCCGGGTGCGCGAGGGCGGCAGCCTGAGCCGGGCCCTGGAAACCAGCGGCTATTTCCCGCCCATGCTGGTGCAGATGATCGCCAGCGGCGAGGCCAGCGGCGAGCTGGACAGCATGCTCACTCGTGCGGCGGATTACCAGGAACGGGAGTTGACCAGCACGGTCCAAACGCTGGTGGGCCTGCTGGGCCCCATGATGCTGCTGATGATGGCCGGCTTCGTGATTCTGATCGTGCTGGCGGTGATGCTGCCCATCATGCAGATGAACAATTTCATGGCGGGTTAGGAGACGCCCCGTCCACAAGGAAGTCTCTCCAGACAATATCAAAAGGTGAATCATGAAAACGATGCAACGGGCTCAGGGTGGTTTCACCCTGCTGGAAATCATGGTCGTGGTGGCCATCATCGGTCTGCTGGCGGCGATGATCGTTCCCAATGTGATCGGCCAGGGGGAACAGGCCAAGGTGGACATCGCCAAGACCAATATGTCGCGGATCGTCCAGCAGCTCGACATGTACAAGTTCAACAACGGCACCTACCCCACCACCGAGGAGGGCATCAGCGCCCTGGTGGAGCGGCCGGCGTCCGCCAAGAAGTGGCCGGAGGGTGGCTATCTGCCGAGCATGCCGGAAGATCCCTGGGGCAATGAGTACGTCTACATCAGCCCCGGCGTGGACGGGCCCTTCGACCTGTACTCCCTGGGCGCGGACGGCGCCGAGGGCGGTGACGGCACCGACGCCGACATCAGCTGGCGCGACAAGGGCAACTGATCGCCGCCATGGCAGTACGGCGCGGCGGCCGGCGCCAGCACGGCTTCACCCTCCTGGAAATCCTGGTGGTGGTGGGCCTGATCGCCATGCTTTCCCTGGCGGTGCTGGTGGTTCCGGTGTGGATGGACGACGAACGTCAGCTTGATGACGAGATGGCGCGGTTTGCCGATGTGCTGACCCTGCTCAACGAGCAGAGCCTGTTCGGCGGCCGCCTGATGGCGCTGCGGCTCACCGACCAGAGCTGGACCCCGCTGGTCTACGACGTGGGCGAGCGCCGGTTCGTGCCGGCCCAGGGCAACGGCCTGCAGGCACGGCGTCTGCCCGAGAGCCTGGAACTGACCTGGCAGCTGGACGACCTGCCGCGTGAGGACGAGGAGCAGCTGGGTCTGGATCAGGTGGCCGAGCGGCTGGTGTCCGACGACCCGTTCGGCGACGACCGGGGCCTGCTGTCGGACGAGCGCGAGCGCGCCGACCGGCGTGACGGCGACGAGAAAGAGGACGACGAGGACGAGGACAGCCTGCCGCAGGTGTTCTTCTTCCCGAGCGGGGAAACCACACCGATCACCTTCACCATCCGCTCCCGGGACGACATCGACCTGGAAAGCCGGCGCGCGCTCAGCGCCCTGGGCCGGGTCCGGGACCCGGAGAAAGAAGAAGAGGAAGCCCTCACCGCGCCGGACGAAAAACCGGACGACTCGCTGATCGACGAGGACTTCCTGGGGGACGACCGATGAATCTACCGCGCCGGGCCACCGCCCAGGGCGGCTTTACCCTGGTGGAAGTGATTCTGGCGGTGGCGATCCTGGCCCTGGCCATGGTGGCGCTGAGCCAGACCCTGGGCGCCAGCGCCATCGCCTACCGGTCCATCGACGACACCCGCCGGGCCTACATGGTGGCGGCGGACAAGCTGGTGGAACTGCAGGTCTACCAGGAGTGGCCCAACACCGGCACCAACGACAGCACGGTCACCGTGGGTGACCGGGAGTGGTGGGTGCGCACCACCATCAGCGCCGGGCCCTATCCGGACACCCGCCGGGTGGACATCGAGGTGGGCGAGATCATCGGCGACCAGCACCGCGACATGATGTACACCCTGGCCAGTCTGATCGGCAAACCCGCCGAGGAAGGGCAGAACTTCCCCGGTGG
Organism: Alloalcanivorax marinus; assembly: GCF_016906305.1. Classification (GTDB taxonomy): domain Bacteria; phylum Pseudomonadota; class Gammaproteobacteria; order Pseudomonadales; family Alcanivoracaceae; genus Alloalcanivorax; species Alloalcanivorax marinus. The sequence continues at coordinate 27,518 of NZ_JADDOL010000025.1, forward strand.
CGGGGGCGGCAGTGGTGGCGGTGGCGGCGGCAGCCAGGATCTGACGGAGGGATGATGAGACGCTCGACGGAGCGGGGCTTCACCCTGCTGGAAGTGCTGATCACGGTGGCCATCTTCGCGATGATCTACGTGCTGGCGGTGGAGTTTCTCAACCGCGCCCTGGCCAACCGCGACATGCTCAGCGAAGGCGCCACCGAACTGGAGGACATGCAGCGCGCGGTCACTTACCTGACCCTGGATTTCGAGCAGATGATCGCGCGCCCGGTGCGCGATCCCTACGGTGACCCGCAGCCGGCCATTTTTGGCCGCGACGACTACGTGGAATTCACCCGCCTGGGCTGGGCCAATCCCTTCCAGCTGCGCCGCCGCAGCGAAATGCAGCGCGTCATCTATGCGCTGGAGGGCGACAAGCTCTATCGCCGCTACTGGCCGGTGCTGGACACCAACGTGGCCACCGAATACCAGCAGGACGTGCTGCTCGACAAGGTGGAGCGGTTCCGGGTGCGCTACCTGGACCAGGCCCAGGACGGCCGCTGGGACTGGCTGGAGTTCTGGCCGGAGCCGGCGATGATGAACACGCCGGTGTGGACCCAGCGGCTGCCGAAGAGCGTGGAAGTGGAAATCGAACTGGAAAGCGGTGAGCGCCTGCATCGCTTCTTCCGCACCGTGGTGAACCCATGGGCCGCTTGAGCGCGCGTCGCCGCCAGCAGGGCATGGCCCTGATCATCGTGCTGATGCTGTTCGCCATTCTGGCGGCCATCACCACGGAAGTGATGTTCCGCCAGGACCGCTTCCGCACCCGCACCGAGAACCTGCTGGAGTGGGACAAGCGTTACCAGTACGCCATGGCCGCGGAGGTGGTGGCGGTGCAGGGTCTGATCGACGACCTGGACGCGGACCGCCAGGAAGGCGAGCAGCTGGACGACTGCGTGGACGAACAGTGGGCGGTGGAGCTGCCGCCCACGCCCTACGAGGACGCCATTCTCAGCGCCAGCGTCCAGGACCTGCAGGGGCGCTTCAATCTCAACTGGCTGGTCAACGCCCAGGGCACCGGGTTCGAGCGCGACGACCAGGCCCGGGACATGCTGCAAAGGCTGCTGGAGCAGACTCTGCCGGACCCGAGCAAGGCCAGCCTGCTGGCCAACCAGATGGCCGACTGGCTGGACAGCAACAACCTGGTGGACGCGGTGGAAGGCGCGGAAGACGCGGAATACCGGCTCAGTCGCACGCCCAACATGCCCGCCGCCCACGAGTCCGAGCTGCGCGCGTTGCGCGATTTCCGGGTGGCGGACCTGTTCCCGGATGCCGCCACCTGGGGCCTGTTCACGGCGCTGCCGGTGGACACCAAGCTGAATGTGAACACCGCGCCGCTGCCGGTGCTGGACGCGGTGCTGGGGCTGTACGCCGGCACCGAAGGGGCCAAGGTGGTGGAGCAGATGCGCCGGGAGGAGCCCATCGCCGATGTGGGCACCCTGATGCAGCAGGCGCCGTTCGCCGATCTGGAAGAGGCGCAGAAGCAGCAGCTCAGCGAACGCCTGGGGGTCTCCAGCGAATATTTCCAGGTGATGGTGGATGTGGAAGTGGCCGGCGATCTGAGCCGCCTGGTCAGCCGCGTACGGCGCGCCGCCAGCGGCGGCGCGGACGGCACCCGGGTCTACAGCCGGCAGGTGAAACCCCTGCTGGCGCCGCTCGAACCCGCTTGCAATCCCTTCTACAATGCGGGCGATGACAACAACAATGTGATAGACAGTATTCCAGGGACCTAAAGGATATTTATTTTGGCCGAATCAGCTTTGATCTATCTGGCCCCGGGGGCATTCAGCCAGCGCCAGGCGGACGGTCTGGACGCCGCCCCGGTGCTGCACCAGAGCGCGGCCGGGGAGACGCCGGTGCGCACCACCCTGGGCGACGCCCTGCGCGCGCAGGACGGCGCCGCCGCGCAGCTGGTGATCACCAGCGCCGAGGCGCTGCTCACCGAGGTGGCGCTGTCGCGCAAGCAGGCCCGCCATCTGCAGCGGGTGCTGCCTTATCTGCTCGAGGAACAGCTGCTGGAGGCGCCGGAAAGCCTGTGGTTCGCCACCGGCAAGGCGGAGCAGGGGCGCTATCCGGTGGCGGTGATCAACCGGCACCATCTGGACGCGCTGCTGGCGCTGTGCCATGAGGCCGGCGTGCGGCCCCTGGGGCTGAAGGTGGACGTGGATCTGCTGGCCCCGGAAACCCCAGTGCTGATCAGCGTGCCGGACTGGGGCGCGGTGATTCTGGAACGGGACCAGGCACTGGTGGCCGACGGCGCCCAGCGCGACGCCCTGATGGCCCTGCATCAGGACGAGGAGCAGCCCTTTACCCGCCTGGAAGACGACCTCACGCTTTGCGACCGGCTGCGCGCCGGTCTCGCCGCCGAGCGCGGCGTGGAAATCCTGCAGGGCGCCTACGCCCCCCGCCAGACCCGCCGCGCCGGCCCGTCTCCCTGGGATCCCTGGAAACCGGTGCTGGGCCTGGCCGCGGCGGTGTTCCTGATTGCCCTGGCGGCCACCTGGGCCCAGCAGTGGCGCTATCAGCAGGCCGCCGACCGGGCCTTCGCCGATGCCGCCAAACTGTACCAGTCCCTGTTCCCCGGCGACCGCGCCACCTCCGGCCTGCGGCGCCAGTTCGAGGCGCGTCTGGCGCGCCTGGGCAGCGCCGGGGAGGGCGGCGGCAGCAGTCTGTTCGCGGTGCTGCCGGCGGTGGCCACCACCCTGTCCGGCAGCGAAGTGGAACCCAAGCGCATACAGTTCGACCAGCGTGACGGCAGCCTGCTGCTGGACCTGGGCGCCAAGGAATACAACCAGGTGGAAAAACTGCAGACCGCCCTTCAGGAAAAGGGCGTGCGCGCCACCATCGCCAACTACCGCAACGGCGCCAGCGGCGTCACCGCGCGGGTCAAGGTGGAGCAGGCGGGATGAAACAAAAGCTCAACGATACCCGGGCGCAACTGAACAAGCGGCTGGCCCCGGCCATCACCTGGTACCAGGAGCGGGAACCCCGCGAGCAGCGCATTCTGCAGCTGTTGGCGGTGCTGTTCGCCGTGGCGGTGATCTACTGGTTGATCTGGCAGCCCAGCTGGAACGCCCGCCAGGACGCCCGCCAGCGCTACCTGTCCAACCAGCAGACCCTGGCCTGGATCCAGGCCAACGCGGACGCGGTGCGCGCCGCCCGTGGCGGCGGCCGCAATACCGCCCAGCTGGGCAGCAACTGGGTCAGCGAGGTGAGCCGCTCGGCGCAGAACTACGGGCTCACCCTGCGCGGTTTCACCCCCAACGGCACCGACTCGGTGCGCGTGCAGCTGGAAAACCAGGAAGCCAGCGCTCTGCTGCTGTGGCTGCAGTCCCTGGAAGAGCAGGGGCTGACCCTGGCGACGTTGGAAATGAGCGCCGGCGACAAATCCGGCACCGCCTCCCTGCGGGCCACGCTGACCCGTTGAACAAGGCGACTCGCTGAATGAAGCCGGCTCTGTCCCTGACCCTGTGGGTGGGCTATGGCCTGGCCAGCCTGATCCTGGCCCTGGGACTGACCTGGGGCCTCTACGCGCAAGCGGATTACGGCTATCCGTTCTGGTACGAGCAACTGGAAATCGGCGCCCACATCGACCAGTACGGACCGCTCAACCGCCACCACCGGCGGGACTTCGAGCGGCTCGACGCCGCCACCCACCAAACCCTGTTCCACCGCATCCGGGTGGCCGTCCACGACGGCGGCCGGGGTCTGGAAACGCTGTCCTACCCGGACCGCGCCGGCCGTGCCATTCCGCTGCTGCGCCCGGCGGAGGTGGTGCACCTGCGCGATGTGGCGCACCTGATCGATGGCGGCCGGGTGCTGGTGTGGGTGGCCGCGCTGCTGTGGCTGCCGCTGGCCTGGCTGGCGGTGCGCCGCCCGCCGCCGGGTGCGCGGGCCTGGGCACTGGTCACTGTGACCCCCGTGCTGGCTGTGATAGGTTGGCTGCTGGTGGCCGGCCCCACCGCGGTGTTCTACCAATTCCATATCTGGCTGTTTCCCGCCGACCATGAATGGTTTTTCTACTGGCAGGATTCGCTGATGAGCACCCTGATGAAGGCGCCGGCGCTGTTCGGCGGCATTGCCGTGGTCCTGGTGGGGGGGACCCTGGTACTGGCGCCGCTGCTGTACGGGGGCGGGCTGTGGTTGGCCCGGCGGGTTCGCGAACGACATCGATAAGTTTTCCATTCCATGAGCATCGAAACACTGCCCGCCGACGAGCACGGCGGCGAGAACGTGCAACGCTGGGCGGCGCGCGGCTTGCCGGTGCCGCCCGGCTGGCGCATCCACCGCGCGGACGTGGCGGGGCTCGGGCACGAGGCGCTGATCCGCCGCCTGGGCGCCTTGCCCGGGCTGTTCGCCGGCGACCGCTACTGGGTGCTGCACCAGGGCACCATGAACGAAAGCTCCCAGCGCGAAAGCCTCCTCAATCTGGACTCCGACGACGCCCTGGCGGCGGCCCTGGGGGCGCTGTTCCGCCGTGAGCCGGCGCCGGCCCAGGTGGTGGTGCAGGCGCTGCCGCGCCAGCGCGCCGCCGGCGTGCTGTTTACCCGTCACCCGCTGCGCCAGGACCTCTCCCATATGGTGGTGGAAGGGGTGGTGGATGGCGGCGCCGAACGCCAGCGCCTGATCTTCGACGACGCCGGGCGGCTGGTGTATCACAGCGACAGCGAGCGCGAGGCCCTGGAACAGGTGGTCGGCGGCGAGCGCCTGCTGGCCCTGGGCGAGCAGCTGCGCACCCTGTTCGACCGGCCCCAGGCCGGTGAGTGGGTGTTCGATGGCGACACCCTGTGGTTGTTGCAGACCCTGCCGGTGGGGTCGTTGCCGGTGCCCCGGGAGGTGTGGGTCCGCCGCGCCGCTCCGGCGCTGTTCAACCAGGCGGTGACGCCGCTCTGGTACACCCTGGCCGGCCGCTGGCTGAAGACCCGCTTCTGGACGCCGCTGGCGGCCCGGCGGGGCTGGACGGATCTGGCCCGGGTGGAGCCCTATCGCCGCCAGCACAGCCACCTTTATCGCAATGGGGAATTCTTTCGCCGCCTGCTGCCGGACCACCCCGGCGCGGTGGACAAGGTACCTCCGGCCTGGCAGCCGCCGGCCACCGGCAACGACCCGCCGGCGTCACCGCCCGGGCGGTGGCGGCGGGCGCGGATGGGCCTGGAGCTGGCGTGGCTGGCCCGTCAGCTGGGCCGTTGGCGCGATCCGGCCACCGACCGGGAACGGCTGTGGCGGGGCTTGATGTCGCTGGATCGGCTGGGGGAGCGGCTGGCGCGGCTGGACGGCGAGCTGTCGTACCTGATCCTGCCCGATCTGCTGGCCGGTCGGCGCCGGCCTCTGCCGTTGGCGGCCTTGCTGGACGACGGCGAGGCGGACGCCCTGCGCGCCGTACTGGCCGGCGACCAGGCCGCCCTGGACGCCAGTCCTCTGCGACCCGGCGCCGACCCGGTGCACGCGCCACTGCGGGAAAAGCCCGCCCAATGGGGCAGTTTGCGGCCGGCCCGGCGCACGCTGGACCTGGCCGAGCCGGCCTTGCCGGCGACCCTGGAGCGCTGGCTGGTGCCGTGGCGGCGGGCCCGCCGCCTGCGGTTCGAACTGGGTGAACGGCTGCGCCGGCTGCTGCGGGCGGTGGCCGCGGTGCGGGTCAATGAGGGTCTGCTGGCCCACCCGGACGACGTGTTCTTTCTCTACTTCGACGAGCTGTGGGCGCTGTGGATGGAGCGGCGGTTGCCAGCGTCCGCCGCCGGCGAGGTGCTCGGCCAGCGCAAGCTCCGCTACCTGGAAGACGCCCACGCCGGCGCGCCGGACTGGAAGATGGACCGCATCGGTTTCGGCTTCGGCGGCGGGGGCCGGCCCAGCCCGGTGCTGCGCGGCAGCGGCCTTTGCCCCGGCCGGGTCGAGGGGCCGCTGCGCCGCCTTTGCAGCGCCTGGGGCCTGAACCGTCTGCAGCCCGGTGACATCATCGTGGTGGATCAGGTGGACCCGAGCTGGGTGCCCTGGCTGGCCCAGGCCGGCGGCCTGGTGATCGCCGGCCGCGACCCCTGCAACGCCGCCGCCGCCCTGGCCGTGGCCGCCGGCATTCCGGCGGTGTGGGGCGTCAGTGACGTCATGCACAGCGTCGTCGATGGGCAAGAGGCGGAGCTGGACGGGGAGGGCGAGTTGAAAGTTAAAAGTTAAAAGTTAAAACGCGGGTGAGGCCATGGGGGCGGGTAAGCCGTGCCCGCGTGGGCGGCAAGCTACAAGCGTCAAGCTTCAAGCGGGGCCCATGGACACTGCGGCCCCCTTTCAACTTTTAACTTTAAACTTTCAACTGGTTTTTATTCGTCCACATACCCCAACAAATGCGGCACCATTTTCTCGATGTCTTTGCGTGCCATGCCTTTGCGGGCGGCGTAGTCGTCCATCTGGTCGCGGGCCAGTTTGCCGGTGCCGAAGTAGCGCGCCTCCGGGTGGGCGAAGTACCAGCCGGACACCGCCGCCGCCGGGAACATGGCGTAGGATTCGGTGAGCGTCATGCCGGCGTTCTTCTCCGGTTCCAGCAGTTCCCACAGCAGCGCCTTCTCGGTGTGGTCCGGGCAGGCCGGGTAGCCGGGGGCCGGGCGGATGCCCCGGTATTTTTCCGAGATCATTTCCTCGTTGCTGAGCGTTTCGCCCACGTCGTAGCCCCAGAATTCCTTGCGCACCCGCTCGTGCATGCGCTCGGCGAAGGCCTCGGCGAGGCGGTCGGCCAGGGCCTTGAGCATGATCGAGCTGTAATCGTCGTGATCCGCTTCGAAGCGTTTCACGTGCTCGTCGATGCCGATGCCCGCGGTCACCGCGAAACCGCCCAGCCAGTCCTGCTTGCCGCTGTCCTTCGGGGCGATGAAATCGCTGAGGGCGTAGTTGGGCTTGTCGTTTTTCTTGCGGTCCAGCTGCTGACGCAGATGATGCAGGGTCATGAACGGTTCCGCGTCGCCGGGCTGGCGATACAGCAGAATGTCGTCCATGTCCGACTGCGCCGGCCAGAAGCCGATCACGGCGCGGGCGGTGAGCCACTTTTCCGCCACGATCTTATCCAGCATGGCGCGGGCGTCCGCGTACAGCTTGGTGGCTTCCTCGCCGACCACTTCGTCGTCGAGAATGCGCGGGAACTTGCCGGCCAGTTCCCAGGAACGGAAGAACGGGGTCCAGTCGATGCGCGCCACCAGGTCGTCCAGCGGATAATCGTCGAACACCTTGAGGCCTTTCACCTTGGGTTCCGGCGGGGTGTAGTCGCTCCAGTCCGGCTGGAAGCGGTTGGCGCGGGCGTCGTCGATGCTCACCAGGGAGCGGTCCACCTGTTGCTGCTTGCGGCGCTCGCGCAGGTCCTCGTAGGTGCTCTTGATCTCGGCCACGTAGTCGGTGCGCTGGGTGTCCGACAGCAGCCGTGACACCACGCCCACGGCCCGGGAAGCGTCCGCCACATGGACCACCGGGTTGTGGTATTCCGGGTCGATCTTCACGGCGGTATGGATGCGGCTGGTGGTGGCGCCGCCGATCATCAGGGGCTGTTCCATGCCCAGGCGTTCCATCTCCGCCGCCACGTGCACCATTTCGTCCAGGGACGGGGTGATCAGGCCGGACAGCCCGATGATGTCCACCTTTTCCTTTTTGGCGGTGTCCAGGATCTGCTCGCAGGGCACCATCACGCCCAGATCGATGACCTCGTAGCCGTTGCACTGCAGCACCACACCGACGATGTTCTTGCCGATGTCGTGCACATCGCCCTTCACGGTGGCCATCAGAATGCGCCCGTTGGACTCGTCCTGGGTGCCCAGTTCTTCCTTTTCCTTCTCCATGAACGGCAGCAGGTAGGCCACCGCCTTTTTCATCACGCGGGCGGACTTGACCACCTGGGGCAGAAACATCTTGCCCTCGCCGAACAGGTCGCCGACCACGTTCATGCCGTCCATCAGCGGGCCTTCGATCACGTGCAGCGGGCGTTCCGCGTTCTGGCGGGCCAGCTCGGTGTCTTCTTCCACGTGCTCGGTGATGCCCTTGACCAGGGCATGCTCCAGGCGTTTCTCCACCGGCCAGGAGCGCCATTCCTGGTCTTCCTTCTTGACCTCCTTGTCGCCGCTGTCGCGGTACTGCTCGGCCAGATCCAGCAGCCGTTCGGTGCCGTCCTCGCGGCGGTTGAGTACCACGTCCTCCACCGCGTCGCGCAGCGCCTCGGGGATGTCCGCGTAGATCGCCAGCTGTGACGGGTTGACGATGCCCATGTCCATGCCGGCCTTGATGGCGTGGTACAGGAACACGGCGTGGATCGCCTCGCGCACCGGGTTGTTGCCCCGGAACGAGAAGCTCACGTTGGAGACGCCGCCGGAAATCAGCGCGTGGGGCAGGGTGCGCTTGATGTCGGCCACCGCCTCGATGAAATCCACCGCGTAGTTGTTGTGTTCCTCGATGCCGGTGGCGATGGCGAAGATGTTGGGGTCGAAGATGATGTCTTCCGGCGGGAAGCCCACCTCCTCGGTCAGCAGCTTGTAGGCGCGGGTGCAGATGCGCACCTTCTCGGCGCGGCTCTCCGCCTGACCGTTCTCGTCGAAGGCCATCACCACGGCGGCGGCGCCGTAGCGGCGGATCAGCCGGGCCTGATCAAGAAATTGCGCTTCGCCTTCCTTGAGCGAGATGGAATTCACCACGCCCTTGCCCTGGATGCACTTCAGGCCGGCCTCGATCACCTCCCACTTGGAGGAGTCGATCATGATCGGCACCTTGGAAATCTCCGGCTCGGAGGCCACCAGATTCAGGAACCGCACCATGCAGTCCTTGGACTCCAACATGCCTTCGTCCATGTTGATGTCGATGATCTGGGCGCCGTTCTCCACCTGATCCCGGGCCACGTCCAGGGCGGTGTCGTAGTCCTCTTCCTTGATCAGCCGCAGAAAGCGCTTGGAGCCGGTGACGTTGGTGCGCTCGCCCACATTGACGAACAGCGAGTCGGCGGCGATGTTGCACGGCTCCAGGCCGGACAGCCGACACTGCACCTCGATGTCCGGCAGCGTGCGCGGGGCGCAATCGGCCACCGCCTCGGCCATGGCGGCGATGTGCTCCGGCGTGGTGCCGCAACAGCCGCCGATGATGTTGAGAAAGCCTTTCTGCGCCCAGCCGCGAATCTCCCGGGCCATGGTGGCCGCGTCCAGATCGTACTCGCCCATCTCGTTGGGCAGCCCGGCGTTGGGGTGGGCGGACACGGCGAACTCGCTGATCCGCGACAGCTCCTCCACGTAGGGCCGCAGCTCCATGGGGCCGAGGGCGCAGTTCAGGCCGATGGACAGGGGCCGGGCGTGACGCAGGGAATTGTAGAAGGCTTCCGTGGTCTGGCCGGTCAGGGTACGGCCGGAGGCGTCGGTGATGGTGCCGGAGATCATCACCGGCAGATCCAGACCGTTCTCGTAGGCGTACTGATCCACGGCGAACACCGCCGCCTTGGCGTTCAGCGTATCGAAGATGGTCTCGATCAGAATCAGATCCGCGCCGCCTTCCACCAGGGCATGGGTGGCCTGCCGGTAGGCCGCCACCAGCTGATCGAAATTCACCGCCCGGTAGCCCGGGTCATTCACGTCCGGGCTGATGCTCGCGGTGCGGTTGGTGGGGCCGAGCACCCCGGCCACGAAACGCGGCCGCTCCGCCGTGGCCACCGCGTCGGCGGCGCGCCGGGCCACCCGGGCGGCGGCCAGGTTGATGTCATGGACCAGCTCCTGCATGTCGTAGTCCGCCATGGCGATGGACGTACTGTTGAAGGAATTGGTCTCGATGATGTCGGCACCGGCGTGCAGATAATCCAGATGCAACTGCTCGATCATCGCCGGCTGGGTGACGCTGAGCAGATCGTTGTTGCCTTTCAGATCGCAGTGCCAGTCCGCGTATTCGCTGCCCCGGTATTGCGCCTCGCTGAGCTTGAGTCGCTGGATCATGGTCCCCATGCCGCCGTCCAGGATCGCGATGCGATCACGGAGCAGGGCGTTGAGGGCGTCGCGGCGTCGAGGGGCGGTCATGAAAGGCTCCTGAGATATCGTAAGGCGCGCAGTATACTCGCAGCGGGCCCGGTTCCCCAAAGCCAGCGGGCGGCGGTTGGGGCAGGGCACGGATTTTCGCCGCCGGAGAATGTAAAATCCTGCCGTGCGGGTACAGGCGCGCGGCGCCTTTACGCATAATTGCCCCGCATGCCATCACGCTATGGCGTTTTCGCGGGTAGAGAATACTGGAGGAGTAATGCGCAAACATTGGTTGGCCCTGGCGGCCTGTGGCGCGGCCCTGGGGCCGGTGCTGTCGTACGCCCAGGAGGCGGAAAACGCGGATCAGGAGACCGCCGAGGAACGGGCCTGGGACATCGAGGTGGAAGCCTCCTACCTGCTCAAAAGCGGCAACAGCGACTCCGAATCCATCGTGGGCAAGGCCAACGCCACCCATGAGGGCATCAACTGGCGCCAGACCGCCAAGGCGGAAAGCGTGAACACCGTGGGCGAGAACGACGACGGCGAGCAGGAACGCACCGCCGAGCGCTACTACGCCTCCTACAAGCTGGACCGCAAGCTGGCGGACAACAACTACCTGTTTAACGTCCTCACCTACGACAAGGACACCTTCTCCGGCTACCAGTACCAGGCCAGCTACGCGCTCGGTCTGGGTCGCCGTTTCATCGACACCCCGGCGCACACCCTGGACCTGGAAGCCGGTCCCGGTTATCGCGTGGAGTGCCTGGAGCCGGAAACCGGCTACGCGGATTGTGACGACAAGGAAGAAAGCCTGATCGGCCGTTTCGCGGGCAGCTACAAATGGAAGATCAGCGACACCGCATCCTTTCGGCAGAATCTGAGCACCGAGGTGGGCGACGAGAACACCACGCTGCGCTCGGAGACGTCCCTGACCTCCCGCATCAACGACCATTTCGCCCTGCGGCTCACTCACCTGATCACCCGCGACTCGGAAGTCCCGGCCGGCACCCACAAAACCGACCAGGAAACCACCGCCTCCGTGGTCTACACCTTCTAAGCAGGCGGGGCCTTTTCGCGGCTAAAGCCGCTCCTACCGCTCCATCCACGGTTGGATGGAGCCGTGGCGCCGAGGCTCACTGTTGAGCGACTCAGGGCGCGACGCCCTTCCGGGACCCTTGAGAACAGGACGTTCGAA
>NZ_JADDOL010000026.1 GCF_016906305.1 Alloalcanivorax marinus
CAGGGTAACTGGAAATCTCATCGTCTTCATGGTCTTAATTTCGGGGGGAAGGTCATCGGCTATCAATTATTCGAGATCATACTAGATGAGAACCGCACCCCGGCCATCGGCCGGGGCCTCCTGTGCTTTGACAAACACGGGGTATGAGATAACGCAACCACTCACAGGTGAAATTGCGAGCGCAGCGAGTAATTTTGTCCTTGTGTAGCGGCCTGTTAGCTTCTTCATCTATCCGCGCCTTAGTTAACGACACTGATATCCGCTTTCGAAAATAACTCCTTTTGAAGCAGTTCCTCTTTTGCCGCAACCGCGTTGTTTGTATAGAAGAGAATCCGGAGGTTTTCTTCAGCCCTCGAAAAGCAAACATAGGCTAGCTTTTTGCTTCTCCGGAATTGACTTTCTTTTGGCTCGCCAGACGTTCCAGGGGTTAGAAGCTTTGAGAAGCTGTAATTATTCCAAGCAGCCTCTACGTCATCAAATACAACCAGCACATCAGAGTATTCTTCACCCTTCACGCCATGCTGCGTGCTGTATGCAGTGTTCTCTTGAATGAAGTCAGAGTACGCTCCAAGCTCTGTTGTTTTCATGGCAAAGAATTCGTCGCAAAGCCAGTCACCCTTCTCAAGCCCATAGGCTTCTTCTTCATACTCTTCAGTTCTAGGATTTCTGTCTAAATGCTCGGCAAGGCGTCCGGGGAGCCTTATGAGCTCTTGTTCTCGGCAATATTCGTATATATCTCTCAACCTACCGTTAGACCAAACCGCATCAAGGTTCGCCACTACATGCTTAGATAGTTCCACCATTTCTTTCAATGACCGATTTCGGTTCTTCCCTCGAACATCGAAGGCCGGGCCAATAGTCCTTAACAGGTCGACAACAAGGCGCTGATCTCCATTCCGGTAGGCTTCGACGAGAGGCCAAACGGCGGTCACTACCGGCTTAAGCAGAAAGTGCTCTCCCGACTCATAGTCTTCTTGAGCAGCTGCAGATGCATATTTTCCAGTAAACAAGGCATTGAGACATGCAAACCCTAAGCGCCGAGCGATCATCTGACGCGCCAAGAAAAGCCGAATGACGTCATTTCGCCCTTGCCAGCCCCAAGCTTCGACTGCTTGATCCATGCGCTGCAAAGCGCGATCGATCTGGGTTTCGGTGTAGCGCCTTCTAGGAGCTTCTGGGTTTTCCGCTTCAATGAGTGTTATTTTTACACTCCCTTGCCGCCCCTTGTTATCTCCTGCAGGATACTGCGTCACATCTTTTCGAAATGCATTTAAAAAGGTAATAACACTTTCCGAGCAACGGAAGTTCTCGGTCTTCTCGATAGTTTCTCCACCGGCAGGAGGCTTAAAATCACCAGCTCGTTTTTCGTAAATCTGCTGCCATGGATCTCCAAAGTAACCCACGACTGGAAGCCCATCATCTTCAGTGACAGCATTGAATGCTTCCACAACAACCGGAAATGTATCCTGGGCTTCATCAACGAAAATGAAAGGATACCGAAATCCGAACGCCTTGCGAAAAACTGCTTTGCCCTTCAGTAAGCAGCCTGCAATCTCGATGACGTCGTCATGACTCAGTCTGCCCTCTAGGTAGTTGCTATACACCGCATCGCCGTATCGGAACGCAACCACCTCATCTAGTTTTTCTAGTTCCTCACTGAGTTTTGCTACTTTTTCCCTGGCTTTAAGCGCCGTCTTGCTATTGCCGCCATTATCTTTCTCAGCTGCCTTAGCTATGAGCTGCGGTATGCGTGATTCGCGTAGCGCATTTCGGATATCCTTGGTAAAGGTTTTTATCTCGCCCCACAGGAAGCTGTGAAGTGTTGAGACAACAAAGAGATCGTCGAAACCTAAACGCGTTGAAATAACCGCCACGGCGCGCTTGGTGTATGTAATGCAGGCGACCCGCTGCCCATTTTCTCGAAGTGCAACACCATAGTTGTCACGAACTAGATTAAGTGCATCAATGAGCGATGAAGTCTTCCCAGATCCCGCCCCTGCGATTACGGCGAAGCTTCGCTGCTCATTAAGACATGCAGCCACTTTCTCATCTGCTTCAGTCTGAATCCGTTCCGACATATCAATTACTCGCTAAAGGCTGCTCTTGCTCTACTTTGGCTAGGCGCTGCTCAAGCCAATGCAGCCCCTCATCAATATATCCAGGTGTTAGCCAGTCCACCTCCGAAGCCAACACATCCAGCGCAAAATCAGTTTTCTTGAAGCTTGATGACTTCACTCTCTCGAAGATAGCCTGATAGGATCCTTCCAAATCATCTGGCACATCTATCCCCACGTCCAATGCACTGCCACGCAGCAAAGCGAAATTATCGTACGCAAACGCTTCCTCTATCGTTCGCGGTATCATTGTGAGTGTCTGACCATTTTCCTCGACGTTGATTCCTACTTGGAACGCCACACATCGGTCTTTCATCTCGTCCCGTTTTTGATCTTCGCTGAGGGCTAGTAGTTCCTCCACGGTGTTGACGCCGAAGAACTCTTTCAAAGAAGCATTGGAGGTTAGCGCACTAGGATCATCGCCTCGACACACTGGATGCCTTCCTTCTGGGCCGACGGAATCTAGATCGGTGATAACTAGGTGCGGAATATTGAGGAAACTGAGTAGTCCCTCAAAGCGGTGCGCGTATGCCCCGCCAACCTCTAGGATCGAAAGGTACTTGGTACGTAGCGTAGGTGCTGACTTCTCAACCATTTTGGCAAGCAGTAGCTTTTCTACGGTTCCCTCCACCAAGATTGCCGCATCTGCAAAAAACAAGTCGCAGTGTGACAACTTCAGGTAGCGAAGAAGGAACCGCTTCGCTTCCTCAGAATCGACCTGTCCTCCCTCAAACTTTACCGGACCCGGATCAAAACCACGAAGACTATGCACTCTTGATGCATTAAATGTCCTCACGGCCTGACGGTCTTCACCCTCAAGCTCGCAACGCTCGAAGTAGCGAACCTTTGCAAAATCCACCGCGTCCAAGATATGGGAGGAATGGGTAGATACCACGAACTGCGGCACGAGTTCGGCTTGCTCTGCAGCACATGCAGTATTAGATATAATTTCCCATATATTTTCAATGAACGTCTGCTGAACCTGCGCATGCAGATGAACTTCTGGCTCCTCAATGAAGATCAATTGACAGAGCGGCCGATTCTGTTCGGTTCGCATCCACTGCAAATGGAAATGGCTAATCTGAATCGCCATGTATATAAGGTTCTTGAAGCCCAGCCCGTTATATGACTCCGGCAATTCATGCTGACGGGCTTCATCTATATATATCAGGTCAGTATTACCTTGAAGCGCCTCTTCAGGGCTCAGTGAAGAAACGATTTTGAGAACTCGATCATTGATGGAAGGCACACCAAGCCCCTTGATAACTTCCATCAGGCCACTAAAGTGCGTCTCATAATGGTCGGTGAGTTTCTGGTTATTCTCATCGATCACCTGGTAGGCTGTTTCTTTGGCTTCAGCCTGCTCCAAGTTTTTCTTGTAGAAGGCAGAGAACGCAGTTGATAGGCGGTTGCTTCTGCTAGCTTCATCATCATTTACACTCCGTTGAGCATCGACGAAATCCACCCTCAGCAAGTCCCTGAGCAAGGATTTTCCATCTTTGCTGTCTAGCAGGGTCTCTACGAGTTCTTGGCCCCGGTCATCAAGCGAGTAGTATGAGATTCCGTAGTGTTGCTTCAAGTTTGTATCAATACCCAGAAACTGGGAAAGAGTCCGGGTTCGTTTTCCTTCGTCTTCTGATACTGGGTATGCTGCGGAATACTCCGTGCGCATTTTTTCCGGATCACTCGGCTGGTACTTCAGCCGGATACCAACCTTATCGAGCGCATCCGACAGCTCTGGTAGCAGCGTAAACGCTCGCCCAAACGAGATGTGATTAGGATCAATCGAAAACCAAAGATCCAGCTCAATTGTTGGTAGACCTTCCGCGTCGCCGCCTTCACCAAACGCGTCAAGAGCAGGAACTTTCGAAACCGATAGGTCATGCACCTTGAAGTCTTTCCCTCCAAGAAAACAGCGGAATGCGGCTGTTGCCGACGTCTTTCCGCTGTTATTCGGGCCGACGAAAACAGTTTCATCATCCTCGAATCCGATAGTCACCTGTTCTAAACGACGGAAATTTTTGATTGCGATGCTTGTGATTTTCATAACGTCCTTATTCGATTCACCAGTTTGTCAAACTCTTTAAAGCTAACAATTTATTCACCGACGTTCGTCGTATATCCCCCGACGTACATTCCGGCGCCGTTCCGATGAGGCGCGCGGCAAGGCTCCGCTTATCAATGCCTTACATCTGCCACCGACTTCCCGATCGGTGACCTTTGCGAAAAGTGACGTTTATCTCTCTATCTTATATCTCGCACGCCTAATGTGTAGGTCATTAGACATGTCATACTTTCCAATTGATGGGCCACCCATAACCTGGAAGGGCAGTAATTTTTCATTTTCCACCACAACGACTTATTTTCTTAAGTTCTTCTCTATTTGCACTTGGCAAAGCGCTGTCTGAGCTTGAAGTTTATGCGCGAAGGCCTTTTCTTTCCCATAGGCGTAACCGACCGCGCCACCAATAATTCCGCCGACAGCCGCAAAAACAAGCTGACCAGTTGCGAGCCCAGCGAATCCGAGCAATATAACCCCGAGCGCAGTGTAAGACCGAGTTACACTATTAGCTTTGGCATACAACCTATCAGCGAACTCTTGTATGATATCTGGGTTATATATTGTTTTCATGGCGCCCCCTTTTTTAAATTTTTATTTTTAGTTATCTATTCGGGAAATTTCTTATTAACTTATAGGTAATGCTGCTATTGTCAGCATTCAAAACTTCTATTTGCGCTCCCTTGTAGCCTATTACCCTTGACGCCGAAAGATCATACTCAACCTCGTTATTGAATGCGGGCCTAGCGGTGTTATTGCTAAACTCTCGGTATCCGATATTTATCTTGCTTCCTACGCGACCGCTGTATATCAGTGTCTGCTGAAAACTATTTTTTGTTTCCGAAACTCGCCCATGCCTCTCATAGTCAGCATCATAACAAGCACGGCCACCCAATGTAGTAATAACACATAGTTTGCTATGGCCTTGTTTCTTTATGGCCAAAGCTTCAATAGGATCCGATAGCGCACCTCTGATGACGCCGACCGCTGAAAAGAAATCCTGCTTACTATCGAACCCTACTTGTGGGTAATTATTGCTGGGGATGTCGTAAAGGAAGCCGTCAACACGCCGTTTTACATATAGTACCTGCTCTTCATATATAACGCCCTTTTCGACCATATGATCCCCAACGTATGCTGTAACCTCTTGCCCCACAGGAGGGTAATCAACGTTTTTTACGGCCATCGGTGAACCATTATATTTCACAGTCGTGCAGCCGCTCAGAAAAATGATAACCAAGAGCACAGATGCTATCTTCAATTTGAATCCCCTCCCAATTTTTTAATCACGGCAGATCAAGCTGGCACAAAATTTCCGGTTTACCCCCTCTCTCTCACACCCCAAATGAGCTCAGTGTGCTGGGCTTTATCACCAATAAAAACGTGACCGACTTCACAAGTCAACATTTGTATCCGCTTGTCGCGCAAACACAAAAAAGGGGCCACAAAAGGCCCCTTCACATAGTAACGACTAACTAACCGTTAGAGCAGCGCCATCACTCACTCCAAAGCAAATCCAACTTCTTCGCCGCCTTCACCTCATCCAGCTGGCGCGCGGGCCGGTGAACGGCGCTTCGGTGACGGTTTCCGAGTTGGTGTTCACTTCTTCCAGGATTTTGGCCATGGCGTCGACAAAGTCGTCCATGGCTTCCTTGGTTTCGGTGGGCTCGATGAGGAAGCATTCGGGCATCAGCAGCGGGAAGTAGATGGTTGGGGCGTGTTGGTTGTAGTCGAGCAGGCGTTTGGCGATATCGAGGGCGGTGACGTGTTGGTCCGTGGCCAGTTTGGCGAAGGTGTGGATGAATTCGTGGCTGGCGGCGGCTCGGGTAGGCGGCCGGCCGCCGAGGGCTTCTAGACTCTTGAGCAGGGTAGCCGGCGAGGGTGGATTACTCATCGAAGCAGCTCATCCTTTATCGCCAGCTGCCATACGACATGAGCTAAGATAGTTAGTACGTCTTAATCGGATTAAAGCTGCATGAGATATTCGGAATCAAGCGCCACATCGTCCCTCATCACTTTCTTGCAGTAATCCATAAGGTCTCCTCCCTGCCAACCCATAACCTCCTTTCCGGTGACCACGCTTCTCGACATAAGCGTTCCATCCTCTCCTTTCATCACTATCATCCCGGTAAACCTACCATTGCGCATAATACAATACAGCGCGTTAGACAGTCCTGGGGCGTCATCATACGAAAGTTTTCCCTCAGAATCTCTCGGGAACGGAAGAGCTTCTGACCAGGAAGCCATGACGTTAATTTGGCCACCATCGGCGAGCAGGATCTCATCTTGATTCACACTTATGATCTTTACTAGGAAAACTCTTCGTGATCGAAAATCCGCCTCAACTTTCATAAATCTGAATATTGACACACTCACCCCCTATTCTATTACTCTTACTTACAGCCACAATGTAGCGCTCTAGACCACGATTCTTCAGCATTATTATATTTTCGAGAATTTTAAGAAAGCAGACCGAAAAGGGAAATGTCAAACAAGAACTACTAACGAACCTAGGAGCCTCCCTATCATCAACCCGCACGACAAAATCCAATTGCCTCTCCGCCTTTACATCGTCCAGCAGGCGCAGGGCTGAGTGAACCGCCCCTGGGTGACACTGTCCCAGTCGGAGCTGGCTTCGTTGAAGATTCTTTCCACGACATGGACGAAGTCGTGCATGGCTTTTGGGGTTTCGGCAGGCTCGACAAGGAAGTGCTTGGCAGCAGCAGGAAGCATGACCGATCCGCACTGTTTCGTCTCCGCCTTAATTGAGCTCTTTAAACCGCATGTTTTTTTGTTCATTAATAGCCAAAAAGGAAGCATATGCCAGCCTAATTCCACGCCCGCTTCTAATTTCTTGGCTTAATGATCCGGGCTTAAAACGCCCTCTAGCGTAGGCATATAAATACCATTCAATTGGCCCTGAACACACTCTCCCATAAAGGAACGCCAAGTGAGCCCAAAGCCCAGTTTTTTTGGATTTAAAATTAACTGCCGTATTACTTTTCTGAACCACAATCTTAGGAAAAAGGCCAGCCTCATTCTCATAACTCGAGGCCTCAGCATACACATCGATAGCCTTCACTAAATCAGACACCAAAATACGGCTTTCGGACGGCCTTGTGTGCCTTTGAGAGCGAATCAAGAACTCTTGTGTCTCGAATTTTTGTTTAGGCAAATGAAACCAGCAGTTCTCGATCCGATATCCATCACTAAGCGATTTTCTTCTGTAATGGTCAATTATTTCCAAAACACATCTCCAGAAAATAGAGCAATTAATAATTAACGCGCTTATTTATCACTCTAAAATTCTTTTAAAGCGCACACTTTCTATCTAATTCTAATTTCATATTTGTGAACCATATTATCCCAGTACGTCCAACCCCAACCATCGACTTTGCCATCAATAAGAACAACTGGCGTGAGCTCATCGTCTGTAATGGCGTCATCACTAGCTTTGAGGTCGGTGTAATACATAAGCACCTCAACAATCCCTACCTGAGTCCTGTATAGCTCGGATCTATAAGGATTACTTATGGTGCCTGCGATCGTAGAGTAACTTTCATTCCCCATTATTTTGGTCACTTCAGACTTGTCCATTCCCGGCGACAAGCTCATTATGTTTGCCCTGTTTTCAGATCTCAGTCCAGAAAGAGATGCGCATCCAGAAAGAATAATAAACAAACCAAAAATTACGGCTTTCACCTTACCTCCCTTTTAGCAACCAAGTTATTTATAAAGCGACATTGAATATAACCGCCATTGACGTTATTAGGGCACCTACCCAATGAGAAAAAAGGCGTATCTAGCCGAATATAGCTCTAATATGAGAGAGAAAAAAGGGGCCAGAAAAGGCCCCTTTGGTAGTAACAACTAACTAACCCTTAAAACCCCACCATCACTCACCCCAAACCAAATCCAACTCCTTCGCCGCCTTCACATCGTCCAGCCGGCGCACAGGCTGGGTGAACGGCGCCTGGGTGACGGTGTCCGGGTCGGTGTTGGCTTCTTCCAGGATTTTGGCCATGGCGTCGATGAAGTCGTCCATGGCTTCCTTGGTTTCGGTTTCGGTGGGCTCGATGAGGAAGCACTCGGGGACCAGCAGCGGGAAGTAGATGGTGGGGGCGTGCTGGTTGTAGTCGAGCAGGCGCTTGGCGATGTCGAGGGCGGTGACGTGTTGGTCCTTGGCCAGTTTGGCGAAGGTGAGGATGAATTCGTGGCTGGCGCGACGGTCCGGGTAGGCGGCCTGGCAGCCGATGGCTTCGAGGCGTTTGAGCAGGTAGTTGGCGGCGAGTGTGGAGTATTCGCCGACGCGGATCATGCCTTCGCGGCCGAGGACCATGGCGTAGAAGTAGGCGCGCAGCAGGACGCCGGCGTTGCCCATGAAGGCGCTGAGGTGGCCGATGCTGGTGGGCAGGGTGTCGGTGTCGATCCAGTGGTAGTCGCCGGATTCTTCGTCCAGGCCCGCCATGGGGGTGGGCAGGTAGTCCAGCAGGCGCTGGGAGACGCCCACCGGACCGGCGCCGGGGCCGCCGCCGCCGTGGGGGGTGGCGAAGGTTTTGTGCAGGTTCATGTGGATGACGTCGAAGCCCATGTCGCCGGGGCGTACTTTGCCGAGGATGGCGTTGAGGTTGGCGCCGTCATAGTAAAGCAGGCCGCCGGCGTCGTGGACGGCTTTGGAGATGGCTTCGATTTGCCGCTCGAACACGCCGCAGGTGGACGGGTTGGTCATCATCAGGCCGGCGGTTTGAGGGCCGCAGGCTTCCTTGAGGGCTTCGAGGTCCACGTCGCCGTCTTTGCCGACAGGCACTTCGCGGACCTTGTAGCCGCACATGACGGCGGTGGCCGGGTTGGTGCCGTGGGCGGCTTCGGGGATCAGGATTTCGGTGCGGCCGTCGTCGCCGCGGGCTTCGTGGTAGGCGCGGATCATGGCGACGCCGGCGAATTCACCCTGGGCGCCGGCCATGGGGGCCAGCGAGACGCCTTTCATGCCGGTGACTTCCTTGAGGAAGTTCTGCAGCTCGTACAGGCAGGCCAGGTAGCCCTGGCTGTGGCTGGCCGGGGCAAGCGGGTGCCGGTTGAGGAAGCCGGGCAGCATGGCCGCGCGGTTGGCGCCGCGCGGGTTGTATTTCATGGTGCAGGAGCCGAGCGGGTAGAACTGCTTGTCGATGGCGAAGTTCTTGGTCGACAGGTTGGTGTAGTGGCGCACCACTTCCAGCTCGCCCACTTCCGGCAGGCCGGGTTTGTTTTTGCGGCGCAGGCTGGCGGGGATCGCGGACAGTTGGTCCTCACTCACGGGCTTGGGCGCTTGCGCGGTGGCGCTGCGGCCGGGACGGGAGTGTTGGAAGATCAGCGTGGTTTCGTTGCTCATGCCAGAACCTCCTTCAGGGCCTGCGCGAATAGATCGAGATCGCCTTCGGTGTGGACTTCGGTGCTGTTCACCAGGATGGCGTTCTTCATGCTGTAGTCCTTGGCGAGGCTGAGGCCGCCGAGGATGTCTTTTTCCGCCAGGCGGGCGAGCACGGTGTCGGCGTCCTGGGGCAGCGTGAGGGCCACTTCGTGGAACACCGGGGCGCTGAAGGCGCGCTCGACGCCGTCCAGGGCGCAGAGCTTGTCGGCCAGCTTCTGGGTGTTGGCGTGGCAGTGGCCGGCGACGCTGGCGAGGCCGTCCGGGCCCAGCAGGGACACATAGATGGTGGCGGCGGTCATGGCCAGGCCCTGGTTGGTGCAGATGTTGCTGGTGGCCTTGGAGCGGCGGATGTGCTGCTCGCGGGCTTGCAGGGTGAGGGTGAAGCCCTGCTTGCCTTCCATGTCCACGGTGCGGCCGATGATGCGGCCGGGCATCTGGCGGACGTGTTTTTTCTTGCAGGCCATGAAGCCGAAGTAGGGGCCGCCGGAGCTGAGCGGCACGCCCAGGGGCTGGCCTTCGCCGACCACGATGTCGGCGCCCTCGCCGTCCGCGCCCCATTCGCCCGGGGGCGTGAGCAGGGCCAGGGAAGTCGGGTTGACCACGGCGATGACCAGCTGGCCGTTGGCGTGGGCCCAGTCGGTGAGGGCGTCCACGTCTTCCAGGCTGCCGAAGTAGTTGGGCTGGCTGATCACCAGGGCGGCGTAGTCCTGGCCTTCGTGTTCTTTCAGGCCATCCACCAGGGTCTGGCCGGCGTCGTTGCAGAACGGCACGGACACCAGTTCCACGTCCTGGTTGCGGACGATGGCGTCGCAGGCGCCGCGGTAGCGCGGGTTGAGGGCGTCGGGCACCAGCACCTTGCGGCTTTTCGATTTGCGGTTGGCGCGCAGGCTCATGAGTACCGCTTCGGCGAGGCCGGAGGCGCCGTCGTAGACCGAGGCGTTGGAGACGTCCATGGCGGTGAGCCGGGCGATCAGGGTCTGGTATTCGTAGATTACCTGCAGGGTGCCCTGGCTGGCTTCCGCCTGATACGGCGTGTAGGCGGTGTAGTACTCGCCCCGCGTCGCGATTTCCCATACCGCCGCCGGGATGTGGTGCGCGTAGGCACC
This sequence comes from Alloalcanivorax marinus, assembly GCF_016906305.1. Taxonomy (GTDB): domain Bacteria; phylum Pseudomonadota; class Gammaproteobacteria; order Pseudomonadales; family Alcanivoracaceae; genus Alloalcanivorax; species Alloalcanivorax marinus. The sequence goes on from NZ_JADDOL010000026.1 coordinate 10,687, forward strand.
GCCGCCGATAAAGCTGAGGGCGAAGCGGTCCTGTTCGGCGCGCTCGGCCATCAGGCGGGTCACCGCCATTTCGCCGCGCCCTTCGGGCAGGGCGTCCAGGGAGTGGCCGGCTTTCAGGTGGGCGGGGATTTCATCGAAGAGCTGTTCGATGCTGTCGGCGCCGATGGCCGCCAGCATGGCTTGGACGTCGTCTTCGGTATGGGGGATGTAGGGCATGGGGGTTCCGGATGGATTAAGCGGTGATCGGAAAGGCCACGAAGCTCAACAGCGGCGGAGTTGAAAGTTAAAAGTTGAAAGGAAAACCCCGAGCCGGAGCCGCCCTTTCAACGTTTCACTTTCAACTTTCAACTCGCCCGAAGGGTGGTTATTCGCTGTCGATCTGTTCCTGGTACTGGTCGGCGGTGAGCATTTCCTTGAGCTCGCCGTCGTCGGCCATTTTGATCTTGAACAGCCAGCCGCCGGCGTAGGGGTCGTTGTTGACCAGCTCGGGTTCGTCGTCCAGGGCTTCGTTGATTTCGGTGATTTCGCCGGAGACCGGGGCGTAGATGTCGGAGGCGGCTTTCACGGATTCGACCACGCCGGCTTCGTCGCCGGCGGCGAACACCTGGCCCACGTCGGGCAGTTCCACGTAGACCAAGTCGCCCATGGCGTCCTGGGCGTGGTCGGTGATGCCCACCACGGCCACGTCGCCGTCGACGCGGACCCATTCATGGCTTTGGCGGTAACGCAGTTCGGCAGGAATCTCGCTCATTGTTTTCTCCTTTAAAGACGCTTGCGCGCCAGCACGCTTCACGCTGGCACGCCCAAAAGCATGGTGCGTGCAAGCGTGTAGCGTGCCAGCGTGTTCACACGGGTTTATATGCTCGCTGGCCTTTTTTCACAAAGGGCGGCTTGACCACTTGAGCCACCAATCGCTTATTACGAATTTCCACTTCCACGGTGCCGGTGGTGCCGGCGGGCAGGCGCGCGAAGGCGATGGCCTGGCCCAGGGTCGGCGAGAAGGTGCCGCTGGTGGTCTCGCCTTCGCCGCCGGCCGTGTGCACGGTCTGGTGGGGGCGCAGCACGCCCTTCCCTTCCAGCACCAGGCCGCGCAGCACCGGGTGGTCTTTCTGTTTTTGCGCTTCCAGGGCGGCGCGGCCGACGAAGTCCCGGTCCGGGTCGTCCAGGGCCACGGTCCAGCCCAGGTTGGCTTCCCAGGGGGTGACGCCGTCGTCCATGTCGTTGCCGTACAGGTTCAGGCCGGCTTCCAGGCGCAGGGTGTCGCGGGCGCCCAGGCCCGCCGGGCGGGCGCCGGCGTCGGTGAGCCGTTGCCACAGTGCCGGCGCTTTTTCGCCGGGCAGGATGATCTCGGCACCGTCCTCGCCGGTGTAGCCGGTGCGGGCGATCAGCCAGCTGCCCACCTGGGCGAAGCCGAAGAACGGCAGCTCGCCCAGGGCGGCGCGGGCGTCGTCACACACCAGGTCCTGGAGAAAGGCGCGGGCCTTGGGGCCCTGCACGGCGAGCATGGCCAGGTCCGGGCGTTCCTGGATGTCCACGGCGAAGCCGCCGGTCTGGCTTTCCATCCAGTCCAGGTCCTTGTCGCGGGTGGCGCAGTTGACCACCAAGCGCGCCTGGTCAGCGGCGATCTTGTAGACGATCAGGTCGTCCACCACGCCACCGCGTTCGTTGAGCATACAGGTGTAGAGGGCGCGGCCCTCGCCCACCTTGTCCAGGTCGTTGGCGAGCAGGCGGCGCAAGTAGGCGCGGGTGTCCTTACCGGCCACATCCACCACGGTCATGTGGGAGACGTCGAACAGGCCCACGCCCTGACGCACGGCGTGGTGTTCCTCCAGCTGGGAGCCGTAGTGGATGGGCATGTCCCAGCCACCGAAGTCCACCATCTTGGCACCGGCGGCGAGATGGGCGTCGTATAAAGGTGTGCGCTGACCCATGGGAAGGCGGGCTCCAGGTCCGTGGGCCGGGGCGGCGAGTGGGTCGCCCGGTCAGGCCCGTTGGTTGTCAGGGGTGAAGGATAACGGACCCGGCGCACGGCGCCTAGGCGGTGGCTGACCGGCCGGTCCTGTATACAAAACTGGCATAAAAAAGCCGGCCCGTAAGGGCCGGCAAGTGGACGCTGATCCGTTCAGTTTTTGATCGGGGCGGACACGTAGTTGAGGAACACGCCGTTCGCGGGGATGCCGAGGGTCATGTCCGCGGCTTTGATGACGTTGTCGATCAGGTCGATGTTCACCACCACGTCCTGCTCCTGCTGGTTGCGTTGCTCGATCTGCAAACGGCCGTCTTCCAGGAAGGTCACGTCACCCACCAGGTTCAGGCTCAGCGGGTAGCTGTACAGGTCGTGGCTGAGCTGGAGACCGGCGGCGCTGGGCCGCAGGTACGGGGCGGACAGGTAGATGTCCAGGTTGGTCTCGAAGACCGGCCCGTCCGGGGTCTCGCGGATCCAGCCGGTGACCGGCTCGGTGCGGCCGTTACCCCGGTCCTCGTAGCGAATGCGCATGATCTGCGGGCCGGTGGCGATGATCTGGTCGATGGGGAACAGCACCAGCAGCAAGCGGGCGTAGACATCCACGGAGGAGGTCTTGAGCAGGGTCGGGTAGATGTTCACCCGCACCGCGTCTTCCTGGGCGTCATAGCCCACCACTTCCACGTCCAGGTCGGCGGTTATGTAGATGAACTTGTCGCTGGGACAGGCCGGGCCGTCGTAGTCGCAGCCCACCCGGGCGTCCAGCAACAGGCCGCCGGTGTCCTTGACGAACAGTTCGGTGCTGTTGGGCGGTGCCGGAAACTCACCGGAGCCGGCCGGTTGTTCCTGGGGCTGGGGTTCCTGGTCCTGGTGCACGAAGTCGGCGTTGGTGTCGTAGGCCGGCAGGTTGCGCAGTTCCTGGAACACATTGTCGTTGGCGGCGGCGCCGGTGAAGTAGAGCTCCAGGTTGGGGCCGCCCTGGCCGTCTTCCGGCGCTTCCAGCACGGCGGTCTGCAGGGGGCCGTTGTCCACCGTGCAGAGGGCTTCGCCGCTGGTGCAGTCGTCCACGCTGAAGTCCTGGTTTTCGGACATCAGCACATAGCGGTAGGTGGCGCCGTCTTCCCAGGGCTGATCCGGGGTGAAGGTGACCTTGCGGCCGCGATACTCCAGCTCGCCGGGGACGGTGTCCAGGCAGGCGTACTGGGTGCGGCTGTTGCCGTCCACGGTGCCCTGGGGCGCCTGGCCGGGCTCGGCGATTTTCTCCACCCGGAAGCTGCCGGTGTCGCAGGTTTCGCCGACCTGGATGCTCTCTTCCAGCATGGTCTGGGAGAACTGCACCACGATGGAGCGGCGGCCGGGCATGGGCATCACCGGCAGGTGGTCGTCGTCGCTTTCGCCGCCCCGGCAAATCCCGTGGTCGCCGGCGGCGATGTCCCAGGTGGTTTTGTCCGCCGCGCAGGGAAAGCCCGGATAGGTGGTGGTGGCGATGGCCGGGTGCCCGCTGCCGATATACTCGGGCATGGTGAAGGTGCGGGTGAACGGCTGCGCCGCGTTACCGGCGGTGTCGGTGATGCCGTCGGTGACACCGATCTCATAGGTGGTGTTGTAGGCCAGCGGTTGTTCCGGCTTGATGACGATGGACACGCCGTCCAGGTAGTAATCGAACGGCACCGCCGCGCCGTCGGCGGTCAGCGTCAGGTCGGCGCCCGGCGCCACCGACATGGGGTCCAGCGGTTCGTCGAAAGTCAGGATGATGGGGTCGCCGGGGCGCTGCTTGCCGACCTCGCCGCCGGGCATCCAGGTGGCGATTTGCGGCGCGTCCAGGTTACGCGGTTGCTCCGGCGCGCTTTCCTGATCCGGGTAGGACTCCATATGGAAGCTGAGCATGCCGTAGGCGTTTTCCACGCCCAGCACGCGGGGCTCGACCATGCCCACGGCGTCCACCACCAGGCTGCCTTTTTCCAGGTCGGTGACGGCGTAGCCCACCAGTTCCACCTGCAGCAGGTTCTGGTTGAAGGCGCCGTTGGCTTTCTGGGTCTCGGTGTCGAAGGCCACGTCCATGGTCAGGCGCAGTTGCTTGGGCGCGCCGGCGTCATCGGAGTAGGGGTTGGGCAGCAGATAGCCGTTGGCGTCGGACAGGAAGGTCACGGTGACCTCGCCGGAGTCGAAGCCCGCCGGCACCGCGCCGCCGATGTTCACTTCCAGCGGGTCGCCGCTGAGCAGGGAACCGCGCGGGATGCGCAGCGGGGTCTTGTCCGGGAAGTTGGGCGCGAAGGCCAGCTCGGCGAACACATTGCCCTGCTGTTTGGAGGCGGTGTTGTCGCCCAGCAGTTTGGCGATCAGCGGCACGCAGTTGATGGCCTCGCCGGTGATCGGCGAGGTGCGCACGCCGTCGTCCAGGCAGCCCAGCTGCGTGTCCGCCGGGTCGGCCCGCTGGGCCAGCGTGGAGCGCGGCGAGGTGTCCCGGGGCATGAATTCCCGGGTGTAGGCGGGCAGCGCCTCGCCTCGGATGTTGCGCACCTGGTTCGTCAGCGTCAGGGTCAGGGTGGCGCCGGCCTCCACCGGTTCCACCGGGTCCTCGCCGCCGTCGCTTTGCGGGCGCGGGTCGAGGGTGATGTAGCGGCCTTCCGCCAACAGGGTGGCGGGGATCACCTCACCGTTCTGGGTCAGGGAAATGGTCTGGCCGTAGACCAGGGAGTCCGGGTCCACCGGCTGGGAGAGCCGCACGTTCACCGAGGAAAAGTCCAGGAAGGGCACCTCGGCGTCGTCCGGGTTGACGCTCACCACCTCGAAGCTGTCCTCGCTGCTGCGCAGCTCGAACGGGCCCTGCAGGGCCGGGCGGGTGGTGAAGTGGAGCGCGTCGCCGGGCAGCGAGGGTTCGCCGTTCTCGGTGCGGATATCGTTCAGGGTCAGCGTGTAGTCGCTTTTCACCGCCAGGGCGTCGTTGGGGGTGAGCACCGCGCTGAGGCCGCCGTCCACCTGCTTGACGGTGAACGGCACCGGGCCGTCCGGGCCTTCCAGGGTGAAGTTGCCGGCGTCCACCTCCACCGGTTCGGAGAAGCGCACGATCACCGGCGCCCGCGGCGCCACGTCCCGTTGCCCTTCATAGGGGTACGTATAGAACACCTCGGCTTCCACCCAGGTGCTGAAGTCCACGGTCTGTTCGCTGCCGCCACCGCCGCCGCAGGCGGCCAGGGCCAGGGCGGCGCCGGCCAGCAATAAAGTACGCAGTTTCATGGTCCGCCTCCTCAGAACTTGAGCGTCACGGCGCCGGTGATGACATTCACGTCACCGTCCGCTTCCACGGTTTCGTAGGGCTGGGGATAGCTGGGCGAGCGGGTGTCGTAGAGATCGAAGGTGCGCGGGTCCAGCTTCTGGTACTGGTAGGCGATGTCGAAGCGCACCGGGAAGGAGAAGAAGCGGGTGCGTTCATACTTGGCGGTCAGGCCCAGACCGAAGATCCACTTGTCGGTGTCCAGGTAGTTCACGTTCAGGGAGGCGTTGGATTTCAGCGGCGATTCGCTGTAGGCCACGCCGCCGGTGACGGCGAAGTTCTGGTTGAGCTGGTATTCGGCGCCGATGCGCGGAATCACCACGTCCTGGAATTCCAGGATGCCCACCCCGTCGTCGTTGCTCACCGCCTGGTCCTTGATGGTGTCGCCGTCGAACTCGTCTTCCAGGTCGGACCACTGCTGCAGTTCCAGGCTGGCGCCCAGGCGCAGCCGGTCGGTGCGGTAGAGCAGGCCGGCGGAGTAGATGTTGGGCTGGTAGGAATCCAGGGTGGTCACCGCCAGGGACAGGCCGGGCTCGTCGATGACGCCGGGGATCACGGTGTTGGCGTCCACGGTGGTGTTGGTGTTGGAGTAGCCACGGAACGCGAAGGCGGTTTCAAAGCCGTCCAGCCAGCAGTTGCCGTCCGGGCAGAAGGTTTCCCCCAGGTCCATGGTGACGCTGAGGGTGGGCCGGATTTCCGGCTTGGCGGAGACGTCCAGCTTCTCGTAGCGGGTTTCGCCGGCCAGGTTGGTGTAGGCGCTCAGTTCCGCCTCGGACTGCAGCGTGATGCGCGCGGAGGCGCCCACGTCGATGCCGCGCCACAGCTGGGTGGCGCCGCCCAGGCTCAGGAACAGGGGCTGGCGGCCGTATTCGAAGTACTGGCCGGTGCGCGAGGTTTCCGATTCGAAGGCGAGCATTTCCTCGCCGTACTTTTCGATGCCGATCATCACGCCCAGGTAGAGCGGATGGTTGAAGCGGGTCAGGTTGGAGAGGTTGGACTTGAGGCCGATCAGGGTGTGCTGGGAGGGCGAATCCTGCAGCACGTCGCCACGCCGGATCGGCGCCGCCGGCCCCCCCAGGCTGTTCACGCGCAGTTCGTGTTCGGCGTGCAGCAGGCCCACGGTGAGCTCGCCGCGCGGGTCCTTGGCCAGGTAGGCCGGGTTGTAATAAACCGAGGACACCTTGGTGTTGAACATGGACAGGGCTTGAGCGGAGGCCACATCGGTGGGCAACACCCCGTAGGTGGTGCCGATGTTGCCCATGCTGGCGAAAGCGGTGCTGCCGGTTCCCATGACAAGCGCCAGGGCCAGGCCCCGGGCGATCTTGTTGTTTTTCATGTGCGACTTCTCCGAGTGGGCCGTTTGAGCGCAACGGCACTTTATTATCGAATTCGCCCGGTACAGGCGTTCACATTCAGGCGGCGCAGTATGCGCTACCGAAATTGCACGAAACACTGTGTTACGCCACATTTCGTGCACTTTTGTTAACCAATTCCGGTAGACAAACCTTTTTACTGATTCTGCTTTTATACGTTAATAATTAAGTATCGTTTTCGGCACGCCGGTCCTATCTACCCCCAGCGGAAAGCCCGCCGGACGCGGCCTGCAAGGGCTCCGGCCCAGTCTCCTGCGGCTCGCCGACCTTCACTTGATTGTGAAGAACCGTCACCCTTCGTTAAACATAAAGATTGTAAAAATACAGTGAAGAAAGGAACCGGCCGTCTGTTGTCAAGCGCTTCCGCGAGGACAAGCGTTAACCAACGAAACCACGCACACGGTGCCGGGCCCGGCCTCAGCTATGAACCCGACGTCATAAGACTTTCGGATAGTTTCCGGGCACAACGCTTTTCTCCTCAAGAGCCGGTTCGGTATAACGCTTGGGTAACGTCACTTCCCGTAATAGGATCCGCACTTCATAACCGCGGCCAATAAAAGCAAGAAGCACCCAATAAGAAGAGAGGAAGGTTTATGGACGGCATTACCGACGGCGCCCGCTCCTCGGGCTCCAATCCGGGCATCCTGTCCCGCGAGCGCACCATCGCGGGCCCCCACTTCAACCGCTGGCTGGTGCCCACCGCGGCGCTGGCCATCCACCTGTGTATCGGCATGGCCTACGGCTTCTCGGTGTTCTGGCTGCCGATGAGCAATGAGATCGCCAACCCGCCGGCCAGCTGCGGCGACATCGGCCTGATGCAGGCCCTGTTCACCACCACCTGCAACTGGTCCGTATCCCACGTGACCTATGTGTTCGGCATCTTCATCGCCATGCTGGGCGTATCGGCGGCCATCTGGGGCGCCTGGCTGGAGCACGCCGGGCCCCGCAAGGCCGGGTTCATCGCCGCCCTGTGCTGGGGCGGCGGCATGATCGTCGGCGGCATCGGCGTGATGATGCATCAGCTGTGGCTGGTGTATCTGGGCGCCGGGGTGCTGGGCGGCGTGGGCCAGGGCCTGGGCTACATCACCCCGGTATCGACCCTGATCAAGTGGTTCCCGGACCGGCGCGGCATGGCCACCGGCTTCGCGATCATGGGCTACGGCGGCGGCGCCATGATCGGCGCGCCGCTGGCGGTGGCGCTGATGAGCCACTTCTCCGCCGACGGCGGCACCGGCGTGGCGCGCACTCTGATCACCATGGGCGTGATCTATGCCATCGTGATGAGCTGCGGCGCGTTCGGGTTCCGGGTGCCGCCCAACGGCTGGAAGCCGCGCGGCTGGCAGCCCAAGGAAGAAAACGGCAGCGCCATGATCACCGCCGGCCACGTGCACCTGAACCGGGCCTGGAAGACCCGGCAGTTCTGGCTGATCTGGGCGGTGCTGTTCCTCAACGTGACCGCCGGCATCGCGGTGATTTCCATGGCCAGCCCCATGCTGCAGGAAGTGTTCGGCGGCATCCTGGTGGGCGTGGATGACCCCAACGCCACTCTCACCGAGGCGCAGCTGGCGGCGGTGGCCGCGGCGGCGGCGGGCCTGGTGGGGCTGATCAGTCTGTTCAACAGCCTGGGCCGGCTGTTCTGGGCGTCGCTGTCCGACAAGATCGGCCGCAAGAACACCTACTACTGCTTCTTCGTGATCGGCATCGTGGTCTACAGCCTGCTGCCCACCTGGGGCCACCTGGGCATGGCCGGGCTGTTCGTGATTTCCATCTGCGTGATTCTGAGCATGTACGGCGGCGGCTTCGCCACCGTGCCCGCCTACCTGGCGGACATCTTCGGCACCCAGATGGTGGGCGCCATCCACGGCCGCCTGCTCACCGCCTGGAGCGCCGCCGGTCTGGTCGGGCCGCTGATCATCGGCGCCCTGCGCGACGCCCAGCTGTCCGCCGGCATCGACCAGGCCCTGGTCTACGACCGCACCCTCTACATCATGGCCGGGCTGCTGTTCGTGGGGCTGATCTGCAACGCCCTGGTGCGGCCGGTGCACGAAAACCACCACATGAGCGAAGAGGAAGTGGCCCGCGAGCGGGCTCTGCAGCACGACAGCGGCGTGGCCGCCAACGCCGACACCGCCGCGCGCGGCCGCTTTGGTCTGGGTGGCGTGCTGTGCTGGCTGGGCGTGGGCGTGCCCTTCCTGATCGGCCTGTACATCGCCATCGCCAAGGCGGCGGCGTTGTTCTGAGCCGGGCCCGGGCCGGGCGGCCGCTCAGGAGGCCCGGTCGCTGGCCAGCAACTGGGCGAAGGTGCACACCTCGCCGCAGCGGTCCGGTGCGTAGCCGGGCAGCCGCTCGATTTCGGCGAGAAACTCCGGCGCCCGCATCAGGGCCAGCAGCTGCTTCATGTTGCCCTGGTCCAGGGAGTCCTTATGGCAAACCAGCAGATAGTGCTCGGTGGCCAGGTCGATGAAGTCGAGCCCGAACTGGCGCGCCGCCGCTTCCACGCCGAAGCCGGCGTCGGCCATGCCGGCGGCCACGTAGGCGGCCACCGCGGTGTGGGTGAACTCCTCCTGGTCGGCGCCCTGGATGCGCCCGGCGTCGATGCCCTCCTCCTCCAGCAGCAGATTGAACAGGATGCGCGTGCCGGCGTGCCGGTCCCGGTTGATAAAGCGCACGTCCGGGCGCGTCAGGTCCGCCAGCCCGCGTACCCGGGCCCGGGTCTCGGCGCGCAGGATCAGGCCCTGCTCGCGGGTGACGAAGCGGATCACCCGCAGGTCGTTCAGATTCATCCGCTCCCGGTACAGCGCCATCACCCGGTCCGCCAGGCGCGGACTGGCGGGAAAGTGGAAGCTGGCCAGATCGGACTCACCCCGGGCCAGGATGCTCAGGGCGTTGCCCGGATTGGTGTACTGCAGATCCAGCTCCACCCAGTCGGAGAATTCCGGCAGCAGCGCCACCGCGTAGCCGTGGCTGGCGTGCAGACGCAGCACCGGGTGCTCGCCGGCCAGCAACTGCTGCAGCTGGGTATTCAGCTCCGAGGCCATGCTGTCGATCTGCGGCCCGAGCCGCGCCTTGAGCCGCTGCTCGGACCACAGCAGCGCCTCGCCCAGGGGCGACAGGGTGGTGCCGTGGCCCTTGCGCATGTCCACCAGGGGCGCGCCGAAGAAGTCGGCGCCACGGTTCAGCAGGTTCCAGGCGTGCCGGTAGGAGATGCCGGCCTCCGCCGAGGCGGCGGTGAGCTTGCCGGCGTCGCGGATGCCCTTGAGCAGTCGGAAGATCACCGGATCGAACAGTTCACCCTCTTCACTGCGGAACACCCAGGCCGGGGCGATGTGGAGTTTCTTCTTGATGGTCATCGTTTAGGCATTGCCCTTCATATTCATATGGGTATTGGGCGGTGATACCTTTCCCGGAAACGCGGTAAACAGGCTGTGCAAGCCGGTTGACCGACAAAACAATTAGGATTGGTTATTCATATGTATAAGCACAATAACCAGGGTGGGCAGGCGCTGTCCACCGCGCTTTCACCGGCGCAGCAGGCGATTCAGGACGAGGTGGACGCCCTCAAGCACAAGCCCGGCGCCATGCTGCCGATCCTGCATGCGATCCAGGACCGGTTCGGCTACATCCCCGACGAGGCGGTGCCGATCATCGCCGAGACCCTGCGCCACACCCGCGCCGAAGTGCACGGCATCATCAGCTTCTACCACCACTTCCGCACCCGGCCGGCGGGCCGTCATGTGGTGCAGATCTGCCGCGCCGAGGCCTGCCAGGCGGTGGGCGGCAGGCAGCTGGAGCAGCACGCCAAGAGCGCCCTGGGCGTGGACTACCACGGCACCACCCTGGACCGGCAGTTCACCCTGGAGCCGGTCTATTGCCTGGGCAACTGCGCCTGCGGGCCGTCCATCCGGGTGGGCGACGAGATTCACGGGCGGGTCGATCCGGCGCGCTTCGATGCCCTGGTGGACGACCTGTCCGCCACCGTGGTGGAGGTGAAGTGATGAGCGTGACCGTTTATGTGCCCGCCGACACCACCGCCCGCGCCCTGGGCGCCGACCGGGTGGCCGATGCCCTGCGCCAGGCCGCCGCCGAGCGGGGCCTGGACCTGACGCTGATCCGCAACGGCTCCCGGGGTCTGTTCTGGCTGGAGCCGCTGGTGGAAGTGGCCACGCCGGAAGGCCGCGTGGCCTACGGCCCGGTGACGCCCGAGGCGGTGCCGGCGCTGGTGGAAGCCGGCCTGTTCGACGGCGGCCAGGACCACGATCTGGCCCTGGGCCTTACCGAGGACATCCCCTACCTGAAGAACCAGCAGCGTCTGACTTTCTCGCGCATCGGCATCACCGACCCGCTGTCCCTGGACGACTACACCGGGCTGCGCGGCTTCGAGGGTCTCAGGAAGGCGCTCACCCTGGACGGTCAGGGCATCATCGACGAGGTCAAAGCCTCCGGCCTGCGCGGCCGGGGCGGCGCCGCCTTCCCCACCGCCATCAAATGGCAGACGGTGCACGACGAACCGCCGGGCCAGAAGTACATCGTCTGCAACGCGGACGAGGGCGACTCCGGTACCTTCGCCGACCGGCTGGTGATGGAGTGCGACCCGTACATGCTGATCGAGGGCATGACCATCGCCGGCCTGGCGGTGGGCGCCACCCAGGGCTACATCTATCTCCGCTCGGAGTACCCGCTGGCGCAGAAAATCTTCAATGAAGCCCTGGCGCGCGCCTACCAGGCGGGCTATCTGGGCGAGGACATTCTCGGCAGCGGTAAGCACTTCGATCTGGAAGTGCGGCTGGGCGCCGGCGCCTACATCTGCGGCGAGGAAACCTCCCTGCTGGACAGCCTGGAAGGCAAGCGCGGCCAGGTGCGCGCCAAGCCGCCGCTGCCCGCCATTCAGGGCCTGTTCGGCCGGCCCACGGTGGTCAACAACGTGCTGTCCCTGGCGGCGGTGCCGTTCATCCTCGACCAGGGCGGCCAGGCCTACGCCGATTACGGCCTGGGCCGCTCCCGGGGCACCCTGGCCATTCAACTGGCCGGCAACGTGAAGCGCGGCGGCCTGGTGGAACTGGCGTTCGGCACCACCCTGCGGGCGCTGATGGAGGACTTCGGCGGCGGCACCCTGAGTGGCCGGCCACTGAAGGCGGTGCAGGTGGGCGGCCCCCTGGGCGCCTACCTGCCCGAGAGCCAGTGGGACAGCCCCATGGATTATGAAGCCTTCGCCGCCTTCGGTGGCGTGGTGGGCCACGGTGGCGTGGTGATGTTCGACGACAGCGTGGACATGGGCGAGCAGGCCCGCTTCGCCATGGAATTCTGCACCGTGGAGTCCTGCGGCAAGTGCACGCCCTGCCGCATCGGCTCGGTGCGCGGCGTGGAGGTGATCGACCGCATCCGCGCCGGTGAAAACCAGGACGCCAATCTCGAACTGCTTTCCGAGCTCTGCGACACCATGGTGGACGGTTCCCTGTGCGCCATGGGCGGCATGACGCCGTTCCCGGTACAGAGCGTACTCAAACATTTCCCGGACGACCTGACCCGATCCCGTGGAGGTTCGCCATGCTGAATTATTACGATCCCCGGAAGGACGCCTTTTCCCGTGACCTGGGCACCCCCGCCCGGCTCTCCGAACAACAGGTGGCGCTGACCATCGACGGCCTGGAGATCAGCGTGCCGGAAGGCACCTCGGTGATGCGCGCCGCCGCCCTGGCCGGCATCACCATCCCCAAGCTGTGCGCCACGGATAACCTGGAAGCGTTCGGCTCCTGCCGCCTGTGCGCGGTGCAGATCGAGGGCCGGCGCGGTTACCCGGCGTCCTGCACCACGCCGGTGGCGGAAGGCATGGCGGTGACCACCCAGAACGGCAAGCTGGCCAAGCTGCGCCGCAACATCATGGAGCTGTACATCTCCGACCACCCGCTGGACTGCCTGACCTGCCCGGCCAACGGTGACTGCGAGCTGCAGGACATGGCCGGCGCGGTGGGCCTGCGCGAGGTGCGCTACGGCTTCGAAGGCGCCAACCATCTGGACGCGCCCACCGACGACTCCAACCCCTATTTCAGCTTCGACGCCAGCAAGTGCATCGTCTGCTCGCGCTGCGTACGCGCCTGCGAGGAAGTACAAGGCACCTTCGCCCTGACCATCGACGGCCGCGGCTTCGACTCCAAGGTGGCCGCCGGGCAGGACGAGGACTTCATGGACTCCGAGTGCGTGTCCTGCGGCGCCTGCGTGCAGGCCTGCCCCACCTCCACGCTGATGGAGAAAAGCGTCATCGACCAGGGCGTGCCGGAGCACAGCGTGGTCACCACCTGCGCCTACTGCGGCGTGGGCTGCTCGTTCAAGGCGGAGATGAAAGGCGACCAGTTGGTGCGCATGGTGCCCTACAAGGGCGGCGACGCGAACCACGGCCACTCCTGCGTGAAAGGCCGCTTCGCGTTCGGCTACGCCACCCACAAGGACCGCATCAAGACACCGATGATCCGCGACTCCATCGACGAGCCGTGGCGGGAAGTGTCCTGGGAGGAAGCGATCCAATTCTCCGCCCGGCGCCTCAAGGAGATCCAGGCCAGGTACGGCCGGGAAAGCATCGGCGGCATCACCTCCTCGCGCTGCACCAACGAGGAAACCTACCTGGTGCAGAAGCTGATCCGCGCCGCCTTCGGCAACAACAACACCGACACCTGCGCACGAGTGTGCCATTCGCCCACCGGCTTCGGCCTGAAAACCACCCTGGGCGAATCCGCCGGCACCCAGACCTTCGATTCGGTGATGAAGGCGGACACCATTCTGGTGATTGGCGCCAACCCCACCGACGCGCACCCGGTGTTCGGCTCGCAGATGCGCCGCCGGCTGCGCCAGGGCGCCACCCTGATCGTCGCCGACCCGCGCCGCATCGACCTGCTGAAAACACCCCATGGCGGGCGCATGCTGCACCTGCCGCTGCGCCCGGGCACCAACGTGGCGCTGATCAATTCCCTGGCCCACGTGGTGGTGTCCGAGGGGCTGGAAGACCAGGCCTTTATCGACGCGCGCTGCGAATCCGGCGCCTACCAGGCCTGGCGCGCGTTCATTCTGGAAGAGCGCAACTCGCCGGAGGCCCTGGAAGCGGTCACCGGCGTGCCCGCCGATAAAGTCCGCGAGGCCGCCCGCGCCTACGCCGAGGTGCACAACGGCGCCATCTACTACGGCCTGGGCGTCACCGAGCACAGCCAGGGTTCCACCATGGTGATGGGCATCGCCAACCTGGCCATGGCCACCGGCAACATCGGCCGCGAAGGCGTGGGCGTGAACCCGCTGCGTGGCCAGAACAACGTGCAGGGCTCCTGCGACATGGGCTCCTTCCCCCACGAACTGCCCGGCTACCAGCACGTGGCCGACCCGGCGGTGCGCGACCGCTTCGAAGCGGTGTGGAAAGTGAAGATCGACGACGAGCCGGGCCTGCGCATTCCCAACATGTTCGACTCGGCCATCGCCGGCACCTTCAAGGCGCTGTACGTGCAGGGCGAGGACATCGCCCAGTCCGACCCCAACACCCAGCATGTACAGGCGGCGCTGACCAGCCTGGACTGCCTGATCGTGCAGGACATCTTCCTCAACGAAACCGCCAAGTACGCCCATGTGCTACTGCCGGGCTCCACCTTCCTGGAGAAGAACGGCACCTTCACCAACGCGGAACGGCGCATCAACCGGGTGCGCAAGGTGATGCCGCCGGTGGCCGGCAAGGAAGACTGGGAAGTGACCCAGGACCTGGCCAACGCCCTGGGCTACCCGATGAACTACTCGCACCCGTCCGAGATCATGGACGAGATCGCCCTGCTCACCCCCACCTTCACCGGCGTCAGCTACGCCAAGCTGGAAGAGCACGGCAGCATCCAGTGGCCCTGTAACGAGAGCCACCCGGACGGCACCCCCACCATGCACGAGGTGGACTTCCCCATCGGCAAGGGCCACTTCGCGGTCACCGAGTACGTGCCCACCGAGGAACGCACCACCCGGCGCTTCCCGCTGCTGCTCACCACCGGCCGCATTCTCAGCCAGTACAACGTGGGCGCGCAGACCCGGCGCACCGCCAACAGCCAGTGGCACGACGAGGACGTGCTGGAGATCCATCCCAGCGACGCCGAGCTGCGCGGCATTCGCGACGGCGACTGGCTGGGCGTGTCCAGCCGCGTGGGCCACACCGTGCTGCGCTGCCGCATCAGCGACCGCATGCAGCCCGGCGTGGTCTACACCACCTTCCACCATCCCGGCAGCGGCGCCAACGTGATCACCACGGACAGCTCCGACTGGGCCACCAACTGCCCCGAGTACAAGGTCACGGCGGTGCAGGTGGAGAAGGTGTCCCAGCCGTCCCAATGGCAGCAACACTTCCAGGACTTCGACCGTCGCCAGAAGGACTACCTGGAAAACGCCGGGGCCGACGCCACCGTCAACGAACCGGCGCCGATGGGTAAGTGAGGACACAGCGATGAGCGGACAGGGTCTCGAGCAACTGGTGAAGATGGTCAATCAGATCAGCGCCAATATGCACGGCGCCACCGACGAACAGGCCGCCGAGAAGGTGGCCACGCACCTGCAGAAGTTCTGGGCGCGCAGCATGAAGGCGCAGATCCTCGCCTATGCGGACGACGGCGGCGAGGACCTGACGCCGATTTCGCGGCAAGCGGTGGAGAAGCTGAGGGAAGTGCGCGCCGCCGGGTGAAAGCCGCTCCTACAGTCGCATTTACGACCGTAGATGCATCGGCTGGGCGGTGCGGGGCAAATCGCCGGCGCGACCCAGGGCCCGGTGCATGAACGCCTGCCGGGCCGGCGCCAGCCGGTTGACCAGGTTCAGACCGCTGTTGCGCAGCCAGCGCACCGGCAGTTCCCGCCGTTCGAACAGCAGCTTGAAGCCGCGCATGGCGTTCTGCATCAGCAGGTTGTCGGCGCGGCGGCGGCGTTCGTAGCGCGCCAGCACCGCCGGGTGGTCCACCGCCACGCCCGCTTCCCGGGCCCGTCCCAGTTCCTCCGCCAGCACCGCCGCGTCCAGCAGGCCCAGGTTGATGCCCTGCCCGGCCAGCGGATGCACCACGTGGGCGGCGTCACCGATCAGTGCCAGCCCCGCCGCCACATAGCTGCTGGCGTGGCGCTCCTGGATCGGAAACACGAACCGCCGGCTCACCGGCCGGGCCGTGCCCAGGGCCTGGCCGCTGGCCTGTGAGAGCGCCACGCCGAAGGCGTCGTCGTCCAGGGCCATCAGTTGTTCCACCCGGTGTGGCCAGGCGGACCAGACGATGGAGCACTGGTGGCCGTCTCCGCCGCTCTGTTCAGGGAACAGCGGCAGCAACGCCAGCGGCCCGGAATCCATGAACACCTGACGGGCACAGGCGCCGTGGGGCCGTTCGGTCTCGATGGTGCAGACGATGGCCTGGTGGCCGGTGTCGCGCAGGCCGTCGGGAATGCCGGCCTTGTCGCGGACCCGGGAGCGGGCGCCGTCGGCGCCGATCAGCAGGTCGGCGGTAAAGGTCTCACCGCCGGCCTCCACCCGCCAGCGGCGGCCCTGCCGCTCGAGGGCGGTGGCCGCCCGGTCGCATTGCCAATCCAGCGCGTCCCGTTCCCGGGCGGCGTCATAAAGGGCGGCGGTGAGATGGTCGTTTTCCAGCAGCCAGCCCAGATGCTCGGCGCCGGCGTCCGCCGCGTCGAACGCCACCTCGCCGGTGCCGTCCTGGTCCCACACCCGCATGGAGGTGTAGCCCTGCACCCGCTCCGGGCGCAACCGCTCCCACACGCCGGTGTGCCGCAGCAGCCAATGGCTGGCCTCGCTCAGGGTGGACACCCGCGCCGCCGCCGGCCCCTCCGGCCAGGCCGGCGCCGGGGCGCCGTCCAGCACCCGCACGGTGAAGCCCAGGTCCGCCAGCAGCAGCGCCTGCAGCCCGCCGGCCATGCCGCCGCCGATGATCAGGATGTCGGTGTGGGGGGGTTCTTTCATGGCGTGTGCGTCTGACATTCTCATAGCCCCATGGCCCGGCGGGCGAAGCTTTTGCGAGCCGCAGGGAACAGATCCAGCCCCAGCAGGCCGAGCTGGCGGGTGTGGGCAAACAGCGGGTGGCGCACGCGGAACAGTTCCGGCAGCCAGCGGGAGGCCTGGCCGATGTCGGTCTGGTCGCGGCGGCGTTCGGCGGCCCAGGCGGAGAGCCGGTCCAGGCGGCCCGGGTCCGGCTGGCCGCCGACCCGTTCGGCGAGCAGGGCCAGATCCCGGAAGGTGAGGTTGAAGCCCTGGCCGGCCACCGGGTGCAGGGTGTGGGCGGCGTTGCCCACCACCGCGCCGAACGGCACCGCCTGGCCGCAGGCCTCGGTGAGAATCAGCGGGTAGCGGTGCCGCTCGCCCACCCGGGCCAGCCGCGGCGAGGCGCCGCCCACCCGCTGGCGCAGGGCGGCCAGGAAGGCGTCGTCGTCCAGGGCCATCCAGGCGTCCACCTGGTCCCGGGGGCCGGTCCAGACCAGCGCCTGGCGCTGGTCTGGCAGCGGCAGCAGCGCCAGGGGGCCATCGTCGAGAAAGCGCTCGAAGGCCACGTTGCCGTGGGGTTCCGCCAGCCCCAGATTGGCGATCAGGGCGTCCTGGCCCAGGTCCTCGTGGCGGGCGGTGATGCCCATCCAGTCGCGGGTCTGGGAGCGGGCGCCATCGGCGGCGATCAGCAGCGGCGTGTCCAGGGTGGCGCCGTCGTCGAAGGTGGCGGTGTAGCCCTGTTCGTGGCGGCGGATGCCGGTGACGCGGGCCGGCGCGCGCAGGGTGATGGCCGCGTCCGCTTCCACCGCGCGCAGCAGCACATGGCCGAACCAGCGGTTCTCGACCACCGCGCCCAGCCGTGGCAGGGCGTGCTCCCCGGCGTGCAGCCGGGTGATGCCCAGCCGCTCCCGCCGCGACACGTGCACGGTCTCGATGCCCGCCGCCCGCTCCAGCACCGCCTCCAGCAGCCCGAGCCGCGCCAGCGTCGCCAGGCTGCCGGCGGACAGCGCCGTGCTGCGGGCGTCGAAGCTGGGCGTGTCCGGCGGCTCGCCGGCGGCGATGGCATGGCTCTCCACCAGCGTCACCGCCGGCGTGCCGTGGTGACGCAGCAACAACGCCAACGCCGCCCCGGCCATGCCTCCGCCGATGATCAGCGGCGCGCCGCCGTTCACGCGCGCGCCTCGCGCATCAGCGCTTCGATATCATCGATGTCCTTCGGCACATCCCCGGTGAGCACCTCACACCCGTCTTTCGTGACCAGCACATCGTCCTCGATGCGAATGCCGATGCCGCGCCAGCGTTCCTCCACGGTGTCGTCGTCCGGGGCGATGTAGAGGCCCGGTTCCACGGTCAGGGTCATGCCCGGTTCCAGCTGGCGCCATTCGCCGCCCACCCGGTAGTCGCCCACGTCGTGCACGTCCAGGCCCAGCCAGTGGCCGGTGCGGTGCATGTAGAAGCGCTGGTAGGCCATTTCCTCGATCAGATCGTCCACCTTGCCCTTGAGCAGGCCGAGATCCACCAGGCCCTCGGTGAGGATGCGCACCACGGTTTCGTGGGGCACGTTCCAGTGATGGCCCGGGTGGGTGTCGGCGATGGCCGCGTACTGGGAGCGCAGCACCAGCTCGTAGAGGGCGCGCTGCTCGCCACTGAAAGTGCCGTTCACCGGGAAGGTGCGGGTGATGTCCGAGGCGTAGTTTTCCAGCTCGCAGCCGGCGTCGACCAGCACCAGGTCGCCGTCCTTCAGCTCGGCGCTGTTTTCGATGTAGTGCAGCACGCAGCCGTTGGCGCCGCCGCCGACGATGCTCGGGTAGGCCGGGCTGCGGGCGCCGTGGCGCATGAATTCGTGCAGGTATTCCGCTTCCAGCTGGTACTCGTACAGGCCCGGGCGCACCGCCTTCATGGCGCGCACATGGGCGCCGGCGGAGATTTGGCCGGCGCGGCGCATCAGGTCCGCCTCCGCCTTGCTCTTGAACAGCCGCATATCGTGCAGCAGATGGGAGAGTGCCACGAACTCGCCGGGGGGCTGGGCGCCGGTGCGCACCCGCTCGCGGATGGCGTTGACCCAGCCCATCAGGCGGCGGTCGAAATCGGCGTCGCGGCCCAGGTCGTAGTAGACCCGGTTACGGCCTTCCACCAGCCCCGGCAGGATGTCGTCGATGTCGTTGATGGGGAAGGCGTCGTCGGCGCCGTACTCGGCCACCGCGCCTTCCTGGCCGGCCCGGTAACCGTCCCAGATTTCCCGGGCGCGGTCGCGCTCGCGGCAGAACAACACGTATTCGCCGTGCTCGCGGCCGGGCAGCAGCACCATCACCGCTTCCGGTTCGGGGAAGCCGCTCAGGTACCAGAAGTCGCTGTCCTGACGGTAGGGGTGCTCCACGTCCCGGTTGCGGGTGCGTTCCGGGGCGGCGGCCAGGATGGCGATGCTGTTGGGCTCCATCTGCGCCATCAGTTCGGCGCGGCGTTGCTGGAATTCCTCGGGGCGAATGCTCATGGGGCTCCTTTCAACGGTGGCGGGCGGCGGTGGCGCGATTGAACGCAGCGCGGCCCGGCTCAGTGCCGGGTGGGTTTTGAGTGAGCGTCGTCCGGTTTGGACGCCGGCTTCATCACCAGGTCGGTGTAGATCATCAGCGCCGACACCCGGCAGTGCTCGGTGACCTGCTCCAGCAGCTGTTCCTGCTCCTCATCCTCCTCCTCCGGGGTGCTCACCTGGCTGATCGCGGACAGGTCGGAGAGCGCTTCCTGGACACCGGGGGACAGCTGGCTGTCGTTGATGCCGGCGGCGCCGGTGCCGAAGCCCACCAGAAAGCCCTCGGCCCACTGGCCCAGAGCGGCCACGCGCAGGCCCAGCTCTTCCTCATCGCCGGGCAGCAGCAGCACCAGATCCAGGCCGGTGCCGGCGAACCCGTCGCGGGCGGCGTCGCGCCACAGGATCAGGTCGCCGCCCAGGTCCGCGCCCAGGCCCTGGGGCTGTTCCGCGTGGGCGGAGAGGATGCCCAGCAGGCTGGCGTCCTCCTGGCCGTGGCCGGTGGCGAGCAGCCCGCAGATGACCCCGTGCAGTTCGCTGGGGGAGGTGGCCAGACCGGCGGCGGAGGCGGCCTGGGCGAGGCGTTCAAAATCAGGCAGATCGGACATCGGATTCTTCAGTAACTCTTTGCAAAAAGGCGCTAAGTGTCTCTCGCACCTTGGAATTTCGTTGACCCTTACAGGGGCCCCACCTATAGTACAAAAAGCCGCCAATGGGCGGTCAACGGGGCCCGGATCGGGGGCTGACCCAGGGGCGTAACATTAGGCGAACAGCGACCAATTTGCCATGACGACGGATCAACAACTCCGGCAACTGGAAGCCCGTGTGGACGAGCTGTTGCGGATCTCGGCGCATTTGCGTCAGGAGAATCGCCTGCTGCGTGAACGCGAGACCCGTCTGCTCGACGAGCGCACCCAGCTGATCAAGAAAAACGATCTGGCGAAAAGCCGCGTGGAGGCCATCATAACGCGCCTTCGGTCCCTGGAGCAGGAGGATTCATGAGCGGCAGCTCCCTGGTGATTCATCTGCTGGACAAGGAATACCGCGTGGCCTGCCCGCCCGGCGAGCAGGATAACCTGCTGCGCGCCGCCCGCTATCTGGACGAACAGATGCGCGAGGTGCGCCAGGCCAATGTGATCGGGCTGGAGCGCATCGCCATCATGGCGGCGCTGAACATGAGTCATGAGCTGCTGGAAGCCCGTGAGCACCTGGACAGCGACGCGGACAGCGATGCCCGGGTGGAAGGGCTGCTGAGCCGGCTGGAAAACGAAATCCGCGCCTTCGAGGAAAGCCAGACACCCACGTCTGTCAAGCCCTGACCGTTCACGTCCTCCCTGTTATACTCCTTCCCAAGTGCTTCCTGGACCGTGCGCCAGACGGGTTATGTCCCTGAGCCGATGCTTTACCCCAAGGGGATCGAATTGGCGTGCCTGTGCGCATGTCCGCCTTCGAGCGGAAAGCCTGAGGGCATTAGCCTGAGGTCTCCGCCTTGAACCTTTCGGTTCAAGGGCCACACCCGCAGCGGCGGTTCGGGAGGCACGCTTTATTTCGGGCAACCGCCCCGTGTAGGAGCGGTCCTTGGACCGCGATGGCGGCGCCAGCCAAGAACACCTCGAAGTTCGAGTTGAAAGTTAAAAGTTGAAAGTTGAAAGAAAAAAGGGGCGCCCGCCCCGTCACTGATCGCCTCCCCATGAGCCACTCCAACCCTTCAAGAGCCTCCCTGCGGCGAACCCTTCGCGCGCGGCGCCGTGCCGTGCCCGCTGGCGAGCGGCGGCGGGCGCAGCGGCGGCTGGCGGAGAATCTGCGGCGGGCCCTGGGGCCGCGCCGGGTCCGGCATGTGGCGCTGTATCTGGCCGGGGACGGGGAGCTGGATCCGCTGCCGGCGCTGGCGCAGGCGCGCTTCCAGGGCGCGCGGCTGTATCTGCCGGCGCTGGACCGGGTGCACCGGGGTCGGATGCATTTCCGGCTGTGGCGGCGGGAGCGGCGGTTGCGCGCCAACCGTTTCGGCATCGGCGAACCGCCACGGCGGGAGCGGGCCCGGGCCGCCTGGGCGCTGGACGCGATGCTGGTGCCGCTGGTGGGATTCGATGACCGGGGGCATCGGCTGGGCATGGGCGGCGGCTTTTACGACCGCGCACTGAGTGACCTGGCGCGCCGGCCCCGGCGTCCACGGTTGATCGGTGTGGCGTTTGAGTTCCAGCGGCTGCCCCGTGTCGACGACGCGGAGTGGGACCGGCCGCTGGATCAGGTGGTCACGGACTCGAGACGCTGACCTTCACGCCCGCCGAATTGGCGAACCGTTCCAGATCGGCGTCGTTACCGCCGTGGGTCAGCGTGCTGACCAGAACCCCGAGAGCAAAAACAAAAGCAAGAACGACGAGGGCGTCGGGCTTTTTCTTCATTACGCTGCGAATCCCCAAATGATGATGCCGGCGACCGGAACGGTCCCGCGGCGCGGTACTGTATTCAACGGAACCCCGCTTTGTGTGGCGCCGGCCGGCTGCCGCCGCGACGCCGATGCGGTGTTTCCCGTATCCCCGTGCCCTAAAAGGGCGAAAGTCTTGAGATGGTACGACATTTTTTTCGTAACACAATGAGACGTAGGTCAAAATTCAACAGCAAAAGCCCCTGAGGTCAAGCAGTTACAGGGCAATGCTCACGCTTCTTAACAAAACTACCGGCCAACTCACCAGCTTCACGGCCCCGCATACGCAGCTTTCTGCGCATCGTCTCATCCTTGAAAAGGCACCGGAAGCTTGGGACCCGCCCTGCCCCGTTTTAGTTCAAAAACAGGCGATAGGCCGGGTTGTCGCTTTCTTCCACCATGGGGTAAGGCACCTTTTTCAGGTCCTTGCGCAGGTTGCCCCGGTCCCCGAACGGCACCTGGAAACCCACCAGCACCCGTCCATAGGCGGCCCCGTGGTTGCGATAGTGGAACAGGCTGATGTTCCACTTCTGGCCCAGGGACATCAGGAATTTCAGCAGGGCGCCGGGGCGCTCCGGAAACTCCACCCGGAACAGCATCTCGTCCAGGTCCTGGCGCGAGGTGTGGCCGCCCACCATGTGGCGGATGTGCAGCTTGGCCATCTCGTTGCCGGTCATGTCCACCACCGGGTAGCCCGCCTCGCGCAGTTCCTCCAGCAGAGGAGCAAGGTCCGTGCCACCCGGGCGGATCTGGATGCCGACGAAGATGTTGGCCTCGTGGTCGCCGGCATAGCGGTAGTTGAACTCGGTGATGCTGCGGCGCCCCACCACCTGCAGGAAATTCCGGTAGGCACCGGGCTTTTCCGGAATCGTCACCGCCAGGATCGCCTCGCGCTGCTCGCCCACTTCGGAGCGCTCGGAGATGTGGCGCAGGCGGTCGAAGTTCACGTTGGCGCCGGACTGGATCGCCACCAGGGTCTGGTTCTCCACCCCGTGCTTGTGCACCCAGTTCTTGAGGCCGGCCAGGGCCAGGGCACCGGCGGGCTCGCACACCGCCCGGGTGTCCTCGAAGGAATCCTTGATGGCGGCGCAGATTTCATCGGTGGTGGCGGTGATCACCTCGTCCACGGTGTCCTTCAACACCCGGTAGGTTTCCTTGCCGATCTGCTTGACCGCCACGCCGTCGGCGAACAGCCCCACCTCCGACAGGGTGACCCGGCGCTTGCGCTCCAGAGCGGCCTTCAGACAGGCGGCGTCCTCCGGTTCCACGGCGATGATTTTCACGTCCGGGCGCACGTACTTCACGTAGGCGGCCACGCCGGCGGCCAGACCGCCGCCGCCCACCGGGATGAAGATGGCGTCCAGCTCGCGGCTCTGCTGGCGCAGGATCTCCATGCCCACGGTGCCCTGGCCGGCGATCACGTCCGGGTCGTCGTAGGGGTGCACGAAGGTCAGGCCTTCCTTCTCTTCCAGCTTGCGGGCGTGGGCCAGGGCTTCGTCGAAGCCGTCGCCGTGCAGCACCACCTTGCCGCCGCGCTGGCGCACCGACTTCACCTTGATCTCCGGGGTGGTGCGCGGCATCACGATCACCGCGCGCACGCCCATGGCGCTGGCGGCCAGGGCCAGGCCCTGGGCGTGGTTGCCGGCGGAGGCGCAGATCACCCCACGTTCGCGCTGGGCGTCGGTGAGCGCCGCCAGCTTGTTGTAGGCGCCGCGCAGCTTGAACGAAAACACCGGCTGCAGATCCTCCCGCTTGAGCAACACCCGGTTGCCGATGCGCTTGGAAATCAGCGGCGCGGCGTGGATCGGGGTTTCGTGGGCCACGTCGTAGACGCGGGATTGGAGAATCCGTTTCACGTATTGGTCAAGCATGGGGCATCCGAAGCTGGAAAAGGCGCGAGCGCAAAGGCGTAGTTTACGGTCCGGCCCGGCCAAGCGTCCACCGGACCACCGCCCGTGGCGGCCTGTATCCGCACCG
The DNA here is from genome assembly GCF_016906305.1 of Alloalcanivorax marinus. Lineage (GTDB taxonomy): Bacteria > Pseudomonadota > Gammaproteobacteria > Pseudomonadales > Alcanivoracaceae > Alloalcanivorax > Alloalcanivorax marinus. The sequence goes on from NZ_JADDOL010000026.1 coordinate 34,193, forward strand.
CCCGGGCCCGTATAATCCCGCCGTCGCAACGAGGATGGATCGCATGGATCAGGACGCGCTCAAGAAACTGGTGGCCGAAGCGGCGCTGCGCTACGTGCCCGAGGGCGAGGTGGTGGGCGTGGGCACCGGCTCCACCGCCAATCATTTCATCGACGGCCTGGCCGCGCTCAAGGACCGTATTCGCGGCGCCGTGGCCAGCTCCGAGGCCACCGCCGAGCGGCTGCGCGGCCACGGCATTCCGGTACTGGAGCTCAACGACGTGGACCGGCTGCCGGTGTACGTGGACGGCGCCGACGAGGTCAACGAACACCGGGAAATGATCAAGGGCGGCGGTGGTGCCCTCACCCGCGAGAAAATCGTGGCGGCGGTGGCCCGGGAGTTCGTCTGCATCGTCGACGCCTCCAAGAAGGTGCAGCGGCTGGGCCGCTTCCCGCTGCCGGTGGAGGTGATCCCCATGGCCCGCTCCCACGTGGCGCGCAAGCTGGTGGCCCTGGGCGGCCGGCCGGAGTATCGGGAAGGGTTCGTCACCGACAACGGCAACCTGATCCTGGACGTGCACAACCTGGATATTCTCAATCCCATCGAGCTGGAAACCACCCTCAACAACATCACCGGCGTGGTCACCAACGGCCTGTTCGCCCGCCGCCCGGCGGACGTGGTGCTGGTGGGTGAAGGCGGCGGCGTCTCCGTCTACTGATCACGGGCCCGCAGGGGCCCGGTTTGACCGCCCGCGACCGGGCGGCTTGACCCTTCACGACTTCCCGCCGGGCGTTCCCCCGCCCGCTTTTACCGTGCGGTAACGTTGCGCTACCCGGTGGCAACGTTCCGCAACCTTGCTCCGCTTCCGCGTACGGTTTCCAACCTTTTTCATACGGCAAAGGCCACCGCTTTTGTTTTATGAATTGCATATGAAGTAATCAGAGATAAGTCCAATAACGAGGTGCTCTCATGCGTCCTACCCTGACAATAGCCACTCTTGGCGCCACCCTGGCGCTGGCCGCCTGTGGTGGCGGCGGCGGTGGCGGCGGCGGCGAACTGACGCCGCGCTCGCCCACCAGCAGCCAAGCGCTGTATTACTCCTACCCCCTGGACCAGCAGGAAGACGTGGCGCCGAACGCCCCGGTGGTGCTGCGCTTCGGCGCGCCGGTGAACGCCGCCAAGGCCAACTTCCGCTTCACCGACGCCGACGGCAATCCGGTGGACTTCGACCTGCGCGCCGTGGACAACGGGCGCGGGGTGGTGCTGCAGCCCACCGAGGCCCTGCGGCCGATCACCAATTACGGGGTGGCCCTGCGCGACGTGATGCTCAACGGCGACCAGGTGGTGTTCCCCAATGACGGCGTGCTGGAATTCACCACCCGCCCGGCCCTGGAAGGCCCGGTGACGCTGCAGCAGGAAAGCCCGGCGTTCGAGGTAGCCAGCATTTTCCCGGACGACGAGCAGTTCATGACCGTGGACTTCTCCTCGTTCCGGCTGCGCACCAGCCATCCGCTGGACGAGAACAGCGCGGTGTACGGCGACACCGTCAAACTGATGCGCGGTGACGAGCTGGTGCCGGCGCTGCTGATCGCCAAGGGCAACGCCCTGACCGTGGACCCGCTGCAGGACATGACGCCGGGGGACACGTACCGGCTCACCGTGGAGGGTCTGCGCAGCCGCTTCGACGAAACCATCGAGCCGTTCCAGCGGGAAGTGCGGCCGCTCAACACCGCCTCGCCCACCGGCGAGCGGGCGACGCTGGTCACCGAGGTGCCGGCGGCGGACCCGAGCCTGGGCTGCCTGGACGACAACGTGCGCACCTCGCCGCTCACCGGCGAGCCGATCAACTGCGTGCCGGTGAAGGGCACCCTGCTGCAGGACCAGACCGCCTCCAAGCAGACCGGTAACGTGTTTGGCGAGCTGGCGTTCCAGCCCAATTTCCCCCAGGTCACGCCGCTGCGCGTGGCGCGCGGGTCGCGATTGGTGGGTGACGCCTTGGAAGTGTTCATCGGCGGTCAGGTGCCGGTGGGCTTCGACTCCGGCGCGGTGACCGTGGAAATGATCACCGACGCCACCGGCTATCTGTTCCCCAACCCCAACTCCATTGACGTCAATGCGCCGCGCAACCTGCGCCTGTTCATGGACGTGGCCACCACCACCGCCGACGCCCGCGCCAACGGCGCCTTTACCCAGCATCTGGTGCATCTGGAACTGATCGGCCAGGCCAGCGTCAGCGACGGCCGGCTGCGCGCCGACGCGCTCACCGTGGTGGAGCCCCGGGTACTGGGCATCGAGGATCATCACGGCCTGCTCAGCTTCCGCATGGAGTCCTACGAGGACCAGGTCAACGCCCCGGAACCGGAGCAGGACAACACCGGCCCGCAACTGCAGGCGGTGACCCAGAACGGCCAGCTGCGCCTGTCCTGGCAGCCCGGTGACTTCGCCGACCGCATGGTGCCCGGTGAACCCATCGTGCTGCAGTTCGACGAAACCCTGGACCCGCTCAGCATCACCGAGAACGGCACCCTGCGCCTCACCAAGGGCGGCGCCCCCGAGCCGTTCTCCTGGCGCCTGAACGGCAACGCCCTGATCATTCACCCGGATGATCCGGTGAACTTCGGCGTGCAATACGCGGTGACCGCCACCTCCGGCATCACCGACCTGGCCGGCAATGCCCTGCGGCCCATCGACCGGATCAACGGCGGCGACACCCTGACCTTCTCCCTGCCGGAATACGTGGAAACCGAGGACGGCGAGAGCGTGGTGCGCGGGCCCTTCGCCATGGTGGTCTACCCCGGCTTCCCGTGCGCCAGCAGCGATGAACTGAACCTGGGTGACTTCAACGGCCAGGGCAGCCAGGGCGTGTGCCTGTCCTCCAGTTCCGACAGCGAGCAGGTGGCGCTGGACCGGCTGCCCATCGACGCCATGCCCGCCAACCGGCCGATCCGCGTGCGCTTCTCGCAGAACATGGACCCGGCCACCCTGACCCTCGGCGAAAGCTGCGGCAGCGGCGGCGTGCGCGTGGAGCGCATCGACCAGAGCGGCGTCTGCCAGGGCACCGTGCCCGGCGTGCTGCAGATCGAACCGCGCGCCATCAGCTTCGTGCCCGATCAGCCCTGGGAAGAGGGCGCCCTGTACCGCTACACCCTGGCCTCGGAGAGCAACGGCTGCACCGGCGACGCCCTCTGCTCGGAAGCGGGCCTGCCCCTGCAGACCGCCCTGCTGCTGGGCGGCGACCGCACCGCCGGCGGCCCGGACATGGACATCGTGTTCCGCGGCGCGGCGGCCAATCTGGACGTGTTCCAGGAACTGAGCAACCTGCCCAGCGTGGACGTGAACGCCAACTTCGCCGTGGACGAGGGCGAGTCACCGATCACCGACGACGACGCCCCCACGCCTTCCAACGCCACCCGCATCCTGCCCCGGGAAGGCGACAGCGGCGACGGCCTGATCGTGGCCGCCAACACCGGCTGTGGCTTCGGCGGCGCGCCGCCCTACGGCGAAGGGCAGCAGGAGGACTGCAACGCCCAGCGCCTGCTGTACATCGCCGGCGCCCTCAACACCGACATCCTTGGCTACGAGGACGAGCCGGACCTGCCGCCGGAACTGAGCCGTGGCCAGGGCGGCGTGGCGGTGCGCATCTACCCGACCACGGTGGCACTCACCAATCTGGACACCACCGCCATCATCGGCGTGGAAGTGGACACCACCAACGGCGACACCTCGCTGAGCGATCTGCCGCTGCTGGGCGGGGTACTGGACGGCGTGCTCAACACCCTGGGTGATGTGCTCGACCTGCTGGGCCTGGAAGATCCGGTGCTCGGCCAGCTCGGCGAGCTGGGCCTGATTCCGCTGCCCACGGCCACCGGCCCCAACATCATGCGCGTGCGTTACGAGCCGGACGAAAACGGCAACCGCACCCGGGCTCCGGTGGGCTACATCCTGCCCGGCGACAACCCGGCCGCCGGTGACCCGCCGCGCTTCGTGATCCAGTTCGACCTGCTGTTCGACGCGCCGGCCCTGAGCCTGCCGCCGACCCTGGACCACAACGTGAAAAGCCTGCCCATCGACCAGATCACCCTGGAAGGGACCCTGGACTTCCTGCCCGATGGCCGGCTGTTCATCGCCCTGGAAAACCAGCAGGCCAAGGACGTGACCCTGGACATCACCGCCGCGGAGGTGCTGCCCGGCGGCAAGGTGAATCTGACCATTCCGGTGGGCGGCATCAACCTGAGCTACCAGAGCACGTCGATCCAGAAGTAGCGTCACCGGAAACAATCGAAAGCCATAAAAAAGGGGCCCCGCGGGGCACTGCTGTCCCACAGTTGGCGGCCTCACAGGGCGAACCTCATTTGAGGTTC
>NZ_JADDOL010000027.1 GCF_016906305.1 Alloalcanivorax marinus
GGCGAACCTCAAATGAGGTTCGCCCTGTGAGGCCGCCAACTGTGGGACAGCAGTGGCCCTCGGGCGGCCTTTTTTTATGCGCGATGGGCGCTATTTCCCTTCGCTGTCCTTCCAGCGCGCCATCAGGGCGTTGGAGTCCAGGCTTTCATCCAGCAGCTTGCGGGCGGTCTCGGCGCCGGCCACCGGCAGCCCCTCGCCGTCCAGCAGGCCGATCTGCTTGAGCACGCTGGCCTGGTCCCAGTAGATGTGCTCGTGGCACAGCTTGTCGCCGCGGAAACGGATCACGCCGAGCATGGGGATTTCCACTTTCTTGCCGGTGGGCGCCACGCCGGGCAGCATCCAGTCGATTTCCCGGTCGTGGGTAAAGCTCAGGATGAACTCGTCCACCAGCTGGGTGGCGCCCACCGTGCGCGACACCGGCACCAGCGTCATGTCGTCCGGATTACCGTGCACGAAGTGGTTGCGGTAGAAGCGGCTGAGCTGCTGGTAGCCGACACCGCCGGTCATGGTGGGGATGTGGTTCACGTAGGGCTCGGCCACCATGGTCGCCATGGTAGCGTCCACGTCGCGGGTGGCGAATTCCTGGCGGCAGTGTTCGTCCCACAGGGCCGACAGGTCCACGTCCGGGCCGATCTCCCGTTTCAGCGCGGCGATGGTGCGCTCGTGGGCCATGTCGGCACTGGTCTTGTGGTAATGGTCGCCGCCGGGGCGCGCGAAGGCATGGTCCACGCCGGGATAGACGAAAGTTTCCAGCTTGCTGACGGTGCCGCCCAGGGCGGTGATGATGCGGTTGCGGGTGGCCTCGTCGCAGAAGCCGTCCTGCTCGGCGAAGTGCAGCACCAGCCGGCCCTGGATGTGGGCGGCTTCGTCCAGGTGGTTCTCGATGCCCACGCCGTAGTAGCCCACCGACACCGCCGCCCGGGTGCGCGCGGCGGTCAGGTAGGCCAGCTTGCCGCCCAGGCAGAAGCCGACAAAGCCGAGATCGCCGCCGGTCACCTCCGGCCGCGCCGCCAGGGTTTCCAGACTGGCCTCGATGTCGTCGATGGCCAGGTCGATGTCCACGGTCTGGAACAGTTCGAAGGCGCGCTGGAAGTCCGCCTCGCCGTAGCCCAGCTCGATGCCCGGTTCGATGCGCCAGAACAGATCCGGCACCAGCACCGCATAGCCTTCCTCGGCAAAGCCGTCGGCCACCCGGCGCATGGTGTCGTTGACGCCGAAAATTTCCTGCCCCACCACCAGGCCCGGGCCCTTGCCCGCCGGCGGCAGTGCCAGGTATGCCCGGAACCGGCCACCGTCTTTGGCGGTAACGTCGATGAACTCTCCCATGGTGTTTCCTTCTTGTGCGCGTAAAGCGAAAAGCCTAGCAGCGCTTCAGGAAGCTGTCGAAAGGGGAGGGGGAACCCGGATACAGGATTCAGGATGCAGGATACAGGGGGAAGCCTGGTGCCTCCCCCCGGATGGGTCGGGCTCAGTCGAGCAGGTGGTTCTCGTACTCGTCGCGGAGCTTGTTCTTGAGCACCTTGCCGGTGGCGTTGCGGGGCAGGGCGTCCACGAACACCACCGCGTCCGGCACCTGCCAGGAGGCCACCTGGCCCTCGAAGCCGGCCAGCACGTCCTGCTCGGACGGATCCTGACCCTCGGCCTTGACCACGATCAGCAGCGGGCGCTCGTCCCACTTGGCGTGCTTGGCGGCGATCACCGCCGCGTCCGCCACCTGGTCCATGCCCATGGCGATGTTTTCCAGCTCCACGGAGCTGATCCATTCGCCGCCGGACTTGATCACGTCCTTGGAGCGGTCCTTGATGGTGAGGATGCCGTTGGGGTCCAGGGTGGCGATGTCACCGGTGGGGAACCAGCCCTGCTTGTGCGGCGCCGGGGTGTCCACGTTGAAATATTCGCTGATCACCCAGTGGCCTTTGGCGTACAGGTCGCCCTGGGTGTCGCCGTCCATGGGTTTCTCGTTGCCGTCCTCGTCGCCGATCATCAGGTCCACGCCGAACGGCGGCCGGCCCTGCTTGGCGCGGATCGCCGCCTGCTCCTCCGGGGACAGGGCCATGTGCTTGTGCAGCAGGGTGCTCACCGAGCCCACCGGGCTCATTTCGGTCATGCCCCAGGCGTGCAGGGTGTCCACGCCGTAGTCGTCGCGGAAGGTGGCGATCATGGACGGCGGGCAGGCGGAGCCGCCGATCACCGTGCGGGTCAGGCTGGGCACCTTCTCGTTGGCCTTCTTGAGGGCACCGATCAGGCCCTGCCACAGGGTCGGCACGCCGGCGGCGCAGGTCACTTCCTCGCCGTTGATCAGGTTCTTGAGGCTGTCACCGTCCAGACCCGGACCGGGCAGCACCACCTTGGCGCCGACCATGGCCGCCGCGTAGGGAATGCCCCAGGCGTTCACATGGAACATGGGCACCACCGGCAGCAGGCAGTCCCGGGCGGTCAGCGCCAGGCTGTCGGGCAGGGCCACGGCCATGGAATGCAGCACCGTGGAACGGTGGGAGTAGAGCGCGCCCTTGGGGTTGCCGGTGGTGCCGGAGGTGTAGCACAGGCTGGAGGCGGTGTTCTCGTCGAACTCCGGCCATTCGAAGTCCTCGTTGCCCTGCTCGATCAGGTCCTCGTAGAACTTCAGGCCCGGTACCTTGGCGGCGGCCTCGTCGTCCTTGCCGCTGAGCAGGTAGACGTGCTCCAGCTTGGGCAGCTTGTCCTGCAGGGCTTCGATCAGCGGCAGGAAGGTCTTGTCGATGAACAGGACCTTGTCCTCGGCGTGGTTGAAGATGTAGACCAGCTGCTCCGGGAACAGGCGCGGGTTGATGGTGTGACACACCAGGCCGGCGCCGGACACGCCGAAATAAATCTCCAGGTGGCGATGGTTGTTCCAGGCCAGGGTGGCCACCCGATCGCTGTGCTCAAGCCCCAGGCCCTGCAGCGCGGAGCCCAGGCGCCGGGCCCGCCGTTCCACCTCGCCCCAGTTGGTACGGTGCACGCCGCCGGCGGTTTCCACCGATACGATTTCACCGTCGGCATGGTAGCGGGCGGCATGGCGGATCTGGCTGCTGATCAGCAGCGGCTGGTTCATCATCTGGCCTAGCATAGTGCTCTCCGAGTGCTTGGCGTTGTTGTTGTGAGACCTTCGAGATTTCCCGTATCCGGGGACGGTGTCAAATCCCGATGCCCAGGGTGCGGTGGCGCCGGTCGCGCCAGTGTGAAAGGAAACGGGTTCGGCGCCGGAAACTGAATAAGTCCGCTTGACCCACCGCTGGGACGGACACGGTTTTCTTCCGCGCCCGCCTGGGCTAATGTGGCCGCCCTTTCGTGACAGCCGCTTTCCGGAACCCTGCTATGTGGATCAAGAACCTCACCGTTTTTCTGGGCACCGAACCCTTCAACTGGAGCGCCGCCGAACTGGAAGAGCGCCTGGACGGCAACCGCTGCCCGCCCTGCGGGCGCCAGAGCCCCAGCAGCGAAGGCTTCGTGCCACCGCTCAAGAACGATGACCGCATGGTGGTGGCCACCGGCAGCTACTTCTACCTGGTGCACCAGGAGATCGCCCGGCTGCTGCCCGGTCCGGTGATCAAGGAAGAGCTGGACGCCCGGGTGGAGGAGATCCGCGAACGCGAGGGCCGGCCGGTGGGCCGCAAGGAACGGGCCGACCTCAAGGACCAGATCACCTTCGAGCTGCTGCCCCAGGCGTTCACCCACTCGCGGCGCACCGGCGTGCTGATCGACCCCCAGCGGCGCCGGGTGATGGTGGATTGCGGCTCCGAGAGCCGCGCCGAGCAGGTGGTGTCGGCGCTGCGCAAGGCGCTGGATTCGCTGCCGGTGACCCGGCCCACCGCCGCCAGCGCCACCACCGCGGCCTTCGCCCACTGGCTGCGCGAGCCCGGCGCCCTGCCGGAGGGCTTCACCCTGGGTGATCGCTGTGAGTTCAAGAACGGCGACGGCGCCAGCGTGCGCATCACCGCCCTGGACCTGGGCCGGGAGGAAATCCTCGCCCATCTGGAGGAACTGGCGGCGGTGAAGGTGAACCTGTGCTGGAAGGACGAGATCGAGTTCGACCTGCAGCAGGACCTGGCGGTGAAGCGCCTCAAGCCCCTGGACCTGATCCAGGACAACCTGGACGGCATCAACGCCGAGGACGCCCTGGACGAAATGATGGCGCGCCTGGAACTGCAGGGCGGCACCCTGCGCGGTGCGCTGGATACCCTGTTCGCCTTTTTCGAGATCAAGGCCGAGAGCGGGTCCGCCGCCGACTGAGGCGGATCGCGACTAAAGTCGCTCCTACGGCGGCAGGAAGTTGTAGGAGCGACTTCAGTCGCGATACCCGGCTCCGTCATGGCTACCTGCTCCAGGGCTGGCCCCAAACCGGCAAAAGCGATACAGTCCGGGGTTAATGTTTACACTGTAAACACTGACCCCGGAGACCCCCATGATCGAACAGACCATCGAACGCTGGCACCGCCTGGTGGACGCCAAGGACGCGGACGCCCTGAACGACATCCTCGCCGACAACGTCACCTTCCACTCGCCGGTGGTGCACACCCCCCAGGAAGGCAAGGCGATCACCAGAATGTACCTCACCGCCGCCCTGCACACCCTCAACAACGAGCACTTCCGCTATGAGCGCGAGATCCTGCAGGGTGACAACGCCATGCTGGAATTCACCACCGTCCTGGACGGCATCCAGCTCAACGGCGTGGACATCATCCACTGCGACGCGGACGGTCGCATCGACGATTTCAAGGTGATGGTGCGCCCGCTCAAGGCGGTCAACAAGATCCACGAGATGATGGGCGCGATGTTGGAGAGGATGAAGAAGTAGTTACAAGTTAAAAGTTAAAAGTTGAAAGCGCGGGCACAGGCCTGCGAGAGAGCAGGGCCGTGCCCGCGCTCGGCGGGACGACCCGCCGCGACGGCCGCGGGAAAGCCGCTTCGCTTCCCGCCCTTTTAACTTTTCACTTTCAACTTTCCACTGATCTCAGTCGAAAACAACCACCTGCCGGATCGCCTCGCCCTTGGCGAGCCGCTCGAAGCCGTCGTTGATGTCCTCGAGTTTCAGCCGGTGGGTGAGCAGCTTGTCCACCGGCAGCCGGCCGGCCTGGTAGAGGGCCACGTATTCCGGGATATCCAGGGCCGGCACGTGGCCGCCCAGGTAGGAACCCATCAGGGAGCGTTCCTCGGCCACCAGCTGCACCGGGCTCACCGCAAGGCGGGTTTTCGGGTGGGGCAGGCCGGCGGTGACCGTTTTGCCGCCCTTGCCGGTGGCGGCGAAGGCGAATTCCAGGGCCGGGCCCACGCCGGCGAATTCCGCGGCGATGTCCACGCCGCCGCCGCTGATCGCTTTTACCTGTTCAACCGCGTCCTCGTCACCGGAGTTGACCGCATGGGTGGCGCCCAGGGATTTCGCCATGTCCAGTTTGTCCTGGGCGATGTCGGCGGCGATCACCTGGCGGGCGCCGCCGGCCACCGCGCCCAGCACCGCGGACAGACCCACGCCACCCAGGCCCACCACCAGCACCGACTGGCCGGCGCGCAGCCCGGCGGTGTGCACCACCGCGCCCACGCCGGTGAGCACCGCGCAGCCGAACACGGCGGCGATGTCGAACGGCAGGTCCTTGGGAATCCTGACCGCCGAGCGGCGCGAGGTGACCACATGCTCGGCGAAGCCGGACACGCCCAGGTGATGGTTCACGGTGGCGTCGCCCTGGTGCAGACGGCGGCCGCCGCCCAGCAGCACCCCTTCGTTGTTGGCCACCGCCCCCGGCGCGCACAGGGCGGCGCGGCCGTCCAGGCAGTAGGGGCAGGTGCCGCAGCTGGGCACGAAGGAAAACACCACATGGTCGCCCACCTCCAGGTCGGTGACGCCGGGGCCCACCTCCATCACCTCGCCGGCGGCCTCGTGGCCCAGCGCCATGGGCAGCGGCCGGGGCCGGTTGCCGTCGATCACCGACAGGTCCGAATGGCAAAGGCCGGCGGCGCGCACCCGCACCAGAATCTCGCCGTGCTCGGGAGCGTCCAGCTCCACCTCTTCGATTTTCAGCGGTTGGGAGCTGCCGTAGGGGCGCTCGGCGCCCATTTCACGAAGTACTGCCGCGCGGGTTTTCATGGGGTTTCCTCGTCGTTGTTCCGGGAAGAAGCGTTCCGGGGTTCAAGGTCCTTGGTAAAGGTCTGGTCGTTCTCGCCGCTGAAGAAGCGGCGGCCATAGATCAGGAAGCACAGCGCCACGCCCACCGCGAACGCCCAGGTGGCGCCCTGAGTGGCCAGCACCGCCGCGGTGACGCCGGCGATGCCCAGGTCACGCTGGCTGCGGGCTTCGAGGATGCCGATGCGCACGCTCACATAGCCCTGGATCAGCAGGGTCAGCGCCAGGGCCACGCCGAGAATCGGTTCCACCAGGCTGACGATGGGCATCAGGATCAGGCCGGTGTTGGTGCCCCAGCGGAACGAGCCGGCGCCGCCGAAGATCGAGTCCATCGCCTTGCGGCCTTCCTTGAAGCGCTCCACGATCACCACGTGCATGGCCGCCCACAGCGGGCCGCACATGGCCACGTCCGGGCCGATGATGCTCATGGTGGCGTTGCGGCCGCCGAAGATCATGTGCGCCCGGTCCGGGTCGTAGTCGATCTTCTCGTCGCGGCGGGCCTCGTCCGCCTCGGTGAGCAGGGCCTTGCCCTGCAGCACGTCGCCGAACAGCACGATGTAGGCGGCCAGCATGGTGGGCACCGCCTGCAGGAACATTTCCGGCGACGGCAGGCCCAGGCCGAACACCGTGTACTCGGTCCACAGGGTGACGAAGTCCGGTTTGGTGAAGCCCCACTCGATGGTGGGCCAGGGCGCCTCGGCGAACAGCGGCGCGATGACGATGGCCAGGGCGATGATCGGGAAGATGCCGAGCTTGCCCAGCAGCCCCCAGAAGCGGTTGCGGTTTTTCAGCCAGGCGAAGTGCCGGGAGAAGATCAGGTAGAAGGCGATGCCGATGGCGATGGAAATGGTCCAGGGGAAGCTTTCGAAGCGGCCGCCGACCTTGAACACCGAAATCACCGCGGCGATGCCGGCGCCCATGATGATGCCGGCCTTGATCGCCGGCGGCACCAGGCCCACCACCTTTCTCGACAGCCCGGTGGCGCCCAGGCCGATACAGAACAGCCCCAGTAGCAGCTGGAAGGCGATCAGCGCGTGCACCCGCTCCGGGCCCTCCGGGAAGGTCTCGCAGTAAACGATCAGCAGCGGGATGGCCGGGGTGATCCAGCCCGGTACCACCGGGTCGCCCAGCAGGTGGTGGGTCAGGTAGAGCAGGCCATTGAGCAGCACCACCGCCAGCGCCGCCTCGAAAGGCATGCCCAGCAGCTCGGTCATCAGCGGAATGGCGGCCAGGTCCACGGCGCACATCAGCAGACCCTGGAAGTAATCGGGCCACTCGAATCGGTAATGCAGGAAAGGCAGACGGACCTTGAACGGACCCAGGGGCCAGTAACGGGTCTCGCCGTCCGCGCGGCGGTAATCGGTCATGATGGGTTCCCGAGCTGAAATAGTATTTTGAAATTATGGAACTACTGTAGAGGTCCGGTACACCGGGTCAACCGTTACCGATCAAGTCTGTGCCACGCCGTACAGATAGCGGGCGATCATGGCCAGGCACATCAGCACGATCAGCGGCCGGATCAGGCGCTGGCCGCCGCGCAGTACCGCGTGGGCGCCCAGCCAGGCGCCCAGCATCTGGCCCAGGATCATGGTGGCGCCCACCAGCCACAGCACCTTGCCGCCGATCACGAACAGGGTCAGCGAGGCGATGTTGCTGGCGAAGTTGAACGCCTTGGCGTGGGCGGTGGCGGTGATCAGCTCGCGACCGCGCAGCGCCACCTCCGCCAGGGAGAAAAAGGAGCCGGTGCCGGGCCCGAAGAAGCCATCGTAGAAACCGATGGCCGGTACCACGGTGCGTTCGTAGAGCGCGCCGCTCAGGCGCGGCGCCCGTTCCACCCGGCCGGCCCCCGGCGTGAGCAGGAAGTACAGGGCGATCACGGCCAGCACCACCGGCACCAGCACTTCCAGGGCGCCGGTGTCGACCACCTGCACCACCACCGTGCCCACGGCGCTGCCGGCCAGGGCCCACAGGAAAGGCCGCCGCACCGCCGCCGGCGAGAAGCGGCGCAGCCGCAGCAGGGTGAAGGTGGCCATGCCCGAGCCGAAGGTCCCCTGCAGCTTGTTGGTGGCCAGCGCCTGCACCGGCGGCAGCCCGGCCAGCAGCAGGCCGGGCAGGGTCAACAGGCCGCCGCCGCCGGCCAGGGTGTCGATAAAGCCGGCCAGCAGTGCCAGCCCGCCCAGCATCAGCAGCATGAAGAGTTCCAGTTCCAAATCCGTTCCCCGGTGGGAAGTCAAAGCCGTTAAAGAGTGTAAAGCAGTGCAGCCGCCACGGCGTCATTCGCCTTAGCATGGGGTCCTAACACCGATCGGATTCAAGGAGGATCCCATGCGTTATTCCCTGGCCCTGGTGGCCACCGGCACCTTGCTGCTGGCCGCCTGCCAACCCCCGGACGACGACCAGAGCAAGGACCAAACAGGCGGCGACGGCGCGCCGATTCAGGAAAGCCAGCCTGGCGGTCAGGTCGGTGGCGACGACGCCACCGGCCAGGCGCGGCCCACCGTGGACACCGCCGGGGCCCCGTCCGCCCAGGATGCCAAACCGGTGAAGGGCAAGACCGCCGTCTATGAGAGCGAGGAATACCACATTCAGGTGACCTTCCCGCGCAACCTCAAGGTGGTGAACAGCCGCGCCGGCCGGATCAGCGGCACCGACGCGGACCAGAACGGCAGTGATCGCCAGAGCCAGTCCAGCGGTGATGAAGGCGGCTGGAAGGCGTTCGCCGGCAAGGACGAGGACGGCAAGCGCTTGCTGACGCTGAAGGTGCCCGATCAGCAGGCCCGCTTCCAGCTCGGTGCCAGCCGTTCCACCCAGGGCCTGAGCCATTGCAAGGATCAGCCCACCGGGGCCGCCGGCGACACCGAAACGTCGCGCACCATCGACGATGTGCCGTTCCGCCGCTACGAGGTCACCGAGACCGGCGAGAACGGCTATCGCATGGTGCAGAGCTATCGCGCCACCTACGGCGAAGCCTGCTTCGCCATCGACCTGATCGCCAGCGGGGAAGGCACCGCCGGTGACGGCCAGGCGCAGAAACGGGCTCTGGAAGATCTGCAGACGGTGATCGACGGTATCCGCTTCACCGAATAACGGTGACGCTTCGACGGGAGGATGGACCATGCGCGGCGTTACCGCGACCCTGATGCTGGCGGCTCTGGCCGGCCTGAGCGGCTGTGACGCACCCTCGGCGAGCGGCGGTGGCGGCCACAGCACCGCCGTGGAATCCGGTGCCCCCCAGGCCCGCTACGAGAACGTGGAATACGGGGTCGCCGTGGACTACCCCAAGGACGAAGTGGTCCGCGTGGACGCCCGCGAGGCCGCCAAGGGCTACTTCAATGAAGGTGGCTGGCGGGTGGGCGTGGGCCCGGACCAGCCCGGTGCCGCGCTGCTGGTACTGCGGCTGAAAGGCTCCGACGAGATCCGCACCGGCGAACTGCGGCTGGGCGCCAGCCGCGACGAACAGGCGCGGGCGGGCTGTACCGAGCCGGCTCCCTGGGCGCGGCCGAACAGTGTCGGCGAGGCGGAACTGGACGGCGTCGCCTTCACCACCTTCCAGGGTGGCGACGCGGCCATGAACCACAGCCGTCAGGTGCACGCCTGGCGGGCGCTGCGCGACGGCACCTGCTTCGCCATCGATCTGGTGGTGCAGGGCAGCAACGGCCAGGTGTACGACCCGCCCCGGGAGGCGCCGTTCAGCGAAACCCGGGCCTTCAACGACCTCAGTGCCCTGCTCGGCGGCATCCACTTCATGGACGCCACCGTCCTCCACTGACGATCCGCCGCGCTCAGGGCGCGGCGTGTTCCTCCTTGACCCGGAACCAGGCCGCGTACAGCGCCGGCAGGAACAGCAGGGTCAGCGCGGTGGCCACGATCAGGCCCCCCATGATCGCCACCGCCATGGGCCCGAAGAAGTCGCTCCGGGACAGCGGAATCATGGCCAGCACCGCGGTCAGGGCGGTCAGCACGATGGGCCGGAAACGCCGCACCGTGGATTCGATGATGGCGTCCCAGCGGCTGCGGCCCTGGGCGATGTCCTGCTGAATCTGATCCACCAGAATCACCGAGTTACGCATGATCATGCCGGCCAGGGCGATGGTGCCGAGCATGGCCACGAAGCCGAACGGCTCGCCGAACAGCAGCAGGAACACGGTTACCCCGATCAGCCCCAGGGGCGCGGTGAGGAACACCATGGTGGTCAGTGAGAAGCTGCGCAGCTGCAGCATCAGCAGGGTCAGCACCACCAGGATGAACAGCGGCATGCCGGCGTTCACCGAGGCCTGGCCCCGGGCGGATTCCTCCACGGTGCCGCCCACCTCCAGCAGATAGCCCGGCGGCAGGTCGGCGCGGATGCCGTCGAACTGGGGCCAGATCCGGTTCACCAGAGTGGCCGGCTGCTCGTCGCCGTAGATGTCCGCGCGCACCGTCACCGTGGGCAGCCGGTTGCGGTGCCAGATAATGCCCTCCTCGAAGCCGTACTCCAGGGTGGCGATCTGGTTCAGGGGCACGCTGCGGCCGGAGTCGGTCTGCACCGCCAGATTGCCGAGCTGACCGAGGGCGTGGCGTTCGCGGCTGTCGCCGCGCACCTCCACGTCGATCAGTTCGTTGTCTTCCCGATACTGGCTCACCACCACCCCGGACAGGGAACTCTGCAGGGCCCGGGACAGGTCGGCGCTGTTCACGCCCAGGGCCCGGGCGCGGGCCTGGTCGATGTCCAGGCGCACCACCTTGCTGGGCTCCTCCCAATCCAGGTGCACGTTGGTCACTTCCGGGTTCTCGCGCACCTTGGCGGCCACCTGGCGGGCGATGGCGCGCACCTCGGGGATGTGCTCGCCGGAGACGCGGAACTGGATCGGGTAGCCCACCGGCGGCCCGTTCTCCAGCCGCGCGACCCGGCTGCGCAGAGTGGGGAATTCCTCGCGCAGGGTATCGATCAGCCAGGCGCGTACTTCCTCGCGCTCATCGATATTGCGGGTCAACAGCACGAACTGGGCGAAGCTGGCCGCCGGCAGCTGCTGGTCCAGAGGCAGGTAGAAACGCGGTGAACCGGCGCCCACATAGGCCACGTAGTTTTCGATCTTGTCGTGACCGGCGATCATTTTCTCCAGCCGCCGGGCCTGCTCGTCGGTGGCCGCCAGGGAAGCGCCCTCATGGAGCTTCAGGTCCACCATCAGCTCCAGCCGCGCCGACGGCGGGAAGAACTGCTGCGGCACCAGCCGGAACAGGGCCACCGCCGCCATGAACATCACCACGGTGAGCACGATCACGGTCTTGCGGTAGCGCACGCACCACAGCACCAGCCGCCGGAACCGCTGATAGAAGGGTTTTTGATAGGGGTCGTGCACCTGGCCGCTGTCGTCGCGGCGGGCCAGGTTGGGCAGCAGTTTGTCGCCCAGGTAGGGCACGAACACCACCGCCGTGATCCAGGACACCAGCAACGACAGGGTGACCACCTGGAAGATCGAGCGGGTGTACTCGCCGGTGCCGGATTCCGCCGTGGCGATGGGCAGGAAGCCGGCGGCGGTGATCAGGGTGCCGGTGAGCATCGGGAAGGCGGTGCTGGTCCAGGCGAAGCCCGCCGCCTTGATGCGGCTGAGCCCCTGTTCCATTTTGATCGCCATCATTTCCACGGCGATGATGGCGTCGTCCACCATCAGACCCAGGGCCAGCACCAGCGCGCCCAGGGAAATTTTGTGCAGGCCGATGTCGAAGTAGCGCATCAGCGCGAAGGTCATGGCCAGCACCAGCGGAATGGACAGCGCCACCACCAGGCCGGTGCGCGCGCCCAGGGAGAAGAAGCTCACCAGCAGCACGATCACCAGGGCCTCGACCAGCACCTGCACGAATTCGCCCACACCCTGCTCCACCGCCGCTGGCTGGTCCGACACCTTGCGCAGCTGCAGGCCGGCGGGCAGGGTGTCCTGCAGCCGCTGGAACTCCGCGTCCAGGTGCTCGCCCAGGGCCAGGATGTCGCCGCCTTCCTTCATGGACACGGCCAGGCCGATGGCGTCCTCGCCCATGAAGCGCATACGCGGCTGCGGCGGATCGCTGAAGCCCCGGTAGACGTGGGCGATGTCGCCCAGCCGCAGGGTGCGGCCGTCGGCGCGGATCGGGAAGCGGCGGATTTCGTCCACCGATTCGAACTGGCCGCTGACCCGCAGCCGCACCCGGTCGCTGGGGGTCTCGAAAAAGCCCGCTTCGGCCACCGCGTTCTGGGACTGCAGGGCCTGTTGCACGGCGCCCATGGGAATGCCCAGGGACGCCAGCTTGGTGTTGGAGATTTCCACCCAGATCTTTTCGTCCTGCAGGCCCACCAGCTCCACCTTGCCCACGTCCTTGACGCGCTGCAGGGCCAGTTGCAGACGGTCGGCGTAATCCTTCATCACCGCGTAGTCGAAACCGGGCCCGGTGAGCGCGTAGATGTTGCCGAAGGTGGTGCCGAATTCATCGTTGAAGAACGGGCCCTGGATGTCCCGGGGCAGGGTATGGCGGATGTCGCCCACCTTCTTGCGCACCTGGTACCAGAGGTCCGGAATGTCCCGGGAGTGCATGTCGTCGCGGGCCACGAACAGCACCTGGGACTGGCCCGGCCGCGAGAACGACACGATGCGATCGTAGTCGCCGGTCTCCATCAGCTTCTTTTCGATGCGCTCGGTGACCTGCCGCGACACTTCCTTGGCGCTGGCGCCCGGCCACACCGTGTTGATCACCATTACCTTGAAGGTGAAGGGTGGATCCTCGCTCTGGCCGAGCTGGCTGTAGGAGAGGACGCCGAGGGCGCCCAGCACGATCATGGCGTAGAGCACCAGGGTGCGGTTGCGCAGGGCCCATTCGGAAAGGTTGAAGCGCATGGCTTACTCCCCGTCCGCGCCGTTCAGGTGCACCGGCCGGTTCTGGCGGTCCACCGGTCGCACTTTCTGGCCTTCGCGCAGCACCTGGGTGCCGGCGGCCACCACCCAGGCGTCCGCCGCCAGTCCGTCCAGCACCGGAATGCGTTCGGCGTGGTAGGCGCCGGTTTTCACCGGCGTTTTGCGCAGGGTCCGGCTGGCCGGGTCGACCACCCACACATAGGGCTGGCCGTCGTCGGCGGTGACCGCCGCCAGCGGCAGGCTCAGGGTGTCCTCGCCGTTGGCGCCGTGCACCAGCACCCGGGCACTCTGGCCCAGCTCGGCGCCCACCGGGTCGTTGTCGAACGCCACCCGCGCCTCGAAGGTGCGCGACGCCGGGTCCGCCGCCGGCGCCAGCTCACGGATATGGCCGGGGAAGGTGTCGCCGGGCCGGGACCACAGCTCCACGGTGACCTCGTCGCCCACCTGGAAGCGGTCCACGTCCTGCTCGGGCAGGTCGATGCGCACCTCCCGGTCGCCGTCCACGGCCAGTACGAACACGGTCTGGCCGGCGGCCACCACCTGGCCGGCCTCCGCCAGCCGCCGGGCGATCACGCCATTCTCCGGGGCCTCCAGCACCGCGTAGCCGGCCTGGTTGCGGGCCACGTCCATCTGCGCCCGGGCCTGCTTCAACTGTGCCTCGGCGGCCTGGAAGCGGCTTTCCACATTGTCGAACTGGGAACGGCTCACCACGCCCCGCTCGAGCAGCGGCCGGTAACGGTCCAGCTCGCTGGCGGCCAGTTGATGATCGGCGCGGGCGGAGGCCAGCCGGGCGCGGGCGGCGTCCAGTTCCAGGCCCACGTCCTCGGCGTTCAGTTCCGCCAGCGGCTGGCCTTGCTCCACCCGGTCGCCCACGGTCACCAGGCGACGGCTGATCTTGCCGCCGATGCGGAACGCCAGCTCCGGCTCGTAGCGGGCGCGGACCTCGCCGGGAAAAATGTCCATCAGAGCGTCGGCCCCCTGGGGCTGGACCACCAGGGCCGGGCGCGGCGCGGCGTCCTGGGGCGTTTCCGGGGACGAGCAGGCGGCCAGGGAGAGCGCCAAGGGCAGCAGAATCAGCAGCGGAGAACGGAACATGTAAACCCCCATAAAAAATGGCCGGGAGCCATTTTCAACGTCGCGCGAGCGACGGCCCGGCATAAAAAACACGCGGATAGCGCATCGGCAATGCTATACTCGCCGGTATAGTAATTTTATTGAACTTACTGGTCCAGTATTTGATATGTCCGATAACGACGCCCAGACAGGCCTGCGCGGCCGGCCCAAGGATCCGGCCAAACGCCAGGCGATTCTGGATGCCGCCAAGACCCTGTTTCTCTCCCAGGGCTTTGCCGGGACCAGCATGGATGCCGTGGCCGCCGACGCGGGGGTCTCCAAACTCACCGTCTACAGTCATTTCTCCGACAAGGTGACCCTGTTCGCCGCCGCCGTGGAAGCCAAGTGCCAGGAGTCGATGCCGTTTCCGATTTTCTCCCTGGAAGCGGACGACGACCTGCCCACGGTCCTGGCGCGCATCGGCCGGGCCTTCATGGAACTGACCAACAGCGACGAGGCCATCCAACTGGAGCGGCTGATGAACAGCCTGGCGGTGCAGGATCCGGAGATGGCGCGGCTGTTCTTCGACGCCGGCCCGGCCAAAACCCTGAACGAAATGGAGCGGTTGCTGGTCAAGGCCCGGGACCGGCGCTTGCTGATCCTCAAGGACCCGGGCGCCGCCGCCGAGCTGTTTTTCGGCATGCTGCTGAGCTGCCGGCACATGCAGGTGCTGATCGGCTGCGCCGCGCCGCCGGGCCCGGCCGAGTCCGAAGAGCATGTACGCGAAGTGGTGCGCGTGTTCCTGAAAGGCCACGCCCCCTGAACGCCGTGCTTTTGTCCGTCACGGGAACCGGCTAGGCTGCCGGCTGCGTATCTGCCCGGGGCCGGCCATGCTGCAGGACTTTCTCGAACATTTCGGTTACCTCGCCTTGTTTCTCGGCACCTTCTTCGAGGGCGAGGCGGTGCTGGTGCTGGCCGGCTTTCTGGCTTTCCAGGGCTATCTGCGCCTGGAGCTGGTGGTGCTGGTGGCGTTCCTGGGGGCCTGGGCCGGTGACCAGCTCTGGTACACCCTGGGGCGCCGCTACGGGCGCGGGCTGCTGGCGCGCAAACCGCGCTGGGAGCAGCTCGGCGAAAAGGCGCTGGTGCGTCTGCGCCGGCACCCGGATTTGTGGGTGCTGGGTTTTCGCTTCGTCTATGGACTGCGCACGGTGATGCCGCTGGCGATCGGCGTGTCCGGCTACCCGCCGCGCCGCTTTCTGCTGTTCAACGGGCTGGGCGCGGCGATCTGGGCCTCGGTGCTGGGCCTCGCCGCCTTCCATTTCGGCAACCTTCTGGAAGCCATCCTCGGCGAAGTGAAACGCTACGAACTGTTGGTGCTGTCGGCATTGCTGGTGCTGGCGGCGCTGTTCTGGCTGTGGCGTCGCTGGCGTCAGCGTCCCTGAAAATGACACCCAGCAGGCGTGATGCAAGTAGTGTGAACAGGCCCTAAGCCGGGTCCGAAAACGGCGAGTGTCCGGCCCCGTCCGGGCGTATCCTACCCCCATGTTCGACGACGATGTCCGCTACCGCGCCCTGAGCGCCCGGGATCCCCGCTTCGACGGCCATTTCTATGTGGCGGTCTCCACCACCGGCGTGTATTGCCGACCGGTGTGCCCGGCGCGTCTGCCGCGCCGCGCCCATTGCGTTTTCTTTCCCAGCGCCGCCGCCGCCGAGGCGCAAGGCTTCCGGCCCTGCCTGCGCTGCCGCCCGGAATTGGCGCCCGGGCGGGCCAGCGTGGACGCCCGCCAGCGGCTGGCGCGGGCCGCCGCCGCCCGCCTGGAAGCCGGGCTGGCGGACCAGGACTTGGCCGGCCTGGCCGCCGCCCTGGGGGTCAGCGACCGGCACCTGCGTCGCGTGTTCCGGCTGGAGTACGGGGTCACGCCGGTGGCCTATGCCCAGACCCAGCGCCTGTTGCTGGCCAAGCGGCTCCTCACCGAGACCGGTCTGCCGGTCACCGAGGTGGCACTGGCGGCCGGGTTTGGCAGCCTGCGCCGGTTCAATGCCCTGTTCCGCCAGCGTTACCGGCTCAAGCCCTCCAGCCTGCGCCGCCCCGGCGGGCGCGGCGACACGGACAGTTTCACCCTGCGGCTGGCCTATCGCCCGCCCTACGACTGGCCGGCGCTGCGGGATTTTCTCGGCCAGCGGGCCATCGCCGGCGTGGAAAGCGTGGAGGAGGGCGTCTATCGGCGCACCGTGGCGCTGCGGCGGGGCGATCACGGCGTTCGGGGCTGGCTGACGGTGGCGCCGGTGAAAGGCCGCGACCAGTTGGCGGTGACGCTGTCCGCGTCCCTGGCCGGGGCGGTGCCGGAGGTACTGGCGCGGCTGCGGCATCTGTTCGATCTGGATTGCCAGCCGTCCGAGGTGGCCGCCGCCCTGGGGCCGTTAATGGCGGCCCACCCGGGCCTGCGGGTGCCGGGGGCCTTCGACGGGTTCGAGGCGGCGGTGCGCGCGGTGCTGGGCCAGCAGATCACGGTGCGCGCCGCCCAGACCCTGGCCGGCCGGGTGGCGGCGGCCCTGGGCGAACCCCTGGAAACGCCGTTCGCGGCGCTCACCCATACCTTCCCGGACGCCGCCACGGTGGCCGCCACCGCCCCGGACACCCTGGGCGGGCTGGGCATCCTGCGCGGCCGCGTGGGCGCGATCCGGGCGCTGGCCTCGGCCTGTGACCGCGGCGAACTGGTGCTGGCGCCGGGGGCGCCGGTGGAGGAGACCCTGGCGGCGCTGAAGGCACTGCCCGGCATCGGCGACTGGACCGCGCACTACCTGGCCCTGCGCGCCCTGTCCTGGCCGGACGCCTTTCCCGCCGCCGACTACGGCGTGCTCAAGGCGCTCGGTGAACGGTCGCCGGCCCGGGCGCGGCGCCACGCCGAGGTATGGCGGCCCTGGCGGGCCTACGCGGTGATGGCGCTGTGGCGAAATCTGGCGACGGAGGGCGCGGCGGCTCAGTCCGCGCAGGGCAGCGGCGACGGCGCCCGCTGATGACGACGACTGTAGGCGCTCAGCAGCACGCCGATCACCATGGCCACGCAGCTCAGTGCGAACACCAGCCGGAAGCCGTCGCGCCATTCGATCAGCGGCCCGGCCAGGGCCGGCCCCAGTAGCTGCCCCACCGCGTAGAACAACGTCACGAAGCTCACCGCCACCGGCGCCCGATGCGCCGGCACCGTCTCGGTGGACGCCGCCAGCACGGTGGAGAACATGCCCGCCGCGCACAGCCCCATCAGCAGAAAATGGGCGCCGAACGCCCAGGTGGCCGGATGCAGCACCGGAATCAGGGTGGCCAGCAGCGACAGTCCCATGGACAGCATCAGGCCGTTGGCGTAACCGAGCCGGTCGGACAGCCAGCCCCAGGCCGGGCCGGCGAACACCGACAGCATGCCCATGGCGGAGACCAGATGGCCGGCGGTGCGCGCCGGTGTATCCGCGGCCAGGGCGTAGCTGTACATAAAGGTGCTTTGCACGATAAAGGTGAGCCCGAGCACGCCGTACACCAGCCCCACGATCACCACATGGGGGTTGCGGAAGATCGGTGCGTCCGGCTCGCCCAGGGCGGCGGCGGTGTCCGCCGCCAGCGGTCGCGGCGGGTTGCGCAGAAACAGGGTCACCAGCACGGTCACCAGCACACCGCCGCCGGCGAACAGCAGCCACACCTGGCGCCAGCCGTCGCCGCCGGCCTCGGTGAGCGGTGGCGCCAGGGCGCCGATCAGCAGCATGCCGATGCCCACGCCGCTGTTGACGAAACCGATCACCGCGCCGCGCCGGTGCGGGTAGGTGTTGGCGAGCAGCGAGATCAGCGGCGTATAGCCAAAGGCGGTGCCCATGCCGAGCAGCACCATCAGCACCAGCGCCATTCCGTAACGGGTGGTCTGACTCAGCCCGAGAAAGCCGGCGATCACCAGCACCAGCCCCAGCAATACCGAGGTCTTGCCGCCGAACCGGGCGGCGAACACCCCGGCCACCATCACCAGCAACAGGTAGCCCAGGGCATTGGCGGTGCTCAGGTTGGCCGCCTGGCCGTAGCTCAGCTGCAGCCCTTCGCGCATGGCCGGCAGCACCAGCCCGTAGCTGAGCCGGGCGAACACCAGCAGCACCACGATGCAGGCGGCGCCGGTGGACACCATCAGAAAAAACGGCGGACGACGGTCGAGGAAGCGCATGCGGACGTGCCCTGATTTTTTGTTATGAGACCCCGGAGTGTACTCCGGCGCTGGCGACGGGCATACCCACAGGTATGTGGAAAGATTCCAGACTTTCCCGCCCCGCCGGCCGGTGTCGGCTGGTATGCTGGGCGCCCTCTGACCGTCAGCCTCTGGAGAACCCCATGGACAGCCCGCGCCCCGGCCGCTACCGGCATTTCAAGGGCAACGAATACCAGGTGCTGGGCACCGCCACCCATTCGGAAACCGGTGAGGCCCTGGTGGTCTACCGGCCCCTGTACGGCGACGGCGACCTGTGGGTGCGGCCGCTGGCCATGTTCCAGGAAACCGTGCTGCGCGATGGCCAGGAGCGCCCGCGTTTCGCCTTTGTCGCCGACGATTGATAAAATGCCCGTTTTGCGTGAGCCCACCACCATGTCCGAGTCCACCCCCGTCCTGCGCCTGCGAAAGAACGAAGAGCGCCGCCTGAAAGCCGGCCACGATTGGATCTATGCCAATGAGGTGGACACCGGCGAAACCCCGGTGAAAAGCCTGCCCGCGGGCGCCGCCGCCCGGGTCGAGGACGCCCGCGGCAAGCCCCTGGGACGGGCGCTGCTGAGCCCGAACTCGCTGATCGTCGGCCGTCTTTACAGCCGCGACCCGGAACAGGAACCCAGCCGCAGCTTCTTCAAGAAGCGCATCGAACAGGCCCTGGCGTTGCGCGAAACCCTGTTCCCGGCGCCGGGCTACCGGCTGGTGCACGGCGAGGCCGACGGCCTGCCCGGGCTGGTGGTGGACCGCTACGACGACACCCTGGTGCTGCAGGCCGGCACCGCCGGCATGGAAGCGCACCTGGACACGGTGGTCTCGGCCCTGGACGCGGTGCTGTCGCCCACCAACATCGTGGTGCGCAACGAAGCCGGCGTCCGCGAGCTGGAAGACCTGCCGCTTTACACCCGGGCGCTGAAAGGCGACGTGCCCGAGTCGGTGACGCTGAGCGAGAACGGCGGCCGCTTCACCGCGCCGCTGCGCGAAGGGCAGAAGACCGGCTGGTTCTTCGATCATCGCGCCGCCCGCGCGCGCATGGCGCCGCTGGCCCGGGACGCCCGGGTGCTGGATGTGTTCGCCTACTGCGGTGGCTGGGGCGTGCAGGCGGCGCTGGCCGGTGCCCGCGAAGTGACCGGAGTGGACAGCTCCGGCCTGGCGCTGGATTACATGCACCGCAACGCGGAACTGAACGGCGTGGGCGACCGGCTGCGCACGCTGGAGGGCGACGCGGTGGCGGCCATGAAGGAGCTGATCGCCGACGGCGAGAAGTTTGATCTGGTGATCCTGGATCCGCCGGCGTTCATCAAGCGGCGCAAGGATTTCAAGAACGGCCTGGCCGGCTACCACGCCATCAACGAACTGGCGGTGCGGCTGGTGAAACCCGGCGGCTATCTGATCTCCGCGTCCTGCTCCATGCACCTGCCCGCCGACAAGCTGCTGGACGTGATGCGCGCCTCCGCGCGGCACATCGACCGCGCCCTGCAGATCATCGGCCAGGAAGGCCAGGGCCCGGACCATCCGGTGCAACCGGCGATGCCGGAAACCGCCTATCTGAAGAGCTGGTTCGGGCGGCTGCTGTTCCGGTTTTAAGGCCTGACGGCCAGTTGAAAGTGAAAAGTTGAAAGTTAAAACGCGGGGAAGGTCGCATCAGACGCCAAGGCCGTGCCCGCGCGTCCTTTCAACTTTTAACTTTTAACTTTTAACTAGCCCTTTTATACCCAGACGATGACCGCGATCACCGCCAGCACGATGGCGGTGGCCCGCTCCACGCGACCTTGGTGTCGGCGCAAGGCGGCCAGCACCGGCCCCCGCGCCAGGGTCAGCGCCACCAGGCTGTACCAGCCCCCATCAATCATCACCGCCGTGGCGGCCACCTGCACCCGGGCCACGGTGCCCATGCCGGCGTCGATGAACTGGCTGAACAGGGCCAGGAAAAACAGCGCCACCTTGGGATTCAGGAACGCGATCAGGAAGCCGTCCCGGGCCGGCCGCGCGCCCTTTCTTGCCGGTCCGTGGTCCGCCGCCGCCCCGGCCTGGCGCCAGCTTTTCCAGGCCAGCCACAGCAGGAACAGGGAGCCGGCCAGGCGGATGCCGGTTTCCAGGGACGGAAAGCGGTGCAGCACCACCGCCAGCCCGGCCACGGTGGCGGCGGCGTACACGCCGATGCCCAGGGCGTGGGCCAGGGCGGTGCGCACCCCGGCCCGGGCCGAGCCGTGCAGGGTGTGATGCAGCACCATGGCCAGGCTGGCCCCCGGCGTCATCGCACCCAGGGCGCACACCCCGGCCAGCAGTAACCATTCCTCGATCGTCAGCATCCGTCCTCTCCCCGCGCGAAGCGGGCATTGCACGCCAGCCGCCGTTCGCCGTCAATGCTTACCCGGTGAAGCACTGGCCGAACGAAACGCTTACATAAAAACACCAAAAATTCCGATCCGGCTAAGCCGCTGAATCGGTTCGGGTTATAAAGCCGCCTTCCAGCTCCTTCACGCCGGGGCTCACGCGGGCTTGACGACGTTCACGCCGGCCTTGACCCGACCCTCACCGGAGCGCGCGCAGCGTCGGCGCAGGTCCTCGTGGAACGACCTCCCGATACGCACAAGGAGAACAACGATGAACAGCCAGCCGCTCCGGCCAGCCCAGTCCCGCGCCGCGCCTTTATGGTCGCCGGTGCGTCTTGCCCTGTTGCTCAGCGCCCTCGCGGCCATCGCCCTGCTGGGCGGCTGCGGCGGTGACGACGACGATGACGATCCGGTGGTGCGCGGTCCCAGCGCCGAGCAGGGCCGCCAGGTATTCCGCTACGAAACCTTCGGCAACCAACGCTTCTGGACCGACGCCATGCAATTGCCCCAGGGCATCGCCGGCGCCCAGGTCACGCCTCTGCAGGCCCTGGGCCTGGGTCTCAACGTCAATGTAGGGGCGCTCAGCGCAGGCACCGCCCAGGCGCTGCTTACGGCGCTGGATGAGGTGGAAAACGGCGCCGCGCCGGAGGACACCGCCCTGGGCGACCCGGCGGTGACGCTGCTGTTGATCAATGAAGGCGCGGTGATCGGCGTGGTGCCGTTCGACGAAAACGGCGACCGCAAACCCCTGGGCAGCGACGCCGCCTATGACGGCATGGACGCCCTGGACATCGCCGGCGGCGATAAAGTCGGTGTCACCTGCGCGCTCTGTCACGCCAAGACCGACGGCAGCGTGGTGCCCGCCGGCACCGTGGGGCCCGGTTCCGTGGGCGCGGAAACCGACGGCGTGATCGCCGGCGGCCTGGACGTGGGGGCGATCTTCGCCGCCGCCGACAACCCGCTGGCCTATCTGCCGCTGCTGCAGTTGCAGTTCGACGCCCTGGAAGGCGCCACCATCGGCAAGGGGGACTTCACCGGCATCGCCTCCGGCGGCACCGTGGCGGACGCCACCGCCGCCGCGCGCACCTATCTGACCGGCACCTTCGAGGACGGCGGGGAAGAGAAGCGCTACTACGGCACCACCTCCTTCGACGCCACCCCGGACGGCATTGGCAACGCCACCTACTTCCCGCCGTTCTTCCGCACCGACCTGGCGGCACCCTGGGGTCACAGCGGCGCCTTCGCCGAACTGAATGACTTCAACAATCTGGTCTATACCGTGGCGCTGGATCCCACCAGTCTGCTCACGGCGGACGGGCGCGCCTTCCTGAACGTGCTGGCCGGCCCGGTGGGCGACGAGATCGCCGACCGCTACGAGGCGGTACTGCGCGACACCGGCGTGATTCCCGACGGCATGGCGGTGGCCGACGTGCTGCCCTATGTGGACGTGGCGCGGACCGATCTGGCGCCGGGCAGCGCCGCCGGTCCGGTGGGCCGCCGGGTCAGCGATGCCCGCCTGGCGGACCTGGCCGCCTACACCGACCGGCTGGCGGCGCCGCCGGCGCCGGGCGGTCTGGACGCGAACCTGGTCAGCCAGGGCGAGACCCTGTTCACCAGCGCCCGCGCCGACGGCGGCGCCGGTTGCGCCGGCTGTCATACCGCCAACCCGAACCAGCCGGTGAAGGAGGTGATCATTCCCATCGCCACCCTGTATCCGGGCTACGGCATGCCGCCGGTGATTCTCGACCGCTCCGGGGCCGGCCTGACGCCGATCCAGAACAGCACCGCCGGCCCGGCACCGTCCTACGATGATTCGGTGGTGGTGCTGGATGCCAGCGTGCGCGGCGAGGTGCGTGGCGAGGCCAAGCCGCTGCTGCTGGGTCTGAACACCAAGCTGAACTACCTGCACGACGGTTCGGTGGGTGGCGACAGCCCGGCGGTGGGCCTGGAGGCGCTGCTCAACCCGGCCCGCGGCGCGGACTCACCGCACCCGTTCTACTTCCCGCGTAACCTGGACGGCGGCGACGACCAGGCCGGTCGCGACGCCCTGGTGGAGTACCTGCTCAGCCGCACCACCGACTGACCGGGGCGTTTGCCTCGCCCAAAAAGAAGGGCCTCCTCGGAGGCCCTTTTTTGCGTCGTGGAGGCGTCGGTTTCAGGTTTCCGCCCATTGACGCAGAAGGTTGTGGTAGACGCCGGTGAGTCGCAGCACCGCCGCTTCATCGCCGCCGGTTTGCTTGAGGCGGGTGATGGCGGTGTCCATGTCGAACAACAGGGTGCGCCGGGCGTCGTCGCGGATCATGCTTTGCACCCAGAAAAATGACGCCAGCCGGGCGCCCCGGGTGACCGGCTGCACCTGATGCAGGCTGGAGGCCGGATACAGGATCAGGTCCCCGGCGGGCAGTTTGACCTCGTGCTCGCCGTAGGTGTCGGCGACGATCAATTCGCCGCCGTCGTACTCCTCCGGCTCACACAGAAACAGGGTGCAGGACAGGTCGGTGCGCAGCTGCCTGCCCGGGAAACCGGTCTGATCGGGCAGCCGCATCACGGCCCCGTCCACGTGCATGCCGTAGGTGCCGCCGCCCTGATAGCGGTTGAAGCGGGGCGTCAGAATTTCCACCGGCAGGGCGGCGGCGAAGAACACCGGGTGGCGCGCCAGCGCCGCCTGGACCTGCTCCGCCAGCCGCCGCCGCAGCGGAGACGCCTCCGCCAGCTGCTGGTTGTGTTTCACGGCGGCGCCCTGGGCGCCCACCGTTTCCCGCCCGTCCACCCACTGAACGCTGGTTTCCAGGGCCTGGCGTATCGCTTGGACTTCCTTGGCGTCGAGGACTTCGGGCACGTGCAGCAGCATGGTCGGACGGCATCAATAGTGGATGTTCACGGACAGCAGCGCGGTGCGCGGCGTACCCGGCGTGTAGCGATAGCCGCTCTTGTTGATGGCGGCCACGTACTCCTCGTCGAACAGGTTATAGACATTGAGCTGCAGGTCCACATTGCGGTTGAGCGGGTAGCGCGCCATGGCGTCGGCCACCCAGTAGCCTTCGGTGTGGTCCGGCGTGCCCACGGCGCCGTCGCGGCCGCGTTTCAGGCCGCCGGTGTAGCGCGCGCCGGCGCCCACGGTGAGGTCGAACGGCAGCCGGTAGGTGGTCCAGCTGGTAAAGGCGTGCTCCGGTGTGTAGGTCAGGCGGCTGCCGCCGTCCTGGGACTGGGCCGCGCCTTCCTCCACGGTGGCGTTCATGGTGGTGTAGCCGGCGCTCAGGTTCCAGTTGGGCGTGATGTTGCCGACCACCGACACCTCCACCCCCTGCACGCGCTTTTCCCCGGTCTGGTAGTAATTGCCGTCGGTGGGGTCCTGCTCCACCAGATCGCTGACCTCGGTGCGGTACAGGGCGGTGGTCAGCAGCAGCTGGTTATGGGCCAGCTTCCACTTGGCGCCCACTTCGGCGGTACGCGCCTTCTGCGGATCGTAATTGGCGTTGTCGGCGCTGCGCTCGCTGTCGCTGAGCTGCAGGTTCTCGCCGCCGGGGGGCTGGTGGGACACCGCGTAGTCGGCGTACAGATTGAGCCAGGGCGTGGTCTTGTGCAGCACCCCGGCCTTCCAATTGAACAGGGTGTCGCTGCTGTCCGTGTCCACCGACGGCACCACGGTGCCCACCGCCTGGCCGGCGCAGGCCGCCGGGTCGCGGCCGCCGCCGGTACAGGCGGTGGTGCTTTCGTAGTCGGCGCGATAGCGGTCCAGGCGCACGCCACCGTTGAGCTGCCAGTGTTCGCCGAAGGTCAGGGTGTCGAACAGATAGCCGGCCACCGTGTCGGTGGTGCCTTCGCCACGGCTGCCGTCCTTGCTGGCGCCGTAGTAGAGGTTGTCGTTCGGGTCGTAGAGCGAGGCGTCGGGCACGGTGGGCCGGCTCAGGCCGCGGGTCTCGATTTCCTCGCGGGTGACCTCCACGCCATAGGACAGGGTATGCGACACCGAGCCGGTGTCGAGCTCGGTGACCAGGCCGGTCTGGTTGGTGAGGATGGTGTTGGTCTGATCCTTGAGGTTGGGCAGACGTCGCACCGTCCAGTCCGCCGGGTCGGTGGAGCCGTTGGCGTTGACCCCCATGATGGCGGTCAGGCGGTAATCCTGTCGGGTACGGCCCCAGCGCAGGGTGTTGTGCAGGCGGGTCCGGTCGGTCAATTCGTATTCGAACAGCACCGTGGCCATTTTCACCTCGGCGTCATCGTGGTCGGACTCGGCGCCGTAGAAGTTTTCGCTGTCCACCTTGGGCGCCTCGCTGATCTGCGGGAACGCCGGGTCCGGGGTGGTGTAGCCGGGCAGGCCCACGGTGGAGACGCCGCCGTCGGGTATGTTGTTCTGGGTAATGTGGAGAAAATTGAACGCCAGCCGGGCGCGCTCGTTGAGGTCCAGTGTGAGGGCCGGGGCGATGCCCCAGCGGCTGTTGTTGACCGTGTCGCGGCCGGCCACGTCGCTGTCCTGGGCCATCAGGTTCAGGCGCCCCGCCAGGCTGTCGGTCAGCCGGCGGTTCAGGTCCAGGGTGGTGCGTTTCTGGCCGTCGCTGCCGCCGGTCAGGGACGCGGCGCTGAGGTCGCCCTGAAACGCCTGTTTGGTGGCCAGATTGATGGAGCCGGTGGGCGCGGTGCGGCCATAGTCGGCGCCGGCCGGCCCCTTGATGACTTCCACCTGCTCGGTGTTGAACACGTCCCGGGAGATCGACCCCAGGTCACGGACGCCGTCCACGAAAATCGAACCGGAGCTGTCGAAACCGCGCATGTACACCGAATCGCCGGTGGTGCTGGCGCCGTTCTCGCCAGCGTAGAAGGTGCCCACCCCGGGGCTGTTGCGCAGGGCCTCGGTGAGGGTGGTGGCCTGCTGGTCGTGCATCAGCTGCTTGTTGATCACTTGAATGGTGCGCGGGGTTTCCGAGATCGGTTGGGTGAATTTGGGGGTGGTCAGCCGGTCGCTTTTGTAGTTCCCGGTGTGCGGTGATTGCACCGACACCTCGTCGAGCCGGTAGGCGGCCGGGGTATCGTCCGGCAGGCCGGCGGCGCCGGCGGTGGAGGCCATCAGGCCGGTCAGGACGGCGCTGCCCAGGGACAGGCTTTGGGAAACGGGGCGGCGCGCCACCGGATGTTTGCGACGGGTGATATAAGCCATGAAATCCAGTTCTCATTCATAACGGATGGAGACGCCGCGGCAAGCGCAAGGGCGGCGTGATTCAGGTCGGCATGAACGGAGCTGGCGTTGGCTGGCGATGGGTCAGCGAACCTGTCCCCCGATCCCCAGCGGATCGGATCGTCGAAGATGCTATTGGCAATAAGAATGAGTTTCAACCGCATTAATCGGCTGGAGCGCCGAAGGCACCGGCGGCAGGGCCGCCGGCGCACGGCGTTCGGGGCGGATCAGGGGTGGGTGGCGAACACCCGCACGCCGTCGTCGCCGTAGAGCAGCACGTCATAGGCGTCGCGGCGGTCGCCCATTTCCATGCCGGGGGAGCCCACCGGCATGCCCGGCACGGTGAGGCCGTGGGCGTCCGGGCGCTCTTCCAGCAGCCGCTTCACGTCCTCGGCGGGCACGTGGCCCTCGATGGCGTAGCCGTCGATAAAGGCGGTGTGGCAGGAGCCCATGCCCGGTTTCAGGCCGGCTTTTTCCTTGATGGATTGCAGGTTCTGGGTCTCGTGCACCTTCACTTCGAAGCCGTTGTCGCGCATGTGCTCGGCCCAGGCCGTGCAGCAGCCGCAGCTCGGCGATTTGTACATTTCCAGAGTGCCGGCGGCGGCCAGGGTGCTGGTCAGAAACAGGCCGGCGGCGATCATCAAACGGGTCATGAGAATCTCCTTTTTTCTCTTTTCTAGTGAACAATCAGAGTGCCCTGGTACATCTGCATCTGGCAGGTGAACCGGTAGGTGCCCGGAGTTTTGGGCGTCAGGGTGACGGGGGTTTTCTCGCCCACCGGCAGGGTCTCGCTGACGTCCAGCTTGTGGAAGATCACCTGCTCGGCGCAGGGGCTCGGGTCGCGCCGGTCGAAGCGCAGCGTGAGCGTCTCGCCGGCCTCGGCTTCGATGACCGAGGGCTCGTAGACGCCGTCCTCCACCACGATGTCGATGGCGCCGCCGCTGGCCCGTTTCGCCGGGCGGCCCTTGGCCGACAGCCAGAACCACCACACGATCAGGGCCATCAGCGCCAGCCCGGTGGCATTGACGAGAATACTCATGAGCGACCTCCCTTCCGGCCACGGGGTTTGAACAAGCGCAGCCGGTTGGCGTTGCTGACCACGGTCACCGAACTCAGCGACATGGCGGCGCCGGCGATCACCGGGCTGAGCAGCCAGCCGGTGAAGGGGTAGAGCAGGCCGGCGGCCACCGGTACGCCCAGGCTGTTGTAAACGAAGGCGCCGAACAGGTTCTGTTTGATATTGCGCAGCGTCGCCCGGGAGATCGCCATGGCGTCCGCCACGCCGTGCAGGGAGCCGCTCATCAGCGTGATGGACGCGGACTCGATGGCCACGTCGGTGCCGGTGCCGATGGCGAAGCCCACGTCCGCCTGGGCCAGGGCCGGGGCGTCGTTGATGCCGTCGCCGACCATGGCCACCTTGCGCCCCTGATGCTGCAGCTTCTCCACCTCGCGGGCCTTGTCCTCGGGCAACACTTCGGCCAGTACCCGGTCGACGCGGGCCTGGCGGGCGATGGCGTCGGCGGTGGCCTGGATGTCGCCGGTGATCATCACCACCTGAATGTCCCGGTCGCGCAGCCGGGCGATGGCCTCGGCGGCGTCCGCCTTGATGCGGTCGGCCACGCCCAGCACGCCGATGACGGTGTCGTCTCGGGTCAGAAACAGGGGCGTGGCGGCCTCTTCGCTGAGCCGTCGGGCGGCCTCCTTCAGGCCCGGGGCCACGCCTTCCTCGTCCAGCCAGCGGCGGTTGCCCAGGCGCAGCAGCGCGCCGTCCTGGCGGGCGCTCACGCCCTTGCCATTGAGGGCGCGGAAGTCGCTCACCGGCGCCGTCTTCAGGCCGCGTTCCCCGGCGGCGTCCAGGATCGCCCGCGCCAGCGGGTGCTCGGAGCCGGCCTCCAGGCTGGCCGCCAGGCGCAGCACGGTGTCCTCATCCTGGCCCTCGGCGGCGATCACCCGGGTCACCGAGGGCCGGCCCTCGGTGATGGTGCCGGTCTTGTCGAGCACCACGGTGTCCAGCTCGGCGGCGGTCTGCAGGGCGGCGTCCTGGCGGATCAGGATGCCGGACTCCGCCGCCTTGCCCACCGCCACCATCACCGACATGGGCGTGGCCAGGCCCAGGGCGCAGGGGCAGGCGATGATCAGCACGGTCACCGAGGCCACCACCATGTAGGCGGCCACCGGTTGCGGGCCGACGTTGTACCAGATCAGCGCGGTGGCCACGGCGATCAGCAGAATGGTGGGCACGAACACGCCGGCCACGGTGTCCGCCAGCCGGCCGATGGGCGGCTTGGCGCCCTGGGCTTTCTTGACCAGATCGATGATCCGCGCCAGGGCGGTGTCGGCGCCCACCCGGGTGGCGCGGTACACCAGGGTGCCGCTGCCGTTCAGGGTGCCGGCGGCCACCGTGTCGCCTTCGGCTTTCGCCACCGGCCAGGGCTCGCCGGTGAGCATGGATTCGTCCACCTCGCTGTCGCCTTCCAGCACCTCGCCGTCCACGGCGATGGTCTCGCCGGGGCGCACGCGCAGGCGGTCGTCCACCTGGATGTCCTCCACCGGCACGTCGTGCTCGCCGTCGTCGTCCAGGCGGCGGGCGGTCTTGGCGCCCAGGTTGAGCAGCCGCTTCACGGCGGCGCCGGTCTTGCCCCGGGCGCGCAGCTCCAGGGCCAGGCCCAGGTTCACCAGCCCGATGATCATCGGGCTGGCCTCGAAGTAGACGTGGCGGGCCATCTCCGGCAGCAGGCCGGGGGCGATCACCACCAGCGTGGAGTAGCCCCAGGCGGCGCCGGTGCCCACCGCGATCAGGGTGTCCATATTGGCGTTATGGTGACGGAACGCCTTCCAGGCGCCGACGAAGAAATGCCGCCCCGGAAACGCCAGCATCAAAAAGGTGACCACCGACACCGCGCCCCAGCCCCACTGGCTGGCGGTGCCGGCTTCCACGGTCATGGTGCCGCCGAACCAGCCCCACAGCATGATCGGCAGGCCCACCGCCAGGGCCACGCTGGTCTGGCGCACCAGCTTGCGGTACAGCTGGCGTTCCTGTTCCTCGCGGTCTTCCTCGGCGCGGGCCGGGTCGCGCACCGGCGCCGCGTCGTAGCCGGCGCTCTGTACCGCGCGCACCAGATCGTCCGGCCGCGCGCTGCCGCGTACCCGGGCGGTGTGGTTGGCCAGGTTCATGCTCGCCTGGCGCACGCCGGGCACGGCGTGCAGGGCGTCCTCGATGGTGCGCACGCAGGAGGCGCAGTGGGCGCCGGTCACCGACAGGGACAGGTCCTGGTCGTCGTCGCGGTCGGCCGGCGGTGGCGGTGAATCCGGGGGCGGCGGTGGCGCGTCCGGTTCGTCGTCCTCGGCGGCGTAACCGGCGTCTTCCAGGGCCGCGCGCAGGGCGCCCCGGTCGGCGTCGCCGTCCACGGTGACCGATTGTTGCTGCAGATCCACGTGTACCTCGCGTACCCCGGCGACGGCGCCCAGCGCCTTCTCGATGGTCCTGACGCAGTGCTGGCAGGTGGCGCCGTGGATGGCAAGGGTTTGACTGTTCATGGTGGTCTCCAATGCAAGAAGCCTCGGACTGTCAGTATCCAACCCCCGGGTAACCCCCAGGTCAACCGGGCGCCCCTTCGTGAAGGGCCTGTGACAATGAAAACTTTTATAAAAGCGCCGTGCTTTCGCGATCTGGTGACTGGCGCGGCACCCGGCCCCCATGGAAGATGAGCCTCGTTCGACAGTCGCCAACTTAAGCGAGGACATGGACATGTTGAAGAAAACCCTGATCGCTTCCGCGATTGCCGCCGGCACCCTGGCCAGCCTGGGCGCCCAAGCGCAAAGCACCACCCCGGTACGGGACAATGGTTTCTCCTACACCTACGGTCAGTTCGGTTATGACCGCTGGGATTACGACAACGGCCCGGACGTGGACGTGCTGACCGGCGAGGGCGCCTTCGCCCTGGACGAGCATCTGTTTCTGCGTGGCGGCCTGAGCTTCTACGACGGCGACTACGACAGCCCGGGCAGCGACGACGTGGACGGCAACCGTGTCTACGTGGGCGCCGGTTTCCACACCCCGCTGCAGCGCGGCCTGGATCTGGTGGGTACCGCGGACGTGATCCGCGACGACAACGATTTCAACGATGAGGAATGGGGCTACGCGCTGCGCGCCGGCCTGCGTCATCAAACCACCGATATGCTGCAGCTGTCCGGTGGTGCCATCTACGAAGACATCTACGATGGCAACTTCGGCGTCTATGGCCAGGGTCTGGTGGAACTGAACCGGGCCTGGGACGTGGGCGCCCGGGTGAGCTTCACCGACGATTCCGACAACATCGGTCTGTTCGGTCGCTACAACTTCTGACGACCGACGCGAACCCGAATCCCTCCCCCGCCGGCGAGGCTCAGGCCCGCCGGCTTTTTTTTTGTTCATCGCCCCGCTTCTGCGGTCTGGAAACGGCGGGCTTCTTCCACCAGCCACTCCTGGAAGCGCGCCACGGTTTCGTTGCCGCGCTGGCTGTCCGGCACCACGAACTGATAGGCGTCGGTGCTGCGGAAGCTGTGCCGGAACGGAATCACCAGCTGCCCGCTGTCCAGCTCGCGGGTGATCAGGAACGGCGGAATCAGCGCCACCCCCAGCTTCTGGATGGCCGCCTCGGCAAGCATGGTGAACAGCTCATAGCGGGGCCCGGCCATGTCGCGCTCCACCTTCAGGCCCAGGGAATCGAACCAGGCCCGCCACATATAAGGCCGCGTGGTTTGCTGCAGCAGTGGCAGACGGGCGATGGCCTCGCCGTCCAGGGCGCCGTCGCCGGCCAGGTCCGGATGGCACACCGGCACCGGCTCCTCGTGCATCAGCGCCGTGGCGGTGGTGCCCGGCCACTGGCCGTCGCCGAAGTAGATGGCGGCGTCGAAACGGGTGTCGGCGAACAGGAACGGGCGGGTTCGGTTGGTCAGGTTCACGGTCACGTCCGGATTTTGCTCGCGGAACGAGGCCAGCCGGGGCAGCAGCCAGCGGGTGCCGAAGGTGGGCACCAGGGCCAGTTCCAAAATGTTATTCGTGCCGTGTTTGCCCATGGCGGCCAGGGTGTCCCGTTCCAGTTCGTTGAGGCGGGCGCTCACCTGGCGACTGTAGTGCTGGCCGGCGGGGGTCAGCTGCACGCCCTGGCGGCCACGGCGAAACAGCTTTACGCCCAGGAATTCCTCGAGCCCGTTGATCTGCCGGCAAATCGCGCTCTGTGTGAGGGAAAGTTCCTCGGCGGCCTTGGTGAAGCTCTGGTGGCGGGCGGCGGCTTCGAACCCCACCAGGGCGGTGGTGCTGGGAATCTTGCGGCGCATGGTCTCTCCGGGGGTGGGTCCTTGAAGTGAGGAAAACGCACAACGGGATGAATATTAATCGCTTGCGGAGTGGGATAACAGGTCCATAGGATGGACGCCCTTTACGGGTCCCGCCCTCGCCGCGGCGCCCTATATCAACAAATGCATAGGTGGACATCATGGCGAATCAGGCTTCGTTCAACTGGGAAAGCCCCCTGCTGCTCGATCAGCAGCTCACCGAAGACGAACGCATGGTGGCGGACTCCGCCCGCCAATACTGCCAGGACAAACTGGCGCCCCGCGTGCTGGAGGCCTTCCGCCACGAGAAGACCGACCCGGCCATTTTCCGCGAGATGGGCGAGCTGGGCCTGCTCGGCGCCACCATTCCGGAAGCCTACGGCGGTGCCGGCATGAACTACGTGTGCTACGGCCTGATCGCCCGCGAGGTGGAGCGCGTGGATTCCGGTTACCGGTCCATGATGAGCGTGCAGTCCTCCCTGGTGATGGTGCCGATCAACGAATTCGGTTCCGAAGAGCAGAAGCAGAAGTACCTGCCCAAGCTGGCCAGCGGCGAGTGGATCGGCTGCTTCGGCCTGACCGAGCCGGACCACGGCTCCGATCCCGGCAGCATGGCCACCCGCGCCAAGAAAGTGGACGGCGGCTACCGCCTGACCGGCGCCAAGATGTGGATCACCAACAGCCCGATCGCCGATGTGTTCGTGGTCTGGGGCAAAACCGAGGACGGCAAGATCCGCGGCTTCATCCTGGAGAAAGGCTGGGAAGGTCTGTCCGCGCCGGCCATCCACGGCAAGGTGGGCCTGCGCGCCTCCATCACCGGTGAGATCGTGATGGACAACGTGTTCGTGCCGGAAGAGAACATGCTGCCCAACGTCACCGGCCTGAAGGGTCCGTTCACCTGCCTGAACTCCGCCCGCTACGGCATCGCCTGGGGCGCCCTGGGCGCCGCCGAGTTCTGCTGGCACACCGCCCGCCAGTACACCCTGGACCGCAAGCAGTTCGGCCGCCCGCTGGCCGCCAACCAGCTGATCCAGAAGAAACTGGCCGACATGCAGACCGAGATCACCCTGGGCCTGCAGGGCTGCCTGCGCCTGGGTCGCATGAAGGACGAAGGCACCGCGGCGGTGGAGATCACCTCCATCATGAAGCGCAACTCCTGCGGCAAGTCCCTGGACATCGCGCGCCTGGCCCGCGACATGATGGGCGGCAACGGCATCTCCGATGAATTCGGCGTGGCCCGCCACCTGGTGAACCTGGAAGTGGTCAACACCTACGAAGGCACCCACGACGTGCACGCGCTGATCCTGGGCCGCGCCCAGACCGGCCTGCAAGCGTTCGCCAACTAAGCGCTTCGGAGAAGTCTGATGTCCGGAGCACTGTCCCACCTGCGCGTGCTGGATCTGTCCCGCGTTCTGGCCGGCCCCTGGGCCGGTCAGATCCTGGGCGACCTGGGCGCCCGGGTGATCAAGGTGGAACGGCCCGGTCGCGGGGACGACACCCGTGGCTGGGGCCCGCCCTACCTGAAGGATGGCGACGGCGGTGACACCGACCAGGCCGCCTATTACCTGAGCGCCAACCGCAACAAGGAATCCGTGGCCATCGACATCACCCGCCCGGAAGGCCAGGCGCTGGTGCGCAAGCTGGCGGCGGAATGCGACGTGGTGCTGGAGAACTTCAAGGTCGGCGGGCTCAAGCGCTACGGGCTGGACTACGACAGTCTGAAGGCGGTGAACCCGAAGCTGATCTACTGCTCGATCACCGGCTTCGGCCAGGACGGCCCCTACGCCAGCCGCGCCGGCTACGACTTCATGATCCAGGCGCTGGGCGGGCTGATGAGCCTGACCGGTCGCCCGGACGGCGAGGCCGGCGCCGGGCCGATGAAAGTGGGCGTGGCGCTCACCGACATCACCACCGGCCTGTACGCCACCATCGCGGTGCTGGCGGCCCTGACCCATCGGGATCGCACCGGCGAAGGCCAGCACCTGGACATGGCGCTGTTCGACGTGCAGGTGGCCTGCCTGGCCAACCAGGCGATGAATTTCCTGACCACCGGCCGCTCACCCCAGCGCGCCGGCAACGCGCACCCGAACATCGTGCCGTACCAGGATTTTCCCACCGCCGACGGGGATCTGATCCTGACCGTGGGCAACGACGACCAGTTCGCCCGCTTCTGCGAGGTGGCCGGTCACCCGGAATGGGCCGGGGACCCGCGCTTCGCCACCAACCGTTCGCGGGTGGAGCATCGCGAGGTGCTGGTGCCGCTGCTGCGCCAGACCACGGTGATGAAGACCACCCGGGAATGGCTCGATGCCCTGGAAGCGGTGGGCGTGCCCTGCGGGCCGGTGAACACCCTGGAACAGGTGTTCGAGGATCCCCAGGCCCAGGCCCGTGGCCTGCGCCGCGAGATGGCGCACCCGGCCGCCGGCACCGTGCCCACCGTGGCCAGCCCACTGCGGCTGTCCGCCACGCCGGCCCAGTACCGGCGCCCGCCGCCGCTGCTCGGCGAGCACACCCGCGAAGTGCTGGGTGATTTGCTGGGCATCGATGAGGCGGGGCTGGAAACCCTGTTCGCCGAGGGCGTGGTCGCCTGAGGCAGAATCCGCGCGGCCTTCGATCTCGGGCCGCGCCGCGCTGACAGAGAGATCTGCCTTGACTTGGCCGCTCCGTTCCCTCGGAGCGGCCTTTTTTTTGGTTCATCGCGCTTTGCCGGGAAATCGATGCGGGAGATCTCTATCCGGGACGCGGATCTGTGTGGGGGCCTTCCGGGAACGCCGCGAGTACGTC
>NZ_JADDOL010000028.1 GCF_016906305.1 Alloalcanivorax marinus
CCCTGTAGGCTCCCTTTCGAACGTCCTGTTCTCAAGGGTCCCGGAAGGGCGTCGCCCAGAGCCGCTCAGCAGTGATCCTCGACGCCACGGGCTAATCCAAACGTTGGAGGAGCAAAGGTCAGGGACTGGGGAAGAAGCTCTTCAGTCGTCCTCGGGGGCGCCGCTCATTTTGGCGAGCAGGTGCAGCAGGGCCACCCGTTCCGCCGGGTTGAGGCGCTCCATGGTCAGATCGGAAATGCGCTGCGCCGCCGGCACCATCTCCTCCACCAGATCCTCCCCTTCCTTGGTGATGGTCACCATCACCTTGCGCTGATCCCGCTCACAAGTGGACAGCGCGATCCAGTCGCGCGCCTTCAGCCGCTTGATCACGCCGCGCACGGTGGCCGGGTCGATGGCGGTGGCCTGGACGATGTCGGTCAGGGAGCAGGCGCCCCGCTCCACCAGCGTGCACAGGGTGACGAACTGAATGGCGGTGAGCTGCCGGTCGCTGGCGTGGCGCTGGAAGATGGCGGTGTGGCGCTGGTAGGCCCGGCGCAGCAAGTGCCCCACCTGTTCCGAAAACTCGTATCCGTACTCGGAAGGCGTGTGGGGTTTGTTCCGTTTGGGCATGGGGCGTCCGCTCCGCTGCGTTTAGGGTGTACACATTATAAACATCCCGGCTGGCGCCGGAAATCCCGCCGTCATCACGCTGCTCTTGACCCATGTCAACGGTTCTCGTCGTCGCCGCTGCTAACGTGCATCCCGCCTCGATCCGGCTTGCCCGGACCGTCCATCAGAAGGGAAACATCATGCAAGACACCGCTGCGACGCCCGCCTACGACTACCAGGTGGTGCGGCAATTCACGGTCGCCACCGTGATCTGGGGGGTGGTGGGCATGCTGGTCGGCGTGTGGATCGCCGCTCAGCTGGCCTGGCCCGCGCTCAATCTGGAAATCCCCTGGCTGACCTTCGGCCGCCTGCGCCCGCTGCACACCAACGCGGTGATTTTCGCGTTCGGCGGCAGCGCGCTGATCGGCACTTCACTGTACGTGGTCCAGCGTACCTGCGAAACCGCCCTGGCCTTCCCCAAGGTGGCGTCGTTCGTGTTCTGGGGCTATCAGTTGGTGATCGTGCTGGCCGCCGTCACCCTGCCGCTGGGCTTCACCAGCGCCAAGG
This sequence comes from Alloalcanivorax marinus, assembly GCF_016906305.1. Taxonomy (GTDB): domain Bacteria; phylum Pseudomonadota; class Gammaproteobacteria; order Pseudomonadales; family Alcanivoracaceae; genus Alloalcanivorax; species Alloalcanivorax marinus. The sequence continues at coordinate 1,156 of NZ_JADDOL010000028.1, forward strand.
AGTACGCCGAGCTGGAGTGGCCCATCGACATCCTGCTAGCGGTGGTGTGGGTGGCCTACGCTCTGGTGTTCTTCGCCACCATCGCCCGCCGCCGCACCAGCCACATCTACGTGGCTAACTGGTTCTACGGTGCCTTCATCATCGCCGTCGCCCTGCTGCATATCGTCAACAGCGCCGCGGTGCCGATTTCCCTGACCAAGTCCTATTCCGCCTACAGCGGCGCCATCGACGCCATGGTGCAGTGGTGGTACGGCCACAACGCGGTGGGCTTTTTCCTGACCGCCGGCTTCCTGGGCATGATGTACTACTACGTGCCGATCCAGGCCCAGCGGCCGATCTACTCCTACCGGCTGTCCATCGTGCACTTCTGGGCGCTGATCGCCGTGTACATGTGGGCCGGCCCCCACCATCTGCATTATTCCAGCCTGCCGGACTGGGCCCAGTCCGTGGGCATGGTGTTCTCCATCGTGCTGCTGGCGCCCAGCTGGGGCGGCATGATCAACGGCGTGATGACCCTTTCCGGCGCCTGGCACAAGCTGCGCACCGACCCGATTATCCGCTTCCTGATCGTGGCCCTGTCGTTCTACGGCATGAGCACCTTCGAGGGGCCGATGATGTCGATCAAGACCGTCAACGCGCTCAGCCACAACACCGACTGGACCATCGGCCACGTGCACTCCGGCGCCCTGGGCTGGGTGGCGATGATCACCATGGGTTCGGTCTACGTGATGGTGCCCAGGCTGTTCAACCGCCAGCGCATGTACTCGGTCCGCTGGATCAACGCGCACTTCTGGCTTTCCACCATCGGCACGGTGCTCTACATCGCCGCCATGTGGGTGTCCGGCATCATGCAGGGCCTGATGTGGCGGGCGGTCAATGAGGACGGCACCCTCACCTACAACTTCGTGCAGGAGCTGGCCGAGCGGCAACCGTTCTACATCGTGCGGCTGATCGGCGGCGTCATCTTCCTGGCCGGCATGATCCTGATGGCGGTGAACGTCTGGATGACGATTCGCGGTACCCGCAGCGACGAAGGCGAACTCAATCTGGTCGGGGCGGAGGCGTAACGATGGCCAACTATCATTCGGTAATCGAAAAGAACGTGGGCCTGATGATCGTGCTCACCCTGGTGGCGGTGAGCTTCGGCGGGCTGGCGGAAATCGTGCCGCTGTTCTGGCAGAAGGCGACCACTGAGCCGATGGCCACCCTGCGCCCCTACTCGGCGCTGGAAATGGCCGGCCGCGACGTCTACATCCGCGAAGGCTGCCATGTGTGCCACACCCAGATGGTGCGGCCGCTGCGCGCCGAGACCGAGCGCTTCGGGCCCTACAGCGTGGCCGGCGAGGACGTCTGGGAACACCCGTTCCTGTGGGGCTCCAAACGCACCGGTCCGGATCTGGACCGGGTCGGGCTGCGCCCGATCACCGAGCAATGGCACCGCGAGCACCTGCGTGATCCGCGCCAGGTGGTGCCCGAGTCCAATATGCCCGCCTACCCCTGGCTGGCGGAGAACACGGTGGACTGGTCGCACATGGAACGCACCCTGAAGGTGTTCAAGAACCAGTTCGGCGTGCCCTACAGCGATCAGGACATCGACGAGCAAATGAACAAAGTACGCGGCGAATGGGCCGACGCCACCGAGGAAGACGCGGTGGTCGCCTATCTGCTGTCCCTGGGCCAGGCCCGGCGGGAGGAACGCTGATGAACTACCACGCTTTACTGACGGTGATTTTCTTTGTCGCCTTTCTGGCCCTGGTGGGCTGGGTGTATCGCCCCTCGCGCAAGCGTGACTACCAGCGCCTGGGCGAGATTCCCCTGAACACCGACCCGCTCGGCCCGGTCTCCCGGGACGGGCAAGACCCTCGCCAGGGAGATCACTGATGAGTCAGTTCTGGAGCGTTTACATCATCGCCATCGTGGTGCTGAACCTGGCGGGGTGCGCCATCCTGCTGCTGGTCAACCTGAAGATGACGCCGGAGGAAGCACGCAACGAGACCACCGGCCACAGCTTCGACGGTATCCAGGAGCGCAATCAGCCGCTGCCGCGCTGGTGGCTGTTCCTGTTCGTGGGCACGCTGATTTTCTCGGTGATCTACCTGGTGCTGTATCCCGGCCTGGGCCGGTTCGGTGGCCTGCTCAACTGGAGCAGCGTGACCCAGTGGCAGGAAGAAGTGGCGCTGGTGGAAAAGCGGTCGGAACCGCTGTTCGCGGAGTTCGCCAAGGTGCCCGTGGACGAACTGCACCAGTACCCGGAAGCCCGCGACGTGGGCGGCCGCCTGTTCGCCAACAACTGCGCCATCTGTCACGGCTCCGACGCCCGTGGCGCCAAGGGGTACCCCAACCTGACCGATGACGACTGGCTCTATGGGGGCAGCGCCGACGCCATCCTCACCAGCATCACCCAGGGGCGCAACGGAATGATGCCGCCCATGGCCGCCGCCATCGGTGGCACCGACGCCGCGGTGCGCGATATGGCGCTGTACGTGCAGAGCCTGAGCCGGCCGGACATGACCGGCGACCCGCAGGTGGCGAAGGCGGTGGAACGGGCCAAACCCAAGTTCGCCGTTTGCGCCGCCTGCCACGGCCAGGACGCCACCGGCAATCAGGCCCTGGGCGCGCCCAACCTGACCGATGGCATCTGGCTGCACGGTGCCCGCCTGGAAGACATCGAGACCACCATTCGCCAGGGCCGCAACAGCCACATGCCCAAACACGAAGGGGTGCTGACCGACGAGCGTTTGCATGTGCTCGCCGCCTATGTCTACGGCTTGTCCCACAGCGACGAGGAGTAAATCATGAACGCAGGTCGCCGAATCCCGGTGGAGCAATCCCATCCCGACCCGCAGGGCGCGCGGCTCTACGCCAAGCGTCAGCGCATCCAGATCAAGGATGTGAAAGGGCACTACCAGCGTCTGCGCGACGCCAGTGTGCGGGTGGTGGTGGCGCTCTACCTGGTGCTGCCCTGGCTGACCTGGAACGGCCGGCAGGCGATTCTGTTCGACCTGCCGGAACGGCGCTTTCACATCTTCGGCCTGACCTTCTGGCCGCAGGACTTTCTGTTTCTGGCCTGGGCGTTGATCCTCTCCGCCCTGGCCCTGTTTTTCGTCACCGTGTTCGCCGGCCGGGTGTACTGCGGGTACGTGTGCCCGCAGACCGCCTGGACCCGCTGGTTCATGGCCATCGAACAGTTCTTCGAAGGCGACCGCCACCAGCGCATCAAGCTGGACAAGGCGCCGCTGCGCCCCGGCAAGCTGGCCCGCCGGCTGGGCAAGCACGGCCTGTGGCTGCTGCTGGCCCTGGCCACCGGCCTCACCTTCGTCGGCTATTTCTCGCCGATCCGCGACCTGGTGCCGGATTTCTTCACCGGCCAGGTGGGCGGTTGGGCCCTGTTCTGGATCGGCTTCTTCACCCTGGCCACCTACGGCAACGCCGGTTTCATGCGTGAGCAGGTTTGCCTTTATATGTGCCCCTATGCCCGTTTCCAGAGCGTCATGTTCGACCGGGACACGCTGATCGTCAGCTATGACCGGGCCCGGGGCGAGCCGCGCCGGCGCGGCGCCCGCAAGCAGGGCGAGGAACCCGCCGGCGACTGCGTGGACTGCGGCCTGTGCGTGCAGGTGTGCCCCACCGGCATCGACATCCGCGACGGCCTGCAGTACGAGTGCGTCACCTGCGCCGCCTGCATCGACGCCTGCGACCAGGTGATGGAACGGATTCACCGGCCCAATGGGTTGATCCGCTATACCACCGAGAATGCCCTCAACGGCCGCCAAACCCACCTGCTGCGTCCACGTCTGCTGGGCTACGGCGCGGTGATCCTGGTACTGGTGGGGCTGTTCATCGGCAGTCTGATGACCCGCGTGCCACTGCAGGTGGACGTGTTGCGCGACCGCAACCAGCTGTACCGGGTCACCGGCAACGGCACCATCGAAAACAGTTATCGCCTGGAAATCCTCAACAAGGATCAAAGCCCGCACCGCTATGTACTGACGCTGGAAGGGCCGGAAGGGCTGACCCTGGTGAATGGCCCGCGCCACTTCAGCCTGGTGGCCGGCGAGCACCGCAGTCTGCCGGTGACGGTGAGCGGCGATCCCTACGCCGGCACCGTGGAATCCGCCGATATCCGTTTCCACGTACGCGCCGTGACCGGCGCCGATGACGCCACCGATATGGAGATGGCCCATGAATCCCGCTTTATCGCCCCGCGTTCCTGAGGCGCCCTGGTACCGGCACCCGCTGGTCTGGCTGGTGATCGCCCTGCCCGCCTCGGCGATCATCGGCGGCCTGGTGACCCTGGCCATCGCCATTACCCACGCGGACAGCACCGTGGACGACAACTGGTACCGGGACGGCAAGGCCATCAACCGCTCCCTGGAGGCGGAGCAGCGCGCCGCCCTGTGGGGGCTGGGCGCCGCGTTTGAGGCGGACGGCCGGGTCCGGCTGCACAGCGCCGTGGCGCTGCCGTGGCCGGATCATCTGGTGCTGTCGCTGCGTCACCCGGCGTTCGCCGATCGGGACCAGGAACGGCGCCTGCGCCATCTTGGCGAAGGCCGTTACCAGGCCGACGGCGCCCTGCCCGCCGCCGGTGACTGGGATGTGACCCTGGCGCCGCCGGACGGCGCCTGGCGGCTCTACCACCGACTGCGTCTGGGCCCCGACGGGGCCCGCCTGGGCGCCCCGGAGACGCCTCGGTGACCACCGCCCGGCCCATTGCCACCCCCTCGGAGGTCCTGTGCGCCCATTGCGGCGAGCGGGCCCCCGATCCGCCGTTCTGGGCCCCCGGCGACGTGGGGCAACGCCCGGCCTGCTGTCCCGGATGCGCCGCCGCCATGGCTCTGATCCACGATCTGGGCCTGGAGGATTACTACCGCCTGCGCGGCGGTGACGGCGCCCCCGCCCCGGACGGCGGCGAGCGGGACCGCGCCCTGGCCCTGTTCGATGTGCCGGAGCTGCTGGCCGCCCATCGCCGGCCGGACCCGGCCGGCGAGCGCCTGACCCTGGCCCTGTCCGGGCTGACCTGCGCCGCCTGCTGCTGGCTGATCGAGAAAGCCGCCGGCGATATTCCCGGCGTGAAGGCGCTGCGCACCAACCTGGCCGCCATGACCCTCACCCTGACCTATGACCGGGCGGACGCCCCTCGCCGGGTGGCGGAGCGTCTGCTCAAACTGGGCTACGGCGTGACCCTGCCCGGCGACCCGGCCGCCGAGGCCGGCCAGCGCCGGGAGGCACGCCGTCTGCTGGGCCGCCTGGCCCTGGCCGGCCTCGGCGCCATGCAGGCGATGATGTATTCCGCCGCGCTCTACCTGGGCGTGTTCGAGGACGGCGACGACGTGTACGCCTGGTTGTTCCGCATCGCCAGCCTGATGGTGGCCACGCCGGTGGTGTTCTACGCCGGCTGGCCGTTCTTCCAAGGCGCCTGGCGGGGGCTGCGCGCCGGTCGGCCGGGCATGGATCTGCCGGTGGCGCTGGCGCTGGGCCTGGCCTGGGCCGGCTCCCTGGTGAACATGGCGCTGGGCGGGCGGCACGTCTACTTCGAGTCCGCCGCCATGTTCGTGTTTTTCCTGCTGCTGAGCCGCTGGCTGGAACAGCGGCAACGGCACCGGGTGCGCGCCGCCTGGCGGCGCCTGGAGGATGCCCTGCCGCTGGTGGTGCGGCGCCAGGACGGCGACCGGGAAACCTGGGTGGCGAGCCGCCAGGTGCGCGCCGGCGACCGGCTGTGCCTGAGCCAGGGGGAAGTGATTCCGGTGGATGGCCGGGTGGTGAGCGGCCAGGCCCAGGTGGCGGAAAGCGCCCTGACCGGCGAACCGCTGCCGCGCCCGGCGGCGGCGGGCGACTTGCTGCACGCCGGCGCCCGCCTGCTGGAAGGCAGCCTGGTGCTGGACGCCGCCGCGCCGGCGGCGCACAGCCTGGTGGCGCGGATCGGCGAGCAGGTGGCGCGGGCGGAAAGCGAGCGGCTGCCCCTGGTCAGCGATTGGGGCCGGGTGGCGCCCCTGTTCACCCTGGGCGTGCTGGCGCTGGCCGGGGTGACCCTGGCGCTGCACTGGTCCGCCGGCCCGGCCCTGGCCTTCGAGCACACCCTGGCGGTGCTGGTGGTGACCTGCCCCTGCGCCCTGGCGCTGGCCGTGCCGCTGACCGTGTCCGCGGCCTTGGGTGCCGCCCTCAAGGATGGCGTGTTGGTGGCCTCGCCGTCGCAACTGCTGGCCCTGGACCGGGTGCGCGGGGTGCTGTTCGACAAGACCGGCACTCTCACCGAAGGCCGCTTCGAGCGGGTCGGCACGCGCACGCCGGACGGCGAGGAGCGGTCGAGCCATCACCGGGACCTGCTGGCGGTGGCCGCCGGCCTGGAACAGGGGCACCCGCACCCGCTGGCGCGGGCCTTCGACGACCTGGAACCCGCCCCGGTGTCCGCGGTGCGGATCCGCGCCGACGGCGCCGAGGGTCGCTACCAGGGCCGCCGCTGGGACATCGGGCCGGCGCCGGCGGCGGATGCCGCGCCGGCCGGCGTGTCCGCGCTGCTGCTCAAGGAGGACGACGTGCCGCGCCTGTGGATCTTCCTGCGTGACCGCACCCGCGCGGACGCCGCCGATCTGGTGGCCGGCTGGCGGCGGCGTGGCTGGCGCCTGCGGCTGGCCAGCGGCGACGGCGACAGCGCGGTGGCGGCGCTGGCCGGCGAGCTGGCGCTGGACCAGTGGCGGGCGCGCTGCACGCCGGACCAGAAGGCCGCCTGGCTGGCCGGGCTGCGCGACCAGGAAGGGCCACAGCTGATGGTCGGTGACGGCATCAACGACGCCCCGGCGCTGCTCGCCGCCGACGTGTCCGTGGCCACCGCCAACGCCACCAGCCTGGCCCGCCGCGCCGCCGGCCTGTACCTGCTGAACACCGATCTGAAGCCGCTGCTGCGGCTGCCCGCGCTGGCCGGCAAGGCGCGCCGGCGGATTCACCAGAATCTGATCTGGGCGCTGGGCTACAACCTGCTCGCGGTGCCCCTGGCCATGGCCGGCTGGGTACCGCCATGGGCGGCGGCCCTGGGCATGTCCGCCAGTTCCCTGATCGTCACTTTCAATGCCGCGAGGTTGTCCCGATGGCCATCGTCATTCTGCTGATTCCCCTGGCCCTGCTGTTTCTGAGCGCGGCCCTGTGGGCGCTGTTCTGGGCGATCCGCCGGGGCCAGTTCGAGGACCTGGACCACGAAGCCTGGCGGGTGGTGTTCGAGGACCGGGACCATGATTGACGCCGTCCCGGCGCTGCTGCCGCTGCTGGCCGGGGCGCTGATGCTGGCCCTGGGCGGCCTGCTGCACTGCGCCGGCATGTGCGGCGGCATCGGCGCCGCCCTGACCTTCACCATCCCCGCCCGGCGCCGCCAAGGCGGGCGCCTGTGGCTGTGGCAGGGCCTGTTCGCCACCGGACGCGTCGCCGCCTACGGCGTGCTCGGCGCCCTGGCCGGGGCGCTGGGCGGCGCCCTGCTGGGCCGGCTGCCCGGCGGCGGGCCGGCCTGGCCGGCGCTGTTCTCGGGGCTGCTGATGGCGCTGCTGGCGGCCCATTTCCTCGGCCACGGCGCCCTGCTGCGACGGCTGGAGCGTCCCGGCGCGCGCCTCTGGCGGCGGCTGAAACCGCTGAGCGACCGGTTGCTGCCGGTGGACCGGCCGCACAAGGCGGTGGCGCTGGGCGCCCTGTGGGGCCTGTTGCCCTGCGGGCTGGTGTATTCCGCCCTGCTGCTGGCGGCCACCACCGGCGGGGCCGGGGGCGGCGCCCTGGTGATGCTGGTGTTCGGCGCGGTGACGGTGGCGCCGGTGGCCCTGGCCGGTGTCGCCGGCGGGCGCCTGGGCGGCCGCGGCCGTGACCACCGGCGCTGGGCCGGCGCCGCCAGCCTGGCCCTGGCCGCCTGGTTCCTGGCCCAGGGCCTGTGGGGCGGCCACGGCGCCCTGCCGCTGCCCTTCTGCTGAGGGAACCGGGCCCCGCTTGACCTGCGTCAAGATGGTCGGGGCCCGGGCTGGCATCATGGCCAGGCATATCACCTGGAGCTTTGCCCATGACCCTCTGGAACCCGGATCTGATTCGCCGCTTTGGCGGGCCCGGGGCCCGCTATACCTCCTACCCACCGGCCACCCAGTTCCACGAGGAGATCCGCCCGGCCCAGGTGGCCGCCGCCGTGGAGGCCGGCAACCGCGCGCACCGGGACCTGTCGCTGTATTGCCATATCCCCTTCTGCGCCACGGTCTGCTACTACTGCGCCTGCAACCGCATCGTCACCGCCAACCGGCACCGGGCGGTGGAATACCTGGCCCACCTGAAAACCGAACTGCGCGCCAAGGCCACCCTGGTGGATCCACAGCGGCCGGTGGTGCAGATGCATTGGGGCGGCGGCACGCCCACCTTTCTCAACGACGCCCAGATCACCGAGCTGGTCTATGACCTGGCCCGCTACTTCCGCCTGCTGGAAGACGACCGGGGCGACTATGCCATGGAGATCGATCCGCGCACCGTGGACCGTTCCCGGCTGGGCCTGCTGCGCGGGCTCGGCTTCAACCGCCTGAGCCTGGGCGTGCAGGATCTGGACCCGCGCGTGCAGCAGGCGGTCAACCGGGTGCAGCCGCTGGACATGATCCGCCGGGTGTTCGAGGACGCCGCGGATTTCGGCTTCCACTCGCTCAACGCGGACCTGATCTACGGCCTGCCCTGGCAGAGCGAATCCAGCCTGGCGCGTTCCCTGGAGCAACTGGTGGCCCTGCGCCCGGGACGCATCTCCCTCTACAACTACGCCCACCTGCCGGCGCGCTTCAAAGTGCAGCGGCAGATTCCCGAGCGCACCCTGCCGAGCCCGTCGGAGAAACTGGCCATGCAGGTGCGCGCCGGTGAACTGCTGCAGCAGGCCGGCTACGACCTGATCGGCATGGATCACTTCGCCTTGCCCGACGACGAAATGGCGGTGGCCCGCCGGGAAGGCCGGCTGCATCGCAATTTCCAGGGCTACACCCTGCACGGCGACGCCGACCTGATCGGCTTCGGCGTCAGCGCCATCAGCGATCTGGGCGATCTCTACACCCAGGCGCCGAAACGGCTGGAGGACTGGCAGGAACAGGTCCAGGCCGGACGCTGGCCGCTGGAACGGGGCTATCAGCTCAACCGCGACGACCGTCTGCGCCGCTCCGTGATCATGGGCCTGCTGTGCGACCTGCGTCTGGATCTGGCCGCCTTCCGTGAGCGCTGGGGGGTGGATTTCACCGATTACTTCGCCGACGCCCTGGCGCCGCTGGGCGAGTTCGAGAATCTGGGCCTGCTCACCATGGAGGGCAGCGACCTGGTGATCACCGACGCCGGCCGCCTGGTGGCGCGGGCGCTGGTGCAGCCGTTTGACCGCTTTGCCGGCGCCGGTCAGGGGGAACGTTTCAGCCGCATTATCTGAGGGCTTTCCGTTTTTTTTTGCGGAGCCCGCCACTTGTTCAGCCGATGAGGCCTTTTATAATGACTTACGCAGCTACTTTGATACGCAGCCAGGAAGGGGGCGCCATGCCGAGAACAGTATCCTGTAACGATTGCAGTCTCAGCCCGATCTGTTTGCCGCTGGCGGTGGCGCCCGCCCAGCTCGACCAGCTCGATCACATCATCCAGCGTGGCCGGCCGCTGAAACGCGGCGAGCACCTGTTCCGCGCCGCCGACGATTTCCATTCGGTGTACGCGGTGCGCTCCGGCGCCCTGAAAACCTATGTGCTCTCCGACGAGGGCGAGGAACAGGTCACCGGCTTCTATCTGCCCGGCGAGATTCTCGGCATGGACGGCATCAGCACCGCCCGCCACCTGTCCAACGCCAAGGCCCTGGAGACCGCCACGGTCTGTGAGATTCCATTCCACAGGCTGGAAGATCTGTCTCAGAAAATTCCCACTTTGCAGCACCATTTCTTCGGCCTGATGAGCAAGGAAATCCGCGCCGACCGGGAGCTGCACATGCTGCTCAGCAAAAAAAGCGCCGACGACCGGGTCGCGTCCCTGCTGCTCTCCCTGGCGGCGCGCCAGCAGCGCCGGGGCCTGAGCAACAAGCGTTTCCGCCTGCCCATGTCGCGCTACGACATCGCCAACTATCTGGGCCTGGCGGTGGAAACCGTGAGCCGTATCTTCACCCGCTTCCAGCAGCAGAAGATGCTGTGGGTGGACGGCCGTGAGGTGGAGATCCTGGATCGCCCGGCCCTGTGCGGCAGCGGCGGGCTGCACCCGGTGGAAAACGCCTGACGCCGCCATCCGTTCGCACCGGCCTCAATTCGCACTACTGCAAAGGACCCGCTGTATGAGCTCCAAGAATGGCATTCTGGTGTTTCTGGATCGTGATCTGAAGGCGCCGCAACCGGCCCTGGAAAAAGCACTGAAGCTGGCGCGCGCCGCCGGCCAGCGGCTCACCGTGGCGGTCAACAGCGACTCCGCCGCCATGCGGCGGGCGGTGGGCTTCGACGACCAGCGCCGCGAGAACGCGGAGCGGCAGATCGTACGTGCCTGGGAAAAGCGCATCGATGACCTGGTCGGCGACGTGACGGTGGAGAAACGGGTGGCCGCCCACCGCGACGCCGAGACCGCCCTGCGCGAAACGGTGGTGGAGTGCGCGCCGTCGCTGATCGTGGTGCACACCAGCGACGAGGGCACCCTGAAACGCCATCTGTTCACGCCCCGCGACTGGCTGCTGATCCGCCACGCGCCCTGCCCGGTGCTGTGCGTGCACTCTCCCGCCTGGAGCGATCCGCCCCGCATCACCGCGGCGGTGGAGCCGGAAGAGGAAGCGGGCGGCCTGGACAGCGCGGTGATTCATCAGGCGCGCTACTGGAGCGAGCAGCTGCACGGCGAGCTGGAAGCGGTGCACGTGCTGGAGCATCCGGATGAAACCCTGCTGCTGGTGGCCGGCGAGGCACTGCCGGAATACGCGGCCAGCGCCAAGAGCATCCGCGATTACCACGCCAAGGCCCTGGCCGAATTCGCCCGGCGCGAGAACCTGCCCGACGAACGCACCACGCTGCTGGAAGGCCCGGTGACCCGCACCCTGGTGGATTACTGCGAGGACGAGGGCTGTGACCTGCTGGTGGTGGGCACGGTGCGCCGCAATACCGTCGAGCGTCTGCTGCTGGGCGCCACCGCCGAATCACTGCTGACCCGCACGGTCAACGATGTGCTGGTGGTGAAACCGGAGGACTTCGAGAGCGACTGGACCCCCTCCGCCGCCGGCTAGTCCGCTTTTACCGCTTTTAGCAATCCCCGCGAGGCCCGTCACCACGGGCCTCGCGTCGTTTTGGCGCCGGTTCGGTCCGTTTCGCTGGCTTGCGTTGTGTTCAGCCGTCCTTACGGTTGAACGCGGAAGGTCAAACCGTTTTCCGCAACCGCGAGGAGGACAAGGACGTGGACGATACCGATCTGGGCACCCTGGACGGCACCACCCTCACCCGCCTGTTCCGTGACGGCAAGGCATCTCCCCTGGAAGCCACCCGCGCGGCGCTGGCGCGCATCGACCGCTTCAACGAGCAGGTCAACGCCTACACCTACGTGGACCGCGAGGGCGCCGAAAAGGCGGCCCGCGCCTCGGCCCGCCGCTGGGGCCAGGGCAAACCGCTGAGCCCCATCGACGGCCTGCCGGTGTCCATGAAGGACCTGACCGAAGTGGCGGGCATGCCCGCCCGGGAGGGGTCGCTGACGGTACCCGGCGGCCTCTGTGACGAGGACGCGCCGCCGGCGCGCAAGCTGCGCGAAGCCGGGGCGGTTCTGCTGGGCAAAACCAATACCCCGGAGTTCGGCTGGAAAGCCGTCACCGACAACCGGGTCTACGGCACCACCCTGAACCCCTGGGACACCCGGCTGACGCCGGGCGGCTCCTCCGGCGGCGCGGCGGTGGCGGCGGCCCTGAACATGGGCGTGCTTCACCAGGGCGGCGACTCCGGCGGCTCGATTCGTATTCCCGCCAGCTTCACCGGCGTGTTCGGCTTCAAGCCGACCTTTGGCTGGACGCCCCAATGGCCGCCGGCCAAGGCGCCGACCCTGTCGCACATCGGCCCGCTGACCCGCACCGTGGCCGACGCGGTGAGCATGCTCAACGTGATCGGCCGCTACGATTACCGGGACCCCTATGCCACCCGGGGCCAGCCGGAGGATTGGGGCGACCGGCTGCGCGACGACCTGGACGGCCTGACCATTGCCTACTCCCCGGATCTGGGCTACGCCCGGGTGGACCCGCACATCGCCGAGCGGGTGCGCGAGGCGGTGGGCCGGCTGGAGGAACTGGGCGCCAAGGTGGAGGAGATCCATCCCGGCTTCGAGTCGCCGCTGGAAACCTTCCGGGTGCTGTGGTTCACCGCCTCCCAGCAGATCCTGGCGAGCAGCGACGCCGCCGACCGGCAGCGTCTGGACCCGGGCCTGGTGTCCGATGGCAAACGGGCGGAACAGTGCACCGCGCTGGATTATTTCCGGGCCCTGTCGGACCGCGCCGTGCTCACCGAGCGCATGGAGCATTTCACCGAGCGCTACGATCTGCTGGTTACGCCCACGGTGCCCATCGCCCCGTTCGAGGCCAATCATAATGTGCCGCCGGACGGCGAGCTCACCGACTGGGAACAGTGGACGCCGTTTTCCTACCCGTTCAACCTGACCCAGCAACCGGCCGCGTCGGTGCCCTGTGGCTTCACCGACTCGGGACTGCCGGTGGGCATGCAGATCGCCTCCGGCCGCTATCAGGACCCCAAGGTGTTGCATGCCTGCCACGCCTACATGAAGGCTTTTCCGGCCCGGTTCCCCACGGTGCCGGACCCGGCGCAATACGCCTGAACCCTCAAACCGTGCCAAACCCCCATCCGAGACAAGGAGACCAGGATGATCGTCAGAGACCGTAAGGACGCCAAACGCTCCGAAGTGGACGAGGAAAAGTTCGTCAGCCGTCGCTATACCCTGCGTGCCGACGGCATGGGCCACTCGGTGCATGAAACCTACATCAAGCCGGGCCAGTCCCTGCACATGTGGTATCGCAATCACAAGGAAACGGTGATCTGCATCGAGGGCGAGGGCCGCATCGAGGACGTCACCGAGGGTGGCCACTGGGACCTGAAGCCCGGCGTGCTCTATGCGCTGGACAAAAACCAGAAGCACATTCTCAGCAGCGAGGAAGGCATGACGGTGCTGTGCGTGTTCTCGCCGTCACTGGTGGGCCCGGAAGATCACGACGAACGGGGCAGTTACCCGCTCTACGACGACGACGGCAGCATCGTGCAACACTGAGCGCCGCGCCGGGAAGGAAACCCACGGCGCCCGCCGGGCGCCGTGCCGGATCATTGCTCGCCGCGACGGAACACCGGCCGGCTGTCGGTGGACGCTTCCTTGTCGTACCGGTAACCGGCCTCCCGGAACTTTTTCAGGCCCGCCGGCGTGTCGATCCCTTTCCGCAGAATCCATGCCGCCATCAGACCACGCGCCTTCTTGGCATAGAAACTGATCACCTTGTACTGACCGTTTTTCTCATCCTGGAACACCGGTTCGATCACCGGCCCGGGCAGTCGCTTGGGGTGCACGGATTTGAAATATTCGTTGGACGCCAGATTGACCAGCACGTCGGTGCCGGCGGCCTTCATGTCCCTGGCAAGCTGGTCGGTGATGGTCTCGCCCCAGAACTGATACAGGTCCTTGCCGCGCGGATTGTCCAGCCGCGTGCCCATCTCCAGCCGATAAGGCTGCATCAGATCCAGCGGTCGCAGCAGGCCGTACAGGCCGCTGAGGATACGCAGGCGCTGTTGCGCCGCCTTCAGGTCGTCGCCGTCGAAGCGCGCCACATCAAGGCCGGTATAGACGTCGCCCTTGAACGCGAACAGCGCCGGTCGCGCATTGCTCTTGTCGAACGGCCGTGACCACTGCGCGAAGCGTTCCGCGTTGAGATGGGCAATCTTGTCGCTGACCTTCATCAGCCCGGCGATGTCCGCCGGCGACAGCGCCCGCGCGCGTTCCACCAGTTCCGCGCTGTCGTCGAGCAGGCGCGGCTGGGTGGCGCGCAAGGACGGCAGCGGTGTTTCGTAATCCAGGGTTTTCGCCGGGGAGACGACGATCAGCATGGTGTTCTCCTTTACATGACGCGGTAGTGATTATAAGAAGAGCGCAGTGAGAAGAAAGCTATCGGCCCGATTGATCCGCCCGCGCGGCGGCACGGGCCACGACCGGGAGTGCTTCGACAATGCGTTTTCTGCTGATCCTGACCGTCTCCGTGGCCGTGGTGGTGCTGCTCTGGGGAAGCTGGCAGGCGGGCCGGCGGCCGTTCTACCTGGCGCTGGCCGGGGTGGTGGTGGCCGGCACCCTGTTCGCCCTGGCCACCCTGTTCACCGAGCAGGAGCGCCGGGTCCCGGCGGCGCCGGAAAGCGTGATCGCCAACGTGCAGTCGGTGCACGGCACCGAAACCACCTACCGGCTCACCGGCGACATCGCCAACCGGGGCGAGTACCCGGTGGCCCGTGTGCAGCTTGCCGCGGAAGCGCTCAAATGCCCGCCGGCGCGGGCGTGCGAGGTGCTGCACCAGGCCCGCGAAACGGTGTCCATGCACATTCCACCCGGCGGTCGCTACCCGCTCAATCTGTCGATTCCGCGCCCCACCCCGGATGTCCAGGCCGATCGCTGGCGTCTGCGCGTGCTGCGCGTGGAAGTCTATGGCCGGTGACACGCGCCGCGCTTGGAGACTGGCCAAGGGAAATCGAACGGTTCACAATGCCGGCCTTCCCACGCACCGCAGCGGGTAGGAGAGACCATGGCAGCGCTGATTCCCGGCCAGCCCACCCCCATCGCCCCCCACGCCTGGCGGGTCCTCGGCCGTAATCCGGGGATGATGACCGGCCCCGGCACCAACAGCTATCTGCTGGGTGACCGCGCCTTGACGGTGATCGACCCCGGCCCGGTGGATCCGGAGCACACCCGCGCCCTGGTCGATGCCGCCGCCGCCCAGGGTAAGGCCATCGAGCAGATTCTGGTCACCCACACCCACCGGGACCATTCCCCCGGCGCCGTGGCGCTGGCGGAGGCCACCGGCGCCACCCTGCTGGGCCCGGACGTGCCCGACGACGGGCTGCAGGACGAAAGCTGGGCGCCGGCCCGG
This sequence comes from Alloalcanivorax marinus, assembly GCF_016906305.1. GTDB lineage: Bacteria > Pseudomonadota > Gammaproteobacteria > Pseudomonadales > Alcanivoracaceae > Alloalcanivorax > Alloalcanivorax marinus. The sequence goes on from NZ_JADDOL010000028.1 coordinate 16,244, forward strand.
CGCCTGCGCCACGGCGACGTGCTGGACTGTGGCGGCGTGCCCCTGGAAGTGATCGCCACCCCGGGCCATGTGGGCAATCATCTCTGTTATCTGATGACCGAACAGGCGCTGCTGTTCACCGGCGACCATCTGATCCAGGGTTCCACCGTGGTGATCGCCCCGCCCTCCGGCTCCATGGCCGCCTACATGGACTCCCTGGCCCTGCTCCGCGATTACCGCATCGACACCATGGCGCCGGGCCACGGCGATCTGATCGTCGAGCCCATGGAGACGGTGGAGAAAACCCTGGCCCATCGCCGGGAACGGGAAAAGAAGGTGTTCAACGCCCTGGACGGGCAAGCGGTGACGGTGCAGGAACTGGTCACCCGGGTCTACGCCGACGTGCCGGACTTTCTGCACGGTGTCGCCTGCCTGTCCCTGGAAGCGCACCTGATCAAACTCCGCGACGAAGGCCGCGTCACCCACGAACAGGGCAAATGGTCGGTTTGAAAAGGGGCTACAACCACCCCTTCCGCTTGAAGTACCAGTACGGCGCCAGGCCGGACAGAATCATCAACCCGATCACCATCGGATAGCCGAACGCCCATTGCAGCTCCGGCATGACCCGGAAGTTCATGCCGTAGATGCTGGCGATCATGGTCGGGGGCAGGAACACCACGGCGGCGATGGAGAAGATCTTGATGATCTGGTTCTGTTCGATGTTGATGAACCCCTGGGTGGAATCCATCAGGAAGTTGATCTTCTCGAACAGGAAGGTGGCGTGGGACATCAGGGTGTCCAGGTCGTGCTGGATTTCCGAGCAGGTGCGGCGGCGGTCCTTGTCGGCGCGGACGTAGCGCTGGATGAAGGAGATCGAGCGCTGGGTGTCCATCAGACACAGCCGCACCTTGCCGTTGCTGTCCTCCAGGTGGGCCAGCTTCTCGATGCCGTCCTCCAGCTCCGCTTCCTCATCCTCCAGCACCAGGTAGCTCACGTCTTCCAGGTCGCGGTGGATGTCTTCCAGGGTGTCCGCCAGGTTCTCGGTTTTCTGTTCCAGAATATTGAGCAGAATATCCAGCGGCTGCTGCACCCGCACCCAGCCGCGCCGCACGCGCAGGCGCATCAGGCGAAAGTCGGGCAGCCGCGAATCCCGGAACGTGAGCAGGCGGCCGGGCTGCAGCACGAACGCCACGGTGGCGGTGCGGTGGCGGCCTTCCGCCTGATAGACGAACAGGGAGTGCACGTGCAGGCCGTGTTCATCGTGGAAGAAGCGGGCCGAGGCCTCGATCTCCTCCACGTCCTCGGAGGCCGGCAGCGCCTGACGGAACAGATGCTGCACCTGTTGCCGTTCCTCGTCGGTGGCGTCCACCAGGTCGATCCAGCTGGCCGCGTCGGAGGTGGCCGGCGTCATATCGGCCACGTCCCGTTCGCGCAGAACGCCGTTCTCGATGTCGTAGACGTGCAGCATGCTAGACTCCCGGATCCATGAATGAGGTCGCCGCCCCGGCGACAGCGGTTAGATAGAGCAGCGCGTGATGAGTGTCAACTCCACCCTGGCAAACCTGGAGCAGGCCAGCGCCGTCATCGAGCTGGATCACGGCGCCCGACTGTGGCGGTTTTACCGGGTTCTCGGCGCCCCCGCCGAGGCCCTCTTCCACACGCTTTGTAACGAATTGCCCTGGGAGCGGCCCACGGTGCGCGTGTTCGGCCGCGCCCACGCGGTCCCGCGCCTGACCTGCTGGATCGCCGATGCCGGCACCCACTATCGCTATTCCGGCCTCCACCATCGCGGCCAGGGCTGGCCCGAGGTCCTGGCGCCCTTGCGTCAACGGCTGCGGCGCCTCACCGGCCGTGATCCCAACGGCGTGCTCGGCAATCTTTACCGGGACGGCGACGACACCATGGGCTGGCACCGGGACAACGAACCGGAACTGGGCCCGGCGCCCTGGGTGCTCTCCTACAATCTCGGCGCCGAACGGGACTTCGCCCTGCGTCGTTACGGCGAGCACCGGCAATCCGATCTGATCACCCTGGGTCACGATGAACTGCTGGTGATGTCCCCGGAAGTACAGCGCCACTACGAGCACGCCCTGCCCCGCCGGCGCCGGGTGACGGCGCCGCGCCTCAATCTCACCTTTCGTGAGATCGTGACCGGCCGTTAACCAAAAAACAGGTAGCTGAAACCGATGGCGGCGAGCAGCCCGGCCAGGTCGGCGCCCAGCCCGCACCACAGGGCGTAGCGCATATTACGAATGCCGACGCTGCCGAAGTACACCGCCAGTACATAGAAGGTGGTCTCGGTGGACCCCTGCATCACCGCCGCCATGCGCCCGGCCAGGGAATCCACCCCCTGAGTCTGCATCACGTCGAGCATGGCGGCGCGGGCGCCGGAGCCGCTCAGCGGTTTGAGAATCGCCACCGGCAAGGCGTCCACGAAACGGGTGTCCCAGCCCAGGGCGGCGGCGCCGTAACGGACCCCGTCCAGGAACAGCTCCAGGGCGCCGCTGGCGCGCAGCATGGCGATGGCGGCCAGCATCGCCACCAAATAGGGAATCAGCTTCACCGCCAGGGTGAACCCTTCCTTGGCGCCCTCGACGAAACAGTCGTAGCTGTCGATGCGCGCCCGCCAGGCGGCCCAGAAAAACGCCGCGATCACCGCCAGCAAAATGCCGTTGCCGATCAGACCGGACAGCACCGAACCCAGCGCCGGCGGCGACAGATAGACCGCCAGGGCCAGCAACCCGAGCAGGCACAGCCAGCCGCCGGCCACCGCCAACAGCAGCGGATCGCGCAGCGGGATGCGCTGCACCCGGGCGGTCAGCGCTACGCCCACGAAGGTGGACACGGTGGTGGCCATCAGCATCGGCAGGTAGACCGCCGCCGGATCGGCGGCGCCCTGCTGGGCCCGGTACAGCAGCACCGTGACCGGCACCAGGGTCACCGACGAGGTGTTCAACACCAGAAACATGATCTGGCTGTCGGTGGCCCGGCGCGGCTCCGCGTTGTGCGCCTGCAGCGCTTCCATGGCTTTCAGGCCCAGCGGCGTGGCGGCGTTGTCCAGGCCAAGCATGTTGGCGGCCAGATTCATGGACACCGCCGCCCCGGCGCCCGGGTCGCGGCGCAGGGAGGGCATCAGCCGCGCCAGCAGCGGCCGCACCGCGCCGGCCAGGCGATCCGCCAGGCGGCTCTGCTCGGCGAGCCGGAACAGGCCGCTCCACAGGGCCAGCACACCGATCAGGCCCAGGCTCACCTCCACCGCCAGATCGGCGGCCCGCCACAGCGCGGTGACCACCCGTGACGGCGCTTCCAGATCGCCACCCAGCAGCTGCGCCAGGGCTCCGAGGATGCCGATCAGAAAGAAGCCGGTGAATAAGCGGTGCACGGTTTTGCGAGTCCTTGGCCGGGCAAAGCGCCCAGTATGTCGTGCCGCGCCGGCCTTGCCTATGGGGGTGGCGATGTGGTGTAAAGATCGGCCGCAGGCTCTTATACTGGGGCAAAACCTTTGATCCATCATAGAATCGAGTGTGCCGATGTCCGTATTCCGTAAGCTGTTTGGTGTGTTTCTGGCGGCCCTGCTGCTGGGAGGCGCCCTCAAGGTCGGCGGCGACCTCAAGGCCGGGCCCGAAATCCAGGGCGCGCTCAAGCCCCAGGCCGTGCATCGGGAGGCGGCGGAGGAAATCGTCGACCGGCTGGACCTGCACTACAGCCGGCTGAGCTTCGACGACGCCCTGTCCGAGCGGGTGCTGGAACAGTATCTGAAGGATCTGGACCCCAACCGGCTGTATTTCACCCGCAAGGACATCGACGACTTCCAGATCTACCGCGACCAGCTGGACGACCAGCTGGAGGACGGCGAGCTGGAAGCCGGCTACTCCATCTTCAACCGCTTCCAGACCCGCCTGGAAGAACGGCTCACCGAAATTCTCGCCGACATCAAGGCCGGCTTCGACGACTGGCAGTTCGACGGTGACGAGCAGGTACTGGTGGACCGCAGCGAAGCGCCCTGGGCCGCCGACGACGAGGCCCTGGACGCGATCTGGCGTCGCCAGCTGAAAAACGCGGTCCTGTCCATGCGCCTCAACGGCACCGAGGACAGCGCCATCCGGGAACGCCTCACCAATCGCTACGAAAGCCAGCTCAACCGGGTTCGCCAGAACACCGCCGAGGACGTGTTCCAGACCTATATGAACGCCCTGGCCCAGTCCTTCGATCCGCACACCAACTACTTCACGCCGCACAATTCGGAAAACTTCGACATCAGCATGAGCCGCTCCCTGGAAGGCATCGGCGCGGTGCTGCAGTACGAGGACGGCTACACCAAGGTGGTGCGCCTGGTGCCCGGCGGCCCGGCCGCCAAACAGGGCCGCCTGAAACCGGCGGACCGCATCGTGGCGGTGGGCCAGGACGACGACGACCTGGTCAACGTGATCGGCATGCGCCTGGACGAAGTGGTCGACATGATCCGCGGGCCCAAGGGCTCGGACGTTCAGCTCGAGGTGATTCCCGCCGGCAGCGCCAGCGAACACGACACCCGCACCGTCACCATCACCCGCAACAAGGTGGTGCTGGAGGAACAGGCCGCCAAGAAGGAAGTGATCGAGTTCGACCACGACGGCGACAAGGTCAAGCTGGGCATCATCGAGATCCCCGCCTTCTATATGGACTTCAACGCCTTCCATCGTGGCGACCCCAACTACACCAGCACCACCCGGGACGTGGCCGAGCTGCTGGTGGAGCTGCGCAAGGAGAACGTGGACGGCCTGGTCATCGACCTGCGCAACAACGGCGGCGGTTCGCTGCTGGAAGTGAACAAGCTGGTCAGCCTGTTCATCAACCGCGGCCCCACCGTGCAGGTGCGCGAGGCCGGCGGCCGCGTCAGCGTGGAGAACGATCAGTACCCGGGCATGCTTTACGCCGGCCCCCTGGCGGTGCTGGTGAACCGCTACAGCGCCTCGGCGTCGGAGATCTTCGCCGGTGCCATGCAGGACTACGGGCGCGCGCTGATCGTCGGCGACCAGACCTACGGCAAGGGCACGGTGCAGACCCTGCTGGATCTGAACCACGGCAAACTGAAAATGACCAACGCCAAGTTCTACCGGGTGTCCGGCTCCAGCAACCAGAACCTGGGCATCGTGCCGGACGTCAATATGCCGTCGCTGATCGACAAGGACGAGGTGGGCGAAAGCAGCCTGCCCAACGCCCTGCCCTGGGACGAAATCCAGCCCGCCGATTACGAACGGTACCAGGACCTGATGCCGCTGCTGCCGACCCTGCGCGAGCGCCACGACCAGCGCATCCAGAACAATCCGGAGTTCGTCTACGTGGAGCAACTGCGGGATCTGGTGGCCGACGCCAACCGGCGCCATGAACTGTCACTGAATGCGGACCAGCGCAAGGCCTGGCAGGATCAGTACGATCAGAAACGGCTGGCCATCGAGAACGCCCTGCGCAAATACCGGGGCGAGGAGCCCATCGACAAGATGGAGGACCTGCGCAAGCTGGAAGAACAGCGCGCCCTGGACCCGGAGGCCAGCGAGGAGCCCATGAACGAGGACCCCTACCTGCGCGAGACCGGCCACATTCTGGCGGACATGGTCGGCCTGCTGCGCGACCAGCGGGTGGCCAGCCAGGACTCCTAACCGAGCGCCTTGAACCCCCACCGGGCGGGATCCCCGCCCAGCCCCACCTTCAGGGTGCGCCGTCCCAGGCCGTGATTGAAATCCTCCAGGCGCCGCTTGGCGGTCTCCGGCAGCAGCCGCTGCCCGAGACTGGCGGCGCTCAGGGTGGCGCGCACCAGCCGCACCGCCGCCGCCGACGATACCTTGCTGTGCAGACGCAGATCGTCGGCCACCGCGTCGCCGATCAGGAACCGGCTGAACGCCAGCAGCACGTCGTAAGGCAGATGAAACGGCGGCTTGTTGGCCATGTCCCTGAGCAGCGCCTTGGCCAGCGCCTCGCTGTCCGGGGTCGGCTCGTAAAGATGGGCGGTCAGCTGTAGCGCCAGCACTTCCTGCTCTTCCACCGTGCTGGTCAGCAACGCCTCGTCCACCCCCAGCAGATAGCCGGCGTAGCGCCAGAAATAGTGCATCGCCCGGTGTTCCTCGGCGCTGATATAGAGGCCCAGACGCTTGAGCCCGCGCACCACCATGTAATCGAACTCCAGCACCGTGCCGGCCATGTCCTCCTGATTGATGGGCAGGTCGTAGCGGGCCTCGTCCCAGTCGCCGCGCTCCGCCAGAAAACGGCGCACCGCCGCGTGCAGCAGCCGCACTTCCATCAGGGTGCGGTGGCCCAGGCCGCCCGGGCGCAGGCCCTCCGGCGCGGCGATGTTGTGCAGCATCTGGCCGGTTTCGTAGATCCGCCGGGACACATCCTTCTGCAGCCGGCCGGTGGCCACCAGCACCTGGGAGGGTTTGTTGTGGGCGTAGCCTTCCACCAGGCTGGAACACATCAGCACCAGCCCTTGCAGGGCACCGTGGCGGCGGTACATGCGTCGCCCCAGTTCCATCGCCTCGAAGTCCACCCAGCCCGGCACCGTGAAGCAGTGATCCAGGAAGTCCTGGTAAACCCCGCCCCGGGCGGCGGCGCGGCGCTCCACCTCGTCCAGCAGCCCCGCAGGACGCTGGAACGGGATGTCCGCCAGGCAGAGGTCCGCCAGCGGGTCCTGGACCCGCCGCCAGGCCTGCAGGCGGTGCGGCGCGTAGCGATCGAACCAGATGTGTTCCGTGGGGGTGCGGGGGCCGGCCCGGTGGCGGGCCAGTTCGGCGGGTGTGGCCATTCGATGCGCTCCTTGGCGTCAGAACCGGCGGGTTCTGTACACGCTAAGAGCCACCGGCGGCACGGTCAAGGCCAAATCACCGCCGCGCCGATGACGGTCACGGGACCGTCATGCTTTTTTTGCAGGCTGGGGCCCCCGATGGACAGGACCCCGGTATGCCTGACGCTCCGCCCCGCCTTGGCGACCTGGCGATCGCCGTGCCCGGCATTGATCCCCGGCACTCGATTTCCCAGCTTGGTGAATGGTTTCTTCTGCCGGAATATGAGCCGCTGCTGTCCCTGCCGCTGGTGCGGGACGGTCGGGTGGCCGGGCTGATCAGCCGCTACCAGATGATGCAGCTGCTGTTCCGGCAGTTCGGCCGCGAGCTGTTCGGCCGGCGGCCGGTGCACCGGTTCATGAAGCGGGATCCGGTGGTGGTGGACGCGGACCTGCCCCTGGAAGCGGCCGCGGATCAGATCCTGGCCTCCATGACCTTTCCGGTCACCGAGGACTTCATCATCGTGCGCGACGGTCGTTATCTGGGCGTGGGCACGGTGATCGGGCTGCTGCAGGCCCTGCAACGGCAATTGAGCGCCCGCTCCCGGCAGCTGGCCCGGGCCTTGCGCGAGCTGAGAACCTCGCAAACACAGCTGGTGCAATCGGAAAAAATGGCTTCCCTGGGTCAGATGGTGGCCGGCCTCGCCCATGAGATGAACACGCCGCTGGGCTACGTGAGCGCCAATGTGGAACTGGCGGAGCAGTTTTTCGGCGAGGCCCACCGATTGAACGAGGCGGTGTTCGCCTTCCTGGACCTGGTGCTGGCGCCACGGGTGGAGGCGGAGGCGTTTGATCAGGCCCTGGCGCGACTGGTCCGCCTGCGCCAGCACTGTGACCCGGCGGGCCAGGCGGTGGACCTGGCGCGCCTGTTCAGCGACACCCGCTTTGGCCTGGGCGAGATCGACAAGCTGGTACGCGGCCTGCAGGACTTCAGCCGTCTGGACCGGGCCGGCGACGAAGCGGTGGACATCCACCACTGCCTGGATGCCGCCCTGCTGCTGGCCAACCACTTGCTCAAGGACCGCATCCGCGTGGTGCGCGACTACGCCGAGGTGCCGCCGGTGCCTTGTCGCCCCTCCGAGATCAATCAGGTACTGCTCAACCTGATCGTCAACGCCGCCCAGGCCATGCGCACCGGCGGCGTGCTGCGGCTGAGCACCGGCCGTCACGCCGACGGCGTTTGCGTACGGGTCACCGACAACGGCGCCGGCATACCGGCGCATCTGCTGCCCCGCATCTTCGACCCCTTTTTCACCACCAAACCACCCGGCGAGGGCACCGGCCTGGGCCTGTCCATCAGCCATCGGATCGTCGAACGCCACGGCGGCCGTATCCAGGTGCGCTCGGACCCGGACCGGGGCACCACCTTCACGCTGACCCTGCCCGCCGGCCCCGCCGCCGGCGCGCCCAGCGGTCCCGATACGCTTTCCCTGACACGGAGAATCCCATGAACGACAAGCCCACCGTGCTGTTGGTGGACGACGAGGAACGGGTGCTGCGCTCCCTGTCACTGTTGTTCCGCCCGCACTTCCAGGTGCTCACCACCACCAACGGCTACGAAGCGGAACGGCTGGTCCGCGAGCGGCGCGTCCATGTGATCGTCAGCGATCAGCGCATGCCGATCATGGAGGGCATCGAAGTCCTGCGCCGGGTGCGGCGCGCCTCGCCCCACACACAGCGCCTGCTGCTCACCGGCTATGCCGATCTGCAGGCGGTGATCGATTCGATCAACGACGGCGAAGTGTTCCGCTACCTGAACAAACCCTGGCAGATGCACGAAATGCTGCACGCGGTACGGCGCGCGGCGGACATCGCCCTGTCGCTGGAGGCCACCGAAGCGGCGCCGGAGGTGGAACCGGCGGCGGTCGCGCCGGTGGGGGATGAGCCGGAGCCGGCGGTGCTGGTGCTGGACGAGGACCCGGAAACGCTGGCCCTGCTGCGCACGGTGGTGGCCCCGGGCCAGGCACTGCACCATCGGACCGATCTCGATCAGGCGTTCGCGCTGCTCGCCGACCAGGAGGACATCGGTATTCTGGTCTGCGACGTGCGCCTGGGCGGCGCCGACATCAGCGCCGCGATCCAGGCGCTGAAACGGGCCCACCCCGCCCTGCTGACCATTCTGGTCAGTCCGGTGCGTGACGTGGAAATTCTGGGGCGCCTGATCAACCGGGGCCAGATCTATCGCTTTCTGCCCAAGCCGGTGCGGCGCGCCATGCTGAAAATGAGCCTGGAGGCCGCCGCCCGGCGACATCGCCTGCTGCGGCACCACCCCGAGGCGCGGGCGGCGAGCGCGCCGGACCCGGCGCCGGAACGGGACCCGGGCCTGTCCCGGCGCTTGTTCGGTTACCTGGAGCGCCTGCGTCAGCGCGGTGGCGTCTCCTGATCGCCACTCTCCTGGTCGCCCCTCCCCTGGTCGCCACTCTCCTGGTGGCCCCCGCCCCAGGCCGCCAGGGTGGCGGCCAGCCAGTCCGGCGCGTCCAGGGACAGATCGTGGCCACCGTCCGGATGCACCGCCAGGGGGCAATGCCAGGCCCGCGCCAGCGCCCGGGAGCAGGCCGGGTGCACCAGCCGGTCGCCGGCGCCGTTGACGATCAGCACCGAAGGGCCGGCGGGCAGGGTCCGCGGCGCCCGGAAACGGGCCGCCGCCCACAGCTGCCGCACGGTATTGGCGGCGGATACCGGCCGCAGGGCGTCCACGGTGCGGAAACGCTCGGCGATGTCGTCGCGCTCGGCGGCGCTCAGATGGTGGGTGGTCAGGTCCAGAATCATCCGTTCCCGGGCCAGCCGGTCGCGGCTCAGCAGACCCTGGCAAACAATGCGCCCGTAGTTGGCCGGCCTCAGGCGCCGCCAGAACGGGCTGAACGGGGCGGCGCTGGAGTTGATCAGCGCCGCGCCCAGCAGCTGCTCCGGATGGCGGCGCAGCCATTCCACCGCCACCATGCCGCCCAGGGACAGGGCCACCAGCCGCACCGGGCCGGTGACGCCCTGGTCGGCCAGGTCCCGGCGGGCGGCGGCCACCATGCCCGCCACCCGGGTGGGGCTGGTGCCGCGAAAGAACACCCCGTTGCCGGGCAGGTCCAGCGGCAGCACCCGATTGCCCGCCCCCAGAACGCCGGCCAGGCGCTCCGCGAAGCCGTCCCAATGGGCCTGCTCACGCACCAGGCCGCGCAGCAGGATCCAGGTTGTCATGCCGACCGCCGACGGGTCGCTCGCGCCATTTCCCCGCATTGAACTCGCTCACGTGTATAACTGGGACGCCCGGGCAAGATAGAATGCCAGGCGTTTGATGCCGTCCACCCGCGAGGCACTATGGCACGAAAAACCGTAAAACGGGTAAAAACGGGCTCTCTGGAGCGCCGCTTTTCCATGGCCCGCGCCGGCTTTCTGGCCGGCGCGCGCTACGCCACCAGCAGCGCCGGCACCCTGTTCGCCAGCGCCGACAAGCGCGAGGCCCGGCGCCGGGAGAATCTCTCCGACCGGGCCCGCGAACTGGTGGATGAACTGGGCCGCCTGAAAGGCTCGGTGGTCAAGATCGGCCAGATGATGGCCCTGTTCGGCGAGCATTTTCTGCCCGAGGAAGTGACCGCCGCGCTGCACACCCTGGAGAACAACACCACGGCCCTGGAGTGGCCGGCGGTGGAGAAACACCTCAAGCAGCAGCTCGGCACCGTCAAACTGCGCGACCTGGAGGTCGATCCCCAGCCGCTGGGCGCCGCCAGCCTGGCCCAGGTGCACCGGGCGCGGCGCAAAAGCGACGGCCGCGAGCTGGTGCTGAAGATTCAGTATCCGGGGGTGGCGGACGCCATCGATTCCGACATGCGCGCCCTGGTGCGCCTGCTGAAACTGAGCCGGCTGGTGCCGATCACCGAGCAGTTCAATCAATGGCTGGACGAGGTCCGCGCCATGCTCGGCCGCGAGGTGGACTACGACCTGGAGGCGCACACCACCCGCCATTTCCGGGAGATTCTGCGCGACGATCCGCGCTTCGTGGTGCCGGAGGTGTTCCCGGACTACTCCACCCACAATATTCTCTGCCTCTCCTATGAAGAGGGCGTGCACATCAGCGATCCCTCGGTCACCGAGCTGAGCCAGGAACGGCGCAATTTCCTGGGCCGCGCGATCATGGAATTGTGCTGCCGGGAGGTGTTCGAGTGGGACAAAATGCAGACCGACCCGAACTTCGGCAACTACCTGATGCGGGTGGACGAGAACGGCCGGGATCAGATCGTGCTGCTGGACTTCGGCGCCATCCGCGATTTCGACGACCAGGTGCTGGGCCCGGGCCGGGAGATGATCCGCGCCGCCTGGTACCACGATACCGACCGCCTGACCCGCGCCATGCGCGCGCTGGGCTTTCTGTCCGGGGACGTGCCGAAGCGGCTGCTGGACGACTTCGCGGCGCTCTGTTTCGAGGCCATCGAGGCGCTGCAGGACCCGGACCGCTTCCCGCCGCCGCCGTCGGTGGTCAATGAAAAGGGGGAGTACCTGTGGGGGGAAAGCAACCTGCCCAACCGGGTCATGAACCGGGCCAGTCGCACCGCCCTGTCGGTGCATTTCGACGTGCCGCCCAAGGAATTCATCTTCCTGTTCCGGAAACTGCTCGGGGCTTACACCTTTTTACACGTGATCAAGGCGGAAGTGCGCGGAAACACCATTCTGGAGCCGTTCGTGCACATGCGGGAGGATTCGGACCGGGCCATCGTCGATCAAAAAATGAGCGAAAAAGGGAAAAAAGCCTGATATTTCCGCTCAATTATTGACCGTTCGTCCAGTGGATGGCCATTTCCTGTTTGCCAAGCTCGCCACTCCACAATAAGGTTAGCACCCTGCTCAGCGGCCGGTTTGTATAAACCGGCCGTTTTTCGAGGTCCCCGGAAAATTCCCGGGACCGGTTTTAACGAACCATAAAATGGGGGTAACGCAGGTGATTATCGGTGTACCCAAGGAAATCTGCCCCGGCGAAGAGCGCGTCGCTTTGACGCCCGCCAACGTCGGCGCACTTTTGAAAAAGCAAGGCGTCGAGATTCTTATCGAACGAGGCGCCGGCGAGGCAGCGGGCTTCCCGGACAGCGACTTCGAGGCCGCCGGGGCCAAGCTTGCCGACAGGGAGCAAATCTTTTCCAGCGCTCAGGCTATCCTGCAAGTCCAGACTCCGGGTAGCAATACGACCAATGGCGATAAGGACGTGGACAGCCTGAAAGCCGATCAGTTCCTGATTGGCATGACGGATCCTCTCGCCAACCCGCAATTCGCCCAGACCCTGGCCGACCACAAGGTCACCGGCATCGCCCTGGAACTGGTGCCGCGGATCACCCGCGCCCAATCCATGGACGTGCTGTCCTCCATGGCCATGATCGCCGGCTACAAATGCGTGCTGCTGGCCGCCAACGCCTCGCACCGCATGTTCCCGATGAACATGACCGCCGCCGGTACCCTGAACGCCTCCCGGGTGTTCGTGATGGGCGCCGGCGTGGCCGGCCTGCAGGCCTGTGCCACCGCCAAGCGGCTGGGCGCCATCGTGGAAGCCTACGACGTGCGTCCGGCGGCCCGTGAACAGATCCTCTCGGTGGGCGCCAAGCCCGTGGAGCTGGACCTGGACACCGGCGAGGCGGAAGGCTCCGGCGGCTACGCCAAGGCCCAGGGCGAGGACTTCCTCAAGCGTCAGCGCGAGCTGATGACCGAAGTGATCAAGGAAATGGACGTGGTGGTCACCACCGCCGCGGTGCCCGGCGCCAAGAGCCCGATCCTGGTCACCGCCGACATGGTCAAGGCCATGAAGCCCGGCTCCGTGATCGTCGATCTGGCGGCGGAGCGTGGTGGCAACTGCGAGCTGACCCGGGCCGGCGAAACCGTGGTGGAGCATGGCGTCACCATTATCGGCCCCACCAACGTGCCCTCCTCCGTGGCCTTCCATGCCAGCCAGATGTTCGGCAAGAACATGGAAAACCTGCTCAACCTGCTGCTCGACGACAACGGCGACCTGCAGCTGGACTTCGAGGACCAGATCGTCGCCGACACCGTGATCAGCCATAACGGTGACGTGCCGCAGGCCCGCCTGCGCGAGATGCTCGGTCTGCCGGAACTGAAAAAAGCCGAGCCGGAAGCCCCCGCCGACGGCGGTGATTCCGACGGCGAGGAGGACAAGTAATGGATTTCGTATCGCAGCTGACCCTCTTTGTACTGGCGATCTTCCTGGGTGTGGAACTGATCACCAAGGTACCGCCGACCCTGCACACTCCCTTGATGTCCGGTTCCAACGCGATCTCCGGCATTACCCTGGTGGGCGCCCTGATCGCCGCCGGCTCCGACGCCGGTCTGCTGATCAACGTGCTCGGCTTCATCGCCGTGGTGCTGGCGACCATCAACGTGATTGGCGGCTTCATGGTCACCAATCGCATGCTCGCGATGTTCAAGAGGAAGTAACCCATGCAGATTTCCGATAACTGGATTGATATCGCCTATCTGATCTCGGCCGTTCTCTTCATCCTCGGCATCAAGGGCCTGACCAAGCCGAAGACCGCCGTGCGCGGCAACCTGCTGGCCGCCGCCGGCATGGGCGTGGCCTGTGTGGTGACCCTGCTGCACCGTGACATCGTCACCTACGAGATCATCATCGCCGGCGTCATCGTCGGTGGCGTGATTGGCGCCATGCTGGCCAAGAAAGTACAGATGACCGCCATGCCCCAGCTGGTGGCCCTGCTCAACGGCTTCGGCGGTGGCGCGTCCTTCGCGGTGGCCGCGGCCGAGTTCTTTCGCGGCGGCCATCCGGACGTGGTGGGCATCATCGCCACCGGCGCCGCGGTGCTGATCGGCGCCGTGACCCTGACCGGCTCCCTGGTGGCGTTCGCCAAGCTGCAGGAACTGATCGACGGCAAGCCGATGGGCTTCCCGGGCATGAAGGTGGTCAACGCCCTGCTGCTGATCGGCTCCGTGGTGGCGATCGGTTACCTGGTGGCCAATCCGGGCACCCCGGCGGTGTTCTGGGCGCTGGCCATCGCCGCCGCCGTGCTCGGCCTGCTGCTGGTGCTGCCGATCGGCGGCGCCGACATGCCGGTGGTGATCGCGCTGCTCAACTCCTACTCCGGTATCGCCGCCTCCGCCGCCGGCTTCGTGATGGGCAACAGCGCCCTGATCGTCACCGGTTCCCTGGTGGGCGCCTCCGGCCTGATCCTCACGCAGATCATGTGTAAGGCCATGAACCGCTCGCTCACCAACGTGCTGTTCGGCGTGATGGCCGAAGCCGGCGAGGCCATGGATCAGGACGAGGTCTACGAAGGCAAGATCAAGTCCACCTCCGCCGAGGAAGTGGCGATGGTCCTGGAAACCGCCCAGCGCGTGGTGATCGTGCCCGGCTTCGGTCTGGCCATGGCCCAGGCCCAGCACGCGGTGCGTGATCTGGCCGACACCATGGAAGCCAACGGCACCGAGGTGGAGTATGCGATTCACCCGGTGGCGGGCCGCATGCCCGGTCACATGAACGTGCTGCTGGCGGAAGCGGAAGTGCCCTACGACAAGCTCAAGGACATGGACGCCATCAACCCCACCTTCGAGCAGACCGACGTGGCCATCGTGCTGGGCGCCAACGACGTGACCAACCCGCTGGCCCGCGAGGACAAAGGCAGCCCGATCTACGGCATGCCGATCCTCAACGTGGACAAGGCCAAGACCGTGGTGGTGGTGAAGCGCTCCCTGAGCCCGGGCTTCGCCGGCCTGCCCAACCCGCTGTTCGCCAAGGACAACACCCTGATGTTGTTCGGCGACGGCAAGGGCGCCGTGGTGGACATCACCACCGCCCTCAAGGAAGGCTGATCCCCGCGATCACCCGCTCCTGAAAAAAAAGCCCGGCCTTGCGCCGGGCTTTTTTTGGTTCATCGCAGTTTAGCGGGAAGTCTCGCTCCAGCCGGGGCGCGCCTCAGGGCGTGACGCCCTTCCGGGAACGCCGCGAGTACGTCCATGTAGGCTCCCTTTCGAACGTC
>NZ_JADDOL010000029.1 GCF_016906305.1 Alloalcanivorax marinus
CAGGACGTTCGAAAGGGAGCCCCCAGGGACGGGTTCACGGCGTTCCCGGAAGGGCGCCGGCCGCGCCCGCGCACCCCTGGAACGGCACGATTTTGGCATCCCGATGTCTCTGTGACGGACATCGGATTTCCGTGAGCGGGCACCGTGGCCGGGGCATTTTTTCTTGCCCCGGCCGGGGGCGGTGCCTAGAATCAACTCAAAATTTCGCACGTATATCATTGTTATGAATAAATTTATGGGTTGCGCGATCTTGGGGATCGCGCTAATGGGGAGTGGCTGTGCCCTCTCCCCCTCGGGGAATGGACAACACCGCGACGACACACCGGACGTCACACAACTCCCGCCGATGCCGGCGGCGGAGCCCTCCCTGGAGGACCCGGGTCTGGCCAACGGCATGGACGAACCGGCGCCCCACGATCCCGACGGTGACCGGGCCACCAATCAGGATCTGTGGGACCGCATCCGCCGGGGCTACGCACTGAACCTGGACCAGGACAACCCGCGCGTCAGCGCCCAGCGCGACTGGTACGCCCGCCACCCTCAATACTTCACCCGCGTCACCACCCGTTCCGAACGCTACCTCCACTTCATCGTGGAAGAAGCGGAAGCCCGTGACATGCCGCTGGAACTGGTGCTGCTCCCGGTGGTGGAAAGCGCCTTCGATCCGTTCGCCTATTCCCACGGCCGCGCCGCCGGCCCCTGGCAGTTCATTCCCTCCACCGGCAAGTACTTCGGCCTGGACCAGACCTGGTGGTACGACAACCGTCGCGACATCGTGCGCTCCACCCGCGCCGCGCTGGACTATCTGCAGCAGCTGTCCGAACGCTTCGACGGCGACTGGCTGCTGGCCCTGGCCTCCTACAACGCCGGCGGCGGCACCGTGTCCCGGGCCCGGCGCCGCAATGAAGAGGCCGGCCTGCCGACGGATTTCTGGAATCTGGACCTGCCCAGCGAAACCACCGCCTACGTGCCCAAGCTGCTGGCGGTGGCGCAGATCGTCCGCACCCCGGAACGCTATGGCGTGACGCTGCACCCCATCGACGATCAGCCCTACTTCGCCAGCGTCGACGTGGGCGGCCAGATCGACCTGGCCCAGGCCGCCAGCCTGGCGGGCATCTCCACCGAGGAGCTGTACCTGCTCAATCCCGCCTTCAATCGCTGGGCCACCGCGCCCCATGGCACCACGGAACTGCTGGTGCCGGTGAGCGCCGCCGACACCTTTCGGGAGCGGGTGGCGGACCTGTCGCCGGAACAGCGGATGCGCTGGCTGCGTTACACCATCCGGCCGGGCGATTCGCTGATCGCCATCGCCCGACGGCACCGCACCACCCCGGCGGTGCTGCGCGACATCAACGATCTGCAGGGCAGCACCATCGTCGCCGGCCGCACCCTGCTGATTCCGGAACGGGCCGCCGCCAACGGCCGGCTCGCCGGCCAGACCGACCGGGCCGGCGGCGGCCGCCAGCGGGTCGATCACCGGGTGGCCTCCGGAGAGACCCTGTGGGCCCTGGCGCGCAGCTACGACGTGAGCGTGCGTGAGCTGGCGCGCTGGAACGACATGTCCCCCGGCGATCCGCTGCGCATCGGCCAGACCCTGGCGGTGTGGACCGAGGACGGCCCCGCCGCCAGCCGCGGCGCCGAGCGCCGCGACGAAATGATCCGCAAGGTGCGCTATTCGGTACGCCGGGGCGACTCCCTGTACGCCATCGCCAGCCGCTTCAATGTTTCGGTGAGCCAGATTCGCGACTGGAACAATGGCGTCAAGCAGCGCCGCTACCTGCAACCCGGCGACCGCCTGACCCTGTACGTGGATGTACGCCGCGCGCCCTGATCGGCGCGCCGCGAACTCCGCGGCCAAACGCGGCTCCAAGTCCGGGTATTTGGTGAAAATCGCGGCCTGGGCTATGGTGTCGCCACCGGCCCCTTTCTGGAGTCCACAATAACGATGACAGGCGCTATGCGGTCCTTTCTGTTTCTGGCGGTCCTTTTTCTGGCGGCACCGTTGCCCGAGGCGGTCCGGGCGGACACAACCACCGCCCATGCCATCGCCATGCACGGCAGCCCCAAGTACGGGCCCGGCTTCTCCCATTTCGATTACGTCAACGCGGACGCCCCCAAGGGCGGCGACCTGCGCCTGCACGAGCTGGGCGGCTTCGACAATTTCATGCCCTGGCTGCCGAAAGGCACCGCCGCCGCCGGCGCCGGCGAGTACCTGTTCGACACCCTGACCGTGCGCAGCCTGGACGAACCGTTCAGCGAGTACGGTCTGCTGGCGGAAACCATCGAGTGGCCGGAGGATCGCCGCTGGGTGACCTATACGCTGCGCAAGGAGGCCCGCTTCGCCGACGGCCAGCCGGTGCGCGCCGAGGACGTGGTGTGGACGTTCAAAACGCTGCGTGACGAAGGCGAGCCCTTCTATGCCTATTACTACGGCGACGTGGAAAAGGTGGAGGCGCTGTCCGAGCGCAAGGTGAAGTTCAGCTTCAAACCGGGCGACAACCGGGAGCTGGTGATGATCGTCGGCCAGTTGCCGGTGATGCCCAAGCATTACTGGAAGGACCGGGACTTCGCCGACGCCAGCCTGGAGCCGCCGCTGGGCTCCGGCCCCTACCGGGTGAAAAGCTTCAAACCCGGCAAGCGGGTGGTCTACGAACGCCGCGACGACTATTGGGCCAGGGACCTGCCGGTGATGCGCGGCCGCTACAATTTCGACCGCATCATCCACGAGTACTACCTGGATGAGACCGTGGCCCTGGAAGCGTTCAAACGCGGCGACTACGACTGGCGTACCGAAACCAACTCCAAGCTCTGGGCCACCGCCTATACCGGCGACGCCTTCACCGACGGCCGCCTGGTCACCGAGGAAGTGCAGCACAGCAACCCGGCGGGCATGCAGGGGTTCGTGTTCAACACCCGCCGGCCGGTGTTCCAGGACCCGGTGCTCCGTGAAGCCATCACCTACGCCTTTGATTTTGAGTGGTCCAACAAGAATCTGTTTTACGGGCAGTATCAGCGCACCCGCAGCTACTTCCAGAATTCCGACTTGGCCGCCGAGGGCCTGCCGGACCAGGACGAGCTGGCCCTGCTTGAACCCTTGAAGAAGGACCTGCCGCCCCGGGTGTTCACGGAGAGCTACCAGCCGCCCCGCTCCGACGGCTCCGGCCGGCCCCGCGAGAACCTGCGCCACGCCCATAAGCTGCTGATCGACGCCGGTTACCAGGTCAGGAACGGCAAGCTGCACACGCCGGACGGCCAGCCGGTGAACTTCGAATTTCTGCTTTACCGGCCGGCCTTTGAACGCATCGTGCTGCCGTTCGCGCGCAACCTGAAAACCCTGGGCATCGACGCCAATGTGGTGCGCGTGGACCAATCCCAGTTCGTGCAGCGCCTGCGCCGTTTCAACTTCGACATGATCGTCGGCGGCTGGGGCCAGTCCACCTCGCCGGGCAATGAGCAGCGCGGCTTCTGGAGCTGCGAAGCGGCGGAGCGGGAAAGCAGCCAGAACTATGCCGGGGTCTGCAATCCGGCGGTGGACGCCCTGGTCGACAAGGTGATCGCGGCCCAGAGCCGCGAGGCGCTGGTGACCCGCACCCGCGCCCTGGACCGGGCCCTGCAGTGGGGCTTCTATGTGGTGCCCAACTGGTACGCGCCCACCCACCGGTTCGCCTACCGGGCCGGCCTCGACCATGCGCCGCTGCCGGCCTATGTGCCGATCACCGGAGCGCTGGACCTCTGGTGGAATGAAAGCGCCCGCTGATGCTGGTCTATATTCTCAAACGGCTGGCGCTGATCATCCCGACCCTGTTCGGCATCCTGCTGCTGAATTTCGTGATCGTGCAGGCGGCCCCGGGCGGCCCGGTGGAGAAGGCGCTGGCCCAGCTGCAGGGGCTGGGGGGCGGGGGCGCCGGCGGCGGCTTTGCCGGCAGCACCGCCGACTTCGTCGGTTCCGGAGGCAGTGACTATCGGGGTTCCCGCGGGCTGCCTCCGGAACTGATCGAGCGCATCGAAAAGCTGTACGGCTTCGACAAGCCGGCGCCGGAGCGCTTCTGGCTGATGATCAAACGCTACCTGACCTTCGACTTCGGTGAATCCTATTACCGGGACCGGGCGGTGGGCGACCTGATTCTGGAGCGGCTGCCGGTGTCCATCTCGCTGGGCCTGTGGAGTACCCTGATCACCTATCTGGTGGCCATCCCCCTGGGCATCCGCAAGGCGGTGCGCGACGGCAGCCGCTTCGACGTCTGGACCAGCACCGCCATCGTGGTGGGTTATGCGATCCCCAGTTTCCTGATCGCCATTCTGCTGGTGGTGCTGTTCGCCGGCGGCTCCTATCTGGAATGGTTTCCACTACGGGGGCTCACCTCGGACGACTTCGAGCAACTGTCGGCGTTCGGCAAGGCGCTGGATTACCTGCACCACATCACCCTGCCCACCCTGGCCATCGTGGTCGGCAACTTCGCCACCCTGACCATGCTCACCAAGAATTCCTTCCTAGACGAAATCGGCAAACAGTACGTGCAGACCGCCCGCGCCAAGGGGCTGACCGAGAACCGGGTGCTCTACGGTCACGTGTTCCGCAACGCCATGCTGATCATCATCGCCGGCTTTCCGGCGGCCTTCGTGGGCATGTTCTTCACCGGCGTGCTGCTGATCGAGTACATCTTTTCCCTGGACGGCCTGGGCCTGCTCGGCTTCGAGTCGGTGATCAACCGGGATTACCCGGTGGTGTTCGGCACCCTGTTCATCTTTACCCTGCTGGGCATGCTGCTGAAGCTGGTGTCGGACCTCACCTACATGTGGGTGGACCCGCGCATCGATTTCGAGCGGAGGGCCCGCTGATGCGTACCGAGGCGATCTGGCACCGCCAGTGGCGGGCCTTCCGGCGCAACCGCCGGGGCCTGTGGTCGCTGTATCTGTTTCTGGTGCTGTTCGTGGTCAGCCTGGGCGCGGAGCTGGTGGCCAACGACAAGCCCATCGCGGTGCGCTACCAGGGTGAGCTGTACTGGCCGGTGTTCCAGGTCTACCCGGAAACCGCGTTCGGCGGCCTGTTCGAAACCGAAGCCAATTACCGCGACCCCTACGTGCGGGAGCTGATCGAAGAGGACGGCTGGATGCTGTGGCCGCCGATCCGCTACAGCTACGACACCATCAATTACGAACTCACGGTCCCGGCGCCGGCGCCGCCGTCGGCGGAAAACTGGCTGGGCACCGACGATCAGGGCCGGGACGTGCTGGCGCGGCTGATCTACGGGTTCCGACTGTCGGTGCTGTTCGGCCTGATCCTGACGGTGGCCTCCAGCGCCATCGGCATCGTGGTGGGCGCCCTGCAGGGCTATTACGGCGGCTGGCTGGATCTGGCCGGCCAGCGTTTCCTGGAAATCTGGTCGAGCATGCCGATCCTCTATCTGATCATCGTGATCTCCAGTTTCGTGGTGCCCGGCTTCTGGACGCTGCTGGTGATCATGCTGCTGTTTTCCTGGATGACCCTGGTGGACCTGGTGCGCGCCGAATTTCTGCGCGCGCGCAACCTGGACTATGTGCGCGCCGCCCAGGCGCTGGGCGTGCGCACGCCGGTGATCCTGTTCCGCCATATGCTGCCCAACGCCATGGTGGCCACCCTCACCTACCTGCCGTTCGTGCTCAACGCCTCGGTGATCCTGCTCACCTCCCTGGACTTTATCGGCTTCGGTCTGCCGCCGGGCGCGCCCTCCCTGGGCGAACTGCTGGGCCAGGGCAAGGCCAACCTGCACGCCCCCTGGCTGGGGCTGAGCGCCTTCGTCACCCTGGCGCTGATGCTGTCGCTGCTGGTGTTCGTGGGCGAAGCGGTGCGCGATGCCTTCGACCCGAGGAAATACCACGCCGACGCGGGAGAACGTCCATGAGCCTGCTGCGTCTCCGTGAACTGAGCGTCTGGTTCGACGACCCGGCGCGGCCGGCGGTGGACCGGGTCAGCCTGGACCTGGATGCCGGGCGCATGCTGGCGCTGGTGGGCGAATCCGGCTCCGGCAAATCGCTCACCGCCCTGTCGATTCTCGACCTGCTGCCCGGCGGCGCCCACCGCCGCGCCCGGGCCATCGAGCTGGACGGCGACAATGTGCTGGACTGGCCGGAATCCCGGCGGCGCGCCCTGCGCGGCGGCCGCATCGGCACCATCTTTCAGGAGCCGCTGACCGCGCTGAACCCGCTGCACCGGGTGGAAAAACAGATCGGCGAGGCGATCCGCGTCCATCAGAAACTGGGCGGCGCGGCGGTGCGCCGTCGCTGTCTGGAGCTGCTGGAGCAGGTGGACCTGCCCGCCTCCGAGGACATGCTGGCGCGCTATCCGCACCAGCTCAGTGGCGGCCAGCGCCAGCGGGTGATGATCGCCATGGCCCTGGCCAATGACCCACAACTGCTGATCGCCGACGAGCCCACCACCGCCCTGGACGTGACCATTCAGGAAACCATTCTGGAGCTGCTTAAACGGCTGCAGCGGGAACGTCATCTGGGCGTGCTGCTGATCAGTCACGACCTGGGCCTGGTGGGCCGGTTCGCGGAGGACGTGGCGGTGATGCATCAGGGGCGCGTGGTCGAGTACGGCGACACGGACCGGGTGCTGAATCGCCCGGAGCACGACTACACCCGCCATCTTCTGGCCGCCGAACCCGGCGGCCGCCCGCGACCCACGGCGACGGACGCGCCGGTGCTGTTACGCGCCGAGCAGCTGGAAATGCACTTCAGTGGCCGCCGGCGCGGCTGGCTCGGTGCCCGGGAAACGGTGGCGGCGGTGGACGGCGTGTCCTTTGATCTGCGTCGGGGCGAAACCCTGGGCGTGGTGGGCGAGTCCGGCTCCGGCAAGTCCACCCTGGCCCTGATTCTGCTGCGCCTGATCCGCGCCCGCGGCAAGGTGGTGCTGCTGGACCAGTCCCTGGACACGCTCAGCGGCCGGGCCCTGCGACCCTGGCGCAAGCACATGCAGGTGGTGTTCCAGGACCCCTACGGCAGCCTCAATCCACGCCTTACCGTGCATCAGGCGGTGGAAGAAGGGCTGCGTGTGCACCACAAGTCCCTGAATGCGGACCAGCGCGCGGAGCGGGTGCGCGCCCTGCTCGCCGAGGTGGGCCTGCCGGCGGACAGCGGCGATCGCTATCCCCATGAATTCTCCGGCGGCCAGCGCCAGCGCATCGCCATCGCGCGGGCGCTGATCCTGGAACCGGACCTGCTGATCCTCGATGAACCCACCTCCGCCCTGGACCGCAGCGTCCAGGCCCAGGTGCTGGCGCTGCTGAAAGACCTGCAGCAACGTCGCGGGCTCAGCTACCTGTTCATCAGCCACGACCTGAAAGTGGTGCGCGCCATCAGTCACCGCCTGCTGGTAATGCGGCACGGCAAGGTGATCGAGCACGGCGACACCGAACGGGTGTTCGAGGCGCCGGAGCAGGCCTACACCCGGCGTCTGATCGAGGCGGCCTTCAACCGCGACGGGAAACAAGCCGTTGCACAATAACCCCGCCGGCGTCTTTCACGGCCACCGTGATCGCCTATACTGGGCGCCGGAGTGACTATCTTTTTTGAGGACAGACCATGGGTTTTCTCGCAGGCAAGCGATACCTGATCGTGGGCATCGCCAGCGACCGTTCCATCGCCACCGGCATCGCCGACGCCATGTACCGTGAAGGCGCGGAACTGGCGTTTACCTACCAGAACGACAAGCTCAAGAGCCGGGTGACCAAGGTCGCCGAACGATGCGGCAGCAGCGAAGCGCTGTGCTTCCCCTGTGATGTGACCTCCGACGAGCAGATCCAGCAGGTGTTCAACGGTCTCGGCGAGCAATGGGACGGCCTGGACGGCGTGGTGCACGCGGTGGGCTTCGCCCCGGCCAGCGAACTGGACGGCAACTTCGCCGACGTGGCCACCCGCGAAGGCTTCCGCATGGCCCACGACATCTCCGCCTACAGCTTCGTGGCACTGGCCCAGGCCGCCCGCCCGATGATGGCCGGCCGCAACGGCTCCCTGCTCACCCTCACCTACCACGCCTCCCGGCAGACCGTGCCCAACTACAACGTGATGGGTCTGGCCAAGGCCAGCCTGGAAGCGTCCGTGCGTTACCTGGCCGCCAGCCTGGGCCCGGACGGCATCCGCGTGAACGGCATCTCCGCCGGCCCGATCCGCACCCTGGCCGCCTCCGGCATCAAGAAATTCCGCACCATGCTGGACTACAACGCCGCCAAGGCCCCGCTGCGCCGCAACGTGACCATCGAGGAAGTCGGTAACACCGCCGCCTTCCTGTGCTCGGACCTGGCCTCCGGCATCACCGCCGAAATCACCTACGTCGACGCCGGCGCCGCCACCGTCTCCATGCCCTTCGAAGAACCCGGCGAATAACCGGGGTCGGACCACGGCAACCCATTGATTCGAATAGGGTTGCCCCGGTTTTTGGGGGGAATCAAAGGCTTTAAATGGCCTTTTTCCCTCCCAAAAATCACCCTCCAGGAACCGCTTTCCTCGCCGGCCCATCCGCTAAAGGCCCTTTTTTCAGGCCAAAAAACCCATCCAAGCCCGGATTTCCAGGCCTGGATCGTCTCAAAGTATTGGTTTATCAATCAGTTAGCGTGGTCCGACCCCGGAGGGGGGCCGGAGGGCCCGCCCCGGGGGGCGGGTTGGGGTTATTGGGCGGCGTCGGTGTCCGCCAGGCGGTTGGGGTGCAGTTCCACGTCGAGGCTGTCGCGGAGGAAGGTCATGACCTGGCGGAAGGTGCGTTCGCCTTCCACGCGGGCCAGTTCCTGCAGCGCCTGTTGCTGCTGTTCGTCGGGCAGCGGGTCGGCGTTGCCGTCGGCCACGGCGGTGACCTGCAGGGCCACCAGGTCGCCGTTGCGCAGGTCCACGAAGCGGATGTCGCTGGCCTGGCCCTCGGCGGGACGGGGGGTTGCGAAGGCGGCGTCGCTGACCGCCATGTCCGGTTCCGCGGCGCCACGCTGAACGCCCTGCTCTTCTTCCACTTCGGTACCCAGCAGCGCGGCCAGGCGGTCCAGATCCGCATTCTCTTTCTCCACCGCGTCACGGGCTTGGGTGGCCAGTTCCTCGGCCCGGTCACGGGCTTTGTTGAGGCGCAGCTGGGCGCGAATGTCATCACTGACGTCGGCCAGGGGCAGCGGCTCCGGCTCTTCCACTTCCTGCAGACGCACCGCCGCGTAGCGATCACCGCCGAGCTCCAGCAGGTCGCTGTTGTGGCCCTGCTCGCGGACCGGGTCGCTGTTCAGGGCCTGGCGGACGCGGTCATTGTTGAGCGGCGCGGGCAGGTTCTGCAGGGACACCCAATCGGTGGTTTCCAGCGGCAGGTTCAATTGCTCGGCGGGCACTTCCAGGTTGGCGTGCTCGTAGATCAGTTCTTCCAGGGTCACCAGGTCCTCGGAGAGCAGGGCCTGGGACTGGGAGCGGCGCAGGTCGGCGGCGATGGCGTCGCGCATGTCGGCGAGCGGCGCCATTTCCGGTTTGCTCTCGCTTTCCAGCTTGAGCAGATGCACACCGGCGTCGGAGACCACCGGTTCGGATACCTGACCTACCTGCAGACCGTTGAGCGCGTCGTCCAGCGCTTCCGGCAGCGTGCCGGGCTCCACGGTGCCCAGTTCGCCGCCGCTGCCGGCGGTGGCGCGGTCATCGGAATAGTCACGGGCCACCTGGGCGAAGCTGGCGCCCTGCTCCAGGGCCTGGCGGGCTTCCCGGGCGCGCTCGATGGCCTGTTCCTCGTCGCGGTCGTCGTTGATGGCGATCAGCACATGGGCGACCTGACGACGGGTGGCGCCGTCCTGCTGCATCTGCCGGCGGGCCTCGTACTCCGCCTCGATCTGCTCGTCGCTGATGTCGACCCGGTCGCGGTAATGCTCCGGCGAGAGCACCAGGTACTGTACTTTCATCTGTTCCGGGCGCATGAAACTGTCCCGGTTCTCGTCGTAGTAGGCCTTGATTTCCTCGTCGCTGACCCGCGCCTCGCCGCGCAGCCGGTCCAGATCGAGCCGCACGTAACGAATGTCACGGCTCTGTTCGCCGAGCCGGCGCTGTTCGGCCAGTTCACCGGGCAGCGCGAAGTCGGTGGCGGCGAACGCCTGGCGATATTGCTGGCTGATGCGTTCCTGACGCAGCCCGTCCAGGTAGCCCTGCGGGGTCATGCCCTGGGAGCGCACCATCTGTTCGAAACGGGTTTCGGAGAAGCCGCCCTCGTCGGTGAAAGCGGGATTGGCGCGAATCATGCGCGCCGCCTGGGTGTCGCTGAACGCCATGTCGGCGTTGCGCGCGGCGGCGATCATCAGCTGTTCGTTGACGATGCCTTCGAGCACCATCTGCGGCCGGATGAAAGAGTCCAGCACGGATTCGTTGATGTCCGGGCTTTGCTGCCGCAGCATCTGACGCAGTTGCTGGGTACGCGAATTGACGTAGGCGCGGGTGATCTTGTTGCCCTCTACCTCCGCCACGGTGCTGTCACTGCCCCCACCGGTAAAGTAACCATAGAAACCGGAAATCACGAACGGAAGAATGATGGCGGCGAGCAGCACCTTGCCCACGGGCCCGCGGACGAACCGCCTGAACTCCTGCATGCTTTACTCCAAGGGATATCGTCTTTTTATCGTTAAAAATCGAACGGATCCAGAAAGCAAAAAAGCGTATCCGCCCTGGATACGCTTACTTCTGCTGGCGGAGCGGACGGGACTCGAACCCGCGACCCCCGGCGTGACAGGCCGGTATTCTAACCAGCTGAACTACCGCTCCTGGAACCTGTTCAGTTCACGGCGTCCTTCAGCGCTTTACCGGCTTTGAAGCCCGGTACCTTGGCGGCGGCGATCTTGATGGTTTCGCCGGTTTGCGGGTTGCGGCCCTCGCGAGCTGCCCGCTCTTTCACGGAGAAGGTGCCGAAGCCCACCAGGGAAACACTGTCACCTTTTTTCAGTGCGCCGGTCACGGCATCCAGAGTGGCATCCAGCGCACGGCCCGCGTCGGCCTTGGAAATGTCAGCGGCCGCAGCAATGGCATCGATCAGTTCGGATTTATTCACAAAATTCCCCTTTTCTCTTTCCCGGTTTTATGGTCGAGGCGCGATGCACTCTCCTTATGACGAAGCCGCCTTTATACCAACGGGTCCAGGGGGCGTCAAGAAAGGAAGAGCCTGTTCGCACCAGCTTTAACAAAGGTAAAAAACCTTTCCTATCAATGTTTTAAAAACGTCGGCAATGGTTACCGAAAGGTGCCGAGGCACCGCATTAGAAACGCCGCGTGGGCGGCGGTCAATGGGTGCTCGGCCGTTCGGATTCCTTTTGCGCTTTTTCTTCCGCCAGAGCGAGATCTTCTTCCACTTCGGCTTCACTCAGCGGCGTCGGCGTATGCGTCAACGCCACCTCGAGTACCTGGTCGATCCATTTCACCGGGCGGATGTCGAGAGCTTCCTTGATGTTCTCCGGAATTTCTTTTAAATCGCGCTCGTTTTCGTGTGGAATCAACACGGTTTTAATGCCACCGCGATGGGCGGCGAGCAGTTTTTCCTTGAGCCCGCCGATGGCCAGCACCTGGCCACGCAGGGTGATCTCGCCGGTCATGGCCACGTCGGCGCGCACCGGGATGCCAGTGAGCATGGAGACCATGGCGGTACACATGCCGATGCCGGCACTGGGGCCGTCCTTCGGCGTGGCACCCTCGGGCACGTGGATGTGCAGATCGTTCCGCTCCAGCTGACGGCGACGGATGCCCAGGTGACGGGCACGGCTCTTGACCACCGTCCAGGCCGCCTGAATCGATTCCTGCATCACGTCGCCCAGGGAGCCGGTGGTGGTGACGCGGCCCTTGCCCGGCGTGGAGACCCCTTCGATGGTGAGCAGTTCCCCGCCCACCGAGGTCCAGGCCAGACCGGTAACCTGCCCCACCTGATCCTGCTCTTCGGCACGGCCATAGCTGAACCGGCGCACGCCCAGATACTGCTCCACGCTTTCCGGATCCAGCTTGACCGGCGTGTCGTCCTTGGCCAGCAAATGTTCCTTCACGACTTTACGGCACACCTTGCTGACTTCCCGTTCCAGCCCGCGCACGCCGGCCTCCCGGGTGTAGTGACGGATCACGTGGCGCAGGGTGGCGTCGTCGAACACCACCTCGCCTTCCTTCAGGCCGTTGGACTTGATCTGTTTCGGGATCAGGTACTGGGCGGCGATGTTGACCTTCTCGTCCTCGGTGTAACCGGGCAGACGAATCACCTCCATGCGGTCCAGCAGCGGGCCGGGAATGTTCATGGAGTTGGAGGTGCACACGAACAGCGTTTCCGACAGGTCGTAGTCCACTTCCAGGTAGTGATCACTGAAGGTGTGGTTCTGCTCCGGGTCGAGCACTTCCAGCAACGCGGACGCCGGGTCCCCGCGCATGTCCATGCCCATCTTGTCCACCTCGTCGAGCAGGAACAGCGGGTTACGCACGCCCACCTTGGACAGTTTCTGAATCACCTTGCCCGGCAGCGAGCCGATGTAGGTACGACGGTGGCCACGAATTTCCGCTTCATCGCGCACGCCACCCAGGGCCATGCGCACGAACTTGCGATTGGTGGCCCGCGCCACGGACTGCCCCAGGGAGGTCTTGCCCACCCCGGGCGGCCCCACCAGACACAGCACCGGGCCTTTCACCTTGCCCACCCGGCTCTGCACGGCGAGAAATTCCAGGATCCGTTCCTTGACCTCTTCCAGCCCGTAATGATCCTCGTCCAGGATCTTCTTGGCGTGGGCGATGTCGTGGCGAACGCGGCTGCGTTTCTTCCACGGCACCGAGGTCATCCAGTCCAGATAGCTGCGCACCACCGTGGCCTCGGCGGACATCGGCGACATCATGCGCAGTTTGTTCAGTTCGTTCTTGGACTTTTCCTTGGCGTCCTTGGGCATGCCGGAGTCGTCGATCTTCTTCTCCAGATCCTCCAGCTCGTTGCCGCTTTCGTCCAGGTCACCGAGTTCCTTCTGAATCGCCTTCATCTGCTCGTTCAGATAGTACTCGCGCTGGCTCTTCTCCATCTGCTTCTTGACCCGGCCACGGATGCGCTTCTCGACCTTGAGCACGTCCATGTCGGATTCCATCAGCGCCACCAGATGCTCCACGCGCTCGCGCACGTCCACCATCTCCAGCACGTCCTGCTTCTCTTCCAGCTTCAGTTGCAGGTGCGCGGAAATGGTGTCGGCCAGACGGCTGATGTCATCGATGGAGGACACCGAATTCATGATCTCCGGCGCCACTTTCTTGGACAGCTTGACGTATTCCTCGAATTTGGCGAGCAGTGAACGGGACAGGGCTTCCTGCTCGCTGTCCGAGGGGGCCACGTCGTCCAGTTCGCGGACGTCGGCCACCGCGCCGTCGTCGTCGAAGCGGGCCTTGCTGAGGTGGCCACGACCACCGCCCTCCACCAGCACCTTCACGGTGCCGTCGGGCAGGCGCAGCATTTGCAGGATGGTGGACACGGTGCCCACCCGATAGATGTCCTTCTCGCCCGGATCGTCGTCGGACGCATTGCGCTGGGCCACCAGCATGATCTGCTTGTCGCTGGACATGGCCGCTTCCAGCGCGGCTATGGATTTTTCCCGTCCCACGAACAGCGGGATCACCATGTGCGGATACACCACCACGTCACGCAGTGGCAACAGCGGAATCTCTTTCAGCACGTATCGCCCCTAGGTTGGATGAGTCGGCTGTTGATGGGTCGGCCCCCGCGGGGGCCGTACGCCCGACTCAGTCGGGCGCCACTCTGGATTTCTGCTCGCTGTTCTCGTAGATCAGCAGCGGCTCGGACTCACCCTCGATGGTGGCGCTGTCGATGACCACCTTGGCGACGCCCTCCAGGGACGGCACCTGATACATGGTATCCAGCAGCACCGCTTCCAGGATCGAGCGCAGGCCGCGGGCGCCGGACTTGCGTTCCATGGCCTTGCGGGCCACGGCGCGCAGGGCGTCGTCGCGGAAATCCAGTTCCACCCCTTCCATTTCGAACAGGCGGGTGTACTGCTTGGTCAGGGCATTGCGCGGCTCGGTGAGAATCTGCACCAGCGCCTCCTCGGAGAGTTCCTCCAGGGTGGCGATCACCGGTAGCCGGCCGATGAATTCCGGAATCAGGCCGTATTTGACCAGGTCTTCCGGTTCCACGGTGGCCAGGGTCTGGCCCATGCTCAGCGCCGTGTCCTTGCTCTTCACCTCCGCGGAGAAGCCGATGCCGCCCTTCTCGGAACGGTCACGGATCACCTTGTCCAGCCCGGCGAAGGCGCCGCCGCAGATGAACAGAATGTTGGAGGTGTCCACCTGCAGGAATTCCTGCTGCGGGTGCTTGCGGCCGCCCTGGGGCGGCACCGAGGCCACGGTGCCCTCGATCAGCTTGAGCAGCGCCTGCTGCACGCCCTCGCCGCTCACATCACGGGTGATGGAGGGGTTGTCGGACTTGCGGGAGATTTTGTCGATCTCGTCGATGTAGACAATGCCGCGCTGGGCCTTGTCCACGTCGTAATCGCACTTCTGCAGCAGCTTCTGGATGATGTTTTCCACATCCTCGCCCACGTAACCCGCCTCGGTGAGCGTGGTGGCGTCGGCGATGGTGAACGGCACATTGAGCAGCCGCGCCAGGGTCTCGGCCAGCAGCGTCTTGCCGCTGCCGGTGGGCCCGATCAGCAAAATGTTGCTCTTGCCCAGTTCCACGTCGTCGCGGTTGCGCGATGATTTGGAGCCCAACCGCTTGTAGTGGTTGTACACCGCCACCGACAGCACCCGTTTGGCGCGTTCCTGACCAATCACGTAATCGTCCAGGGTGGTCTTGATTTCCTGCGGCTTGGGCAGGCGTTCATCGCCGCCGTCGCCGGACTCTTCCTGCACTTCCTCGCGGATGATGTCGTTGCACAGATCCACGCACTCGTCGCAGATAAAGACCGACGGGCCCGCGATCAGCTTGCGGACTTCATGCTGGCTCTTGCCGCAGAACGAGCAATACAGCAGTTTGCCGTCGTCGCCCTTTCCGGTGGTATCGGTCATCGAATCGCCTCAGAACCTGATGTTTCAGTTTGAAGATGCCGGGAGACACCGGCTTTTTCAAGCCCGGTGGCGCCCCCGGCGCGGGTGCGCGGCGCCCTCAGCGGCGTCGCAGCACCTCATCGACCAGGCCGTATTCCTTCGCCTGGGTGGCGTCCATGAAGTTGTCACGGTCGGTGTCGCGCTCCACCACTTCCAGCGGCTGGCCGGTGTGGTCGGCGAGCATGCGGTTGAGATCGCCCTTGATCTTGAGGATCTCGCGGGCGTGAATCTCGATGTCCGAGGCCTGGCCCTGGAAGCCGCCCAGCGGCTGGTGGATCATCACCCGCGCATTGGGCAGCACGTAGCGCTTGCCACGGGCGCCGGCGGCCAGCAGGAAGGCCCCCATGCTGGCGGCCTGGCCGATGCACATGGTGGACACGTCGGGCTTCACGAACTGCATGGTGTCGTAGATCGACATGCCGGCGGTCACCGAGCCGCCCGGGCTGTTGATGTACAGGTTGATGTCCTTGTCCGGGTTCTCGGACTCCAGGAACAGCATTTGCGCGACGATCAGGTTGGCCATGTAGTCTTCCACCTGGCCGACCAGAAAGATCACCCGCTCCTTGAGCAGGCGGGAATAGATATCGAAGGAACGCTCGCCCCGGGAGGTCTGCTCGATCACCACGGGCACCAGGCCCACGTTGGTCGGATCCTGCATCAGGGTCTTCATTTCCGGAGTGACGGACGTGATCCGGCTCAAATCTATCATCTAGCGCTTCCTTTTTTGGGTCCCTACGGGGCCACCTTGCGGCCCGGAAAGGGTAATTGGGGCGCGGAAGCCCGCTTACAAGGCAGGGCGCGCCTATTACCCCGATAGTAAGGGGGCCCCCGGGGGCCGTCCATAAAGGCCGGTGAATAAGCGGTTCAACTGCGCAAAAGTTGCGCAAAACGGCCCCTTTTGAACGAAAAAACCTCCGAAACACCGGTTTTTCCGGTCTTTCGGAGGTTGGCTGGGTGCCGTCGGCGACGGCACCTGGCGGCGTCGGGCCCGGTTCAGCCCTGCTGCTGATCGCGGGGCTTGACCGCGTCCTGATACGGCTGGGGCTTCTCTTCCACCTTGGCGGATTCCAGCACCAGGTCCACCACCTGATCTTCCAGCACCGCGCCTTCGATCTGCTGCAGCTGCTGCGGGTTGCTGTAGATCCAGTTGACCAGCTCCTCCGGCTGCTCGTACTGGGAGGCGATCTCCTCGACGCGGGTCTTGACCCGGTCGGCGTCCGCCTGCAGCTCGTGCTTTTCGAGAATGGCGCGCATCACCAGGCCCAGGCGCACGGAACGCTCCGCCTGCTCCTTGAACAGCTCGGCGGGCAGCATGGAGGCATCGAACTGCTGGCCGCCACCGAACTGCTGCATCATCTGCTGACGCATGCGGTCCACTTCCTGGCTGACCAGGGCTTCCGGCAGGTCGAATTCGTGCTGGCCGGCCAGGCCGTCCATCACCTGCTCCTTGACCTTGCCGCTGATCGCGTTCTTCAGCTCGCGCTCCATGTTCTTGCGCACTTCCGCCTTGAAGGTGTCCGTGTTGCCGTCCTCGACACCGAACGCCTTCATGAACTCGGCGTCCACTTCCGGCAGGGCCTTGGCTTCCACCTTGTTGACCTTGATCTGGAACACCACCGCCTGGCCTTTCAGCTCCTCGGCCTGGTAGTCCTCGGGGAAGGTCACGTCGATGTCCTTCTCCTCGCCGGCTTTCATGCCGACGATGCCGTCCTCGAAGCCCGGGATCATCTGGCCGGAGCCCAGCTCCAGGTTCTGACCTTCGGCGCTGCCGCCTTCGAAGGCTTCGCCGTCCTTCAGGCCCTTGAAATCGATGTTGACGCGGTCGCCGTTCTCGGCGGCCCGGTCCACTTCCTCGAACTCACCGCGCTGCTGGCGCAGGGTCTCGATCATTTCGTCCACGTCGGCGTCGGTCACTTCCGCCACCGGCTTTTCCACTTCGATGGCGTCGAACGCCGCCACTTCCACCTGCGGGAACACCTCGAAGGTGGCCACGAATTCCAGGTCCTCACCGGCCACGTTCCTGGTGGCCTCGAAGCCGGGCATGCCGGCCGGCTGCAGCTTTTCCTGCTCCACCGCTTCCAGGAAGGACTCGCGCATCACGTCGGCGAGCACCTCGTTACGCACGGCGGCACCGAAGCGACGCTTCACCTCCCGCATCGGCACCTTGCCGGGGCGGAAGCCATCCAGGCGGACGCTTTTCTGCGCTTCGCGGAGCTTGTTCTCCACGGCGACGTCCACTTTCTCCGCGGGTACACCCACGGTCACGCGCCGCTCCAGGCCTGAAGTCGTTTCTACGGAAACCTGCATAACATCCTCTTTCTAAAGACTTTTGGGGCCGGATACCGATCAGACCGGCCCGGGTCCACGTACTTTGAAGGGCGGCAATTATAGTCAATGGCGCCGCCCACATGGAAGGTGGCCATAAAAAAAGCCCCCGGGCGATCACCCGGGGGCTTTCATGTTGGGGTGGCTGATGGGACTTGAACCCACGACCACCGGAGTCACAATCCGGGGCTCTACCAACTGAGCTACAGCCACCAACGAAATCGTCGCTTCCCCTTACCGGCGTTCCATCGTGCCGACGAGGCACTGATCCGATGGCACGCCTGGCAGGGCTCGAACCTGCAACCTACGGCTTAGAAGGCCGTTGCTCTATCCGGTTGAGCTACAGGCGCTTTAACCGAACCCACCGTCAAGCCCGCTAATGGTCGGGGTGGAGGGATTCGAACCCCCGACATCCTGCTCCCAAAGCAGGCGCGCTACCAGACTGCGCTACACCCCGCCGGGCAGGTCGAGCGAGGCGGCATAATACCCGCGCCCCCCGGGACCGTCAACGACGCCCCGCCCCGGGGTGTGCCGTTCGCTGGAATATTCGCCAGCCGGCCCGCGCTTTGCCCGGACCCGGCGCCCATGCGAGAATCCGCGCTCCTTACCTGGACCCGACAGACAGAGAGAACCGATGAGCGCGCAGATTCTGGATGGCAAGGCGCTGGCCCAGCATTTCGAGGAAGAAATGCAAGGCCGCGTGGAGGCCCTGAAAGCCAAGGCCGGGGGGCGCACCCCCATTCTCGCCACCATTCTGGTGGGAGCCGACCCGGCCTCCGCCACCTATGTAAGGATGAAGGGCAACGCCTGCCGCCGGGTGGGCATGGATTCCCTGGCCGTGGAGCTGCCGGCGGACACCACCACCGGGCAATTGCTGGCGCGCATCGAGGAACTGAACGACAACCCGGACGTGCACGGCATTCTGCTGCAGCACCCGGTGCCGGCGCAGATCGACGAGCGCCGCTGCTTCGACGCCATTCGCCTGGACAAGGACGTGGACGGGGTCACCTGCCTGGGCTTCGGTCGCATGGCCATGGACGAAGCCGCCTACGGCAGCGCCACGCCGAAGGGCATCATGCGGCTGCTGGAGCATTATCAGGTGCCCTTGGAAGGCAAACACGCGGTGGTGGTCGGCCGCAGCGCCATCCTCGGCAAGCCCATGGCGATGATGCTGCTGGCCGCCAACGCCACCGTGACCATCTGCCACAGCCGCACCCGGGACCTGCCGGCGCTGGTGCGCCAGGCGGACATCGTGGTGGGCGCGGTGGGCCGCCCGGAGTTCATCAAGGCGGACTGGATCAAGGACGGCGCCGTGGTGGTGGACGCCGGCTTCCATCCGGAGAAATGCGGCGACATCGAACTGGGCCCGCTCACCGACCGGGTGGCCGCCTACACGCCGGTGCCCGGCGGGGTCGGCCCGATGACCATCAATACCCTGATCTTCCAGACCCTGGCGGCGGCGGAAAAAGCCCTCGGCTGACCGTCCTACTCTCCGATGGAGACGCTGGCGGTCATGCCGGCCACCAGCGTCAGATCCTCGGGCACCTCATCCAGTTCGATGCGCACCGGAATACGCTGGGCCAGGCGCACCCATTCGAAGGTGGGCGACACCGGCGGCAGGCCCTGGTCGGTGCCGGACGCGGCGTTGGGATTGGCGATGCCCCGGGCGATGCCGTCCACCCGCCCGCTCAGGGTGCGCTCGCTGCCCAGCAGCCGCACCCGCGCCGGGTCGCCGATCCCGAGCCGGTGCACCTGGGTCTCCCGGAAATAGGCTTCGACCCAGAACGAATCGCCGTCCACCAGCGTCAGTACCGGCTCGCCGGCGCGGGCGTAATCGCCGGCATGGGCCAGCAGATGGGTGACGAAGCCGGCGGCCGGCGCCGTCACCTCGGCGCGCCGCAGGTCCAGCTCGGCCTCCTTGAGCGCCGCCTCCGCGGCGTGCAGGTCCGCCCGGGCCACTTCCGCCAGCCGGGTGGCGGACTCCCGCTCCTCGGCGGACACCGCCCGGCCCAGCCGTTTGCGGCGGCCGGCCTCGTCGTCCCGCAGGGCCAGTTCCTGGCGACGGTGGGCCAGTTCCGCTTCGGCCCGGGCCACCGCCAGACGATAGCGGCGCGGATCCACGCTGAACAGGGCGTCGCCCTCCTCCACCCGGCTGTTGTCGGTCACCGCCATGGCGGTGATGCGACCGGACACGTCCGGCGCCACCTGGATCACCGCCGCCCGCACCCGGGCGTCCCGGGTCCACAGCTGATGCACATAGTGAAACCACAGAAACCAGACGGCGATGGCGGCGACCAGCACCAGCGCGCCGGTCATCAGCAGGGCGCGCCAGCGGCCCGGGCGACGTTCAGACATGCGCGCGCTCCCTCATCGAGACCTTCCCCACCGTCAAGACGCTTCCCACAATAACGCACTCCCGAACATAAACAGCGCCAGCGCCACCGCGCACAGCACCAGAAACACACACAGACCGGCCAGGGCCGGATGCCAGAACCAGCGATAGCCATCGACCCGCCCGATCAGGCGGTTGACCGGCCAGAACAGCAGCAGCGCCAGCACCAGCACCGGCAGCAGGGGCGGCAGCAGCACGCCACCCAGATCGATTTCATACAACATCCTGGTCCCTCAGGCCCCGCCAGGGCCGGTCCGCGGAGCCGGCCAGAAAAAAGCCGGCATAGCGACGGATAATACTGATCTGCAGGCGCAAGCGCACAACCGAGCGCACCAGCCGGCGGCGCTCGCCCGGGTCCAGGTCCGGGCCGTAGGCGCGCTGGCAGCGGCGCAGTACCGTGTCCGCCTGGGCGGTGAGCGCCAGCCAGCGATCTTCGTCGCCGTCGCGCAGCACCCGCTGGGTGTCGCGGATCAGCCGGGTGATGGCCAGCTTCTCGTCGCCGGGCAGGCCGCGCCGGCAGAGCATATTCAGATACAGCAGGCCGAGCCCGAGGGTGACCGCCGCCAGGGCACCGCGCAGCAGGTCCCCGTCCCGCGGATCGGCGGGATCCAGGTTCGGCAGCAACAGTCCGATGCGGTCATAGAGCTGGCGCTCCAGCCGGTGGCGCGGCCAGCGCCGGCGGATCGGCCAGCGCCCCAGGGTGCGGCACAGGTCCCGGCACAGGCGCTGCCGGGCCTCGGCGGGTGTGTCGCCCGGCCACACCAGCATGAACGCCAGCACCGCCAGGGCCATGCCCATGCCCAGGGACAGCACATTGTTGAACAGTGGCAGGGCGTCGAAATTCTGCAGCGGCGACAGGTCCAGCAGCAGCGGGAAAAAGATCGTCACCGGAATACCGATGCCCGCCGTGGCCGGTCGCGCCATGGCCAGACCGGCCAGCACATAGACCGGCGCCAGCCAGAGCACCAGTTCGGCGAAGCCGTCGCTGCCGGGCAGCAACACCAGCCGGTACAGCGTGGCCAGCGCCGCCGCCAGGGCGGCGCCCTTGATAAAGCCGCGCACCGCCGCCAGTGGATTGTCGCGGGTGGCGAACAGCGCGCAGATCACCCCCACCTGGATCGCCACCCCGGCGCCCTGGGGCGAAGCGCTCCAGTACCAGAACGCCAGGGCGCCGCTCAGCGCCAGGGCGGCGCGCACGCCGTTGCGCCACGCCTGGGACGGATCCAGATGGGGCCGCGAGGTACCGCCCCGCCACTGCACCAGCGGCGCCCGGTCGGTGAGCATGGCGAACAGCGCCACGCTGGAACGCAGCCGGTCGCACAGCTCGGCGCTGTGCTCCAGGGCCAGTTGTAGAGAATAGAAGCGCTCGTCGTTGTCGTCCCGCTGGCCACCGCGCAGTTCCCGGGCCAGGGTCCGGGCGCGCACGTACAGGCCGTGCAGCGTGTCGCGCAGGGCCTCCGGCGGCGCTTCCGGGTCCAGGGCGGCGATGTCCGCCAACAGTGCGGTGACCAGGGGATGATGGTGCCGTTCCGCGTAGCGGTTCACGTAGGCGTGCAGCGGCCCCACCGAGGAGATCATCGCCAGCATCTCATGGCCCAGGCGGCGGCAAAGGCCGGCCCGGTTGCGCAGTCGCGGCGAATCGAACAGGGCGTGTTCGCGCAGGTTTTCCAGCGCCATGCCGTCGGTGATCAGGGCCTGGCGCCGGGCCCGCAGCTGGTCCCGGTCCAGCTCACCGGCGGCGGTATCGGCCACCAGCCGGATCAGGGCGATCAGCTGGGTGCGGCTGCTTTGCAAATAGGCACCGCCGGCGGAACGCGGCCACACCAGCACGCTGAGCAGACTGACACAGACGATGCCCAGGCTGATTTCGGTGACCCGGGCCACCGCCAGGGAAAAGGTCTGATCCGGCGCCAGCACCGCCGGCACGCCCACGATCAGGGCGCTGTAGCCGGCCAGCACGAAGGCGTAGGCGCGGAAGTTACGCAGCAGGCTGGCGGCGAAAGTGCACAGGCCCAGCCACACCACCAGGGCGATAAAGAACAGGGTCGGCTGGCTGTTGAGGGCGCCCACCAATAAGGTGGCCACCAGGGCGCCGCCCAGGGTGCCCAGCAGCCGGTAGATGCCCTTCGCCACGGCCATGCCGCCCAGGGGCTGGGCGACGATGTAGACCGTCATCAGGGACCATTTGGGCTCGTCCAGGCCCAGCGCCAGGGCGATATAGAGCGCCAGCATGCCGGCCGCGAAGGTGCGCAGACTGAACTGCCACTCCCGCGCCCCGGCCTGGCGCAGAAAAGCCGGGATCAGGCTTCCCGGGGCCAAGATTCCCGCAGACCCACGGTACGGTTGAACACCGGCCTGGCGGCGGTGCTGTCCCGGTCCACGCTGAAGTAGCCCTCGCGCTCGAACTGGAAGCGGGTCTCGGCGACGGCGCCGGCGGCGCCGGGCTCCACCACGCAGCCGCTCAGCACACGCAGGGACTCGGGGTTGAGGTGGTCGAGGAAGGACTCCCCTTCCGCCACTTTCGCCGGATTGGCCACCTGGAACAGCCGGTCGTAGAGGCGCACCTCACAGGGCACGCCCCGGTCGGCGCTGACCCAGTGAATGACGCCGCGCAGCTTGCCCTGCCCCTCGTCGTTCTCCGGGTTCTTGCCCAGGGTGTCCGGGTCGTAGCTGCAGCGGATCTCGACGATCTCGCCGGCGTCGTCGCGGACCACGGATTCGGCGCGCACCACATAGCCGTAGCGCAGCCGCACCCGGTCGCCAAGCACCAGCCGCTTGTATTTTTTGTTGGCCTCCTCGCGGAAGTCCTCCCGGTCGATGTAGACCTCCCGGGTCAGCGGCATCTCGCGGCTGCCCATGGCCTCGTCCTGCGGATGCACCGGGGCCACCAGGGTCTCTTGGTGGCCCTCCGGCCAGTTCTCGATCACCAGCTTGAGCGGGTTGAGCACGCAGAAGGCGCGCGGGGCGTGCTGGTTGAGATCGTCGCGCACCGCTTCTTCCAGCACGCTCATATCGATCACCGAGTCGGCCCGGCTGACGCCGAGCGCCTCGCAGAAATTACGGATCGCCGCCGGCGTATAGCCGCGCCGGCGCAGACCGCTCAGAGTGGGCATGCGCGGGTCGTCCCAGCCGTCCACGTGCCCCTCGTCCACCAGCAGCTTCAGGCGGCGCTTGCTGGTCACGGTGAAATTCAGGTTGAGCCGTGAGAATTCGTACTGACGGGGCCGGGCCGGCACGTCCACATTGTCGATCAGCCAGTCGTACAGCGGCCGGTGATCCTCGAACTCCAGGGTACACAGGCTGTGGGTGATGCCTTCCAGGGCGTCAGACAGCGGGTGGGTAAAGTCGTACATCGGGTAGATGACCCACTTGTCGCCGGTCTGGTGATGCGCCTTTTTGCGTATCCGGTAGAGAATCGGGTCGCGCAGGTTCAGGTTCGGGCTCTGCATGTCGATGCGGGCGCGCAGGACCGCCTCGCCCTCGTCGAACTCGCCGGCGCGCATGCGCGCGAACAGCGCCCGGTTCTCCTCCACGGACCGGTCCCGATGGGGACTGTTCTGCCCGGGCGTGGTGAAGTTACCGCGCATTTCGGCGATTTTCTCCGGCGATTGGGTGTCCACATAGGCCAGACCCTTATCGATCAGCTGCAGCGCGAAGTCGTGCAACTGGTCGAAGTAGCCGCTGGCGAAACGCACCGGCCCGGCCCACTCGAACCCCAGCCATTCCACGTCGCGCTGGATCGAGCGGATGTACTGGTCTTCTTCCTTCTCCGGGTTGGTGTCGTCGAAGCGCAGATGGCAGGCGCCGCCATAGCTGTCGGCGATGCCGAAATTCAGGCAGATCGACTTGGCGTGACCGATATGCAAATAGCCGTTGGGCTCCGGCGGGAACCGGGTCACCACCCGGCCGTCGTTTTTTCCTTCCGCCAGGTCACGGTCGATGATCTGTCTGATAAAATTGCTGGGCGCTTTT
This sequence comes from Alloalcanivorax marinus, assembly GCF_016906305.1. Taxonomy (GTDB): domain Bacteria; phylum Pseudomonadota; class Gammaproteobacteria; order Pseudomonadales; family Alcanivoracaceae; genus Alloalcanivorax; species Alloalcanivorax marinus. The sequence goes on from NZ_JADDOL010000029.1 coordinate 23,732, forward strand.
GCTTCACTCATTGAGCCGCCTGCGGCTGAAATCCGGGGTGCGCTAGTGTACAGTGCGCCCCCCCACAGTCAAAGACTCCCCGGACCCGGAGACCCCATGAAAGTGCTGTTGACCACCACCTATGGAAAGATCCTGCTGGAACTGGACGCCGAGCGCGCGCCGAACACCACGGACAACTTCGTCCAGTACGTCAAGGACGGCCACTACGACGGCACCGTGTTCCACCGGGTGATCAGCAACTTCATGATCCAGGGTGGCGGTTTCACCCCGGACATGGAACAGAAGCCCACCCGCGCGCCGATCGAGAACGAAGCGGCCAACGGCCTCTCCAATGAGGTAGGCACCATCGCCATGGCGCGCACCAGCGATCCGCATTCCGCCAGCGCCCAGTTCTTCATCAACGTGGCCGACAACCACTTCCTGGACAAGGCCCGTTCCCCGGACGGCTGGGGCTACGCCGTGTTCGGCAAGGTGGTCGAAGGCATGGAAACGGTCAACCGCATCAAGGCCGTGGCCACCGGCAACAAGGGCTTCCACCAGGACGTACCCCGCGAGGACGTGATCATCGAGTCCGCCGAGGTCATCGAAGAATGAAGCGGGGAATGAGCCGGGCCCTGCTCGCCGCTCTGCTGCTGTTGCCCGCCCTGGCGCTGGCCGCCAATCCGCGGGTCGAGCTGACCACCAGCCAGGGCGACATCGTGCTGGAGCTGTACCCGAAGGCGGCCCCGGAGACGGTGGCCAACTTTCTGCGCTATGTGGACGACGGCTTCTATGACGGCACCGTGTTCCACCGGGTGATCAACGGCTTCATGATCCAGGGCGGCGGCTTCGACGCCGACCTGAAACAGAAGGACACCCGCGCGCCGATCAAGAACGAAGCGGACAGCGGCCTGCGCAACGAGCGCGGCACCATCGCCATGGCGCGCACCGGCGACCCGCATTCCGCCACCGCCCAGTTCTTCATCAACCTGGTCAGCAACCGCAGTCTGGACCACACCGACAAGACGCCCCGCGGCTGGGGCTACGCCGTGTTCGGCAAGGTGGTGGAAGGCATGGACACGGTGGAACGCATCGCCACGGTGCCCACCGGCAGCGGTCAGATCGCCGGCGGCCCCCGGGTCCGGGACGTGCCGCGCACGCCGGTGGTGATCGAAAAGGCCCGCCGTCTGGACGCCGCCAACGACGAGCAATAAGAGAAGACGGAAAGCCGCCATGAGCTACAGCCTGCTGATTTCCGACCTGCATCTGGACCCGGTGCGCCCCGAGCACCTGGCGGCGCTGGAACGCCTGCTGGCCGACCAGGCCGGCCGGGCCCGGGCGCTGTACGTGCTGGGCGACCTGTTCGAGGCCTGGATCGGCGACGACGACGACAGTGACTTCAACCGTCAGGCCATCGCCGCCTTCCGCGCCTTCAGCGACGCCGGCTCCGAGCTGTTCTTCATGCACGGCAACCGGGACTTCCTGCTCGGCGAGCGCTTCGCCGCCGACTGTGGCGGCACCCTGCTCGACGAAGGCACGGTGGTGGATCTGCACGGCACCCCCGCCCTGCTGATGCACGGCGACAGCCTGTGCACCGAGGACCAGGCCTACCAGCAGTTCCGCGCCATGGCGCGCAATCCCCAATGGCAGCAAATGATGCTGGCCAAGCCCCTGGAGGAACGCCGCGCCCTGGCCCAGGGCATGCGCATGCAGAGCCAGAGCAACAACGCCAACAAGGCCGAGAACATCATGGACGTCACCCCCGCCGAGGTGGTGCGGGTGATGAACGAGACCGGCGTGCGCGAGCTGATCCACGGCCACACCCACCGCCCGGCGGTGCACGACGTGGACCTGGGTGACGGCGCCACCGGCCGCCGCTGGGTGCTCGGCGACTGGGGCCAACAGGGCTGGTGGATCGTCGCCGACGGCGATGGACTCCGGCTGGAAAGCTGGGAGATCGGCGAGACCCGGTAGCAGTGGGTCGCCTTATCGCGACTGAAGTCGCTCCTACGGGTGGGATATGCGGTAGGAGCGACTTCAGTCGCGATGAAGACGGCACCAGGGCTGATCGCGACTGAAGCCAGGTGCCGCCCAGTCGCTCCTACGGGGAAATGGCCGGCACGCCGGAATGAAATCGGAACTCCAGGTCCGGCTCCTCGATCAGCGCCCTCTCCTTCTCCTTGAAAAACGCCAGTCGCTCGTCGATGGGACCGTCCGCGTACAGGCGCGCCAGACGCAGGTAATCCTCGAAGTGGCGCGACTCGCTCTTCAACAGATAGCGGTAGTAGCGCCCCAGCTCCTCGTCCACATGGGGCGCCAGGGCGGCGAAGCGCTCGCAGGAACGCGCCTCGATCAGCGCGCCGATGATCAGGGTGTCCACCAGCCGCCCCGGCTCCGAAGTGCGCGCGTGACGGCGCAGGCCCTGGGCATAGCGCGACGGCGACAGATGGTCGTAGGTAATGCCGCGCTGGCGCATCATGCCGACCACCTGCTCGAAGTGCAGCAGTTCTTCCCGGGCCAGCTGGCTCAGGTTGTCCAGCAGCGCCGGACGGTCCACATAGCGGAACATCAGATTCAGCGCGGTGGACGCCGCCTTCTTTTCGCAGTGGGCGTGATCGATCAGCAGGATGTCCGGGTGCGCCAGGGCCCAGCCGATCCAGGCGTCCGGGGTCGGGCACGGCAGAAAGTCGCGCAGCGGGGTGATGTCGGTCATGGGCACCTCTTGGGAAACGGCGCCATTTTAGCGTGATGGACGCGAGACGCCAGGCGTCTGGCGTTCTCCCCCCCACTCCTTATAATCGCGCCCCATGGGAAGACGAACCAACCCCGCCATCCAGACCCTGAAGGGTCGCACCGCCGCCGGCGCCCTGCGCCTGCTGGGTCTGTTGCCGTTCCGGCTCAACCGCGCCATCGCCACCGCCCTGGGGCGCCTGCTGGCGGCGTTGCCGACGGAATCCCGGCGCATTACCCGCATCAACCTGGCCCTGTGCCTGCCGGACCAGCCGGCGCCGGAACGGCTGGCCCGGCAGTCCCTGGTGGAAAGCGTCAAGAACACTTTCGAGATCGCCCGCTTCTGGCATCGCCCGGAGGACGGCCTGGAGCGGGTGGTGGCCGAGGACGGCGACGGCCCGTTGCGCCAGGCGGTGGCCAACCGGGAGCCGGTGTTGATCCTGGCGCCGCATCTGGGCTGCTGGGAGGTGCTCAACTTCTGGCTGGCCCGGGAGTTCGGCCTGCACGCCATGTTCGCGCCGTCCGGGCTGCCGGAACTGGATGAACTGATCAAGCAGGGCCGGGAGCATTTCGGCACCACCATGTACCCGGCCACCGCCCGGGGCGTGGCCGGGCTGGTGCGCGCCATGCGCCAGGGGGCGCTCACCGCGATCCTGCCGGACCAGGTGGCGGACCGGCGCAGCGGCCGCTTCGCGCCCTTCTTCGGGCAGCCGGCCTTCACCGGCACCCTGAGCTGCAAGCTGATTAAGCAGACCGGTGCCCGGGTGTTCATGGCCTGGGCTCGGCGCCTGCCCGGCAGCCAGGGTTTCGAGATTCGCGTGCGCCCGGCGGACCCGGGCGTCCACGACGACGACCTGGACTACGCCCTGACCACCATGAACCGCTCCATCGAAGCACTGATTCGCGAGGAGCCGGCCCAGTATCTGTGGAGCTACAAACGCTTCCGCCGCCAGCCCCCCGGGGGCCGCCTGCCCTACTGACGGACCGCCAACAGCCGCAGTGATTGCGAGTATTCACGGGATGAATGGCTGAACGGCGGGTTCCGTTTAACAGTTGATGGGGTTTCGGCTATACTCCGCGCGCAATTCCAACCCCCAGTCTCACCCCAACCAACTGATTTCCAAAAGAAATCAGTCAGACGAAACGAGGGATTCGCTGTGCTAGAAGCCTATCGCAAACATGTCGAGGAACGCGCCGCCGAGGGCGTCCCCCCGAAACCGCTGGACGAACAGCAAACCGCCGAGCTGGTGGAACTGCTGAAGAATCCGCCCGCCGGTGAAGAGGAGTTCATCCAGGACCTGTTCGTCAATCGCGTTCCGCCGGGCGTTGACCAGGCCGCCTACGTCAAGGCCGCCTTCCTGTCCGCCATCGTCAAAGGCGAAGCCAGCTCTCCCCTGATCGACCGCAAGCGCGCCACCGAACTGCTGGGCACCATGCAGGGCGGCTACAACGTGGCCCCGCTGATCGAACTGCTGGACGATGAAGAACTGGCCCCGGTGGCCGCCGAACAGCTCAAGCACACCCTGCTGGTGTTCGATGCCTTCCACGACGTGGAAGACAAGATGAAAGCCGGCAACGCCAAGGCCAGGGAAGTGATCGAATCCTGGGCCGAGGGCGAATGGTTCACCAGCCGCAAGGATCTCTCCGAGAAGTTCACCGTGACCGTGTTCAAGGTGTCCGGCGAGACCAACACCGATGACCTGTCTCCGGCCCAGGACGCCTGGAGCCGCCCGGACATCCCGCTGCACGCCAACGCCATGCTGAAAAACGCCCGCGAAGGCATCGTGCCCGAGAAGGACGGCGAGATCGGTCCGCTCAAGCAGATGGACGAGCTCAAGAAGAAGGGCCACCCGGTGGCCTATGTGGGCGACGTGGTGGGCACCGGCTCCAGCCGTAAATCCGCCACCAACTCCGTGCTCTGGCACTTCGGCGAAGACATCCCCTACGTGCCCAACAAGCGCGCCGGCGGCGTCTGCATCGGCGGCAAGATCGCGCCGATCTTCTTCAACACCATGGAAGACTCCGGCGCCCTGCCGTTCGAGTGCGACGTGGAGAAGATGAACACCGGTGACGTGATCGACATCTACCCGTTCGAAGGCCGGGTGGAGAAGGACGGCGAAGTGATCGCCGAGTTCGATCTGCGCTCCCAGGTGCTGCTGGACGAAGTGCGCGCCGGTGGCCGCATCAACCTGATCATCGGCCGCGGCCTGACCACCAAGGCGCGCACCGCCCTGGGCCTGGACGAGTCCACCCTGTTCCGCAAGCCGGAGCAGCCCGGCGACTCCAACGCCGGCTACACCCTGGCGCAGAAAATGGTCGGCAAGGCCTGCGGCCTGGAAGGCGTGCGTCCGGGCATGTACTGCGAGCCGAAGATGACCACCGTCGGTTCCCAGGACACCACCGGCCCGATGACCCGGGACGAGCTCAAGGACCTGGCCTGCCTGGGCTTCCAGGCCGACCTGGTGATGCAGTCCTTCTGCCACACCGCCGCTTATCCGAAGCCGGTGGACGTGGAAACCCAGCACACCCTGCCCGACTTCATCATGAACCGGGGCGGCGTGTCCCTGCGCCCGGGTGACGGCATCATCCACTCCTGGCTGAACCGCATGCTGCTGCCCGACACCGTGGGCACCGGCGGCGACTCCCACACCCGCTTCCCCATGGGCATTTCCTTCCCGGCGGGCTCCGGTCTGGTGGCCTTCGCCGCCGCCACCGGCGTGATGCCGCTGGACATGCCGGAATCCGTGCTGGTGCGCTTCAAGGGCAAACGCCAGCCGGGCATCACCCTGCGTGACCTGGTCCATGCGATTCCGCTGCAGGCGATCAAGGAAGGCCATCTGACCGTGGCCAAGGCCGGCAAGAAAAACGTGTTCTCCGGTCGCATTCTGGAGATCGAGGGCCTGGAAGATTTGACCGCCGAGCAGGCGTTCGAGCTGTCCGACGCTTCCGCCGAGCGTTCCGCCGCCGGCTGCACCATCACCCTGTCCGAGGACAGCGTGGCGGAGTACCTGAAGTCCAACATCACCCTGCTCAAGTGGATGATCGCCAACGGCTACGGCGACGCCCGTACCCTGGAGCGCCGTATCCAGGGCATGGAAGAGTGGCTGGCCAACCCGAGCCTGATGCGCGCCGACGCGGACGCGGAGTACCACACCGTGATCGAGATCGACATGGATCAGATCAAGGAACCGGTACTGTGCTGCCCGAACGACCCGGACGACGCCAAGACCCTGTCCGACGTGGCCGGCGCCAAGATCGACGAAGTGTTCATCGGCTCCTGCATGACCAACATCGGTCACTTCCGCGCCGCCGGCAAACTGCTGGAGAAAGTGGACGGCCTGACCACCCGCCTGTGGATCGCGCCGCCCACCAAGATGGACCAGCACCAGCTCACCGAAGAGGGCTACTACAACATCTACGGCCGCGCCGGCGCGCGCACCGAGATGCCGGGCTGCTCCCTGTGCATGGGTAACCAGGCACGGATCGCGCCCAAGTCCACCGCGGTGTCCACCTCCACCCGGAACTTCCCCAACCGTCTCGGCCAGGGCGCGGACGTCTACCTGGCGAGCGCGGAACTGGCGGCGGTGGCGGCGGTGCTCGGCAAGCTGCCGACCACCGAGGAGTACATGCAGTACGCCGAGACCATCGATTCCATGGCCGGCGAGATCTACCGCTACATGAACTTCGACCGCATGGGCGAGTACCAGGAAGTGGCGGACAAGGTGAAGATTCCGGTGGCGCAAGCCAGCTGAGGATCGACCCCGCCCCGCCCGAAAAGCCCGGCCCAGCGCCGGGCTTTTTTTTGGTTGATCGCGCTTTGGCGGGAAGTCTCGCTCCATCCGGGGCGCGGCTCAGGGCGCGACGCCCTTCCGGGAACGCCGTGAACCCCCGCAAGCGGGCCCGGCCACCCATCACAGAT
>NZ_JADDOL010000003.1 GCF_016906305.1 Alloalcanivorax marinus
GACGTTCGAAAGGGAGCCTACATGGACGTACTCGCGGCGTTCCCGGAAGGGCGTCGCCCGGACGCGCGCCCCGGCTGGAGACTCCGCCCCGGACGCCCACTATAAAAAAGACGAAATACCGTTCCCCTCGACGCACCGTCGTTCGATTCCTTCCATAACAACGCGATTTTTTTCCGGGAGGAACCCTGTCCATGCCGTTTTCACCCTTGCGCCCCCTGGCCCTGTCCGTGCCCCTGTTGCTGCCCTTGGCCCTGGCCGGCCTGCCGCTGGCGGCGGTGCCGGTCCCGGCGCTCGCCCAGAACGCCACCGAGGGCACCACGGAGAGCGCCGCCCTGGTCGACTTCCAGGTGGCGCCCGGCCCGCTGAGCCGTTGCCTGAACCGCTTCGCCGACCAGGCGGGCCTCTATCTGAGCGCCGCCGGCGAGCTCACCGCCGGCAAACGCTGCGCCGGCCTGCGGGGCCGCTATGTGCCCCGCGACGGGCTCGCCGAGCTGCTGGCCGGCACCGGCCTGATGGCCCGCTTCGCCGACGACCGCACCGCCACCCTGTACGACGCCGGCCAGGCCAACGCCCTGGACCCGGTATCGGTGACCGCCGCCAGCGCCGGGTCGGTGATCGGCCCGGACCCGGGCTACCGGGCAGCGCGCAGCCTGGTGGCCACCAAGACCCGGGTGCCGCTGTCGGAAACGCCCCGCGCGGTGAGCGTGGTGACCCGCCAGCGCCTGGAGGATCAGGGCGCCCAGACCCTCACCGACGCGCTCGGCTATGTGCCGGGCATCTTCGCGCCGCCGCTGGCCGCCGGCGACGGCCTGGCCGGCGACTTCTTCTTTATCCGTGGCTTCAATGCCACCGATTACGGCTATGGCCTGTTCCGCGACGGCCTGCGCGTGCAGCCCAACCGCTACGACACCACCACCGAGCCCTACGGCCTGGAACGGGTGGAGGTGTTTCGCGGGCCCAGCTCGATTCTGTACGGCGAAAACGCGCCCGGCGGCCTGGTCAATCTGGTCAGCAAACGACCCACCCACCAGGCCCGGGGCGAGGTGCGCGCCACCTACGGCAGCTACGACCGCCGCCAGCTGGGCGTGGACGTGTCCGGCCCCCTGGTCGACGACAAGGTGCTGGGTCGTCTGGTGATGCTGGGCCGCGAGGCGAACACCCAGACCGACCATATGCCCGACGACCGGGTTTATCTGGCGCCCTCGCTGACGCTGAGGCTGAGCGAGGACGACACCCTGACCCTGCTGAGCAGCTACCAGAAGGACACCACCAAACTGGAACTGGGCCTGCCCGCCGCCGGCACCCTGCTGGGTAACCCCAACGGTGAGCTGGACCGGAGCACCTTGATCGGCCACCCGGACTGGGATCACTTCGAGCGGGAGGTCTGGTCCCTGGGCTACGAGTACCAGCACTGGTTCAACGACGCCTGGCAGTTCCGGCAAAACGCCCGCTACCTGGAGTCCCGGGTGTCGCGCCACGAGATCTGGTGGCAGCCGCTCGATGACGGCGGCTACGGCACCCGGGTGAACACCGCCGCCTACGACCGCCGCAACCGGGCCTACAGTTTCTCGGTGGACAACCAGCTGGAAGGGCGGCTGCGCACCGGCGATCTGGAGCAAACGTTGTTGTTCGGGCTCGGCCACGACCGCTCCCACTGGTCGCAGCTCTGGTACGCCGGCATGGGGGAAACCATCAACGTGTTCGATCCGCAATGGAGCGCCGAGCCGGCCACGCCGCTGCTGCAGCAGGACGCGGTGACCCGCCAGGCGATGACCGGGCTCTATGGCCAGTGGCACGGCCGTTACGACCACTGGATCGTGCTGCTGGGGGGCCGCTACGACACCGTGGACAGCGAGTATGAAGATGCGGTGTCCGGCGCCGACCTGGACACCGACGATGAGGCCTTCACCTGGCAAAGCGGCCTGATGTACCAGTTCGACAACGGCGTTTCCCCCTACCTCAGCTACGCCACCAGCTTCGTGCCGGTGCAGCAGCTGTCCAGCGGCCAGGGCAGCCTGGACCCGATCACCGGCGAGCAGGTGGAAGCGGGGGTGAAAATCGCGCCGCCGGGGAGTCGCACGGAACTGGCCCTGTCGGTCTACGACCTGCGCAAGGAAGACGACGTGATTTTCGACGGCACGCTGAACGACTACCGGCAGGTGGGCGAAAGCCGCTCGGAAGGGGTGGAAGTGGAATTGACCAGCGCGCTCAGTGAGCGGCTGCGCGTCACCGCCTCCTACAGCCACACCAACGCGCGCATCACCGAGGACGCCCCCGGTTCCCTGCAGGAGGACCAGCAAATGGTGTTCGTGCCCAAGGATCAGGCGTCCGCCTGGGCCCACTACCGCTTCACCGACGGCGACCTGGCCGGCCTGCGCCTGGGCGGCGGCCTGCGTTATATCGGCGAGACCTACGCCTATTCCAGCCTCTATGGGGAATTGGAAACCGACGCCGTGGTGCTGGCGGATCTGGCCCTGGGCTACCGCTTCACCGGCGGCTGGGCCCTGGACCTGAACGTGCGCAACCTGTTCGACAAGGAATACTTCACCGCCTGCAACAACGCCGGGCGCTGCTATTTCGGTCAGGAACGCACTCTGCAGGGCAGTGTGAGCTACCGCTGGTAGCTCAACCGCCCGGCGCGGCCTTGCCGGTGTCGCGGCGCGACACCGCCGTGGCGCTCTCCGCCGGCAGGCCGTGCACCGCTTCCAGCACCTGGTCGAGCACCGCCTGACCCTTCCACGCCGACGGCGTGTTGACGATGGCGGACACCGCCCAGGTGGTGTTGTCCCGGTCCCGGGTAAAGCCGGCCACCGCGCGCACATTGGTCAGCGAGCCGGTCTTGATGTGGCCTTCGCCGCGCAGGCCGGTGTCGCGCAGCCGGTTGTGCATGGTGCCGTCCATGGCCACCAGCGGCAGGGAGGCGATCAGCTCGGCGGCGAACGGGCTGCGCCAGGCCTGCTGCAGCATCTTGATCTGTTCCATGGGGCTGATGCGCGCTTCCCGGGACAGGCCGGCGCCGTTGTCCAGCACCACCTGGTCCGGGTTCATGCCCTTCAGCGCCATCCATTCGCGCACCGTGCGCCGGGCGGCGGCCAGATCGTCCGGGTCGCCGGCCAGGCGGTGCTCCGCGCCGATGGTCAGAAACAGCTGCCGGGCCATCACGTTGCTGCTCCACTTGTTGATGTCGCGGACCATGGTGACCAGGTCCGGCGAGGAGGTGGTGGCGAGCAGGTCCACGCCCCGGGGCAGGCGGTCGAAGCGGTTGGCACCGTGGATCTCCCCGCCCAGCTGCCGCCACAGGCCGCGCAGCAGGGCGGCGGTATAGTCGCCCTGATCGAGCAGGGACAGGTAGCGATTGGCCCGGCAGCCTTCCGGCATGGCGCCCTTTAGGGTCACCACCTGGTCGCCGCGCTCATCGACGCGATGGGTGACCTTCAGGCTGCGGCCGGAGGGGCAGTAGCGGCCCTTCGACAGGGTCAACTGGTTGTCCAGGGTGAGCCCCTCGGTGACCGGTTCCACCCAGGCCTGCACCCGGTCGGCGCGGCCCATCATCTGGATATGGAACAGGTTCAGGTTGGTGAGCAGGGCATGGGGCTGCACCAGGAAGGGCGCGTTGGGGTTGTCGCCGTCGTCGTCGAAGCGCGGCAGGCCGCCGTCCGGAAGCTGGAAATAGCTGCCGTCCAGCACCAGGTCGCCGCTCACTTCACGGATGCCGTAGGCGCGCAGGTCGCGCAGCAGCTTCCAGAGGCGCTCCTCGGTGAGCTTGGGGTCGCCCACGCCGACGAAAATCAGATCGCCGTCGAGCACGTCGCCTTTCAGCTCGCCGTTGGTGTACACCCGGGTGTGCCATTTGAAGGTGGGGCCGAGCAGCTCCAGGGCGGCGTAGGTGGTCAGCAGCTTCATGGTGGAGCCCGGGTTCATCACCCGGTCGGCGTTGACGAAGCGGGACTGGCCGGGGCCGTCCAGGGGCACCGCCGCCAGGGCCAGGGCGTCGTCGGGCAGGTCCAGTTCCTTGAGCTTGGACTGAATCGTCACCGGCCAATCGGGACTGGACGCGGTCACCGCCCGCTCCTGCGCCTGCCCGGCCAGCGGCACCGCCACGGCCATGACCAGCCACCACGACAACAACACCGGAAATCGCACCACACGCCCCATAAACTGCACGCTCTCTCTTCTGTTCGGGTTAGCGCTTAAGGGCCTGTTCACCCTACTTGCATCACGCCTGCTGGATGTCATTTTGGTCTCCAGCTAGGCGGAGGGAGCGCGGTTTGGTCAGTCCAAATAAGCGACCGACAACGACGCTGGAGGCCAAAAGGGCGCCAGCCCTTCGGGTTGTGGCTAAAAACCCACCCCTCCGCGTTACTCGTCGTTCATTTGGCGCCACCAAACTTCTCTCCTCGTGCCTTGATGGGTGGGTTTTTAGCCACAACAGGCGTAATGCAAGTAGGGTGAACAGGCCCTGGCGTGCTATTAGCCTAGAGTAAAAGCGCGGGGCGGTCAGGAGGCGGGACGTACCGGAATTGTAAATTCTGTGCCGTGCTATAGTGGCGCGCCATGCCGCGAGGGCCGACGCCATCATGTCGAAACTGCTGATCAATCTGCGCCGGGTCCCCGACCAGGAACGGGACCAGGTGTGCGCGCTGCTGGACGAGCACGGCATCGAGTATTTTCTGACGCCGCCCAGCGTCTGGGGAATTTCCGCCGGCGGCCTGTGGCTGCGCCACGACCAGGATTGGGAGCGCGCGCAACCGCTGCTGGCGGACTACCAGCAACGCCGTTATCAGCAGGAACGGGCGGCCTTCGAACAGGCCCATCGGGACGGAGAAGTGACCACGGTGACGCGCAACCTGCGCCGCCACCCGCTGCGCACGCTGGCGTTCCTGGTGGCCACGGTGGCGGTGCTGTTGCTGGCGGTGATGCCGTTTCTTACCTTCGGGTGATCGCCGGCTTCAGGCCTGGTGGCCCAGGTTATCCGGATCGCCCACGTCGATGCCCTTGTGCTGCAGGTCGGCGTGGTAGGAGCTGCGCACCATGGGGCCGGAGGCCACCGAGGTGAAGCCCATCTTGCGGCCTTCGTCGGCGAACATCCTGAACTCGTCCGGGTGCACGTAGCGCTCCACCGGCGCGTGGAATTTGCTGGGCTGCAGGTACTGGCCGATGGTGATCATGTCCACGTCGTGGTCGCGAAGATCGCGCAGGGTTTCCAGCACCTGATCGTTGGTTTCACCCAGGCCGACCATGATGCCGGACTTGGTGGGCACCTGGGGCACCCGGGCGCCGAACTGCTGCAGCAGCTTCAGGGAGTGCTCGTAGCGGGCGCCGGGGCGGGCCTTCTTGTACAGGTGCGGCACGGTTTCGATGTTGTGGTTGAACACGTCCGGCGGGGTGGCCTGAAGAATGTCCAGGGCGTCTTCCAGGCAGGGCCGGAAGTCCGGGGTGAGAATCTCGATCTTGGTGCCCGGGCTTTTCTCGTGAACCGCCTCGATGCAGTCGGCGAAGTGGCGGGCGCCGCCGTCCGGCAGGTCGTCCCGGTCCACGGAGGTGATCACCACGTACTTGAGGCCCAGGTCGGCCACCGATTCCGCCAGGTGCAGGGGCTCGTCCGGATCCAGGCCGTTGGGGCGGCCGAAGCCCACGTCGCAGAACGAGCAGCGGCGGGTGCAGATGTCGCCCATGATCATGAAGGTGGCGGTGCCGCCGCCGAAGCATTCCGGCAGGTTGGGGCAGGCCGCTTCCTCGCACACGGTGTGCAGTTTCTGCCGGCGCAGCATGGTCTTGATGCGCTGGATTTCGCCGCTGGCGGGAACCCGCACCCGGATCCAGTCCGGTTTGCGCTCGCGCACCGGGGCGCTTTCATTGACCAGGGGAATGGTGCGGACCTTGTCGGCGCCGCGCAGTTTGTCGCCGATCTGAACCTTCGCTTTCGCCGGGCGTTTGGCCTGGGCTTCGCTCATGGAGATGTCTCTCTCGCGGTTGGGTGCCTTTTGGGCGTCAGGATTGGGGAGGAGTATACCAGTCCGGCGGAGGCGCTGTCCGGGGGGTAAGACCCAGCCGGCGCGCCAGAATCGTTACCAGATCCTGCTCCACGCTGGCCCGGTCCGGGTCCAGTCCCTCGCCGGCCAGGCTGGTCATCGGCTGTCCGGCGTGGCCGCAGGGATTGATGCGCCGCCAGGGGGCCGGGTCGTCCACCCGGTTGAGGGCCAGGCCGTGGTAGCTGCCGGTGCGGCGGATGCGCAGGCCCAGGGAGGCGATCTTTGCGCCGTTCACGTACACGCCGGGGGCGTCCGGGCGGCTGACCGCCTCCAGCCCGCGCTGGCGCAGGTAGTCCACCACGCTGTCCTCCAGGGCGCTGACCACGGCGCGGGCGCCGATGCCCAGCCGCTGCACGTCCACCATCAGGTAGATCACGGTCTGGCCGGGGCCGTGGTAGGTGACCTGGCCGCCCCGGTCGGTGCGCACCACCGGAATCTCGCCGGGGGCCAGCACATGCTCGGGTTTGCCCGCCTGGCCCAGGGTGTACACCGGCGGGTGCTCCAGCACCCAGAATTCGTCCTCGGTGTTGGCGTCGCGCTCGGTGGTGAAAGCGCGCATGGCCTCCCAGCAGGAAGGGTAGTCGACTCGCGGTAAGGATCGGACCAGCACATTCATGGGACGAATTATTGGGGCGCCCCGGGCCGAAGGCAAGCCGCGCCGCCGGCGCGGCCGTTACAGCCCCGCCAGCGTTCTCGCGTAGCGGCGGGTGGCGAACAGGCCGGCCGGGGTGAAGTGCCGCCGGGGAGCCATCATCTCGCCGAGCAGCGCCATTTGCTCCCGGGCGCCGAGGCCGGTCAGGCGCTCCTCCAGCCGGCGGCACTCCGCATCCGTCGGTGTCGGCGTGCTGGCGTGTCGCGGGCGCGGCGCCCGCCGGAAGCGGCGCGGCGCCGCGAAGGCGGCGTCGTCCACGATCCAGTCGTGCAGCAGCTGCCGTTCGTAGCCGTCGAACACGCCGAACATGCTGGCCTGTTCGCCTTCCAGCAGATTCCAGAAGCGGCTTTGCGTCGCCGGCCGGCCGCGCTGGACCCAGCCGTGGCGCTGCAGAGCAAGCAGGAAATCGTCGGCGCCGTGGCCCTCGGCCAGGTCGGCGAGCCAGTCGTTGAGGCGCCGGCCGGCCAGGCGGCAGTGGTCCGGATGCAGCAGGCGGCCCACCTCCGCCTTGCGGCGCAGCACGCGCTCCAGTTCGCGGTTCAGGTCGAAGCGACGCAGCAGGGCCCGGGGGCCCGGGCCGGTGCCGTTGAGTGCGTAGCCCCGGCGGACCCGCCGGTAAAAGGCGAGCCGGTCGTCGCCCTCGGGCAGCAGGTCGAGGACGCCACGGCAGGCCTGGCGGGCGTGCCCCACATCGGCGTTGTCGATGGTGATGTGCAGGGTGAAGTAGTGCGGGTCGATGTTCAGCTCGGCCAGCTCATGGGCGGTGATCAGCAGGTGCAGAGGCAGCTGCTCGTAGCCCAGATTGAAGCCCAGAATCTCTGGCAGATAGCGGTCCGCGCGCCGGCCCAGGGCGAGCTGCAGAGCGCCCTGCAGGTAGCAGTTGTCGTCCAGGCCGTGCAGCGTCTCGCAGCCAAGGCGGGCGAGCAGACGCTGGTAGAGAAGAACATGGTTGCGGTCGGGCTGGCCATCGCCCAGCTCTTCCAGATAGATGCGCAGCAACGGCCGCAGCCGGCTGTCCTGCCAGTGGAGGGTGAGGCCGTGCAGCCAGGCGCCGTCCACCAGCTTGGTGGGGGCGATGGCGCGCAGAAAGTACAACGCCTGGGCCCGGCACTGAAAGAAGCGCCGGGGCCCGCCACGGGCGCGCTGATCCAGATAGTCCCGGTAGGCCTCGCTGACTCGCTGGTGGCCGGTCGCCATCCAGGCTTCCAGCTCCGCCGGATCCTCCGGCGGGTCGCTGTCGCCGGGCGCGGTGTCGGCGAGCAGCCGGTCGAGCAGGGCATCGGCGTGCCGGTCGGCGTCCGGGTCGCCCTGCCAAAGGCGCTGATACAGGTGGCGGTGGTGGTCCCGACGGGTGGGCGGAATGGAGCAGTCCGTTGTGGTGTTCATCGCTGTCCCTCGCGAAGTGCTGGCGGATCGAAGCGCGGCGCGTCCGGTGCGCCGGGGCCGCCGACGGGCGGCGGGTCGACCTCTCAAGGGGCAGGTGTATCACATCGGCGGGCGATGGGCAGGGGCGTGGGGGGATTCCTTGCCGATTTTTACCTTTGCGGCCGGTGGCCTAGAGGGTGATCTTGACGTGGGGGCTGGCGTTCAGGTCCCGGTAGATGCCTTCCACCTGCTCCTTGTTGTGCACGGTGATGTTGGCGGTGATCGAGACGAAAGAGCCCTTGGCGCTGGGTTTGCGGCTCAGGTTGAGGCCGCGCTCGAAGTCGCCCAGATGGGTTTCCAGCACCGTCACCACCACCTCTTCCAGCGGCGCGTCGGCGGCGCCCATCACTTTCAATTGCATGACGTGTGGGAAGTCCCACAGTTCTTCGCGGATGGCCATGGCGGGTCCTCGGATTCGGATGGCGGCGGCGGGACGTCAGTCCAGGCCGCAAAGGTGACGTTTGAACCTTATATAGTGGTTCGCCAGGATTTTCCAAGTGGCGCCGGGCCGGCCGTCGCCCACCGGGCGTCCGTCCAGGGTGGTCACCGGCAGTACGTCCTTGGTGGAGCTGGACAGCCAGATTTCGTCGGCGTCGGCCAGTTCCGCCGCCGTCAGCGGGCACTCCACCACCGGCAGGCCGTGTTCGCGGCACAGTTCGATCACCAGGTCGCGGGTGATGCCGCCGAGCAGGTGGTGGCTGAGCGGCGGGGTGCGGATCTCGCCGTCGCGCACCAGAAACAGGTTGCTGGCGGCGCCCTCGGTGAGCTGCCCGTCGCGGATCAGGATCGCCTCGGCGGCGCCGGCGTCCACCGCCCGCTGGCGCAGCAGCAAGTTGGCCAGCAACGACACGGATTTGATGTCGCAGCGGTCCCAGCGGATGTCGTCCAGGGTCACCGCCGCCACGCCAGCGGTGCGCGCCGGCTGGTCCGCCGCCGGCACCGGCAGCGGGCTGGTGTTCATGAACACGGTGGGCGGCACCGGCGGGTCCGGGAAGGCGTGGTCCCGGCGCGTCGCCACGCCACGGGTGATCTGCAGGTACAGGGACAGATGGCCACCGCCGTTGCGGGCCACCAGCTCCTCGCACAGACGGCGCCATCCGGCGCCGTCCAGGGGATCGTCCAGGCGTACCTCGCGCAGCGAGCGCGCCAGCCGTCGCAGGTGCTCGTCCAGCCGGAACGGCACCCCGTTGTAGACCGGGATCACCTCATAGACGCCGTCGGCGAACAGAAAGCCGCGATCCATGGGCGAGATCCAGGCCTGGTCGGCGTCCATGAACTCGCCGTTGAGGTAGACCGTGTCCATGCGTTGACCTCGCTTGCCGTTTACCCCGATTGCGCCGGGTCGGTTAGCTGAACAGGCCCTTGAAGAACAGCACGATGTGGTCCCAGATGCGCGAGAAGAAGCCGGCCTGCTCCACCGCCTCCAGGGCCACCAGCGGGCGCTCCACCAGCTGCTCGTCGCCGAGCCGCACGGTCAGGGTACCGTATTGCTGGCCCTTCTGGATCGGCGCGCGCAGTTCCGGCTGGATGGTCATCTCCGCCTTGAGCTGGTCGCGGCTGCCCTTGGGAATGGTCAGCACCAGTGCCTCGTCCAGGCCCAGGCGCACCTGGTCGGCCTCGCCCAGCCACACTTCCGGGGTGTCCAGCACGTCCTCGGCGCCATAGCCTTCGTAGGTTTCGTAGAAGCGGAAGCCGTAGCTCAGCAGCTTCTGGGATTCACGGGCCCGGGCGGCCTCGGAATCGGTGCCCATTACCACCGCGATCAGGCGCATGCCGTCCTGCTTGGCGGAGGACACCAGGCAATAGCCCGCTTCCTCGGTGTGGCCGGTTTTCAGGCCGTCCACGGACTCGTCCCGCCACAGCAGCAGGTTGCGGTTGGGCTGGGTGATGCCGTTGTAGGTGAATTCCTTCTCGGCGTAGATATCGTAGTGTTCCGGGTAGTCGCGGATGATGGCGCGGGCCAGCCAGGCCAGGTCGTGGGCGGTGGTGTAGTGGTTCTCCGCCGGCCAGCCGGTGGCGTTGACGAAGTGGGTGTTGTTCATGCCCAACTGGCGGGCCTGATTGTTCATCAGGTCGGCGAAGGCGTCCTCGGAGCCGGCCACGTATTCGGCCAGAGCCACGCTGGCGTCGTTGCCGGATTGCACGATCACGCCCTTGAGCAGATCGATCAGCGGCACCCGCGTGCCTTCCTTGACGAACATCCGCGAACCGCCCATGCGCCAGGCCTTGACGCTGATCGGCACCATGTCCTGCTCCTTGATGTTGCCGCTCTGGATCTCCTTCTCCACCAGATAGGCGGTCATCATCTTGGTCAGGCTGGCCGGCGGCAGCTCCTTGTTGGCGTCGTGCTCGACCAGAATCTGCCCGCTCCTGGCGTCCAGCAGCAGATAGCTGCGCGCCTCCACCTGGGGCGGCCGGGGGATCATGGTCTCCGCCCGCGCCAGCAGCGGCGCGGTGGTCAGCAGGCAGCACAGGAACAGCCAGAACGCGGAGTAACGGGGGGAACGGGTTTGCATCATCATCGGGGCCTTTGGGTGTTTTTCGCTTCCGGGCGGATCAGGGGTTCACGGAGATGGGCGCGGCGAAGCCGGCCTGGGTCACGGTGTGGCGGGCGCGGTCGCGGTCCTCGTTGCTGGCGAACGGGCCCAGCCACACTTTGTAGAGATGGCCCGACGCGGGCTGGCGTACCGATACCGGCAGGCGCAGCTGCTCGCGCAGGCGTTTTTCCAGGGCGCGGGCACCGTCCAGGGCCTGGAAGGCGCCGGCCTGCAGATACAGATCGCCGTCGCCGGCGGTGGGGGCCGCCGCGCTGGCGGTGGCCGGCGGCGGGCTGTCCACGGCGGCGCGCACCGCGGTGGGCACCCGGCCGTCGCTTTTGTTGGGGGTCGGGTCGTTGTTGGCGGTCAGCGCCTCCACCCGCACCCGGCCGGTGCCGTGCTGTTCGATGCCCAGGCGCACGGCGGCGGCCCAGGACAGATCGATGATGCGGTCGGAGTGGAAGGGGCCGCGATCATTGACCCGCACCACCAGGCTTTTGCCGTTGTCCAGGTTGGTGACCCGGGCGTAGGTGGGCAGCGGCAGGGTGCGGTGGGCGGCGGTGAAGCGGTACATGTCGAAGGCTTCGCCGCTGGAGGTCCGGTAGCCGTGGAATTTGCGGCCATACCAGGACGCCAGGCCCTCCTCGTGGTAACCCTCGGCGGTGGGCAGCACCTGGTAGGTCTGGCCCCACACCGTGTAGGTGTCCGGATTGCCGTAGGCGCTGCGCGGCTCCACCTTGGGCACCGGTTCCGGCTGGCTGCTGACGTCCCGGCGGTCGTCCGGGCCGGCGTCCACGCTGTGCTTGTAGCGGTCGGAACCCGGCGCCCCGGCCGCCGACCGGTCCGGTTTGGCGGCCGGGGGCGGCGTGCCCCTGCCGGTGTCCGGGCCCGGCCCGGGGGCGGTGGCGCAGGCGCCCAGCGCCAGGGAAACGGCCAGAATCAGTAACGGTCGCATCACGGCCGGGCATCCTTCAGGGCGTCGGCGATGCGGTGGGAAAGCTGCAACACGGCCATGGCATAAAGCTCGCTGTGGTTGTAGCGGGTGATCACATAGAAATTGTCGGTGGCCAGCCAGAATTCATGGCCATCCTCGCCGGTCAGGTCGAGCACCGCCACCGGCTGGGTGCCGGGCAGACCCTGTTCCGACGTATCGAAGCAGTACTGGCTGCTCAGCCTATCATCGCCGCAGGACAGTGCCACTACGCCGTTTTTCCGGGCCTGGTCCAGGGTAAAGGACGGTTTGTAGCCCGCCTCGGCCATTTTCACGTAGCCGTCGCCGTCCACCCGGGCGCGGGCGGCCACCGGCAGGCCGGGCTGCCAGCGGTGCTGTTTGAAGTAGTTGGCGACGCTGCCGATGGCGTCCACCGGGCTGTTGACCAGATCGATCACGCCGTCGCCGTCGAAGTCCACCGCATAGGCTTCATAGCTGGTGGGAATGAACTGGGGGAAGCCCATGGCCCCGGCGTAGGAGCCGGTGATGGTGCCGGCGTCGATATGCGCGTCGCGCTCCATTTTGAACAGGGCGACCAGCTGCTTGCGGAAAAAGGCGCCCCGGGGCGGGTAGTCGAAGCCCAGGGTGGTCAGGGCGTCGAGCACCCGGTAGCTGCCCTTGTGGCGGCCGTAGCGGGTTTCCACGCCGATGATGGCGAGGATGATTTCCCGGGGGATCCGGTACTCACGCTCGGCCCGGTCCAGGGCCTCCGCGTGCTCCTCGGCGAACGCCACGCCCTGGCGGACCCGGTCTTCCTGCAGGAAGATGCGGCTGTACTCGGCCCAGGTCAGGGTCCGTTCCGCCGGCCGGGCGATGGCCTCGAGGATGCTGTCCTTGCGCTTGGCGTCGGCCAGCAGCTGGCGGACCCGGTCCTCGTCGAGGCCGTTTTCGCGCACCGCTTTCAGCACCTCCGTGGCCTCCGGGTGCTCGGCGTAATTGGCGGTTTCGGCCCAGGCCGGGGCGGGACCGGCCAGGGCGGCACAGACGGCGAACAGCAGCCCGGTTTTTTTCACGTGGTTCTCCTCGGAAGTCCTTGTCAGTAACTCATCAGTCGGCGATGGGTATGCATGGACATGAGCATGCCGAAACTCGCCATCAGGGTAACGATGGACGTGCCGCCATAGCTGACCAGCGGCAAGGGTACCCCCACCACCGGTAAGAGTCCGGACACCATCCCGACGTTCACAAAAATATAAATAAAAAAGGTCATGGTCAGCGCCGCCGCCAGCAGCCTGGAGAAGGTCTCCTGGGCCTGCCAGCTGATAAAGAAGCCGCGCCCGACGATCACCAGGTAGACGATCATCAACAGCACGAAGCCGGCCAGCCCGAACTCCTCGCCCAGCACCGCCAGGATGAAGTCGGTGGACGACTCCGGCAGAAAATCCAGATGGGACTGGGTGCCGTCCAGCCAGCCCTTGCCGGTGACGCCGCCGGAGCCGATGGCGGTCTTCGACTGGATGATGTTCCAGCCCGCGCCACGCGGGTCCGCCTCCGGATTGAGGAAGGTGTCCACCCGGCTGCGCTGGTAATCGTGCAGCACGAAGAAATACATCAGCGGCGCCGCCACCAGCAACACCACCACCGCCAGCCCGATCAGCCGCCAGGACAGGCCGGCCACGAACAACACCACCAGACCGGCGGCGGCGATCAGGATCGAGGTGCCCAGGTCCGGCTGGATGGCGATCAGCACCACCGGCAGGAAGATCAGCGCCAGGGCGATCACCACGTCCAGCAGGCGCGGCGGCAGATTCCGCTCGCTGAAGAACCAGGCGACCATGGCCGGCACCGCCAGTTTCATGATCTCCGCCGGCTGGAAGCGGCCGATGCCGGGGATGTGCAGCCAGCGGGCGGCGCCCTTGGCCTCGAAGCCGATGGCCACCACCAGGATCAGCATCACCACGCCGATGGCATAGACCACCGGTGCCCAGAACCGGATGCTGCGCGGCGGGATCTGCGCCACCACCACCATCAGGGCGGCGCCGGCGGCGATGCGCATAGCCTGGCGGGCCACCAGATCCAGGCTGCCGCCGCCGGCGCTGTACAGCACCGTCAGGCCGCCCAGGGTCAGCAGCATCAGCGCCGCCAGCAGCGGCGCGTCCAGATGCAGACGGGCGCTCAGGCCGTTGCCCAGGGTCACGCCGCCCTGGCCGGGCATCTGTCGCAGGTATTCCCGTACGCTCATGGCGCGCTCCCTTCAGCGGTGGGCGCCCGGGTCAGGGGCGCGGGCACGTCCAGTTCGCCCTGTTCGTTCAGCAGCCAGGCGTCCATCACCTGGCGCGCCACCGGGCCGGCGGTGGAGCCGCCGTGGCGGCCGTTTTCCACCAGCACCGCCACGGCGATGGCCGGGTGGTCCACCGGCGCGAAGCTGATCAGCAGGGCATGGTCGAGCAGCCGTTCGGCCAGCTCTTCCTCGTTGTAGGTTTCTTCCTGGCCCACCGAGAACACCTGGGAGGTGCCGCTCTTGGCCCCCATCCGATAGGGGGCGTCCTTGGCCATCACCCGGGCGGTGCCGTGACTGCCGTGCACCACTTCCTCCATGGCGTGTTCCATGCGCAGCCAGTCCCGGTCGTCGTTGAGCTGGATGTCCGGCCGGGGCGGCGGGCGCAGTTCGTCGGCGGCCAGGGTGGGCGTCACCTGTTTGCCCTGGTGGGCGAGGATGGCGGTGGCGGTGGCCAGCTGCAACGGCGTGGCCAGCACGAAGCCCTGGCCGATGCTGGCGTTGATGGTGTCGCCATGGAACCAGGGCGTGCCCCGGGCGGCGCGCTTCCATTCCTTGGAGGGCAGCAGGCCGGCGGATTCATTGAGCAGGTCGATGCCGGTGGGCTGGCCCAGGGAGAAGTCGGACAGGAAATCGTGCATGCGGGCGATGCCCAGCTTGAAGCCCAGATCGTAGAAATAGGTGTCGCAGGACTCCACCACCGCCTTGGTCATGTCCACCCAGCCGTGCCCCCAGCGCTTCCAGTCCCGGTAGCGGTGCGGGTTGTCCTCCAGCTGGTAGTAGCCCGGATCGAAAATGGTGCGCTGCCAGTCGGTGACGCCGGCGTCCAGGCCGGCCAGGCCGATAAAGGGCTTCACCGTGGAGCCCGGTGGGTAGCGGCCCTGCAGGGCGCGGTTGAACAGCGGGTTGTCGTGGTCTTCCCGGTAGCGCGCGTAGTCCTGGTGGGAGATGCCGTTGACGAACAGGTTGGGCTCGAAGCCCGGCCGGCTGACGAACGCCAGCACGCTGCCGTCCCGGGGGTCGATGGCGACCACCGCGCCGCGCCGGTCGCCAAGGGCGTCGTAGGCGGCCCGCTGTACCTTCATGTCCAGGGTCAGGCGCAGGTTGGCGCCGGGCCGCGGCGGCTGTTCCTCCAGCACGCGCAAAATCCGGCCCCGGGCGTTGGTCTCCACCTGGCGGTAACCCACCTTGCCGTGCAGGCGCTGCTCGTAATAGCGCTCGATGCCGGTGCGCCCGTAGTAATGGGTGCCGGCGTAGTTGGACTGCTCGGTGAGCGTCATGGCGTCCAGATCCTCGGCGTTGAGCCGGTTCACGTAGCCGAGCACATGGGAAAACAGCTTGCCGTGGGGGTAGTGGCGCACCAGGTTGGCGGCCACCCGCACCCCGGGCAGGCGATGCTGGTTGACGGTCAGGCGGGCGATTTCCTCTTCGCTGAGACGGCCGCGCAGGGGGATCGGGTCCCAGGGCCGGCGCGGGCTGGCCAGGCGCCGCCGGAAGCGTTCCAGATCGTCCGGCGCCAGGGTCACCAGTTCGCCGATGCGGGTCAGGGTGGCCTCCAGGTCGGGGACCTGTTCGATGATCAGCTCCACCGCGAAGTCCGGCCGGTTGGCGGCCAGAATCTCGCCGTTGCGGTCGGTGATCAGGCCGCGCGGCGGCGGCACCGCCTGGGTCTGCACCCGGTTCTCGTCGCTCAGGGTGGTGTAGCGGCTGTGCTGGGAGATCTGCAGCCAGGCCATGCGCCCCACCAGCACCAGCGACAGGGCGACCACCAGAAAGGCGGCCACCAGCAGGCGGAAGCTGAAAATCCGCTGCTCGTGATGATGGTCCTTGAGGGTCAGTGGTCGGCGCATGGATGCCCGTGGTTCGAATCGTTAGCGGTGATAAGGATGGCCGGCCAGCAGCGTCCAGCCCCGATACAGCTGCTCGGCCAGCAGCACCCGCACCAGCGGGTGCGGCAGGGTCAGCGACGACAGGGACCAGCGTTCATGGGCGGCGGCGGACACCCGCGGGCAGAGCCCGTCCGGGCCGCCCACCAGAATCGCCAGATCCTGACCCAGATCGCGCAGGGTCGCCAGTTTTTCGCTCAGCGCGGGCGTATCCAGCGCGCGGCCGGTGACCTCCAGGGCCACCCGGTGGGCGGTGGGGTGCTTTTCCAGCCGTTTTTCCAGCGCTTCGCCTTCCGCCCGCACCAGCGCGGCGGTGTCGCCCCTGGAACGTTTAGGCAACGGAATCTCCTCAAGTTCCAGACGCATGTCCGGCGGCATCCGTTTCTGGTATTCGCGGAAGCCGTCGTTGACCCAGGCGGGCATTTTGGTGCCGACGGCGAGAAGGTGAATGCGCAAGGCTAGGCTCTCCCAGACACTGGCTCGGACACGGGTTCGCGACCCGGGAACAAGAACGCGGCGAAGCGCCGCACCGGCGGGGACCGCCGGTTTCAATGGTCGCGCTGGTCGCGGTCCGGGTGGTGGTCCGGGGTCTTCCAGAGCCGCTCCAGGTCGTAGAACTCGCGGGTGGCGGGCAGCATCAGATGCACGATCACGTCGCCCAGATCCACCAGGATCCACTCCGCGCCGCGCTCGCCTTCGGTGCCCAGGGGCGCGTAGCCGGCCTGCTTGGCCTTTTCCATCACGTTGTCGGCCAGCGCCTTGACGTGGCGGCTGGAGGTGCCGCTGGCGATCACCATGTCATCGGCCACGCTGGTCATGGCGCGCACGTCCAGGCTGGCTACGTTCTTGGCTTTCAGTTCTTCCAGGGCGTCGAGCACCAGATCCAGCAAAGGGGGTTGGGAACTCATGGGGCCTCGTTCGGTACGTGCACAGGGTTGTCGGCGGTGTCGCCGCGATGAGCGGACTGATTATACAGCCCATGGCGATGGATATGGGCGCGCACCGCCGGGGTCAGCAGCGGGCTGTCGCCGTGGGCGCGCAGGGTCTCGCGAATATCGGTGGCGGCCACGTCCAGCACCGGCCGGGCCAGCATCAGCCGGCGCCCGGCCGGGCGGGCGCGCAGCAGCCGGCCGCCGGCCCGAGGGAAGGCGCGCTGCACCCGCAGCGGCGCCGGCGCCGCGCCGGGGCGCGGCACCACCGCCAGGTGGCAGAGGGCGGCGTATTCCCGCCAGCGGTGCCAGCGGTCCAGATGGGCGAAGCTGTCGGCGCCGACCACGAACACCAGCGGCCGCCGGCCGATCAGGCGGCGGAAATGCTTGAGGGTGTTCAGGGTAAAGGAGGGCGCGCCGCCCCGTTCGCGCAGCTCCCAGTCGTCGGCGACCAGCTGCGGATAGCCGGCGCAGGCCTGGCGCACCATGGCCAGGCGCTGGGCGCCGCTGGCCTGGGGCTGGGCCCGGTGCGGCGGCACCGCGTTGGGCAGCAGGTGCACCGGCGCGTCGCCCAGGGCCCGCGATACCGCCAGGGCGGCGCGCACATGAGCCCGGTGAATCGGGTCGAAGGTGCCGCCGAACAGAATCAAGGGTTTCAGAACCGGCCCCTGCTATTGGCGCACATGGCCGTCGCCGAACACCACCCACTTCTGGCTGGTGAGCCCTTCCAGGCCCACCGGGCCCCGGGCGTGCAGCTTGTCGGTGGAAATCCCGATCTCGGCGCCCAGACCGTACTCGAAGCCGTCGGCGAAGCGGGTGGAGGCGTTCACCATCACCGAGCTGGAGTCCACCTCCGCCAGGAAACGGCGGGCGTGGCTGTAGTTCTCGGTGATGATCGACTCGGTGTGCCCGGAGCTGTAGCGATGGATGTGGTCCATGGCCTGGTCCAGGTCGTCCACCACGCGGATGGCCAGCACCGGCGCCAGGTATTCCTCTTCCCAGTCGGTCTCGGTGGCCTCGGCCACGCCGTCGCCCAGCAGTTTGCGCGCCCGCTCGCAGCCGCGCAGCTCGACGCCGGCCTGGCGGTACTGGTCGGCCAGCTCCGGCAGCACGCGCTCGGCGATGCCGGCGTGCACCAGCAGGGTTTCCAGGGTATTGCAGGTGCCGTAGCGCTGGGTCTTGGCGTTGTAGGCCACCTTCACCGCCTTGGCCGGGTCCGCGTCCGCGTCGATGAACACATGGCAGTTGCCGTCCAGGTGCTTGATCACCGGCACCCGCGCCTCGGCGCTGATGCGCTCGATCAGGCCCTTGCCGCCGCGCGGCACGATCACGTCCACGAACTCGGGGTGGCGGATCAGTTCGCCCACGGCGGCCCGGTCGGTGGTCTCGATCACCTGCACGGCGGTGTCCGGCAGGCCCGCTTCGCGCAGCCCGGCGCGCAGGCACTCGGCGATCGCCTGGTTGGAATCGATGGCCTCGGAACCGCCACGCAGAATCGCCGCGTTGCCGGATTTCAGGCACAGGGCGGCGGCGTCGATGGTCACGTTGGGCCGGGATTCATAGATGATGCCGATCACGCCCAGGGGCACGCGCATTTTGCCCACCTGAATGCCGCTGGGGCGGAAGTTCAGATCGGTGATCTGGCCCACCGGATCGGCCAGGGCGCTGACCTGCTCCAGGCCCTCCACCATGCCGTCGAAGCGGGCCGGGGTCAGTTCCAGACGGTCCAGCAGGGCCGGGTCCAGGCCATTATCGCGACCGCGCGCCAGATCGCGCTGGTTGGCATCGAGAATGGCACTGCGATGGGCGCGCAGCGCGGCGGCGATGGCGCCGAGCGCGGCGTTCTTCTCGCCGGTGGTGGCCCGGGCCATGGCCCGGGAGGCGGCGCGGGCCTGCCGGCCCACGTCGGCCATGTACTGCTGGATATCCATGTGAAACGCCTGTCGGGAAAACGAAAAGGCGCATTATACGGGGTTCCGGGCGGGCCGCGAAACAGCCCTGGCGTGGGGAATCAGGCCGCCTCGGCCTCCAGGATGCGCACCATGGGCGTGCCCCGGGTGCGCGGGATTGGCAGGGTGCCGTAGTAATCCGCCGGGTCGTGCACGGTCAGCGCGGCGAAGCCCTGCTCGCGGAAGTGGGCCCTGGTGGCCCGGTCGGAGTCGAAATGGAAGGCCACGTTGCTGCGCGACAGGGCGCCCAGCAGCCCGCCCAGGGTCTTCAGGGTGCGGTGGAAGCGCATGTTGGCGTACAGCGGATAGTTGTCGGTCAGGTAAACGCCGCGCGGAAACGCCTTCAGCCCCTCGGCGAGCCGCGCCCAGAACGGGCTGATGGTGGCCAGATCGAAATAGTTGATCAGCCCCTCGGTGACCACCGCCACCGGCCGTGCCGGGTCCAGGCGGCGGAGCAGGGCGGCGACGCTGTGCTCGCCGTCGGCCACCAGAATGTTCACGGTCTCCACCCGGTGCCGGTCATCCAGGGTGCCCTGCCGGGCCAGCAGCCGCTGCTTGCGCCGCGCCATGTCCGGCAGGTCCGCCTCCACATAGTCGATGCCGGGATGGCGGGCGCGCAGCCGGCTGCCGCGTGGGCTCAGCCCGCAGGCGATCTCCACGATCTGCAGATCCGGGTGGTCGGCGATCAGCGCTTCCAGGCGCGCGTCGATCAGGTGATGACGCTGCAGCAGAAAGGTGCGGATGTTGCCGCCCATCAACCGCTTGCCCACCGCCTCGAACGGCGTCATGGCGCCGTACAGCAGGGCCCCGGCGGGGGTGCGGAAACCGGGCCCGGACAGGCCGTTGCGCACCCACACCTGGCCGGTATAGAGGGCGGTAAAGCTGATCGAGGAGGTATCAAGACGTTGGGCCATAAAGTGCTTCACGCGGCAAGGGGCATTCCCGCGACCCTAGCAAAGCCGCCGCCTCCGCGCGGGCCAATCCGCTGCGCGGCCACCCCTACAAGGAAGGCTGTTGCGGCGCCAGTTCGGGGAAATACCAGGGTTCCGCGTGCTCGGGGATGGCCCAGCGTAACGGTGAGCGGTTATTGGTTTCGCTGAGCAATCCCTCGTCGCGGAGCTGGCTGATCAGGCGCCGGCTGTTGCGCTCGGAATTCTGGCCGGCCAGTTCCAGCGCTTCGCCGCGATCCAGTTCGCCGGATTGGAAGGCGGCGAACAATACCCGTGCCGCTGCCGGTTTAAGGGGCCCGGGGCAACCGGGTACACGGCCGTCGTTACGGGCCTGCACATAACTCCGGAACCGGCGGCGGAGGTTGCCGAGATCCAGCAGGCCGCTAACGTATCCCACCTGATCCAGTGCCTGATCCAGCATAAAGTCGCAGAACGCCACCAAGGCGGCCTCCGACAGGCTGCCGCGGCCGTCCCGGTCGCCCCGGCGCGGTTGGTCCGCGCTTGAGAGCAGTGCCTTGTAACGGTCGGCGGCCCGGGCCAGGCCCCGGCTCAGGCACCAGACCCCGACGCTGTCCAGGCCGGCGGCCTTCAGGGCCTCGTCGGTCCATAGGCGGACCGCCCGGCCATTGCCGTCGAGAAAGGGGTGAATCCAGAGCAGGCGATGGTGGGCGGCCATCACCGCGATGATCTTCCGTGTGCCTGGCAGCCGTTCCGGGCGGTACTGTTCCAGAAAGCTGTCCATCATGACCGGTAGCGCTTCGGCGGGCGGGGGGATATGCCGCCCCACCCTGACCTGGCGGCGCCGATATTGACCGGGCTCCAGGCGCTCTTCCTCACCGGTTTGGGGGTCCCTGATAAAGCGCTGATGTTCCGGCAGCGCCGCGTAGAACTCGTAATGAATCCATTTCAGGGTATCGGCCTGGAACGGGTCCTTTTGTTCGGGTGGGAGCCCGGCCAGTCGGGCTTGCACCTGGATATGGGCCAGGGATTCCTGTTGCAGATCGCGGGTAGCCGGATCGGCGCTGAAGTCGCCGCGCTGAGCCTCGCGTATCTGGTGCGGCAGGGTGCGATTGCCCTCGATCAGGTTGGAGTAATAAGAGTTGATTACCGCCATATGAGTGCGCAGCGTTTTGGCGGTAAGGGGGTGCAGCTGGCCCGCCAGGGCGGCGGCCTGCCGGTTCAATGCCAGGGCCTTATCCGCAAGCCCGCTTTGCCCCAGTTGCGCATCGCCGGGGAGAAAGGGCGTGAGGTCCAGAATACTGTTTGTCATAAGACGGATTTGGCCGGTTCGTTGGCCGGATAGTAGTTCTTCTAAATGTCTGATGTCAAAGAGGTAATCGGATATTTGCAACGGTAAGCGAGGGCGGTTTTGGCCGGTTCCGTGGCCGGTTGGGGGCTACTTTTCCAGGATCGCGGGCAGCGGCCGGCCGCACAGGCGCAGGATCAGGCCGGCCAGGTATTGCCAGGGGTCGCCGGGGCCCATGCCCTTGATCGCCTGGTCGGCGCGGATCGCCAGGGCCTGGGCGCGGTGCAGCTGGCGCGGCGGCAGCTGGCGGGCACGGGCTTCCAGGGCGCGCAGCCGTTGCGGCGGCAGGCGTGGCGGCTGGCCGCCGGTGACCAGGGCGTCCAGGGCGCGGATGTCGCGGCCCAGGGCCCACAGCACCACCGGCGCTTCCACCCCTTCGGCGCGCAGGGTGCGCAGAATGCGCAGGGCCCGTTCCGCGTCGCCGCGGCCGGTGGCGTCGGTGAGGTCGAAGGGGGTGTAGCGGCTGGAGTCGCCCACCGCCTGCTGCACGGTGTCGGCGCTGACCCGGCCGTCCTCGGTGAGCAGGGCCAGTTTGTCCACTTCCTGGGCGGCGGCCAGCAGGTTGCCCTCGCTGCGCTGGATCAACAGTTCCAGGGCGTCGTCGTCGATGGCCAGGCCCCGGCCGGCCAGCCGGTCGCGCAGCCAGTGCTGCAGCTGCTTGCCTTCCACCGGCCAGATTTCCAGCACCGCGCCCACCGCGTCCAGCGCCTTTACCCAGGCGCTGTTCCAGTCCTTGCGGCGGTCCAGCTTGGAGCAGCGGATCAGCAGCAGGGTGTCCGGGGAGGGCGGGTCGAGCAAGTCGCGCAGGGTCTGGCTGCCGGCCTTGTCCGGCCGCTTTTCGCCGAGCACCACTTCGAGAATGCGGCGGCCGCCGAACAGGCTCAGGCTCTGGGCCTCGTTGCGCAGGGCGTTCCAGTCGATGCCGGTGTCGGCGCTGAAGCGGTGGCGCTCGTCGAAACCCTGGTCACGGGCGGCGGCGCGCAGCGCATCCAGGGCTTCGTCCTGCTGCAGCGGTTCGTCGCCGGCCACCAGATAGACCGGCAGCAGCTCGCCCTGCAGGTGCTTGGCCAGATGCTCCGCGCGCAGACGCATGGTTCAGTCCTTGATCTTGCGCGAGGCGTTGGCGAGCTGATTGATCAGCCGGTAGCTGATGTCCTCGATCAGATCGGTGCGCACCAGGTCCTCTTCGTCGGAGGTGGCGGTGACGTTGTCCGGCGAGTAGGCGAAGCTGCGGATCGCGGTAAGGCGGCGCGGCGGGTTGAGCATGGCGCCGGTGTCCCGGTCGATCAGCTGCCAGGTAATCTCGTAGCGCAGTTCGCGCTCGGCGGCCCGGCCCCGGTCGTCCACCGCCGCGGTGCGCTGGTTCCATTCCTCGTCGGTGATTTCCACCACGTAGGGGGACTGGTTGTGCACCAGCACGCCGTTGGGTTCGAGCAGGTCTTCCAGGGTGTAGCGCAGCCGCGCGCTGGCACCCTGCAGGGTAATGCTCTCGAAGTTCGGCGTGGCGGTCTGCCCGCGCAGCTGCCAGCCGGAACAGGCGGACAGCAGCAGGGCGGCGAACAGCAGGGCGAGCGCGGGACGAAGGGACATGATCAGTTGGCCACGATATTGACGAGTTTGCCGGGAATCACGATCACCTTGCGCACCGTTTTGTCGTCGATAAAACGCTGCACATTGGGTTCGTCCCGGGCCAGTTTTTCCAGGGTGTCCTTGTCGGCGTCGGCGGGCACCTCCAGCTTGGCGCGCACCTTGCCGTTGACCTGCACCACCAGTTCGAGGCTGTCCTTGACCAGGGCGCTTTCGTCCACCGCCGGCCAGGGCGCGTCGATGGCCGCCTGATCGTGGCCCAGCGCCCGCCACAGGGTGTGCGCGGCATGGGGGATGATCGGCGAGAGCAGCAGCACCGCCGCCTCCAGGGCTTCCTGGACCACCGCCCGGCCGGCGTCGTCGGCGGGCTGGAAGCGGCTGATGTCGTTGCACAGCTCCATGGCGGCGGCGATGGCGGTGTTGAAGGTGTAGCGGCGGCTGATGTCGTCGCTGACCTTCTGGATGGTTTCATGGGTCTTGCGGCGCAGGGCCTTGCCGTCCTTGTCCAGCGCGGACAAATCCGGGGCCGGCGCGGGGCCGCCCTCGACGTGCTCCGCCACCAGCCGCCACAGGCGCTTGATAAAGCGGTGGGCGCCTTCCACGCCGGCGTCGTTCCATTCCAGGGACTGCTCCGGCGGCGCCGCGAACATCATGAACAGACGCACGGTGTCGGCGCCGTATTCCTCGATCATCGCCTGCGGGTCCACGGTGTTGCCCTTGGACTTGGACATCTTGGCGCCGTCCTTGAGCACCATGCCCTGGCAAAGCAGGCGCTTGAACGGTTCGTCGGAGGTCACCAGGCCAGCGTCGCGCAGCAGCTTGTGGAAAAAGCGCGAATACAGCAGATGCAGAATGGCATGTTCGATGCCGCCCACGTACTGGTCCACCGGCAGCCAGTAGTTGGCGCGCTCCGGGTCGAGCATGGCGCTGTCGTCGTCCGGGCAGGTAAAGCGCGCCGCGTACCAGCTCGACTCCATGAAGGTGTCGAAGGTGTCGGTCTCGCGGGTGGCCGGCCGGCCCTGGTATTCGGTTTTCGCCCACTCCGGGTCGGCCTTGATCGGCGAGGTGACGCCGTCCATTTCCACGTCTTCCGGCAGCACCACCGGAAGCTGGTCCTCGGGCACCGGCACCTGGGTGCCGTCTTCCAGGGTCAGCATGGGGATCGGCGCGCCCCAGTAGCGCTGGCGGGACACGCCCCAGTCGCGCAGGCGGTAATTGACCTTGGTTTCGCCCAGGCCGCGCTCCGCCAGCCAGGCGGCGATGGCGTCAAACGCCTGGGCGGAGGTGAGCCCGTCGAATTCGCCGCTGTTGACCAGCTTGCCCTTGGCGGTGAACGCCTCGCGGGCCAGGTCGATGGGCTCGTCGCCGGCGGGCTCGATCACCTGCTTGATCGGCAGGTCGTATTTTTGCGCGAACTCGAAATCCCGCTGGTCGTGGGCGGGCACCGCCATCACCGCGCCGGAGCCGTAATCCATCAGCACGAAATTGGCGATCCACACCGGCACTTCCTCGCCGCTGATCGGATGGATCGCGAAGCGGCCGGTGAAGATGCCCTTCTTCTCCATGGTGGCCAGATCCGCCTCGGCCACCTTGGTGTGGGTGCAGTCCTCGATAAAGGCGGCGATCCCGGGGTTGCCCTCGGCGGCCTGGCGGGCCAGCGGGTGCTGGGCGGCCACCGCCACATAGCTGACCCCCATCAGGGTGTCCGGGCGGGTGGTGTAAACGCTCAGCGCCTGGTCGCCGTCTTTCAGAGCAAAGTCCAGCTGCACGCCCTCGGAGCGGCCGATCCAGTTGCGCTGCATGGCCTTGACCTGTTCCGGCCAGCCGTCCAGCTGATCCAGGTCCTCCAGCAGCTCATCCGCGTAGGCGGTGATCTTCACGAACCATTGGGGAATGTCCTTGCGTTCCACCAGGGCGCCGGAGCGCCAGCCGCGCCCGTCGATGACCTGCTCGTTGGCCAGCACGGTCTGGTCCACCGGGTCCCAGTTCACCGTGGACATCTTCTTGTAGACCAGGCCCTTCTCGTACAGCTTGGTGAAGAACCACTGCTCCCAGCGGTAGTACTCCGGGGTGCAGGTGGCCAGCTCGCGGTTCCAGTCGTAGCCGAAGCCCAGGCGTTTCAGCTGGCCCTTCATGTAGTCGATGTTCTCGTAGGTCCAGGCGGCCGGGGCGCTCTTGTTCTTCACCGCCGCGTTCTCCGCCGGCAGGCCGAAGGCGTCCCAGCCCATGGGCTGCAGCACGTTCTTGCCCTGCATGCGCTGGTAGCGGCTGATCACGTCACCGATGGTGTAGTTGCGCACATGGCCCATGTGCAGGCGGCCGGACGGGTAGGGGAACATGCTCAGGCAATAGAATTTCTCCTTGCCGGGCTGTTCGGTGACCTTGAAGCTGCCGGATTCTTCCCAGTGTTGCTGGGCTTCATCTTCTACCTGCTTGGGATGATACTGTGCGTCCATCGGATCTCTATGAGTCGGGGTGGCGATTGGAAAGCCCCATAGGATACATGAGCGGAAGGCGGGCAGACAGCGGATGCGCGGGGTGTTGATCACGGTGGTGCTGGGCGTGGCGCTGGTGGCGGCGACCCTGCCGGTCCTGGTGCGCCAGTTCTACGCGCCGGTGCCGGACACGGCCCCCGGCGGGGCGGCGCCGGCGGCGGTGGTGGTGCCCGGCGCCGGCCGCCAACGCAACGGCGACGGCTACCGGCTCACCCCCGCCGGCCTGCGGCGCCTGCATCGGGGCGTGGAGGAGGCCCGCCGGCTGGGCCTGCCGCTGCTGCTCACTGGTGGCGCCGAGGACCGCACGCCCCGGGACCCGGACGACTCCGAGGCGGCGATGATGGCGGAACTGGCCCGGCGGCTGTGGCCCGAGGCCCGCACATGGATCGAGCCGCGCAGTCGCAGCACCTGGGAAAACGCGGTCAACAGCGCCCCGCTGCTGCGCGAGCGGGGTATCCAATCGGTGCTGCTGGTCACCGACCGGGCCCACCTGCCCCGCGCCACCCTCAGCTTCCGCCGCCAGGGCCTCACGGTCACTCCGGTGGCGGTGGACACCCTGCCCCGGGAAGCCTGGCTGCCCTCCGCCGGCGCCCTGGCGGAAGTGCCGGTGATCTGGCGGGAATGGGTCGCTCTGGTTTGGTATCGGATCCGGTATTTTTAGGGGGCGGCCGAAGGCCGCATCGCGCCAGCGGCGCGGGCGGTGTCCGGGTCGAGTTTTTCCAACGCCTGGTAATGGCTGAGAAACACCTCCCCCGTCAGCCGTTGCAGGAAATCGCTGCGCTGCAGCTGGTCCATCACCGGGCCTTTCACTTCCGAGAGATGCAGGGTGACGCCGGCGTCGGCCAGGCGGCGGTTGAGGGTTTGCAGGCTGTCCAGGGCGCTGGCGTCGATGTGGTTGATGGCCGAGCACAGCAGCACCACGTGGCGGCGGCCGTCGCAGTGCAGGGCGCGGTCGTAGATGCTGTCCTCGGTGCGCCGGGCGTTGGCGAAGTAGAGCGATTCATCGACGCGGATCGACAGCACCCGGGGCGAGGTGATCACCCGGTGGCGGCGCACATTGCGAAAGTGTTCGGTGCCCGGCACCTGGCCCAGCTCCGCGATGTGCGGCTGGCTGGTGCGCCACAGGTGCAGGGCCAGCGCCGCCGCCACCCCGGCGATCACGCCGGCTTCCACGCCCGCCGCGAGCACCCCCAGCAAGGTCACCAGCAAGGCGGTGAAATCCGCCTTGGAGTAGCGCCAGGCCCGGGCCAGCGCCGGCAGGTCCACCAGGGTCAGCACCGCCACGATGATGGTGGCGGCCAGGGTGGCCTTGGGCAGGTACTGGAACCAGGGGGTGAAAAACAGGGCGGTGAGGGCGATGCCGCCGGCGGTGAACACCCCGGCCAGGGGCGTGCGGGCGCCGGCGTCGAAATTGACCACCGAGCGGGAGAAGCCGCCGGTCACCGGGATGCCGCCGCTGACGCCGGAGGCCAGATTGGCGGCGCCCAGGCCGATCAGCTCGGCGTTGGAGTCCACCCGCTGGCGGCGCTTGGCGGCCAGGGTCTGGGCCACCGACACGGATTCCACGAAGCCGATCAGGCTGATCAACAACGCCGGCAGCCACAGCGCTTGCCAGAGCCCGGGGTCGAAGGCCGGGAGAGTGGGCACCGGCAGGCCGCCGGGCACCGGGCCGACCACCGCCACGCCCCGCTCGGCCAGGCCACCGGGGCCGGCGGCCAGGGTGGTGGCGATCACCGCCACCACCGGCCCGGCCTTGGTCAGCAGATCCACCAGCCAGGCGGGCAGGGCGGTGCGCCCCAGCTGGCGCTTCAGCGGTCCCCGCGCCCACAGCAGAAACAGCACGGCGGCGACGCCCAGCAGCACCGTGGGGCCGTGCACCTGGTCCAGGTGGCGGGCGCCGGACACCGCCAGTTGCCAGAGGGTGTCGCCGCCCATGTCGATGCCCAGCAAATGACGGAGCTGGCCGGCGGCGATCAGCAGGCCGGAGGCGGTGATAAAGCCGCTGATCACCGAATGGCTGAGCAGATTGGCGATCCAGCCCAGGCGCAGCACGCCCATCACCACCAGCAGGCCGCCGGACATCAGGGCCAGCACCACGGTGGCGGCCAGATAACGGTCCGGGTCGCCGCCGGCCACCTGCCCGGCGGCGGCCGCGGTCATCAGCGAAATCACCGCCACCGGCCCCACCGCCAGGGTGCGGCTGGAGCCGAACAGGGCGTAGGCGATCAGCGGCAGAATGCTGGCGTACAGGCCCACCTGCGCCGGCACCCCGGCGAGCAGCGCATAGGCCAGGCTCTGGGGGATCAGCATCAGGGTGACGATCAGCGCCGCCAGGCCGTCGGCGGCGGCGTCGTCGCGCCGGTAGCCGGGCAGCCAGCCGGCGGCGGGCAGCCAGCGACTCAGTGTCATGGGCGGCGATTCAGGGATTCAGGGTTCGGGCCCGCTCCCACAGCTTGCCGCAGCGGTTGCCGGTGCGGCAGAACGCCAGCACCGGGCCCGGTTGCTGGCGGATCAGCTCGGCGAACCGGCGGGCGTCGTCGTCGTCGATCTCGCTGGCCACCACCGGCTGGTAGTGGTACGCCAGGCCGGCCGCCCGGGCCGCCTCTTCCATGGTCCGGTGGTCCGGCTGGTCCTCGCTTTCGCCGTCCGGCCGGTTGTTGATGACCACCCGGAAACCGGCCCGCGCCAGCCCGGCCATGTCCTCCGGGCGCAGTTGGGGCGAGACCGCCAGGTCCGGGGTGAGATGGGTAACGTCGCTCATGGGGCCTCCGGGGCGCCGAATACGTTGAGGGGAATCTTCAGGTAGCGGGTGCCGTTGCTCTCCGGCGGCGGCAGGTGGCCGGCGCGCATGTTCACCTGCACCGACGGCAGAATCAGCCGGGGCATGCCCAGGGTGGCGTCACGCTGTTCGCGCATGGCCACGAAGGCGTCCTCGCTGACGCCGTCGTGGACATGAATGTTGTCCCGGCGCTGGTCGCCCACGGTGGTCTGCCAGTGGAAGTCCTCACGGCCCTCCGGCAGATAGTCGTGGCACAGAAACATGCGGGTCTCGTCGGGCAGCGCCAGCAGCTTGCGGATCGAGCGGTACAGGGTGCGGGCGTCGCCGCCGGGGAAATCGCAGCGGGCGGTGCCGTAGTCCGGCATGAACAGGGTGTCGCCCACGAACACGGCGTCGCCGATCAGGTGGCTCATGCAGGCCGGTGTGTGCCCGGGGGTGTGCAGGGCGCGGCAGGCCAGGTTGCCGATCGAATAGGTCTCGCCGTCGTGGAACAAATGGTCGAACTGGCTGCCGTCCCGGGCGAACTCGCCGCCGGCGTTGAAAATGCCTCCGAAGGTATCCTGCACGGTGCGGATGCGGTCGCCGATGGCCAGCTTGCCGCCCACCCGTTCCTGAATCCAGGGCGCCGCCGACAGATGGTCGGCGTGCACGTGGGTCTCCAGCAGCCACTCCACGGTCAGGTCGTGGGCGCGGACGAAGTCCACCAAGCGCTGGGCGCCCTGATGGCTGGTACGGCCGGCGGCCGGGTCGTAGTCGAGCACCGAGTCGACGATGGCGCAGTGGCGGGTCGCCGGGTCGATGACCACATAGCTGACGGTGTTGGTGGCGTGATCGAAAAAGCTTTCCACCTGCGGGTGTTCGGTGGGCGCGGATGTCATGACGGCCTCCTCGGGGACGCTGTTCGGTGACGATGTCCCTGCTGTTTATAGGAGGCCGAAGGGGCTGATGTCAAATGGGTTATATGCTTATTCCTAAAAAATATAAACCATGCCCGGACGAGGCTAGCGCCCGGGAAAGGTGTCCAGCAGGCCACGGGCCCGGCGGCCCCGGTTGAGCACCACCAGGGCCAGCGCCAGCAGCAGGGTGGGCCAGGCGCCGGTGGTCATGAACGGGGTGCTGCCCTGGCGCGGCTGGTACTCGGTCAGCAGCAGGTCGCGCTCGAACTGCGGCAGCCGGTCGCGCACCTTGCCGTGCTGGTCGACCACCGCGGTGATGCCGTTGTTGGTGCCACGCAGCAGCCAGCGGCCGGTTTCCACCGCGCGCAGGCGGCTCATCTGGAAATGCTGATGGGGCCCGGCGGAGGTGCCGAACCAAGCGTCGTTGCTGATCGTCAGCAGCACATCGGCGCCGGCGCTGCGGGTGGCCACCAGATCCGGATAGAGAATCTCGTAGCAGATAAAGGGCGCGATCTCATGGCCCAGGGCGTGCAGGTTGGGCTGGCCCGGGTGGCCCGGCGTGAAGCTGGACATGGGCAGGTCGAAGAACGGAATCAGCCCGCGCAGCAGGTCCTGGAAGGGCACGTACTCGCCGAACGGCACCAGCTTCTGTTTGTGGTAGACGCCGTCGTCGTGGTCGGTCCCGACCACCGCGATGCTGTTGTGGTAGGTGGTGGGCAGGCGGCGGTCGTCGCGCCAGGGCAGGCCGCTGATCAGCGCCCCGCCGCGGGCGGCCAGGGCCCGGCCTTCATCGTCCACGAAGCCCCGGATGTCCTGGTAGAACTCGATCATCGCCGACTCCGGCCAGATCACCAGGGTGTCGTCGGGCACCTGGTCGGTGAGGCCGGCGTAGATTTCGCGGGTTTCCTGACGCATGGTGGCCAGCCATTTCAGGTCCTGGGGCACGTTGCCCTGGGCCAGGGCCACCGCCTGGCGGTCGCCGGCGGGGTGGGTGAAGGTCAGTTGGCCGCCCACCAGGGCGGCCACCACCAGCAGCGCGGACAGGGCCAGCGGGCCGGTGGCGCGCCCGCGCCGGGCGATCAGATCGATGCCGGTGGCGGACAGCAGCACCGCCGTCAGGGTCATGGCCCAGATGCCGCCCAGCGGCGCCAGCCCGGACAACGGCGTGTCGATGGCGGCGTAGCCGGCGTACAGCCAGGGGAAACCGGTGAACAGCCAGCCGCGTACCCAATCCAGCAGCACCCAGACGCCGGCGAACATCAGCGCGCCGCCGCCCATGCGCCGGGTCAGCCAGAAGGTGAGTCCGTAAAACAGCGCCATGAAGGCGGCGAAGGCGGCGGTGAACGGAATCGCCATCCACAGCGGCATGAATCCGTAGTCGGTCATCGACACATGCAGCCAACTGACCCCGAAGCCGAACAGCCCCAGCCCGTACAGCCAGCCGTGCAGCAACGCCCGGCGCGGCGTCGGCGCGCGCACCAGGGTCACGTAGCCCAGGGCGATACTCACCGGCAACAGCGGCCACAGGTCATAAGGCGCGAACGCCAGCGGAAACAGAAGCCCGGCGAGCGGGGCAAGCAGCAGGTTGAGCATGGGTGTCATCGGTCCCGGTGCTGGAGTCATGGCGGGGCGGGCGCCCCGGCGCGTGAAGCCACGTTATACGCAAAATCCGTGTTCCATGCCATGGGACGGCGGCGGCGCGAAACTTGCCATTGCCATAGCAAAAAGAGATAAAGCCGCCCTTCGCATCACAAAAACGATTCGCCGGGCCCGCTCCCGGCGCCGTCGGGAGACGCCCATGAACCTGAAGCAATTGAACGCCCTGGTGGCGGTGTTCGAGGAAGGCAGCTTTTCCGCCGCCGCCCAGCGGCTGAACATCGTGCAGCCGGCGCTCAGCCAGCAAATCATCGGCCTGGAAAAGGAGCTGGCGGTGCAGCTGTTCGAGCGCACCAACCGGGGCGTGGCGCCCACCCGCCACGGCCAGCGGCTGGTCAACCATGCCCGGCTGATCCTGCGGCAGATGGAAATTGCCCGCAACGACCTGCGCACTTCGCTGGAATCGGAGCCCGCCGGCGACGTGATCATCGCCCTGCCGGTGACGGTGACCGCGTTTCTGGCGCCGCGCCTGCTGGCCTGGCTGGAGCAGCACTATCCCCGTATCCGGTTGCACATCGTCGAGGGCCTCAGTTCGGAAAGCGGCCATGTGGTGGAGACCGGCAAGGTGGAGCTGGGGGTCAACCCCAACGCCGCGGAGCTGGACGACGTGGAGTCGATCCCGGTACTGCGCGAGTACTTCTACCTGATCGGCGCGCCGGACCTGGTGGGGCCGGAAACCGGCGATATCGATCTGGCGGACGCGGCGAGCCGGCCGCTGATTCTCGGCGACCGCACCCACAATATGCGGCGCGTCATCGACGAGCACGTGGTGGCCGCCGGCGCCCGGCTGAACCTGCGCTTTGAACAGAACGGGCCGAAAACGCTGACGTCGGTGGTGGATCAGGGGCTGGCCTGCATCATCGCCAACCTGCCCATGCCGCTGCCGGACAACCGAACCCACCCGCGCCTGGCCCGGCGCATCGTCAATCCCAGGGTGCAGCGCCTGATGACCGTGGCCTGGCCGCGCAAGCGGCCCCTGTCGCGCCCGGCGGAGCGGGTGCGCGACGGGCTGATCACGCTGATGGTGGAAGCGGCCCGGGCGGGCGACTGGCAGGCGGACGTGGTGTTGCCGGCGGAGCAGATGCCGGCATTAAAAAATGTGATGCCAAATATCGTGAAATAATATTTTTTTCTCTTGGGCGCCCTCTTTACTCTGCCTGGAACGTTTTTGGGCCCTTGGCCCTCCGTGCAAAAAAGAAAACTGGGCGCCCTGCCCGTGGAGAGCAGAATGAGACTAATAAAACACTGCGCCGCCGCCGTTCTGGCGGTGTGCACCCTGACCGCGACCCTGGTATCCCCGTCGGCGACGGCGGACCAGTGGCCATCCAAACCGATCACGCTGCTGGTGGGCTTTTCCGCCGGGGGCGGCGCCGACACCCTGGCGCGCTTGATGGCCCGGGCCCTGGAAGAAGACCTGGGCCAGCCGGTGGTGGTGGAGAACAAGGCCGGTGGTGGTGGCGTGGTAATGGCCACCCTGCTGCAACGGGCCCCGGCGGATGGATACACCGTGGGCTTTACCTCGGACTCCACCTTCGATGCGCTGCCGTTCATCGTGCGCACCGCCTACCAGCCCGATGATTTCGACTATCTGGCCACCGTCACCGAGCTGCAGAACGCCCTGGTGGCCGGGGCCAGCGCGCCGTTTTCCACCTGGGAGGAGATGCTGGCCTATGCCCGCGAGCAGGGCGGCCTCACCTTCGGTTCCCTGTCGCCGATCACCACCAAGTTCGCCGAACGCCTGGCCAAGCAGGAAGGCATTCGCGTGCGCACCGTGCCGATCAAGGGCGGGCGCCAGATCATCACCGATGTGATGGGGCGCCATCTGGACGTGGGCTGGAGCGCCGGCGTGCATCAGGCGTACCTGAACGATCAGGGCGTCAAGGTGATCGTGGCCATGAACAGCGAACGCCTGCGCACCTCCCCGGACGTGCCGACCATTCGTGAGCAAGGCTATGACCGCAGCTACACCAGCTATTTCATGCTGGCGGCGCCCAAGGGCATCCCCGCGCCGGTGCGCGACAAACTGCTGGCGGCGATTCGCAAGGCGGCCACCTCCAAGGACGTGGCGAACCTGGCCGAAGAAAAAATGAAGTTCCCCAATGTGGTGCTGCCGGCGGAAACGCTGACCCGCTTTATCCAACTCCGCAGCGCTGAGAACGAGCGGGAATTCTCCGAATAATCACCGCGTTTTTCGCGAGGCAAAGCTGTCATGAACGCTCGGATCGTGGATCTGTCGGCGGGGGTGCTTGTCACCCTGGCCGGCCTCTTCAGCGTGTTTTATCTGATTCCTCAACACATCAGTTCGGGCATGGGGTTCGGGCTGTCGCCACGGGCCTTTCCTTATCTGTGCGCCGGCGCGGTGACGGTGCTGGGCGTGGCGCTGGTGATCTTCAGCGCCCGTGACCGCGCCCTGGCGGAGCGGCCCGCGCCGGTCAGTCGCGCGGCCCTGAAACGGCTGGTGGTGGTGCTGGCGGTGCTGGCCCTGGTGCTGGCGCTGATGCAGTGGGTCGGCTTCCTGGCGGCGGCGGTGGTGGCGGTGGCTCTGCTGATGCTGTTGATGGGTGAGCGCCGCTGGCTGCCCATCGTACTGACGTCCCTGGGCTGGAGCCTGTTTCTCTGGGTTCTGTTCGATCGCGTGCTGGGCACGCCTCTGCCTTAGGAGATTCCCATGGACACGATACTCGCCGGTTTCTCCGACGCTTTCACTCTGAGCAATGTGCTGTTCGTACTGCTTGGGGTATTGATTGGCCAGCTGTTCGCCGCCGCGCCCGGCGTCGGCTCGCTGATCGCCATCACCATCGCCGTGCCCTATACCTTTTACATGAGCCCGGTGGCGGCGCTGGGCTTTCTGATCGGCATCAACAAGGGTGGCACCATCGGTGGCGCGGTGTCGGCGATCCTGATGAACACCCCGGGCTCGCCGGAGGCCACCGCCAGCACCTTCGACGGCTATCCCATGACCCAGCAGGGCAAGGCGCGCAAGGCCCTCAGGGCGGCGCACTTTTCCTCGGTGACCGGCGACACCCTCAGCGATCTGGTGCTGATCTTCGTGGCCGCGCC
The DNA here is from genome assembly GCF_016906305.1 of Alloalcanivorax marinus. Lineage (GTDB taxonomy): Bacteria > Pseudomonadota > Gammaproteobacteria > Pseudomonadales > Alcanivoracaceae > Alloalcanivorax > Alloalcanivorax marinus. The sequence continues at coordinate 33,349 of NZ_JADDOL010000003.1, forward strand.
GCTGTCCATCGTGGCCATGAAAATGGGCCCGCCGGAAATGGCCGCCGTGATTCTGGTGGCCCTGGTGATCATCGCCGGCCTGGTGGGCAATTCCATGATCAAGGGTTTGATCGCCGCCTTCCTGGGCCTGTTCATGAGCCTGGTGGGCATGGACCAGAGCACCGCCGCCGAGCGGCTCACCTTCGGCATCCCGGAGCTCATGGACGGTATTTCCATCACCGCCGCCGGCATCGGTGTGCTGGCGCTGGGCGAGATTCTGCGGCAGATCGTGTTCTCCGACAGCCTGCCGCGGCTGGACCAGAAGAACAGCGAATCGGTGAAGGCCGGCGAGCCGTTCACCTGGCAGGACTTCCGCACCATTCTGCCCACCATTCTGCGCTCCACCATGATCGGCACCCTGATCGGCGCGATCCCCGGCATCGGCTCCAGCGCCGCTGGCTTTCTCGGTTACACCGCCGCCAAGCGCGCCTCGAAAACCCCGGAGCGTTTTGGCAAAGGGGAAATTCGCGGCGTGGCGGCCTCGGAAGCGGCCAACAGTTCGGTGGTGGGCGCCAACTTCATTCCGCTGCTGTCCCTGGGGATTCCCGGCAACGTGGCGGCGGCGATCATTCTCGGCGCCTTTCTGATCCATGGCCTGACCCCGGGGCCGCAGCTGTTCTCGGAACAGCCGCGCCTGGTCTATTCGCTGTTCGCGGTGATGCTGATCGGCGATCTGCTCAATCTGATCACCGGGCTGTTCACCATGGGGCTGTTCGCCCGGGTGATTCGTATTCCACTCACCTACATCATTCCCTGCGTGGTGGTGCTGTGTATTACCGGCGTGATCGTGGCCGACAGCCTGTTTGATGCCTGGCTGTTGCTGGGCATGGCGGTGGCCGGCTTCTTTATGCGCATGCTGAATTTTTCGTTCGTCACTTTCATTATCGGCTATGTGCTCGGGCCCATGTTCGAGGAAGCGTTCGGTCAGGCCATGATCATGGCCGACGGCGATCCGCTTTATCTTTTGCAGCGACCCATTGCCTGTGTCTTTATTCTGCTGGCGGCGGTGGTGCTGGTCAGTTTGTTGAGACAGCATCGTCGTGCCGGAAAGGCGTCGGCCATCCTGAAATAAGCGCTGATTTCCGTCTCCCAATGGGCTGGCCGGTCTCGCATGGGCCGGCCTTTTTTTTGGAAAAAAGAAAAAATAAAAATTTTTTTTGCCAAAAATAAATGTGATGGCAAAAATCATAAAATAATATTTTTCAATGCATTCGCCCTTGGCCATGATTTTTGAATGACTTGCCGTCGCTTGGTGGCGGCCATTCGAATAACAGGAACAGGGAGAATGCAGTGAACCTTGGTCATCTGGTGACCCGCAGCGCACGTTATTGGCCGGACCGCCCGGCGGTGGCGGATCGCCATCGCCGGGTCAGCTACCGCCAGCTGGAAGAACGTTCCAACCGGCTCGCCAATGCGCTGCTCGGGCTGGGCCTGGAGCCCGGTGATCGGGTCGCCCTCTACAGCCTCAACCGCGTGGAACTGGTGGAAGCGGAAGTGGCGCTGTACAAAGCGGGCCTGGTGAAGGCGCCCTTGAACGCGCGGCTGTCCACGGAGGAAGCCCTGCACGTCCTGGAGGACGCCCAGGCGCGGGTGCTGATCGTCGGACCGGAGCATGCCCCGGGGATCCTGGATCGCCGGGACGCGCTGCCGGTGGTGGAGCAGGTGGTGGTGATCGGCGCTGACGGCGACCAGGGCTTCGAGGCGCTGCTGGCCAAGGGCGACACCGCGCTGCCGGCGGTACAGGTGGATCAGGATGCGCCCGCGGTGCTGCATTACACCTCCGGTTCCTCCGGCCGCCTGAAGGCGGCGGTGCAGACCTTCGGTAACCGCCTGGCGCTGGTGCGCAAATCCCTGATGCTGCCGGAGGGCCGTTTCGCCCAGGACGAGGTGCTCGGTCATGTGGGCCCGGTGACCCACGCCAGCGGCATGCAGATCATGCCGACGCTGACCACCGGTGGCTGCAACTACCTGATCGACCGCTTCGACATCGCCGAGCTGTTCGCCACCATTCAGCGCGAGCGCATCACCCGCTTCTTCGCCGTGCCCACCATGCTGTACCGCCTGATCGACAGCGGTCTGGCCGGCGATTACGACCTGTCCAGCCTGCGTCGCATCACCTATGGCGCGGCGCCCATGGCGCCGTCGCGGCTGCGCGAAGCCATGGACGTATTCGGCCCGATTTTCACCCAGGGCTACGGCGCCGGCGAGACCACCTCGACCATTTCCATCCTGACCCTGGAAGACCACCTGCGTGGCCTGAAGGACAAGCCGGAGCTGCTCGGTTCCTGCGGACGCCCCTATGGCGAATCCGAGGTGATCATCGCCGACGACGACGGCAATCCGCTGCCGGACGGTGAGGCCGGTGAAATTCTGGTGCGCGGGCCGGACGTGATGCAGGGCTACTGGAACGCCCCGGACCTGACCGAGGAAGTGATCAAGGACGGCTGGTACCACACCGGTGACGTGGCGCGCCGGGACGAGGAAGGCTTCCTGTACATCATCGATCGCAAGAAGGACATGATCATTTCCGGCGGCTTCAACATCTACCCTGCGGAAATCGAAACGGTGCTGTTCCGTCATCCGGCGGTGGCCGAGTGCTGCGTGGTCGGCGCGCCGGATCCGGAGTGGGGCGAGCAGGTGATTGCCTTCGTGGTGTGCCGCCTTGGGGAAACCGTGGAGGAAGCCGCGCTGGTGGACTACTGCGCCGAGCACCTGGCCAGTTTCAAGAAGCCCCGTCACGTGCGCTTCATCGATGAACTGCCCAAGAACCCCAACGGCAAGGTGGCCCGGCGCCTGGTGCGCGACACCTTCTGGAAGGATCACGACCGCCAGGTCGGCTGATCGTCGTCCGGTCGAACAGGAGCATCATCATGTACGAACGCTTCACCGCCAGTGAAAACGGCGAACGGGTGCGCGCCGAGGCCCGTGACTTTATCGACAACTACCTCAAGCCGCTGGAAGCGGAGCACGGCATCGGCTTTGAAAGCGAGCCTTCCATGGATCTGCTGCGCGGCATCTGGAAGGCGTCCCGAGACGCCGGCCTGTACGGCGCCCAGCTGCCGGAGGCCCAGGGCGGCCGTGGGCTGAGCGTTTACGACCAGTGTCTGCTCAAGGAAGACGTGGCCGCCTCCGGCGCCAAGCTGTCCGCGCACGTGCTGGGTGAGCTGGGCGGTCCGGGCCGGGTCGGTCATCTGTTCCACATCGCCACGCCCGGGCAGATGGAAAGCCACCTGCTGCCGGTGGTGCGCGCCGAGCGCACGGTGTGCTTCGCGCTCACCGAGCCGGAAGCGGGTTCCGACGCCAGCAACCTGAGCACCCGGGCGGTCCGCGACGGCGACCACTATGTGCTCAACGGTCTCAAGCGTTACATCTCCGGGGCGCCCTACGCGGACTTCGCCATCCTGATGGCGGTCACCGACCCGGACGCAGGGGCCCGGGGCGTCACCGCCTTCCTGGTCGACTTCAACCGCCCCGGGGTCACCGTCAGCTCGGACTACACCCCGATTTCCGGCAAGAACCAGCACGCCGATATCCGCCTGGAGGACGTGCGCATTCCCGCCACCCAGGTGCTCGGCGAGGAAGGGCAGGGGTTCCGGCTGGGCATGTCGCGGATCACCGTGAACCGGCTGCTGCATTGCCCGACCATGACCGGCCTGGCGATCCAGTCCCTGGACGCCTCCGCCCGCTACGCCACCCGGCGCCGCCAGTTCGGCCAGCCGATCGCCGGCTTCCAGGCAATCCAGCACACCCTGGCGGACATGGCCACCGACCTGCACGCCGCCCGTTGCCTGATGCTGGACGTGGCGCGCCGCATCGACCGGGGCGAGGACACCCGCGAAGCGTCGGCCATGAGCAAGCTGTTCTGTTCGGAGAAAGCCTTCGCCATCGCCGACCGCGCCATCCAGGTGCACGGCGGCGTGGGCCTGATGCAGGGCAGTACCGTGGAGTGGGTGTTCCGGATGCTGCGCATGTACCGGATCGTCACCGGCACCAGCGAGATTCAGCGCAACACCATCGCCAAGGGGTATCTGAAGCGCTACGCCGACGAGGCCCGGTCGTCATGAGCCGGCCGCTGGCGGGCACCACGGTGGTGGAACTGGCCGGGCTGCTGCCCGGCCCCCACGCCGGCCTGCTGCTGGCGCAGCTGGGCGCCGAGGTGATCAAGGTGGAGCGCGCCGACGGCGGCGACGGCACCCGGGCCCTGGGCGAGCGGGTGTTCGCCACCTACAACCGGGGCAAGCGCTCCATCGCCGTGGACCTGAAAAGCGAGCAGGGCGTGGACACGGTGCGCGCCCTGTTCCAGCGGGCCGATGTGGTGCTGGAAGGGTTTCGTCCCGGCGTCGCCGAACGCCTGGGCATCGGCTGGCCCCAGGCGCGGGCCCTTAACCCGAAGCTGGTGTACTGCTCGATCAGCAGCTTCGGCCAGGACGGCCCCTATCGGGACCGCACCGCCCACGATCTCAACTGCCTGTCCCTGGCGGGCTACTTCGCGACGCCTTCCCAGGTGGAGGACCGCATCGCCCGGCCCAAGGTGCGGCTGGCCGATTACGCCGCCGCCATGCACGCCGCCCTGGGCGTCGTGCAAGCGCTGATGACCGTGCGCTTGGGCGGTGAGGGCTGCCACCTGGACGTGGCGATCCAGGAATCCATCAGTGCCTGGTGCCTGCCCCATGCCCTGGCGGTGCGCGACGGCGAGCCCGGCGATATGGAACACACCCGGTCGGTGATGCCCGACAACGATCTGTTCCCGTGCGCCGACGGCCTGTGGCTGAGCCTGGGCATCTTCGAAAACCGCTATTGGGGGCAGCTGGCCGACCTGTTCGGTGACCGGTGCCCGGCGTTGCGCGAGCCGGCCCTGTGCCGGCGGGCGGAACGCCAGGCCCGCAAGCGCGAGGTCCACGGACTGCTGAAAACGCTGTTCGCCGAGGAGCCCCGGGCGCATTGGGCGCGGGCGCTGGACGCCACCGACATCCCCTGGGCCCCGGTCTACGAGCGGGACCAGGCCCTGGACGATCCGCAACTGGTGCACCGGCGACTGACCGGGCCGCTGAGCGGGGGCGAAGGGCTCGATCTGCGCCTGCCGATGCTGATCGACGGCCGGGCGCTGTGGTCGCCCCGGCCGGCGCCGGGCCTGGGCGAACACACTGAGGAGATCCTGGCTGAACTGAATTCGTGAATCCGGCCCGGCGGCGCCGTCAAGCCGTCCCTTGTCACCCGAACCGCTTTGCTGGCGGCGCCGCGCGCGTCGTCCCGGGCAAGACGTGTTCATAAAACCAAGAATGGAAAATCTGGAGAGCTCTATGAAAACAAAAATCGCGCCGGCGCTGCCGGTTCTGCTTGCCGGCCTGACCCCCATGGTGGCGGGCGCCATCCCGCTGGCCGCGGAAAAACTGGAAATCTACGGCGCCCTGCGTCTGTCCGTGGACTACGCCGACTCGGACCTGGGCGACACGCCGGAGAATCCCTCCGCCGGTCTGGTGGACGGCGGCCACAGCCTCTCCACCAACACCTCGGTGCTGGGCCTGCGCGGTCGCCACACCCTGAGCGATCAATACGACCTGGTCTGGCAGGTGGAGCAGAACATCGACCCGGATTCCCCCCGCAACCGGGGTATCGGCAACCGGGACACCTTCGCCGGCTTCGACACGCCCGCGGGCCTGATCCGCTTCGGCATCATGGACACTCCCTATAAGCGCAACGGCATCCGCATGAGCCAGTTCACCTCCACGGTGGCCGATCCCCAGGCGATTCTGGGTCGCGGCGGCGGCGGCAACCAGCGCCTGAGCCTGCGCGCGGAGAACTCGATTCGCTGGGACCGCAAGTTTCTCGACAAACGTCTGCAGCTGGCGTTGCAGTACGGCGCCGGCCAGCAGGACACCGACGGCGTCACCGACAACAACGACAGCAGCATGTGGAGCGGCGCGGCGATCTGGCGGCAGGGTGGTCTGGTGGCCAGCGTCGCCTACACGGACTGGTCGGAGCTGTACGCTGGCGGCGATGTGAGCGGTCTTAACGGCGGCCTCAACTACCGCTTCGGCGCGGTCACCGTGGGCGCGCTGTTCGACCGGCTGGACGCCGACGACGTGGCGTACCTGAACCGGGATGCCTGGGGCGGTTTCGTGACCTGGGATATTCGCCGGGATTACACCCTGGGCGCGCAATGGATCCACGCCGACGAATCCGACGCCGGGGACGACGAGGCCGATCAGTACAGTCTGGTGGGTACCTGGCACGCGGCGCCGGCGCTGGACCTGTACCTGGCCGCCACCACCACGGTGAACCAGGGTGACAGCGGCGTTTACCGTACCGCGGACTACGCCCACGGCGACCGGGTCAACACGGTGCCCGGCGGTGATCCGAAGGTGCTGTCCCTGGGGATGGCGTTCAAGTTCTGAGGTTCAGGCTTTGATCCGGGCCCCCGCCGCCGGCGCTACTCGGCGCCGGTGGTGGCGGCCCCGTCCAGCGGCGTGACCCGCAGCAGCCGGATGGTGCGCCCGTCGGCGCTCAGTACGGTAAAGCGGAAGCCGCCCATTTCCACCGCCTCTTCCCGCTGCGGCAGATGCCCGAAGGCCTGCATCACCAGGCCGCCGATGGTGTCGAATTCCTCGTCGCTGAAGCCGGTCTTGAAGTGTTCGTTGAACTCGTCGATGGGGGTCAGGGCCTTGACGGTGTAGTCGTCGCCTTCCAGATCCTTGATCAGGTAGTCGTCGTCCTCGATGTCGTGCTCGTCCTCGATCTCGCCGACGATCTGTTCCAGCACGTCCTCGATGGTGACCAGCCCGGCCACGCCGCCGTATTCATTGACCACGATGGCCATGTGATTCTTGGTAATGCGGAATTCCCGCAGCAGCGAATCCAGGCGCTTGGATTCCGGCACCACCATGGCGGAGCGCACATGGTCCTTGATCGAGAAGCGGTCCATCTTGGCCGGCTCCAGAATCAGGGCCAGCAGATCCTTGGCCAGCAGAATGCCGATGATTTCGTCCGGGTCGTCGCCCAGCACCGGAAAGCGGGAGTGGGCGCAGTCGATGATGGTGGGCAGGAAATCGCGGGGGTCGTCGGAGGCGCGGATGCTGACCATCTGCGAGCGCGGAATCAGAATCTCCCGCACCTGCATGTCGGAGACGCAGATGGCGCCTTCGATGATGCCCAGGGTGTCGCCGTCGATCACGTCGCTGTCGCGCATGGAGCGCATCAGGGCCAGCAGTTCTTCCCGGGAGCCGGGGGTGGAGGTGAAAAACTGGCCGACGCGCTCCAGCCAACTTCGGCCGGTGCCGCTATCGGAATAATCGTCCGACATCAGGGGTCGAGCTCCATGCTTTCGGTGGAAGGTTGATCATCAAGGGGTTGGTACGGGTCCGGGTAGCCCAGCTCGGCCAGGGCGCGGACTTCCAGGGCCTCCATGACCTCCGCGTCCTCGTCCTCGATATGGTCGTAGCCGAGCAGATGCAGCACGCCGTGGGTGACCATGTGCGCCCAGTGGGCGTCCAGGGCCTTGTCCTGCTCGGCGGCTTCGCGGCGCACCACCGGCGCGCTGATCACGATGTCGCCGAGCAGCGGCTCGAAGGCGTCCTCGGGCAGGCCCTCGGGCATGTCGAAGGGGAAGGACAGCACGTTGGTGGCTTTGTCCTTGCCCCGGTACTCCCGGTTCAGGACCCGGATCTCGGCGTCGTCCACCACCCGCACGGTGATGTCGCCGACCACGCCCCCGGCCACTTCCGCGGCTTTCAGGGCCCAGGCCCGCAAGTCCGATTCGTCGGGGGCGTCGCTGGCGTCGCTGGCCCACTGGACCTCAACGCTGGGTGTCGGTATCCCGCTCATGACGGTCGTAGGCCTCTACAATGCGTTGCACCAGCGGGTGGCGGACCACGTCGCGGCTGTCGAAACGGGTGACGCCGATCTCGGTCTCGCCGTCCAGCACGTCCAGGGCGTTGACCAGCCCGGAGCGCTGATGGCGGGGCAGATCCACCTGGGTCACGTCGCCGGTGATCACCGCCTTGGAGCCGAAGCCGATGCGGGTCAGGAACATCTTCATCTGTTCCGGCGTGGTGTTCTGCGCCTCGTCCAGAATCACGAAGCTGTTGTTCAGGGTGCGCCCGCGCATATAGGCCAGCGGCGCCACCTCGATCACCATGCGGTCCATCAGCTTGGCCACCTTCTCGAAACCGAGCATCTCATAAAGGGCGTCGTAGAGCGGGCGCAGGTAGGGATCGATCTTCTCCGCCAGGTCGCCGGGCAGAAAGCCCAGCTTCTCGCCGGCCTCCACCGCCGGGCGCACCAGCAGAATGCGCTGCACCTCGGCTTTTTCCAGGGCGTCCACGGCGCAGGCCACCGCCAGCCAGGTCTTGCCGGTGCCGGCCGGGCCGATGCCGAAGTTGATGTCGAAGCGGCGTACCTTCTTGACGTATTCCCGCTGGTGGCCGCCGCGCGGTTTGATGCGCGCCCGCTTGGTGCGGATCACCACTTCGTCGCTGGGAAAGGCCACGGTGTTGTCCACCTTTTCCGCCAGCTCCGATTGCTGCAGCTGCAGATGCACCATCTCCGGGGTCAGGTCCTCCACTTCCGCGGTCTGCTCGTAAAGATCACTGAGCACCGAGGACGCGGCCTGCACCGCCTGGGAATCGCCGGACAAATGGAACACGTTGCCGCGGTTGCGGATGTCCACCTTCAGGCGTTGGGCGATCTGCTTGATGTGCTCGTCCAGCCGGCCACAGAGGCTGGCCAGGCGACGGGAGTCGTAGGGTTCAAGACTGACTTGCTGGGAAGCGGCTGGTGTGTCCAAGTGGGTAAAGGGGGCCCCGCGGGCTGTTATTGATGAATTGAGCATACCCCGAAGACCGGGTCGGGGAAAGCCTTCACGCGCACTGTAGCCCCCGTGAAAGGGCGGGGGCAAGAGGCACGGCCGGACTTGTCGAACAGTCCGGCACGGGGGGCTCAGGCGGGCCGGACCCGGGGGCCCAGATCGCCGTCGCAGGTCACCGTCTGCAAATCCCGGGGCAGCAGGAACAGGGCCTCGTCGCGGCCCGGGTCCAGCTGGCGCCAGGCATCCCGGTCCAGCTCCACCTCCAGGATGCCCCGGCCCCAGCCGCGCGGCTCCAGTTCCACGGTGACGGTGCCGCCGAACACGCTGCGCCCGGCCACCCGTACCGGCAGCGAGGCGCTGTCGCTGGGCTGGCGGGCCAGCGTCGCCTCATGGGGGCGCAGATACAGGGTCAGGTCGCCGTTGGGGCAGGCGCCGTGGGTGTCCAGCCGCAGGCTGGCGTCGCCGTCCCGCCACTGCCGACCGTCGTACTGGCCTTCCAGGGCGTTGATGTGGCCCAGGAAATCGAACACGAAGCGGCTGGCGGGCTGCTCGTAGACCTCCAGAGGCGTGCCCACCTGCTCGATGTGGCCCTGGCTCATCACCACCACCCGGTCGGAGACCTCCATGGCTTCCTCCTGGTCGTGGGTGACGAACAGGCTGGTCACGTCGATCTGCTCGTGCAGATGGCGCAGCCAGCGGCGCAGCTCCTTGCGCACCTTGGCGTCCAGGGCGCCGAACGGCTCGTCCAGCAGCAGCACCTCGGGCTTCAGCGCCAGGGCGCGGGCCAGCGCCACCCGCTGCTTCTGGCCGCCGGACAGCTGCGCCGGGTAGCGGCCGGTCATGGTGTCCATCTGCACCAGCTCCAGCAACTCGCGCACCCGGGCGCGGATGGCGTCGCGGCCGGGGCGCTGGTCGCGGGGCAGCATGCGCAGGCCGAAGGCCACGTTGTCGGCCACCGTCAGGTGCCGGAACAGGGCGTACTGCTGGAACACGAAGCCCACCCGGCGGCGGCGCGCGTCCAGGGTGGTCACGTCCCGGTCGTTGAAGAACACCCGGCCCCGGTCAGGCTGTTCCAGGCCGGCGATGATGCGCAGCAGGGTGGTCTTGCCGGAGCCGGACGGGCCCAGCAGGCCCACCAGACCGCCGTCGGAGACGTCCAGGTTGATGTCGTCCAGAGCGGTGAAGCCGCCGAAGGTTTTGCGGATCGACTCGACGCGGATACTCACGGGGTTACCTCCTGGGCGGCATCGATTTTGTGGCGCTGGCGCCATTCCAGCACGGTTTTCAGCAGCAGGGTGACCAGCGCCAGGGCGGCCAGCAGCCCGGCGGCGGTGAACGCGCCCACGGTGTTGTAGTCCTCGTTGAGCATCTGGATCAGCAGCGGCAGGGTCAGGGTCTCGCCGCGAATCAGCCCGGACACCACGCTCACCGCGCCGAATTCGCCCACCGCCCGGGCGTTGGTGAGCACCACGCCATAGAGCAGGGCCCAGCGGATCTTGGGCAGGGTCACGTACCAGAACGCCTGCCAGCCGGAGGCGCCCAGCAGCACCGCCGCTTCCTCTTCCTCGGTGCCCTGGGACTGCATCAGCGGTATCAGTACCCGGGCCACGTAGGGGCAGGTCACGAACACGGTGACCATGATCATGCCCGGCAGTGCGAACATCAGCTGCAGGCCCAGGGTGTTGTCCAGCCATTGGCCGACCACGCTCTGGCCGCCATAGACCACCAGATAACAGAGGCCGGCCACCACCGGAGACATGGCGAAGGGAATGTCGATCAGGGTGGTGAGCAGCTTGCGGCCACGGAACTCATAACGGGTCACGCACCAGGCCAGCAGCACGCCGAACAGCAGGTTCACCGGCACCGTGACCAGGGCCACGATCACGGTCAGCTTGATGGCGCTGATCATGTCGGTGCTGGTCAGGTTGTCGGCCACCACGGCGGCGCCCTGGGAAAACGCCTGGCTGAAGATCAGCACCAGCGGCAGCACCAGCAGCACCGCCACGGCGCCGAAGGCGGCCAGGATCAGGGCCCATTGGTGCCAGTGTCGGGGCATGGGGCGGCGACTCCGTCTCGGGGGAAGAAAAACAGGGCACTGATTCTATATTCCGTATCAGCAAAATAAAGCGCTGTTTTAGAACATCTGGGCATTCGGTTAGATCACCGCCCCACCGTTCGCCACATTTTTTTACCCACGGTTACATCCGAAACCGCCCGCCGTGCGTATCACCCCAGGGAAATCGGAGCGCGAGACGCCCGGCCCACCGTGAAGCATTCCCGCTCAACAAGGAGAAAAGCATGAACGTGAAAGGCAAAGGTTTGATGTGGCTGACGCCCCTGGCGATGGCGGTGACCCTGGCCGCCTGCGGCGGCAACAGTGACAGCCGGCGGGCGCCGGGCGGCGGTGACGCCGCGCCACGGGGCACGCCCCTGCTGGTGATGCACAACGGCGGCGGCCTGGTCGGCCAGGTGGACCGGCTGGACGCCGACCTGAACGTCACCGCCACCTTCGCGGCGGACGCCAACGAAGGCATCGCCCTGGATCTGCTGGGTAACCTCTACGCCGCCAACGACCGCAACGGCGCCCCCAGCAGCCTGCAAGTGCTGCACCGCCTCGCCGAGCGCGCCGACGGCGGCGCCCCGGACGCCGCTCTGGACCGCGATGTCCCGGCGGACGGTTCCATGACCCTGAAGGGCATCGCCATCGCCCACCGGGCCGGCCTGGTCATGGCCGCCAACACCGGCGGCAACAGCGTGCAGGTGTTCGGCACCGCCGTCGGCGAGGAGGCCGTGCCCCTGGCCACCACCGCGCTGCCCGCCAACGCCTGGGACCTGGTCTATGACGAAGACGCCGACCGGGTGTTCCTGGCCATGACCAACGGCACCGTGCTGGTGATCGACGACTACGTGGCCGGCGGCTTCATGGCCACCCCGGCGCGCACCATCACCCCGGACGGCGCCGGTACCCCTTCCAATATTCACGGCATCGACTATCGCGCCGACACCGACACCCTGGTGATCACCGACGTGGGCGACGCCGCCATCGCCGATGACGGCGCCCTGTACGTGATCGGGAACGCCTCCACCGCCAGCGGCACCGTGACCCCGTCGCGCACCGTGGCCGGCCCGGCCACCCGCCTGGGCAACCCGGTGGATCTGATTCTGGATGGCGATACCGCCTACATCGCCGAGAAGTCCAACGACGCGGTGCTGGTGTACCGCAACGTGTTCAGCGGCGCCAGCGGCGACGTGGCCCCGGATCTGGCGGTGGACAGCGTGAAACCGGAATCCCTGGCCCGGCTGATCGAGGCCGAGCCGATGCCCGACCTGTCCGACATCGACGCCACCGGCGTCACCTTTACCGGCGTGGCGGTGACCAGCAACCCGCCGGCGGCGCCGGGGGACGCGGACGTGGTGATCCTGGACCTGGGGCTGACCAGCCAGCAGCGCGGCTTCACCACCGGCCAGGACCGGGAGAGCCTGGCGTTCAACCAGATGGGCGACGCCTATGTGACCACCGACACCGGCATCGCCGTGGTCAACCGCCTGGCCACCGGCCGTGACGGCGACAGCCTGGACGCCGGCCGCGACCGCGTTATCGAGGGGGGCAATACCGGCCTGTCCGCGCCCAAGGGCTTCGACGTGGCCGACGGCCTCGGCTGGGTGCTGGTCACCGACCAGGGCGACCCGGCGGTGCGCGTGTTCGGCGCCCAGGCCGACGGCGACAGCGCGCCGGTGTTCGTCACCGACCTGACCGTGGCGCCCTGGGATCTGGACTATGACCCGGACGGCGACCGCCTGTACGTGGCGCTCACCAACGGCACCGTGGCGGTGTTCGACGACTACAGCAGCGAGCGCGGCGCCTCCGGCGCGGACCGCATCATCGTGCCCGCCGAGGGCGGCACCGCCTTCGCCGCGCCCACCAACCTGCACGGCATCGTCCATGTGGCGGACACCGACCAGCTGATCCTGTCCGACGTGGGCAGCGGCGCCAACCCCACCGACGGCAAGCTGTACGTGCTGAACGGGGCGTCCACCGCCGACGGCATCACCAATGTGGCGGTGCGCATCGACAACGGCGACAACGGCACCGTGGGCAACACCCTGCTGGGCAACCCGGTGGACATCGCCTTCGACGGTGAGCACCTGTATGTGGCCGAGAAGTCCCAGGGCAAGGTGCTGCGGTTCGACAACATCCTGGACGCCGCCAGCGGTGACATCGCGCCGTCGCTGAGCTACGACCAGGCCTCACCGGAATCGGTGTCGCTGATCGCCGACTACCTGGGCCGCGCGCCCGAGTAACGGCCGGCGGGCCGCTCTTCCCGGCCAGGGAAGGGTGGCCTGTTCCTGGGGAGCGTGGCGGGCGGCGTTGACAGACCCTTCTCGCCGGCACCGGCAAGATCGCGTCAATATCCTTCGCGCCCCGGACCCCGCCATGGACGACGGTCAGCAAGATCTGGAACACGGCAACACCCTGCTGATGGCCTGCGCCGACGGTGATCGGGACGCCTTCCATCGGCTCTATCTTCGAGAGGCACCGCGGCTGCTGGCGCTGGCCCGTCGCTTTACCGGCGACGGCGCCGCCGCCGAGGACGCGGTGCAGGACACCTTCGTGCAGGCCTGGCGCAACGCCCGCCGCTTCCACCACGAACGGGGCAGCGCCCGGGCCTGGCTGCACGGTATCCTGCGTTTGCGGTTGCTCAGCCAGCACCGCGGCGCACGGCGCCACGACCACGAGGCGTTGCCCGGCGACGACTGGCCCGACCCGGGCCCCTCGCCGGAGCAGTGCTCCCTGGACGAGCGCCGGGACCGGGCCCTGCGGGTTTGTCTGCGCGGTTTGCGCGGCGAGCGGCGGCGGCCGATCCTGATGGCGTTTTACCTGGGCTACACCTATGAACAGATCGCCGACCATCTGGCGGTGCCCCTGGGCACCATCAAGAGCCGGATCCGGTCCGGCCTGAAGGGGTTGGAGGAGTGTCTGCGGCTATGATTCCGGACGACCCGCAAGAGCGCCGTCTGCTGATCGCCGAGTACGTACTCGGTTTGCATCAGGGCGAGCGCGCCGAGGAAATCGAACGCTGGCTGGCGTGGGACGCGGAAGCGGCCCGGCTGGCGGCGCGCTGGCGGGAAAGCTGGACCGGCGCCGCCGAGCTGCTGCCGGAGGAGCGCCTGCCGCCCCGTCTGTGGCGGCGGGTGGCGCGCCAGGCCGGTCTGGCCACGCCCTGGTGGCGGGCCGGCTGGGCCAGTGTGTCGGTGTGGCGCACGGTCAGCGCCGCGTTGCTGGTGGCGGTGGTGCTGCTGGCCGGTCCCCTGCGCGCCCCGGCGCCGGTCTACACGGTGGTGCTGCAGGCCCCCGGCGAAGCCGCCAGCCCGGGCTGGCGCGTCACCGTCTCCGCCGACGGTGATCTGCAACTGACGCCGCTGGTCACCGGCCAGTACGCCGCCGACCGCAGCGTGCAGTTCTGGACCCTGGAAAACGATGCCCCCGGACCGCGCTCCCTGGGCCTGGTGGAACCGGGCCGGACGCTGGTGATTCCCGCCCATCGGGTGGGCGGCGTGGAGAGCGGCCAGCTGTTCGAACTGACCCTGGAACCGCAAGGCGGCTCGCCCAAGGACCGCCCCACCGGGCCGGTGTTGTTCATCGGGCGGGCTGTTGAAATATAGAAAATAGCGGCAGCTTGCATCGCGGCTAAAGCCGCTCCTACCTGGATCAGTGGTTGTAGGAGCGGCTTCAGCCGCGATCAGCCACCCTGCCAGCGCTTGATCATCCGCCCCTGCACCACCTGAATCCCGAACAACAGCACCAGCGAGGCGCCGAGGATCACCGAGGCCAGGGCGCTGGCGGCGGCGAAGTCGTATTCTTCCAGGCGGATATTGACCAGCAGCGAGATGATTTCGGTCTCGAAGGGCATATTGCCGGCGATAAAGATCACCGCGCCGTATTCTCCCAGGCTGCGGGTAAAGGCCAGGGCGGTGCCGGTGAGCAGGGCCGGCATCAGCTGGGCCAGCACCACCTTGAAGAATGACGCCATGGGGGAGGCGCCCAGGGTGGCGGCGGCTTCTTCCACGTCCGGCGTCAGGTCCTCCAGCACCGGCTGCACCGCGCGCACCACGAACGGCAGGCTGGTGAAACTCATGGCGATCATGATGCCCAGCGGCGTGTAGGCCACCGGGATGCCGGCCGCCTCGAACCACTGGCCCAGCCAGCCGTTGGCGGCGAACAGCGCCGACAGGGTCAGGCCGGCCACGGCGGTGGGCAGGGCGAAGGGCAGGTCCACCAGGGCGTCCATCACCCGGCGCCCGGGAAAGCGATAGCGCACCAGCACCCAGGCCAGCAGCATGCCGACCACCGCGTTGATCAGGCTGGCGCCGGCGGCGGACAGCACCGTGACCTTGAAGCTGGCCAGGCTGCGCGGGTTGCTGATCACCGACCAGTAGCGGTCCCAGCTCATGTCACTGACGTGCAGTACCAGCCCGGACAGCGGCACCAGAATCACCAGGCAGATAAAGAACACGCTCAGCGCGAAGCTGAGCGTGAAGCCGGGCAGAACCGAGTGTCGGGTGCGCAGGATCGCCAATTAACGCAGGCTCCGTGCTTTCGCCTGCAGCTTGTCGAGCTCGCCGCCGGAGGCGAAGTGGGTGTCCTGAGCCTCGGCCCAGGAGCCGAAGTAGTCTTCCACCTTAAGCAGCTTCACCGGCGGGAACTGGTCCTCGGTGGCCTTTACCACGTCCGGATGGTGCACGCGGTAGTTGAAGGTGGTGAGCAGCTGCTGGATGTCCTTGCTGTACAGGTATTCCAGGTACTCGGTGGCCACTTCGCGGGTGCCGCGCTTGTCCACCACCTTGTCGACCACGGTGACCGGGAACTCGGCCAGCACCGAGGTCTTCGGCACCACCACGTCGTACTCGTCGCTGCCGTACTGTTTGCGGATGTTGTTCACCTCGGACTCGAAGCTGATCAGCACGTCGCCGATCTGACGCTCGGCGAAGGTGACGGTGGCGCCGCGGCCGCCGGAATCGAACACCGACACATTGGCCAGAAAGTGGGCCATGTAATCGCGGATCTTCTCCTCGTCGCCGTCAAAGCGCTCCTCGGCGGCCATCCAGGCGGCCAGATAGGTGTAGCGGCCGTTGCCGGAGGTCTTGGGGTTGGGGAACACCACGTCCACCCCGTCCTTGGCCAGATCGGCCCAGCCCTGGATGTTCTTGGGGTTGCCCTTGCGCACCAGGAAGGCGGTGGTGGAGTAGTAGGGGCTGGAGTTGTTCGGCAGCCGGGTGTTCCAGTCTTCCGGAATCAGGTTGCCCTTGTCGTGCAGCACGTTCACGTCGGTGACCTGGTTGAAGGTCACCACGTCCGCGTCCAGGCCCTGCAGAATGGCGCGGGCCTGCTTGGAGGACCCGGCGTGGGACTGCTTGATGGTGATGTCCTCGCCGGTTTTCTCTTTCCAGTGGGCCTGGAATTCCGGGTTGTAGGCCTGGAACAGCTCCCGGGCGATGTCGTAGGAACTGTTGAGGATGGTCTGCTGGGCGCCGGCCAGGGAGGCCAGGGACAGCAAAGCGGCGGTCAGCCAAACACGCATTTGTCGGGCTCCTTATGAATGATTACGGGCGAATCGGAAACGAATGGACGCCAGTTTATATAACCGCTGGTTTAAATAAAGGCCGTGGTTAAACCGATTTGGAATTTCAATATGGCCATCAGCCGGCCTCATCCAGGGCCTTCAGTCCGCCCCGCAACGAGTTGGGCAGCGCCTCGAGGATCTCCACGTCCACGAATTCGCCGATCAGGTCGATGTCGTCGCAGGCGAAGTTCACCACCCGGTTGTTCTCGGTGCGGCCCTTGAGCTGGCCCGGGTCCTTCTTGGAGAAGCCGTCCACCAGGATGCGCTGGGTGCTGCCCACCATCTTGCGGGAAATGTCCTGGGCCTGCTGGTTGATGCGCTGCTGCAGCAGGCGCAGCCGTTCCTTCTTCACCGCCATGGGCACGTCGTCGGGCAGGTCCGCCGCCGGGGTGCCCGGGCGCGGGCTGTAGATAAAGCTGAACGAGGCGTCGTAGCCGATGTCGGCGATCAGGTTCATGGTCGCCTCGAAGTCCGCGTCGGTTTCGCCGGGGAAGCCGATAATGAAGTCCGAGCTGTAGGAGATGTCCGGGCGGATGCGGCGCAGCTTGCGCAGTTTGGCCTTGTACTCCAGCGCCGTGTGGTTGCGCTTCATCAGCGCCAGAATGCGGTCGGAGCCGGACTGCACCGGCAGATGCAGGTGGTCCACCAGCTCCGGAATCTCCCGGTACACCTCGATCAGGGCGTCGGAGAACTCCATCGGATGGCTGGTGGTGTAGCGGATGCGGTCGATGCCCTCGATGTCGCGGATCAGCAGCAGCAGCTCGGCGAAATCCACCATCGCGCCGCCGGCGCCCTGGCCCCGGTAGGCGTTCACGTTCTGGCCCAGCAGGTTGACCTCGCGCACGCCCAGGTCGGCCAGGTGGCGGATCTCATCCAGCACCGGTCGCACCGGGCGGCTCACTTCCTCGCCGCGGGTATAGGGCACCACACAGAAGGTGCAGTATTTGGAGCAGCCTTCCATGATCGACACGAAGGCGCTGGGGCCGTCCACGCTGGGTTCCGGCAGGCTGTCGAACTTCTCGATTTCCGGGAAGGTCACGTCGATGGCCAGGGAACGGGTGGTGGACGCCTGGGTGATCAGGCCGGGCAGGCGGTGCAGGGTCTGCGGGCCGAACACCACGTCCACATAGGGCGCGCGCTCGCGGATCGCCTCGCCTTCCTGGCTGGCCACGCAGCCGCCCACGCCGATGATCAGGTCCGGATTGCGGTCCTTCAGGCGCTTCCAGCGGCCCAGCTGGTGGAACACCTTTTCCTGGGCCTTTTCGCGGATCGAACAGGTGTTGAGCAGCAGCACGTCCGCTTCTTCCGGATTGTCCGTGGGCTCAAGATCGTGGCTCGACCCCAGCAGATCCGCCATGCGGGTGGAGTCGTACTCGTTCATCTGGCAGCCGTGGGTCTGGATAAACAGCTTGCGCGCCATGGGGAACACCGTGGATCACTGGAAAATGGGCGCCGATTGTACCGCCGGAGCCGGTAAACTGCGAACCCCGGGCGCGGCAAAACGCCGCACCGTCTGGCTCGCGGCGGACCCGGCGCGGTATCATCCGGCGCCGCCGTCGCCCTCCGGAGCAGGAACCCATGCTGACCGTTTTTCGTTGGTGGCCGGTGCTGGCCGGTCTGTTGCTGCTGGCTGCCTGCGCCGAGCCGCGCCAGGAACTGCCGGTGAACACCCGCCTGGGCGGGGACTTCACCCTCACCGACCATCACGGGCAGCCGTTCCGGCTGGCCGACCAGGAAGGGCGGGTGGTGCTGATGTTCTTTGGCTATACCCATTGCCCGGACATCTGCCCGGCGACCCTGGCGCGGGTCTCCCAGGTGTACCGCAACCTGCGCGAGGCCGGTGACGCCGAGGCGGTGCAGCCGCTGTTCATCACCTTCGACCCGGTCCGCGACACGCCGGCGCATCTGAGCGAGTACGTGCCCTGGTTCAAGGCCAACGTGATCGGCCTGACCGGTAGCGAAGCCGAGATCCGCGCGGTGGCGGAGCAATACGGGGTGGTCTATCTGCAATCCGGCGACGGCGCGGCGGCGGAGTACGACTTCACCCACAGTGACTACGTTTACCTGCTGGACCAGCAGGGGCGGGTGCGCAAGCTGTACCCGTCGGACTTCAACATCGACGAGGTGACCGATGATGTACAAAGCCTTCTTTAACGGCCTCACCGGCGCGGCCCTGCTGGCCCTGGCCGGCGCCGCGTCCGCCGACGACCTGGTGCTGGAAAACGCCTGGCTGCGCGCGGTGCCGCCGGTGTCGCCGACCATGGCCGGCTACTTCACCCTGCGCAACGACGGCGACCGGGCGGTGGAGCTCAAGGGCGCCAGGACCGACATCGCCGGCGGGGCCATGCTGCACGATACCGAGACCACCGAGGACGGCCAGGCGCGCATGGTGCACCTGAGCGGCATCACCCTGGAACCCGGCGACCAGGCCACCTTCGCCCCCGGCGGCAAGCACCTGATGCTGATGAAGGTGGCTTCGATCCCGGAGGCCGGGGAAGAAGTGAAGATCTGTCTGACGTTTACCGATCACGACGATCTGTGCAGCGACTTCCCGGTGCGCCGCGAGGCGCCCTGACGCCGGTTTCCTTCGCGTTCCATGGCGCCCGCCCGCCCCGGGGCGGGTGCATCACGCCTCCGGATCGCCTAGCCTGGGCGGCATCTGACTGATGGAGGTGGACGATGCCGCGTACGCTTCGCGTCCTGCGCGACGCCCTGCTGGGCGCCGGCCTGCTGGCCGGTGCCACCAGCGCCCCCGCCGATGACCTGACCCTGGACAACGCCTGGCTGCGCGCCGTGCCGCCGGTGGCCCCGGCCATGGCCGGCTATTTCGACCTGTACAACCGGGGCGACCGGTCGGTGCGTCTGGACGGCGCCGAGGCCCGCTTCGCCGGGGCCGCCGAACTGCGAGAATTCGGCACCGGCGCGGACGGCCAGCGACTGGAGCGCGGCTTGCAGGAGGTGCGCCTGGATCCCGGTGACCGGCTGCGTTTCCGGCCCGGCCGGCGCTTTCTGCAACTGACCCGGCTCACCGATGTGCCCCGTGCCGGGCAGCGGGTGGAGGTGTGCCTCACGTTCAGTAACCACGATGACCTGTGCGGTGAATTCGAGGTGCGCCACAGCGCCCCTTGAGCGGCGATGGGGGAGGAAGCTTTCAAAGGAAGGAATTAAAAAACACCGTGGGGCCTGCTTGCGTTTCCAGCGAGGACCAGGGAGGGCCCCACGGTGTGAAAAGGTTGGGCGGGGGGAGAGAGCCCGCCCGAAGTTTTCTGCCTCTCAGTCTTTCAAACGTTCTTTCAACACTTCGAAGGTCGTTGCTTAGAACGACAGCGCATAGGTGACCACGAACAGCGTATCGTTGGCGTCGTCCATGTTGTCGTCGTCGGAGTCGACCACCTTGGAGACGGTGAAGCCCAGCTCATCGGTGAGGGCGTAGGTCAGGTCCACGTGGGTGTAGTCGGACGAGTCCGCGTCGAAATCGAAAAAGCCCACGTTGATGCCGAACTGATCGTAGCTGTAGCCCAGGTTGTAGTAGTTGTCCTTGTTGTCCACCGCGTCACTGCCGTGGCCGTAGTCGCCCACGCCGATGTAGGCGGCGGCGGAGAAGCCGGCCAGGCCCAGGCTGGCGACCACTTCCTGGAAGTCGGCGTCGGTGGCGTTCGGGTAGTTGTAGTCGACGAAGGACAGGTCGTAGCTGAAGTCGCCCACGGCGCCGCCGTAGCCCAGGTACAGGTCGTATTCCATGCCGCCGGTGCTGGCATCACCGTCCGCGTCGCTGTCGTTTTCGGAGCTGCCCCACACACCGGCATAGAGGCCGGAGGAATGCGCGTAGTCCAAGCCACCGAAGACCTGGGCGTTACCGGCGGACAGATCCTGACCACGCCACAGGTAGATGTTGGACACACCCACGTTGCCGCTCACCTCGGCCACCGCCACGGACGGCGCGGCCAGGACGGCGGCGGAAGTGGCCACCGCGGCGGCCAGAACGGTCTTCTTCATCTTGGATACGTGTTTCATGTGCAACCCTCTTTGCAAATAACTGTTTTTGTGCGCTCCTGGCGCACTGGCCGGGGAGGCTGATCGTTATTTAGCAGGGAGCGTGCCAAAAAAAGAAAAGCGTTATTTGTCAGGGTGTTAGGCAAGGTTGGGCGAAGCGGGAAAGGTAAAATAACGAAAACGGGGAAGGGGTGGGGCTCTGTTTTGGTGCAAGGCACCAGAATGGGGCGGCGCCGATGCCCGCCGCCCCCGGCGCGCCCGGTGTCAGTCCGGGCACTGCCAGTCCACCGGCACGGCGTTGGCGCGGACGCCGTCCTCGCCGCGGATCTCCAGGCCGCAGGCACCGGTGTCTGTGCGGGTGAAGCGGGCCTGGTAGCGTTCCCCGGCGCGGGCCTCGAACTGGGCCGCCACCCGGCAGCGGTCCCGGCCGCCGCCGGCTCGGGCCTCGCTGAACACCACGCCCACCCGGGCCTGGTCGGACGGCGCCAGCGCCACGGTCACCGCCTCGCTTTTCTTCATGGTCTGGAACAGCTTGTCGAAGGCGTTGGTTTCCCAGGGCTTCACGGCCAGCGCCTCGCGGGTGTCCTTGAAGCCGCTGCCCGGCACGCACACCGCCGGCTGGGCGGCGGCGTCGCCGGTGAAGGTGACGGTGGCGGTTTGCGCGCCGGTGGGTTCCTGGTAAGCGAACATCTGGCAGCCGGTCAGCAGCGCCAGCGGCAACAGCGCGGTGGTTATTCTGATCATGGTGGTCCTCCTCAACGATTGAAAGGAGTGTACGGATGCAAGAGGAGGGCCACCAGTTAAACCCCAAACCCGTTATTCCCCGAACCAGTGCCGCACCGCCTCCCGGGTCAGGGCGCGGCGGCGCTCGCCGGTGGGCAGCCAGTTGCCGGCGTTGGCGGCGGCGGCGATCAGAAAATCGCAAAGCGGCAGGTGCTGGCGCAATACCCGATCGTGGCGATGGCCGATGATGGGATTGAAGTAGCCGAAGAAGTCGAACATCTGGCGGGGGTTCTTGCGCACCCACAGCCAGGAGCCCATTTCCAGGGTGAACGGCAGGAAGGTGCGCTCAGGGTGCTGTCCGCGGGCCTGATCGTACAGGTAATCCCAGAGGTCGCCGTGGGTGGTGTAGTTGAGCGACTGGGGCTCGATCAGGTAGCGGTGATGATGCGGATAGGTGTGCTCCAGCAGCTGCTTGAGCCGGAACACCTCGCCGATATGGTCGATGGGCGCGTGGGTGCGCGCGTAGCAGCACCAGATCCGGTCGCGACGGCCGAAGCCGCTGTGGCAGTCCAGGCTCAGCGACACCGGCGCGTTCAGCAACCGTTCCCGTACCACCTGGATCAGCGCCCGCGCCTCCGCCTCCATGGGCGCGCCGGCGCGGCCCCGGTACCAGGGCAGGTGGCGGCTCAGGCGGTGCCCGCCGACCAGGAACGACACCCGCCCGTCCGCCTCCACCGGCGCGTTGCGCATCAGGTCCACGCCGTTGGGGTTGCTGCGGGTGCGCCGCCAGATGCCGCCCGGGTTGACCATGGGCATGAACACCAGGCGCACGCTTTCCAGCCGCCGGTGCATCTGATCGTCCCACTGCAGCCGGTGGATCAGGCTGTGCAGCAGGGAAAGAATCACCTGGGTACCGATCCGTTCCACGCCGTGCACGCCGCCGAAGAAACCGATGGCCGGCGCCGCCGGTGAGCGGCTGCCCATCTCGATCACCCGCACCGGCAGGTCCAGACCGCCCTGGGGCACGCTGAGCACCTCGCTGACACGAAGGTGCCGCTCGCCGAGACGGATCAGGCTGTCCAGGTGGAGCAGTTCAGGCAGGTGTCGTTGCAACAGATAGAGTCGTTCTTGCATGGCGGGAACCGGCTACGTTGGGGCCATGCTGTCACGATCAGGTCACGGTTTTATGACAGTGCCTCGGACACGGCGGGTGGCCCGGCTGTCACCCAACCGAGACCAAACTGTCAGGACCCTGTCATCGCCACCGGCCAGTCTGCGTGACGAGTCCCGGCTTTTCGGTGGGTAGCGTGGTGATCCCTGCTCCGTCCGTTTCGTCCCTGCAAACCGGCGATCTGTTGTTGTTCGCCGGCCGTGGTCTGGTCAGTGCCACCATCCGGCTGTTCACCCGCAGCCGCTGGAGCCACATCGCCATGATCGTGCGCCTGCCCGGCGATGACCGGCCGTTGGTGCTGGAGGCCATGGGAACCAGCGAATCCGCCGACCTGCATCTGGGCCGGCCGGTGAACGGGGTGGCGCTGGTGCCGCTGGCCGACAAGCTGCGCGATTATCCCGGCGAGATCGTGGTGCGCCGCCGCCTCGGGCCACCGCCGTGCCCGCGCCGGCAGCGGCTGGTGGCGCGGCTGGTGCGGCGCCTGCTGCATCGTCCCTATAAGAATTTTGTCTGGTGCAACGCCCTGGATCTGCTCAGCGGTTATACCCGGCCGCCGGACCGGCGCGGCTGGTTCTGTTCGGAGCTGGTGGCGGAGATGTACCGGCGCCTGGGCTGGCTGCCCCGGGACGCCCGGGTGGCCGGTTTCGTGCCCGGTGATTTCGACTCGCCGCGGCTCGCCGGCGAACTGGCGCCGCCGGAACTGCTGAAGGCGTGGCGCGGCGCTACAGCCAGCGCCGTACCCGCTGGCGATAGGTCCGCCACTGATCCCCGAAACGCCGCGCATGAAACGCTTCTTCCGCGGCGATCACGTGAGTTTGCATGACCCACAGCACCGCCAGCAGCATCAACAGCATGCCGGGGCTGGCCAGGCTCAGGGCGCAGGCCAGATGCAGCAGCGCGAACGACAAATAGATCGGGTTGCGGCTCAGCCGGAACACGCCGCCGGTGACCAGCACCCGGGCGGCGCGGTGCGGCATGACCGTGGTGCGATGGCGGGCCAGTTGCAGCAGGGCCGTCACCACCAGCAGCGCGCCGGCCACCGCCAGCACCGTGGCCAGGGTCTGGCGGCCGGCGAAGTCCGGCAGCGTCCAGCCCAGGGCCCGGTCCAGGCCGTGGCCGATCAGCAGGCCACCCAGATGCAGCAGGGGCGGCGGCATGCGCACTTCGGGGTGCGCCGGGTCGGGTTGCTCGGACATGGTTGGCTCTCGGCTTGTCGGTCTCGTTGTCAGGGGTGAAAAGCTGGGTTATGGTAATTCACATCCCGCCCGCGCGGGAGGGATCGCGATCCGAACTGTGCCAGACCAGCCACCGCCGGTGAGCCAAAAACACGGCGGCAGGAGCACGCGTCACTCTCGCGACCCGCTGTTTCCGTTCGCGAGAACCCGCCAGGGGACGTTCGCCCCGGTCGCCCAACCGCACCGTCAGGTGCAGACCAACAGGGGAAACGCATGGAAGAGCGCGCGGCCACTTTGCACTCCGTCTCCGCAGCCAAAGCCCACCCGTCCAACACCCGCCACGGCCAACCCGACGCCACGCCCAAGACCTACGTTCTCGATACCAATGTGCTGATCCACGATCCCAACTCGCTGCTCAATTTCGAGGAGCACCGGGTGGCGATTCCGATGACCGTTCTGGAGGAGCTGGACCGTCTGAAAACCGGTAAATCCCACACCGCCTCGGACTGCCGGGCGGCGATCCGCCAGATCGATCGGGTACTGGGCCAGGCCAGCCCGGCGGAAGTGGAAGCGGGCATCCCCATCAACCGCGGCCGCACCGAGCAGGGCACCCTCACCGTGCTGATGCCGCGCGGCGGCAGCGGCGGCGGCGCCCTGCCGGAGCACCTCAACGACAACCGCATTATCAACGACGTGATGGCCATGAAGATGGCCGACCCGGACAGCCGCTACGTGCTGGTCACCAAGGACATCAACATGCGCCTCAAGGCGCGCGCCTGCGGCATCGACGCGGAGGATTACCAGAACGATCAGCTGGTCTCCGACATCAAGCAACTGACCCGGGGCTTCTTCGAGGTGGCGGGCTCGTTCTGGGACAAGGTCACCGAGGTGGAGACCGTGCAGGAAGGGGCGGAGACCCTGCACCGCCTGTCCCACGGTCTGGTGGTCAGCGACATTCTTGGCGAGGAGGTCTACCCCAACCAGTTCATTCTCGACGAGCAGGGCTTCGTGGGCCGCATCGTCAGCGTGCGGGGTGGCGTGGTGACCCTGCGTCACCACAAGGCCGAGACGCTGATGGAACAGGAGGCCTGGGGGCTCAAGCCGATGAACGTGCAGCAAGCGGTGGCGCTGCAGCTGCTGCTGGACCCGGACATCCACCTGGTGACGCTGACCGGCGCCGCCGGCTCCGGCAAGACCATCCTGGCCCTGGCGGCGGCCATCGAAATGACCGTGGAGCAGCGCCGCTTCAACAAGATCATCGCCACCCGCTCCACGCCGCCCCTGGCCGAGGAGCACGGCTTCCTGCCCGGCACCGAGGAGGAGAAGATGGACCCCTGGCTGGGCGCCATCAACGACAACATCGAGGCGCTGCACCTCAACGACGAGAACCCCCAGGGCAGCATTCAGTACGTCAAGGAACGGGCCAATATCCAGTTCAAGGCGCTCAACTACATCCGGGGTCGCAGCTTTCAGAAATCCCTGATCCTGATCGACGAAAGCCAGAACCTGACGCCCCACCAGATGAAGGCGATCATCACCCGGGCCGGGGAGGGCTCCAAGGTGGTGTGCCTGGGCAACCTGGCGCAGATCGACACCCCCTACCTGTCACCGATCAGCTCCGGGCTCACCTACATGACCGAACGCTTCAAGGGTTTCGAGCACGGCGGCTCGGTGCAGTTGATGGGCGTGCCCAGGTCGTTGCTGGCGGAGTACGCGGAGACGTGGTTGTAGCGTTCCATACACACCGGTAGGAGCGGTCGTCCGACCGCTCCTACATGGGGGCTATCCCCCGAGAGCCTCCTCCAAAACCCCCCGACACGCCTCGCTGTCGTAGAAATCCCCCAGCGCGTTCTCGATCCAGGGCGTGAGGACGCCCTGTTCGTCGAGCACCCGGGCGCCGCTGGCCAGGGCCGGGGCGAGCACCTTGCTGCGTTGTTTCGGGGTGGTGCCCATGGCCTTGAGCAGGCCGGGCAGGTCGTGGTCGAGCAGCGCCTGCACCGCGGCCAGCACGCCGGCGTTCACCAGGGCGCGGCTGTATTCCAGGCGCGCCGCCTCGTCGGCGATCACCACCGCGTGCGGCACGGTCTGCGCCACCAGATCGTCCGGCGCCTGACGGAGGGCGTCGGCGGGGCGCAGCGGCGCCAGCCGGCGGTAGCCGTCCCGGGCCAGTTCGGCGATGCGGCGGTCGGTGAGCTGGGCGTTGAGCCACTGCTCGCCGGTGCGCAGGGTGGCGCGGATATTGTGGCGCAGGTAATCCCGGATCGGTTCTTCCAGCCCGCCCATGGCGCGGCCCACGCTCTTGCGGCCCAGCTTCATCATGCTGCTGACGCCGGGCAGTTTGGCCAGGGCGTTTTCCTCGAGCAGAAAATTCTTGATGCCGGTGTAGAGCATCTCGCTGACCATGTCGCTGACCAGCGGATGGTTGAGGCAGGCGTGGATGGCTTTCTCGCGCAGGGGCTTGAGGCGCAGGGCCTGGGCCAGGATCGCCTCGAAATGGTGTTCCTCAAGCAGTTCGCCCACGGTGGCCGGCTCGTCCAGGGCGCGCCGGCGCACCGCCTCGGCCACCTGCAGGATCACCGGTTCCAGGCCCCGGGTGGTGTGCACCTGGGCGAGCCAGTCGTCGACCACGGTGGCCAGGACGTCGGCGTCCACCAGGGCGCCCACCGGCGTCTTGCCCAGCGCTTTGACGCCGTCGTCCAGTTGCGTTTGCCAGTAGGTTTTTTGCTGCAAGCGCTCACGGGCGTGAGCGACGTGGGCCGCGCGCAGGGCGGCGGCCAGGTCGGCTGCGTTCATCCGCTTCCTCGTTATTCTGAACGGGTGGGCGTCATCATGGCCAAAAGCGGCGCCGGCCGCGCCACTGTCGCGACGGCGCCTGCGGGCGCTGGCGCTAACCGGCCGGGTGGTCGTCGCCGGTTTCCACCTGATCGGGGTAGGCCCGCCGCCAGTACTCGAAACCGCCGTCCAGGCTGACCACGGATTGAAAACCCTGCTCGCTGAGGAAGTCGCTGGCCGACTGGCTGGAATGGCCGTGGTAGCAGTACACCACCAGCGGGTGGGCGCGGTCGGTGGCGGCCAGGAACGCCTCCAGGCCGGCCTGGCTGAGGGGCAGGGCGCCGGGGATGCGCGCCTGCCGGTGGCTCTCCGGGTCGCGCACGTCAATAAAGAGAGCGCCGCCGTCGCGCAGGATTTCGCGGCCCTGTTCCGGGCCGATGCATTCCGCCATGGGAAGCTCCTTTACCGGTCGGCGACCAGGGCCGCGTCCGGGTGTTCGCAGTTGAGTTTCCGGCCGATCGCTTGTTCCAGCTGCGGCAACAGGAAGGCGTCGTCCTCGCAGGCGAAGCTGATCGACACGCCGCTGGCGCCGGCCCGGCCGGTACGGCCGATGCGGTGCACGTAATCCTCCGGGTCTTCCGGCAGGTTGTAGTTGATCACGTGGGAGACCCCTTCGATATGGATGCCCCGGCCGGCCACGTCGGTGGCGATCAGCACCTGCAGGTCGCCGGCCCGGAAGCGCTCCAGGGTCTTGAGCCGCTGGTTCTGGGGCACATCGCCGGAGATCAGCGACACCTTCAGGCCCTTCTTGTGCAGCCGGTCGTTCAGGCGGCGGGTGATGTCGCGGCGGTTGGCGAACACGATCACCTTGTCCATGTTCTCGCGGGTGATCAGGTTATAGAGCAGGTTGAATTTATCGTCGGTGGCGGTGATGTAGACCTTCTGGTCCACCGTCTCCGTGGTCACCTGGGTGGGCTCGATCTCGACCACGGCGGCGTCCTCGGTCCAGCGTTGCGACAGGGCCATGACGTCATCGTTGAAGGTGGCGGAGAACAGCTGGGTTTGCCGGTAGCGGTTCGGCGGGGTCATGCGCACGATGCGTTTCACGTCGGGGATGAAGCCCATGTCCAGCATCCGGTCCGCTTCATCCAGCACCAGGGATTCCACCCGGTCCAGCCACAGGTCGCGGCGCTTGGCGAAATCCAGCAGCCGGCCCGGGGTGGCCACCAGAATGTCGATCAGCCGGGTCTGCAGCCGTTCCTGCTGACGGTTGAAATTCATGCCGCCGACCACGCTCATCACCTGCAGGTCGGTGTGCGCCGACAGCTGTTTGGCGTCCTTCTCGATCTGCATGGTCAGCTCCCGGGTGGGCGCCACGATCAGGGCGCGGGGTTCGCCGGCGAAGCGCTTCACCGTGATCGGGTGGCGCAGCAGGTCGTTGATCATGGTGATCAGGAAGGCGGCGGTCTTGCCGGTGCCGGTCTGGGCGCGGCCGATGGCGTCGGCGCCGGCCAGGGTGTGCGCCAGGACGCTGGCCTGAATCGGCGTGCAATATTGAAAGCCCGCGTCGGCGATGCCGCGCATCAGCGCCGGTTCCAGATCGAAGTCGTGGAAACGGGTCTCCCCTTCTTTTTCCGGCACCTGGAATTGCTCCAGGGTCCAGTCTTGCGTGGTCTCGTTTTGCATCGAATCGCTCGGTCAGGAAAGCCGGGAACGGCGGTCTGGCGGCTCCACCGGCCGGCCGGCGGCGTCGTCAGACCGCACAGTGTATAAAAAGCGGGCTTATCCGAATACCAAAACCCGGTTATTGGCGGGCATGGCGTGGTCGCCGAGCAGGGCGCGACCGTGGTCGGCGAAGCGCGCCACCACCCATTCCTGGTCGCGCAGCCCCATGGCCGGGTCCCGGGCGCGCAGGCTCTCGTCGAAGCGGCGGTTACTGTCGGTGGTGGGCTGGCCGCCGTAGCGGAACGGGCCATAGACGGCGAAGCGTCCGCCCGAGGTAAGCCGACGGCAGGCCTGGTCGATGCAGTGCATCACCTGGTCGCGGCTCATGATGTGGAAGGTGTTGACCGTGAGCACGTAATCGAAGGGGCCGTCCGGCCAGGCGGCGTCGTCCTGGACGCTCAGGCCCACCGCCGGGCCCAGGTTGGCGGCGGGTTCGGCGGCCAGCCGGGGCAGCAGGGCGTCCAGGTAGTCCGGCTGTTCCGACGGCGTCCAGTGGATATGGGGAAAGCGGGGCGCCAGCCAGACCGCGTGCTGGCCGGTGCCGGCGCCGATCTCCAGCAACGTTCCCGGGGCGGTGAGGTACTGACTGAGGACCTCGAAGAGGGGGCCCTTGTTGTTCTCGGCCGCCTGGGAAAACGGGAGCATGGTGGATCCTTATTTCGCGGTATGGCTCATTTCGCGCTAGGACTTCCGCGCCATCTTCTGGCCGGCCACCATGATGCGCTGGTAGGCCGTGGGCATCAGCCGCTGCATGCTGTCGATGGCGCGCGCGTCGGAGCCGATCAGCACGCGCCGCTTGTTGCCGCGCACGCCCTTGAGAATGGTGCGCGCCGCCTCTTCCGGCGTGGTGCGGAACATTTTCTCGAAGTCCCGGCGGGCCTTTTCCGGATCGCCGGTGATGCGCTCCATGCCGTCCGCCATGCGCGCGTTGCGGGCGATGTTGGTTTTGATCCCGCCCGGATGCACGCTGGTGCAGGACACCCGGCCGCCTTCGATTTCCAGTTCCTGGCGCAGGGATTCGGTGAAACCGCGCACCGCGAATTTGGCGGCGTTGTAGGCGGACTGGGTGGGCACGCCGATCAGGCCGAACACGCTGGAGACGTTCACGATATGCCCTTCGCCAGCGCGCTTCAAATGGGGCAGGAACGCCTTGGTGCCGTACACCACGCCCCAGAAGTTAATGCCCATGAGCCATTCGAAGTCGTCGTAGCTCATGTCTTCCACGGTGGCGCCCAGGGCCACGCCGGCGTTGTTGATCACCAGGTGCACGGCGCCGAAATGCCCGGCCACCCGGTCGGCGAAGCCGTACACCGCGTCCCGGTCGGACACGTCGAAGACCTCGGTGATCAGGCGGTCCTCGCCGAGGCCCAGTTCCCGGGCGGTGTCCCGCAGGCCGGTTTCATTGATGTCGGAAAGCGCCAGACGGGCGCCCGCCTCGGCCAGTTGATGAGCCAGGGCGCGGCCGATGCCGGAGCCGGCGCCGGTGACCACGGCGACCTTATCGTTGAACTGTTTCATTGCGACTTCGTCCGTTGCGATGGAATGGCCGGAGTGTATCGATTCCGGCCATTCCAAACGGGCCAATCACCCTGTGGGCGCTGACCCTGCCGCCGTGGCGCGATGTCAGGTCGGCTCCAGGCAGCCTTCGGCGGCGACCCCGGCGATGGCCGACCGGCAGCGCGCCAGCGCGGCCTCCAGCGCCGCCTCGTCGTTGCCGTCCACGACCACCGGCGCGTGCACGGTGAGCGTCGCGCCGCCGGGGTGCATGCGCAGGCTGTCCGGCGGCAGGATCTCGCGGGTGCCGGTGAGGGTCACCGGCAGCAGCGGCAGATCCAGGTCCCGGGCCATGCGGAAGGCGCCTTTCTTGAAGGGGCGCAGCGTGCCGTCGCGGCTGCGGGTGCCTTCCGGGAAGAACAGAATGCTGGTGCCGCCCACCAGGCGGGCCTTGGCCGTCTCCAGGCTGGCGATGGCGGCTTGGGCGTCGCCGCGGTCGATAAAGATGTGGCCGAGCAGGGCGCAGCAGGGGCCGATCACCGGCACCTTGCGCAACTCGTGCTTCATCACCCAGCGGAAATCCTTGTCCAGGTGCCCGTAGAGTACCCAGATGTCGTACTGGCTGAGGTGGTTGGCGACGATCACGTAGCTCTGTTCCGGGTCCAGGTGCTCCAGGCCATGGAGGCGGACCTGCACGCCGCTGAGCATCAGGCCCAGGCGCGACCAGGGCACGGCGGTGAGGCGGCCGGCGCGGCGCGGGCCCAGGAACGGCACCAGCAGGAAACACAGCAGCCCGAACAGCACGGTGGCGGCCAGCATCAGAGGCGCGAAGATAAACCAGGAGTACACGAAGAAGAGCGCGTTGATCATGCCTGTCGACTCCGTCCGGGCGGCGAAAAAAGGAGCGGGGCTCAATAATAGCGGAAGCGTCGCGGCGCTGTCCGAAAAGGACAGGCGTTATTGGGGTTTTGTTACGTTTTCCACCTGCACGGGGCGGCCCGGCCCGCGCAGATCCAGGCCGCTGTAGTAATGCCCCTGGTAACGGGGTTGACGCACCGCCGCACGCAGCCGCCGCAGGGTGAAATGGGCCGCGTCGCGCAGCAGCAGGCGGGCCAGCCAGGCGGGCAGGTCGCCGCCCGGGTCCAGCCGCAGGCGGTAGTCCACCTCCACCCGGTCGCCCTCCAGGCGCCGGAACGCCAGGCTGCCGCGCAGCCGGGGCACGCGCACGTAGGCCGGGTCGGGGGGCAGCAGCCCGGGCCGGTTGCTCAACGCCACGGTGATCTGATCCGCCGAGGCGGGGGCGGGCAGCAGGCGGCTTTCCAGCAGCGCTTCCCGGTCGCGCAGCGGCCAGGGCAGGCGCGTGGTGAAGCGCAGCCGGCGGCCGCCATCCGGGCTGGCGGCCAGCTCGTCCACCTCGGTGACGAAATGCAGCCATTCCGGATAGGCGGCGTAATCCCGCAGTACCGCCACCAGGGCGTACTCGTCGCGCAGCGCGAAGCGGGTGGTGCCGCGGATGGCGAAATCCGGGCCGTCGTCGTTTTGGCGGAACACCCGTACCTGCTGGCGGTCACTGATCAGGGACCAGAGCGGCGGCGGACCGTCCGGCACCGACACCAGGCCGTCGGCGCTGCCCACCAGCAGAGGCAAGAGCAGCACCATGGGCAGTGGCAGGACGCTTTTCCGCATATCGTCTGATCCGAACGTCTTAGGAGGTCGCGGCCATGATAGGCCCATCATCTGGTAAGGGGTGGGCCGTTGGTCCGATTTTCAAGCGCGTCGGGCGGTCCGGCCGAGGCCAAACGCGGCCGGCCGGTGTTAGACTCGGCGATCTTGACCGCAACGCAGCCATAAATGACAACGCAACAATGAGACGCCCGCGACTATGACGAAGCGTTTCCCGCCCCGATGGACGCATCGGTGGCCGCATTGGGTGGTAGGGGTGATGTTGGTGGCGGCCTTTCTGGTGACGCTGCCGGAACACGAGGAACGGGTGGACGAGCCCGCTTTCCGTACCGACTACGTGCGCGGCCACGACAACCTGGACGGCCGCTGGCAAATGCGGTTCGCCTCCGACGCTGAAACTCCCCTGGTGCACGCCGCCTCCATGGTGGAATTGCCCGATGGCCGGCTGCGGGCGTTCTGGTTCGCCGGCTCCGCCGAGGGCGCCGAGGACGTGGGCATTCACTCCGCCGTCTTCGACCCGCGCCGGTCGCGCTGGAGCGAGGAGGAGCGGGTGGTCACCCGCGAGCAGATCCGCCGGCAATGGGGGCGCCACGTGCGCAAGCTCGGCAACGCCGTGCCGGTGCTCGACGACGACGGCCGCATGCGCCTGTTCGTGGTGGCGGTGAGCTTCGGCGGCTGGGCGGCCAGCCGGCTGGTGGTGTTGGACTCCCACGATCTGGGCGCCACCTGGACCTTCGACGAAGCGCTTACCACCAGCCCGTTCCTGAACATCAGCACCCTGGTGAAAACCCCGCCGATCCACTACCAGGACGGCACCGTGGGATTGCCGGTCTACCATGAGATGGTGGGCAAGTTCGGTGAAATCCTGCGTCTGGACCGCGACAACCATATCGTCGACAAGGAGCGCATCGGCCACGGCCGCAAGGCGATCCAGCCGCTGGTTCTGGTGGACGGGCCGAAGCGCGCCACCGCCCTGCTGCGCAACGAGAGCGAGGACGACCAGGGGCGTCTGTACCGCAGCGACACCGGCGACGGCGGCAATGACTGGACGCCGTTGTACGGGTCCAAGCTGATCAATCCGTCGGCGGCGGTGGGCGGTGTGGTGCTGTCCCCGGGCCATTGGTTGGTGGTGGCCAACTGCAACGCCTACGAGCGCGACGACCTGTGCGTCCACGAGACCTTCGACAGCGGCCGCACCTGGAGCGACCGGCTGTTCTTCCATAACCGCGAAGCCTGGCGCGAGGGCCGGGTGGAGGAAACCGCCTTCCTCGGCATGATCGACGAGGAAGTGGCGGACACCCTCAATGCCGAGAACCCGGCGCTGCTGCGTCGCCGCGTGGACCACAACAAGTGCGCCCGCGACGGCTGTGAGTTTCAGTACGACTATCCCTATGTGCTGCAGGCCAGCAACGGCGACGTGCACATTCTCTATACCTGGAACAAGACCGCCATTCGCCACGCCTGGCTGCCCGCCGGTGACGGCCAGGGGGACAAAGGATGATGATGCCGGAACTGATCTGCGCGCTGGTGCTGGTGGCGGTGGCCCTGCGCCTGGGCGCGCGCCTGCCGAGGCCCGCCCGGGCGGTGCTGGCGGCGCTGGCCCTGGTGGCGGCGCTGTTGCCGTTTCCCTACGGCCTGAGCGGCTGGGTGCTCAGCTACCTGAGCCATTTCAGTCTGTCGTCCGGGCTGCTGGCCCTGGTGGCCATCCAGCATCGGCTGACCGGCCACTACTGGCTGCCGGTGCGGGAACTGCGCGCCGCCTGCCTGTTGCTGGTGGGGCTGGCGCTGTGGTTCTACCCGATGAGCCTGGGCTCCAGCTACGCGGACCCCTATGCGCTGGGCTTCGGCGATACCCTGTTCAGCGCGGTGCTGCTGCTGGTGGGGGTGTTCGCCTGGCTGAACCGGGCCTACGCCAGCTGCGTGGTGCTGGTGGTGGCCCAGCTTGCCTACGGCGCCAACGTCCTGCACTCCGACAATCTCTGGGACTATCTGATCGACCCCTGGCTGGTGTTCTGGGCGATTGGCTGGCTGGTCCGCGACCGTCTGCTGGTGCGCCGCGCCCAGCGGCTGCCGGCGGCGCAACCGTCGCTGGACGCCCCCGCCCCGGCGGCGGCGCGGGTGGCCGGCCAGCGCTGATCAGCGGGCCCGGCGCGGCCAGTACAGGGCCGCGCCATAGCCCACCACAAACATCACCAGATTGCCGATCAGGCCGGTGTAGTAGAGGTCGAACGGCGCGCTCAGCGTCGCCGGCAACATCCCTTCGTTGGTCAATACCGTCCAGGACGTGAACAGCAGGGTGGCGACGATGCCCCACCAGGCCGCCCGCGCGTCCCCCCGCCGGCTCAGGAAACCGAGCAGATACAGCCCCAGCATGCCGCCGCCGAACAGCGACACCAGAATGGTGGAGGTGTCCTGCAGGGTGTGGGTGTCGGCGCCGTTCAGCCAGAGGGCGCCGACGATCATCAGCACGGTGACGGCGGTGGCCACCCAGCGCGCCGAGCGCAGATAGTGGCGGTCGTCCAGGCCGGTGCGCAGATGGCGCCGGTAAAGGTCGACAATGGCCACCGTGGCCACCGAATTGATGCTGGAGTCCAGGGAACTCATGGCCGCCGCCAGCGCCGCCGCCACCACCAGCCCGGCCACGCCGGCGGGCAGGTACTCGGTGATGAACCAGGGCACGATGGTCTCGGCCTTGGCGGTACCGGCCAGCACCGCCTCGGCCACCGGATCCGGGTGATGCTGGAAGAACACCCACAGGGCGGTGCCCAGCAGCATGTAAAAGGCCCACACCGGCAGCGCCGTAAACAGGTACACCCACAGCCCCCGGCGGGCTTCCCGGGTGGAGCGCGACGCGCAATAGCGCTGCACCGTGTTCTGATTGCTGGAATATTCGGTGAGCCAGTTGGTGAGGCCGATGAACAGCATCATGGTGGCGGTCTTCTCACTCAGCGACAGCCCCCAGCGCACCGGCTGCGGTTCGCCGTCCCGCCATTCCGACAGGGCGAACTTGCCGGCGGCGCCGGCTTCCCGGAACACCTGGCCGAGCCCGCCGGGCAGGGCCTCCACCACCACCCACACGCACAGCAGGCCGCCGAGCAGCAGCACCAGGGTTTGCAGCACATCGGTCCAGATCACCGCGTCGATGCCGCCGACCACCGTATAGAGCCCCACGAACAGACCGGCGGCGATGATCGCCGTGGTCGGCGAGACTTCCACCAGTTGCAGGATCAGCAGCGACAGCAGCCACAGGATCATGGCCAGGCGCACCAGTTGGGCGACGATAAAGGCCACCGCCCCGTACACCCGCACGCTGGGCCCGAAGCGCAGCTCCAGAAACTCGTAGGCGCTGGTCATGTTGCCGCGCCGGAAGAACGGCAGGAACACCCGCGCCGCCATCACCAGCGCCAGCGGCAGGGCCAGGTTGGGCAGGTAGCGCAGCCAGCCGGTTTTGAAGGCGTCGGCGGGGTAGGCGAGAAAGGTAATGGAACTGATCGAGGTGCCCACCAGGGACAGGCCGATCACCCAGCCGCGGAAGCGGCGCCCGCCCACGAAGTATTCCTCGGTGCTGGTGTTGCGCCGCGCGAACCAGAAACCGATCAGCAGGACCACCGCCAGATAGGCCAGCAGCACCGCCCAGTCCAGGGGCGCCAGGGTCATTCCAGGATTTCCACCTGATCGGCCTGCTCACCGCGCTCGGAGTGGCGGGTGACGAAGCGCACCGGGGTGCCCGCCCGCAGGCTGCGACGGCCGCCGTCCAGCACCGCCTTGAAATGGACGAAGATCTCCTCGCCGTCCTCGGCGAGAATGAAGCCGAACCCCTTCTTGGGATTGAACCACTTCACCTCGCCCCGGCGGCGCCCGTCGTTCTCCGCCGCCGACGGCAGCCGGGGTGCGGGCAGGCGCCCCCAGGGCAGCAGGGCCAGGGCGTACAACAGCACCGGCACCCACAGCCAGGCGGCGGCGCCGAAGGCGGCCTCGCCGTGGCTGGCCACCAGGCCGATCAGGTACACCAGCACCGCCGCGTGCAGCGGCCGCCGGGTGGCGCCGCCGGCCAGGCACACCAGATTGACCGCCGCCGCCAGCAGCAGGCCCAGGCCGGTTTGCTGGGACAGCAGCGGAGAGATCATCAGCACCTGCTCGCCACCATGGACCAGCAGCACGAAGCGGTCGGGGGCGAACAGCAACCCGGCGCCGGGCAGCGCCAGCAACAGGACGGCCAGAGCGTACACGGCCGCCAAGGGTTTGGAGACTTTCATGGAATCGGCTTACCTTTTTTCGAAGCAAGTAGGTCGCGGAACGGGTGGGAGGCTTGAAACCGGCCTCTCTGATTATCGCCGCGCATTTTGTTGCCGCGAATTGTAACGAAGCGGACACGCAATCTCATGTCCCGTGACTCTCGCCGCCGCGCGCCACGGCCAGTATCATGCGGAAATGCGCTTTCCCTTTCTTACCGACGCCTTCCTGGGCGCCCTGGAGGACACCGGCGCCGCCACCCCGGAGCGCGGCTGGACCCCCTGTCATTTACGAAACGGCCCTGTAAAAGATAGCCCTCCGCAAGAGGGCGACGCTTTTCTGCCGCTGTATGCCCGCGACGGCTCCCGGGGCGAATACGTGTTCGATTTCGCCTGGGCGGACGCCTACCAGCGCCACGGGCTGCCCTATTACCCCAAACTGGTCACCGCCATTCCCTTCACCCCGGTGGTGGGGCCCCGCTGGCGCGGCGACTGGCGGGCCGACGACCTGTGGCGGCGGGTGCGCGAGCGGGTGCGGGAGCAGGGCGCCAGCGGCTGGCATCTGCTGTTCCCGGACCGCCCGGCCCGGGAGGCGCTGGCCGAGCTGCCGCTGATCGAGCGCCAGGCCTGCCATTTTCGCTGGTTCAACCGGGACTACGCGGACTTCGAGGCGTTCCTGGCCACTTTCAATTCCCGCAAACGCAAGAGCGTGCGCCGGGAGCGCCGCCGGGTGGCGGAGCAGGGGCTGACCGTGGAGCGGCTCACCGGCGCCGACATCGGGCCGGAAAGCTGGCGCTTCTTCTACCATTGCTACGCCAACACCTACCTGGTGCGCGGGCAGCTGCCCTATCTGAGCGAGGCGTTTTTCCTGCGGCTGGCGGAGCGCCTGGGCGATCAGCTTCTGCTGGTGCTGGCCAGCCAGGGCGATGAGCCGGTGGCGGCGGGGCTGTATCTGTTCGACGACCGGGCGCTGTACGGCCGCTACTGGGGCAGCGTGCGGGAGTACGACGCCCTGCATTTCGAGGTCTGCTATTACCAGGGCATCGAGTTCGCCATTGAACGGGGTCTGTCGGAGTTCGACCCGGGCGTGCAGGGCGAGCACAAGATTCTGCGCGGCTTCGAGCCGGTGCTCACCTATTCGCTGCACTGGCTGGCGGAGCCGGCGTTCCATGAGGCGGTGGCGGATTTCTGCCAGCGCGAGGCACGTCAGGTGCTGGCCTACCGGGACGAGGCGCGCACCTTGCTGCCCTATCGGGCGGATCAGGCCGGCACGGTCACCGGCGCCGGGTCCGGGGACGGCGCCAGCCCGCGCTGAATCATCAGCGCCATGGTCACCGGGTCGCGGGGATCGGTGCGCGGGTGGGTGGGGCATTTCGGCCCCAGGGCGCCGGTCACGTCGTCCAGGGTATCGTCGTCGCTGTCGTCCAGATTCACCAGGTATTCCAGCACCCGGCCGCCGCCGTCCACCAGGGTGCCGGTGTACATGCGCTCGTCGCAGCGGCAAACCAGAGCGAACACGCTGTCGCCGACGGTCACCCCCTGGGCGGCCAGCCAGGCGGTCAGGCCCGGGTCCAGTTCGCCGTCGCGGATAAGGCGGGTGCGATCACAGACCGCCTGCCAGGTATTACGATGACTGATCTTGGTCAGCTCCATCCCTCATTCCCCCATTCCCCAATTTGTGAACGGTATCACAAATTGTAAAATGTTCAAATATTGGCCAGGGAGGACCGGAACAGCGGTGGCATGGGGCAATCCAGCAGCGCGCCCAGGGCGCGCAGCAGCTCGGCTTCCGCCACCTGAACCTGGCCATCGGACAGCACCAGGTCGGCGGCGGCGTCGATCAGCGGCGCTTTGAGCAGCGGCGTCAACCGGTTGAGCCGGTCCACGGCGGTCTGCAGCCGGGCCGGGCCGCAACGGTCCGGCGGCAGCAGCAGACGACCGGGCGGCAGCAGCCCGTGGGTGGCGCGCTGAAAGCCGGCCAGAGCGGTGGTGCGAGCGGAATCGCCGGCCCAGGCCAGCACCGAGAACACCACCTGGATTTCGTTGGCCACCGCGCTCAGACGGTGGATCTCCCGGCCCGGCAGGCGCCGTTTCGTCGGCGTCAGCGCCTGACGCGCGATGGCCGACAGCGCCCGGCAAAGCAGATCCTGCTCACCCCGATGCCGGGTAATCGCCTGCAACTGGGCGACGATCACCGGGCGGCGGCGCTCCGGCGCCTGGCGCAGGGTGGCCACCGCCAGATCCAGCAGCGGCAGACGCAGTCGCGTGCCCAGGCCGCGCACCTGCTCCACCAGGGCGCCCCGGCGGCCGCCGCGCAGGGCCGGTGGCGGTGGCGTATCGCCCAGCACCAGCGCGTAGAGCACGCATTCGGCGCCTTCCTGGGTGTGCAGCGCCCGCTGCAGGTCCACGGGAATGCTGGCCAGCAGCGAGCGGGCATAGCCCAGATTGGCCGCGTCCAGATGACCCACCCGGGTGGACGCCGCCGACGACGGCGCCCGGGCCTGGCGGGTGCGCACCCGGGCCCGCACCGGCCAGTCCGCGCCCAGGGCGCGCAGCCGCTGGTCCAGGCTCGGATGGGTGGCCAGCAGGCGCCGCCAGCGCAGGCCCAGGGTTTCGGCGAAGGCCATGTGGCTGAGGTCCTCCGCGTGCAGGCTGTGCAGGTGCGAGCCCTCCTGGCGAATCTTGATCAGGGCGCCGGCCAGGCCGGCGGGCTGGCGGGTGAACTGCACCGCGCTGGCGTCCGCCAGCCGTTCCCGCTGGCGGGAGATGGCGGCCTTGATCAGCCGCCCGAAGAACAGGCCGGCGAAGCCGATCGCCATCAGCAGCGCGCCGCCCAGGGCGAACAGCGGCAGGCCCCGGCGGTGGCCGTCGCCGGCGGTGGCGTGCAGCAGGAACTCACCCACCTTGCCGATCGCCAGCACCCCGGCCAGGGCGGCCAGCAGGCGCAGGTTCAGGCGCATGTCCGCGTTCAGAATATGGCTGAATTCGTGGGCCACCACGCCCTGCAGTTCGTCGCGGCTGAGCCGCTCCAGGGCGCCCCGGGTCACCACCAGCACGGTGCTGGAGGGCGTCAGCCCGGCCACCAGGGCATTGATGCCGTCCTCGCGCTCCAGCACGAAGCTGCGCGGCGGCACGGTGCCGGCGGCCAGGCTCATTTCTTCCACCACCCGCAGCAGGCGCCGTTGGCGGGCGTCGCCGGGCTGGGCGGGCACTTCCCGGGCGCCCAGCAGCCGCGCCAGGGCCGGGCCGCCGTCGCGCAGCTGCCAGGCCTTGCGCAGGGACCCGCCGATCAGCACCGCCAGGGTGGCGGCGGTGAGCCACAGGCCGGCGTCGCTCAGCAGCCAGGCGCGCCAGGACAGGTCCGGGTGCAGCCAGTGGCCGATCAGCCAGGCACAGACATTGACGGAGGCGGCCACCGCCGCCAGCGCGGCCAGGAAATACCCCACCAGCAGCACCGTGCGCCGCCGGGCCCGCGCCTGATGATCGAAGAAGTCCATGTTGGGAGGGTCAGAAGGCGACGTGAACCGCGCGGCGCGCTTCCGGATTCTCGATGTCCAGCAGGGCGGCTTCCTTGAACGGCCCGAAGAAGCCGCTCACCGCGTTGTGGGGGAACTGTTCCCGGTAGGTGTTGTAGCTCATCACCGCGTCGTTGAACGCCTGGCGGGCGAAGCCGATGCGGTTCTCGGTGGCGGCCAGCTCCTCCATCAGATCGGCCATGGTGCGGTCGGCCTTCAGTTCCGGGTAGTTCTCGCTGACCGCCAGCAGCCGCGACAAGCTGCCGGAGAGGATCGATTCGGCGCGCCCCAGGCGGTCCATGACGGCGCCGTCGTCCGGCCGTTCGGCGGCGTCGCGGCGGGCGCCCTCGGCCTGGTTGCGCGCTTCGGTGACCCGCGTCAGGGTCTCGCGCTCATGGTCCAGATAGGCCTTGGCGGTGCTCACCAGATTGGGAATCAGATCGTGGCGGCGCTGCAGCTGCACGTCGATCTGCGCGAAGGCGTTTTTGAAGCGGTTGCGCAGGCTGACCAGGCGATTGTAGATCGCCACCAGATAGATCAGCCCGGCGATGATAACGGCGAAGAACAGCCAGGTACCCATGTTTCCCCCTTTCCCCTGCCGGGTCGGCTTGACCGTGCTTAACGTTACTGCAAGCGGCGGCCCCTGGCTATTGGCGCGATGACGATCGCATCACGGTTGCAGCGGGTGCAGGGGCAGGTAGTGGTCCACCAGCAGGGCGGTGAACAGCACGAACAGATAGACGATGGAATAACCAAAGGTTTTCATCGGCAGTTTGGGGTTGCTGCTGAAGCGCAGCCGCACCGCGTGCACCAGGAAAATGCCGCTGAGGATCACCGCGCTGACCAGATAGATCAGCCCGCTCATGCCGGTCAGGTAGGGCAGCAGCGAGCAGATGAACAGCAGGATGGTGTAGTACAGCACCGACTCCCGGGTAAAGGGGATGCCGTGGGTCACCGGCAGCATGGGCACGTCCGCCTTGGCGTACTCGTCGGCGCGATGGATGGCCAGCGCCCAGAAGTGCGGCGGTGTCCAGACGAAGATGATCAGCACCAGCAGCCAGGCGTAGGGGTCCAGGGAATTGGTCACCGCCGCCCAGCCAAGCAGCGGCGGAATGGCGCCGGCGATGCCGCCGATCACGATGTTCTGCGGCGTGGCGCGCTTCAGATAGAGCGTATAGACGAAGGCATAGCCGACGAAGCCGAACAGGGTCAGCCCGGCGGTCAGCGGGT
Source organism: Alloalcanivorax marinus (assembly GCF_016906305.1). Taxonomy (GTDB): domain Bacteria; phylum Pseudomonadota; class Gammaproteobacteria; order Pseudomonadales; family Alcanivoracaceae; genus Alloalcanivorax; species Alloalcanivorax marinus. The sequence goes on from NZ_JADDOL010000003.1 coordinate 73,526, forward strand.
TGACCAGGAAATAGAGCATCGCCATGGAGGCCAGCGCCAACAGCACCGCGAAGGTCACCGCCGCCTTCGGCGAAATCTTGCCGGCCACCAGCGGGCGCTTCTCGGTGCGCTTCATGATGGCGTCGATCTTCTGATCCATGATCTGGTTGATCGCCGCCGACGCCATCATCGCCAGGGACAGCCCCACGAAGGCGGGGATGAAGATGTCCAGGGGCACCATGCCCGGCGGGTCGGTGGCCAGGAACATGCCGGCCACGGCGGTGACCATCAGCAGCATCACCACGCCGGGCTTGGTCAGCGCCAGATAGTCGCGCCAGCCCGGGGTCGGGCGTTCACGCGACTCCGGCGGGGCGCTCATGGTCTTGTCGTTCGCGCTCATGGTGGCTCCCTCTCGGCCTGATCTGGACTAGTCCCGGGGCGGCCCGTCCGGGCCCCGCGGATGACGGGCCGCGCATTTTACGTTGATGGCGCGGATAAAGAGTACCAGCGATATCAGCAGCAGCACCGCCACGAAGTTGTGCGATACCGCCACCCACAGCGGCACCGAGAACACCACATTGCTGATGCCCAGGGTGATCTGCAAGGCCAGCAGGCCCAGGATCACCAGGCCGAAGTTGCGGAAGAACACGCTGCGCGCCCGGGTCAGGATGCGTCCCACCAGCAGCAGGACCATCAGAGTCACCAGCAGGGCGCCGAAGCGGTGCAGCACATGGATGGTGGTGCGCGCGTCGTTCTGCAGCACGCCGAACTCGTAGTCCGGCTTGTCGTGCTCGTGGCCCCAGAACACGAAGGCGTCCTCGAAATTGATGTGCTCCACCCAGCCGTCCTCGCAGATCGGCAGTTCGGTGCACACCACCGCGGCGTAGTTGGCGGTGGTCCAGCCGCCCAGGGCGATCTGCAGCACCACCGCCGCCAGGCTCAGCCCGCCCAGGGTCTTCAGGCTGCGCACGTCGCAATCATTGAGAAAGCGCGGCCAGCGGTAAAGACGGGCGGTGAGCAGGGCCAGCAGGGTGAAGGTGGTGAAGCCACCCAGCAGATGCAGCATGACGATGGTGGGCTGCAGCCCCATGGTCACCGTCCACATGCCCAGGATGCCCTGGAAGATCACCAGGGCCACCAGGAACAGGGGCAGCTTGAGCGGCTGCTTCTCGCGCTTGCGGTTGACCAGGCTGAGGCCGGCGACGATCAGGATCAGCAGGCCCAGGGTGGAGGCGAAATAGCGGTGCACCATCTCCGGAACGGTTTTGTGGGCCTCGCGCAGGGCCCCCGGGGAGCTGGCATTCTGTTCGTTGACGTGCTCGATGGCCTTGCGCACGTCCAGATGCCCGTAGCAGCCGGGCCAGTCCGGGCAACCCAGACCGGCGTCGGAAAGCCGGGTCCAGGCGCCCAGGATGATCACGCCGGCGGCCAGGATCAGCGCCAGCACGGCCACGCGACGCAGCCAGATTTGCGAGGAAGTCAGAGGTTGCCGGGGTTCGGGATGCATGTGTCGAAACCTGTAGGGGTAGCGGGCGCCGCCTCAGATCAGCGAGCCCTTCAAGGTACGTTCAAGATCCAGGCGGATGTTTTCCGCCTCCTCCAGAGTGGCGTCCATGTCCTCGTGGGTGGGGTAGCGCAGAAAGATCTGGCCGTCCGGGCTGACCACGAAAATGTCGCCGAGGGCGTCGCCGCCGGCGTCTTCGTAGACCGGTGCCAGCGCCGCCTTGACGGTGCCGGCGTCGCCACGGGTTTCCACCATGCCGGCGGCCTGATCGTCCAGAAAGCCGCGCAGGTCCTCGGACGCCGGCGCGGTGAGGACCACCACCCGGCGCAGCCGTTCCATGTTCTCGCCCAGGGTGCGTTGCACCTGGCGCATCTGATAGTAAAGGCCGTTCTTGCAGGCCCGTGCGCAGTCCGCGCCGGCCACGTACAGCAGGCTCCAGCGGCCCTCGGTGTCGGCCTGATCGTAGGGCTCGCCGTTGGCGTCGCGCAGCGCCAGGGCCGCGATCTGCACGTGGGGAATGATCAGCTGGCCCTTGTTCTCCCGGGGCAGCGACCAGGGGTCCACGAAATAGCGTCCGGCGATGAAGAACACGATAAAGGGGCCGACGATGGCCAGCAGGGTCAGCCTGTTTTTGAGACGTGGCGACATGATGTTTCAGTGATCCGGTCGGGGGCGCCGGCGGAAATGGGCGACCAGGTACATGATCAGGGCGGCCAGACCCAGCCCCAGCCACTGCAGCGCATAGGCCTGGTGACGTTCCGGGCTGATCGCCGCCGTGATGTCCTGCCAGGGCCTTGGCAGTACGGGGGCGTCGCCCAGGGGCTGTTCGGGCGGCACCCGAATCTCGAAGGGCGCCAATTCTACCCCAAGTCGGCGCCCGATGGCTTCAAAATCCACCTTTTGCACCCGCAGCGGCCATTGGTGTTCCGCCAGCGGTGTGTCCTTGAGCACCAGGGCGCGGGCGTCCGGCTGATACAGCGGGCCGCTTACCGTGATTGCGCCGCGCACCGGCGCCACCTCGGGCAGCGTGCCGCGGTCGGCGCCGCGGGGCAGCCAGCCCCGGTTGATCAGCACCCAGCGGCCGCTTTCGTCGCGCAGCGGGCTGAGCAGGTAATAACCGGCCACGCCCTGGTAGGTGCGATTGTCCAGCAGCACCGGATGGTCGTTGTCGATCTTCCCGCGCACCCGCACCGGCAGGTGCTGGCGGTCATCGCGGCGCAGCGCCTCGGCCAGACCCACCGGGGCGGCGTGGGCCTTGGCCGCCTGATCGGCCAGCCAGGCGCGTTTCTCGCCGGCGCGCTGCCATTGCCACCAGGACAGGCTCAGACACGCCGCGACCACCAAGAGCGTGAGCAACAGGCCAAGGGGGGAAAAGCGCCTCTTCATCTTTCACTCGCTGGGGTGGCGGCTACAATGGGCGCGTATTGTACCCGACCGGGTTCGCACGTCGAGGCAATGCCGCCCGACGTTGGCTGAGGAGAAATATATGTGGTGGGTGAAGCTGATCGTCATCGTGCTGTTGATCGCGGCGGTGATCTCCCTGGGCAAGGCCCTGATGTCGCTGGTGCGCGGCCAGGGCAAGGACGGCAAGACCATGCGTGCCCTGGCCTGGCGGGTGGGGTTTTCGGCGGCGGTGTTCCTGTTCATTCTGCTGAGCATGATGATGGGCTGGATCCAGCCCCACGACGTCAACCCGGGCCAGCGCTACGGTGAGCCCATCGAACAGACGCAATAAAGGCGGAAAACAAAAAGCCCCGGCTTTTGACCGGGGCTTTTTGTTTCCAGGGTGGTCGGCGGGGTTACAGCCAGTACACCACCACGAAAAGGAACAGCCAGACCACGTCCACGAAGTGCCAGTACCAGGCCCCCGCCTCCCAGGCGAAATTGTTTTCCGCGTCGAAGTGGCCCTTGATCACACGCAGCAGCGTGACGAACAGGAAGATGGTGCCGATGGTCACGTGGGCGCCGTGGAAGCCGGTCAGCAGGAAGAACAGGCTGCCGTAGATGCCGGCGTGCAGGGTCAGCCCCATTTCCACGTAGGCGTGGTGGTATTCCCAGGCCTGCAGGCCCAGGAAGATCGCGCCCAGCAGCACGGTGGCCGCCTGGAAACCGATCAGCTTGCCGCGCTTGCCTTCCAGCAGAGCGTGGTGGGCGATGGTCAGGGTGATGGAGCTGGTCAGCAGGATGGCGGTGTTGATCGCCGGCAGACCCCAGGCGCCCATGGCCTGGGTGGTGGTGCCGTCCGGGGTCTTGATCAGCGGCCACATGGCCTGGAAGTCCGGCCACAGCAGCTCATGGGTCATGGCGTTGCTGCCGGCGCCGCCCAGCCACGGCACGATCAGCCAGCGGGTGTAGAACAGGGCGCCGAAGAAGGCGCCGAAGAACATCACTTCGGAAAAGATGAACCACAGCATGCCCTGGCGGTAGGAGATGCCCAGCTGCTTGCTGTGCAGGCCGCCCACGGATTCCTTGATGGTGTCACGCCACCAGATGGCGATCACCAGCCACAGGGTGGCCAGGCCGAAGAAGAACAGCGGCATCCCCCAGCTGCCCTCGAACTTGTCCGGGGCGGTGCTCTGCTGGATAAAGTGGGCGCCGCCCACGGCGGTCATGAACAGCCCCACCGAAGCCGCCAGGGGCCAGGGGCTGCTCTCGGGTACGTAATACTTTTCAGTAGCCATTTTGAAGAAGTCTCCTGTACAACCGGGCCGTTACTTGGCGACCGTATTGTTGTTCATCACGGTGTCGTTGTTGGCGGCGACCCGATCGGTCACGTCGAATATCGTGTACGACAGCGTCAGCGTGGTGATGTGCTCCGGCAGCTCCGGGTCCAGATAGAAGATCATCGGCATTTCCTTGCGCTCGCCGGCGCCCAGGGTCTGCTGGTCGAAGCAGAAACACTGGGTTTTGTGCAGGTAGCGCGCCGCTTCCCCGGGGGTCACGGACGGAATGCTCTGGGTGACGATCTCGCTGGTCTTCGGATTGCTGGCGTAGAAATTCACCAGGGTGATTTCCCCCGGATGCACCTTCACCCGGCGGGTGGCGGACATGAAGTCCCCGTTCACGCCCTGGCCCCGCTGGGTGATGAATTCCACGGTCACGGTGCGGTCTTCCACGGTCCGTGCCGGGCCTTCGGTGCTCGCCGTCGACGAGGTCTTTCCATTCAAGCCGGTGATGTCACAGATCACGTCGTAGAACGGCACCATGGCGAACGCGAAGCCGAACATCGCCAGCGCCCAGATCAGGAGCTTGCGCAGGGTGCGCTTGTTGCGATGTTCGAGGCTGTCGTGACTCATGGCGCCGTGATCCGTGATCCGTTATTTCACCACCGGGGGCGTTTCAAAGGTATGGAACGGGGCCGGTGAGGGCACTTCCCATTCCAGACCCTCGGCGCCGTCCCAGGGACGGGCCGCGGCCTTCTCGCCTTTCTTCATGGCGCACAGCAGACAGACCGCCAGGAAGAACAACTGGGACAGACCGAACCAGAAACCACCGATGGAAATCCAGAAGTTGTAGTCCGCGAACTGCAGGGCGTAGTCGGCGTAGCGACGCGGCATGCCGGCCAGGCCCACGAAGTGCATCGGGAAGAACAGCAGGTTCACCGACAGCAGGGAGCTCCAGAAGTGCAGCTCACCAAGCAGCTTGTTGGGCATCACGCCGGACCACTTGGGCAGCCAGTAGTAGGCGGCGGCGAACATGCTGAATACCGCGCCGGTCACCAGTACGTAGTGGAAATGCGCCACCACGAAGTAGGTGTCGTGGTACTGGAAGTCCACCGGGGTGATCGCCAGCATCAGACCGGACAGACCGCCGCAGGTGAACAGGATCACGAAGGCGATGGCCCACTTCATGGGCAGCTCGAAGGTCATTGAGCCGCGCCACATGGTGGCCACCCAGTTGAACACCTTCACGCCGGTGGGCACCGAGATCAGCATGGTCATGTACATGAAGAACAGGGTGCCGGCCAGCGGCATGCCCACGGTGAACATGTGGTGGGCCCAGACCACGAAGCTGAGCAGCGCGATGGAAGCGGTGGCGTAGACCATGGAGGCATAGCCGAACAGCTGCTTGCGCGCGAAGGTCGGAATGATGGACGACACGATCCCGAACGCGGGCAGGATCATGATGTACACCTCGGGGTGCCCGAAGAACCAGAACACGTGCTGGAACAGCACCGGGTCACCGCCGCCGGCGGCGCTGAAGAAGCTGGTGCCGAAGTGACGGTCGGTGAGCATCATGGTCACGGCACCGGCCAGTACCGGCATCACCGCGATCAGCAGGAAGGCGGTGATCAGCCAGGTCCATACGAACAGCGGCATTTTCATCAGGGTCATGCCCGGCGCGCGCAGGTTGAACACGGTCACGATCACGTTGATCGCGCCCATGATCGAGGAAATCCCCATCATGTGCACGGACAGGATGAACAGGTCGGTGGAGGCCGGGCCGTACTCGGTGGAGAGCGGCGCGTAGAAGGTCCAGCCGAAGTTCGGCGCGCTCGGGTGGCCGGCGCCGAAGGCGCTCATGAACACCGAGCTCAGCAGGATCAGGAACGCGAACGGCAGAATCCAGAAGGACCAGTTGTTCATGCGCGGCAGCGCCATGTCCGGCGCGCCGATCATCAGCGGAATCATCCAGTTGGCGAACCCGACGAAGCCCGGCATGACGGCGCCGAACACCATGGCCAGGCCATGGACGGTGGTCATCTGGTTGAAGAATTCCGGGTCCACGAACTGCATGCCCGGTTCCAGCAACTCGGTACGGATCACCATGGCCAGCAGGCCACCGACCAGGAACATGATGAAGCTGAACCACAGGTACAGCGTGCCAATGTCCTTATGGTTGGTGCTGAACAGCCAGCGTTTCAGGCCGGTCGGGGCGTGGTGATGATGGTCATCGTGTGCAGCGGCAGCGGTACTCATCGCTCTCCCCTCCCTCACTCTTGTTCGTAGACGTCTTCGGGTTGAATCAGGTCGCCGGTCTCGTTACCCCAGGCGTTACGCTCGTAGGTAATGACGGAGGCGATCTGGCGCGGTGACAACTGGGCGGCGAAAGCGGGCATGGCGCCGCGGCCTTCCACCAGCACGTGGATGTGCTCTTCCAGATGTTCTTTCTTGGTGGCGAAGTCGCTGCCCGCGAACGGCAGGCCCACACCGCCTTCCCCATTGTTGCCATGACACACGGCGCAGTTGCCGGCGTAGGTCTGCTGGCCGAGCTCCATGGCTTCGTCCAGATCGGCGAACGGGGTCAGGTCCGGCGCGGCGGCGGCCTCTTCCTTCTTCTGCGCCAGCCAGTCGGCGAATTCGGCCTGGCTCACCACCTTGGCCTCGATGGGCATGAAGGCGTGGTTCTTGCCGCACAGCTCGGCGCACTGACCATAGTAGGTGCCTTCCTTGCCTTCGGGAACCTTGGCCCAGGTCTCGTTGACAAAGCCGGGGATGGCGTCCTTCTTGCCGCCGAAGTCCGGCACCCAGAAGGAGTGGATCACGTCGGCGGAGGTGATCAGGAAGCGCACCTTCTGGCCGGAGGGCAGCACCAGCGGGCTGTCCACTTCCAGGTTGTAGTTGGCGCCTTTCTCGGGGAACTCGTTACCCACGGCGTCCTGGGCGGTGCCGTAGGGGAACAGGCCGCCGGCGAGTACCGGGTTGTTGATCTGTTCCGGCGGGGTGGCGATGTTGGACATGAAGGACACGCCGATATTGTTGTCGTCGGCGTAGGTGAGGTACTCGTACTCCCACTTCCAGCGATGGCCGGTGACCTTCACGGTGAGTTCCGCGTCGGAGGAGTCATCCAGCTCGATCAGCACCCGGGTGGCGGGCACCGCCATGGCGATCAGGATGACGAACGGAATCACCGTCCACAGCACCTCCAGGAACACGTTCTCGTGGAACGTGGCCGGGTTCGGATGGCGGGAACGGCGGTGACGGATCATGGAGATCAGAATCAGGCCGAACACCAGCAAGCCGATGATGGTGACGATCCAAAGGATGGTGGTGTGAAGATCGTACACTTCCTGGCTGACCGCGGTGACCCCGGGCCGCAGGTTGTGGTCGGAACGTTCAGTCCAATCGCTGGCCACGGTCCAGCCGCTGATCATCAGCGAAATGAGACCGACCGCCGCGCGGTGGAACAGAGTTGACTGCATGCGTTAGCTCCCTGTTTTCCCCAGCGAGTCCCCCCGGAACAAGGGGCACGCCTTTTCTTTTGCCGTCACCGGCACCTGGAAAGCGAGTTTCAGGATAAGATGCCGTGGAGCCCTGCCGGGGCCCTGCCCGGAAGGGCGGGGGCGGCCAAGGGGGTGGCCGAAAACCCGCCTTATTATTGAGAAAATCGCCTTAGAACAATCACTTACGAAAAGTGAGGGAAAAGGCGGCGGTCTCCCAGGGTGCGGCAAAATGCCCCACGGCATTGTGGGCCGTAACTCTAGTCATTCAAAGGGGCAAAGTCCAGCCGCAAGGCCCGCAAAACAGAGGCTTGCGGGGGGTGCCGGGCGGTCAATCTGTGCTAGACTGCGCGCCCGTTTCAGGCACTCATACCTCCCGGATCATGTCGAAAAGCCGTCAAATCTATCGGGTTATTTTCCTCAACCAGGGCCAGATCTACGAGATCTACGTGGGTCAGATCTACGCCAGCGACCTTTATGGCTTCATCGAAGTGGAGGAATTCCTGTTCGGTGAGCGCGCGCAGATGGTGGTGGACCCCTCCGAGGAGAAGCTCAAGAACCAGTTCGCCGGGGTACAGCGTTCCTTTATTCCCATGCACGCGGTGATCCGCATCGACGAGGTGGAGAAGGAAGGCGTGGGCAAGATCACCGAGGCGGGCAGCAACGTCACCGCCTTCCCCCTGCCGTTCGGCCCCGGTGGCGGCAAGAAGACCTGATCCCTTATGGCACGGCAAAAAAGAAGGGCGTCAGCCTGACTGTACGCCCGGAGGGTTGCCTGATTGTATTGGGAGACTCATTGGGTTAGTGCCGTATCGGTGGAAGAAGTTCCCCACCTGGCGTTCCCGTCCCGATAAATTTTCGAATCAGCGCTTCGTATTCGGCCGACCGCGCCGGCGGAGCGCATGCGTCCTTGCTCCCTGGCCCTCCCTGATGGCCTTGCGCCCACCAACAATCGCGCCGTCGGTATGCAGTCAGAGCCCGCCATCCGGGGGGCGTTCCTGGCCCGGCGCGGAACTGTGAACGACCTCACGCCGGTTTTTCGGATTTAACCTTTCGCGGTCAGTCCTGGCGGTCCCGGTCGCTGGCGGGAACCAGCAGCACCGGGCTGTTTTCCGCCACTTCGTCGCTCACCGAGCGCGCTTCGCCGGACTGGTCGCCGCCGCTGCTCCACACCGAGCGGGACAGATCGGCCTGGGCGGGCAGCCACAGGGCGGAGGTAATGGCGATCAGACCCTGGATGGCCAGTTTGGTCATGGCGAGCGCTCCTGAATGGCGAATGATTTCCATTTTTGAGAGTCGCCCGCCCGGTTCGGTTCCGTGGAACGTCCGTTAATGAGGCGTCGGCTCAGCGGTTGAGTCTGAAAATGTCCATGATCACCTGGGTGGCATCCAGAATGCGGACCACCTCGTTGTCGATCACCACGTCCGAGTAGCCATCCGGGGTGCGGTAAACCGACTCGGGCAGACGGTAGCCCTGATAGTAGAGGTCGTCCGGCAGGCGCCGCCCTTCTCGCAGTTTGTCCCGCCAACCCGGAGGCAGATCGCCCCCCCGGGCCACTTTCTTACGCAGCCCGGGCGGCAGATCGTCGCCGCGGTAGCGATCGCCGTAGCGGCGCAGGGCGTCTCGTTCCCGGTCGCTGAACAGATGCGCGTCGCGCTGCGGTGTTTCCGTACGCGCGCCGCCGGCCTTTCCGTTACCGGCCCAGGAGGGTGGGTTTGCCTGGACGGTCAGTGGCAGGGCCGCCAAGCCGGCGGCGAGCAGCATATGGGAGAAGCGGGTTTTCATGGTCGGCCTCCTTTGATGGGCTTTCGGGCCCATGAAAGCGAGATAAGGGTGAAAGCGCCATGATGCGCTTCCGATTCATTGCGGGGGTAAGGTAACGAAGTGTTTAATGGCGGGCGCTTTGACCGGGAGAAACGCATGAGTGATATCGTCAATCAGGCCATCGACTACGAGGTGGATGGCCAGACCTTCCAGGGCCATCTGCTCTATCTGCGCGGCGCCACCCCCAGCCGGGCCTTGCTGATGGCTCCCAATTTCTTCGGCATCAGCGACGCCGCCATCGCCCAGGCGGAACGCCGCCTGGACAACACCCGGGCGATTTTCGTGCTGGACCCGTTCGGCAAGGACGTGCGCCCGCAAACCCCGGAGCAGGCCATGGAGGCCATGGGCGCGGTGCGAGCGGATAATGCCGCCCTGCGCGCGCGGCTGCGCGGCGCCCTGGCGGTGCTGGAGCGGGAAGCCGGTGAACTGGGCATCGCCCGGGACCGGCTGGCCATGTTCGGCTTCTGTTTCGGTGGCGCCTGTGCCCTGGAACTGGCCCGCGACGGCGCCGACCTGCGCGCCTTTGTCAGTTTCCACGGCCTGCTGGATACGCCGGCGCCGGCCTCCGGCCCGGTGAAGGGCAGCGTGCTGGTACTCAACGGCGCCGACGATCCCATGGTCAGTGAGGACTCACTGAAGGCGTTCAAGCAGGAAATGGACGGGGCCGGCGCGGACTGGCAGCTCACCCATTTCGGCGGCGCGGTGCATTCCTTCACCGACCCGGGGGCGAACATCCCCGGCCGCTCGGTCTACGACCCGAAAGTGTCTCGCCGTGCCTTCGCCGCCATGGATGATTTGCTTAACGAGGTATTTGGCGCCTGACAGCCATCGCGGCTAAAGCCGCTCCTACGGAGCCCCTTGTAGGAGCGGCTTTAGCCGCGATAGCCGTTAATCGAAGACCCGCGCCAGAAACGCGGCGATGTCCTGGATCTCTTCCAGGCACACCGCGTGCTCCATCGGGTAGGTCTTGTACTCGGTGGGGTAGCCCTTGGCGCTCAGGGCGTCCGCCGCCCGGCGGCCGCCCTGTTCCGGCACCATCGGGTCGAAGGTGCCGTGGGCGATGAACACCGGCAGGCCGGCGTTGGCCTCGCTGAACGCCACGCTGTCGGCGGTGGCGAAATAGGTGGACAGCGCCATCAGCCCGGCCAGCTTTTGCGGGTGCCGCAGGGCCGCTTCATAGGCCACCGCGCCGCCCTGGGAAAAACCGGCCACCACGATGCGGTCGGCGGGCACGCCGCGCTCGATTTCCCGCTCGATCAGGGCATCCACCTGGGCGGCGGAACGGCGGATGCCGTCCTCGTCCACCGGGCTGGTGCCGCCCAGGCCGGCGATGTCGTACCAGGCCGGCATCACCATGCCGCCGTTCACGGTCACCGGGATTTGCGGCGCATGGGGAAACACGAAGCGGGTGCGCTTGCGACCCAGCTCCGGCACCACCGGCTCGAAGTCGTGGCCGCTGGCGCCCAGGCCGTGCAGCCAGATCACGCTGGAATCGGCGGGCTGTGACGGCTCGATTTCGACGCAGGGCAGGTAATCCATGCTGTTCTCCTTCAGTTGCCAGCGACGATGACGCGCACCGCCTCCAGGCGGAAGCGGGCATCGCCGATGCGCTCTTCCAGGGCTTCGGTCTGCTGTTCCAGGTAAGTGATTTCCTCCTCCCGGACCAGCGGATTCTTGTCACGCAGGGCGCGCAGCCGGCGCAGCGCCTGGTCCTGGCTGTCGCGCATGGCGGTCAGGGCCTGGTCGATCACCGCCCGGGCCTGGCTGGCGGCGTTCTGCTCGTCGTCCTTGAGCAGCTGCTCCAGCAGCCCTTTCTGGCTGGCCACGATCTTGCGCGCCAGCGGCTTCTCCAGCTTGTGGCACTGCCGGCAAAGGGCATCGTGGGTGATCGCCGAGGACAGGTCGCGGCCGTTGGCGTCCAGCAGCCGGCGCACCGTGGTCACCGGCAGAAAGCGGTCCGCCTGCAGGTGCCGGGGCGCTACCGGCTCCACCGTATAGACCGCCTCCACCAGCAGGGTGCCGGCCTTGATCTTGGGATTCTTGAGCAGGCTCACCGAGGCCTTGCCGCGGTGCTCGTCGAGAATCAGATCCAGGGCGCCGCCCACCAGCGGATGCTCCCAGGTGAGGAACTGCATGTCGTCCCGGGCGATGGCGGTGCCGCGCCGGTCGGTGACGGTGACGCCTTCCTCGGGCAGGTGCGGGAACGGCTCGCGCAGGTGCGGGCCGGGCTTGAGAATCCAGGCGTCGTCGGAGTGCTCTTCCTGGTCCACGCCGTAGTGGTCGAACACCCGGGTCATGAACGGCCAGGGGCTGTCGGCGTCGGCGGCGGCCAGTTGTTCCTTGAGGGTCTCCGCCCGGGCAGGGTCGAAGGAGGCCAACTCCAGCAGCCGGTCGCGGCCCTGTTCCAGGCGCTCGCGCAGGGCGCCGGCCTCGCGGCGGGTAAGGCTGACCAGTTCGTCCAGCAGGGCGCCGTCGTCCGGCTTGGTGAGCGCGGCCTCCAGGGCCTGGCCGGTGCGCTGGCGGATTTCGTGGCCGGCGGGATTGGTGTGCTCGAAGGCGTTCATGCCCTGGTGGTACCAGTGGAACAGCACCTCCTGGGCGTGGCCCTGGAAGTAGGGCACATGGATTTGTACGTCCTCGCTCTGGCCGATGCGGTCCAGGCGGCCGATGCGCTGCTCCAGCAGGTCCGGGTCCAGGGGCAGGTCCATCAGCACCAGATGGTGGGCGAACTGGAAGTTGCGGCCCTCGGAGCCGATCTCCGAACAGATCAGCGCCTGGGCGCCGTCCTCGTGGTCGGCGAAATAGGCGGCGGCCCGGTCGCGCTCGATCAGGTCCATGCCTTCATGGAACACCGCCAGGTTCATGCCCAGCTTGTAGCCGCAATGGGCGTGCAGGTCGATGGCGGTGTCGCGGCGGGCGCAGATCACCAGCACCTTGTCGCCCCGGTGCTCCTTGAGAAAACGCTCCAGCCAAGTGACGCGCGGGTCCTCGCCGCACCAGCGGTCGTCGCCGAAGCCGGCTTCCGGGTACAGGCGCAGGGCCAGTTCCTCGTCCGCGTCCACCCGGTAGTTGTCCGGCAGCGCCAGCGGTTCGCCGTGCACCTGGCGGGCCGGAAAGCCGGCCACGTTGTGGCGGGTGTTGCGGAACATCACCCGGCCCGGGCCGAAGCGGTCCAGCAGCTCGGCCAGCACCGCCTCGCGGTGGGCTTCGTCCACGGTCTCGTCGGGCAGCAGCGCGGCGGCGCGCCGTTTCAGGTCCGCCGGCCAGCTGTCCTGGTCGTGCAGCTCGCCGACCAGTTCCGCCACCTCCCGGTAGTGCGCCTGTTCGGCCACGAAGGTGTCCAGGTCCGGATAACGGTCCGGGTCCAGCAAGCGCAGGCGGGCGAAGTGGCTTTCCAGGCCGAGCTGTTCCGGGGTGGCGGTGAGCAGCAGCAGGCCGCGGCTGGCGCCGGCCAGTTGCTCCACTCGCCGATAGGCCTCGGAGGGCGCGTCCGGCGACCAGCGCAGATGGTGGGCCTCGTCGACGATCACCAGATCCCAATCCGCCGCCGCCAGGCTGTCGATGTCGCAGCCTTCCAGGAAGGCGGTGCTGCACAGCACCAGCTGCTCGGAAAGGAAGGGGTTGTCGTCCATCTCCGGCGCGTCGCCTTCGCCCTCCGCTTCGGCGAACAGGTCCGCCAGCATTTCCTTGACCTCGTCCACGCTGGGACGGGACAGGGCGTTGAGGCGCTCCTCGTCGAAGATGGAAAAGCGCAGATTGAAGCGGCGCGCCATTTCCACGAACCACTGGTGCACCAGGGCGTCGGGCACCACGATCAGGGCGCGGCGGGCGCGGCCGGTTTCCAGCTGCTGGTGCAGGATCAGACCCGCTTCGATGGTCTTGCCCAGGCCCACTTCGTCGGCCAGCAGCACCCGGGGCGCATAGCGTCGCGCCACCTGATCGGCGATGTGCAGCTGGTGGCCGATCAGGTCGATGCGCGGGCCGCGCAGGCCCTGGATCGGTGAGCCCTCGCGGCGGGCGCGGGCCTGCAGCGCGGCCACCCGCAGCTCGAACCAGCGGTTCGACGACAGCTGATTGGTGAGCAGCCGGTCCAGGGCGCCGCTCAGGCGCAGCCGGTGGCCCAGCAGGGACTCCGGCACCGGTTGCACGTTGTCCGGCTCGTCGGCGGGGTAAGCGTGATAGACCACCAGGCCGTTGTGGTCCTCCACGTCCTTGACCACCAGGTCCAGGCCGTCGCCGGTGGTCAGGGTGTCGCCCACGTCGAAGGTAATGCGCGACAGCGGCGCGTTGTTCTTCGCGTAGGTGCGTTCTTCTTCCACGGCCGGGTAACTGACCGTCACCAGACGGTAGTCCACCTCCTTGATCAGTCCGAGCCCCAGTTCGGTCTCGGATTCGCTGAGCCAGCGCTGGCCGGGGGTAAATTCGGTCATGGCTATCCTGTGGCCGATCAATTGGGGAGCGGGATTATACGGGTTCGGCCGCGTCGGCGCGATGAAAGCGCCCGCCGGCCGCTTCGAAAAAGGCGCGGGTGGCGTCATCGGCGGGGAAATAATGCTCGATGCGCAGCTCCTCCATGATCACATCCATGGCGGTGCCGAAACTGGCGAGGGTGGAGAAGGTGGTCAGGCGCTGGCCGCCCACCATCATCTGCAGGGTCAGCATGGGTTCCACGCTGACCGGCGTGGCGCCCAGCAGGGCGGGCACATCGGCCAGGTCCTCCAGGCGCCGGTACAGGCGCTGCAGCTGCGGGTCCGGGCGCAGGTCCAGGTCCCGGCGCAGACGACGCAGCAGCGCCGAGGCCACCAGTTCCCAGTTGAGAATAAAAGGTTTGAAGCCTTCCGGATGAAAGACCAGCTCGACCAGATTGCCGGTGGCCGGCAGCGGGCCGCCTTCGGCGACCATGGCCTGGATCAGCCCTTGCAGGGCGGGGTTGGCCAGCAGCAGGTTCCAGTGGGCATCGAGCACGCCGGCCGGGTAGGGCAGATGGTTGTCGAGCATCACCTCCAGGGCCTCGCGCACCGGCGCCATGGCCGGCTCGTCCAGGCGCGTCTCGCCGTACACCGGCGCGTGGCCGGCGGCCACCAGCAGCTGATTGGTGTCGCGGCAGTTGAGGTCCAGGGCCGCCGCCAGCCGCCGCAGCAGGCCGGCGCTGGGCCGGGCGCGGCCGGTTTCCACGAAACTCAGATGGCGGCTCGACACCGCCGCCCGGCCGGCCAGCTCGAGCTGGCTGAGGCGGCGCGTCTTGCGCCAGTCGGAAAGCAATTCGCCCGGTTCCATCTCCGCTCCCTTTGAAGAGCCGGCTTTTGAGGTGCGTGCCCGGCCATTACCCACCAGGTAATTGTTTCACTTCCCCGGCGTGACGATGCTGACTCTACCAGAAACGACGAGGAGAAAGACCATGCCCTGGCAATCCCTGAAGCACGCGCTTTGGTTCAACGCCGTCGGCACCGCCCTGCTGGGTGTCGTCCTGATCGCCGCCGCCGGGCCCCTGGCGGGCCTGTTCAGCGCCTACCCCGGCGCCGTGCCGCCGCTGCTGATGACCGGCGCCGGGGTAGTCTGCCTGCTGTTCGCCGTGGATCTGGCCTGGGCCGCCCGCCGCCACGGCGACCGCCCCGGCCTGGCGCGCCTGCTGACCCTGGCGGACGCCGGCCTGGTGCTGGCGCTGCCGGTGGTGATGCTGGTGGCCGCGCCCCGGTTGTCGCTGTGGGGCCAGCTGCTGCTGGCGGACCTGGCCCTGATCACCGCCTTTCTGGTCGGGTGCCAATGGCGGGGCCTGGGCGCCGCCACGGTGGCCCTGGACGCCCGGCGATGAGCGCGCTGATGCCGGTGGCGCTGGCCTTCCTGGCCATGGGGGCGGTGGCCATCGCGGCCCCCGACCGGGTGCTGGCCCTGGTGGATGTGCCGCGCCTGCCGTGGGCGGCCCGCAGCGAGGTGCGGGCGGTGTACGGCGGTTTCGGCCTGGCGGTGGGCGGCCTGTTGCTGGCGGCGCCGGCCCTGCCCGCCTGGCGGGCCGGCATCGTGGTGACGGTGGCGGTGGCCCTGCTGGGCATGGCCGGCGGGCGGCTGGCCGGCCTGTTGCTGGACCGGCGCTTGCCGGCCTGGCCGGCGGGCTTTCTGGCCACGGAATTGCTGCTGGCGGCACTGTTGCTGAGTACCCTTTGACACCGGCCCCCGCCGGTTGCGGTATTCTTGGGGCGGGTAAGTCAATCAAGGTGATACGATGGGCGAGATCGTTCCGTTCAAAAAGCCGGCCCGTAAAAAGCCCAAAAAGGGACTGTGCCAGCACGGCTTCCACAAGTGGAAGGTGGTCAAGAACACCCGCTTCGACAGCCAGCGCGGTAAGCTGGTGACCCGCTATCAATGCGAACGTTGTGGTAAACGGAAGGTGGAGGCGCACTGACATGCTGGAAATGAAAGGCCACTGCGAACACTGCCAGCAGACCCTGGCCGAGGACGGCGAGGCCTACATCTGTTCCTACGAGTGCAGCTTCTGCGTGGACTGCTGCACCGCCTTCAGCGCCACCTGCCCCAACTGCGCCGGGGAGCTGGTGCGCCGGCCCCGTCGCGCCACGGACCCCGCCGAATGAACGGCGAGCCGTTCAGCGTCGACAACGGCGCCGGCTACCGGGTGCCCCTGAGCTGGTACCCGGCCGCCGCCGGCGCACCGATCCTGCTGGTGCTGCCGGCCCTGGGCGTGTCCGTGCGCTTCTACGACAAGTTGGCGGCGGCGCTGGCGGCGCGCGGCTTCAGCGTGGCGCTGATGGAGCAGCGCGGCCAGGGCGACAGCGCCCTGCGCCCGTCCCGGAACAGCGACTGGGGGTTCGCCGAGGTGCTCGACCGGGATTTGCCGGCGGTGCTGGACTGGCTGCGCGACCATCACCCGGAAGCGCCGCTGTATTTGCTGGGCCACAGCCTGGGCGGCCACTTCGCCGCCCTTACCGCCGGGCGCCTGCCGGCGCGGGTGGATGGCCTGGTGCTGGTGGCCACCGGCAGCCCCTGGCTGAACGCCTTCGCCGGGCCCATGCGCAAGAAGATACGGCTGCTGACCCGGCTGATACCGGTCTGCAATCTGGTGCTGGGTTATTACCCCGGCGACCGCATCGGCTTCGGCGGCCGGGAGGCGCGTACCCTGATGGCCGACTGGCGCGGGCTGGCGCTCACCAACCGCTACCGGGCCCGGGGGCTGGACCAGGACCTGGACGCCGCCGTGGCCGCCTACCCGGGCCCGGTGCTGGCGATCCGCCTGGCGGACGACGCCTTCGCGCCGGCGGATTCGGTGCACGCGGTCACCGACAAATTCCGCGCCGCCCGTCTGATCGAGGAAACCGTGAACGCCAGCCAGCTCGGCGACAAGGCGGACCACTTCCGCTGGGCGCGCCAGGCCGACACCGTGGCGGAACGGGTGCGCATCTGGCACGGCGCCCCGGCGGACTGAGCGGGCCTTTGTCCCCGGGCCCCGGGGGCGGTACTCTTAGCGGCCAGAACCCGTCAGTGAAGCGCCGCCGATCCGAGTGGCCGGGTCCCTGGAACACCGTCCGGAAACCATGCCCTTGCCCACCCCAGCGTCCGAGCCGTCCATTACCACCGATCCCGTGCTGATCTTCGATTCCGGCGTCGGCGGCTTGTCCGTGGTGCGCGCCCTGCGCGCACAGCTGCCCGGCGTGCCGCTGGCCTATGTGTGCGACAACGCGGCGCTGCCCTACGGCACCAAGGCGGACGACTGGTTGGTGGCGCGCATCGTGGCGGTGTGCGCGGCGGCGGTGGCGGCCAGCGGCGCCCGCGCCCTGGTGGTGGCCTGCAACACCGCCAGCACCCTGGCCCTGGAGGCGTTGCGTGACCGTCTGGCGATCCCGGTGGTGGGCACGGTGCCGGCGATCAAGCCCGCCGCCGCCCTCAGCCACAGCGGCGTGATCGGCCTGCTGGCCACCTCGGCCACCGTGTGCCGGCCCTACACCGACCGCCTGATCGCCGACTTCGCCGCCGGCCGCACGGTGGTGCGGGTGGCCGCCGACACCCTGGTGGCCCAGGCGGAACGCCTGATCGCCGGCGAGCCGGTGGATCCGGCGGCGCTGGACCGGGGCCTCGCGCCGCTCTGGGCGAACCCGGCCCTGGATACGGTGGTGCTGGGCTGCACCCATTTTCCCCTGCTTGAGGGCGTGCTCGCCGAGCGCGCCCCGCGCCCGGTGCAATGGGTGGACTCCGGCGCCGCCATCGCCCGCCGGGTGGCGCAGGTACTCGATCCCCTGCCGCCCGCCGACGCCCAGGCCGATGACCCGGCCTGGGCCACCGGGCCCGTGTCGCCGGGTCTGACACGGGGCTTCGCCGGCTTCGGTTTCGGCGCGCCCGGGTTGTTGGTGCTCTGATCCGGGCCGGATCGCGGTCGGACGACCGCGCCTATACCGCGCCTATGGGGCGCCGATCACCATCACCGCCTGGCCGGCGTTGATCTGCTGGCCCTCCTGGCGGGCCACGTGGACCACCTTGCCGGCTTCCGGGGCGGCCACCTCGATCTCCATTTTCATGGCTTCCAGGATCGCCACGGGCTGGCCTTCGCTGACCGTGTCGCCTTCCTTCACCAGCAGCTTCCAGATATTGCCGGCCGTGGGCGCTTCCACCGGGGTGCCGTCGGGCAGGCCGTCGGCGGCGCCGGCGTTCAGGTCCTGCTGGGATTCGAAATGCAGCTGGCCGCTCTCTTCCCAGCGTTGCAGTTCCTCGTCGAAGGCCCGGTTGCGGGCCTCGGTGAAGTCGCGGATGGACCCTGCGTTGTGTTCCAGAAAACGCTGGTATTCGCCCAGGTTGAAGGTGGTGTCCTCCACCTTGAACGGGTAGCGGCCCTTGGGGAAATCCCGGCGGATTTGCTGTAGCTCCTCGGCGGAGACTTCATAGAAGCGGATCTGGTCGAAGAAGCGCAGCAGCCAGGGCTGGCTGAACGCCTCGGTGCGGTGAAAGCGGTTCCACATTTGGAAGGTGCGCCCCACGAACTGGTAGCCGCCGGGGCCTTCCATGCCGTACACGCACAGATAGGAGCCGCCGATACCCACCGAGTTTTCCGCGGTCCAGGTGCGCGCCGGGTTGTACTTGGTGGTCACCAGCCGGTGGCGCGGGTCGTAGGGGGTGGCCACCGGCGCGCCCAGATAGACGTCGCCCAGGCCCATCACCACGTAACTGGCCTCGAACAGAATCCGTTTCACCTCGTCGACGCTGCTCAGGCCGTTGATGCGGCGGATGAACTCGATATTGCTCGGGCACCAGGGGGCGTCCTTGCGCACCGACTGCGTGTATTTCTCGATGGCCAGCCGGCAGGCCTCGTCGTCCCAGCTCAGCGGCAGATGGACAATGCGCGAGGGCACTTCCAGATCGTCCTGTTTGTCCAGGGTCCGCTCGGCGTCCTTGAGCAGAGCCAGCAGCTCCGCCCGGGGCAGCACCGCGGGGTCGAAATGCACCTGCAGGGAGCGGATGCCCGGGGTCAGTTCCAGCACGCCGTCCAGGTTCTTCTCCTGCAGCCACAGCATCAGGGCGTGGGCGCGGAAACGCAGCCGCAGGTCCAGCTCCAGCGGGCCGTATTCCACCAGCACATAGCGGTCGCCGGCGGCCCGGTAAACCACCGCCGGGCTCTCCGCCTGTTCCTCCAGCCGGCCCAGCACCGGCGTGGTCACCGCCGCCGGTGTCACGGTGCGGGCCGGGGCGCTCAAGGTGTCGAGGCAGCGGTCCTGTTCGGCGGCCAGGGCGTCCGCGTCGTCCAGGCTTACCGGCACGAAGCGCAGGGTGTCGCCGGCCTTCAACTGGCCCAGCTTCCAGCGGTCCGCCCGGATCACCGTGGCCGGGCAGACGAAGCCGCCCAGGGAGGGGCCGTCCGGGCCCAGGATCACCGGCATGTCGCCGGTGAAATCCACGCTGCCGATGGCATAGGCGTTGTCGTGAATATTGGAGGGGTGCATGCCCGCCTCGCCGCCGTCCCGGCGTGCCCACTGGGGCTTCGGGCCCACCAGACGCACGCCGGTGCGGCTGGAGTTGTAGTGCACCTGCCAGTCGGCGCTGAAGAAGGTCTCGATGTCCTGGTCGGTGAAGAAGTCCGGCGCGCCGTGGGGGCCGTAGATCACCCGCAGTTCCCAGCGGTCGCCGAGGGCGGGCTTCAGCGCCTCCGGCACCGCCGGTGACGTCGCGCCATCGGTGGGCTCGCCCAGATGCAGCACGTCGCCGGTGCGCAGCGCGCGACCACCGTGGCCGCCGAACTGCCCCAGGGTGAAGGTGCTGCGCGAGCCCAGATAGGGCTGGCACCGCAGGCCGCCGGCCACCGTCAGGTAGGCGCGGGCGCCGTGGCCGCTTACCTTGCCGAGCTTGAGGGTCTGGCCGGCGCCGACCGCGATGGCCTGGTAGGCGTCCACCGGCTCGCCGTCCAGGGTGGCGTTCATATCGGCGCCGGTGAGGGCGACGCGGGTGGCGCGATTAAAACGCAGGGTGGGGCCGTTGAGGGTGAACTCCAGGCCGGCGGCGGTTTCCTGGTTGCCCAGCAGCCGGTTGCCGAGCCGGAAGCTGAGGGCGTCGAAGGGCCCGGACGGCGGCACCCCCACCGGCCAGTAACCCTGGCGGCCAGGGTAATCCTGCACCGTGGTCAGGGTGCCGCCGGCCAGCACGTCCAGGGTGTCGGGCACATAGTGGAACTGGTTGAGATAGCGGGTGGTCATCTCGCCGTTCCGGAACACCGGGTCGGCCAGCACCGCGCCCAGGTACTGACGGTTGGTCTCGATGCCCTCGATCAGAGTGTGCTCCAGGGCGTCTTCCAGGGCCGCCAGCGCGGCGGCGCGGTCCGCCCGGTGAACAATCACCTTGGCCAGCATGGGGTCGAAAAACGGCGACACGGTCAGGCCCGGTTCGATCCAATGGTCGATGCGCAGCCCTTCCGTTCGCGGGGCGGTGTCGGGAAAGGCCACGGCGGTGAGCAGGCCGGCGCAGGGCTGGAAATCCTTGTTCGGATCCTCCGCGTACAGGCGCGCCTGGATGGCGTGGCCACGGGGCCGCAGCGGCGCCGCCATCGCCGTCAGGTCGTCCAGCTCGCCGGCGGCCAGGCGCACCATCCAGTCCACCAGATCCACCCCGTAGACCGCCTCGGTGACGCCGTGCTCCACCTGCAGCCGGGTGTTCACTTCCAGAAAATAAAAATCGTTGCTGTCCTGGTCGACGATGAATTCCACGGTGCCCGCGTTGCGGTAGCTGACCGCCGCCATCAGCCGGCGGGCGGTGTCGTGCAGGGTGGCGCGCACGGCGTCCGGCAGATGCGGCGCCGGGGTTTCCTCCAGCACCTTCTGGTGTCGGCGTTGCGCGGAGCAGTCGCGCTCGCCCAGGGCCACGGCGGTGCCCCGGCCGTCGCCGAATATTTGCACCTCGATGTGCCGGGCCCGCTCGATGTATTTCTCCAGGAACACGCCGTCGTTGGAGAAATTGTTGGCGCTGAGCCGGCGCACCGTGTCCCAGGCTTTCGTCAGTTCGTCGTCGTCGCGGCAGATCTGCATGCCGATGCCGCCGCCGCCGGCGGTGCTTTTCAGCATCAACGGGTAGCCGATCCCGGCGGCGGCCCGGCGGGCCGCGTCCAGATCGTCCAGCAGGCCGGTGCCGGGCAGCAGGGGCACGGCGTTGGCCTCGGCCAGCGCGCGGGCGGTGTGCTTGAGGCCGAAGTCGCGCATCTGTTCCGGGGTCGGCCCGATAAAGGCGATGCCGTTGGCCTCGCAGCGCTCCACGAAGCCCGGGTTCTCGCTGAGAAAGCCATAGCCGGGGTGCACCGCGTCGATGCCGTGTTCGGCCATCAACGCGAACAGCTTGTCCTGATTCAGATAGGTTTGCGCGGCGTTGCCCTCACCCAGGCTCAGGGCCAGATCGGCCTCGGCCACATGGCGGGAGTCCGCGTCGGCTTCGGCGTACACGGCCACGCCGGTGACGCCCAGGGCACGCAGGGTGCGCAGGATTCGGGTGGCGATGGCGCCACGGTTGGCGATCAGTACCTTCTTGAACATGGGGTCGCTCGCTGGCTGGGCGGGCCGTCCCGCCGTGGTCACGGATCACCGGGGTCGTCCCCGGCGCGGCGCGCGGGCGCCGGTCAGTGCCAGATCAGCACTTCGATGGGCGTCGGGTCGTAGCCGTTGCAGGGGTTGTTGAGCTGCGGGCAGTTGGAAATCAGCACCAGGGTGTTCATCAAGGCCTTCATTTCCACGTACTTGCCCGGCGCGGAGATGCCGTCCGCGAAGGTCAGGCCGCCCTCGGCGGTGACCGGCACGTTCATGAAGAAATTGATGTTGTGGGCGATATCGCGCTTGTCCAGGCCGTACTCTTCGTGTTCGTTGATGGCCAGCATCCAGCTGTCCCGGCAGGCGTGCATGCAGCGCTTTTTCAGGTCGTAGCGCACCGTGTTGCTCTCGGTGGCGCAGGCGCCGCCCAGGGTGTCGTGACGGCCGCAGGTGTCGGCGGTGATTTCCAGCATCGGCCGGTTACGGTTGGAGCGCAGCACGGAGCCGGCGGTGAGATACACGTTGCCCTGCTCACGCACCGTGTCCTGCGCGCTGTAGCGCTCGGCGGTGTCGTCGGCGTTGTAGAACAGGGTGTCGGCGGCCTGGTTGCCTTCCAGGTCGAGAATGCGGAAGGTCTCGCCGGCGCGCACCACTTTCAGGAAGTAGTCCCCGGCGGGCACCACCTGGCGGAAGGCGGCGTCGTCGGGTTTAAACGGACTTTCCTTGATCATCGTCGTTCTCCTCCTCTCAGGCGCCCAGGTAATACAGGCGGTTGTTCTCGAAGGCGCGGGCGTTCTCCGGGCGGAAGTTGAGGCAGTAATCGTCCTCGGTGACCGGCTCCGCCTTGAGCATCTCCACCCGGACTTTTTTCTTCGGGTAGGCCGGCGCCGGGTTGAGCGGGTGCGGGCAGGTGTGCAGCAGCACCAGGGTGTCCATTTCGAAACGCAGGGTGACCCGGGCGCCGGCCTTGGCCGCCGTGGGGTCGAAGCGCAGGGCGCCGTCGTCGCCGCTGACCACCTTGCTGAACACATTCAGGTTGGCGGCCAGGTCGCGCTCGGTGAGGCCGTACTTGGCCATCTCCACCAGAAAGCTGTCGTGGCCGCTCAGGTACCAGCCGTTGCGGTGTTCCTGGTAGCCGTGCTCGCCGTACTTCGCCTTGAGCGCGTCCGGGTGCAGATTGCCGCACACGGTGTCGTGCCAGCCGAAGTCGTCCTCGACGATGGAGGCGAACACCCGGCCCATGTCGGAGTACAGGCAGTTGCCCCGGGTCAGTTTGAAGGTGTGCTGGCCCTTGAGGGTGTCCGGCGCGTTGTAGCGTTCGCGTTTTTCTTCCGGGTTGTAGAACAGCAGGCCCACGTTGGCGCCGCCGTCCAGGTCGGTGAGGCGCAGGGCGGTGCCGCGACGCATCCGGAACGACCAATGGGCGCCGCCGGGCATGGTGTATTCATACAGCGGTTCGGTCATGGCGTGGCTCCTTGTAGCAAACGGGAGGTGTCGTGCACGTTGCGGGCGATGGCTTGCAGGGTGCCCTTCTTGCTGTCGCCCACGGGCAGGTCGTAGGTGAGGCGGGCGCCGTAGCTTTCCGGCGACTGGGCGTCCCGGCGCACCTTGTCGAGCACCCACAGGCGGGTGCCCAGATAGAAGCCCTCCGCCAGATCGTGGGTGATCATGAACACGGTGAGCCCCTGTTCGCGCCACAGGTCCAGCACCAGCTGGTGCATGTCCCGGCGGATGCCCGGGTCCAGGGCGCCGAACGGTTCGTCCAGCAGCAGAATGCGGGGTTTCTTGATCAGCGCCTGGGCCAGGGCCAGGCGTTGTTGCATGCCGCCGGACAGCTCGTGGGGGTACTTGTCCAGGGCGGCGCCCAGGCCCACCGCCTCCAGCATTTCCACGGCGCGGGCGCGGATCGCCTTGCGGGTGGCGCCAAAGGCGCGCCCCAGCCAGCGGTTGGCGTCCAGCTCGCCGCACAGGCTGGCGTTCTGCAGGGCGGTGAGGTGCGGCAGCACCGAGTAGCGCTGGAACACGATGCCGCGGGTTTCGTCCGGCTCGTCGGGAATCGGCGTGCCGTCCAGCAGCAACTGACCCCGGCTGGGCCGTTCGGTGCCCAGCAGCATTTTCAGCAGGGTGGTCTTGCCGCAGCCGGAGGCCCCCACCACGGTGATGAACTCGCCTTCTTCCACGCGGGCGTTGAGGCGTTCCAGTACCACCTGGTCGCCGTACTCCTTCCACAGATTGTTCAGTTCGATGATGGCCACGGTTCCCTCCTTAACGGGCCTGGTGGAACCAGGGGTAGCGCCAGCGGGAATAGCGGGCCAGCGCGAAATCGATGGCGAACGCCAGGAAGGTGATCCAGGCCACGTAGGGCAGAATCACGTCCATGGCCAGATAGCGCCGCACCAGGAAGATGCGATAGCCGAGCCCGTCGGTGGCGGCGATGGCCTCGGCGGCGATCAGGAACAGCCAGGCGGACCCCAGCGACAGCCGCACCGCGCTGATCAGGCGCGGCATCACCTGGGGCCACACCAGCCGAAGAATGATCTGCCAGGTGT
This sequence comes from Alloalcanivorax marinus, assembly GCF_016906305.1. Classification (GTDB taxonomy): domain Bacteria; phylum Pseudomonadota; class Gammaproteobacteria; order Pseudomonadales; family Alcanivoracaceae; genus Alloalcanivorax; species Alloalcanivorax marinus. The sequence goes on from NZ_JADDOL010000003.1 coordinate 97,542, forward strand.
TGGCGCCCAGGGTCTGCATCTTGATCACCTGCTCGGCGGGAATTTCCTCGGCGCGCTGCTGCAGATCGCGGATCAGGAACGGCGTAATGCCGATCACGATCAGCACCACCTTGGCCAGCTCGCCCAGGCCGAACACGATGAACAGGATCGGCAGCACCGCCAGGGGCGGCACCAGCGACAGGCCGGTGACCAGCGGCGCGATGCCGGCGCGCACCAGCGGCAGGGCGCCGGTGGCGATGCCCACCACCAGCCCGATGGCGGCGCTGATGGCCACCCCCAGGGCCAGCCGGGTGAGGCTGGCCAGGGTGTCCTGCCACAGCAGGTACTCGCCGGTGCGTTTGCTGGGCTCGAAGGCCATGCGCTGGATGGCGTCCACGAAGCTGGCCAGATCCGGCAGCAGCTTGTCGTTGGGGTTGGCCGCCAGGCGCGCGTCGGAGGCCACCAGATAGAGCACCACCAGGATCACGAACGGCAGCAGCCCCAGGGCCCAGCGGCCCACCGGCCCGGCTTGACGGTTGATCAGCTTCTTCATGACGGCTCCCGGCCGGCGTCGTGGATCAAAGCTCGCCGTCGGCGGCCATCTTCATGTAGGTCGGGTCGAAGCGCAGTTTCACGTTGCCGTCGCTGCCGAACACGCCGGAGGGGGTTTCCACGCCCACGAAGCCGGCGTCCGGGGCGCCTTCGCCCAGCAGACCGTGCTTGAAGGAGAACTCCGCCACCCGCTGCATGGTGGTTTTCACGTCCGGACTGTTGACGAAGTTCACCGCCTCGCTGGCGTCGTAGAACACGCGGGTGGCCTTGAGCTGGGCCTCGAATCCGGCCCGGTCGGTGCCGGCGATCTCGCCCATGGCGGCACGGGCCTGCTTACCGGTTTCTCCGTCATCGCGCATGTCCGCCATGATCTCGTACCAGGCGCCGGCCAGGGCCTTGCCCAGTTTCGGGTTGGCCTTGAGGGTGTCGGTATTGACCACCATCAGGTCGATGATCTCGCCGGGAATTTGTGAGGAGTCGAACACCTGATGGGCGCCGGGCTGTTCGGTGATGGCGCTGAGCAACGGGTTCCAGGTGACCACCGAGGTGACATCGTCGGTTTGATAGGCCGCCACCAGATCCGCGTCGGAGGTGTTCACCACGGTCACGTCGCGCTCGCTCATGCCCACGGTTTCCAGGGCCCGGGCCAGCAGATAGTGGGAAACGGACAGCTCCACCAGATTGACGTTCTGCCCTTTGATGTCGGCGAGCCGGGTTTTGTCCTTGAGGACGATGCCGTCGTTGCCGTCGGAAAAGTCGCCGACGATCAGGGCGGTGGTGTCCACGCCGCCGGCGGCGGGAATGGTCAGCGCGTCCATGTTGGTCATGGTGCAGCCGTCGTACTGGCCGGCGGTGTACTGGTTGATGGACTCGATGTAGTCGTTGATCTGCACCACGTCGATGTTGATGCCGTACTTGTCGGCCCATTTGTCGACGATGCCCTGGGCGGCGCCGTACTGCCAGGGAATCCAGCCCACGTAGATGGACCAGCAGACTTTGAAGTCATCCCGTTGGCCGGCGGCCAGGGCAGGTTTGGGCAGGGTGGAGAGAGCCAGCAGCGCGGCCGCGGAAAGGCAAGCAGTCAGAATACGGGTCATGTCGACCTCCTTCAGGCTATGACGGTGAGGAATCCAATGACACTGTCGTCATGGTGTCTCCTCCCGGGCTTTTGTCCCGCCGTGTAACCTTGCAAGAAGGTCGATCGCTCTCGGACCAGTCGTGGGCGAGGCCCACCGGAACCCTAGCGATCCATTTTTCCGGATTGTGCGAGTCGTGATGGCCACAGACGCCATTCGATTCCTGCGTGGGTCCACGCAAGTCCGATGCCAGTCCGGGCAAGTGGCTGATTCAAAAGGGGGAAGGCGGGCGGGGCGGGCCAGGGCGTGAGCGTTAATGGGGCTTCGGGTGGGCCGCGATGGTGCGCCGTGCCCCGGAGTGGGGCACGGCGGGCGAGGTCAGGGCGTGTCGATAAAGTCCTTGAGCGCGCCCCAGCTGATGTCGTCGGCGTGGCCGTCGTAGGCCAGCGGCATTTCGAAGCGCTTGCCGAGCTGGTCGGCGCGGGGGTTGGTGAAACCATGCTGGGCGCCGGGGAAGCTCAGCAGCTGGAACTCGACGCCGGCGGCGGTCATCTCCCGGACCAGGGCGCTGACCTGCTCGGCGGGTACCATCGGGTCCGCCTGGCCGGTGGCCACCAGCACCTTGCCGTCGAAGGTGCCGCTTTGCAGCGGCTGCTCGGTGCCCAGCGGGCCGTGGAAGCTGGCCACGCCGGCCAGGTCGTTACCCTGGCGGGCCTGCTCCAGCACCACGCCGCCGCCGAAGCAGTAGCCCACCGCGAACACCCGGTCGTCGTCCACGTACTGCTGCTGGCGGAGCAGCGTCTTGGCGGCGTTGATGCGGGCGGTGGTGCGTTCCGGATTGGCCTGGGCCTGGGCCATGAACGCCTTGGCGTCCTTGGGATGGCTGGCCACCTGGCCCTGCTCGTAGAGGTTCACCGCCAGGGCCACGTAGCCCTCCTTGGCCAGCAGACGCGCCCGGTTACGGGCGTAGTCGTTGAGCCCCCACCATTCGTGCACCACGATCACGCCGGCGGTCATGCGGTCCAGGTCGTCGTCCATGAACAGCACGCCGTCGCCGGCGCCGCCGGGCAGCTTGATGTCCTGCTCGATCACCTCGGCGGTGGCGCCACCGGCGCACAGCAGCAAACAGAGGAAGACGGTAAGGCGTTTCATGGTGGGCTCCTTCACGGAAAACGGAATCAATGGACGGGAACGAACGGCGGAGAGCCGGACCGGTGTCTAGTCTTCCCAGACCCAGCGCAGCGGCTCACCGAAATCATCATAGACCAGTTTGCGGCGCGGGCCGCGTCGGGCGGAGGCCGGGCGGCGGGTGCGGCGGGCTTTTTTGCGGGCATCGATGGTGGCCGCCACCTGGGACAGGTCGGTGCGGGTGGCCGGCGGGCCCTGGGTAAACGGAAAGGAACGCCGCTCGCGGGGCTGGTCCGGGGCATCGCCGGTGGTGCCGCTGGGCACTTCCTCGATACGCCCGCCCCGGGAAAGGAACCGCTCCATGTCCCGGCGCAGGCGCTGGCGTTGTTGTTCCTTGCTGTTGCGCACTTTCATGGGACTGTGGATGGCGGTGGCGAGCCTTCAACCATAGCAAGGCCGTGCCCGGGGGGCCAGCCGGGCCGGTCAGAGCGCGGCGCGCACGGCCTCTTCCAGTTCGCCGTCCAGGGGCCTGGCCGAGGACGGGTAGTGTTTGATCACGGTGCCGTCGCGATCCACCAGATATTTGTTGAAGTTCCAGCGCGGTTCGCCGGCGTCCTGGTTGAGGCTGCGAAACACCGGGTTGGCGGCGTTGCCGCGCACCGGCGAGGTGGCCATCATCGGGAAGGTGACGCCGTAGTTGATGTAGCAGACCTTGGCGGTCTGCCCCTCATCGTCCAGCTCCTGGCGGAAATCGTCGGAGGGGAAGCCCAGTACCACCAGGCCCTGGTCCCGGTACTTCTTGTACAGCGCCTCCAGACCCTCGAACTGGGGCGTGAAGCCGCACTGGCTGGCGGTGTTGACCACCAGCACCACCTTGCCGGCGGTGGCCGCGCACAGGTCCAGGTCGTCCTGACTGTGCAGCTTGCGCACCTCATGGTCGAAACGGGCCGCGCACTCGTCGGCCCGGGCCTTGGTGGTCAGCGCCAGGCTGAACACACTCAGCAGCAATACGAAGGCAAAGCACCAGCGTAGATGGATCATCGGAGGTTCCTCGGTATCCGATATCTGTATTGATCAGACACTACTATCCGGCGCCGCCGGTCAAGGCGGCGCCAAGACTCTCGAGCTCGGCCGGCGGCCGCCTTACAGCGGCGTGCGCGGGCCGTCGGGAATGGCGGTGCCGCTGGTGCCGCCGTTGCCGGCGCGCAGCGGGTTGCAGTTCTTGATCACCACCTGGCCTTCCAGCAGGTTGCCGCGGGAGTATTCGCGGAAGACGCAGCGGTTGGTTTCCGGGTCGTAGTTCTCGATCCACAGGTTGTCGCCTTTCCAGGTGGCGGCGATGTGCTGCTGGCCCTGGGGCACTTCCAGGTTCATGGTCCCGCCCAGACGCTTGACGAAAATCTGTTCCAGCCAGAAGTAGTAGAGCAGGGTGCCGGCCAGCCAGATGATCACGGCGATGATCAGCGCCGGCTTCCATTTGCCCATGCGCACGCCGATCCCGAACAGCGCCGCGAAGATGACCAGCGCCAGTACCAACCAATACAAATAGGTGATCATGCGAAACTCCCTGTTTCAGGCTATTGTTTACCGCACGATGATAGCAACTTGATCGCAAGGAGATGTAAAACCGTGAAACAGGGCACGGGCTGGTGGGTTTACATGCTGCGCTGCGCCGACGGCTCGCTGTACACCGGCGTCACCACCGATGTGCTGCGCCGCTGGAAGGAGCACAACGGCGGCCCGCGGGGCGCCCGTTACACCCGGGTGCGGCGCCCGGTGGCCCTGGTGCTGTGCGTGGAAGTGCCCGACCGGGCCCGCGCCGGCCGCCTGGAAGCGCGCCTCAAGGGGCTCACCCGGGCGCGCAAGGAACGCTTGATCCGCGCCGTCACGGTTGCCAACGGCGCCGGGAGTTGCTTGACTGCCGACACTTCTGAACAGGAGATTCTTGCATGAACCTTTGGCGCGCCTTCGTGCTGGCCTGGCTGGCCATGACTCTGGCCGGCTGTGGCATCAACAACATCCCCACCTACGACGAGCAGGTCAAGGCGGCCTGGTCCCAGGTGGAAAACCAATACCAGCGCCGCGCCGACCTGGTGCCCAACCTGGTCAACACGGTGAAGGGCTTCGCCGCCCAGGAGCGGGAGGTGCTGGTGGAAGTCACCGAGGCGCGCGCCAAGGTGGGCTCGATCCAGGCCGGCGAGGACATCCTCAACGACCCGCAGAAGTTCAAGCAGTTCGAGCAGGCCCAGAATCAGCTGGGGTCGGCCCTGCAGCGACTGATGGTGGTGGTGGAACGCTACCCGGAGCTGAAGTCCAACCAGAACTTCCTGGCGCTGCAGTCGCAGTTGGAAGGCACCGAGAACCGCATCGCGGTGGCGCGCCGGGACTACATCGAGGCGGTGCGGCAATACAACACCGAGATCCGGACCTTCCCCGGCCGCATCTGGCACAGCCTGCTGTACAGCGAGCTGGAGCCGCGCGAGAACTTCGAAGCCACCACGGAGAACGCCGAGCAGGCGCCCTCCGTCAACTTTGAATGAACCGGATCGTGAGTAAACCATGACGCTGACGCGACACGGGCTGGCCGTGCTGCTCGGGCTGCTGCTGACCGCGGCGGCCTGGGCGGCGCCGGACTTTCCCGCCCTCACCGGCCGGGTGGTGGACAACGCCAACCTGCTGACAACCGCCCAGGAACAGGCGCTCACCGAAAAGCTGGCCGCCGAGGAGCAGCAAACCTCCAACCAGGTGGTGGTGGTGACGCTGCCCGACCTGCAGGGCCTGACCATCGAGGAGTACGGCTACCAGCTGGGCCGCGAATGGGGCATCGGCCAGGAGGGCAAGGACAACGGCGTGCTGCTGATCGTCGCCCCCAACGAGCGCCGCATTCGCATCGAGGTGGGCTACGGCCTGGAGGGCGCGCTCACCGACGCGCTCTCCTCGGTGATCATCCAGCGGGAAATCCGCCCGGCCTTCCGCACTGGCGACTTCGCCGGCGGCATCAATGCCGGCGTGGACGCGATCCGCGCCGCCATCGCCGGCGAGTACCAGGCGGAGCCGGCCAAGAAGGGCGGCGGGCAACTGGGCACGGTGCTGATCTATTTGATGGTGCTGGTGTTCATCACCATTTTCCTGGGGCTCGGCGCCCTGGGCGGCGGTGGCCGTGGCGGTCGCGGCGGCGGCGCCGTGTTCCTGCCCATGGGCGGGGGCTTCGGCGGCGGCGGAGGCGGAGGTTTTGGCGGCGGCGGCTTCGGTGGCGGCGGCGGTGGTTTCGGCGGCGGCGGTGCCTCGGGAGGCTGGTAGATGTTATTGAACGAAGAGGAACAGAAACGGGTGGCCCGGGCGATCGCGGCCATCGAAAAAGACACCGACGCGGAACTGGTCACGGTGCTGGCCCGCCAGTCCGACGACTACCGCTACATTCCACTGTTGTGGGCGGCGCTGTTGTCGCTGCTGGTGCCCCTGGCGCTGGCGTTCCTGCCGATCTGGCTGAGCGCCCTGGAAACCCTGCTGGCCCAGTGGACCGTGCTGGTGCTGCTGGGGCTGTTGTTCCGCTGGCCGCCGCTGATGATGGCCCTGGTGCCGCGCCGGGTGAAGCAATGGCGCGCCGCCAACCTGGCCCGCCGTACCTTCCTCGATCAGGGCCTGCACCACACCAAGGGTGGCACCGGCCTGCTGATCTTTGTCAGCGAGGCCGAGCATTACGTGGAAATCCTGGCCGACCGGGGCATCGCCGAGAAGGTCCCGGACGAACGCTGGCAATCCATCGTCGACACCTTCACCGCCCATGTGAAGCAGGGCGAGGTGCTGAACGGCTTCCTGGAATGCATCGCCTCCTGCGGCGATGAGCTGATCCTCAAGATCCCGGCCACGGAACAGAAGAACGAACTGCCCAACCATCTGGTGCTGCTCTAGCCTCGGGTCAGTATCCGCACTGGTCGTGTGGGTACTGGCGGTGCTAGGCTTTTTGTTATCACAAAAGGCCTGGCATGAATGAAGAGGAGCCCGGTATGGCGCGTTGGCTCGTGATCCTGGGACTGTGTCTGCTGTTCCCCACCGCCTTTGCTCAACAAAGCCCCGGCGGCGCGCCGGCCGCCGCCGGCAGTTGCGTGGCCTGCCACGGGCCGGAGGGGCAGGGCTCCGGCGCCTACCCGCATCTGGTCGGGTTGGGCGAAGCCTATATCCGGCGCCAGCTGGATGCCTTCGCCAGCGGTGAGCGGGCCAACGCCATCATGAAGCCCATCGCCTCCGGCCTGTCCGAATCGCAACGGCAGGCCGTGGCCGTTTACTTCAGCGGCCTGAGCCCGGTGCCCGCCGATGCCGCCGCCGGCGCGCCGCCCGACGGACCCGGCCGCACGCTGGCGCTGCACGGCCGCTGGCAGCAGGATCTGCCCGCCTGCGTGCAATGTCATGGCCCGGGCGGGCAAGGCATCGGCGAGGACTTTCCGCCTCTGGCCGGGCAGCCGGCGGCCTATCTGGAAGACCAATTGAAAGCCTGGCGCGCCGGCAACCGGCCGGCGGGGCCCCAGGGGCTGATGGGGCACATCGCCGAACGGCTGGACGAGGACGACCTGAAGGCGGTGGCGGCGTACTTCGCCGCGCTGCCGGCGGCGGGGGAGGCCGGTGATGACTAAGCCCGGAATAAAGAGACCCGCGATGAACCGATCCGTGCTGACCGTGGTGGCGGGCTGCGCCGTGCTGGCCATGGCAGCCTGGCTGCTCGCCATGGGGCTCACTGGTGGGCCCGAGGATTACGTGGAGCGTTACGCCGGCCAGTCGGTTACTGCCCGGGACGAGGCCTCCGCCGTGCCGGTAAAACCCTCGGCGCCCGGCCCCTCGTCCTCGCCGTCTTCGCCGGAATCCGGGCAGGCCGCCGCGCCGGCCCCGGCCAGCGAGCCGCCGCCGCGCAGCGCCATCCCCGACAACGAGTTCGGCGAACTGGTGCGCCAGGGCGAGCGCATCTTCGCCGACACCGGGCGCTTCGCCGGCGACTGGGTGGGCAACGACCTGAGCTGTCAGAACTGCCATTTCGACGCCGGCCGCTACGACAAGACCGCGTCGCTGCGCAGCGCCTGGCCCATGTACCCCGCGTACCGTAGCAAGAACCAGCACGTCAACGATTTCGCCGAGCGCTTGCAGGGCTGCTTCACCTACAGCATGAACGGCAAGGCGCCGCCCCGGGACGGCCAGGTGATTCAGGCGCTGCAGGCCTACTCGTTCTGGCTGGCCAAGGGCATGCCCACCGGCGAAGCGCCGGACGTGCGCGGCTACCCGGACGTGGGCGACCCGCCGGAGCCGCCCTCCTTCGCGCGCGGCGAAACCGTCTTCCAGGAGAACTGTGCCCTCTGCCACGGCGAGGACGGCCAGGGCCGGAAAGCCACCGGCGGGGGAACGGGCTTCCCGCCGTTGTGGGGCCCGCGCTCCTACAACTGGGGCGCCGGCATGCACCGCATCAACACGGCGGCGGCCTTTATCAAAGCGGCCATGCCGCTGGGCAAGCCGGACCTGACCGACCAGCAGGCCTGGGACGTGGCGCTGTTCATCAACAGCCACGAACGCCCCCAGGATCCGCGGTTCACCGGCTCGGTCCAGGACACTGCGGAGCGCTTCCACCAGCACCAGGGCCAATACGGCAAAACCGTCAACGGCCAGGTCCTCGGCGAGCATTCGCCGCCCTCCGGCACGGTACCCTGAAGGACCGTCGCAAACAAAAAAGGCCGCCCGGTTGGGCGGCCTTCCTGAAGAGTGGTAGCAAGGGGCGGACTTGAACGGGCAGGCCCTCCTGCGCCGGCCTCAGCACATAAAAAGCGGGGTCGGCCAGATTAAATGCGAAGGCAGTGCAGAAACAGAAAAGCCGCCCATTGGGCGGCTTCTCGGAAGAGTGGTAGCAAGGGGCGGACTTGAACCGCCGACCCCAGCATTATGAGTGCTGTGCTCTAACCAGCTGAGCTACCTTGCCACAGAGGCCGCGAATTGTCCGCGAGCGTCCCGCGCCTGTCAAGGCGGGGAACCCCCGGTGGGCTTCGGGCGTCCATTTCTTGTACATTCGTGTTTTACTTGATAATGATTATCAATTATTGTGTCGTTAATACTTGACCGATTTAGTCGGTTTTCACTAGTCTATCGCGTTAATCACGTACCGAAGGTGTGGGTATGCGTCTGACCACCAAAGGCCGCTATGCGGTGACCGCGATGCTGGATCTGGCTCTGCACGCGGAAGCCGGGCCCGTCTCCCTGGCGGATATTTCCGAACGCCAGGGTATTTCCATTTCCTACCTGGAGCAGCTGTTCGCCAAGCTGCGCCGCCGCCAGCTGGTGACCAGCGTGCGCGGCCCCGGGGGCGGCTACCGCCTCAGCCGGGACAGCGAGGAGATCGACGTGGCGGCGGTGATCGCCGCGGTGGATGAATCCGTGGACGCCACCCGTTGTGGCGGCCAGGGCGACTGCCAGGAGGGCAACATCTGCCTGACCCATCACCTGTGGTGCGACCTCTCCGACCAGATCCAGGATTTTCTGGCCGGCATCACCCTGGGTGAACTGGTGGCGCGTCATGAAGTGCGTTCGGTGGCCCAGCGGCAGGATGCCCACCAGAACCGGGTCCCGGTGAGCACGCTCTAGCCCGACGAACGCTAACCCGGAACGAAGTCTTTCCATCATGTCGCAAGCGGTTTATCTGGATTACGCCGCCACCACCCCGGTGGACCCCCGGGTGGTGGCGGCGATGACGGCCTGTCTGGGGCCGGACGCCAATTTCGGCAACCCGGCCTCCCGCAGCCACCTGTACGGCTGGCTGGCGGAGGAGGCGGTGGAAAATGCCCGCCGCCAGGTGGCCGATGCCCTCAACGCGGACGCCCGCGAAATCGTCTGGACCAGCGGCGCCACCGAGGCCAATAACCTGGCCATCAAGGGCGTGCTGGAGCAAAAAGGCGGCGGCCATATCATTACCTCCCTCACCGAGCACAAGGCGGTGCTGGACCCCTGCGCCTGGCTGGAGCGCAAGGGGCTGGCCACGGTCACCTGGCTGACGCCCGGCGCCGACGGGCGCATCGACCCGGCGCACGTGGGCGCGGCGCTGCGCGACGACACCGTGCTGGTGTCGATCATGCACGCCAACAACGAGACCGGGGTGATCAACGACATCGCCGCCATCGGCGCGCTGTGCCGTGAGCACGGCGCGCTCTTCCATACCGACGCGGCGCAGAGCGCCGGCAAGCTGCCGCTGGACGTGCGCGCGCTGCCGGTGGATCTGGTGTCGTTGTGCGCCCATAAAATCTACGGGCCGAAAGGGGTGGGCGCGCTCTATGTGCGCCGGCATCCGGACGTGCGCGTGGCGTCGCAGATTCATGGCGGCGGCCACGAGCGCAATATGCGCTCCGGCACCTTGCCCACCCACCAGATCGTCGGCCTGGGCGAGGCCCTGGCGCTGGCGATGGCGGACCGCGACGCGGAACAGGCGCGCATCGGCGCCCTGCGGGATCGGCTCTGGGACCATCTGCGCGCCTTGCCCGGCGTGCATCTGAACGGCGGCGAGGCTCCGCGTCTGGCGGGGCATCTCAATGTGGCGTTCGAGGGCGTGGACGGCGAAATGCTGCTTACCGCTTTGACCGGGGCGGCGGTGTCCACCGGCTCCGCCTGCACCTCCGCGTCCCTGGAGCCGTCCTATGTGCTGAAAGCCATGGGGCTGAGCGATGGGCTGGCGCAGAGCGCGCTGCGGTTTTCCGTGGGGCGGTTCACCGACGAGGCCGGCATCGACCGGGCCGGCGAGGACGTGGTGGGCGTGGTCACCCGGCTGCGGGACGCGGCGCGCAGCCGCGCCTGAGCGAGGGCGTCAGGCCGCCAGGGTGGCGGCCTCCTGCTTGATGCGGCCGACCATGGCCAGCAGGCCGTTGCCCCGGGTGGGGCTCAGGTGGCGCAGCAGGTCGATGCGCTCGAAGAAGCCGTCCATGTCGTAGTCGGCCACTTCCTTGGGCGTCTTGCCGTTGAGGGCGGTAAGAATGATCGCCCCCAGGCCGCGCACGATCAGGGCGTCGGATTCCACCGCCAGATACAGGGTATCCGCGTCGCCGTCATACTCGGTGACCAGCCACACCTGACTCTGACAGCCGCGCACGAAGCGATCCTCGGTGCGCAGCGCCTCGGGCATGGGCGGCAGCTGCTTGCCCAGATCGATGATGTAACGGTAGCGCTCTTCCCAGTCATCCAGGAATTCCAGGTCCTCGCAAACGTCCTCGGCGGTCACGTCGCGGCCCAGCTTGATGGCGCGGATATCGAACTCAGTCTGGGGCATCGGATGCCTCGTGGTTTGCCGTAGGAGCGCTTCAGCCGCGATGGAGGGCGTGATCGCGGCTGAAGCCGCTCCTACGGGTAAGGGTTAAAACAGTCCCAGCTCGAGCTGGGCTTCCTCGGTCATCATGTCGCGGCTCCAGGGCGGATCGAAGATCAGTGCCACTTCCACCTCGTCCACGTTCGGCACCTTGGCCAGCCGGTCTTCCACGTCGCCCACCAGCACCGGGCCCATGCCGCAGTTGGGGGCGGTGAGGGTCATGCGTACCTGGACTACGTTCTTTTCATCACGGCGGATCACATCGCAGCCGTACACCAGGCCCAGGTCGACGATGTTCACCGGAATCTCCGGATCGAAAATGGTGCCCAGCACCTGCTTCAGATCCTCGTCGCGCACCGAGCCGTCTTCTTCCGGCGCCTCGAAATCCAGCTCCAGCGGGGTCTGGCCGATGGCGTCGGCGTCGGTGCCGTCGATGCGCGCCATATTGCCGTTCAGGGTCACCGTGTAGGTGCCGCCCAGGGCCTGGCGCAGGTTGACGAAACTGTTCTTGTGAATGGTGATGCGGGTGCCGTCCGGCACCAGGCGCGCGGGCACGTCGCGGCTCACCACCACGGTCCGCTGCTCGGTGGCACGGCCCCCGGAAGGGATGTTCAAATCAAACCTCGTCCATGTCTTCGACGGTGAAGCTCTCGCCGCAGCCGCATTCGCCGGTGGCGTTGGGGTTGCGGAACTTGAACAGGCTGTTGACGCCTTCCTTCACATAGTCGATTTGCAGGCCATTGAGCATGGCCAGCCATTTTTCCGGCACGTACAGCACCACGCCGTCCACCTCGAAGCGGCGGTCGCCGTCTTGCGGTTGTTCGACGAAGTCGAGCTCGTACATATAGCCGGAGCAGCCCGACTCATCCAGGTCCAGACGGATGCCGCCGGCGTTGGCGCGGGCGATCTCGCGACGGGCCTGGTCGCGGGCGGCGTCGGTCATGTGAATCTCGGCCTGGCCGGGTACGAATGTCTGTACCGTCATGGTTTGCCTCCAGAAAGGCGTCCTACAAAAAAGTGCGAACCTTCTCCAATGCGCGGAACAGGCTGTCCACCTCTTCCAGCGTATTGTAGATCGAAAACGACGCGCGCACGGTGCCGGGAATGCCCAGCCCGTCCATCAACGGCATGCAGCAATGATGGCCGGTGCGCACCGCCACGCCCTGCTGGTCGAGCAGGGTGCCCACGTCCGCCGGGTGGGCGCCGTCCAGCAGAAAGGACAATACACCGACCTTGGTGGCGGCGTTGCCGATGATTTTCAAGCCGTCGAACGCCTCGGCCTGCTCGGTGGCGGCGGCCAGCAGGGCGTTCTCGTGGGCGGCCAGGGCGGCGCGGTCCTGCTGTTGCAGCCAGCCCACGGCGATGCCGAAACCGATCACCCCGGCGATATGGGGGGTACCCGGCTCGAACTTGTAGGGCAGCTGGTTCCAGGTGCTCTTCTCGAAGCTCACCGTCTCGATCATCTCGCCGCCAGTCTGATAGGGCGGCATGGCGTCGAGCCGTTCGCGGCGACCGTACAGGGCGCCGATGCCGGTGGGGCCGAACAGCTTGTGGGCGGAGAAGGCGTAGAAGTCGCAGCCCAGGGCCTGCACGTCCACCGGAAAATGACCCACCGCCTGGGCGCCGTCCACCAGGGTAACGGCGCCCACGTCGCGGGCCGCGCTCAACCAGTCCGCCACCGGGTTCACCGTGCCCAGGCTGTTGGACACGTGGGACACGGCGACGATGCGGGTGCGCTCGCCCAGCAGCCGGTAAAAGGCCTCGTCGTCGACGCTGCCGTCCTCACGCAGGGGCACCACCTTGAGGGTGGCGCCGGTGCGCTCGCAGGCCTGCTGCCAGGGCACGATGTTGGCGTGGTGTTCCAGGGCGGTGATCAGCACCTCGTCGCCGGGCTTGAGCTGCTCGCGGCCGTGGCACTGGGCCACCAGGTTGATGCCCTCGGTGGTGCCCTTGGTCCAGATGATCTCCTCGCGGGCGGCGTTGACGAACTCCGCCACGGTGGCCCGGGCCGCTTCGAAGGCGCTGGTGGCCTTGTCGCTCAGGTAATGGGCGGCGCGGTGCACATTGCTGTTGCTGCCTTCGTAGTAGTCGCGCACGGCGTCGATCACCTGGCGCGGCTTCTGGGTGGTGGCGGCGTTGTCCAGGTACACCAGCGGCTTGCCGTTCACCGTCTGTTCAAGGATCGGGAACTGCGCGCGCAGGGCCTGTACATCGAAGCTCATGCGGCCTCCTCGTCGGCGCCCGGGCGCCCGCCCAGTTCGGCGGCCAGCCACGGCTGTGCCCAGTCGGCCACCGCCTGATCCGGCAGACCCATGATCAGCTCGTTGACGAAACCCAGGCTCAGCATGCGCTTGGCCTCGGCGGCGTCGATGCCGCGCGACTGCAGGTAAAACTGCTGCAGGGCGTCGAGTTGGCCGACGGTGGCGCCGTGGGCGCACTTGACGTCGTCGTTGTAGATTTCCAGTTCCGGCTTGGTGTCGATCTCGGCGCCGGCGTTGAGCAGCAGGTTCTTGTTGCTCAGCTCCGCCAGGGTGCCCTTGGCGCCCGGATGGATATGGATGCGGCCGTTCAGCACCGCCCGGCCTTTCTCGCCGGCCAGGCCCCGGTAGACCTGGTTGGAGGTGCAGTCCGGCACCCGGTGCTCCACGCACAGCTGGTTGTCGATGTGGCTGCGGTCGCGGGCCACGAACACGCCCTGCATGTTCAGCTCGGCGCCGCTCTTGTCCAGGAAGGCGCGCACGTCGTTGCGGCGCAGCCGGCTGCCGGCCATCAGCTGATAACTGTCGATGCGGCTGACGCCGGTCTGCTGGAACAGCAGGGTGCCGATGTGCAGGCTGTCGCCGGCGTCGGCCTGCAGGCGGTAATGGGTCAGGTGGGCGTTGTCGGCGGCCTGGATGGCGGTGACCGCGTTGGTCAGCACCGGGCCACGGGCCAGGTACTGCTCAATGAGCGTCAGGCGGCTGCCGGTGCCCAGGTTCACTTCCAGGCGCACGTTGCAGTGCGAAGGCGCGTCGCCGGCGGCCACGTGCAGCACCTGGATCGGTGCCGCCACGTCGGTGTTGGCGGCCACCTCCAGGGTCACCGCGTCGTCCAGGGCGGCGCCGTTGTAGAAGGCGAACGGCGTGGTCAGGCCCTCCAGGCGGCGCGCCGCCCGGCCCAGGGACACGCCCTCGGGCAGGGCGGTGCGGTCTTCATCCAGGCGGCCGTTGACGATCACCAGCCGGTAGTCGCTCAGCGTCGGCAGGTCCGCCGGCGCGGCGCCCTCGGCACGGGCCGTCAGATGGCCGTCGGTGAGCGCGTACAGGGAGGTGTATTTCCAGGCCTCGGTTTTGCGGCCGGGAAAGGCGGCGCCTTCCAGGGCGGCCAGGGCGTCCTGGCGCAGCGGCGCCAGCGCCTCCACCGGCGTCGCCTGGCGGGCGTTGTGCAGGGCCCGGGTCTTCAGGTCCTCGGGCAGGTTCAGGGCGGTGTCGCCACTCATGCCGTCTGGTCCTCTTTACCGTTGTCGCCGTTCTGGCCGCCGGTGAGCCAGCCGTAGCCGTGCTGTTCCAGCTCCAGGGCCAGTTCCTTGCCGCCGGACTTGATGATCTTGCCGCCGGACAGCACGTGCACGAAGTCCGGCACGATGTAGTCCAGCAGACGCTGATAGTGGGTCACCAGCACGATGCCGCGCTCCGGCCCGCGCAGGGAGTTGACCCCCTTGGCCACGGTCTGCAGGGCGTCGATGTCCAGGCCGGAGTCGGTTTCGTCGAGCAGCGCCAGCTTCGGTTCCATCAGCAGCATCTGCATGATTTCGTTGCGCTTCTTCTCGCCGCCGGAGAAGCCCTCATTGACGCCGCGCTTGAGAAACTGCGGGTCCAGGTCCACCTGCTTGCAGGCTTCGCGGGCCTTGCGCAGCAGGGTCACCGAGTCCCATTCCTCCTTGCCCTGGGCCGCCCGGGTCGCTTCCAGCGCCGCTTTCAGGAACTCCATATTGGAGACGCCGGGGATCTCCACCGGGTACTGGAACGCCAGGAACAGGCCCAGTTGTGCCCGCTCTTCCGGTTCCAGGTCCGCCAGGCTCTTGCCGTCGAACAGCGCTTCGCCGCCGGTGATCTCGTAGTTGTCGCGCCCGGCCAGCACATTGGCCAGGGTGGACTTGCCGGAGCCGTTGGGGCCCATGATGGCGTGCACCTCGCCGGGTTTGACGGTGAGGTTCAGGCCCTTGAGGATCGGTTGGCCGGCCACGGAGGCGTGCAGATCGCGAATTTCCAGCATTAATCGACTTCCAGACAATTCATTCAGATTCAAATCGGGGTTGGACGGTGGCTCAGCCCACCGCCCCTTCCAGGCTCACTTCCAGCAGCTTGCCGGCTTCCACCGCGAACTCCATGGGCAGTTCCTTGAACACTTCCTTGCAGAAGCCGTTCACGATCATGGAGATCGCTTTCTCCGGATCGATGCCGCGCTGGCGGCAAAGGAACAGCTGGTCGTCGCTGACCTTGGAGGTGGTGGCCTCGTGCTCGATGGTGGCGCTGGGGTGCTTGGACTCGATGTACGGGAAAGTGTGCGCGCCGCAGCGGTCGCCCAGCAGCAGCGAGTCGCACTGGGTGAAGTTGCGCGCGTTCTCCGCCCGCGGGCCCATGCGCACCAGGCCCCGGTAGGCGTTGGAGCTCTTGCCCGCCGAGATGCCCTTGGAAACGATGGTGCTCTTGGTGTTCTTGCCCAGGTGGATCATCTTGGTGCCGGTGTCGGCCTGCTGGGCGTGGCGGGTCAGCGCCACCGAGTAGAACTCACCCACGGAGTGATCGCCGCGCAGCACTACGGACGGGTACTTCCAGGTGATCGCGGAGCCGGTTTCCACCTGGGTCCAGCTGATCTTGGCGTGGTCGTGGGCAACGCCGCGCTTGGTCACGAAGTTGTAGATGCCGCCCTTGCCGTCCTCGTCGCCGGGGTACCAGTTCTGCACCGTGGAGTACTTGATCTCGGCGCCGGGCAGGGCCACCAGCTCCACCACCGCCGCGTGCAGCTGGTTCTCGTCGCGCTGGGGCGCGGTGCAGCCTTCCAGGTAGCTCACGTAGCTGCCTTCGTCGGCGACGATCAGGGTGCGCTCGAACTGGCCGGTGTTGGCCTCGTTGATGCGGAAATAGGTGGACAGCTCCATGGGGCAGCGCACGCCCTTGGGGATGTAGACAAAGGAGCCATCAGTGAATACCGCGGAGTTGAGGCCGGCGAAGAAGTTGTCGCCCTTGGGCACCACGGAGCCCAGATACTTGCGCACCAGCTCCGGGTGCTCGCGCACCGCCTCGGAGATCGAGCAGAAGATCACCCCGGCCTCGGCCAGCTTGCTCTTGAAGGTGGTGGCCACGGACACCGAGTCGAACACCGCGTCCACGGCCACGCCGGCGAGCATTTCCTGCTCGTGCAGGGGAATACCCAGCTTCTTGTAGGTCTCCAGCAGCTCCGGGTCCACCTCATCCAGGCTTTTCGGGCGATCTTCCATGCTTTTCGGCGCGGAATAGTAGGAGATCGCGTTCAGATCCACCGGCGGGTACTGCACGTGGGCCCAGTTCGGCTCCTGCATGGTCTGCCAGTGGCGGTAGGCTTCCAGGCGCCATTCCAGCATCCATTCCGGCTCTTCCTTCTTGGCCGAAATAACGCGGATGACGTCTTCATTGAGACCCGGGGGCAGGGTGTCGGACTCCACCAGGGTGGTGAACCCCGCCTCGTACTCGGAACGGATGACACGGTCCAGTTCGGAATTGTCGAGTTCGGCTTGGCTGCTCATAGTCACGGGCTCATCGTTGTGAAATACCGGTCTTCACGGACGGAATACCAGAGTAAATTACTCAGGTATTATAGAGGATAAGGCGCCGAGGGGGAATCCGACCGTCATCGCCGGCCATAAGGGGCGCCAACGGTATCATAATTCGCCCCGCGTGCGTATAATCCGCCGGCTTCAAAGACCCCAAAGACCTATGCAATTCTGGAGTGATCAGACAGATGGCTGTTGAGCGTACCCTCTCTATTATCAAGCCTGATGCCGTGGCCAAGAACGCGATCGGCGAGATCCTGGGCCGTTTCGAGAAAGCCGGCCTCAAGGTCGTGGCCCTGAAGATGCTGCACCTGAGCCGCGAACAGGCCGAAGGCTTCTACGCCGAGCACAAAGAGCGTCCGTTCTTCGGCGACCTGGTGGCCTTCATGACCAGCGGTCCGGTCACCGTGCAGGTGCTGGAAGGCGAGGACGCGGTGAAGAAAAACCGTGATCTGATGGGCGCCACCAACCCCAAGGACGCGGAAGCCGGCACCATTCGCGCCGATTTCGCGGAAACCATCGACGAAAACGCTGTCCATGGTTCTGATTCCACCGAATCCGCCGCCCGCGAGGTGGACTACTTCTTCGCCGACGAGGAACTCTGCCCGCGCACTCGCTGAGTGCCCGGTCATTCCCTGGAGGTAAGCCAATGACTGCCCACGAGGCCGATCGCGCGCCGCGCACCGCGGCGCCGGTCCACACCGACAAGGTCAATCTGCTCGGACTCACCCGGCCGCAAATGGAAGAGTTCTTCCTGGCCATGGGGGAGAAGAAGTTCCGTGCCCAGCAGGTGCTCAAGTGGATCCACCATCACCAGGCGGACGACTTCGAGCAAATGACCGACGTGGGCAAGGCATTGCGCGAGAAGCTGGCCCGGGTGGCCGAAATCCGCGGTCCCAAGGTGCTCCACGAGGGCATCTCCCGGGACGGCACCCGCAAATGGGTGTTCGAGGCGGACAACGGCGGCGCCGTGGAGACCGTGTTCATTCCCGACGGTCGCCGCGGCACCCTGTGCGTCTCCTCCCAGGTAGGCTGCGCGGTGGACTGCAGCTTCTGCTCCACCGGCAAGCAGGGCTTCCAGCGCGACATGACCAGCGCCGAGATCATCGGCCAGGTGTGGCAGGCCAGCCGCGCCTTCGGTCCGCGCAAGAATCTGGGCGAGCACCCGATCACCAACGTGGTGATGATGGGCATGGGCGAGCCGATGCTGAACTACGAGCCGGTGCTGTCCGCCATGCGCATCATGCGCGACGACCTGGGCTACGGCATCAGCAAACGCCGTATCACCCTGTCCACCTCCGGCGTGGTGCCCAAGATCGATCAGCTCAGCCGCGACCTGGACGTGTCCCTGGCGGTGAGCCTGCACGCCCCCAACGATGAACTCCGCAACGAGCTGGTGCCGCTCAATCGCAAGTACCCGCTCGCCGACCTGATGGCCGCCTGCAAGCGCTACAGCGACGCCATCACCCATCGCCACAACACCATCACCATGGAATACGTGATGCTGCGCGATGTGAACGACAAACCGGAACACGCCCGCCAGTTGGTCAAGCTGCTCAAGGGCATCCCGGTGAAGGTGAACCTGATTCCCTTCAACCCGTTTCCCCATGCCGGCTATGAGCGCTCCCGCAAGGCGGACATCCTGGCATTCCACAAATTCCTGAATGACAATGGCGTGCTTACCACGGTGCGCACCACCCGCGGCGACGACATCGACGCCGCCTGCGGCCAGCTGGTGGGCGAGGTCAAGGACCGCACCCGCCGCAGTGAACGCTGGCAAGCGTCCATCTTCCATCGCACCGAGCAACCGGACAGCAACGCAGCGCCCGCGCAATGAGCCCTACGCTTCGACAGTTCGTCCTCACCGTTGCCCTGGCCGGCCTGCTCGGCCTGATGGCCGGCTGCGTGACGGTCACCGAGGGCGGCGACCCCAACGAAGTGAACGTGGACGAGGCGGTGGCCACCCGGGTGGCCGCCGGCATGAAGTACCTGCAGATGGGCAACCCCTCCGAGGCGCGCCGCCATTTTTCCCGGGCCCTGTCGCTGAACGACAACAGCGCCCAGGCCCACAACGCCATGGCGCTGCTCTACAACTACGAGCGTGACGCCAGGCAGGAAGAACACCATTACCGCAAGGCCCTGGCCGCCGACCGCGACTACGCGCCGGCGCTGAACAACTACGGCACCCTGCTGTTCTCCCAGGGCCGCTACGACGAAGCCCTGGAAAAGTTCAAGCGCGCCGCCAACGACCCTAACTACGAGGGCCGGGCCAGCGCCTTCAATAATATGGGGGCCGCCTACAAGGCCCTGGGTGAGATGGACCAGGCCCGCGAGGCCTACATCCGCTCGCTGCGTCTGAACCCGGGCAACAGCCAGCTGCTGCTGGAACTGGCGCGGCTGTATTACCAGGACGACCGCGCCCGTATCGGCTGGGATTATTACCGCGATTACGAGCGGCGCGTGCGTCCGCAGAGCGCCGAGGCCCTGTGGGTGGGCATCCGCCTGGCCGCCGCCCTCGGCAAACGTGACCAGCAGGCCAGCTACGAACTGGCGCTGCAGAATCTCTACCCGGGTAGCCGTGAGGTCCGCCTTTGGCGGGCCTGGCGCGACGGGCAGGAGGGAGCCGAATGAGCGAGGACAACGCAGCCATGCTGCCCGGTGAACGTCTACGCCGGGCCCGTGAAGAGCAGGGCCTGAGTCAGGAAGAAGTGTCCAAGCAACTGCGCTTGTCGCTGTCCTATCTGAAGGCCCTGGAAGACGACGACTACAGCCGTCTGCCCGAGCCCACCTTCATCAAGGGTTACCTGCGCAACTACGCGCGCTTCCTGGGCCTGCCCGCCGAGGAACTGGCGCGGCGCTTCCAGCAGGAAGTGGACCAGCAGCGCGACGCCGAACACGAGCGCGAACAGCAGGCCCTGGAAGACTCGCCGCGCCGCCGCGAATGGCGGGTGCCGCTGGTGGTGATCCTGGTGGTGGTGCTGGCGGTGGCCGTGGGCTGGTGGCTGTGGCCCCGGGGCGAGGACGCGCCGGCGCCGGTGGAATCGCCGTCCGAACTGTCGCCGCCCAGCGGGCAGTTTGGCGACCCCGCCCCGGACAATCCGGACCCGGCGCTGCCCGACGACACCGAACCCATGGCGCCGGCGGACGAGACGCTGACGCCCTCTGGGGACGAGGGCGCCGGGCCCGCCTCCGAAATCGATGCCGGTCCGGAAACGCCCCCCGCCGCCGCGCCCGCGCGCCCGGGTGGCGGTAACGGCGGCGAATCCGCCGTGGCCGGGGCCGGCCCGGCGGACGCGAGCGCCCCGGCGCAACCGGCCGCCGATGGCGTGGACCGCATCAGCCTGTCCTTTTCCCGGGTCTGCTGGGTGCGGGTGGTGGACGCCACCGGCGTCACCCTCAGCCAGGGCCAGCGCGGCGCCGGCGACACCCTGAACCTGGAAGGCGAGGCCCCGTTTCGCCTGACCGTGGGCGACGCCGCCGCGGTCTCCGCCCTGTCCATCAACGGCGAGTCCGTGTCCCTGCCCAGCCAGCGCTCCGGCGACGTGGTCCGCGTCACCTTGCCCTAGGTTCCGCCGGCCACGGCGCCCATACTTCACACAGCTCGAACGTTTCAGGAAGCAGGTTATGGAACCGGAACTGTCCATTCAGCGTCGCAAATCGCGCCAGATCCATGTCGGCAAGGTGCCGGTGGGCGGTGATGCGCCGATCTCGGTGCAGAGCATGACCAACACCGACACCTGTGACGTGGACGCCACCGTGGGCCAGATCCGCCGGCTCGAGGACGTGGGCGCGGACATCGTGCGGGTCTCGGTGCCGACCATGGAGGCCGCCGAGGCCTTCGGCAAAATCAAACGCCAGGTGTCGGTGCCGCTGGTGGCCGACATCCATTACGACTACAAGATCGCCCTCAAGGTGGCCGACGAAGGCGCCGACTGCCTGCGCATCAACCCCGGCAACATCGGCCGCGAGGACCGGGTGCGCGCGGTGATCGAATCCGCCCGGGACCACGGCGTGCCGATCCGCATCGGCGTCAACGCCGGCTCCCTGGAAAAGGAACTGCAGCGCAAATACGGCGAGCCCACCAGCGACGCCCTGGTGGAGTCCGCCCTGCGCCACGCCGAGATCCTGGACCGCTACGACTTCCAGGATTTCAAGATCAGCGTCAAGGCGTCCAACGTCTTCATGACCCTGCAGGCCTACCGCAAGCTGGCCAGCCAGATCGAGCAGCCCCTGCATCTGGGCGTCACCGAGGCCGGCACCTTCCGCTCCGGCACGGTGAAGTCCGCGGTGGCCCTGGGCGGCCTGTTGCTGGAAGGCATCGGCGACACCATCCGCATTTCCCTGGCCACCGACCCGGTGGAGGAAATCCGCGTCGGCTTCGACATCCTCAAGAGCCTCAATCTGCGCAAGAAGGGCGTGAACATCATCGCCTGCCCGAGCTGCTCCCGGCAGAATTTCAACGTGATCGACACGGTCAACGAGCTGGAAGCGCGCCTGGAGGACATCAACGAGTCCGTGGATCTGGCGGTGATCGGCTGCCTGGTGAACGGCCCCGGCGAAGCCCGTGAGGCGGACATCGGCCTGACCGGCGGCACCCCCAACAACCTGTCCTACCTGGACGGCGAGAAGAGCCACCACATCAAACAGGAAGCGCTGGTGGACGAGTTGGAACGCATGGTGCGCGCCAAGGTGGAGAAAATGCGCGAGGACGAGGCCAAGGGCATCATCGCGCGCAGCGAATAACCGTATTGGAACAAGGAGCACCGGTGAGCAAGAAGATCGCGTCGGTACGCGGCATGAATGATGTATTGCCCGAGCAGACCCCGCTCTGGCAATGGCTGGAGCAGCGTGCCCGCACGGTGCTGGCCGCCTACGGGTACCGGGAAATCCGCATGCCCATCGTGGAGCGCACCGAGCTGTTCGCCCGCGGCATCGGCGAGGTCACCGACATCGTCGAGAAGGAGATGTACACCTTCGAGGACCGCAGCGGCGACAGCCTGACCCTGCGCCCGGAAGGCACCGCCGGCTGCGTGCGCGCCGCCGAGGAACACGGCCTGCTGTACAACCAAACCCAGCGGCTCTGGTACACCGGCCCCATGTTCCGCCACGAGCGCCCCCAGGCCGGCCGCTACCGTCAGTTCCACCAGATCGGCGTGGAAACCTTCGGCATGGAAGGCCCGGACATCGACGCCGAGGTGATCCTGCTCACCGCCCGCCTGTGGAAGGACCTGGGCCTGGCGGACCAGGTCACCCTGGAACTGAACACCCTGGGCGACCCGGACGACCGGGCCCGCTACCGGGACGCCCTGGTGGCGTTTCTGCGCGAGCACCGCGAGCGCCTGGACGAGGACTCCAAGAACCGCCTGGAGCGCAACCCGTTGCGGGTGCTGGACAGCAAGGACCCGGGCACCCGCGAGGTGCTGCAGGACGCGCCCCGGCTGGCCGACCACCTGGGCGACGCCGCCCGCGATCACTTCGAGCAGCTCAAGGCGCTGCTGGAAGCCGCCGGCGTCGACTACGTGATCAACCCCAACCTGGTGCGCGGGCTGGATTACTACGGGCGAACCGTGTTTGAGTGGACCACCGACGCGCTGGGGGCCCAGGGCACGGTGTGCGCCGGCGGCCGCTACGACGGTCTGGTCCAGCAATTGGGCGGCAAACCCACCCCGGCGGTGGGCTTTGGCATGGGCCTGGAACGGCTGGTGCTGCTGCTGGAAAAACAGGGCCAGGAACTGCCCGGCCCGGTGGCGATCTATATTACCGCCATGGGGGAGGTGCAGGCCCAGGCATTGACCCTGGCCGAGCGCCTGCGCGACGCGCTGCCCGGCGTGGGCATCCAGTGCCATTGCGGCGGTGGCGGCTTCAAGAGCCAGATGAAAAAAGCCGACCGCAGCGGGGCCCGTTACGCCCTGATCCTGGGCGAGGACGAAGTGGCCGCCGGTCAGGTGGCGGTAAAACCGTTGCGCGAGCAAGACGAGCAACAGCAACTTAACCAGAATGAGGTGGCCGATTGGCTGGCCGCCCGTTTGCACGAAGGGTACTAAGGAGAAACCGGGGTGGTCGATTACATTCGCGACGAAGAAGAACAGGCCGAACGCATCAAGGAGTGGTGGCAGAAATACGGCATCGCCACGATTATCGTGATCGTGCTGGCGGTGGGAGCCCTGCTGGGCTGGCGCCAGTGGCAGGAGCACAGCGCCGGCGAATCCGGCAAGGCCTCGGTGCACTACGAAACCATGATGCAGGCCCTGGCCGCCGGCAACGCCGACCAGGCGCGCGGCGCCGCCACCACCCTGATGGACGACTACGACGGCACCGCCTACGCCGACTACGCCCGCCTGGCCCTGGCCAAGCTGGCGGTGGACGCCGGTGACCTGAACGCCGCCGCCGACGAGCTCGGCGAGGTGGCCGACAACGCCGCCACCCGTGAACTGGAATACACCGCCCGCCTGCGCCTGGCGCGGGTGCAGGTGGCACTGGGGGACCTGGATGCCGCGAACGAGCAGATTTCGCGCACCTTCCCGGAGGCCTGGCAAGGCCAGGCGCTGGAGCTGAAGGGGGACATCGCCAGCGCCCGGGAGAACTGGGACGCGGCCCGCGCCGCCTACGGCGACGCCCTGGAGGCCCTGGACGAAGGGGCCGGCCGGGACCGCGTGCAAATGAAACTCGACGACCTGAAGTCGCAATCGTGAGTCCGTATTCGTGAAATATTCCTTCTCCACCCCCGCGGCCGCCGTGCTTCTCTGCGTGATGGCGCTGGCCGGTTGCGCCAGCAACCCCAACGCCATCGAGCCCAACCCGCTGCCGGACTTCGACAAGCGCTTCGACGTGGACCGCCTGTGGCGCTCCGGCGCCGGTGACGGCGTGGACGACACCGCCATGAAG
The DNA here is from genome assembly GCF_016906305.1 of Alloalcanivorax marinus. Lineage (GTDB taxonomy): Bacteria > Pseudomonadota > Gammaproteobacteria > Pseudomonadales > Alcanivoracaceae > Alloalcanivorax > Alloalcanivorax marinus. Next base: position 121,273 of record NZ_JADDOL010000003.1, read on the forward strand.
CTGCGCCCGGCGGTCACCGCCCAGCGCGTGTTCGCCGCCGACATCCACGGCCGGGTCTACGCCTTCAACCGGGAAAACGGCAAGCGCCAGTGGCGCAGCAAAACCGGGGACCGCATCTCCGGTGGCCTCTACGCCGGCTACGGCCAGGTGCTGTACGGCACCCGCGAAGGCGAAGCGGTGGCCCTGGACGCGGAAACCGGCGACGAGCTGTGGCGCAGCCGGGTCAGCAGCGAAGTGCTGGCGCCGCCCACCAGCGACGGCCTGCTGGCGATCTTCCAGACCATCGACGGCCACGTGCTGGCGCTGGACGCGGAAACCGGCGAGCCGCGCTGGGACTACGAAACCACGGTGCCCAACCTGACCCTGCTGGGTGGCACCCAGCCGGTGATCGAGAGCGGCCGGGTCTATGCCGGCTTCGCCAGCGGCAAGGTCGCCGCCATCGAACTGGAAACCGGCGCGCCGCTGTGGGAGCGCCGTGTCGCCGAACCCACCGGCCGCTCCGAACTGGACCGTCTGGTGGACGTGGACTCCAGCCTGCTGGTGGAAAACGGCGGCGTGTTTACCGCCACCTTCCAGGGCAAGCTGGCGGTGCTCGACTGGGAGAACGGCCGCCCCTACTGGGCCAAGGACATCTCCACCCATCAGGAAATCAGCTCCTACCTGTCCACCGTGTTCGTGGCCGACAGCGAGGGCCTGGTGCGCGGCGCCGAACAGCGTAGCGGCACCTTCCTGTGGCAGCAGGACAAGCTCTACGGCCGCCGCCTCACCGGCACCGCCGTCCAGGACGGCCTGGTGGTGGTGGGCGACTTCGAGGGCTACCTGCACTGGATGGACAGCGAAACCGGCGAGCTGGTGGCCCGCTACCGGGACAACCGGGACGGCTTCGCCGATACCCCGGTGGTCTACGACGACGTGCTCTACGCTCTGAGCGCCGACGGCAAGCTGGCCGCCTACAAGATCGAAGAAAAGTAGCTTGCAGCTCCCCTTTGTAGGAGCGGCTTTAGCCGCGATCACGGCCCTGACCGCCCATCGCGGCTAAAGCCGCTCCTACAGCCGGGTTATTAGACGCGTCGGCGGCTTCCGCCTTGTAGCTAGAATCCCCCCACGCCTGTATCCTGCCCCGTAATCACCATTGCCACCCTGATCGAGCCCCAATGAAGCCCGTAATCGCCCTGGTGGGCCGCCCCAACGTGGGCAAATCCACCCTGTTCAACCGCCTGACCCGCACCCGCGACGCCATCGTGGCGGACTTCCCGGGCCTCACCCGGGATCGCCAGTACGGCGACGGCAAGCTGGGCGAGCGCCCCTATACCGTGGTCGACACCGGCGGCATCGGCGAGAGCGAGGAAGGCATCGACCGGCCGATGACCGACCAGGCCCTGCAGGCCGTGGGCGAGGCCGACGTGGTGCTGTTCCTGGTGGACGGCCGCGCCGGCCTCACCGCCGCCGACGAGCAGGTGGCCACCGCCCTGCGCAAACTGCCCAAGCCGGTGTTCCTGGCGGTCAACAAGACCGACGGCCTGGACCCGGAAACCGCCATGGCGGATTTCTACGCCCTGGGTCTCACCGACCTGTTCCCGATCGCCGCCGCCCACGGCCGCGGCGTGCGCGCCATGATGGACGCGGTGCTCAAGGATTTCCCCGAGGCGGAAGAGAGCGATGCCGCCCCGGAAGACCCGGACACCGTGCGCGTGGCGGTACTGGGCCGCCCCAACGTGGGCAAGTCCACGCTGATCAACCGTATCCTCGGCGAGGAGCGGGTCATCGTCTACGACCACGCCGGCACCACCCGCGACAGCATCGAGGTGCCGTTCACCCGCCAGCCCCGGGATGGCGGCGGGGCCCGGGACTACGTGCTGATCGACACCGCCGGCATCCGCCGCCGGGGCAAGGTCCACGAAACCGTGGAAAAGTTTTCGGTGATCAAGGCCCTGCAGGCGGTGGAAGCGGCCCAGGTGGTGGTGCTGGTGGTGGACGCCCGCGACGGCATCACCGACCAGGACCTGCACCTGATCGGCTACACCATCGAAGCCGGCCGCGCCCTGGTGGTGGCGGTCAACAAATGGGACAACCTGGAAAGCGACCACAAGGACTGGGTCAAGCGGGAAGTGGGGCGGCGCCTGCACTTCGCGCCCTGGGTGAAGGTGCACTACATCTCCGCCCTGCACGGCACCGGCGTGGGCGACCTGTTCGCTTTCGTCGAGCGGGCCTGGGACTCCGCCTTCATCAAGCTGGGCAGCAACGCCCTGACCCGCATGCTGGAAGACATCACCGGCTCGCACCCGCCGCCGCGCAACGGCCGCTTCCGGGCCAAGCTGCGCTACGCGCACCTGGGCGGCTCCAACCCGCCCACGGTGGTGATCCACGGCAACCGCACCGACTCGTTACCGAACAGCTACCAGCGTTATCTGGAAAACCGCTTCCGGGAGCTGTTAAAAATCGAAGGGTCGCCGATCCGCTTGGAGCTGAAATCCGGCGACAACCCGTTCGAGGGCCGCAAGAACACGCTCACCGAGCGGCAAATCAAACGCAAACGCCGCATGATGAAGCACGTTAAAAAGTAAGCGGCCCCTGGCCGCTTAGGGGGACTTCGTGAGACGCATTGGGGGATGCGCGCTGCTGGCACTGGGAATGTCGGCGGCGCCGGCCTGGGGGCAATTCGACGACACACCGGGCCCGGTGCCCCGGGTACTGACCCCGGCGCGTCTGGACCAGCCCATTTCCGAAGTGCCCGCCAGCGTCACCGTCATCGACCGGGAACTGATCCTCGCCAGCGGCGCCCGCGAACTCTATGAAGTGATGCGTCTGGTGCCGGGCATGAGCGTGGCCAAGACCGACGGCAATCTGCCCTCGGTGGCCTACCACGGCACCCAGGCCCGCGATCAGCGCCGCATGCTGGTGCTGCTGGACGGCCGCAGCGTCTACCAGCCGGGCTTTGCCCGGGTCAACTGGAACGCCATTCCCGTGGCCCTGGAGGACGTGGAGCGCATCGAGGTCACCCGCGGCCCGGCCTCCGCCGCCTACGGCGCCAACGCCTTCACCGGCGTCATCAACATCATCACCCGCGACCCCCGTGACGTGGAGGGCCAGCAGGCGCGCCTGCGCGCCGGCAACAACGGCATCCGCGACGCCCGCGTGGCCGCCAGCCACCAGTTCGACGGCGGCGCCTGGCGGCTCAGCGTCAACGACCTGCGCGACGACGGCTACGACGCCGATATTCCGCCGCTGGACACCGGCGACCGTAAACACGTCACCAGCGTCAACGGCCGGGCGGTGTGGGAGCCGGGGGCCCGGGACACCCTGACCCTGCACGCCGGCGGCAGCCGCACCCGCCTGGACCGCCCCTACGAAAGCGGCCTGCAGGAACTGGGCGAATACACCGACGAGAGCGTGGAGCGCGCCGACCGGCTGTTCGTGGGGCTGGACTGGCAGCGCCAGTTTTCCTCCCGCCACCAGCTCAAGGTCAGCTTCTACGCCCAGCACAACGACGAAGACACCAACCTGGACCTGTGCTATTTCGACCCACTCACCGGCAACACCGGGCCCGGCGGCGGCCTGTTCTATTCCAAGGAACTGCGCGACCACTTCCTGGCCAACGGCGGCGACATCGGCCAGACCCTGGCCACCGCCGCCGCCGACCCGGCCGTCCAGAACCGCTATGCCGTTCTGCTGGCCAACGGCGGTGAACCGTTCTGCGGCACCGCCTGGCTGGACGTAAGCGAAACCCGCTACGACCTGGAGATCCAGGACACCCTGCAATTCAGCGAGTGGGCGCGGCTGGTGGCCGGCGTCAACGTGCGCCACGACCGGGGCGAGTCCCAGGCGTTCGTGTCCGGCACCGCCGAGAATGTGAGCCGCCGGCTGTTCGCCAACCTGGCCCTGCGGCCCCTGCCGCCGGTGACCGTCAACCTGGGCGGGTTCTGGGAATACGACGACATCAGCGGTGAGCACTTCAGCCCCCGCGCCGGCGTCAACTGGGAGGTGCTGCCCGGCCACACCCTGCGCGCCATCTACGCCCGCGCTCTGCGCACCCCGGACATTTACGAAGACCAGGCCAACATCAACCTGGCGATCCACGATCTGCCCGCCAGCTACGCGGACCGGGAAGCGCTGCTGGGCTGGTCGCCGGCCTACTTCTTCGTTAACCAGCAGAGCCCGGGCACCCTCAAACCGGAACGCATCCGCTCCCGGGAACTGGGTTACTACGGGCGTTTCACCGCCGGCGCCCTGGGTGCCGTGGAACTGGACTTGCGCTACTTCCAGGAAGAGCTCTGGGACCTGGTGAGCGGCGCGCTCAACCCGTTCAATTTCGAACCGACCAACGACGGCGAGGTGCGCCACCGGGGCACCGAGGCGCAACTGAGCTGGCGGCCGGCGGTCCGCCATCTGCTGCGCCTCACCGGCGCCCACATTCACACCGACACCGAGCAGGGCGCCGAGCAGCGCTTCGCCGCCCGCGACAGCGCCGGCGCGCTCTGGTACTGGCGCCTGGGCGGCGGCTGGTGGTGGTCCACCGCCTACCATCTGGCGCGGGATTACAACGATTACCCCTTTGAACGGATCGACGCGCAGCTCGGCCGGCGCCAGCGCCTGGCCGGCACGGAACTGGAATGGCGCCTGCTATTGCAGCACCCTCTGAACGACGAACCCGTGGTGTTCGAGGAAAACCGGTATCAGGACGATCCACGCTACTGGCTCACGGTCACCGTGAACTTCTGACAGCGAACCCGGGCATGGGGCCCGGGAAGGAACCGGCATGAAGGACGCGACAGCCCGCACAGGACGACGCTCGCGCCGGCCCCGCCACGGGCCGACGGCCGCGCTGTTGCGCCCGGCCAGATGGCTGGCGGTGCCGGTGCTGCTGGCGGTGCTGGGTGCGCTGACGGGGCCGGCGGCCGCCGACCCGACCGGGCCGGTGGAGCCGGTCAGCGTGCGTCTGCGGCCCGCCACCGGGCCGGTCAGCGAGGCGCTGGCCGCCCGCCTGCGCGTCCACGGCGGCGACCGCATACGGCTCACCGAGCAGCGCGCCGATGTGACCCTGGCCCTGGGCGACGCCGCCTTCCGCGCCGCCCTGGCGGCCCCCGGCCACGGCGCGGTGCTGGGCCTGGGCATCGGCGCCACCCGCGTGCTTGAACTGGTGGGCCCGGGCTGCCGTTGCTCGGCGGTGCGCGCCGGGGTGCCGCTGGCCGCGCAGCTGGCGGTGCTGCGGGAGCTGATGCCCGGCGCCCGCCGGGTGGGCGTGATGCTCGGCCCGGACAGCGCCTGGCGGGCGCCGCTGGCGGGCCCGGTGGGGCTGCTGCTGGACGTGGTGGAGGTGGACCCGCCCCAGCGCCTGGGCCCGCTGCTGCGCCGCCACCTGCCGGACTGGGACGCGCTGCTGCTGCCCGAGGACCCGGTGCTGTTCGGCCCCGGCACCGCCCGGCTGGTGCTGCTGACCAGCTACCGCCAGCGGGTGCCGGTGTTCGGCCCCGGCGCCGATTACGTGCACGCCGGCAGCGTCGCCAGCGCCGCGCCGGACAACGACGACCTGGCCCGGGCCGCCCTGGACTGGCTGGGCCAATGGCGCGCCACCGGCCAGTGGCCGGCGCCGGACTTCGCCGGCCACTATGGCCTGGAGATCAACGATTACGTGGCCCGCGCCTACGACCTGAAGGTCGGGCCGGGGGGCCGCCTGGAGCGTCGCCTGGAGATCGACCCATGAGCGTTTCGTCATGAAAAGCCGCAGCGGCATTCGCCGCCAGCTGCAGTGGCTGGGCGTGATCCCGGCGCTGATCATGCTGGTTCTGGTGCTGGTGGCGCTGACCTGGCAGCGTTTCCAGGACGCCGACAAGGAGGTGCGCCAGCTGGGCGGCTTCCTGGCCCAGCAACTGGCCGCCAGCGCCGAATACGGGGTGCTCTCCGGCAACGCCTCGGACCTGGGCCGCCAGGCGCGCATGGTGCTGGAGCGCCCGGACGTGCGCCGGGTGAAGTTTCTCGACCGGGACGGTGAGCTGCTGCTCAGCGCCGGGGAGGGCGCCGGCGAGGGCGAGGTGCTGGAGTTCCGCGCCGGCATCTACCGTCAGCCGGTGCTGTTCACCGGCGAGGCCAGCGGCGCCGAACCGGACCGCATCGGCGAGGTGGTGCTGGGCCTGTCCCGGGGCCGCATCCTGGCCCGCCAGAAGGAGATTCTGCTGGCCAGCCTGCTGCCGGCCCTGTTCGCGGTGCTGGTGGGCCTGCTCAGCGCCCGTTACCTGGCCCGCGCCATCGCCGAGCCGCTGGTGCACCTGACCCGGCTGGTGCGGGTGATCCGCGGCGGCGACTACCAGGCCCGGGGCGACCGCCGGCTGGACGGCGAAATGGGCGACCTGCAAACCAACATCAACGACCTGGCGGACGGCCTGGAGCGCGCCCGCCATAACCAGCAAAAGGCCATCGCCGACCTGCGCGACGCCCACCGCCACGCGGAGCAGGCCAGCCAGGCCAAGAGCGACTTCCTGGCGATGATGAGCCACGAACTGCGCACCCCCATGAACGGCGTGCTGGGCATGCTGCAGCTGCTGGAAACCACCTCCCAGAACGAGGAACAGCGCGAGTACACCCAGGCCGCCCTGGAATCCACCGGCCACCTGCTGGAAGTGATCAACGACATCCTCGATTTTTCCCGCATCGAAGCCGGCCGCATGGAAGTGGAGCAGACCTTCTTCGACCCGGTGCCGGTGCTCAACAACTGCGTCAACACCTTCCGCTATCTGGCCCGGGAGAAGGGCCTCTATCTGCGCCTGGAAGGCGCCGCCTGCCTGGCCGGCCTGGAGGTGTGCTCGGACCCGGTGCGCCTGCGGCAGATTCTCAGCAACCTGATCTCCAACGCGGTGAAATTCACCGACCAGGGCGGCATCCGCGTGCAGGCCAGCGTCATGTACCAGCAGGAGCACACCATCGACCTGGCCATCGACGTGCGCGACACCGGCATCGGCATCGGCGAAGACCAGCGCGCCCGGCTGTTCCAGGCGTTCTCCCAGCTCGATTCTTCGCCCTCGCGGCGCCACGGCGGCACCGGCCTGGGCCTGGTGATCGCCCGCCGGCTGGCGCAGATTCTGGGCGGCGACCTGACCCTGATCAGCGCGGCGGGGGAGGGCAGCTGTTTCACCCTGAGCCTGCGCCTGCGCACCCGCCCGGCGGTGGATGCCGGCGCCAAACCGGTAGCGGTGGCGGTGGACCGCTTGCGGGGCCGGGTGCTGCTGGTGGAGGACAATGAAGTAAACCGGCTGGTGGCCCGGCGCATGCTGGAGCACCTGGGACTGGACGTGGCCACCGCCGGCGACGGCGCCAGTGCCCTGGCGCGGGCCGGGGAGGAACGCTTCGACTGCATTCTGATGGATGTGCAGATGCCGGTGATGGATGGCCTGGAAGCCACCCGGGCCCTGCGCCGCCGGGAGCGGGAAAACGGTCGCGACCCGGTGCCGATCGTGGCGCTCACGGCCAACGCCATGTTCGAGGAACGCCAGCGCTGCCTGGCCGCCGGCATGGACGCCCACCTGGCCAAACCGTTCCGCCGTCACCTGCTGGCCAACCTGCTCAGCCGTTTCCTCCCCGCCGCCTGACCGCGCCCGCATACCCCTGTAGGAGCGACTTCAGTCGCGATCAAGGCCTTGCCGCACACCCCACCGCCGTAATCGCGGCTAAAGCCGCTCCTACAGGTTTGGGGGGGTTACAGGTTTGGCGGTTTGACGCGGGTGACGGTGGCCTCGAAAGCGCCCTTGGCCAGCCGGGTTTCCACGGTCTGGCCTTCTTTCAAGTTTTCCACGGAGCGCAGCGGCTCACTGTCCACCAACGTCAGGGAATAGCCCCGGTCCAGGGTGGCCAGCGGACTGGCGGTGTGGAGCCGGCGGCCCAGGCCGGTGAGCCGCTGTTCCAGATGGCGCTGTTGATGGCCGAGCGGCACCGGCAGCCGCCGGCGCAGCTCCGCCAGGCGCTGGGCCTGGCGCGCCAGCTGCTGGGCCGGCGACTGCTGACGCAGACGCACGTCCAGCGGCCGCCAGCGGCTCTGCAGCAAGGCCAGCTTATGGCTCAGGGCCCGGGCCATGCGCGCCTGCTGCTCGTCCACCAGCTGCCGGGTCTGCTCCAGCTGCCGCTCCGGGTGGCGCACCTGCAGGCGCCGGGTCAGCCCGTCCAGCCGCTGGCGCTGGCTGTTCAAGGCCACGCCCATGCAATGGCGCTGGCGGCGCGCCAGTACCCGCAGCCGCTGCAGCAGCGCCTCGCCGTCCGGGCTGATCAGCTCCGCCGCCGCCGACGGCGTGGGCGCGCGCACGTCCGCCGCGAAATCGGTGAGCGCCACGTCCACCTCGTGGCCCACGGCGCTGACCACCGGCACGGGACTGGCCGCCACCGCCCGCACCAGGGCCTCGTCGTTGAACGCCCACAGATCCTCCAGGCTGCCGCCGCCCCGGCCGATCACCAGCACGTCGCAATCGCCCCGGGCGGTGGCCCGCTCCAGGGCGGCTCGGATTTGCGCCGGCGCCTCGGCGCCCTGCACCGGGGTGGGGAAGATCAGCACCGGAATGCCCGGCGCGCGCCGCTGCAGCACATGCAGAATGTCGCGGATCGCCGCCCCGCTGGGGCTGGTGATCACCCCGATCTGCCTGGGCCAGGCGGGAAGTGGGCGCTTACGTTCCTGGGCGAACAGCCCCTCGGACTCCAGCTTCGCCTTGAGCGCGTCGAACTGCGCCCGCAGGGCGCCTTCACCGGCCTCTTCCATGTGCTCGACGATGATCTGGAAGCCGCCCCGGGGCACGTACAGGGTGATGCGCGCCCGCACCAGCACCTGCTGCCCGTCCCGGGGCTGGAACCGCAGCAGGCTGTTACGGTTTCGAAACATGGCCCCGCTAACTTGGGCCCGGTCGTCCTTGAGGCTGAAATACAGATGCCCGGAACGGGGCCGCGCCAGATTGGACAGCTCCCCCTGAAGCCAGATCAGGGGAAAGCTGCCCTCCAGCAGGCCCTGGGCTTCCAGGTTCAAGCGGCTGACGGAATACGGTTGGCTGCGCGATGAAGGATCCATGGCGCGCAATGTAGCGATTTCCGCGCCCCGCGGCCAGCCGGGAAACCGGTCCGCCCGGATTGCCCGGCGGGCCCGCTTTCCCGTATAATGTCCGGCTTAATTTAACGGAGCCCCTGGTTCGCCCTCGCGCCGGCTCCTCCCCGCCCGACCCGGCTTCCCGGCCGGCGACAGCCCGGCGCACCGGGGATCAGACTCCCCCAGTTGTATACGGTGCAAAATGCTCAGAATCGCGCAAGAAGCACTCACGTTCGACGACGTCCTGCTCCTGCCCGCCCACTCCGATGTGCTGCCCAACGCCGTCTCGCTGAAGACCCGGCTGACCCGCAACATCGAGCTGAATATCCCGCTGATCTCGGCGGCCATGGACACCGTCACCGAACACCGCCTGGCCATCACCATGGCCCAGGAAGGCGGCATCGGCATCCTGCACAAAAGCATGCCGGTGGAAGACCAGGCCCGGCAGGTGCGCGCGGTCAAGAAGTTCGAATCCGGCGTGGTCAAGGACCCGATCACCATCAGCCCCAACGCCACCGTCCGGGAGCTGATCAACCTCACCGACGCCAACAACATCTCCGGCGTGCCGGTGGTGGAAGGCGAGCAGGTGGTGGGCATCGTCACCAGCCGTGACACCCGCTTCATCACCGACTACGACCAGCACGTGGCCGACATCATGACCGGCCGCGAGCGCCTGGTGACGGTTGGCGAGGGCGCCGACGCCAGCGAAGTGCAGGCGCTGCTGCACAAGCACCGCATCGAGAAGATCCTGGTGGTCAATGAATCCGGCGCCCTGCGCGGCATGATCACCGTCAAGGACATCGAAAAAGCCACCCGTTACCCCAACGCCTGCAAGGACGCCCAGGGCCGCCTGCGCGTGGGCGCCGCCGTGGGCACCGGCGGCGGCACCGAGGAGCGCGTGGCCGCGCTGGTGGAAGCGGGCGTGGACGTGATCGTGGTGGACACCGCCCATGGCCACTCCCAGGGCGTGCTCAACCGCGTCGCCTGGGTCAAGAAGCACTTCCCCGAAGTGGACGTGATCGGCGGCAACATCGCCACCGCCGAAGCCGCCAAGGCGCTGATGGACGCCGGCGCCGACGGCGTCAAGGTGGGCATCGGCCCGGGCTCCATCTGCACCACCCGCATCGTCGCCGGCATCGGCGTGCCGCAGATCACCGCCGTCTCCGAAGTGGCCGCCGCTCTCAAGGGCACCGACGTGCCGCTGATCTCCGACGGCGGCATCCGCTTCTCCGGTGACATCGCCAAGGCCGTGGCCGCCGGGGCGCATGCCATCATGATCGGCTCCCTGCTGGCCGGCACCGAGGAAGCCCCCGGCGAAGTGGAACTGTTCCAGGGCGGCTACTACAAAGCCTACCGGGGCATGGGCTCCCTGGGCGCCATGTCCGGCAAAACCGGCTCGTCCGACCGCTACTTCCAGGACGCCGCCGCCGGCATCGAGAAGCTGGTGCCCGAAGGCATCGAAGGCCGGGTGCCCTACAAGGGCCCCATGAGCGCCATCGTCCACCAGCTGATGGGCGGCCTGCGCGCCTCCATGGGCTACACCGGCTGCGCCGGCATCGACGAAATGCGCACCAAGCCCTACTTCGTGAAGGTCACCAACGCCGGCATGAAGGAAAGCCACGTGCATGATGTGACGATCACCAAGGAAGCGCCGAACTACCCGGTGGGGTGAGACGCGATCGAAGCACCGCTTCGCAGCGCGGCTCACGCCCGGCCAAGGACGGCCGGGCAGGGCGCTCTGGAGAGGGGGCGTTGCGCCAGGGAAGGCAAGCACGGCGCCTCGACGAAGCTCAACAGAATTTGAACTGGCCGGCTCACCCGCCGGCCTTTGCATTTAAAACCGGCCCGCAACCGCCGGCCTAACCGGAAACGGACCATGCAAGACATCCACGCCCAGCGCATCCTGATCCTCGACTTCGGCTCCCAGTACACCCAGCTGATCGCCCGCCGCGTGCGCGAAATCGGCGTCTACTGCGAAATCCGCGCCTTCGACGCCACCGCCGAGGACATCGCCGAGTTCGACCCCAAAGGCATCATCCTCTCCGGCGGCCCGGAATCCGTCACCGCCGCCGAGACCCCCCGCGCCCCGCAAGCGGTGTTCGAACAGGGCGTGCCGGTGCTGGGCATCTGCTACGGCATGCAAACCATGGCCGAGCAACTGGGCGGCTCCGTCATCGCCGGTGAAAAACACGAATTCGGCTACGCCCGCGTCACCAAAGCCGACGGCAACGACCTGCTCAACGGCATCGTCGACCACGAAGAAGCTGGCCACGAATACCTGGACGTCTGGATGAGCCACGGCGACCGCGTCGGCACCATCCCCGACGGCTTCGTCGTCACCGCCACCACCGACAGCTGCCCCATCGCCGGCATGGCCAACGACGACAAACGTTTCTACGGCATCCAATTCCACCCGGAAGTCACCCACACCCTCCAGGGCGGCCGCCTGCTGGAACGCTTCATCCGCGAAATCTGCGCCTGCGACGCCCTCTGGACCCCGGCCAAGATCATCGACGACGCCATCGCCACCATCCAGGAACAGGTCGGCACCGACCACGTCATCCTCGGCCTCTCCGGCGGCGTCGACTCCTCCGTGGTCGCCGCGCTGCTGCACAAGGCTATCGGCGACCAGCTCACCTGCGTCTTCGTCGACAACGGTCTCCTCCGCCACGGCGAAGGCGACCAGGTCATGGAAATGTTCGCCGACCACATGGGCGTCCGCGTCATCCGCGTCGACGCCGAAGACCACTTCCTCTCCCGCCTGGCCGGCGAAGCCGACCCGGAGAAGAAGCGCAAAATCATCGGCAACACCTTCATCGACATCTTCGACGCCGAAGCCGCCAAACTGAAAAACGCCAACTGGCTCGCCCAAGGCACCATCTACCCCGACGTCATCGAATCCGCCGCCTCCAAAACCGGCGGCGCCCACGTCATCAAATCCCACCACAACGTGGGCGGCCTCCCCGAGCACATGAAGCTCAAACTGGTCGAACCCCTGCGCGAACTCTTCAAAGACGAAGTCCGTAAAATCGGCCTCGAACTCGGCCTCCCCTACGACATGGTCTACCGCCACCCCTTCCCCGGCCCCGGCCTGGGCGTGCGCATCCTCGGTGAAGTCAAAAAGGAATACGCCGACACCCTCCGCCTCGCGGACCACATCTTTATCGAAGAACTCAAAGCCGACGGCCTCTACCACAAAACCAGCCAGGCCTTCGCCGTCTTCCTGCCGGTCAAATCCGTCGGCGTCGTCGGCGACGCCCGCCGCTACGAATACGTGGTCGCCCTTCGCGCCGTCGAAACCATCGACTTCATGACCGCCCGCTGGGCGCACCTGCCCTACGAGTTCCTGGAGAAGGTTTCCAGCCGGATCATTAACGAGATTCCGGGGATCAGCCGGGTGACGTATGACATCTCTTCCAAGCCGCCGGCTACGATTGAGTGGGAATGATCTGATCTGGCCTGCTGGTAAGGGCTTACTTAAAGGCCGCCGGCGCGGGAGCGTCGGCGGCTTTTTATTTTGAATAAGCATCAGATAAGATGCCAAGCGATGGACAATTTTATTTACCAATTGGGGGGGCTAAAATTCTTGGCTCCCATAAGTGATAGAAATCGCACGAGCTCGATGGATTTTGACCCTAGTGATCTATTGGGGAATAACGATGACACGGTCAGGTGCAAAAAACGTGGTTGATGAAATGAGTCTTGAGCTTAGTTGGGAGTCGGCTAGCCTCGTGGAGGAGCTCGGGGAGCCCGATAGGCTAATCTACCCATTTTTTGGCGATATCCTCGGGGTGGATGACGATGATGGCCGAACTCTTATAGGAAAGTTTCAAGCTTGGTATATAGATGTCAGTCGTGCGATTAATGAACAAGAATCCGTGTTCGATGTTATGGATTCCCTCTCGGTGTCAATAGCGGAATATTTTGATCCTATTTTCGGTGAAAATTCCCCACACTTTTCTGATGCAGTTGATGATATTTCTGATTGCGTTACTGATGGATATAACCTGCTAATTTTGGATCGTATAGAGGTTTTGCCTCAATTTCGGGGGCGGCGTATCGGTTTGAAAGTGCTTCGTCAGATGATGGTCAGGTTCTCTCCGGGTGCAGGTGTCATCGCCTTAAAGGCTTTTCCTCTGCAGTTAGAGCATGAGTCATTTGATGAGGATGCGAGGGCGTGGCGAGAGCGACTTGACCTTAATAGCTTTGTTCAAGACGAAGAAGTTTCGATGGCGAAGCTACAGGATTATTATTCAACATTAGGGTTCAAGGCTATTCCTAACAGTGATTTTATGATTTTTTGTACTGGATGGCCGATTCCCTCTTTGGATGATGGGTTGAGGCGACGTAACCTAAAGTAGTGCTCTGCGCTGTCGAAACCATCGACTTCATGACCGCCCGCTGGGCGCATTTGCCGTAGGAGTTCCTGGAGAAGGTCTCCAGCCGGATCATTAATGAGATCCCAGGGATGAGTCGCGTGACGTATGACATCTCGTCAAAGCCGCCGGCTACGATTGAGTGGGAGTGAAAATACGTCTTTCAGGGACTATCGGTAGCGATCGAGAAAGTGACGTAACTTTTTACCATCATGGCAATTTTCGGCATGACGGTAAAACTACGCCCTGACTTCTTTTGATAACCAGGACTTAGGGTCATCATCAGGGCTCCTGACCTTTGACGGTAACCAACCGCGAACACGAGTGCCGCAGTCAGCGAGTCGTTCTGGCACGCAATCTGTTGGTAACACTACGTGCTCGAGAACTGGCGCAAGTCGCCAAAGACATCACCGCCGAAACCGGCTTGGCATATCGCTCGGTCGCACCATCTGAGGCTCGGTTGACGTACTGACCGCGTAGTGGTCGGAGGTTCGTGTTGGCTACATATTTTTTCGGCCGGCCGCGGTGTCGTATTGAAAACGGTTCCCATCTATTATCTCTTGTTGCGCCGTCGCCCACTCAGCCAATCGTCGTACGTTTTCCGCCAAGGAATGCCCGAGTGGCGTCAGGGAATATTCAACCCGCGGTGGTGTACTTGTATGGACTGTTCGCTCCACTATCCCGTCACGCTCTAAGGTCTTGAGTGTCCTCGTCAACATCTGTTGTGAGATACCACTCACTTGCCGTGGGATCTCGTTGAAGCGCCGTGGGCCGAGTCGCAGAGCGACTACAACTTGAATTGTCCATTTCTCGCCGATCAGGCTGAGAATTTCTTTTACGCCTCTACATTCGTTTTGGGCATTTGGGGGACTCATATTCATTTGACCTGCTCCTAAATATATGCTTTGACGAAATATTTTAGGTTACATACGTTGTGGCTTCCAACAAACGAGACTTCCTCCCTGTAAGGAATCGGTGCGGGGAAGTTTGTCATGCGGATACTACTATGATTCTCTACTACTATCCGGGAGCTTGCAGCCTCGCCGATCACATCGCGTTGGTCGAGTCAGGACTTCCCTACAAGCTCATGAGTATCACCCATGAGAAAAAGACCGAAGACAGTCGTGACTTTCTGTCGATCAACCCTAAGGGCTACGTGCCGGCACTCGAACTTGATGATGGAGAAGTGCTCACCGAGAACCCGGTTATCCTTAACTACATCGCCGAAAAAAGTGGAAAGCTTCTTCCCAAAAAGAGCATCGCAAGATGGCGGTCCTTGGAAGCGACTGCTTTCATGGCGTCTGAAATCCATGGAAGTTACGCGCCATTTTTTTTGAATTTTCCAGAGACGGAGAAGGAGCGGGCTCGCAAAAAGATCACGAAAGCCTTCTCTCTTTTGGATGATCAGATGGGCGACAAAAAATATCTTGTTGGTGAGGATATTACGATCGCCGATTGTTACCTTTTCTGGGTGCTTATGGCGTCTGAAAGAATCGGTCTTGAGCTGACGGAGCGCCTTCGAAGTTACTATGATGACATGAAACTCCTGCCGTCAGTATCCCGTGCGTTAGCTGAGGAGAACCTGGGTTAAAAACGCTACGGGAATGGATGTTTCCGAAAATCAAAGTTTTGAGAAGAGAGTGGCAGGCCAGGGTTTCTTCCCCCTTGTTTTCTCGCTGTCGCAGGAGAATTGCACTTGGCTCGCGCGGCTGAGCGTCTGCATATTTACCAATCACCGTTGTCGCGTGCCATCAAGGAACTGGGGGAAGACTAAGGCTTGCTCTTCAGGGTGTAGTCCCTGTGCCCTTTGCGGACTGTCAGTTTGCGCTGTTTCATGGTCTTGCTCCTGTTGCGCAATTTCCGGGTTGCGCAAATAGGGCGGCCGGAAGGCTGGAAACAGCAACAGGTGCTGTTCCGACGATTTCTTGCAAGCAGGTGTACCTCCGCACGCTGTACTGTCATTATGGACAGTACCGATAATTACAATAAAGAGGTTGAGTGAGTGACATCGTCATTTTCGAGGAGGACGTCGGGCCGGTGGAGGTTCGCCTGGAGGGCGAGACCCTGTGGGCGACGCAAGGCCAGATGGCCGAGCTTTTTGATACCTCCACGGACAACATCGGCCTGCACCTTAGGAACGTCTACGCGGAGGCCGAGTTGGACGAGGCGGCAACTACCGAGGATTTCTCGGTAGTTCGTCAGGAGGGCAAGCGCCAGGTCCGGCGGCGGCTCAAGCACTATTAGGGCGGAGTAAGTCCCGTATACCGGCCCGGCTCAGGGCTCCTCAACCATAAACACCCCTTTCCCCGGTGACGGCGGCCCTTTGGGATCGTTGAACGTATCCGGCAGCGCATCAAGCGGCTGCCGATCGCTGACGATGGAGGGTATGTCGGGATCGGCGAACACCTTGGCCAAATACGCCAGCCGTTCGGCGTTTTCCTGGAACAGGACCCAGCGATAACGGATGCCCGCCCGGCGGGCCGCGAGGCGTTTTTTGGCATAGATCCCGCCGCTGGTGGCCAGGCCGCCCACCACGCCCTTGTCGGTGACCGAGCTGAGCACCGGATTGGTGGTGTTGACGTAGGCGCGGCCGGGGGTGTCGCGGCGGCGCAGGAGGTCCAGCAGCGGGTCTTGCCGGTGGTTATCGCCGGGGGCGGCGAAGTTGAGGATGATGTCCGCGTCGATGGCGGCCATGGCCGCCGGGTCGCGGTAGTCCACGGTCTGGTCGGCGCCCAGGCGCCGTACCCAGTCCTGGTTGCGTTGGGAGGCCACGGCGGTGATGGTGGCGCCCCAGCGCCGGGCCAGCACCAGGGCGATGGAGCCCACGCCGCCGCTGGCGCCGTTGATGCACAGTTGCTTGCCCCGGGCGTTGTCGGCGGAGAGGCCGGCGGCGGCCAGGGCTTGCAGGGCGGTGAGCCCGGCGTAGCCCAGGCCGGCCGCGGTGGCGTCGCCGAGGGTGTCGGCGATGGGCGCCACGCATTTCCGTGGCAGATTAAAGACCGCCGCATAGGTGCCGCCGGTGCGCGGTGAGGCCGCCACCAGCACGCGCTGGCCGGGCCGCAAGTCGGTGACGCCCTTGCCCACCTCGACCACCCGGGCCACCGCGTCCCGGCCCGGGATCAGCGGCCCCTGCCGTTTGCGGTCCAGCAGCGGGGCGCCATAGCCCTGGGCCACCAGCGGGTCGATGGGGTTGATGGAGGTGCCGATCAGTTCCAGCTGTACCTGATCGTTGCCGGGCGGCGGCGGCGCCGGCACCTCGGTGGGGCGCAGCGTGCCGGTGTGCGAGTCAGCGATGATAAAAGCCTTCACCTTGTCTCCTTTCACTTTGTGTCCGTGCGGTCGCCGCGTTCCGAGGTGGCTTTGGGCGGGGCTCGCTCAGGCCCCGGCTTTAACAGTATGACGTTGCTTGCCCAGGTTCAGCACCTGGTCGCGGCTGGTGATGGTGGATTCCACCACATCCCCGGCCTTCAGGTATTGGCGCCGGCGCTTTTGGGACTTGATAAAAAGCTGCCATTTTTTTGACTCGGGCAGCAAGGCGGCCACCTTGGTCACCGCCGGGCTGGGCAGGCCCAGGGCGCAGCCGGCGGGGGTGCCGGTCATCAGCACGTCGCCGGGGGCGAAGTCGTGAATCAGGGCATACTCGCTGAGGGTTTCGGCGGGCTTGAACACCAGGTTCGCGGCGCTGTCCTGCTGCCGGGTTTCGCCGTTTACCGTCAGTTGCAGCTGCATCTCGCCCAGGTAGTGCATCTCGCTTTTTTCCAGCAGGCACAGCACCGGGCCCAGCGGGCAGAAGGTGCGGTAACTCTTGCCCTTGTGGAACTGCATCTGGGGAATCTGCACGTCCCGGGCGGACACGTCGTTGCCAATGCAAATGCCCGCCACGAACTCGTGCAGGTTGGCGGCGGTCACCTCCACCGGCCCGTCGGTTTTCTTGCCCAGCACCAGGGTCAGCTCGATCTCGTAATCCAGCAGCTGCACGTGGGCGGGTTTGACGATCTCGCCGCCGGGGCCGGTGATCGACCCGGAGGATTTGGTGAAGAACATATTGAAGCTTTTGTCGTCCGGGTTCATGCCGGAGTCGATCATGTGCTGGCGGTAATTGGCGCCCTGGCAGAGCACCTTGGCGTCCTTGGTGATCGGCGATAGAAGCGTGACGTCTTCCAGTGCCAGCCCGGCGCTATCGCCGGCGGCCGCCCGGATGGCCTCGTGGCCTTGTTCGATCAGCGCGGCGGTGGTGGTGCAGGGCAGATCCAGCGGCTTGATAGTTGAGCCTTCCAGCAGGCCCCAACGGGGCTGGTCCTGGTGTTGGAAGCGGACAAGATGCAGTGCCATATTCTTTTCTCCTATCAGCCAAATATCTTGGCGAGGGTGATCAGTTTTTTCACCGACAGGTCCGGGCTGCGGCGCAGATTGCGCGTCAGCTCACGGAGTGCCGCCGGCGTCAGTTTGGGTTTGGTGAAGCTGGCCGGCATCGGCTGGCCCCACTGGGACATGGCCTCCCGGCTCACCGGATGCACGCCCATGGGCCGCTCGGCGGTGAACACATCGCCATCGCAATAGTGCTCATGCTTGGCCGCCCAGGGGTCTTCCCAGTAATCGAAAATCTGGCTGCCGAGCACGTGCCGGCCAATGCCCCAGGCGTGGGTCCAGCCGGCGGCCTTGAGCACCCGCTGGCCCATGCCCACCGCGTCGGTATCGATCACCTCGTAGGCGCTGTGGCTGTACAGCGGCATGAAACCCTGGGCCATGGCGAGGGTGTGGTGATCCGCCGGGGTGTCGCCCAGATCCAGACGCAGGAACACCACCGCCGGCGAGCCGTCGGGCAGCACCTGCACGTCACTGGGAATCAGCCCGAAGTGTTGCGTGTACCAGCCGCAGGTGGCCTGAAAATCCGCCACCTCCAGCACCACATGGCCGAGACGCACCACCTCCGGCGGCGCCACCGGCGGGCGCTGGGTGTCGTTCACCCGGGGCAGGTGCTCCGGGACGTTGATCGGCAGCGCCGCCCGGTGGGGCAGGGGCTCGGCCGGCGTTTGCCCGTGGATCGCCTCCACCATGAAGCCGGACGGGTCGGTGAGCCGCACCCGCTCGCCGCCGCCCGGGTAGTCCACCGGTTCAATCGCCGACGCGTCGGGCAGCCGGCTCAGCCGATCGAGGTCCTCGCGGGCGCCCACCTCGAACCCGATGCCGATAAAGCCCGCGTCGTCCCCTTTGGTCACCCGGTAGCAGAACGGCTCCGGGCCGGCGCCACGCAGGTGGAGCGCGTCCGCAGAGCGCGACACCGTGTGCAGCCCAAAGTCGTTCAGGAAGCGCTCGGCCTTCTCCAGATCGGGCCGCTCGAACAGCAGGTAGGCCAGTTTGCGGGCCTTTACCGTGGGCGCCGGATGCCGGGCCGGTTGCGGAGTGGTCAGTTCGGCCATGGGGCTTACCTCGTCCAGGTTTGTTTCGGCGTGGGCGTGCGTTTGGCGCGCAGGGTCTGGCGCGCGGCGGCCATCGCATTGTGCCAGCCCGAGGCCAGCAGCTTGCCGGCGTCGGCCCGTTCCGCCTGCAGCCGGGCGGCGCGCTCCTTGGGCACCTGCTCCGGCAGAATGCGTGGGAAGGCGGCGCCGCGAAGCGGCCCATCGGGTACGGAATCGTGTTTGTAATGAATCGGCATCCGTTTGCTCGACGGCGCATAGACCACGTCATCGCCGGTCCAGCGCAGCGCCAGCGCGCGCCGCCGGCGGGTGCGTGAGGCATTGCCGTAGGAGCCGTGCAGGGTCAGCGGATGGAAGGCGAGAATGTCCCCCGGCTCCATGTCCCAGTCGATCAGGTCGTACTGGTCCGGGTTGGCGTTGATGTCGGGGATGTCTTCCATGTCCTCATCGATGATGCTGGCCACGTAGTCCGGCGAAATGGCTTTAAAGCGCTGCGGCCAGCGGTGGGAGCCGCGCACGTAGAGCAGGCCGCTGTTGTCCCGGTTCACCGGGTCGCAGGGAATCCAGAACGAACAGATCTGCTCGCCACGAATCGGCCAGAAGCTAAGGTCCTGGTGCCAGGGCGTGGGCGCGTCGGTGCCCGGCTCCTTGACGAACATCTGGTCGTAGAAAAAGCGCACTTCCTCGGCGCCCATCAGCTGCCGGGCCAGGTGCGCGCAGGGGCTGTAATAGATCAGGTCGCGCAGAATATCGATGCGCTTCCACAGGAAGATGTCCATCTGGTAGCCCTCGACCTTGCGCGACATAAACCGGCCCAGCAGGGAGCTTTCCCGGCGGGCCTGCTCGATGCCGGCCTCCACCATGGCCATCCAGTTCGGCTCGAGAACCTGCTTGAGCATGATGACGCCGTCCTCCTGAAACGCCCGGATCTCCTCCGCCGTCAGGTCGCGTTGG
Organism: Alloalcanivorax marinus; assembly: GCF_016906305.1. Classification (GTDB taxonomy): domain Bacteria; phylum Pseudomonadota; class Gammaproteobacteria; order Pseudomonadales; family Alcanivoracaceae; genus Alloalcanivorax; species Alloalcanivorax marinus. The sequence goes on from NZ_JADDOL010000003.1 coordinate 141,072, forward strand.
GGCTGGGCCGCGAAGGTCATGGGCACCTCTTTCGTTGTTGTCATTGATGGCCGGCGCCTTGCCGGCTCGAATAATTGAGATTAGATTCAATATTGAAATAGATGTCAATAAAAGATACAAAGACCGCTTTCAGGGTGGATCACCGGCCAGGCCGGGGCGCCCGTCTTCTTGCGAATGGGTGACAAGGCGATGACGAACAACAAAGAGGCTCTGCCCCGGAGCACCGACGTGCTGGTGATCGGCTATGGCCCGGTGGGCGCTGCGCTGTGCGCGCTGCTGGGCCGCTACGGGGTGACCACCCTGGTGGTGGACAAGGTGGCGGAGGTGATGCTGGCGCCCCGGGCCATCGCCCTGGACAACGAGGCCCTGCGCGTCCTGCAAATGGCCGGGCTGGGCGAAGGCGCCTTCGACCGCATCGCCATCCCGGAAGTGAAGATGCACTGCCGCTACCTGGGCGAGTTCGGCCGCGCCAACACCGCCGGCACCCTCGACGGCCACCCCAAGCTGGTGACCTTCTACCAGCCGGACCTGGAGCGCGCCCTGCGCGGGCAGGTGGGCGCTTATCCCTGCGTGAGTTTCCGGGACGGCTATGAGCTGGTGGATCTGAGCCAGTCCGACACCGGTGTGACGGCCCACCTCAAGGACCGCGACGGCCACCGCCACGAAGTCAGCGCGCGCTACCTGGTGGGCGCGGACGGCGCCAGCTCCACCGTACGCGGCCTGATCGGCCAGGCCTTTCAGGGCGAGACCTACCCGGAAGACTGGCTGATCGTCGACGCCAAGGCCCGCGAGGGCAAAGCCATCGACCACGTGGAATTTCTCTGCGACACCGCCCGGCCCACCCCGCACATGCCCGCCCCCGGCGGCCGCGAACGCTGGGAATTCATGCTCCAGCCCGGCGAAACCCACGAAGAGATGGAAAGCCCGGAAAAAGTCGCCGAACTGCTGGCCCCCTGGATCGCCCCGGAAGACCTGGTGGTGGAGCGCAAGGCGGTGTACCGCTTCCACGCCCGCTGCTGCGGCGCCTTCCAGCAGGGCCGGGTGTTTCTCGTCGGCGACGCCGCCCACATTACCCCGCCCTTCGTCGGCCAGGGCCTGGTGGCCGGCCTGCGGGACGTGGCCAACCTGGGCTGGAAACTGGCCTGGGTGGTCAAAGGCCGGGCCGCCCCGGCCCTGCTCGACAGCTACGACCAGGAGCGCCGCCCCCACGCCAAGAAAATGATCGGCCTGGCCAAGCTGATGGGCAGCCTGGTCATGCCCCGCAGCCGCTTCAAGGCCATCACCGTGCACGGCGCCATGCGCCTGGGCCGCCTGGTGCCGCCTCTGCGCCGCCAGCTCGAGGAGCTGGAAATCAAACCCGCCAACCGCTGCACCGACGGCTTCCTGATCCCGGGCCGCCCGCGCAAGGGCATCACCCGCGGCGCCCAACTGGCCCAGGGCCTGGTCCGCCATGACGGCCAGATCCAGCCCAGCGACGACGTACTCGGCGACCACCTCACCCTGATCGGCTTCGGCGTGGACCCCCGCGAAGCCCTGGACGAGGCCACCCGCGCCCGCTGGGAAGACCACGGCGGCGCCTTCCTGCAGATCGGCCTGCGCGGCCAGCACCCGGCCACCGACACCCCCTTCGCCGAGGACCTCTCCGGCTGCCTCGCCAACGGCCCCTCCCGGGGCACCCTGGTGGTCTGCCGCCCGGACCGCGTCATCCTCCACGACGGCCCGGCCCATGACGCGGAGCGCATCGTCGAGGACTGTTTAGTGGCGCTCACGGCGGCCTAAGGAGACTTATGATGAAGGACTCTCAATATTGAGCTTTTCCCAGTATCATGACGCCACCCAAGCCCACGGTTGGAACGGTCTCATGGCAAAAAAAGCGACGCCCAGTACCGGTAAAACCCCGGCCAACACCCTCACCCGGGGCCACAAAAAGAAAGCCCGCACCCGGCGGCAACTGCTGGACGCCGCCCTGCGCATCTACGCCCACGCCGGCGTCGGCGGCCTGGCCCTCAACACCCTCGCCGAAGAAGCCGGCGTCTCCAACGGCACCGTCTACAACTACTTCCGCTCCCGGGAACAAGTCCTCGAAGCCGTCGGCCTGGAACTCGCTGTCCAGCTCTCCGAGCAGATCCTCACCGTCAGCGAAGCCGTCGACAGCGGCGCCGAGCGCCTCAGCATCGCCGTGCGCACTTTCATGAACAAAGCCCGCACCGACCCCGACTGGACCCGCGCCCTCATCACCGTGGTCCGCTACGCCGAAGGCATGCGCTCCGCCCTCGCCACCTACCTCCGCGCCGACCTCCAAGCCGGCCGCCGCCAAGGCGACTTCCACTACGCCCACGAAGAAATGGCCATGAGCATGGTCATCTCCGCCACCCTGGGCGCCATGAACCTGCTCGTGGAAGACGGGGAGGTGGAGCATGCCGACCGTATTGCCGCGGAGATGGTGCTGCAGGCGTTGGGGGTGCCGCGGGGGGAGGCTGGGCTGATTGCTGGGTTGCCGTTGCCGGGGGAGGGTGGCTAGCTGGTCTTCCCGCAGAGTGGTTGGCTGATCTGCGATTTATCTGATCTGGCGAGTTAGTAAGGGCTTACTTAAAAGGCCGTTGGCGCTTGGGCGTTGGCGGCCTTTTTTGGGGAGAGTGACTTAGTCAAGATATCAGGAGAAAGCCTGCTCCCTGAATTTGTAAGTGGCTGACTTTTCTGGTTTTATTTTGCGCTAGGGAATCCAAGAAGAGTGATATGACGCCGGCGCGTTCATTGGATATTCGCGCTGCCGTCCTAATACCTGTTAGAAGGCTTTCAGGGTTTGAGGACTAGAAGAAATAATTTATGTTAAAAGAACTTCTTGAAAAAGGATATTTTCCTGCGGAATTGCCTGAGCCATTTACTACTAGAAGCTATGCCTCGGCATTCTGTTCGTCCTCTCTACCAGCCATGATACCTTATATATTCGGAAAAAAAGGCCCAAAGTACAGTTCGAAGTGTTCCACATTTAATTTAGCTAGGCGAGGAAAGCTTAGAAGGGTTCTATCGGTTCCCAACCCGATAAACTACTACCATTGTGCAAAGTCTATCTCAGACAATTGGACTACTTTAGAGACTTACTATAAGAAATCAGATCAATCACTTAGCCGGCCTGTGGCTGATACAAATAGAGCTCTTGGTTGGGAGCAAGGTTTCTCACGCCTCTCCGATTCAATGCTCAATACTAGATCTGCTTCAAAGTACATCCTAAAGGCTGACATTAGTAATTTTTACTCCTCTATTTATACACATAGTATTCCGTGGGCATTGCATACCAAAGCCGCTGCAAAAAGTAGCTTTGCATTTTCAGCCAGCATTGGAAATCAAATCGATACTCACGTAAGGAATTGTCAGGAGATGCAAACAAAGGGAGTGCCTATAGGGCCTGACACTTCATTTGCTATCGCAGAACTGATTCTTACATCTATCGATAAGTCACTTACCCCCAGTGTCGGGAGCAAGTATCACAGATATATAGACGATTTTGAATTTGGTTGCACATCGTTTCAACAAGCTGAATCCACTCTTGCCAAGCTGCAGGAGGCCTTGGAGCAATACGAGCTTACACTCAATTCTTCTAAAACGAAGATAATCGAACTGCCATGTCCGCTCGATCCGATTTGGCTCCATGAGCTTAAAAATTATCACTTCAGAAATGGTCGCACGAAACAGAGAAATGACCTACTCCATTACTTTGACTTGGTGATGGATTATCTTGGTAAGTTCCCTGATGACCCAATAGTGAAATATGCAATATTGAAATCATCTTCGCGTCTTACCTACACATCAAACTGGCCTGCATATCAAAGTATCATATTACAATGGTCTATCGCTGAACCTGGTATTCTTCCCATTGCTCTGGATTTCATAAAGTTCTATGAGAGTAACGGATACTTGATTAACAAAAGCGAGCTGCAAGATACGCTTGAATTTTTAATAGCAGAGCATGCTCCTATGGGGCATACAAGCGAAGTTTGTTATGCAATTTTTGGTATGATGCTTTTCGGGTTAACTTTTTCTGATTCGACTGTAAAAGTTTTATCAGAGATCGAAAATCCATTTATTGCGCTGCTTACTTTAGATGCGCAGCAGAGAAAACTAATTTCTAGCGCCCACACCTTTACCTTGTGGCGTAGTCTAATGACGCCTTCTGAATTAACCACTTCAAACTGGCTTTTGGCGTATGAGGCATTGGTTAAAGGCTGGCTTCCTTCATCAACTGGAAAAGATTACGTTAGTTCAGATCCGGGTTTTAAATATTTGAAAGCAAAGAATGTATTTTTTTATGACGAGTCATCAGTTGCGGCATATTCACCAACGCCGAAGTATTGGGCATTAAAAGATATAACTGCTGAGCAACTGAAGTACGTGCTAGAGCCTTCTAACAAGGTGCTCCAGCCGACCTTGTAGTTCCCCCGCTGCGTTCCTGGTTTTCCGCAGAGCGTTGTGTTGGTTCTTTTTAAGTCAGGAGATGACCTTGAGAAAACCGCGTTTGTTCATAGCTTCATCCGCTGAAACCCTACCGGTAGCTGAAGCTGTCAATGTGAACTTAGATCACGAGCTCGAGGTCACGATATGGAAAAATGGAACATTCAAGCTCTCCTCCTCTGCAATTGACGACCTTGTAGAAAAATCGTCGGCCGTTGATTTTGCTCTCTTTATATTCGCTCCAGATGATGTTGCCTCGATACGGAGCAGGGCCGAGCATGTGGTGCGTGATAACGTAATTTTTGAAATGGGCTTGTTCGTTGGGGCGATTGGTAAATCGCGGTCATTTATCCTTAAACCCCGCGATGTTGAAATGCACTTGCCAACAGACCTCTTGGGTGTAACGCCTGCTGACTATGATGCAAGTCGATCCGATAACGATCTTGTATCGGCAACCAATCGGGCGTGTGCGTTGATTAAATCAGAGGTTGATCGAATTGGATTCATTGATCATGCGAGCGTGTCGGCAACACAGAGAATTGTTGCAAATCCAGCAAATTACACGCTCATGGATCAGGATTATCGGTTTCTCGCTACTTGCCTGAACAGCCATACATACGACCCGAGAGGAATGCCTTTCTACAGAATATCGAACAGTTTTCGAGGAATAAATGAGGCGGTCCTCCAGCTATCGTTGATAAAACTTGAGCGAATGGGTCTGCTTGATAAGATAATTGAGACCGACGAGCAAGACGGTTCCGATTATTTTGCTTATTCGGTTACGGAAATGGGGATAGATGCGCTGTTAAAAAACGAAGATGTCATCCAACCAAAACGCCCGGAGCCGGCCGATGATTTCGACGATGACATTCCGTTCTAGTGCAAAAAATGCGTCAGACGGATGCCTTTGCTTCGGCTTCTCTGTGTCAAGGCCACCGGCTAGCTCTGCGTTAGGATTGAATCTATATTGGTGGATTACGTGAAAGAAATCATAGCCTGGATCGAGTCACATGGCGTGACCGTCGATCTCTTAAAATGGGTTATCGTCGGGATCTTGGCCTGGTTATTAGGCGCCTTTCGTTTTTTGAAAACGAAGCTAAAGCGGCCGACTTTAGAGATTGAGAGTCTTACCAGTCGATGCGCGTGGGAAGAGCTCGGGGATATTGATGGAAATCCGGCTAATGTGCGGGTAACGTTTTTGATTCAAGCGGGTGTTAATAATCCAACAGCAGAGCTTGTCGTCATACGAGATTTTTCACTACATATAAGAAGGCTGAAAAAATGGCCGATTTGGCATCAGGCACTTAACCCGACGTCCCTTCCTTGCAGGGTTCGTCATACGGTTGGAGACATTACTAGATATCTGAAGAATTGGTTCTCAAACTTTTCAGAGGGGCCGGGAAGCTTGACATTGGATGGTAGGATAGAAAGCATGGATTTTCAGTCGGGGTTCTTAGTTTTTGTATCCGCATCGTGGGGAAACATGCGTCCGAGGTTAATCGAAAAGGGTGTTCCGATTAAGTTAAAGGCTCGGCTGACAACAGGTGAGACTTTGTATGTTAAGTCAATAATACCAGTTCTTGAAGACCACTCAGTAATGGAGGGTTTGGTGCCAGGAATATTTGGGCACGTTGAAAATTCTTCAACGTGGAATATCATCCGAGAATAATCCTAACCAATGTGTCGAGTTCATTCCTGCCCAGCGAGGCTTCCACCGGGGCCTCTGACGGCTTGTCGTTTATGCAAGACGTTACAAAGCCACGAAAAATTGTCATGCAGCTTGAATCAGATGCCGTTTTAAACGCTAACGATTCAGTAAAGCCGCTTTAATAGCCTCCGCCCCTTTTCGATAACAAACCACAGCCAGCAGCTCCGAATCAACCCAAACTCCCCAATAGCGACTTCCACGGTAATGCCCGATCTCGATGTTCGGCTTGCACTTTTTCATTATGCTTTCCTGTTTGTCTGGCTAGCCATTGATTTCATCCAGAAAGGCACAGGCCCACTGCTCCGCATGACTGCGGCCCAATAAGGCAAGTCTTCTGGCATCCCTGATTGTTCTGTCTTCTCGGTCGAAAGAATCCAGCCGGTTCGCAAGCGCCGAGAAAAGCGCCTCCAAATAGTTAAACTGCTCAACCGCCAAACACGCCATATCGCGTGCTTCGACCTGCTCGACATCGTGCGGCTTGGTCATCTCCGCCTCCTTCAATTACTCTCCTTAGATCGACCCATCCAGTAGAGCGCAGACCACGAATTACGGTCTACAGACGATAAGTAGCACTTTCCCTCTTTGTTGAGACAACCATGACCATCTCCTCCACCCACGATTACCGCCTTGCCGCCAAACGCCGCCTGCCGCCGTTCCTGTTCCACTACATCGACGGCGGCGCGTACGACGAGCACACCCTGGCGCGCAATGTGGCGGATCTGCGCGATCTGGCGTTGCGGCAGCGGGTGTTGAAGGAAGTGGGGGAGGTGGATCTGTCGGCGCGGTTGTTCGGGGAGGCGGTGAGCCTGCCGGTGGCGTTGGCGCCGGTGGGGCTCACCGGGATGTACGCGCGGCGGGGCGAGGTGCAGGCGGCGCGGGCGGCGTCGTCGCGGGGCGTGCCGTTTACGTTGTCGTCGGTGTCGGTGTGTCCCATCGAGGAGGTGCAGCCGGCGATGACGCGGCCGATGTGGTTTCAGCTGTATGTGCTGCGCGATCGCGGGTTCATGAAGAACGCGCTGGAGCGGGCCTGGGCGGCGGGGGTGCGGACCCTGGTGTTCACGGTGGATATGCCGGTGCCGGGGGCGCGCTATCGGGACCGGCATTCGGGGATGTCCGGGCCGGTCGCGGCCTGGCGGCGGGTGCTGCAGGCGATGACGCACCCGCGCTGGGCGTGGGACGTGGGCCTGCGCGGGCGGCCGCACGATCTGGGCAATGTGTCGGCCTATCTGGGCCATCGCATCCAGCTGGAGGATTACATCGGCTGGCTGGGCGAGAACTTCGATCCGTCCATCGGCTGGCGGGATCTGGCGTGGATTCGGGAGTATTGGAAGGGCTCGATGGTGCTCAAGGGCATTCTCGATCCGGAGGACGCCCGCGAGGCGGTGCGGTTCGGCGCGGACGGCATCGTGGTCTCCAACCACGGCGGGCGCCAGCTCGATGGCGTGCTCTCCTCGGCCCGGGCCCTGCCGGCCATCGCCGACGCCGTTCAGGGCGACCTGACGATCCTGGCGGATTCCGGCGTCCGCTCCGGCCTGGATGTGGTGCGCCTGCTGGCCCTGGGCGCGGACGGCGTGCTGCTGGGCCGCGCCTTCGTCTACGCCCTCGCCGCCGCCGGCGGGCAGGGCGTGGCCCATGTGCTGGACCTGATCGCCAGCGAGATGAGGGTGGCGATGACGCTCACCGGGGCGCGGGCGGTTGGGGAGATTTCGAGGGAGAGTCTGGTGGGGGCGGGCGGCTGATCCTTGGTGCCTTGTTAAAGGCTGGCTTTAGTGCGCGCTACCTGTCTGTTCACCCAGTGCTTGGCACTTTGCACCAACCAAGGCACAATCATTTTTGTGCAAACCCTTATTGGTGTAACCGTTTTTGTGCACAGATAACCCGTTTTGTGCAGCGGCTAGTTTGTGTCACCGCTTTGGGTTGTCCAAAAGCCGTTTTATTCGGAGGTCCCCATGACGGAATTGCCCGCCGATCCCATTGGTGCCGCCTGGCTGGCACGGGCGTATGACGTCATGCCGCTGGGGGCCCTGGCGGTGGTGAGCCAGGTGGGTGGCCGTCGTAGCACCGAGGTGAACGATGGCTTCCGGCTGGAAACCTATCCCGAGGCCATGCGGCCGCCGGCCAACTCGGCCGCGCATTTGCAGTTCCACCTGCGTCATGAGGTGCCGCACCTGGAGTTTCTCGCCCGTTTGTTCGAGCGCACCGGGCCCGGGTTTGTGCAGGCGTGGGTGGCGGCGGAGCCCACCGGCCAGTACGCCCGCCGCGCCGCCTTTCTGTACGAATGGTTGACGGACGAGGCGCTGGCGGTGCCCGAACGGCTGGGGGGCAACTACGTGGATGCTCTCGATGACAGCAAGTTGGTGGCGGCCTCCGCTGATCAGGTGGTCAAGAGCAAACGCTGGCGGGTCAACGATAACATGCTGGGTACGCGGCATTTTTGCCCCATGGTGGTCAAGACCGAGGCGCTGGCCCAGGCGGCGGGACTGGATGTGGGTGCGCTGTTTGGCGAGCTAACCGAGGAGTTCGGCGAGGACCTCCTGGTGCGCGCGGCGGTGTGGATGACCCTGCGGGAGAGCAAAGCCAGCTTTGCCATCGAGGGGGAGGCGGATCAGGTGGGGCGGGTACAGCGTTTCGCCGACGTCATGGCACGGCGCACCGGGGAGGGAAGCCTGCCTCTGGATGATGCGGGGCTGGCCGATCTGCAACGGGAGATTCTGGGCGAGAGAACCACCATCCAGCATTTTGGCGTTCGTCAGTCGCCGGTGTTTGTCGGCGAGGTGGTGCGCTACCAGGAAGTGGTGCATTACGTGGCGCCGCCGGATGATGCCGCTGCCGCGATGCTGCAAGGCCTGCGGGTGTTTCTGGAGCGGACCCGGGGCCAGTCTTCCACAATGCGCAGCGCGGTGGCGGCCTTCGGGTTTGTGTACATCCACCCGCTGGCCGATGGCAACGGCCGCGTGCATCGTTTCCTGATCAACGATGTTCTGCGCCGTGACGGCGTGATCCCGGACCCGGTGATCCTGCCGGTGTCCGCCGTGATCATGGATGACGCGGGTGAGAGGCGTGGCTACGACCGGGTGCTGGACGAGGTCTCCAAACCCCTGATGCAGGCCGTGCGCCAGCACGTCGAGTTCACGCCGACACAAACCACCTACCCGGATGGCGTGGTGTCCAACCTGGTGTTCCATGGTACGAAGCAGGCCATGCCGCTTTGGCGTTATCCCGACCTGACGCCCCATGTGATTTTCCTGGCGGCGATTCTCCGTAGGACCTTGACCGAGCAGATGCGCGTGGAATCCCGATACCTGCGCACTCACGCGCGGGCCCGTGCGGCGCTCAAGGAGGTGGTGGAGATGCCAGACCCTCAGGCCGATCGCCTGTTGCGTTCCATCGAGCAGAATGGCGGGCGACTCAGCAACGTCCTGGTCAAGGAAATGCCGGTGCTCAGGAAGGCCGGGGTATGGGAAGAACTCGTCGAGGCTGTTGCGCGAGTCTTTCAGGAAGAGGAGGCGACGGACGCCAGGGTGCTGGATCGGTATCGCCCGGAGAAGCCGGCTGGGAAGTAGTATCCATCCCCAGCGTTTCATTTCCCTCTATATCATTGGTATATTCCGCTCGTGTCGGCGCGATGGTCGACGTAAAAGCCAGAGAGAGCATTTTGAGTTCAAGTACGGAAGACGCAATCCTGAGCGCCGCGGCCGAGGTGCTTGAGCGCGGTGGGGTGGCGGCGTTGACCACGCGCGCGGTCTGCGAAGCGGCGGGGGTGAAGTCGCCGACGCTGTATCACTACTTCGGGGACAAGGACGGGTTGGCGTCCGCTTTGGTGCGTCGCGGTTGGACGGAGTTCATGGCGCGCAAGCGAGCCGCGCCGGATACCGATGATCCCATGGCGCTGCTGCGTAACGGCTGGGACCAGGCGGTGGACTTCGCGTTGAAGCGACCGGCGCTGCACGCGCTGTATGCGGCGCAATTGCGAATACAGCCGGAATTGGCGAACGAAGCCTACGCGCTTATGCGCGGACGGGTTCAACGTCTGGTGGACCGGGGCGTCTTCAAGGTCGCGGTGGACGAAGCCGCCCGCGCGGTCTGGGCCGGCTGCAACGGGGTGCTGGCGTTGACGGGCCGGGGCTTGTCGCGGCGGGAGATCGAGGCCACCAGCGATCTGCTCTTCGATGCGGTGGTGGCCCATCTGAGCGTGGCGAACCGGAGTTGACGGCCACGCCCGGCGGCGCGAGAGGCTTCTTTTCTCAGGTTGACTGCATGGCGGCCAGGCCCTGTTCCCAGGAGACGATGGGGCGGTAGCCCAGTTCCCGTTCGGCCTTGTCGATGTTGAGCGTGAAGGGCTGGCCGATCAGGCGCAGCATTTGGCGGGTAATGGGCGGTTCGCCAGGCCGTTTGAAAACCCGCCACGCCCACTCCATGCATTGCGCCAACCGCCAGGCCACGGGAAGCGGTACGGAGGCCTTTGGCGGGTCGATACCCCGGGACCGCAGCAAGGCGGTCATCACCTCGCGCAAGGTGCCGTCGCGGCCGTCGCTGATGAAATAGGCCTGGCCGCCCGTGCCGCGTTCCAAGGCGAGCATGGCAGCGTGGCAGACGTTGTCCACATGGGCGGTCGACATGGCTTGGGAGCCGTCGCCCACCCAGCGGAATTGGCCTGCCCGCACGTTCTCGACCATCTTATCCAGCGTTGGCATCCCTTGCCCCCAGACCATCGGCGGTCTGATGACGACGGTCTCGAAACGGCCAGGGTCGTTGGCGTCCAGCACCAGGGCCTCGGCGCGTGCCTTGGAGGCGCTGTAGGCTGCCCAGGGTCGCTCCTGGCGCGGCAACGATTCGTCGGCGCGCATCATGGGCTGCATGTCGCCCATCACCACGGCCGCCGCGCCCACTTGCACGAAACGACGAACGCTGGCGGTGGCGGCCGCGGCCTCCAGCAGGTTCCGCGTGCCCTGGACGTTCGCCCGCTCGAACTCGTCCTTGCCGCCCCATAGCTTAAAGACCGCAGCCACATGAATAACGGCGTCGCAACCCTCCAAGGCTCGCTTCAATGCCTGCGGATCGTCGAGATCCCCGGAGGCGGCCTCGGCGCCCAGTGCGGCCACGCGTTGCGCGGCGGAGGGGGACCGGGCCAGGGCGCGAACCTCCCAACCCTGACTCTTCATACGTTGGATTAAGCGGCCACCGACGAAACCCGAACCGCCGGTGACGAGAGCTTTTCGTGTATTCATGATTGCGCCCCTGTATCGTTGATACACATAAAATATATCGCCGATACATTGGCTGTCAATCGCAAGGACGCCCTGACCAAAGTGCGGGCCTTACCGCCGGTGGCGAGCGGGTCGGCAAGGGCCGCCAGGTTCAGCGGCGGGCGAACACTTCTTTGCCCATTAGTACATCCAGGCGATGTACATGGGCCGGGCGCGCCAGGATGGCGTTCATCCGTTGCAGGTCGCGGAAGATGTCGCCGCCGCCGCCTTCCACGTGGGCCTGGCGGCCGGCCCGGTCGGGAAACACCTCGAAGATGCCGAACACCCGTTGCGAGTACCGCACCGCATACCAGGGGCCGGTGGCCGGCTCGTCGCGGACGCAGCCGAGGATGTCCTCCAGCATGCGCTGCACCTCCTGCTCCTTGTCGGGCAGCGCTTCGATGTGAATGTAGAAGGCTTTGCGGCCTTCTGCTCCCTCTTCGCCGGAGACTTCCACGCCCCGGTGCGGGCGGGTGAGGTCGGTGGTGGCGGGTTCGGGCGTGGGGCCGGGTTGGCGTGGGGTCTTGTCGGTCATGGTTCACCTCCTTTGCTGAGGCTTCCACGGTAGCGGTGGGGCTCCGCCGGGCGGTGCCTGAAGCGCGCTATGGTTTGCCTGATTGTGCCGACCGGGCTGTACCGGGGGGCATGCCTGGATAACAATGGGCCATGTCCGATGCTCTGTGCCAGGCGGTGCGCCGCTACACCCGATTGCAGGCCAATACGGCGGGGATCGCCTCCACGCCGGTGCCCGGCCTGTTCCTGGTGTCGGGCGAGCGTCCCGGCGCGCTGGAGCATGCCATCAGCAAGCCACTGGTGTGCCTGGTGCTGCAGGGCAGCAAGCGGGTCACCATCGGCCCGCGCACTTTCACCTTCGCCGCTGGCGATTCCATGATCGTCACCGCCAACGTGCCCACCGTCAGCCGTATCCGCGAGGCCAGCGCCACCCGCCCGTACCTGGCAGTGGCGTTGGATCTGGACCCGACGGTGATCGCCGAGCTGGATATGACCCTGGGTGCTCACGAGGCGTCGAAAGAGCCGGCCTTTGATGACGCCGAGGTTCAGCTCCGGGACGCGGTGTGGCGGCTGGTGCGGTTGCTGGAACAGCCGCGCTCCCTGGCGGTGCTGGGCCCGTCGCTGGTCCGTGAGATCCATCACTGGCTGCTGCTGGGCCACCAGGGCCCGGCGATTCGTCATCTTGGCTTGCCGGAGAGCCGGGTGAGGCGTATCGGCCGGGCCGTCGCCCTGCTGCGCCGGGACTACGCCCGGCCCCTGACCATCGAGCAGCTGGCCGAAGCGGCGGGCATGAGCCGCTCCGCCTTCCACCGGCATTTTCGCGCGGTGACCTCCCTGTCGCCGCTGCAATTCCAGAAGCAACTGCGCCTGATCGAGGCGCGCCGCCTGCTGATCTCGGAAGGCAAAAGCGCCAGCCGCGCCGCCTTCGAGGTGGGCTACGCCAGCGTGTCCCAGTTCACCCGGGAATACGCACGCCTCCACGGCCGCCCGCCGGTGCGGGATCGCAACGCGGTGGCGGAGCAGGGCGAGGCCGCCGCAGACTCAAAATGACTGGATTTTGGGTGGGCAACAGGGCTGAAAGGCGTTCCGATGCCCGCCCCGATTTGCGTTTGCACCCGGCGAGATCGCTGACAGGGATTGTCTCTCCTCGCTGACACCTTTTTCCGTTTTTGCCCACTGTTGCCCACCGCGTGCCAGAGCGATGCTTGCCGTCGACACCTGTTCCCGTCGAGGGCGATCAAGCAACGTCGGATATTTGGAAAGTAATGAATTATCGTAGTTAAACTACGTTTAAGTGAGGTTTTCCAAATTGCTTAATATTTTGGAAAGGCGTATAAGTCGCAGTGTGACTACGCCAAAGCGAAATAAACTAAATGCGCTCTATACCCGGCTCCGGCCCGGCGCCCCGGTGACCTCCGAGGATCTGGCCACGTTGGGGATCTCCGCTGATCTGGCGGTGCACTACGTGCGGGCCGGTTGGCTCACCCGGCTGGCCCGTGGGGTGTATCGTCGGCCCAACGATACCCTGGTGCTGGAGCCCTGCCTGGCGGTGTTGCAGCGCCGCCTTGAGGGCCTGCATGTGGGCGGCAAAACCGCTCTGGATTGGCATGGCGTGCGCCAGTACGTGGCCCGGCAGCCGGTGTTGCAGCTGTATGGGTGGCGGTCCGGCCATCTGCCGGCCTGGTTCACGGATCGCTTCCCCTCCGAGTACCACCGCAAGCGTCTGTTTGAAGAAAAGCCCGATGCGCTACGACATGCGGGGCCTTTCCAGGGCGCCACGGAGGCGCCGCGGGTTTCCGCGCCGGAGCGCGCCTTGCTGGAGATGCTCAGCGAAGTGGGAGTGCGCCAGCCGCTGCAGGAGGCCCGCGAACTGGTGGCGAGCACTTACAGCCTGCGGGCCCGGGTACTGCAAGAGCTGCTGGAGCACTGCATCAGCGTCAAGACCGTACGGCTTTGCTTGCAGCTGGGCCGCGAGGGCGGTTTGCCCTGGGCGGCCAAGCTCGATGCCGACAAGCTGCCCACCGGCAGCGACCGGCCCTGGGTGTCCCGCTCCGAGGACGGCCTGCTGGTGATCAAGCCATGAGGTCCGTTTACCTGGACACGGCCCGCCTGCTCACTCAAGTGGCGCCCCTGGTGTTCGTCGATGACACTTTTGCGTTGAAGGGCGGCACGGCCATCAATCTCTTCGTCCGTGACATGCCGCGCTTGTCGGTGGATCTTGATTTGGTCTTTGTGGACCACACCGTTCCTCGCAAGCAGGCGCTGGAAACGATCAACGAGTCAGTTCGCCAGATGACGGAGCGTCTAAAAAGGCAGGGGTTGGAAGTGCATAGCCCGGAATCGGCGGTCGGTGAAACCAAGCTGATGGCGCGGCGCGGGTCCATCGAAGTGAAAGTGGAGACCAACTTCGTGATGCGCGGCACGGTGCATCCCGTGCAGCAGGCGTCACTGACCGCCGCCGCCAGCGACGCGCTGCTCGCCGACCTGGATGTTCCGATGGTGTCGCTTGAAGACCTTTACGCGGGCAAGCTGGTCGCAGCCCTGGATCGCCAGCACCCACGGGATCTGTTCGATGTGATGCAACTCTTCGACCATGAAGGGATCACGCCGGGGATCCGGCGGGCCTTTGTGGTGTATCTGGCGAGCAACAACCGGCCGCTTCATGAGGTGCTGTTTCCACGGTTCCGGGACATCCGGCACGACCATACCCATAACTTCGAGGGCATGACCGCCGAGCCGGTCGCACTGGAGGCATTGCTGGCAACCCGCGAGCGTTTGGCCCGGGAACTTCAGCGAGGGCTGGACGAGGATGAACGGCGTTTTCTGCTGTCTCTGGTGTCCGCCGAGCCCAATTGGTCTCTGCTGGGCATCGATCACCTGGACCAGCTGCCGGCTCTGCGCTGGAAGCTCCAGAATCTGGTGAAGCTGAAAGAGAATAATCCAAAAAAATTTACCGAACAGACGGAGGCGTTGGCGGAGCGGCTGAACGCCATCCCCTAATGCGAAGACACAAACTCCGCGCCCTCATGGGCCGTCGGTCAGTGGGCGGCGCCGTCGTCCTCGTCCGGCCGGGCCCGGCGGAGGCGTTCCTGTTCTTCCTCGAAGGCGGCTTTGATTTCGGCGAGCACGTCGTCCACGTTGGCGGCCTGACCGGCGTCCTGGAATTCGCCGGTGAGGGGCGTGTCCGGGTGCAGCTCGCCGGCTTCGTAGAGCGCCCAGATTTCCTCGCCGTAGCGGCTGTCGAGCAGGGCCGGGGCGAATTGGCCGTAGTAGCGGGTCATGTTGTGGACGTCACGCAACAGGAAGGTCTTGGCGTGGTTGTTGGCGGCGGCGTTGACCGCCTGGGGCAGGTCGATGATCACCGGGCCGTAGGCGTCGAGCAGCACGTTGAATTCCGACAGATCGCCGTGCACCAGCCCGGCGCACAGCATGCGTACCACGTAGCGCATCATCTGGGCGTGGTCTTCCAGGGCCTGTTCCTCGGAGGGCATCACATCGCACAGCCGGGGCGCCACGTCGCCCTGGTCGTCGGTGATCAGCTCCATCAGCAGCACGCCCTCCAGCATGTCGTAGGGGCGCGGCACCCGCACCCCGGCGTCGGCGAGCCGGCGCAGGGCCTCCACCTCGGCGGTCTGCCAGATTTTTTCCTGCTGGTCGCGGCCGAAGCGGGAGCCCTTCTCCATGGCGCGGGCGCGTCGGGTGCTGCGCACCTTGCGCCCTTCCTGGTAGTGCACCGCCTGTTTGAAGCCCCGCTGGGCGGCTTCTTTGTAAACCTTGGCGCATTGCACTTTGTCGCCGCAGCGCACCACGTAGATGTCGGCTTCCTTGCCGCTCATCAGGCGGCTGATCACTTCGTCCACCAGGCCGTCGTCGACCAGGGGCTGTAGGCGTTTCGGGGTTTTCATGCCGCCCTTATACGCTATTCGCCGGGCCCCGGCATCCCGGCCGACATCCACGAGAGGCGCCGTTCATACCGGATCTGTGATCTCCCCCTTTTGTTTGGCCAGCAAAAACAGCATCACCGCCGCCACGGCGCCGATGGCGTCGCTCCACAGGCCGGGGTAGATGAGCGCCAGGGCGCCGGCCAGGGCGAGCAGGCGCCAGGGTGGGCTGAGCGGCCTTCGCAGGTAGCCTTCCACGGCCACCGCCAGCAGCAGCACGCCGATCACGCTGGTGACGATCACCCAGAGGGTGTTGGCCAGGGTGGCGTCGATCATCAGCATGCTGTGGGCAAACACGAACATGTAGGGCACCAGGAAGCCGGCGATGGCCAGCTTCATGGCCTGGAAGCCGGTGGCGTTGGGCGAGCCGCCGCTGATGCCGGCGGCGGCGTAGGCGGCCAGGGCCACCGGGGGCGTCAGGTTGGCGAAGATGCCGAAGTAGAACACGAACATGTGGGCGACGAAGATCGCCGTGTCGTTGCTGCCGGCCAGTTCGCGGAACAGGGGCAGGTTGAGCAGGATCGGCGCGGCCATGGTGCTGGTGATGATGTAGGTGGGGATGCTGGGCAGCCCCATGCCGAGCACGATGGAGGCGACCATGGTGAGCAGCAGGGTGACCAGCAGCTGCAGGGTCGGGAACGGGATCGAGCGGCCCAGTTGCACCACGGCGTCGGCGGCGTCCAGGGCGATGCCGGTGAGGGTGGCCACGCCCACCACGATGCCCACGGCGCCGCAGGCCAGGGCCACCGGGATGGAGTTGCGCACGCCGTTGGTCATGGCGTCGCGGCAGTCGGCCAGGTCGATTTTCTCCGCTTCCAGGCCGAGCCGGGCGCGCAGGGCGTTGATTACCACCGGCAGCGCGATCACCGCGAACAGGCTCCAGCGGCTGAGCGGCATGTTGGGCATGGCGTGGCCCAGGGCCAGAGCGCGCAGTTGCGGCTCGAAGATCAGCAGCGCCAGCAGCACGCTCAGGCCGATGGTGACCTTACGGGTGCCGCAGATCAGCACGGTGGCGGCGATGGACCAGAAGGCGGCGAAGAACGGCGCGCGGCCTTCGAACAGCAGCCACAGCAGCACCGCCATGGGCACCAGCAGGTGGCCGCGTTTGAGCAGCACTTCGCGGATCGGCGTGAGCTGAGAGCGGGGGATGCCTTCCAGGCCGTTGCGCATGGCGCGCAGGTGCACCTGGAACAGCACGCCCAGATAGAACAGCAGCGCCGGGATGATGCCGGCCAGAATTACCTGGGTGTACGGCACGGACAGCACCTCCGCCATGATAAAGGCGGCGGCGCCCATGATCGGCGGCAGGATCTGGCCGCCGACGCTGGCGGAGGCTTCCACGGCGCCGGCGAAGTTGGGCTTGTAGCCGGTACGTTTCATCAACGGAATGGTGAAGGCGCCGGTGGTGACCACGTTGGCGATGGCGGAGCCGTTGATGGAACCGAGCAGGCCGCTGGCCAGCACCGCCACCTTGGCGGGGCCGCCCCGGGTGTGGCCGGCCACCGCCAGGGCCAGGTCGTTGAACAGCTGGCCCAGGCCCGATTTCACCAGAAAGGCACCGAACAGAATAAACAGGATGATGTAGCTGGCGGACACGGCGATGGCGGTGCCCAGCAGGCCTTCGGTGATGAATACCAGGTGCGACATGATCTGCCGCCCGGTGGCCAGCACGATGTTCTCGTTGAGTTCAGGGTAGAACGACAGCTTGGCGTAGAAGCCGTAGATCAGGAACACCACGCCCAGCAAGGTCAGGCCCCAGCCGGTGACCCGGCGGGTGGCGTCCAGCACCATCAGAATCGCCACCGCGCCCACGATCATGTCGGTGGTGTTGACGCGCCCGCCGGAGGCGATCACCCGGTCCGCCACCACCAGCATGTAGATGCCGATGCCGAAGGCCATGGCGGCCAGCAGCAGATCGATCCAGGGCACCCGGTCGCGCACGCCTTTTTTGGTGATCGGGTAAAGAATGAAGGTCAGCGCCAGCAGCGTATAAAGATGAATGCTGCGCTGGGCCACGTCCACCAGCGGCCCGGAGAAGGAGGTGTACAGGTGGAAGGCGGCCAGCAATACGCACACGGTGGTGACGAACACCACCGTCCAGCGCGGCAGGGCATCGCGCACCACGCTCTCGCGGTCGTATTTTTCCAGGGCTTCCTTGACCGCCGGATCGGTATCGTCCGGGGGCGGCGGCGGGGATAACTGGCTCATGGGCCTCTCCAACTGGCGACCGCCCGCAGCAGGGCGGGCAGCATGGTGAACAAGGGGGCGTCACGGGTGGCGAAGGTCAGTACCCTCGGCGGGCCGGGGTCGGCAAGCGCCAGCGTGACGCCCCGGTAACGCAATCGATAATGCTCCGCGGCGGCGGCCTGCACGTTGAGCGGATCCACCGGGCGGTGGATGCCGTCCATCACCACCCAGCCATTCTCCAGCCGTGTGTCCGTGCCGACCTGATCCGGCACGCCGGCGCCGAAGGTTTTGAAGCGGGTGGCCACCAGCATCAGGCCGCCGTCCGGCCCGATCCGAAAGCGCTCTTCCCAATCTTCCTTTTCCACGGAGTGAGTCCAGCGCAGCACGAAGGGGGTGCCGGCGGGGCCGGGCAGGGCGAATCGGGCCCGGTCGCCGTCCAGCACCACCAGCCACGGCAGCGGCAGCAGCGCCGCCGTGGCCACCAGGGCCAGGGCCGGCGCCAGACACCATGCCTGCCACCAACGGCGGCGGAGTCTTGCCATGGCCGACCGGCAGCCTCAGTGGTCAGTCGTCGTTGCTGTCGCCGGCGCCTTCCCGGTCGTCGTAGTAGGCTTTGGCGCCCGGGTGCAGCGGCACCACCAGGTTCTGGTCCATGCTGGCCGGGTCGATGTCCTTGAGCGCACCCACGGACACCTTGTCGGAGCCCAGGTAGTCGTCGAAGCGTTTGGTCAGTTCCTTGGCCACCGCTTCGTCCATGGACGTGGGCACGATCAGGATGTTGCGGATCGCCACGGTGGTGACCGCGTTCTCCAGGCCATAGCGCTCGGGCTTGCCGGCGGGAATGGTGTAGGTCTCGTAGTAGGGGTAGGCCTCCAGCAGTTTATTCGCCACGTCCCCTTCCACCGGCACGAAGGTGACCTCGCTGGTCTGCATCAGCCCGGTGATGCTGGAGTTGGGCACGCCGGAGGTGAAGAAGGCCGCGTCCAGGTTGCCGTTGCTCATCTCGGTGACGCTGTCGGCATAGCCGGTGTGGCTGACCCGCGCCAGATCGTCGTAGGTGAGCCCGGCGGATTCCAGCACTTTCTGGGCGCTCTGCTCCACGCCGGAGCCGACCTTGCCCACGCCGACGCGCTTGCCCTTCAGGTCCGCCACGCCCTGGATGCCGCTGTCCGCGGTGGCCACGATCTGCACCACGTTGGGGTACAGGCCCGCCAGGGTGGCGATGTCGGCTTTGGCCCCTTCGAACTGGTTCTTGCCGTTGACGGCGTCGTAGGCCACGTCGCTCATGACGATGGCGATCTGGTTCAGGCCGTCCTGAATGTTCTGGATGTTCTGCACCGAGGCGCCGGTGGACACCACCTGCACCCCACCGATCAGATCGCTGGCTTCGAAGATCGGCTTGAGGGCGCCGCCGATGGGGTAGTAGGAGCCGGAGGTGCCGCCGGTGCCGAAGATCAGGTTCACTTCCTGCTGGCCGGCGTCGGCCTGGGCGGATTCGGTGCTGGCGTCGCCGGCCATGGTGCCGGTGTCGGCGTCTTTCTTGGCGGCGTCGTTGCCGTTGTCGCTGCAGCCGGCCAGCAGGGCGCCGGACAGCCCGAGGGCGGCGGCCAGTATCAGAGTACGAGATAGCATGGGTCTCTCCTGATGTTCGCGGTGGTTTATTGCTGTTATCGAGACTGCCCACAGCTTACGAGCGGTGTCTTCCCGATACTACGCCAGGAAGGGCGGTTAAGACTAAGGTCGAACGTGTGCCTGGCCGGGCCGGGAGGGCAGGCCCGAGGGCGGGTGCCATGATGTAAAGTCACATTGACCGTGGTGAAGACACCCGGGTTGAACGTCTTTGGGAGGAGAAGGATGAAGAGGCTGGCGTGGGGCCTGCTGATACTCGCACTGGTCGGTTGCGAGCAGCGATATGACGTGGACTATTTATCCTTGGCGTCCTCGGTCGCGCCCGAGACGGTGGCGGCGCCGGAGGGCGAGTTCGTGGTGCCGTTTCTTGGCGAGGCCGGGCAATCCCGTCTGACCCTGGCGGTAACCCTCGACGAGCTGAAAACAGGCACCGACTGGTCGCCCTGGGTGACCGCCGGCTTTACCTCCATCGACAAGCAGTGGCAGGTGAAAGCCTTCGTGGCGGCACTGGATCGTGACTCGCAGACGCTGAGTGGTGGTTATCAGGTGATCGAGGCGGGCAACATTCAGAAGCAGGTGACGCTGATCACCGGCGAACCGGGTTCGCGGGCCGTGCAGGTTCAGTTGGTCCGGGACGACGAGGGCGCGGTTTACCTCCGTGTCGATGACCGCGAAGCCCGGGTGACCTTACCCACCGGAGAACCGCTGTTCCCGGTGGTGCTGGTGGCCTCCGCCACCGCCTCACTGCGGTGGCAGGCGGACTGATCGGAGTTCCGATATAGTCTCTGGCCAAACGACAAAAGCTGGCAGTTCGCCAACAAGAAAGGAGAGCACCATGTTCAACCACATCATGATCGGTTCCAACGACATCGACCGTTCCGAGCGCTTCTACACCGCCGTGCTCGGCGTGCTGGGCGCCGGCGAGCCGGTGCGCAACGAGTCGCCCACCGGTCATATGCGCCTGTTCTACCGGCACAACGGCAACACCCTAGCCATCAGCCAGCCGATCAACAACGAGCCGGCCTGCGGCGCCAATGGCGGCACCATCGGTTTCAAATGCGAATCGCCGGAGCAGGTGAAGGAGTTTCACGATGTGGCGGTGGCCCACGGCGGCCGGTCCGTGGAAGATCCGCCGGGGCTGCGCGAGAACGCCATGGGCGCCATGCATCTGAGCTACGTGCTGGACCCGGACGGCAACAAGCTGTGCGGCATCCATCGGGTACGCTAACGCCGAAGCAAAGCGCCCCAATTGCCGGGCGGATGCCGAGCCGGCCCGGGCCCGGCCGCCCTGCGATTTCGATGTTTTGTTGCGGAAGTGACAATGGATCAAGACCAGATCAAAGCCCTGTTCGACCAACAGGCGGCGGGTTACGACACCCAGTGGGCGAAGACCGCGCCGATCCGCGAGTGTCTGCATTTTCTGCTGGATTCCCTGTTCGCGGATTTACCCGACAACGCACGCATTCTGTGCGTCGGCGCGGGCACCGGAGCGGAGATTGCCCACCTGGCGGCGCGGCACCCCGGTTGGCATTTCGTGGCAGTGGAGCCCTCCGGCGCCATGCTGGAAGCCTGTCGGCAAAAGGCGGAGCGGGCGGGCTTCGCGGATCGCTGCACCTTCCTCGAAGGTTATCTGGAGTCGTTGCCCGCCGACCCGATCCACGATGCGGCCACCTGCTTTCTGGTCTCCCAGTTCCTGGTGGATGAAGCGGAACGGGTTCGCTTCTTCGCCGAGGTCGCCCGGCGGTTGAAGCCGGGTGCGCCGTTGGCCAGTTCCGATCTGGCCTCGGACGTGGCGTCGCCGGAGTACGAGGTGCTGCTGCGGGCCTGGATGACCATGATGGCCACCTCGGAGGTCTCCCCGGAAATGATCGAGCGTATGCGCCACGCCTACGCCCACGACGTGGGGGTGCTGCCGCCGGCCCGGATCGCGTCGATGATTGCCGCCGGTGGCTTCGAGTTACCGGTGCCGTTCTTCCAGGCCGGCCTGATTCACGCCTGGTGTTCCCGGCGCGCCTGAGTCAGAACCGGCCCGCCCGATAGGGCGACATGTCCACGTCGGTGTTCTCGCCGTCCATCATCTGACCGATCAACTTGCCGGTCACCGGCCCCAGGGTGAAGCCCTGGTGGCCGTGGCCAAAGGCCAGCCACAGGCCGGGCAGGCCGGGGGCGGGGCCGATCACCGGTTTCATGTCCGGGGTGCAGGGGCGGGCGCCCATCCAGGGATGGGGGTCCAACCGGTCCCCCAGGGGGAACAGGCGGCGGGCGGCGGCTTCGGCGGCGTCCAGTTGCTGAAGGTTGGGCGGCGCTTCCTGGCGCGCCAGTTCGGCGCCGGTGGTCAGACGGATGCCGGCGCGCATGGGCGCCAGCAGGTAGCCGGTTTCCGCGTCCATCAGCCAGTGGTTGAGCCTGGCGTCGTCGCGGGCGCCGTAGTGCATGTGGTAGCCGCGTTTCACGAACAGCGGCACCTGCAAGCCCTGGCGGGCGAGCCAGGGCGTGGACCAGGGGCCGAGAGCCAGCACCACCCGATCGGCGGACAGGGTCTCGCCGTCCACCTGGGCGCGCCAGCCCTGGGCGGTGCGCGACAGGGTCTCCAGGGTGCCCCGCTGGAAATGTCCGCCCCGCCGTTCGAAGTCCTCGGCGTAGGCGGCCACCAGCGCACCGGGGTCGGTGACCGTCCAGGGCTGGGTCCAGTGCACCGCCCCGGCCAGCCGGCCCTCGCTCAGGTGCGGCTCCTTGCGGGCCAGGGCGGCGTGGTCCAGCACTTGATAGGTGACGCCATAGCCGGCGGCGTTCTGTTCCGCCTGATGGCATTCCGAGTCCAGGGCGCGGCCGGTGCGGAAGACCTTGAGATAACCTTCCTGGCGGATCAGCGCTCCGGCGTCGGCGGCGCGGATCATCTCGTCGTGGGTCTCCAGGGAGCGGGTGATCAGCGCCGCGTAGGCCGGCACGATGTGCGCGTAGTTCTGGGGCGCGGAGTGGCGCCAGTAATGAAACAGCGGCCCCATGGCGCCGGCCATGCCGGAGGGGCGGTAGCGGATGTCGATCTCCCGGTTGGGCAGCACCCGCAGCAGGGTGGGCAGGTCGCGGGGAAACCGGTAGGGCCGCACCGCTTCGCGCTGGATGATGCCGGCGTTGCCGAAGGAGGTCTCGCGGCCCGGCGCGCCCCGGTCCACCAGCGTGACCCGGTGGCCGCGCCGGCGCAGATGCCAGGCCACGCACACGCCGACCATGCCGGCGCCCAACACCAGAATGTCGCGGGCGGACGGTGACACGATTGCAATCTCCTGCAAAAAAGCGAACGTCTCGGCGGCGACCCGGCGGGCGCCACGTTACGCTCCATGATTCTCCACCCACACTTAAGCATCCGGCGGCCGTTGGAGGAAAGCGTTGAGCGACAGTTGCACACACATCGTGCCGGTGCACACCGGCGACTACCCCGACGCCGAGGCCAAGGCGCGGGAGATTCTGGCCTGGTTTCAGACCCGGGGCCTGGTGGCGGCGGCGCCGTCGGACTGCACCCTGGACGGCCCGGGCTATGCCTTTACGCCGAAGATTCAGACGTTGTTTATCGAGCCCATGGACCCGCGCGTCCACGACGGCGTCACCCGGGGCCTGGCACTGCACGCCGGCCCGCGCAAGGTGTTTCATCCCATGGAGGGCGCCGAGCTGAGCTTTGTCTGCCCGGGCTGCGGCCACGACCAGGGCTGGGACGGGGTGGACGCCATCGGCGCCTGGTTCGCCGGCGAGGAGGACGAACCGGCGTGCCCCGCCTGCGGCGAACGCTTCCACATCAATCGCTATGGCACCGACCGGGGCGGTACCGATACCCCCTGGGCGTTCAGCAATCTGGGCCTCACCCTGTGGAACGACCATGGCGGTGCCTTCCAGCCCGCGTTTCTGGACAGCATGCGTGCCTTGTACGGCACCGACATTCGCGTGGTGGAGGTGCACATATGATGCGTGAAATGAAGGTGGCGATCCTGCTGGTGGCCCTGCTGACGCCGGCCGCCTGGGCCGATACCTCCGGTCGGGCGGACAAGGCGCTGGCCGATCAAGGCGTCGAGGAACTGCGCGAGGGCATCACCGACAAGCATCCCGCCACCTACATGGTGCTGGCGGCGCGGCTGTTCCAGCAGGGCGACAAGCAGGAGGCGGTGACGTGGTTCTACGTCGGGCAGATTCGATACCGGGCCTGGCTGAAAGCGAACCCGGATCTGGACCCGTCCGGCGACCCGGCGTTGTTCGCCTCTTTGATGGAATCGGTGGGCCGGCCGCTGAACGAATACATCGGCGGTGACGTGGACGAATGGGTGGCCACCATCGACGAGGCCATCCAATGGCACCACGCGCACCCGGACGGTTTTCTGGGCAAGGACGACCACCGATCGCTCTACGCGTCGCTGATTGCCGGCCTGGAGGACATGCGCGACGAGGTCGCCGCCAGCAAGGACGAAATCCGCCGGCAGCGGCGGGAAAACGGGCTGGAGAACCGCTAGCACGGCGCCGGAAAACCCGGATTTTGCGCGGGGTTATTCTCCCGGCGCGCGGCTTGCGGCACTATAGGCGCCACCGTCCGCGACCGAAGAGAGAAAAACCATGACAATGCTGATCCTCGGCCTGGTCCTGTTCCTGGGCATTCACTGCACCGGCTTCGCGCCGGCCTGGCGCGACCGCCAGGTCGCCCGCTTCGGAGCGAACGGCTGGAAGGGCTTGTACAGCCTGGTGGCCCTGGCCGGCTTCGTGCTGATCATCTGGGGCTTCCAGCAGGCGCGGCTGAATCCGGTGCTGCTGTACACGCCGCCGGCGTGGATGGGGCACCTGAATGCGCTGTTCACTCTGATCGCCTTTATTCTGCTGGCCGCGGCCTATGTGCCCGGCAACCGCATCCACGCCAAGCTCGGCCATCCGATGGTGGCCGGCACCAAGATCTGGGCCTTCGGCCATCTGCTGTCCATCGGCTTTCTGCGTGACGTGGTGCTGTTCGGCGCCTTTCTGGTGTGGGCCATCGTTGCCTTCGCGCGGCTGCGCCGCCGTGATCGGGCCCGGGGCGTGAGCCCGGCGCCGGGCACCCTCAAGGGGGACGTGCTGACCGTGGTGGTGGGGGTGGTGGCCTGGGCGCTGTTCGCGTTCTGGCTGCACGGTCCCTTGATCGGGGTGAGGCCGTTCGGCTAAGCGATGAACCGGACCTCCAAGCGCCGCCACGGCGGCAAGATGCCCTGGACCCAGCTTTACCTGCACGGGCTGGGCGTCTCGGTCAGCCACAACGCCCAGGCGTTCGGCTTTTCCATTCTGATCACGGTGAGCTACGGGGTGGTGTCCAGCGTCGCCGACCAGCCCACCCCGTTCCAGTTGATCGGCTTCGCCTTGTCGGCGGTGGCGTCCCTGTCGTTCCTGAACCTGATGGTGGCCTTCCTGAAACGGGACGAGCCCGACGACAGCGAACGCACGCCGGTGCTGCTGGTGGCCACCGCCACGGACTTTATTTCCGTGGGCGCCGGCCTGGCGGCGGCCTTCGGCGTGGCCAAGGCGTTCGAGAACTGGATGTGCTGGCTGGTGGCGCCGTTCGCCGCCGGTCTGATCTATTGCCTGGTGCAGGGGCTGCAGATCGCGGTGGCCCGGCGCGGCGCCGACATTCAGGAATAGCCTGCACGCCGGGGCGCGCTAAATTCGGTAAAAAATCGCCGCCGGGTTACCCGCTTCCTGCTTCGCTTCGCTGATTGATGTTTGATGTTAGCCCCCGGACATCAGGAGCGAGACAACCTTGGTATCGAGACCGCCGGCCCCGCCCCGCGGGCGCCGGCCTGCCCCCTTGCTGTGGCTGTCGTGGCTGCCGATCCTCCTGCTGGTCGGCTGCGCCGGCCTGCCGTCCCTGGAGGGACGCACACCCTCCCGGGCCCTGAGCGCCGAGGAAGCCGCCGATACGCCTCTGGGCGCGCTGACCGGCCCGCTGGTCCGTGCCCATCCGGGCCGGTCCGGCGTGCACCTGCTGGCCGATCCCCATGATGCCTTCGCGGCCCGCCTGCGTCTGGCGGACGCGGCCCGGCAAACCCTGGATGTGCAGTATTACATCTGGCGCCCGGACACCACCGGCAAGCTGCTGTTCGACGCCCTGCGCCGGGCGGCGGATCGCGGCGTGCGCGTGCGGCTGTTGCTGGACGACTACAACACCGCCGGCATGGACCCGGTACTGGCGGCGCTGAACGCCCATGACAATATCGAAGTGCGGCTGTTCAATCCGTTCGTGACGCGCGGGCCACGCTTCTGGGATCTGCTCACCGACCTGCCAAGGGTCAACCGGCGCATGCACAACAAAACCTTTATCGCCGACAACAGCCTGCTGGTGCTGGGCGGGCGCAATGTGGCCGACGAATACTTCGGCGCCACGGAGACCCTGTTTTCCGATCTGGATGTTCTGGTGATGGGCCCGGTGGTGGCGTCGGTGTCCGACGCGTTCGACCGCTACTGGCGCAGCGACTCGGCCTATCCGGCGGAGCGCATTCTGCGTGCCGACCAGAACGGCGAGCCGCCCCCGGAAGCGGAGGGCGATTCGCGGGCGGACTACCTGGAGGAACTGGGCGACCGGGATCCGGTGGTGGCACTGCGCGACGGGAAACTGGCGCTGTGCTGGGCCACCACCCGGCTGGTGGTGGACGACCCGGCCAAGGGCCTGGGCGAGGCGGAGGGCGCGGAGCTGTTTCTGACCCAGCTGGACCGGGCGGTGGGCGACCCGGAGCAACGGCTGGACATCATCGCCTCCTATTTCATTCCCACCCGGCAGGGTGTGGAGGACCTGACCGGTCTGGCCGCCCGGGGCGTTCAGGTGCGGGTGCTGACCAACTCCATGGCCGCCACCGACGTAGCGCTGGTGCATTCCGGCTACGCCAAATGGCGCCGCGACCTGCTGGAAGGCGGCGTGCAGCTCTATGAAATGAAACGGGGCGACGGCCCGCGCGATTCCCCTCATCTGCGCGCCGGCCCCTACGGCAGTGCCCGTTCCACTCTGCATGCCAAGGCGTTCGCGGTGGACGGCGAGCAGTTGGTGGTAGGCTCGTTCAACGCCGATCCACGCTCCGCCAATCTGAATACCGAGCTGGGCCTGGTGATCGACTGCCCCTGGCTGGCGGACAACATCCACGGGGCCTTCCCGGACAAGGTGATGAAGCACGCTTATCGAGTCCGTCTGGACGATAACGGCAAACTGTACTGGCTGAGCGTCAAGGACGGCGAAACGGTGCGTTTCGATCGGGAACCGGACACCACCCTGTGGCAGCGGCTTTCCCTGCCGGTCTTTTCCATCCTGCCCATCGACGGCCTGCTGTAGAACACCGGCCCTGGCCGCCGGCTTCGCCGGTCCGGACCGGCCTCACCCTGAGCGGCGTGAGGCGGTACTGGTGGACGACGGCGGCGAGTGGACGGTGCCGGGCTTTCTTTAAGCGCCGGGCGGGCTCGGCCGACCGTGGCCCCCACCGGACGATCCCTGCTAGCCTGCCCGGCAATGGACCTGCTGATGACGGAAAGGAGACCGCCCATGGACGCCGTGTTGTTCAATGGCTGGGGCCCGCTCGGCCGCACTCTGCTGGTGGGCGTGCTCGCCTACGCGGCGCTGATTTTTATTCTGCGTTTGTCCGGCAAACGGACCCTGGCGAAGATGAACGCCTTCGATCTGGTGGTCACGGTGGCCATCGGTTCCACCCTGGCCACCATCGTGCTCAACAAAAGCGTGGCGTTGGCGGAGGGCACGCTGGCGCTGGCGCTGCTGGTGGCCATGCAATACGGCGTGTCCTGGAGCAGCACCCGCTGGCCGGCGCTGCGTCGCCTGGTCACCGGCGAGCCCCGCTTGCTGCTGCGCCACGGCGTGATGCTTGACGACGCCCTGCGCGACACCCGCATCACCCGCGAGGAGGTACGCGCCGCCTTGCGCGCGGCCGGCGTGGCGCGGGTGGACGCGGCGGCGGCGGTGGTGCTGGAGACCGACGGCTCGTTCAGCGTGATCGCCGACGAGCCGGAGGGCGAAGCCTCCAGCCTGCACGGGCTGCGCTGAAGTTCGCGCGGGCCGAACCGGCACCGCCCGGCGCTGCCCCCCGACCGAAGACCTGCACTGAAGCAGGTATTGGCGGCGCGCTCAGGCCGGGTGACCGGCCCGCCGCTGATTGACCACGCACAGCCCGCCGACAATAGCGGCGGCGCCCAGCCAGAACAGGCCGTTCTGGTTTTCTCCCAGCAGCACCACCGCGAACACCACGCCGAACAGGGGCGCCAGGAAATTCATGGCGGACACCTGGGAGGTGTAGTGGCGGCGCAGCATGGCGAAGAACACCAGGTAACCCAGGAAGGCCACGCCCACGGTCTGGAACGCCAGGGAGGCGATCAGCGCCGGGCTCCAGTGCACGGTCCAGCCGCCGGCCGGCACCAGCGTGGCCAGGCCCAGCAGGGGCACCGAGCCGAACAACTGGTGGAACAGCACCACCGGGGCATCCAGGTCACGCAGGCCGGTGGCGCGGATCACCATCACCGTGGCCGCCCAGCAC
The DNA here is from genome assembly GCF_016906305.1 of Alloalcanivorax marinus. Lineage (GTDB taxonomy): Bacteria > Pseudomonadota > Gammaproteobacteria > Pseudomonadales > Alcanivoracaceae > Alloalcanivorax > Alloalcanivorax marinus. The sequence continues at coordinate 169,273 of NZ_JADDOL010000003.1, forward strand.
ACCGCGCCGACGAAACACAGCAGGTCGCCGGCCAGGGTGGCCGCGCCGCCGCCGCCGGCGCCGGAAAAGGCGGTGAGTCCCACGCCCAGGAAGGCGAACAGAATGCCCAGTACCTTGAAGCGTCGTACCGGTTCATCGCGAATCAGGTACATGGCGCCCAGGGCGATCATCATCGGCGCGCTGTAATAGATCACCGCGGCGTGGGCGGCGCTGGTCAGCGCCAGGCCCACATAGAGAAAGCCGAAGTCCAGAGCGAACAGCAGGCCCAGGGCCATGGACGGGCCGGCGGGCGCGCGGAACGGATTGCGCCGCTGGTGGAGAAACCACAGAGCCAGCAGCGCGGTGCCGCCCAGCGAGCGCAGGAAGGTCTGGGTCAGCGGCGCCATGTCGTCGACCACCGCCTTGACGGCGGTTTGCTGGGCGCCGAAGGCGGCGAACACCAGCACCAGAATGACAACGGCGCGGGCGGTCAGGGGTTGTAGAGGCATGGTCGTCCCTCCGGAAAACGCCCGATGCTAACAGCCGGTGCCGGCGAAACAAGCCGGACCGGCAAGGACGCCTCCGGCCTCGCCAAGACGCCAGATTTTACGTCTATTTATCCGCCGCCGACGGGGTGCCGGTGCTTTTTCGGCTATGGTGAAACTCTCCGCGCCAAGAGACGCCCAGACCTTGCAAGCGGGCGGCGGCGCCCCCGGGTTCCGCCGCCCCGCCAGCCAACAGGATTGGTCCCATGTCCAAGTTCTCCCGATTCAGAATCACGCGCCGCGATCTGCTGATCGTGGGCGCCGTTGCCTCGGCGGCCCTGGGGCTGCCGAAGCTGGTCGCCGGACGTGCCGGCGGCAAGGCGGAAGCGGTCGCCTCGTCCGGTGGCGAGGCCGGCGTCAGCACCGCCGAAGTGGTGTTCAACGTCAACGGCCAGTCGCGTTCATTGAAGCTGGATACGCGGGTGACGCTGCTGGATGCCCTGCGCGAGCATCTTCACTTGACCGGCTCCAAGAAGGGCTGCGACCACGGCCAGTGCGGCGCGTGCACGGTGATGGTCAACGGGCGCCGCATCAATGCGTGCCTGTCGCTGGCGGTGATGCACGAGGGCGACGAGATCACCACCATCGAAGGGCTCGGCACGCCGGAGAAGCTGGACCCGATGCAGGCGGCGTTCATCGAGCACGACGGCTATCAGTGCGGCTACTGCACGCCGGGGCAGATCTGTTCCGCCAAGGCCACCCTGGAAGAAATCCGCGCCGGTATTCCCAGTCATGTGAGCGGCGACCTGACGGCGCCGATGCCGGTGTCCGACGAGGAAATCCGAGAGCGCATGAGCGGCAACATCTGCCGCTGCGGCGCCTACGCGAACATTCTGGATGCGGTGCGGGACGTGGCCAAGGAGACGACATGAGAGCCTTTACCTACGAACGCGCCGCGTCGCCCCGACAGGCGGCGCAAGCGGCGGCCTCCACGGACCATGCCCGCTTTATCGCCGGCGGCACCAACCTGCTGGATCTGATGAAAATCGAGGTGGAAACACCGACCCATCTGATCGACGTGAACGGGCTGGGTCTGGACACCATCGAGGCCACCGAGGAGGGCGGACTGCGCATCGGCGCCCTGGTGCGCAATACCGACCTGGCCGCCGATCAGCGGGTGCGGCGGGACTACGCGGTGCTCACCCGGGCGCTGGTGGCGGGCGCCTCCGGCCAGCTGCGCAACAAGGCCACCACCGGCGGCAACCTGCTGCAGCGCACCCGCTGCCCGTATTTCTACGACACCAACATGCCCTGCAACAAACGCCGGCCCGGCGCCGGTTGCGCCGCCCTGGACGGCGGCGCCAGCCGCCAGCTGGCGATCATCGGCGCCAGCGAACACTGCATCGCCACCCACCCCAGCGACATGGCGGTGGCCCTGCGGGTGCTGGACGCCCGGGTGGAAACGGTGGACGCCCGGGGCGGGGGCCGCTCGATTCCGCTGGCGGATTTCCACGCTCTGCCCGGCGATACGCCTCATATTGAGACGGTGCTCGAAAAAGGCGAATTCATTACCGCCGTGACCTTGCCCCGGCCGCCGGGCGGCAAGCACTTCTACCACAAGGTGCGCGACCGGGCGTCCTACGCGTTCGCGCTGGTGTCGGTGGCGGCGGTGGTGCAACCGGACGGCAGCGGCCGGGTGGCCCTGGGCGGCGTGGCGCCCAAGCCGTGGCGTGACGAGCAGGCCGAGGCCGCCCTGCCCCGGGGCGCCGGGGCGGTGGTGGCGAAGCTGCTGGACGGCGCCCGCCCCACCCCGGACAACCGGTTCAAGGTCACGCTGGCCGAACGCACCCTGGCCGCCGTGCTGGCGGAAGCGAAGGAGTAGCCCCATGCGATTCGATCAACCCGCCGACCCCAATGTGGCCGACCAGGGCAAGGTGCTCGGCCGCCCGCGCACGCGCATCGACGGCCCGCTGAAGACCACCGGCACCGCGCCCTACGCCTATGAGCGTCACGATGTGGCGCCGGGCCAGCTGGTGGGCTACCCGGTGGTGTCGGCCATCGCCAAGGGCCGCATCACCGCCATGGACACCCGGGCGGCGAAGAACGCCCCGGGAGTGGTGGCCGTCGTCACCACCCTGGACATGGAGCGCCTGCCCAAGGCCAAGATGAACGTGGTCTATCTGTTCGGCGGCCGCGAGATCCAGCACTACCACCAGGCCATCGCCGTGGTGGTGGCGGAGACCTTCGAACAGGCCCGCGCCGCCGCCGCCCTGGTGCGCACCGACTACGACGAAGACCGGGGCGCGTCCTACGACCTGGCGGAGCAGCGCCAGGCCCATCTGGACGACGAGGTGGAACCGGCGTCGCGGGTGGGCGACTTCGAGCGCGCCTTCGCCGATGCGCCGGTTAAGCTGGATGCCACCTATTCCACGCCGGGCCAGTGCCACGCGCAAATGGAGCCGCACGCCTCCATCGCCGAATGGAAGGACGGCACCCTGACCCTGTGGACCGCCAACCAGATGGTGGAATGGAGCCGCCAGGCGCTGGCCAAGGCCTTCGATCTGCCGCCGGAAAAGGTGCGCCTGGATTCGCCCTACATCGGCGGCGGCTTCGGCGTGAAACTGTTCCTGCGCGCCGATGCCATTCTGGCGGCGGTGGCGGCCCGGGAAACCGGCCGGCCGGTGAAGGTGGCGCTGCCGCGCCCGATGATCGCCAACAACGCCACCCACCGTGGCCTGACCATCCAGCGCATCCGCATCGGCACCGACCGGGACGGCCGCATCACCGCCATCGGCCACGACAACACCACCAACACGCCGCCGGGCGGCGGGGGTGAGGAAGCCACCATCCCCACCGAGCACTTTTACGCCGGCGCCAACCGGCTGCTGGTACACCGTCCCCTGGAGATGCACCTGCCGGAAAGCAACGCCATGCGCGCCCCCGGCGACACCGCCGGGCAGATGGCGCTGGAAATCGCCATGGACGAAATGGCGGAGCGCCTGGAGATGGACCCGGTGGCCTTCCGGGTGCTCAACGACACTCAGGTGGACCCGGGCAAACCGGAGCGCCGTTTCTCCGAACGCCACTTCGTGGAATGCCTGCGGCGGGGCGCCGATGAATTCGGCTGGTCCCACCGCAATCGCCGGCCCGGTGACCGCCGCGACGGCGTCTGGCTGATCGGGCACGGCATGGCCGGGGCCTATCGGGGCGCGCCGGCCCAGGCCTCCGGCGCCCGGGTGGCGCTCCGGCCGGACGGTCGCGTGCGCGTGGACACCGACATGACCGACATCGGCACCGGCTCCTACACCATCATCGCGCAGACCGCGGCGGAGATGCTCGGCGTCTCCGTGGACGCGGTGGAGGTGGGGCTGGGGGATTCCGATTCGCCGGTGTCCGCCGGCTCCGGCGGCCAGTGGGGCGCGGCCAGCGCCACCGCCGGCGTGTACGCCGCCTGCGTGGCCCTGCGCGAACGGATCGCGGAACGGCTCGGCGCCGACGCGGCCACCCTTGAACTGGTGGACGGCCAGGTGTGCCACGGCGGCGAGACCCGGCCGCTGGCCGGCCTGGCCGGCGACCGCGACCTGGTGGCCGAGGACAAGATCGAGTTCGGCGACTTCCGCGACAAGGACTATGTGCTGGCCACCTTCGGCGCGCACTTCGTGGAGGTGAGCGTGCACGCCTACACCGGCGAGATCCGCGTGCGCCGCCAGCTGGCGGTGTGCGACGCCGGCCGCATTCTCAACCCGATCACCGCCCGCAGCCAGGTGATCGGCGGCATGACCATGGGCGTGGGCGCGGCCTTGATGGAAGAGCTCAAGGTGGACACCCGCCGGGGCTTTTTCGCCACCCACGACCTGGCCAGCTACGAAGTGCCGGTGCACGCCGACATCCCCGAGCAGACCGTGATCTTCCTGGAAGGCGAGGACCCGTATTCCACACCGCTCAAGGCCAAGGGCGTGGGCGAGCTGGGCATCTGCGGCGTCAGCGCCGCCGTGGCCAACGCCGTCTACAACGCCACCGGCGTGCGCGTGCGGGACTATCCGATCACCCTGGACAAATTTCTCGACCAACTGCCACTGCCGGCTTGAGGCGCGGGCCGGCGTGGCTTGATTCGCGCGCCGGCTTTCGTACCCTTGATGGCTCCCTGATCGCCCTCCGGTCTTCGATGGATCAACCGCCGCTTTTTACCGCTTCCCTGTTCGACGATGACGACACCCTGCCACCGGTGGTGGGCGCCGCTGACCCGGATCCGGCCCTCGCGCCCCTGGCCGGCGCCCTGCCGCCTCGGCTGTGGCTGGGCACCTCGTCCTGGCATTACCCGGGCTGGGCGGGGCGGGTTTGGGACCGCACCTACACGGAAGAGCAGCTGTCCCGCCACGGCCTGCCGGCCTACGCCCGCCACCCGCTGTTTCGCGCCGTGGGGCTGGACCGGGGCTTCTACCGGCCGCTGACCGTGGAGCAGTACGCGGGCTACGCCGCCCAGGTGCCGGCGGAGTTCCGTTTTCTGGTGAAAGCGCCGGGGCAGGTCACCGATGCCCTGCGTCGCGGCCGTGGCGGCCAGGGGCTGCAACCCAACCCGGACTTCCTGGACATCGAACGGGCCTGGCGCGACCTGGCGGTGCCGGCCGGCGAGGGGCTGGGCGACAAGCTGGGTGCGCTGGTGCTGCAGATCAGCCCGCTGCCGGCGGTGTGGCTGAACGATATGGCGCCGGTGATCGCGCGCCTGCACGAGCTGCTGCGCGCCCTGCGGGTGCGCGCGCCGGCGGCCCTGGTGGCGGTGGAGGTGCGCGACCCGCACTGGCTGACGCCGGATTTCGTGGCCGCGCTCAAGGACACCGGCGCCACCTATTGCCTGGGCCTGCACGGCAAGATGCCGCCCATCGCCGAGCAACTGCCGATCCTGCGCGCGCTCTGGCCGGGCCCGCTGGTGTGCCGCTGGAACCTCAATCCCAAGCACGGCGCCTACGGCTACGAAAGCGCCCGAGACCAGTACGCACCCTACGACAAACTGGTGGATCCGGACCCGGACACCCGCGCCGCCCTGGCCCGGGTGATCGCCGGCACCACCGGCGCCGGCTGGCCGGCCTTCGTCACCCTCAGCAACAAGGCGGAGGGCAGCGCGCCGCTGTCCGTGGCCGCTCTGGCGGAAGCGGTGCTGGCCGCCGGCGGGTCGCGCTGATCGCCACCGGCCCACGTCAATCAGGGCGATCGGCTGACATTCCCGTTCTTTGATTTCCCACCACACCACGGGCCATCGCCCGACTCCGCCGCCGTTGCCGCCTGCGTACATTAAGCACCTGGATGGTCCATCCTCGCGGGTGGGGGTTTATTTGTACGCAGAGAGCGTATAGTATGCGAGCGGTATTCGTGGAGTTGACGCCATTCCGGCGCCACCGGGCGGCGTATCTGGACGAGGACACCTATTGGCTGCTGCAGCGGATTCTGATGCTGCACCCGGAGGCGTAACCCGATGGGAGGACCATGATATGAAGCGGGATCTGTTCGCGGAATTGAAGGAAGGTTTTCAGGAACTGGAGGCGCAGCGTCAGGGCAAGCTGACGCTGCGTGGCCAGGAGGCACGGCTGGCGCCGGTGGCGTCCATCGACGCCGACGACCTGCTGGCACTGCGCGAGCGGCTCAATCTGTCCCGGGCGGTGTTCGCCATGTACCTGCGCACCAACCCCCGCACCCTGGAAAACTGGGAGCAGGGGCGCGCCCGGCCCAACGCCCAGGCCGCCACCCTGATCCGCCTGATCGAACGCTACCCGGACACCCTGGAGCGCCTGGCCGGGTTGTAGGACGGCCGGGCGGGCGTGGTTTACTCCAGGCCCATCGCCGCTTCCAGGCCGGTTTCCACGGACAGCCCGGTGTCCTGGCGGATTTCCAGATAGGTGTCATTGGCCCCGGTGTAGGCGGGCCAGTGCAGGTCATCCGGGCTGGGGTCGCCGGTTTTCGCGAAGTTGGTCCACATCGTCATCATCCGGTCGCTGACCGTTTCGTCGTCCTGGTCGTAGCCCATGGACAGGTACAGGTCCACCGGGTCGCCCTGGGAACCGCTGACGCCGTTACCGTTCAGGTCGCCGATCACCGGCCGCTGGCCCTCCGGCGTCAGCACCAGCCCGAGCAGGAAGTTCTGCACCAGCCCGGCGGGGTGATTGAACAGGTAGGGCAGCTCGCAGCCGTGGCAGCTGCGCAGGCCCAGGTCTTCCCAGCCCGGCGGCACCCGGGTGAACTTATAGATGTACTGATTGGACTGGTAGTCCGCCGAGCGTTGTTCCAGCCACACCGGCAGGGCGGCGCGCAGGTGCGGGTAGTCGCCGGCGGTGACGCCGGCCATCAGCGGCACGTCGCCGGGCAGGCCATCGACCACGTTCTGGTGGTAGGTCTTGGTTTGATAGAAGTGGTCCACGTTGGGCCGGTAGGTCTGCCGGGGAATGTCGTGGGCACGGTCGGCGTCGGTAAAGGCGGTCCAGGGCAGGGCGCGGGCCTGTTCCAGGGTCTCCACGCCGACCCGCTCGAACAACGCCTGGCCGATGGCCTCGGATTCCGCCAGGGAGTCGTTGGGGGCGCTGTTCTCTTCCAGCGGCGCGAAGCCGCTCATCACGATGGCCTTGTGGAACAGACCGGCGGCCCGGGGTGAGTTCATCAGCGAGTAGGTTTTACCACCGCCCCCGGACTGGCCGAAGATCGTCACGTTGTCCGGGTCGCCGCCGAAGGCGGCGATGTTGTCGCGTACCCATTCCAGGGCCATCACCAGATCCATCTGGCCGTAGTTGCCGGAGCCGCCGTAGCCGCTTTCCTCGGTGAGTGCCGGATGGGCGATGTAGCCGAACGGGCCCAGGCGGTGGTTGACGGTGACCAGCACCACGCCCCGGGTGGTCAGGCTGTCCGGGTTGTTGTACTGCTCGGAGTTGCCGGACAGGATGGCGAAGGCGCCGCCGTGGAACCAGACCATCACCGGCAGGCCGTCGGCGTTTTTCGGCGCGGTCACGTTCAGGTACAGCGAATCCTCGCTCATGCCGCCCTCATTGACGCTTTCCAGCGCCGGGTCCTGGGCCGATTGGTCCGCCCAGTCGGTGGCTTCACGCACGCCCTCCCAGGGTTGCGGGGGCACCGGCGGTTTCCAGCGCAGCTCGCCCAGGGGCGGCGTGGCATAGGGGATACCGAGAAACTGCCAGGTGTCCGGGTTGGCCTGGAAGCCGCGCAGTTCGCCGCCGGTGGTGGTCACCTGTTGGCGCGGGCCGGTGGCCCGGGTGAAATGCGCCAGCGCCGCTTCGGCGGCGCGCACCCGCCGGGGGCGTGGATCGGTGTCGTTGAACAGTGCCTGCTGATTGAGCTGGTCCAGCAGCGGCTGCAGGTCGGTGCGGAAAGTGGCGGTGTCGCGGCTGAAGTCGATCTCCGCCGCGTGCTCGGAGACCACCCCGGCGATGGCCTCGCTGATCTGGATGCCGTTGTTCAGGTCGCCGTCCCGGTCCAGGGTCTGCAGCAGGATCAGTTTGTTTTGCACCGCCGTGTGGTCGGCGGCCTGGGCGCCGTCGGTGATGCTCAGCGGCGTCAGTACCCCCGCGCCCCGGGCGCCGCCCAGGGCCAGCTCGCCGATAAAGAAGCTTACCGTGTCGCCGTCCCGGTAGCGGAACCGGCCCAGGGCATCGGTGACGGCGGCGTCCCGGTCGCCGGCCCGATAGCCGAGCCCGGCCACCGGGCCGTCCATGAAGGTGCCCTGGCGGCTGGCGCCGCCGGAGGACCGGCTGTCGCTGTCGCCGCCGCAGCCGATCAGCGCCAGCGGCGCCAGAGTCAGGGCCAGGCCCGTTATTCGTGCGATGGATCGCATGTGGTTCTCCTCGATTCTTATTGTTCGTCAGTCGTCCAGTACCGCGCCCAGGCCGCTTTTCACCTCGGCGTCGGCGCTGATTTCCACATAGCTTTCGGTGGCCGCGTCGTAGAGCGGGTAAGTCAGCTCGCCGGCGATGTCCGGGCTGCCGGTTTTGGCGAAGTTGGTCCAGATGGTGAGCATCCGGTCGATCACCTGATCGTCGGTGGCGTCGAAGCCCGCCGACGCCAGAATGTCCGCCGGGTCGCCCTGGGAGCCGCTGACGCCGTTGCCGTTCAGGTCGCCGATCACCAGTGACTGGCCGGTGGCCGGGTCGATCACCAGCCCCAGCAGGTAATGGGTGACCACGCTCTCCTTCATATTGAAGGTGTAGGCCAGTTCCGCCGCGTGGTAGGCCTGCACGCCCCGGGCTTTCCAGCCGGCGGGCTGGTGGGTGAAGTAAGTGGCATAGTGGTTGGCGGAGCACAGCGGCGCCATCCAGGGGAAGACGTTAATGGCGGTGCCGGTGGGGTCCGGCGTGTCGTTGGCGTTGACGCTGAACATAAAGGGCACGTCGTTCTGGTTGCCGGACTCGAACGCCACCCGCTCCGTGTAGGGCAGGTAGTGATTGTCCACATTGGTATAGGGCGTCAGGGTGGCGGCGGCGGCCACCACCTGGCGCCAGTCCGCGGCGCGCATGTCCGCCAGGGACGCAGCGCCCAGGTTGGTCTGCAACTGGCTGCCGATGGCTTCCGCGTCGGCCAGGCTACGGGTGTCGGGGATCAGGGTGCCGCTCTGGCTGATGGCCCGGTGGAACAGGCCGGCGGCCCGGGGCGAGGCCATCAGCGACAGGGTTTTCCGGCCACCGCCGGATTCTCCGAAGATGGTCACGTTGTCCGGGTCGCCGCCAAAGACGGCGATATTGTCCTGGACCCACTCCAGGGCGGCGATCAGATCCATCTGCCCGTAGTTGCCGGAACCGTTGTAGCCGCTCTCCGCGCTCAGGTCCGGGTGGGCGATGTAGCCGAACGGCCCCAGCCGGTGATTGACGGACACCTGCACCACGCCCCGGCTGGCCATTGCCTGCGGATTGTTGAACGGATGGGTGTTGCTGGTCAGGGCGGTGAAGCCGCCGCCATGGAACCAGACCATCACCGGCAGTCCTTCGGCGTCCTTGGGCGCGGTCACGTTCAGGTACAGCGAGTCCTCACTCATGCCGCCTTCGCCGAAGCGTTCCAGGGCGGTGTTCTGCGCCGCCTGGTCGCTCCAGGCCACCGCCTGGCGCACCCCCTGCCAGGGCTCCGGCGCCACCGGCGGCTTCCAGCGCAGCGCGCCCAGGGGCGGCCGGGCATAGGGGATGGCCAGATATTGCCAGGTGTCCGCGTTGCCCTCGAAACCGAGCAGCCGGCCGCCGGTGGTGGCCACCTCATGGCGGGGGCCGGCGGCGCGCTGGAAGGTGTCGCGGGCGTCCGCCGCCGAGGTCAGGGGGCGCGGACGCGGATCGGTGTCGGAGAAGGCGCCGGCCTGTTCCAGGTCCGTGACGACGCTCTGCAAGGCGCTGTTGAAGGCCGCGCTGTCCTGGGCCGGGTCCAGGCTGGCGGCGGCGTTGGAGACACGCTCACGGATGGTGTCGGTAAGCTGAATGCCGTTATTGAGATCGCCGTCCGCGTCGAGGCTGTGCAGCAGGATCAGGGTGTGCACCACCGGTGTATCCAGCGCGACGGCGTTGTCGCCGCCCAGGCCCGTTTCGGTGACCCGGGAGGCGGCGGTGGCCTGGCCCAGGGTCAGGTCGCCGATGGCGAAGGTCAGCCCGCCGTCGCCCTGGTAGACGAAGCGCCCCTGGTCGTCGGTGGTGCGCACCGGCCCGTCGCCCTGGCGATAGTCCAGGCCGGCCACCGGAATGGCGCCGAATACGCCGCTGCGGGAGGCCGGGCCGGCATCGTGGTCCGAGGAGGAGCCGCCGCAGCCGGCCACGGCCAGGGCCAGGGAGGTGAGGGCGATGGCGGCGCCACCCCGGCGTCGTTGAATAGCGTTTCTTTTCATAATGATGAGTCCCTGTTTGTTGTTTTGTTCGGGAATGAGAGCCGGTGCGCGGTGCCGATGAGGCAGGGGCCGGCGTTTCCTCTCTGTGGGACGGTTAGGTTGGCCCAAGCGGTGGCGGAAGAATTGAACGGTTTTGCCTCGCCCTGCCGGACGCCCTCCGCCGCACCGCAAAAACGTACAAGGTTCGCCGTTCCGGACATCGGCTATGATGGGGCGGCGGGGCGCGTCGATGTGACGGAGAAGTGCCATGACGTTGGGAAACGTGGAAGGCGGCGGGTTCGGGCGGCTGTCGCACCGGGTCAAGGACAACGTGTACATGATCGGGCGGCGCGGCTTTATCTATACCGCGCCCTGGATCGCCACCGGCACCACCCGGCCGCCGTCGGCGGCCTTGCTGCTGGCGGTGGGGTCGGGACGTTTCAGTGTGCGGGTCGGCGACGGTGAGATCGAGGCCGGCGCCGTGCTGGTGCCGCCGTTCGTGCCCCGTGCCCTGAGCGCCCGGGACGTGCCGGTGGTGGGCTTCCACGTGACGCCCAGCGCCGGTTGCTATGCGGCGCTCGGCCAGTTGATGGCGGGCCGCGTGCGCCCCCTCGAGCGGTCCTGGTTCAGCGGTTTCGACGACGACCTGGACGCTCTTTTTCACGGTCACTTTCCCGCCGGTGGCGCGCCGGCCCTTTACCAGGCGGTACTGCGCGAACCGTTCGATCATCTGGAAGCGCCGCCCCGGGGAGACCCCCGGGGAGAGCGTATTCGAGCGCTGCTCGAACAGCAGCCGGAGCTGACCCTCTCGCAACTGGCCGATCAGTTGGGCATGTCGTATTTCTGGGCGTCGCGGCTGATGCGCGAGGTGTTCGGCATGTCGTTGCGCGATTACAAAGCCTGGCGCAAGCTGCAGCGCGTGTTTGAACTGCTGCACTCCCGGCGCAGCCTCACCGACATCGCCCACGCCGCCGGCTTCACCGATTCCGCGCACCTGTCACGGACCTACCAGCGCTGGTTCGGCCAGCCGCCGTCCTACAGCCGCAACCGCAACCACGTACGGATTCTGCGTTGCTGGTAACCGGGTGAATCCTTGCCGTGCGTGCCCGGTTGCCCGGGCTTTGACAAAGGCCCCCGAACGTTCAAGCATTGCAGCCAGTGTGAACGCGAAACGGGCAAACCGTATGCTCCAAGGATCCTCGGCCACCCTGGCCCATGTGTCGCCGGCGTTGCTGGCGGATTTCTTTGACCACTTGCCGGAGGCGGTGGTGGTGACCGACGCGGACCGACGTATTCGCTACGTCAATCCGGCGGCGGAGGCGCTGTTCGGCTACCACGGCCCGGAATGGATCGGCGAGGAAACCGCCATGCTCTATGCCAGCAGGGACGATTTCCTGGAGCAGGGCCAGAAGCGCTATAACCGCTTTAGCCGTGTCGGCATGCAGGCGTACCGGATCCGTTACCGGTGCGCCGATGGTACCGTGTTTCTGGCCCATACCTCCGGCGGGGCGATGCGTGACGAACGGGATCAGTTGCGTGGTTTTATCGGCCTGATCCGGCCCACCGAAGCGGCGGAAAAAACCGTCGATACCTTGCAGCGTCTGCACGCCATCACCGCCAGCCCGGCGCTGGACGAAGCGGCGCGGATCGATGCGATTCTGTCGCTGGGCGCGCGCCACTTCGGGCTGGACCTGGCGGTGCAGTCCCGGATCCGGGGCGAGGACTTTCGTGTCGAGCATTGTCTCGATCCCTCCCACGGCATCAATCCGGGGGATTCCTTCGAGCTGTCCGGCACCTACTGCGTGCATACCCTCAAAGCCCACGAGCCCATCGGCTTTCATCACGCCGGCGAAAGCGAAATCCGCGTGCACCCCTGCTATCGGGATTTCGGCCTGGAAGCCTATATCGGCTGTCCCATTCAGGTGGAGGGCGAGGTGTACGGCACCCTGAATTTTTCCTCCCGGAACCCCTGCCGTCCGTTCTCCCGGGACGATCTGATCTTCATGCAGTTGCTGGCGGACAGCGTGGGGCATGAGATCCATCAGCAAATCATGCGCAAGCAGCTCAGTGCCCAGGCGCGCACCGACGTGCTCACCGGTCTGGCCAACCGGCGCGCGGTGATGGAAACCCTGGAATGGCAGGTGGCCCATTCGCAGCGCTCCGGTCTGCCGCTGACCGTGCTGCTGCTGGATCTGGATTATTTCAAACGCATCAACGACACCTGGGGCCACGGCGCCGGTGACGCGGTGCTGCGAGCCTTTGCCCGGCTGCTGATGGACGTCGGCCGGGAGGTGGATGTGTGCGGGCGCCTGGGCGGCGAGGAGTTCATCCTGATGCTGCCGGACACCACCGCCGAAGGGGGCCGGGCGCTGGGCCAGCGGCTGCGCGAACGGCTTGCAGGCACCGCCATGGCGGTGTCCGCCGACCAGCGCATCACCGCCACCCTGAGTGGCGGCCTGGCCGCGCTGACCGGCGACGACACCGTGGAAAGCCTGCTCAAGCGCGCGGATCTGGCGCTGTACACCGCCAAGCAGGGCGGTCGTGACCGCATTTGCGAAGCGCCCTCCTGAGCCATCGGCCGTGCGCCGTTTCCCCGACGGCGCCGGGGCGCCGTGCTAGCATGCACGCCCTTTCACGCTGCAATCGGGTGTCTGATGAGCGCTTCCCGCGAAACCCTGGACCTTGACGGCCCGGCGGGCCGCCTGCGGTTGACCCTGGATCATCCGCCCGGGGCGCCCCATGGGCTGGTGCTGGTGGGTCACCCTCAGCCGGTGCTGGGCGGCTCGCCGCGTCATCCGGTGCCCCACGCCCTGGCCCGCGCCCTGCGCGACGCCGGCTGGCTGACGGTGCGCCCGGCGTTTCGCGGCGTGGACGGCTCCGACGGTGAACACGACGACGGGGAGGGCGAAACCGACGACACCCTGGTGATGATCGACGCCCTGCGTGCCCGCTGGCCCGACCTGCCGCTGGCGCTGGTGGGGTTCTCGTTCGGTGCCTGGGTGTTCGCCCGGGCGGCGGCGCGGCTGGAATCGCCGGTGGCGGCTCTGGCGCTGCTGGGCTTGCCGGTGGGGCAGGTGCCCGACGGCCGCTTCTACGCGCCGGTGACGGTGCCCGCCGATGCCCTGCTGCTGCACGGCGAAGACGACGAACGGGCGCCGCTGGCGGATCTGTTGGCGCACCTGCGCGCCGACCGCCACCCGGTCACCGTGTTTCCGGGGACCGACCACTTTTTCAAGGGTTGCCTGCCAGCGGTGGCGGCGCGGGTGGTGGATCATTTGCGGCTGGCGTCAGGAACGGCCGGTGTTGCACCGGCGGATGCGTGAAGGTGGTACCCTGGAGCTTCACGAACCCGGCGGCACTTTCCCGACCTGACGCCGGAACATCTGAATGAGGAACACTGATGGGAGCCACGCTCGATGAGCGATGAACAATCCCCCTGGCGTTGCGCGCGGGGCCGACCCTACGATCCGTTCCCTGTGCTGGATGCCCTGGCCGCCGGCGACGCCGGGGCGCTGGAGCGCCTGCGCGATCATCTGGTGCACGACGGCGCCGTGGGCACCGCCTCCTACGCGGCGGTACCGCGGCTGGTGGACGCCGGCCAGCTGGCGCTGGTGGCGGCCATCGAACTGGGCCGCGAGGAAGAGGGCGCGCCCTCGCTGCCCACGGCCCTGCGTACGCCCTATCTGCGCGCCGTGGAGCATGCCCTGGAGCGGGTGCCCGGCGACAGCGAGGGCCTGCAGGCCTGGTACTCCCTGCACGCCGCCCGGCGCGGCCATCGCGAGCTGGCGCGGGCGCTGCAATTCATGGATCGACGCGAAATTCTCGCCCGCCACGGCTGAGCCAGACGCCAGGCCGACGGCAAGGAGCCAGCTATGAACGCAACCCGGGTTACCTTCCACGCCCGCTCCGTGGTGCTCGATCATCCGGAAGGCTTCTGCTATTTGCTCGGTTTCGCCGACGACCCGGAAAACCCGGAGCGCTACCTGGTGCTGCAGCGCGACTTCGAGGCCCTGGAAGCGGTGGAAGAGGCACCCGGCTATTACCTGGAATGGTGCGATCCGGAGCACGGCGGTTGGGGTGGCGTGGACACCGTGACCCAGACCGCCGACGCGGTGACGCTCACCTTCGAAGCGGCGGTGGGAGAAATGCTGGGCCTGCGTTGTCTCACCATCACCTTCGACGCCGGCGGCGTGGACGACGCCACCCTGTCGGCACGGCTGGAACGGATGTTCCGCGACTGCGGGGTCCGCCTGTCCCTTCTTTAATTTCGTTCGCAGGGAGCGCACGGTATGGACCAAGCCCCTAAACAGCAGCTCAAGCAAGATTATGATGAACGGTCCTGAACAAACGGCGATCACGCCGGCGGTGCGCGAAGAGATCATGGCGCGCCTGGCCGCCGCCGAGCGCGAACACGGCGTGCGCATTCTGATGGCGGTGGAATCCGGCAGCCGTGCCTGGGGCTTCCCGTCGCCGAACAGCGACTATGACGTGCGGTTCGTCTATGCGCACCCGCGCGACTGGTATCTGTCCCTGGATGTGGAAGACCGCCGGGACGTGATCGAGTACGAAATCACCGACGACATCGACCTGAACGGCTGGGACGTGCGCAAGGCGCTGAAGCTGTTCGCCAAATCCAATCCGTCCTTCGTGGAATGGATTCAGTCGCCCATCGTCTATCGCGACGAGAGCGGCTTCGCCGAGCGCGCGCGGACGCTGCTGCCCCAGGTCTACGCGGTGGACAGCGGCGTGTTTCACTACCTGAGCATGGCCGACAAGAATTATCGTGGCTATCTGAAGGCCCAGCTGGTGCCGCTGAAAAAATACTTCTACGCCCTGCGGCCCCTGCTGGCGATCCGCTGGCTGGAACGCTTCCGCACCCCGGCGCCCATCGAGTTCGACCGGCTCCGTGAACTGGTGGCGGACAATACTCCGGTGAACAAGGACATCGAGCGCCTGCTGGCGCGCAAACAGCGCAGCCAGGAAAAGGAATTCGTGCCGGCGATGCCGGCGCTCAACGACTTTATCGAGCATGAACTGTCCCGGTTCTCCCGTTATCAGGCCAAGGGCGACGCGCCGGCCGGCGGTGAGGCCACGGCGCTCGATGCTTTCTTTCGCGACTGTTTGCCCGGAGAGGCCCCATGACCACACCCAGCTGGCGGCTGGACGATGTTCAGGTGATCGCCAACGAAAACCCTTACACGTTCCATAAGCCGTCGGCCACGGCGGTGCAGAGCCTGATGCCCGGTGACCGGGCCAGGCTGCTGTTCCTGTTTCACTCGGACGACCCGGACGCGCCCACCGGCGAGCGCCTGTGGGTGGAGATCGTGCGCATCGAGGAAGGCGTGTTTCATGGCCGGCTGGATAACCCGCCTCTCCATCTCCAGGATCTGGCGCCGGGTGACGCGGTGCGTTTCGAGGCCCGGCACATCATGGACGTGAGCGTGGACGACCCGGAGCCGTCGCTGGCGAAGCGTTACGCGGCCCACTGCCTGGTGTCCCGGGACGCCTACGTGGAAGGCGGCAACGTGGGTTTCATGTATCGCGAGCAACCGGTGGACGAGAACGACAGCGGCTGGTGCTTCATGAGCGGTGAGGAAAGCGACGCCTACCTGAACGACCCGGCCAACGTGCTCAATCTGCCGCTGGGCGCGATCCTGGCCGAGGACGACAGTTTCGTGGCGTTGCTGTCCTGGCCGCCGGAGGTGGCCTTCGAGCGCACCGAGGACGGCACCTTCCGGGAAGTATCGATGCCCGAGTAGGCGACACCGGCGCGGAGCCCACGGATGGGGCAAAGCGCACGGTTCGGGGCCTTGAAATTCCCGCTCGGGCTATCAGGTGAAGGGGAAGCCATCCCTTAAGCAACCCATCGCGCAAGGAGGTCGAGTATGGTTGCCCCCGTCGAAACCCATCCGTTGCCCGATCGCCAGGCGGCCATGGTCCTCACCGGCCATGGCGGCCTGGACAAGCTGGTCTACCGCGAAGACCTGCCGGTACCACGTCCGGAGCCCGGACAGGTGCTGGTGCGGATCACCGCCACCGCCAAGAACAACACCGACCGCAAGGCCCGCGAAGGGCTCTACCCCACCAAGGACCGGGACGAAGTGGCGTCCTTCCAGATGGGCGGTTCGCCGACCCTGACGTTTCCTCGCATCCAGGGCGCCGACGTGGCCGGCCGCGTGGTGGCGGTGGGCGAGGGCGTCGACGCCGGCCGCCTCGGCGAGCGCGGGCTGCTGGACTTCAACCTGTACCCGGACGCGCGCCGGGATCTGAACCTCACCCCGGACTATTACGGCCACGGCGCCGACGGCGGCTTCGCCGAGTACATCGCGGTGCCCGCCGACCAGTTCCACGCCGTGGGGCGGCCGGATCTGGCCGACGCGGAGCTGGCGGCCCTGGGCATGTGCTCTTACCAGACCGCCTACCACATGCTCACCGCCGCCGGCGTCGGGGCCGGCGAACGGGTGCTGGTGACCGGCGCCAGTGGCGGCGTGGGCACGGCGCTGATTCAGCTGTGCCGGATTCTCGGTGCCATTCCCTATGCCCTGAGCACGCCGGACAAGGCCGAGGATCTGCGCGCCCTGGGCGCCGAGGCGGTGCTGGACCGTTCGCGCATGGACGACTTCACCGAGGCGGTCAAGGCGGTGACCGGCGGCGCGCCGCTGGACGCGGTGATGGATCTGGTGGGCGGCGCCTTCACCGACCGCTTTATCGACGCCATGATTTTCGATATGGCGGCGCGCAACAGCTATCCGAGGCTGAGCATCGCCGGCGCCAGCGGTGGCAACGTCAGTGAGATTCTGTGGACGCGCATCTACCTCTATCAGGTGCAGGTGTTCGGGGTATCCCACGGCACCCGCGAGGAGGCCGAACAGCTGATCGACTGGATCCGTGACGGCGCCCTCAAGCCCGTGCTCCACGGTGCCTTCCGGCTGTCCGACCTGCACCGGGCGGAACGCTATTTCGTGGAACGCGGCAGCCGCTTCCTGGGCAAGATCGTGATCGTGCCCGATGCCCAGTGGGAGACCCATGGCGCGCCGTTCGCACTGCCCGGGCAAGAGGACGCGCCATGAAGGACCAGCTGACGCTGCAACTGCTCGACACCCACGCCGGCGGCGATGTGAGCCGCATCGTCACCGGTGGGGTCGATCCGCTGCCCGGCGACACGGTACGCCAGAAAATGGAATACCTGCGGGACGACGCGGATGGCCTGCGGCGGCTGTTGCTGGAGGAGCCCTATGGCGCGCCGGAAATGTCCGTGGACCTGATCGTGCCGGCGTCGGACCCGCGCGCGGAAATCGGCTACATCATCATGGAGGTGATGGGCTATCCGATCTATTCCGGGTCCAACACCATCTGCACCGCCACCGCTCTGCTGGAGAGCGGACTGATCGCCAAACGCGAGGGGCTGCAGAGTTTCATGCTGGAATCGCCGGCGGGGCTGGTGCACATCGACGCCCGGGTGGAGAACGGCCGGGTGGAGGCCATCACCTGCGGCGGCCTGCCCAGTTACATCGACACCTACCGGGCTTCCATCCATGTGCCGAGCCTGGGCGACGTGACGTACAGCGTGGCCTACAGCGGCGGCTTCTACGCCCTGTTGGACGCCCGCGAGCTGGGCTTTCATCTGACCCGCGACGAGGAGGCCGACCTGGCCCGCTGCGCCGGCGCCATCGTCGAGGCGATCCAGACCCGGCGGGGCTTCTCCCATTACGCCCTGGGCGACGTGGGGCCCTTGCCCTTTCTGCATTTCATGGGGCCGGAGGAGCGGGTGGCCGACGATTATTACCGCTCCCGCTCCGCCACCTACGTGCACCCCGGTGTGATCTGCCGCAGCACCACCGGCACCGGCACCTCGGCGCGGCTGGCGTTGATGCACCATGAAGGGCGCATCCGGCCCGGCGACCGGCTGGAAACCGTATCGCTGCGGGAGTCGGGCTTCGTCGGTGAGTTTCTGGGAGTGGACACCCTGGGCGAGCGCGGCCACGACGTGGTGCGCAACACCATTACCGGCAAGGCGCACATTCTGGCGCGCTCGGAGACGGTGGTGAACTGCGACGATCCGATGGTCTCCTGCGCCGGGCTGCACCACATCCTCTCTTCCCGGTCTTTATAGTGTTTTGCAAACCCCGGGTTTCCGTGGGCGGTGGCGGGCTGCACACTGAGTGTCACATCGCATGCTTCACATCGCGCGTTCCCATACCGCGTAACACGGCTGAACAACGAAAGGAGGCACCATGTACAGCGCTGAGTACGCCACCAACCACCCGACCCGTGACGAAATCCAGGGCATTGTCGAGCCCACCGTGCTCGAGTTCGGCAGCCCGGACTGCCCCTACTGCCAGAAAACCGAGCCGATGGTGAAGGCCGCCTTCCAGGACTTTCCCGGTATCAGCCACGTCAAGCTGGCGGATCACGAGGACAAGATGCTGGGCCGCGCGTTCAACGTGGACAAGTGGCCGACGCTGATCTTTATTCAGGAAGGTCGGGAAGTGAGCCGCCTGGTGCGGCCGGAGAATGAGGACGCGATCCGCGACCGCATGGAAGACATCGACGCCAATCCGGCGCGCAGTGCACAAAGCGGCGGCTCCTGAGGGAGCCGCCGAAAAGTGGACCGATAGAAGTGGATTCGCCCGGGCGAATCAGAACTTGAAGCGGCTGCCGACGCCGTAGGTGTTGCCGTCGCCGGTGTCTTCCAGGTCGTCGTGCATGTAGGCCACGTACACGTCCAGCACTTCGTTGAACGGGTAGTCGTAGCCCACGGTCCAGGTGTCGCGCTCGGTGTCGCGGCTGCCGCTGTAGTCGGTGTTGGCGTAGGAGGCGAGGGCGAAACCCTTGCCCACCGGTACCGACACGCCGGCCTGGCCGGTGTCGGTGTCGATATCGCCACCGGCGGTGCCGGTTTCCAGCTGCTGCCAGGACGCGAACACCTTCACCACGCCGAAGTCGTAGCTGGCGCCGGCCATCAGACCATCCTGTTCCAGGGCGCCCAGCGCGCCCGCATCCCCCACGCCGCCGTTGGTGTCGATGGCGCCTTCCTCGATGCTGTGACCGGCGGCGGTCAGCATCAGTCCGCCGGCGCGGTAGGTCAGGCTGCCGCCCACCCGGTTGGCGCCGCTGTCGCCTTCCTGCTCGCCGAACGCGTACATCAGATTGGCGGTCACGCCGCCCATGGACGGTGAGGTGTAGGACAGCGCGTTGGCCCAGGCGGAGTCACCGGCGATGGGGCCGTTGTTACCCCCCAGGAAGGAGTGCTGAATCAGCGGCGAGAAGCCGAAGGCGCCGCCGAACGGGTTGGAAATCAGCGTCGGCACGAACATGGGCGCGGTGCTGCGGCCCGCTTTCAAGGTACCGAAATCCCCCACCACGCCGATATAGGCATTCCGGGCGAAGAACTCGTCACCGCCGTAGCGGCGGTCCTCACCGGTGTCCGGGCGCAGGAAGCTTTCCACCACGGCCACGCCTTTCATGCCATTGGGCAGGTCGGTGCTGACCTTGGCGCCCAGGAAGGAAGTGGTAAAGCCGCCGGCATCCAGCTTGGCGGTGCTGCCGTCGCTGCCCGGCAGTTCCTTGCTGCCGGCCCAGACATCGAGCACGCCATAGAAAGTGGCGTCGGTGTCGGCATGGGCCAGGCCGCTGAGCGCGGTCAGGGACGTGGCGGTCGCCAGCAGGGCGGTGTGCAGAGTGCGTTTCATGAGTGGTTCCTCTTATTCGAATGAGTCATGCGGGCCGGATCAGGCGGTCCGGGTCACCGCTTTTCTTCTTGCATACAAGAATCGTCATTATCGGGCTTGGCACGTCTCCCGTTGTCCAAATCAGCCCGTTTTGGTGCACTCCCTGCGAACAAAAGCCTCTCGTGGCCGCTTTCCACTGAGTGTTTTGCGGTCTTTATGGCGCATTCTATGGGGATGTTGGCTCGCTCAGAGCCTTATAGAAGGCTGAAAGGCTTAGTGTTTTTGTGATAACTCACTGTTTTTTTTTGGGTTTTTCTCTCTTTTGTTTTTATGGGGTTGGGGAAAGCTAATCATGTATACATGACTGAATCAAGGTATGCATTGAAACCGTCTTGCCCTCCGGGAACATCGGCGGAAAGAGGCGGACCTTGAGTGAAAGGATGGGATCGGAACAGGGGGAGGTCCCGGCGCCTTTTTAAGGGAAAGTATGTTGCTCTTTTTGTCCGGAAATACAGGACAAAAAATATGATTTATTATTGAGCAGTATCATGGGGCGAACAGGCTTTTTTTAAAAACTCATAAATAACAATGATTTAGCTCTATTTTTCCACATTTGACATCCCGAATTGCTCGCGAGCATGTTAGAGGCATACTTTGCGTGATTCGTCATGTGGGACATAAGAATGAGTAAAGACAACGCTTCCTCACTGGATCGGGTGCTCGACATTCTGCTGCTGTTCGCGGGGCACGGGCATGTGGTGACCCGCACCGAGATCGAACGCCGTTTCGGACTGTCACGCAGCTCCGCCTACCGTTATCTGCACACGCTGCGCCGCCGTGGCCTGATCACCGGCATGGCGCGCAGTGGCGAGTACGTGCTCAGCCCCGGGTTCGCCCGGCTGGTGGCGCTCACCGAGGAGCACGGCCGGGACATGGCCGCCCTGGTGCGTCCCATTCTGCGGGAATTGGCCGGTATGACCGGGGAAACCGCGCTGGTCACCCACCGGGTGGGGGAGCGGGTGCTCTGCGTCGGTTTCCAGGAAGGCCCGCGGGTGGTGCGGGTGGGTCTGGCGCCGGCCCTGGACACACCACTGTACGTGGGCTCGTCGGCCAAGGTGCATCTGGCCCATATGCCGGAGTACGACATTCAGCGTGTGCTGGAACACTGCGCCACCCTGAGCCCGGAGCAGTGGTCCGGCGACGCCGGGCGCCTGGAGCAGGAACTGCGGGACATCCGCGAGCGCGGCTACGCCACCAGCGCCGGCGAGCTGGAAACCGGGGTGTTCAGCACCTCGGTGCCGGTGTTCTGCCACGACGGCTCCCTGCTGGCGGCGGTCACCGTGGCCGCCGTGGGCGACCGGGCGGAGAACCCGGAGCACGGTCTGCTCGACCATCTGCGCATCGCCGCCGCCCGCATCACCCGCGAATGGCCGCGCTCGCAGCACGGCGTACGGCAGGCGGGCTGATCCGATGACCACCACCTTGTTCAGCGGCGGTCACGTACTGACCCAGGACGCCGAAGGCCGGGAATACCGCGACGGCTGCGTGCTGGTCCGCGACGACCGCATCGCCTTCGTCGGCGCCGCCGCGGACCGGCCGATGGAGCCCGTGGACCGGGTCATCGACGTCACCGGCAAGCTGGTGATGCCAGGGCTGATCAATGGCCACTCCCATCTGTGCATGGTGTTCGGCCGCACCCTGGGGCCGGAGAAGCGGCTGCTGGAGTGGCTCGACGTACAGATGCCGCTGATGGCGGCGTTCGACCAGGAAGCCATGTACGTGGCGCAGATGCTGGGTTGCCTGGAGAACCTGAAGAACGGCAATACTTCGGTGGTGGAGAATCTGTTTTCCACACACCCGGAAGGCTATCCGCCGGAAGACGCCGCCTTTCAGGCGATGCGCGATGCCGGCATCCGCGGCACCGTGGCGCGGGCTTTCGAAGGGCGCCATTTCCATCCCGACTTCATGGAAACCCTGGATCAGCAGGCGCGCCGGGTCACCGACCTGGCGCACCGCTGGCAGGGCGCCGAGGACGACCGTCTGCGGCTGGCCATCGGACCGCTGCTGCCCTGGTGCATGACCGAGGAGATGTACCGGGAAACCCGCGCCCTGGCGAACGATCTGTCCCTGTGCCTGCACATGCACGTGGCGGAATCACCGGAATTCAATCAGCTGATCGCCCGGCATTTCGGTCGCGATATCCGCCAGGTGGAACTGCTTGAGGAAACCGGTTGCCTGGGGCCGGACGTGCAGGTGGCGGCGGTGTCGGATGTGTCCGCCCACGAAATCGAGCTGCTGGCGCGCAGCGACACCCGCGTGCTGCTGGACCCGCCCACGCGGCTGTTCTGGGGCACCGGCTTTCCCGCTCTGAAACCGTTCCTGGACGCGGGGCTCACCTGCGGCCTGGCCACCAACGGGCCGGCCGCCAACTGCGGCCAGGACCTGTTCGAAAGCATGAAATACGCCTGCGCCACCGCCAAGACCGCGGCCAACGATCCGCTGGCGCTGAGCCGCCACCGGGTGCTGCGCATGGCCACCAGCGAGGGCGCCCGCGCCATCGGCCGCGACGGCCAGACCGGCCGCCTGGAAGCCGGTTTGAAAGCGGACCTGATCACCGTCGATCTGCGGCAACCGCACCTGACGCCCAACCTGGATACCGCCGCGGCGCTGGTGTTCAGCGCCAAGGGCACGGACGTGCGCGATGTGATGGTGGACGGCCGGTTGCTGATCGAGAACCGCGAGCCGCTGTTTATCGACGAGGGCGCGTTGCTGCGTCAGGCCGAACAGATCGCCCGGCGCTGCCTGCGCGCCGCCGGACTCTCTCACTTATGTCCATAAAAAATCCCTATCAATAAGGAGAATTCAGTGTTCGTTAAGGTGGGATCCATCATTGCCGCGGTACTGGCGTGGCTCGGGCTGTCCTTTCTGTTTCCGGAAACGATTTTGCCCGGGCCCTTTCAGACGACAATGGTGCTGGCGGAAAACTTCGCCAACGGGGAAATTTTCCAACACCTGTTCGCCACGCTCGGGCGCGTCCTGGGGGGCCTGGCGCTGGCCATGGCCATCGGCATCCCGGTGGGCGTGATCATGGGCGTGAACCGCTTCGCCGAGAAAACCCTGGATATCTGGGTGATGGTGGCGCTGACGGTACCCAGCCTCTGTTATGCCATCTTCGCGTTCATCTGGATCGGCCTCAACGAAACCGCCGCCATCGTCGCCATCGGCCTCACCTCGGCGCCCTCCATCGCCATCAACCTGTGGGAAGGGGTCAAGAACATCGACACCCGCCTGTTCAAGATGGCCAAGGTTTTCAATGCGTCGCGCTGGGTGATCATCCGTCGCGTGCTGTTCCCTCAGGTGCTGCCTTACATCATGGCGTCGCTGCGCTTCGGCCTGGGCATCGTCTGGAAAATCACCGTACTGGTGGAGCTGCTCGGGCGGCCGGACGGTGTCGGTTTCGAACTCTTCTACTGGTACCAGCTCGCCGACATGCAGCAAGTGCTGGCGTGGACCCTGCTGTTCACCATCGTGATGCTCTTTATCGAGCTGGTCATCCTGCAAAACATGGAGCGCAAATTGTTCTCCTGGCGTCCCAAGGTGAAGATCTAATGGATAAAGGAATCAGCATCAAAGGCCTGGTCAAGGAATACCCGGGCCACCGTCAAGGCGAACGCGGGCATCGCGTGCTCAACGGCCTGGACCTGTCCATCGCCGACAACGAATTCGTCTGCATTCTCGGCCCGTCCGGCTGTGGCAAGTCCACTCTGCTGAACACGCTGTCCGGTCTCGACAACGACTACAGCGGCGAGGTGAGTTTCGGCGGCCGTCCGGTGGGCCGCAACGGCAAGCCGCCGGTGAAGATGGGCTACCTGTTCCAGGACCCGCGCCTGCTGCCCTGGCTGACCGCCGAGCGCAACGTGGACTTCGTGCTGGAAAACTCCGACGTGCCCAAGGCCCGCTGGGCGGAGATCAAGAACCACTATTTCGCGCTCACCGGCCTGGAAGCCTTCCGGCATCACTACCCCCATGAACTCTCCGGCGGCATGGCCCAACGCCTGTCCCTGGTGCGCGCCCTGGCCATCGAGCCGGACGTGCTGTTCATGGACGAGCCGTTCAGCGGCCTTGATGAACTCACCGCCCGGCGCATGCGGGTGGACCTGCTGGACATCTGGAGCCGCACCGGCAAGACCATTCTGTTCATCACCCACAACAGCTATGAGGCCACCTTCCTGGCCGACCGGGTGGTGGTGCTTTCCCAGGGCAACATCCGCGAGGAGATCCGCGTGGAGGTGCCCCGTCCGCGGGATTACGACGACCCCGCCCTGTTCGATATCAGCAAACAGGTGTCCGCCAACTTTATCGCCGCCGCCGAAGAAGCGGAGCGTGCGCGCCTGGAACAACAGGCCGGCTGACGCCGGCCCTACTACAACGAGTACTTCGGGAGCATACCGATGAAACACGAAAAATCGCAGATCAAGGCAGTACTGGGGATTCCTCTGTTGATCGTCGCCTTGGGGTCGCTGGCGTTCGGCGCTCGCGCCGACGACACGCCGATTCGTCTCGCCGACATGGCGCAATCGCTCAACGGCATCGCCTCCCAGGTGATGATCGACCAGGAGCTGGACCATAAATACGGCGTGGACGTGAGCTACAAGGGCTACCCCACGCTGGACGGTCTGTTCAACGCCATCCGCGGCAAGCAGGTGGACCTGGGCTTCGGCGGCTGGACCGGCTTCGCCCAGTTCCGCGCCCAGGGCTATCCGGTGGTGAACATCTTCCCGGTGGGCCGGGGCGCCACCCTGGACGTGCTGGTGCCCACCGACTCCGAGCTGCAAAGCCTGGACGACCTGAAAGGCAAGCGCGTGGCCTCCTACGCCGGCGCCGCCGGCACCGCCACCGTGCTGCTGCGCGTCATGCTCAATGATTTCTACGGCTTCGATCCGGCCGCCACCGGCGATCTGCAATACGTGGGCCCGGGCATCATCCCGGCGCTGCTCGACAGTGGCGACGTGGACGCCGGCCTGCTGTTCGATCCGCTGGCCACCAAGGCCATGGCCTCCGGCAAGTACCGCAGCATCGGCAACCTGGGTGACCTCTATAAAGAGAAAACCGGCGACGATTTCCTGTGGATTTCCCTGGCCACCAACGACGACTTCGCCCGGGCCAACCCCGAGGCACTGGCCGGCTTTCTCAAGGGCTGGGTGGACGCGGTGGAGTACGTGAAAAGCCACCCGGCCGTGTTCGAGGCCTACGGCAAAAAGCTGGGTCTGGACCAGGCCGGCATCGACCAGCTGGCGGAACGCGTGATCCGTGACTACGCCACCACCTGGAACGACGACTACATCAACGGCCTGAAGGCTTTCGCGGAGCGTGCCAGCCGGGTGATGGACAAGGGGTTCCTGGACGAGCTGCCCGAAGAGGCGTTCTCCACCCGATACGCCCCTTGAGCTGATGCGGTCCGGCGGGGTGCTTGATACAGGGAGCCCCGCCGGTCCTCCCTCTGAAACCAAGAAGGAAATACCTGAAATGTCTTTCGATGATCTTCCCGACCAGCCGCCGATCTACCCGCGCGAAGCCGAGGACTACGCGCGGGAGGCGTTGGACCGGTCCCACCAGGCGGCGGCACGGGTCAGGAATCATATGGACATCCGCTACGGCGATGATTACTGGCAGAAGGTCGACATCTATCTGCCGGACGACGCGGCGCTCGCCGATTTGCCGGTGCTGCTGTTCGCCCATGGCGGCGCCTGGACCCACGGCTATAAGGAGTGGCTGGGGCTGATGGCTCCGGTGATCGTCGAAACCCCGGCGATCTTTGTGTCGGTGTCCTATCGCCTGGCGCCGGAATGTCGCTACCCGGGGCCGCTGGAAGACTGCATCGCGGCGCTGGCCTGGGTGCACGACCACATCGCCGACTACGGGGGCGACCCGGACCGGCTTTACGTGGGCGGACACTCCGCCGGTGGTCACCTGTTCGCGCTGGCGGCGCTCAAGCCGCACCTGCTGGCCCGGGCCGGTCTGCCGGCCAACCTGATCAAGGGCTGCCTGCCGATCTGTTCCCAGCTCAATCTGGCGTTCGACGATCCGGCGCCGGGCAGTGGCGAGGCGCGCATCTACGAGATGTTCCTGGCCGATCGAAAGGACGACCGGGACGCCAGCCCGCTGCACAACATCGGCCCCAATCCGCCGCCGTTCTTTATTGCCCATGGCGGAGAGGACTTCCCGCGCATTATCGAAAGCAACCGGCTGATGATCGCCGCCTTGAAGGAGACCGGCGCGGCGGTGCGCTCCCATGTGGAGCCGGGCGCCACCCATTTCGGACTGGCCCTGCAGATGGAGAACCCGCAGTCGCCGGTGGTGCGTACCCTGCGCGACTGGCTGTCGAACGGACCGTCCGGTTTCGACGGGCCCCTGCACTGAAGCCGGCCACGGGGCCGCGAAACGGAGAGCAATGATGGCACGTTCCGACACGGTGAAACGCTACCTGGGCGCCATGGAAGCCGGTGACCTGGAAACGGTTCTCGGCTGCTTCGAGGACGACGGCACGGTGGTCTCGCCGGTGTACGGCCAGGTCCCGGTACGGCCTTTCTACGAAAAGCTGTTCGCCGACACGGTGCGCGCCGGGGTCCGTCTGGAGCAGCTGTATTTCAGTGAGGACGGCGCCGGCATCGCCGCGCACATCGACTATTTCTGGGAACGCCAGGACGGGTCCCGAATGCACGTGGACATGGTGGATCTGTTTCGATTCCGCGCGGAATCGGAACGCATTGAGCGCCTGTCGATCGTGTTCAAGCCGTCCTGAAAGGCGGCTCGCAGGAAGCGCTTTTTTGTCGCTACCGACGACCCCGCGCCAACAGAAAGCCGGGGCCGATAACCAGGAGAAACTGTCATGAGTCAAGGCAAGATCGTAGGCGGCTTCGTCGCGCCGCATCCGCCCCATCTGGTGTACGGCGAGAATCCGCCGCAAAACGAAGCCCGTTCCGAAGGCGGTTGGGAGCCGCTGCGCTGGGCCTATGAGCGGGCCCGCAAAAGTCTGGAGGAGATGAAGCCGGATGTGCTGCTGGTGCATTCGCCGCACTGGCAAACCCTGGTGGGCCACCATTTTCTCGGGGTGCCGCACCTGGAAGGCAAATCGGTGGATCCGATCTTCTCCAACCTGTTCCGCTACAAGTTCTCCCTGGACGTGGACGTGGAACTGGCGGAAGCCTGCTGCCAGGAAGCGGCGGCCATGGGCCTGACCACCAAGATGATGCGCAATCCCAAGTTTCGCGTGGACTACGGCACCATCACCACGCTGCACATGATCCGCCCCCAGTGGGACATTCCCATCGTCGGCATCTCCGCCAACAACTCGCCCTACTACCTGAGCGTGGACGAAGGCGTGGAGCAGATGGACACCCTGGGCGTGGCCACCCGCAAGGCCATCGAGAAGAGCGGCAAGCGGGCCGTGCTGCTGGCCTCCAACACCTTTTCCCACTGGCATTTCCACGAAGAGCCCGATGTCCCCGAGGACATGTCCCGGGAACACCCGCAGAGCTACGAAGGCTACAAGTGGGATATGAAGATGATCGAGCTGATGCGCCAGGGCAACCTCAAGGAAGTCATGCGTCTGTTCCCGGAGTGGGTGGAGGAAGCGTTCGCCGAAGTGAAATCCGGCGCCTTCCCCTGGATGTTGTCGGCCATGGGGTACCCGGAGATTCCCGCCGAACTGCACGGCTACGGCACCGTGATCGGTACCGGCAACGCGGTGATGGAGTGGAATCTGGAAAAGGCGGAAGCCCGCGACGCGGCGGTGGCCTGAGCCGGCCGCCCACAGACGAGGAGAACAAAGATGACCGTTGTATCCGCTTTTCTGGTGCCCGGCAGCCCGCTGCCGTACCTGCGTCAGGACAACCCGCCCTGGCAGCCGCTGGCCGCCGGTTATGAAAAAGTCCGTGACGCCCTGCAGGCCTCCAAGCCGGACGCGCTGCTGATCTATTCCACCCAATGGTTCGCGGTGCTCGACCAGCTGTGGCAGGCGCGTCCGCATCTGACCGGCGAGCACGTGGACGAAAACTGGTACGAGTACGGCGACCTGACCATCGACCTGCGTTCCGACACCGATCTGGTGGACGCCTGCATCGCCGGCTGCGCCGACATCGGCATCCGCGCCAAGGGCGTCAATTACGACCACTTCCCGGTGGACACCGGCACCATCGTCGCCAACAACTTCGTCAACCCCGGCGGCAAGATTCCGCTGGTGATCGCCGCCAACAATCTCTACCACGGCCCCGGCGAGACCGAAAAGCTGGCGGCCATGGCGGTGGAGCAGGCCGACAAACAGGGCAAGCGCCTGGCGGTGCTGGCCATCGGTGGCCTGTCGGCGGCCTATTTCGACGAGGAGATCGACATCGCCGACGACCGCATCCGCCATGACGCGGACGACGCCGCCAACCGCCAACTGCTCGACGCCCTGGCCAACGGCGACCGGCGCTCCGCCAGTGAGGCCCTGGGCCGTTTCAATGAAGGCACCAAGGCGGACATGGGCATGAAACACCTGTCCTGGCTGTTCGGCGCCACCGGCGACTTCAAGGGCGCGCGGGTGCACGCCTATGGCCCCACCTACGGCGCCGGCGCCGCGGTGGTGGAATTCAATTTGTAACCTTTCGATCGCGCTCACGATCCGCGCGGCCCGCGGGCCGCGCCTTTTTTTCGACGCGATCCTCGCCTTCTTCAGGAGTGCGCAATTGGTTTCCGAGTACCGTAACTACATCAATGGCCGGTTCGTCGAGTCCGCGAAGACCTTCGAGGATCTGAACCCGGCCAACGGCGAGCCGGTGGCACGGGTCCACGAGGCCGACGCCGAACTGGTCGACCAGGCGGTGCGCGCCGGTCGCGCCGCGCTGCCCGCCTGGCGGCGCACCAGCGCCGAACAGCGCGCCCAGTACCTGGAGCGCATCGCCGCCGTGATCGAACGGCGCGCCGACGATTTTCTGGCCGCGGAAGTGGCCGACACCGGCAAGCCGGTGTCCGTGGCGTCGCGGGTGGACATTCCCCGGGGCGCCGCCAACTTCCGCGCCTTCGCCGCCATGATCCGCATGAGCGGCGGCGAGGTGTACGAAACGCCCACCCCGGAAGGGCGGGCGCTGAACTATTCCCTGCGCCAGCCGCTCGGCGTGGTGGGCATCATCTCCCCCTGGAACCTGCCGCTGCTGCTGTTTACCTGGAAGGTGGCGCCGGCCCTGGCCTGCGGCAACGTGGTGGTGGCCAAGCCCTCCGAGGAAACCCCGGGCACCGCCACGTTGCTGGCGGAGGTGATGGACGAGGTGGGCCTGCCCGCCGGCGTGTTCAATCTGGTGCACGGCTTCGGGCCGGGCTCCGCCGGCGCCGCCATCGTCGATCACCCGGATGTGGACGGCATCACCTTCACCGGTGAGTCGAAGACCGGCGCCACCATCATGCGCAACGTGGCCGACAAGGTGCGGCCGGTGTCGTTCGAGCTGGGTGGCAAGAACGCCGCCCTGGTGTTCGCCGACGCCGACTTCGACAAGGCGGTGGCCGGCGTGGCCCGTTCCAGTTTTCTCAATACCGGCCAGGTGTGTCTGTGCACCGAACGCGTCTACGTGGAGCGGCCCATTTTCGAGCGCTTCGTGGCGGCGCTGGCGGAGCAGGCCCGGGCCCTGCGCCCCGGCGACCCGCTGGACCCGGAGACCACCCTGGGGCCGCTGATTTCCCGTCAGCACCGCGACAAGGTGCTGTCCTATTACGCGCTGGCCCGGGAGGAGGGCGCCACCGTGGTCACCGGCGGCGGCGTGCCGACGCTGGGCGGCAAGCTCGACAACGGCTGCTATGTGGAGCCGACCATCTGGACCGGCCTGGATCAGTCCGCCCGCTGTCTGCAGGAAGAAGTGTTCGGCCCGGTCTGCCACGTGATGCCCTTCGACACCGAGGAGCAGGCCGTGGAACTGGCCAACGACAGCCGGTACGGCCTGGCCAGCGCTCTCTGGACCAGCAACCTGGATCGCGGCCACCGGCTGGCGGCGGAGATCGACGCCGGGCTGGTGTGGCTGAACACCTGGTTCCTGCGGGATCTGCGCACCCCCTTCGGCGGCATGAAGCTGTCCGGGCTGGGGCGCGAGGGCGGCCGCCATTCGCTGGATTTCTATTCCGAACTGAAGAACGTCTGCGTGCAGATGTCGCAATGAAGCCGGGAGGCGTTGCCATGCAAACGACGATTACCGAAACCCTGGCCCGCGCCGCTCAGCGGCTGCGGGCCGCCCACGAGACCGGACAACCCTGCTCGCCGGTGCGCGACCTGATCGACGCCGACGACCTGGACAGTGCCTACCGGGTTCAGGACATCAACAGCCGCTACTGGGAGAGCCGCGGCCGCCGGGTGGTGGGCGGCAAGATCGGTCTTACCGCCCGGGTGGTGCAGCAACAGCTGGGCGTGGACCAGCCCGACTACGGCCTGCTGTTCGCCGATATGGCGGTGGCCGACGGCGGCCTGATTCCCTGGGGCCAGGTGCTGCAGCCCAAGGTGGAAGCGGAGGTGGCGCTGGTGC
The DNA here is from genome assembly GCF_016906305.1 of Alloalcanivorax marinus. Taxonomy (GTDB): domain Bacteria; phylum Pseudomonadota; class Gammaproteobacteria; order Pseudomonadales; family Alcanivoracaceae; genus Alloalcanivorax; species Alloalcanivorax marinus. Next base: position 199,784 of record NZ_JADDOL010000003.1, read on the forward strand.
TGGCCCGGGACCTGAGCCACGACCAGATCACCCTGGCGGACCTGATCGGCGCCACCGACTACGTGCTGCCGGCCCTGGAAGTGGTGGGCAGCCGCATCGCCGACTGGGACATCACCATCGCCGACACGGTGGCCGACAACGCCTCCTGCGGCGCCTATGTGCTGGGCACCACGCCGCGTTCCCTGCGCGAGGTGGACCTGAGCCTGTGCGGCATGAACCTTACCCGCCGGGGCGAGCCGGTGTCGGTGGGCGCCGGTGCCGCCTGCCTGGGCAACCCGCTCAATGCGGCGCTGTGGCTGGCCAATACCCTGGCCCGGGCGCGCCGCCCCCTGCGCGCCGGCGACCTGATTCTTACCGGCGCCCTGGGGCCGATGGTGGCGGCCCGCCCCGGCGACCGCTTCCGCGCCTGTATCGAGGGCCTGGGGTCGGTGTCGGTGGGCTTCGCGAAGGAGAACGACGATGACTGACAAAATCAAAGTGGCGATCATCGGTTCCGGTAACATCGGCACCGATCTGATGATCAAGGTGCTGCGCCACGGCGAGCAGCTGGAAATGGCCGCGCTGGTGGGCATCGACCCGGCGTCCGACGGCCTGGCCCGCGCCGAGCGTCTCGGCGTGACCGCCTGCGCCACCGGCGTGGAGGGCCTGATCGAGCTGCCGGTGTTCGAGCGGATCGGTCTGGTGTTCGACGCCACCTCCGCCGCCGCCCATCACCACAACGAGAAAGTCCTGCGCGCCGCGCGCCCCGACCTGCGGGTGATCGATCTGACACCGGCGGCGATCGGCCCCTACTGCGTGCCGGTGGCCAACCTGGACGAGCACCTGGACGCGCTCAACGTGAACATGGTGACCTGCGGTGGCCAGGCCACCATTCCCATCGTCCATGCGGTGTCGGGCCTGGCCAAGGTGCACTACGCGGAAATCGTCGCCTCGATCTCCAGCAAGTCCGCCGGCCCCGGCACCCGCGCCAACATCGATGAGTTCACCGAAACCACGTCCCTGGCCCTGGAGAAAGTGGGCGGCGCCGAGAAGGGCAAGGCGATCATCGTGCTCAACCCGGCGGAGCCGCCGCTGTTGATGCGCGATACCGTCTATGTGTTCTGCGAGCCCTCCGATCCGGAGCCGATCCGTGCCGCCATCGAGGCCATGGTCGAGAAGGTCAACGCCTACGTCCCCGGTTACCGGCTCAAGCAGGACGTGCAGTTCGAGCATTACGGCGAGGACGAGCCGCTGTACATGCCCGGGGAAGGCGCCCGCGCGGGCATGAAGATTTCCGTGTTCCTGGAAGTGGAAGGCGCGGCCCATTACCTGCCGGCCTTCGCCGGCAACCTGGACATCATGACCTCGGCGGCGCTGGCCACCGGCGAACGGATGGCGTCCCGGTTGACCGGCGCGCCGGCCCAGGCTTGAGGGGGAAACGACAATGACAGCGAAACTCTATATTTCCGACGTCACCCTGCGTGACGGCTCCCACGCCATTCGCCACCAATACAGCGTGGACGACGTGAGGCGCATCGCCGCCGCCCTCGACCGGGCCAGGGTGGACTCCATCGAGGTGGCCCACGGCGACGGTCTGCGGGGCTCCTCGTTCAACTACGGCTTCGGCGCCCACACCGACCTGGAATGGATCGAGGCGGTGGCGGATACGGTCCGCCACGCCAAGGTGGCGACCCTGCTGCTGCCGGGCATCGGTACTGTCCGGGACCTGCGCGACGCCCACGCCGCCGGCGCCTCCGTGGTGCGCGTGGCCACCCATTGCACCGAGGCGGATGTCTCCAAACAGCACATCGAGCTGGCCCGGGAACTGGGCATGGACACGGTGGGCTTCCTGATGATGAGCCACATGACCACGCCGGCGGAACTGGCCCGCCAGGCCAAGCTGATGGAGGACTACGGCGCCACCACGGTGTATGTGGTGGACTCCGGCGGCGCGCTCACCATGAACGACGTGCGCGACCGCTTCCGTGCCTTCAAGGACGTGCTCAAGCCGGAGACCGGCACCGGCATGCACGCCCACCACAATCTCAGCCTGGGCGTGGCCAACTCCATCGTCGCCGTGGAGGAGGGCTGTGACCGCATCGACGCCAGTCTGGCGGGCATGGGCGCCGGCGCCGGCAACGCGCCCCTGGAAGTGTTCATCGCCGCCGCCGACCGCCTGGGCTGGGACCACGGCTGCGATCTGTACACCCTGATGGACGCCGCCGACGACATCGTGCGGCCGCTGCAGGACCGGCCGGTACGGGTGGACCGGGAAACCCTGGCGCTTGGCTACGCCGGCGTGTACTCCAGCTTCCTGCGCCACGCCGAGAACGCCGCTGCCCGTTATGGCCTGAAGACCGTGGACATCCTGGTCGAACTGGGCCGCCGCCGCATGGTCGGTGGCCAGGAAGACATGATCGTCGACGTGGCCCTGGACATGCTCAAACATCGCCAACCGGAGACCGACCATGTCTGAAACGGATATCCAGACCCTGGCCGAGCGGGTCGACGACGCCGCCCGCCAGGCCCGCGCCATCGACCAGTTCGCCACCGGCAGCCTGACCGTGGAGGACGCCTACGCGGTGCAGGCCGCCTCGGTGGCGCGCCGCGTCCAGCGCGGCGAGGCGCCCATCGGCATCAAGCTGGGCTTCACCAGCCGCGCCAAGATGGTACAGATGGGCGTGGAAGACCTGATCTGGGGGCGGCTCACCGACGCCATGCTGGTGGAGGAGGGCGGCGAAATCGACCTGGCCGCCTATGTGCACCCGCGGGTGGAACCGGAGCTGGCCTTTCTGATCGACAAACCCCTGGCCGGGCGGGTGACCCTGCCCCAGGCCCAGGCGGCCATCGGCGCGGTGGCGCCGGCCATGGAGATCATCGATTCCCGCTACCGGGACTTCAAATTCGACCTGCCCAGCGTGATCGCCGACAACGCCTCGTCCTCCGGGCTGGTGATCGGCGCCTGGCGCCGCGCCGACCTGGACATCGCCAACCTGGGCATGGTCATGAGCCTGGACGGCGAGGTACGTCAGGTCGGTTCCTCCGCCGCCATTCTTGGCCACCCGCTGCGCGCCCTGGTGGCCGCCGCCCGGCTGGTGGCGGAGGCGGGCATGAGCCTGCAGCCCGGCGACGTGGTGCTGGCCGGCGCCGCCACCGCCGCCGAGGCGCTGCGACCCGGCCAGCACGTGGATCTGCGGGTGCAGTACCTGGGCGGCGCCGAGTTCCATGTGGCCGGCCCGGGAGGCGCGTCATGAGTGAGCAGCCCCGGGACGCTTCCGCGTCCCAGAGCAAGACCCTGGCCCACAAGGCCAAACCCCGGGGCCGCTTCCCCCATGTGAAGCGGGCCGGCGACTTCCTGTTCGTCTCCGGCACCAGCTCGCGCCGCCCGGACAACAGCTTCGTGGGCGCGGAGGTGGACGAAATGGGCGTTACCCGCCTGGACATCGAGGCCCAGACCCGGGCGGTGATCGACAACATCGCCGACATCCTGAACAGCGTCGACGCCGGCCTGGAGGACCTGGTGGAGGTGAGCTGCTTCCTGGTCAATATGAACGACTTCGGCGGTTTCAACCGGGTCTGGGGCGAGTATTTCGACGGCGACGGCCCCACCCGCACCACCGTGGCGGTCCACCAATTGCCCCATCCTTTGTTGCTGGTGGAAATGAAGGCGGTGGCCTACAAGCCGCTGCCCCGCTGACGCTCTCCTCTCCTTCCCCTCTTCGCGGAGCGCCGTCGCGCTCCGCCCGCCTTCGTTTTCCGGACCCCTCTTCACACATTTGCGCCCCGCGGGTATGGAAACCGCGAGCCAGGGAGTTTTAAATGGTGGGACGGTCGGTGCGCCGGCGTCCGGGTTGTCCTGACCGCCCGGCCGGTCCCGACGGCTTGAGTTTTCAGCCCGACCCACTTTCCGGAACACAACAATGAACAACAACGACAACGCCTCCTCGCTGGACCGGATCCTGGACATCATGCTGATGTTCGCCGGCCACGGCCGGGTGGTGACGCGCAGGGAGATCGAACGGCGCTTCGGTCTGTCGCGCAGCTCCGCCTACCGTTACCTGCACAGCCTGCGCCGGCGCGGCCTGATCACCGCCATGGCGCGCAGCGGCGAGTTCGTGCTCAGCCCCGGCTTCGTGCGCCTGGTGTCGCTCACCGAGGAATACGGCCGCGACATGTCCGAAATCGCCGCGCCGATCCTGCGCGAACTGGCCGGCATCACCGGCGAGAGTGCCATGATTACCCACCGCGCCGGCGACCGGGTGCTGTGCGTGCGCTTCCAGGACGGGCCGAGAGCGGTAAGAGTGGGGCTCGGCCCCGCCGCCAACACGCCCCTGTACCGGGGGGCCTCGGCCAAGGTGCATCTGGCCCATATGAGCGACGCCGACATTCGCGACGTACTGGATTACTGCCGCACGCTGCCGGAGGACGAGTTTCCCCGTACGGCGGAGGACCTGGAGCGCGAACTCGCGGAAATCCGTGAGCGTGGCTACGCCACCAGCGCCGGCGAGCTGGAAACCAGCGTGGTCAGCGTGGCGGTGCCCATTATCGGCTCCGACCACAATCTGCTGGGCGTGGTGGCGGTGGCCTCCGTGGGGGAGCGCGCCCGGCACCCGGAGGACGGTCTGCTCGACCATCTGCGCATCGCCGCCGCCCGCATTGTCCGGGAGTGGGATCGCGCCAAGCCCCGGGATTTGTTCTAGATCGACCCTCAGGGGGATGAATGACCACCACATTGTTTGAAGGGGGCCGGGTCCTGACGCTGGATGCGGACGGCAACGACTACCAGGACGGCTGCGTGCTGGTGCGTGACGACCGGATCGACTACGTGGGGCCCCGCGACGGTCTGCCAGCGGGGCCCGTGGATCGGACCCTGGATGTCGGCGGCAAGCTGGTGATGCCCGGGCTGGTCAACGGCCACACCCATCTGAGCATGGTGTTCGGCCGGACTCTGGGCCCGGAAAAGCGACTGATGCAGTGGCTCGATCAGCAGTTGCCGATCATCGAAGCGTTCGACGAAGAAGCCATGTACGTGGCGCAGCTGTTGGGCTGTCTGGAAAACCTCAAGAACGGCAACACCACCCTGGTGGAAAATCTGGTGGCGCCACACCCGCCCGGCTACACGCCGGAGCACGCGGTGCTGCAGGCGATGCGCGACGCCGGGGTGCGCGCCACCCTGGCGCCCGGGTTTCTCGGGCGCAATTTCCGGCCCAGCTACACGGAAAGCCTGGACCTGCAGGCGCGACGCATCACCGACCTGGCCCACGACTGGCACGGTGCCGACAACGACCGGCTGCGTCTGGCCACCGGTCCGCTGCTGCCCTGGTGCATGGACGAGGCCATGTTCCGTCAGACCCGGGCCCTGGCGGACGACCTGGGCATCACCCTGCACATGCACGGCGCCGAGACCAAGGAGTTCCACGCCCTGATTGCCCGGCATTTCGGGCGCGACATCCGCCAGGTGGAACTGCTCGCCGAAACCGGCTGCCTGGGCCCCGACGTGCAACTGGCCGCGGTGTACGACATCTCGCCCGACGAGGTCAGGTTGCTCGCCGAGAGCGACACCCGCGTGTTGCTGGACCCGCCCACCCGGCTGTTCTGGGGCACCGGCTTCCCGCCGATTCATCCGTTCCTGGAGGCCGGTGTCACCTGTGGATTGGCCACCAACGGGCCCGCCGCCAACTGCGGCCAGGACCTGTTCGAGAGCATGAAATACGCCTGCGCCACGGCCAAGACCGCCAAAGGGGACCCGGACGCCCTGGACGCGGCCCGCGCGCTGCGCATGGCCACCTCCGAGGGGGCCCTGGCCATTGGCCGCGAGGGGCAGGTGGGTAGCCTGGCGCCGGGCTTGAAGGCGGACATCATCACCCTCGACCTGCACCAGCCGCACCTGGCGCCGACCCTGGATGTCAGGGCCGCGCTGGTGTACAGCGCCGGTGGCACCGATGTGCGCGACGTGATGGTGGATGGCCGCCTGCTGATCGAAAACCGGCGCGCTCTGTTCCTGGATGAGTCGGCCCTGCTGGAGCAGGCCGGACGGCTGGCCCGCCGCTGTGCCCGGGAGGCGGGGATCGCGCTGCCCGGTTGAGGCCGGCCGGCGGCGCCAACGATAACAAGGAAAAACGCTGTGCTGTTAAAACTGGGATCGATGCTGGCCGTGGTGGCGGCCTGGTTCGGGTTGTCCTTGCTGCTGCCGGATACGGTGCTGCCGGGCCCCTGGGAAACCTTGAAGGTACTCACCGAAAACGTGGTCGACGGTCAGGTGCACGAACATCTGCTGGCCACCCTCGGCCGGGTGCTGGGCGGTCTGGCGCTGGCCATGGCCGTGGGGGTGCCGGTGGGCATCGTCATGGGGCTCAACCGGTTCGCCGAGAAAACCCTGGACGTGTGGGTGATGGTGGCACTGACCGTGCCCAGCCTGTGCTATGCGATCCTGGCCTTTATCTGGATCGGCCTCAACGAAACCGCCGCCATCGTCGCCATCGGGCTCACCTCGGCCCCCTCCATCGCCATCAATCTGTGGGAAGGGGTCAAGAACATCGACACCCGCCTGTTCAAGATGGCGCGGGTGTTCAACGCTTCGCGCTGGGTGGTCGTGCGCCGGGTGCTGTTCCCCCAGGTGCTGCCCTACATCATGGCTTCCCTGCGTTTCGGCCTGGGCATCGTGTGGAAGATCACGGTGCTGGTGGAGCTGCTGGGGCGGCCGGACGGCGTCGGCTTCCAGCTTTTCTACTGGTATCAGCTGGCGGACATGGGGCAGGTGCTGGCCTGGACCCTGCTGTTCACGCTGGTGATGCTGTTTATCGAACTGGTGATCCTGCAACGGCTTGAGCGCCGGCTGTTCGCCTGGCGTCCGGAGGTGAGGCTGTGAGCCGAGAAGCGACCGACAACGGCATTCGGGTGGAAGGGCTGATCAAGGAGTTTCCCGGGCAGCGGGTGCTCGACGGCCTGGATCTGACCGTGGCGGACGGCGAATTCGTCTGCCTGCTGGGCCCGTCGGGCTGCGGCAAATCCACCCTGCTCAATATTCTCTCCGGCCTGGACGGCGACTACCGGGGCAGCGTGCGCTTCGGCGGCCAGCCCATGGCCCCCGGTGGCAAGCCGCCGGTGACCATCGGCTATCTGTTCCAGGAGCCGCGCCTGCTGCCCTGGCTCACCGCCGAACGCAATGTGGACTTCGCCCTGGAAAACTCCCGGGTGCCCCGGGCACGCTGGGCGGCGATCAAGGACCGTTACTTCGCGCTGACCGGCCTGCAGGCGTTCCGTCACTATTACCCCCATCAACTGTCCGGCGGCATGGCCCAGCGGCTGTCGCTGGTGCGGGCCCTGGCCATCGAGCCGGACGTGCTGTTCATGGATGAACCGTTCAGTGGGCTGGACGAACTCACCGCCCGGCGGTTGCGGGTGGATCTGCTCGATATCTGGCGCGAAACCGGCAAGACCATTCTGTTCATCACCCACAACAGCTACGAAGCCACCTTTCTGGGCGACCGGGTGGTGGTGCTGTCGCGGGGCGGCATCCGCGATCAGATCACCGTGCAGGTGCCGCGCCCCCGGGACTACGACGACGCCGCCCTGTTTCAGGTCGGCAAGACCGTTTCCGCCACCTTTATCGAGGCCGCCGAGGCGGCGGAGCGGGATCGCCACTAACAACAACAACGAGAAAGGAGCACACCATGAGCACGACAACGAAGCGGGGATACGGAATACGGGGGGCGCTGGTCGGCTTGCTGATCGGCGCGCTGGCGATCACCGCCCGGGCCGAGGTACCGGAAGTCCGCATGGGCGATATGCCACAGTCGCTGATCACCGTGGTCTACCAGGTGATCGTCGACCAGGGCCTGGATAAAAAGCACGGCATCCGGGTGGACCGCCAGGCCTATCCGACCATCGAGGGCCTGTTCAATGCGGTGCGCGGCAAGCAGGTGGACGTGGGGTTCGGCGGCTGGACCGCCTTCGCCCAGTTCCGGGCCCAGGGCTATCCGGTGCTGAACGTGTATCCGGTGGGGCGCGGCGCCACCCTGGATGTGCTGGTGCCGGTGGACTCCGAGCTGCGCAACCTGGAAGACCTGAAGGGCAAGCGCATCGTGTCCTTCGCCGGCGCGGCGGGCACCGGCACGGTGCTGTTGAGAGTGCTGCTCAACGATTTCTACGGCTTCGACCCCGCCGGGACCGGTGATCTGCAATACGCCGGTCCCGGCGTCATCCCCGGTCTGCTGGAAAGCGGCGATGTGGCCGCCGGTCTGCTGTTCGACCCGATGGCCGCCAAGGCCATTGCCTCCGGAAAATTCCGCAGCATCGGCAATCTGGGCGAACTCTACAAAGCCCGCACCGGCGACGACTTCCTGTGGATCGCCATGATCACCAATGACGAATTCGCGGACCGTCACGCCGACGCCATGGCCGGTTTCTTGCAGGCCTGGACGGAGGCGCTGGCCTATGTGCGCGCGCATCCGGAGGTGTTCGAAGCGTTCGGCGAACAGATGGGGCTGGACGCGGCGGGCGTGGAACTGCTGGCGAAGCGGGCCCTGCTCGACTACGACACCTCGCCCTGGAACCGCCGCTATATCGACGGCCTGATGGGATTCGCGGAGCGGGCCCGGCGGGTCATGGGCAAGGGCTATCTGGAGACGGTCCCCGAGGAGGCCTTCAGCACCCGGTTCGTGCCGGCTCAATAACGGCCCGCCGCCGCCGAAACACTATTCAATGGGTTTAATGACATAACGACAAAGCTGGGAGGAGAGTTCCATGAACGTTCAAGGTTTGATGAAAAAATCTCTGCTGGGGGCGCCGCTGCTGGTGGTGACACTGTGCGCGCTGGCGCTGAGCGCGCGGGCCGCGGACACCGAGATTCGTATCGGTGACATGGCGCAGTCGCTCAACGGCATCGCCTCGCACGTGATGATCGACCAGGAGTTCGACCATAAGTACGGCGTGGACCTGAAGTACCAGGGCTACCCGACGCTGGACGGCCTGTTCAACGCCATCCGTGGCAAGCAGGTGGACGTGGGCTTCGGCGGCTGGACCGGCTTCGCCCAGTTCCGGGCTCAGGGTTTCCCGGTGTTCAACATCTTCCCGGTGGGTCGTGGCACCAGCCTGGACGTGCTGGTGCCCGCCGATTCCGATATCCAGACCCTGGAAGACCTGAAAGGCAAGCGGGTGGCCTCCTACGCCGGCGCCGCCGGCACCGCCACGGTGCTGCTGCGGGTGGTGCTCAACGACTTCTATGAGTTCGATCCGGCCAAGGACGGCAATCTGCAATACGTGGGCCCGGGCATCATCCCCACGCTGCTGGACAGCGGTGATATCGAGGCCGGGCTGCTGTTCGATCCGCTCGCCACCAAGGCCATCGCCTCCGGCAAATACCGCAGCATCGGCAACCTGGGGGACATCTATAAGGAGAAGACCGGCGACGATTTCCTGTGGATTTCCCTGGCCACCAACGACGAGTTCGCCGAGGCCCACCCGGAAGCCCTGGCCGGCTTCCTGAAGGGCTGGGTGGAAGCGGTGGACTACGTGAAGAGCCATCCGAAGGTGTTCCAGGCCTACGGCGAAAAACTGGGCCTCGACCAGGCCGGCATCGACATGCTCGCCGAGCGGGTCACCCGGGATTACGCCACCACCTGGAACGACAAGTACATCGACGGCCTCAAGGCGTTCGCGGAGCGCGCCAACCGGGTGATGGACAAGGGCTATCTGGACGAGCTGCCGGACGACGCCTTCTCCACCCGCTTCGTGCCCTGATCGTCCCGCCTTGGCCGTAGCCGCCAGGCGGTGAGCAGGGCGGTGGCGGCGATGATCGCCGCGCCCACCGCCGCGTTGGTGTGCAGGGCCGCGTTGAAGGCCGTCCGGGCGGCGGCCATCAACGGCTCGGCCAGGGCCGGCGGCAAGGCGGCGCTGGCGCCCACGGCCCCGCCCAGGGTGTCGCCGGCGGCCAGCGCCTGGTCCGGGCTCAGCCCCTCGGGCAGGCGGGTCAGCATGTGGTGGCGGTAGACCGCCGCCCCCAGGCTGCCGATCACCGCCACCCCCAGGGCCATGCCCAGTTCGGTGGCGGTCTCCGAGGTGGCCGAAGCGGCGCCGGCCTTCTCCGGCGGCGCCGCGCCCACCACCATATCGGTGCCGAGAATCATCATCGGCATCACCCCCAGCCCCATCACCGTCATGCCGGTGATCAGCAGCCACAGATCGTCCAGACTGTTGACGCCGACCATGGCCAGAAAGCCGAACACCGCCAGCCCCAGGCCGCCGCTGACCAGTTGCCAGCGGGGCAGATAGCGGGTCAGACGCGGGATCAGTAACGACAGAGCGGTTTGCAGCACCGCCGGTGGCAGCATGGTCAGGCCGGCGTGCAACGGCGACAGGCCGAGCACCCCCTGCAGGTATTGAAAGACCATCAGCCAGGCCCCGGAGAGCGCCAGGATGGACAGCATCATGGCGCCCACGGAGGTGCTGAAATCCCGGTTGGCGAACAGGCCCAGATCGAACATGGGCGTGGCCAGCCGCCGCTGGCGGCGCACGAACAGGGCGCCGATCAGCAGGCCGGCGAGAATCGCCGCCAGCGGCAACAGGCCCGGGCCGTCGCGGGCCAGATCCTTGAGGCCGAAGATCAGCGCCAGCACCGTGGCCACCGACAGCAGGGCGCTGGTCCAGTCCTGACCGCCGGCGTCCCGGTCGCGAAATTCCGGCAGCAGCCAGGGCCCGGTGAGCAGCAGCAGGGCCATCACCGGCACGCCGAGCAGGAACACCGACCCCCACCAGAAAAACTCCAGCAGGGCACCGCCCACCAGCGGGCCGATGGCGCTGCCGACGATAAAGCCGGTCATCCAGACGGTGATCGCCAGGGTCCGTTCGCTGTCCACCTGGAACATGTTGCGCAACAACGACAGGGTGGAGGGCATCAGGGTGGCGCCGGCCACGCCCAGCAGGGCCCGGGCCAGGATCAGGGTTTCCGCGCTGGGCGCGAACGCCGCCATCACCGAGGCCAGGCCGAAGGCGGTGGCGCCGCCCAGCAGCAGCCGGCGGCGGCCGATGCGATCACCCAGGGTGCCCATGGTGACCAGGAAGCCGGCGATCATGAAACCGTAGATGTCCAGGATCCACAGCAACTGGGAACTGCTGGGCCGCAGATCCGCGCTGAGGTGGGGCGCCGCCAGATGCAGCACCGTCATATCCAGTGCCAGCAGCACGGTGGGCAGCATCAGGACCGCCAGGCCCAGCCATTCACGGCGGCCGGCGGGGGCGGGCTGAGGGCGGGTCATCAAAAAAGCTCCTGCTGAAGGGTGATCACGATAAAAACACGGGCGTGGGGCCACTGTGACCACGGGGCGAAGCATTCTACGCCAAATCGCGGTCAATCCTGTGACGCGATAACGACAAGATGGACATCCCCGACAGGGAAAGGAGGGCAGCATGGTTTCACGGCGTGATTTTCTCAATGGCGCTCTGTGGGGCGGCGCCGGTCTGGCGCTGGCACTGCGGGGCACGGCCCGGGCGGCCGTCGGCGGGTCCGGCGCCCTGCGTACCCGGGCGATTCCCGCCACCGGCGAAACCTTGCCGGTGATCGGCGCGGGCACCTCCGGCAGCTTCGTGGCGGAGATCGGCTCCGACAAGTACCGCCGGCTCAAGGAAGCGATGACGATCTTTTTCGACAGCGGCGCCACCGTGTTCGACACCAGCCCCAACTACGGCGGCGCGGACCGGGTGCTGGGCGCCTTGCTGGAAGAAGGCGGCTGGCGGGACCGGTGCTTCCTGGCCACCAAGATCGCCGCCGACAGCCGCGCCGCCGCCGAACGACAGTGGGCACAATCGTTGGAAGCGCTGCGCACCGACCATGTGGAGCTGCTGCAGGTGCACAACCTGCGCGACTGGAAAACCCAGCTGCCCTTTGCCCGGGAATTGAAGGAGCAGGGCAAGACGAAATACGTGGGCGTCACCCACTACCTGGAACGGGGCCTGGACGAGATGGCCGCGATTCTGCGCCGCGAGCCGCTGGATTTCATCCAGATCAACTATTCGGTGAACGCGCCGGAGGCCGCCAAGGAGGTGCTGCCGCTGGCCCGGGACAAGGGCGTGGCGGTGCTGATCAACCGGGCCTTCGACGATGGTTCCCTGTTCTCCACGGTAAAAGGCCGCCCGTTGCCGGGCTGGGCCGCCGAGGTGGGCGCGGAGAGCTGGGCGCAGCTGTTCCTCAAGTTCGCCCTCAGCCACCCGGCGGTGACCGCGGTGATTCCCGCCACCAGCAAACCGAAGCACCAGCGCGACAACCTCAATGCCGGCCGTGGCGACCTGCTCAGCGAGGCCCGGCAGCGTGAACTGATGGCCATGGACTGGTAACGGTGGCGGGCGAGGACGGCGACGCGCATCCGCTGCCGCGCCTGGCGGCGCGGTTGTTCAACCTGCGGCTGGAGGAAGCGCCGGCGGTGCTGGCCGGGCTGGCGCTGTTCTTTCTGCTGTTCACCGGCTATTTCATGCTGCGCCCGGTGCGCGAGACCATGGGCGTGGCCGGCGGCGTGGACAATCTGCAGTGGCTGTTCACCGGCACCTTTCTGGCCACCCTGGCGGTGCTGCCCCTGTTCGGCTGGCTGGCCTCCCGGGTGGCGCGGCGGCGCATCCTGCCCGCCGCCTACGGGTTCTTCGTGGTCAATCTGCTGCTGTTCGCGGCCCTGTTCGCCGGCTCCACCGACAACGTCTGGGTGGCGCGCACCTTCTACATCTGGCTGTCGGTGTTCAACCTGGTGGTGGTGTCCCTGGCCTGGAGCGTGCTGGCGGACGTGTTCAGCATCGCCCAGGGCAAGCGGCTGTTCGGCATGATGGCCGGCGGCGCCAGCCTGGGCGGCCTGGTGGGGCCGGGGCTGGGTACCCTGCTGGTGGCGCCGGCGGGCCACGCCGGCCTGGTGCTGCTGGCCGCTCTGCTGCTGGCCGGCAGCGCGTTCGCCGGCCTGTGGCTGTACCGCTGGCGCGACCGGCATCCGCTGAACGACGAGGCGGAACCGGCCCGGGCGGAACGGGGCCGCGCGCTGGGCGGCAACCCCTTCGATGGCGCCCTGGAAGTGCTGCGCACGCCGTTTCTGATGGGCATCGCCCTGTTCGTGGTGCTGCTCGCCAGCGTCAGTACCTTTCTTTATTTCGAGCAGGCGCGGCTGGTGGCGGAGACCTTTCCGGACCCCACCCGCCAGACCCAGGTGTTCGGCCTGATCGATACGGTGGTGCAGTTTCTCGCCATTCTGACGCAGCTGTTTCTGACCGGTCGCATCGCCCAGCGGCTGGGCATCGGCGTGTTGCTGACCGCGGTGCCGCTGCTGATCGCCGCCGGTTTCGTGTGGCTGGCGCTGTCGCCGGTGTTTTCCGTGTTCGTGGTCATCATGGTGGCGCGCCGCGCCGGCGAATACGCGCTGGTGCGACCCGGCCGCGAGATGCTTTATACCTCGGTGCCGCCGGAGCAGAAGTACAAGGCCAAGAACTTTATCGACACCGTGGTGTATCGCGGCGGCGACGCCCTCAGCGGCTGGCTGAAGCGCGGCCTCGACCTGCTCGGCGAGCTGCCCGGCCTGGCCATGCTGATCGGTGCCGGCATCGCCCTGGCCTGGGCCGGCACCGGCTTGCTGCTGGGGCGGGCGGAGCGCCGCCGCGAAGGTCTTGAAGAGCGCGCCGGCTGAATCGGGCCCGGTTTACAGAAACACGCCGCCGGCCACCTCGATGCGCTGGCCGTTGACCCAGCCGTTGCCCGGTGACAACAGCGCGGCGATGGCGCCGCCGATGTCGTCCGGCAGGCCGACGCGGCCGAGGGCGGTGGCACCGGCCACCTGGGCGTTGGCTTCCTGGTTGTCACGGATCACGCCGCCGCCGAAATCGGTTTCGATGGCGCCCGGGGCCAGGGTATTGACGACAATGCCGCGCTCTCCCAACTCCTTGGCCAGATAACGGGTCAGCACCTCGACGCCGCCCTTCATGGTGGCGTAGGCGGCGAAGCCCGGCATGCAGAAGCGTGCCAGCCCGCTGGAGATATTGACGATGCGCCCGCCGTCGGCGATCAGCGGCAGCAACCGCTGGGTCAGGAAGAACGGCCCCTTCAGATGAATCCGCATCAGGGTGTCGAACTGCGCTTCGCTGGTGTCCGCGAACGACGTATTGATGCCGATGCCGGCGTTGTTGATCAGGTGATCGAACCGGTCGGTGTGCCAGGTCTCGTCCAGAGCGGCGCGCACCTGCTCCACAAAGGCGGGGAAGGAGGCGCTGTCGCCCACGTCCAGCGGCAGCGCCACGGCGCGGCGTCCCTTCGCCTGGATCGCCTCCACCACCCGGGCGGCGGCCTCCCGGTTGCTTTGGTAGGTCAGAATCAGGTCGCTGCCCTGGTCGGCCAGATGCAGGGCCGCGCTGCGGCCCAGGCCACGGCTGGCGCCGGTGATCAATGCGATGGTCATGGGTTATCTCCTGTGGGCGTTAAGAGGATGGCCTCCACTTTATTGGTTGAGATTGTCCCAATAAATCGCTTAAATCCGGAATCTCTGTTCATAAATGGCGAACAATCAGCGAGGCCGGCCATGGACCGTTTTCAGGATCTGCGCGTGTTCACCCGGGTGGCGGAGCTGGCCAGCTTTACCGCCGCCGCCGATCAGCTGGGCTTGCCCAAGGCCAGTGTGTCCACCGCCGTGAAGCGGCTGGAGGAGAGCCTGGGCGTGCTGCTTCTGCAGCGCACCACCCGGCGGGTGCGTCCGACCCCGGAAGGGCGGGCCTTTTACGAGCGCGGCAAGGACCTGCTGGCGGACCTGGATGAAATGACCTCCATGTTCCAGGTGGGCGGCGAAACCCTCACCGGCCGGCTGCGGGTGGACATGCCCAGCAGCACCGCCCGCAAGTTCGTGATTCCGCGCTTGCCGGAATTCCTGGCCGCCCACCCCTTGCTGGAAGTGGAACTGAGCGCCACCGACCGGCGCGTGGACCCGGTGCGCGAAGGCTTTGATTGCGTGATGCGGGTGGGCGAAACCGGCGATGTGAGCCTGTTCGCCCGTGGTCTGGGCGCCTTCGCCATCATCAACGCGGCCAGCCCGGACTACCTGGCCCGCCATGGCACCCCGCGTACCCTGGCGGATCTGGCCGGCCACCGGTTGATCCATTATGTGCCTGTCCTGGGCGGCCGCTCCCCCGGCTTCGAGTATCCCCACGGCGATGGCTTCGCGGCGCTGCCCATGGGCGGCGCGCTCACCGTCAACAGCGCGGAAAGCTACGACGCCGCCTGCCTGGCCGGGCTGGGCATCGTGCAGGCGCCGGAGGCCGGCCTGCGGGCGCACCTGGAGGCGGGGCGCCTGGTGGAGGTTCTGCCGGACCTGCGGCCGGAACCGATGCCGGTGACCCTGCTGTACCCGCAACGGCGCCACCTGCCGCGCCGCACGGCGGTGTTCATGGACTGGATCCAGGGCATCATGACGCCCTACCTGGAGCCCCGTTGAGCCCGGCGCCGCACAAATGTTCCAGACCGGCCCGGCCCCCGGGTGTAGACTTCCGGATTCCGAGCCGGAGACTCGTCCATGTCCGTGTCATCCAACAGTGAAAACTGGGTCCGTTTCGCCCGCGACCGGGACACCGGCATCGAAACCATTCGTGCCCATTTCGAGGGCCACGCCTACGACCCCCATTGGCACGACACCTACGCGGTGGGCGTCACCGAGCAGGGAGTACAGCGTTTTCATGTGGGCCGGGTGCGCCACGAAAGCGTGCCCGGGCGGGCCATGCTGCTGGAGCCGGGGCAGGTCCACGACGGCCTGGGGCCGGCGCCCGGCGGCTTCACCTATCGGTTGCTGTACCTGGACCCGCACTGGCTGCGCGCCGAGCTGGCGCGGCTGTTTGAACAGGTGCCCGCCCATTTCGAGCTGAGTTTCGCCGCCACCCTGTGCGACGACCGCCGTGTCACCCGCGCCATCGGCGAGGCATTCGAAGCATTGCAGGACGGCGAGATGCGCATGCTGCGCCAGACCGCCGTGGACCGGCTGCTGGCGCGGCTCACCGACCACGCCCGCTGGCGCACGGCGCCGGAGCGGTTGCCGATGGCGGCGCCCGCCGCCCATCGCGCCCGCGAGTATCTGCACGCGCACCTGGCCGAGGACATCGGCCTGGACCATCTGGCCGCCGCCGCCGGCGTCGACCGGTTCCGCTTGTCGCGCGCGTTCAAGGCCGCCTTCGGGGTGCCGCCCCACGCCTATCTGGTGCAGCTGCGGCTGGTGCGCGCCCGCCGTCTGCTGGCCGCCGGCGGCAGCCCCGCCGAGGTGGCCGCGGCGGTGGGTTTCGCCGACCAGAGCCATCTGGGGCGCTGGTTCCGGCGCGCCTACGCCATGACCCCGGCCTATTACCGACGCCGCACAAAGCTTCCAGACTGACGCGCGGGTTGGCGTCAGACTGACGATTCCTTTCGCCACTCCGACCGTCATGGAATCGCTGCTGCCCTTCGTCGTCTTCGCCCTCGTCGCCTCGATCACCCCCGGCCCCACCAATGTGCTGGTGCTGGCCTGTGCCTCCCGCCACGGGCTGGCGGCGGCGCTGCCCATGGTGGTCGGCGCCGCCGGCGGCGCCGCCTCGGTATTGCTGCTGGTGGGCACCGGGCTGGCCCGGCCCCTGGCGGCGCATCCGACGGTTCGCCTGCTGATGGCGGCGGTGGGGCTGGCCTGGCTGACGGTGCTGGCGGTGCAGCTGTGGCGGGCGGCGCCGGCGGTGCGTCGGGACCACGGCGGGGATCGGCGCGGACGTCTGGGAGTGATCGCCACCGCCGGCCTGCAATGGGTGAATCCCAAGGCCTGGATGATGGCGCTGGCCGCCACCGGCGTGTTCGCCGGCAAGGGATGGTCGATCACGGTGCTGGCGGGGGTGTTTCTGCTGGTGGCGCTGCCCGGGGTACTGGCCTGGGCGGGGTTGGGGGCGGGCGCGGCGCGCTGGATCGAGAATCCGCGCTGGATGCGGCGCTTCAATCGGGGGATGGCGTTGCTGTTGCTGCTGTCCGCCTGGGCGGCGGCGTTCTGGTAGGGAGCGGGCCTCGCCGGTTGGCCAGGCCCGCGTCGGGGAGGCGGCTCAGAACTTGAAGCGCGCGCCCACGCCGTAGGTGGAACCGGTGCCCACGTCGTCGATGTCGTCGTGCAGGTACATGGCGTACAGGTCGAGCTGGCTGCTCACCACGTAGTCGTAGCCCGCCGACCAGGTGTTGCGCTCATAGTCCACGGCGCCACTGAAGTCGGAGTTGGCGTAGGACGCCAGCGCGTTGCCCGGGCCCACGGGAACCGCCACGCCGGCCTGCCAGGTGTCGGTGTCCACGTCACCGGCGGTGGTGTCGGTCTCCAGGGTCATGTACTGACCGTACAGCGTGGCCACGCCAAAGTTGTAGGACAGGCCGGCCATGGCCGCGTCCTGGTCGGTGGCGCCCGGAATATTGCCGCGCTCGCCGGCGCCGCCGCCGTTGTTCAGGGTGCCCTCGCGCACGCGCGTGGCCGCCACGGTGGCCACCAGGCCGCCCTGGCGATAGATCAGGTTACCGCCGACCTTGTTTTCGCCGCTTTCGCCTTCTTCCTCGCCAAAGGCGTACACCAGATTGGCCTTGAGGCCGCCGAAGCTCGGGGTGGTGTAGTTAAGGCTGTCGTTCCAGGTGGTGTCGCCCATCACCGCGCCGCCGTTGCCACCGTTATAGGTGTGCAGAATCATCGGCGAGAAGGCGAAGGAATCCTTCACCGAGTTGGTGATCACCATGGGAATGAAGAACGGCGACTTGGTGCGGCCGGCTTTCAGCTCGCCCCAGGTCTGGCTGGACGCGCCGATGTAGGCGTTGCGGCCGAAGAACTCGTCGCCGTTGTAGCGACCGTCCTCGCCGGTGTCCGGACGCAGAAACATCTCGGCCACGCCGAAGACGGTCACGTCGTCGTTCACCTTGTAATCGACGCGGGCACCCAGGAAGGAGGTGGACATGCCACCGCCGGCCAGTTGCGCGGTGTTGTCCTGGTCCGCCGGCTTTTCGATGCTGCCGGCCCACAGGTCCAGCAGGCCGTAGAACTTGGCCTGGGGCTGGGCGGCGCCGGCGGCGCCGGACAGCATCAGGCCACCGGCCAGAATGGCGAGGGTATTGTTGTTCAGTTTCATGGCTGATTCCCTTTTTTCAAGCACAAACCGCCCCGCGACGCCGTGGAGAGCGTCTTTTTCAGATCGTTGCTGGAAACGGATTCGGGCGGATTCGTTATCGGATTATTGTGTGGATGACTCCTGATTATTTTCATCAGAGGCACGCCAAAAGCGCGCTCCCTTGCAGGTTACTTTGTCGTCATGGGCCATCACGGGCAATCGAAAAAAAATGAAAAAGTCCACGATATAGACGATAAGAGTTCATGAAATTGAACGACGAAAAAAGCCTGAAAAATGAGGTATATGGAAAGATCGGAGTGAATTTTCGCGGGCACAAAAAAAGGCCCGGTTAAAAATGCCGGGCCGAGGTTTGGGAGAGATTGAAACAGCGCGTCAGTCGTCGTAGCCGAACAGTTTCGCCGGGTTGTCGACAAGAATTTTCTGCCGCTCGCCGGCGTCCGGCGCGTAGCGGTAAAGCAGCTCCAGCAGTTCGGCGTCGTTGGGCGGCGGCGATTTGGACAGCGGGTGCGGCCAGTCACTGGCCCACACCACCCGATCCGGCGCCGCGTCGATGTAGGCACGGGCAATCGGCAGCACATCGTTCCAGGGATGGCCCTGGGTGGAGATCTTCTCGCCCAGGGACAGCATCACCCAGAAGTTGCCCTTCTTGAGCAGTTCGATGGTTTTCCGCACGTTTGGATCGTCCACGCCCAGGTTGGCGTCGGCGCGGCCCAGGTGGTCGATCAGCACCGGGATGTCCAGGTTTTCGTACAGCTCCACGCTGCCCATGATGCCGTCTTTCTCGGGCTGGATTTTCACGTACCAGCCGAGTTCCTTGAGCCGGTCGGCGGCGCGCTGGAATTCCCGGGGCGACAGGCCCACGCCCAGTTCCTTGCGGAAGGTGAAGCGGGCGCCGCGTACACCGGCGTCGTGCAGTTCCTCGATGTAGCCGTCGTCGCGTTCCTTGAGCGCGATGGCGTTGGCGCAGCCCCGATAGTCCGGGCCGGCTTTTTTCAGAGCGTCCACCACCACGCTGTGGTCGGCGCCGTAGGTGGTGGCCTGAACGATCACGCCGCGCTCGATACCCAGCGCGCGGTGCATTTTCAGCGCCGCGTCGATGGTGGCGGACGGCATCTTGAACGGCGCTTCCGGACGGGGCGGATACACCGCCGGGTCGCCGAACACATGAAACTGAGCGTCGCAGGTACGGGCCGGCGGCGCTTCCACCGGTGCCCGCGGGTCCGGGTTGAAAGGGTAATACTCAGGCATGGTGGCTCCTGCCATGGAACTTCAGAGGGCCGCGCGGGCGGCCCGTATAAGGATCACTCAGTCCCGGGCGCCGGCGATCACCGCCAGCACGTCACACTGAATCAGGAATTTGGATTCCACCGGGTTCTGAATGGCGTGCCGGGCCGGACGGGACTCCGGATCCGGAAACATGCTCAGCCATTGCTCGTTGAGAACGTCGCGCTGGGAGCGGTCCTGCATCCACACCGTCATCTTCAGAATGTCGTCGGTGCCGCCGCCGGCGGCCTCGACGATATTGCGCACGTGCTGAAACATGAATGCGCACTGCGCTTTCAGGTCGGCCCCCAGTTCCCCGGTGGCCGGGTCGGTGCCGTTGATCACGCCGGTGGCCATCAGGTCCCCGATCCGGCTGGCCGCCGGGATCGGGTTCTGGTGGGAGAAGCCGGCGCTGTGAACGCTCTGGCGTCGTGACATTGTCAGGGTCCTTGTGATGAAGCGGCTTAACGGTGGATGTTGGCGCCGCGGATCAGGGTGCCCCAGCGGTCGTATTCCTTCTGCAGGAAGGACTGGAAGTCCGGCACGCTCATGGCGCGGGCTTCGGCGCCGGCGGTCTCGAACTTCTCCACCACCGCGGGATCCGCGAGGATCTTTTCCAGGGCCTGGTTCAGTTGGTTGACGATCTTGTCCGGGGTGCCGGCGGGGGCGAACAGGCCGGTGAAGGTCTCGGACACCGCGTCTTCGTAGCCCAGCTCTTTCAGGGTGGGGACGTCGGGCAGGGCGGCCAGGCGCTCCGGGGAGGTCACCGCCAGGGCGGTCAGCTTGCCGCTGGTCACGTACTGCTTGGCCACGGTGAGCTGGTCGAAGTTGAAGTCCACGCGGCCGCCCAGCAGGTCGGTGGTGGCCGGGGCATTGCCCTTGTAGTGCACGGTCAGCCACTCGGTCTTCAGCAGGCGCTGCATCATTTCGCTGATCAGGTGGTTCTGGGTGCCGGCGCCGGGGGAGGCCATGGCCAGCTCACCGGGGTGTTCCTGGGCGTACTTGAACAGCTGCTCGGCGCTTTCCATGCCCAGCTCCGGGTTGGTCTGCAGCACCAGCGGCACGAACGAGATCGAGCCGATCGGCGCGAAATCGTCTTTCCAGTAGTAGTTGTCCTTGCGGAACAGCATGGGGCTGAACAGCACCGGGCCGTTGGGGGCCACGAACAGGGTGTAGCCGTCCGCGTCGGACTTGACCACATAGGAGGCGGCGATCATGCCGCCGGCGCCGGGGCGGTTCTCCACCACGAACGGCTGGCCGAATTCCTTTTCCAAACCGTCGGCCACGATGCGCGCGGCCAGGTCCACGTTGCCGCCGGGCGGGTAGGGCACCACCAGGTGAACGGGTTTGGTGGGCCAGTCCGCGGCCTGGGCACCCACGCCCAGGCAAAGCAGCATCAACAGGGTGGTCAAACGTTGGAATAAACGCATGGTTTTTATTCTCCTTCCTGTGCCTGGCGTCCGAAGACGACGCCGGCTTCAAGTGGTTGTGCGGGTGAAGGGGTACTTTCCTGAATCCGGCGCCGGGGCGGCAACCGTTAAATCCCGGGAAGGTCCACATAATGGACGCCGGCGTTCATCACCCGATGGACGTGCCACGCAGGATACTCGGAAATGCGCGTATACCGGGTCATGGCGAAGTCCGGTTATGATTAAAACGTCCATATGGTGGACACTATGGTCCGCGTCGTGTTGATTCCCCACAGGCTCCCTCTTAGCTTTCCTGCTACCCCATCGAGCGGCCGGTCGACTGCCAGGAGAATAAATATGCAAATCGACACTGATTCCCTGTCGCCGCAGGAATGCTACCGCCTGATCAGCGGCATCGTGGTGCCCAGGCCGATTGCCTGGATCACCACCCGGTCCCCGGAAGGCGTGGTCAATCTGGCGCCTTTCAGTTGCTTTACCTTCGTGTCCAACAGCCCGCTGATGGTGGGCATCAACATCGGTCGCAAGGCCGGTCGCGAGAAGGACACCGCCCGTAATATCCGTGCCCTGGACCAGTTCGTGGTCAACATCGCCGACTGGACCATGGTCGAGGACGTGCACGCCAGCGCGGTGGAATACGAGGCCCATGAAAGCGAGGTGGAAAGCCTCGGCCTGACGGTACTGCCCTCGGTGACGGTGGCCCCGCCCCGTCTGCAAAAGGCGCCCATCAGCCTGGAATGCCAGCTGCACAGTGTCACCGGCTACGGCGACACCGGCGCCGAGTTCTTCGTCGGCCGGGTGACCCGCATCCACGTCAGCGACCGCCTCTACGAGGACGGCCGCATCGACACCCGCGCCCTGCAGCCGGTGTGCCGCATCGCCGGCGCCAACTACGCCACCCTGGGCGAGATCCGCCAGCTCAAACCGGTGGCGCAGACGCCCAAGAGCGTCATCGAGCCGGGCTCATGAAGGGCGACGACGGCCTGCCGCCGGACACCGGGGTGATGGAACCGCCCCGTGGCGAAGCCGGCGAGGGCGGCAAGACCCTGGGCGCGCGCAGCATCCGCCGGGCGGTGGCGATCCTGCGCATCCTCGCCACCGGCCAGGAACACGGCGTGCGGATCACCGACATCGTTCACCAGACCGGCCTCAACCGGCCCACGGTGCACCGCATCCTGCGCGTGCTGATCGAGGAAGAGGCGGTGGAGCAGGACCCCAACACCCGCCGCTACATGGTCGGGCCGGAAGTATCCCTGCTGGGCCTGTCCCGGGCCGCCCGAGTGCCGGTGAAATCGGTGGCGGAGCCCTACCTGCGGCACATCGCCGAGCAGTGCGGCGACAGCGTCTTTCTCACCATCCGCAGCGGCTTCGACTCCATCTGCGTGGACCGCAAGACCGGCAATTACCCGGTCAAGGTGCTGTCCATCGAGGTGGGCGCGCGCCGGCCGCTGGGTGTCAGCGTGTCCGGCCTGGTGCTGTTGGCCTTCGCCGAGCCGGACGACAGCGAGGAAGTGCTGCAGGGCAACGAGCAACGCCTGGTGAGCCACGGCCTGAAGCTGGACGAAGTGCGCCGCCGCATCACCGAAACCCGCTCCCTGGGCTACGCCTACAGCGAAGTGGGCGTGGTGCCCGGCACCCGCGCCCTGGCGCTGCCGGTGTTCGACGCCGACCAGCAGCTGGTGGCGTCGGTGGCGGTGTCGGCCATGGCCGACCGCCTGAGCCCGGAGCGCCTGGCGATTCTGGTGCCGCTGATCCGCCGCCAGACCGAGCTGATTGCCCAGCGGCTCAGTGAAATTCATACCCGCCGCCGTTAACGACTTCAGGAGAAACCATGACATCCGTGACCCTGCGCCCCGGAGGGCGCCCGCTGAGCGGTGCCGTTTACGGCTGCCTGCTCAACGTCCAGGACGAACTGGACCGGCTCGGTGACGCCATCAACGAGGCGCCCTACAACGGCGCCCCCACCGGCCCGGTGATGTACGTGAAAACCCCGAACACCCAGGTGGCCGACGGCACCCCGGTGGTGCTGTCCGCCGACGTGGACCAGGTGCGCGTGGGCGCCACCCTGGGCGTGGTGATCAAGGACACCCTGACCCGCGCCAGCGCCGACCAGGCCCGCGCCGCCATCGCCGGTTACACGCTGGTCAACGACCTCACCGTGCCCCACGACAGCCTGTTCCGGCATCCGCTCAAACAGAAGTGCCGGGACGGTTTCTGCCCCATTGGCCCGTGCCTGGTGGACGCCGCCGATCTGCCGGACCCGGACGGTCTTACCGTGCGCGCCCTGATCAATGGCGAATGCCGTCAGCAATGGAGCCTGGCCGAACTGGTGCGCCCGGTGGCCACGCTGCTCGCCGACATCTCCGATTTCACCAGCCTCTACCCCGGCGATCTGATCCTGGTGGGTATGTCCCCGGACGCGCCGCTGGCCGGCGCCGGCGACACCGTGGCGGTGGAAATCGACGGCATCGGCCGTCTGCAAAATACGCTGGTGGCGGAAGGGGAGAGCGCCCGATGAAACAAGCACGTATCGCCTTTGAAGGCCGCGTACAGCAGGCCTGGGAAGACCACGGCAAGGTGCGGCTGGCGGATGGCCGCCGCCTGGACGAACGCGAAGTGACCTGGCTGCCGCCGGTGACCCCGGGCGCCATTTTCGCCCTGGGCCTGAACTACGCCGACCATGCCGCCGAGATCGCGTTCAAGGCACCGGAAGAGCCGATGGTATTCCTCAAGGGCGCCAACACCCTGGTGGGCCACCGCGCCTTCACGCCGCGCCCCACCGACGCCACCAACATGCACTATGAGTGCGAGCTGGCCATCGTGGTCGGCAAGCCGGCGCGCAACGTGGCCAAGGCCGACGCCTACCACTACATCGCCGGCTACACCGTGGCCAACGACTATGCCGTGCGCAATTACCTGGAAGGGTTTTACCGGCCCAACTTCCGCATCAAGAGCCGGGACAACTGCACCCCCATCGGCCCCTGGCTGGTGGACGCGGCGGACATTCCCGACCCCATGAATCTGCGCCTGACCACCCGCGTCAACGGCGAAACCACCCAGGAAGGGTCCACCAAGGACATGCTCTTCGACGTGCCCTTCCTGATCGAATATTTCAGCGCCTTCATGACCCTGCAGCCCGGCGACGTGATTCTCACCGGCACCCCCAAGGGCACCGTCAACGTGATGCCCGGCGACGAAGTGGTCACCGAGATCGAGGGCATCGGCGCGCTGCACAACACCATTATCGAGAGGAAGGCCTGATGCTGGACGATGCCGCCATTCGTGACGCGGCGGAGCGGCTTGACCGCGCCGAACGCGAACGCACCCAGATCGACCATCTGACCCTGCAATACCCGGACATCGGTTTCCCCGAAGCCTACGCCATCCAGCGCCAGTGGGTGGACATGAAGGTGGCCCGGGGCCGCCGGGTGATGGGCCACAAGATCGGCCTCACCTCCCGGGCCATGCAGATGTCCGCGCGCATCGATGAACCGGACTACGGCGTGCTGCTCGACGACATGTTCTTCGAGGACAACGCCGAGATCGAAGTGGACCGCTTTATCGTGCCGCGCCTGGAAGTGGAGCTGGCGTTCGTGCTGAAAGAGGACCTCAGCGGTCCCGACTGCACCGTGCTCGACGTGATGCGCGCCACCGAATACGTGATTCCGGCGCTGGAGATCATCGACGCCCGGGTGCGCCAGGTGGACCCGGCCAGCGGCGCGCCGCGCAAGGTGTTCGACACCATTTCCGACAACGCCGCCAACGCCGGCGTGGTGCTGGGCGGGCGCACCATCCGCCCGTTCGACATCGACCTGCGCTGGAGCGCGGCGGTGTGCAGCCGCAATGGTCTGGTGGAGGAAACCGGCGTGGCCGCCGGGGTGCTCGGCCACCCGGCCAAGGGCATCGCCTGGCTGGCCAACAAGCTGGCTCCCCACGGCGTCACCCTGAAAGCCGGCGAGATCGTGCTGGCCGGTTCCTTCACCCGTCCGGTGGCGGCGTCCGCCGGCGATACCTTCCACGTGGACTACGGCCCGCTCGGCGCGCTGGGTCTGCGCTTCGTCTGACAGGAGGCGTCATGGATCTTCCGGTCAATACCTTCAAACAGGCGCTGGTCGAAGGCCGCACCCAGATCGGTTTGTGGTGCGCCCTGGCGGATGCCTACGGCACCGAGATCGGCGCCGCCGCCGGTTTCGACTGGCTGCTGATCGACGGCGAGCACGGCCCCAACGATGTGCGTTCGATCCTGGCGCAACTGCAGGCGGTGGCACCGTACCCGACCCATCCGGTGGTGCGTCCGGTGAACGGCGACGCGGACACCCTTAAACCGCTGCTGGACGCCGGCGTGCAAACCCTGCTGGTGCCGATGGTGGAAAGCGCCGACCAGGCGCGGGCCATCGTCCAGGCCACCCGCTACCCGCCCCACGGGCGCCGGGGCGTGGGCGCCGGTCTGGCACGGGCCTCGCGCTGGGGCCGGGTGCCGGACTATGTGCATCGCTGCCACGAACAGCTGTGCGTGCTGGTGCAGGTGGAAAGCCGTGCCGGCCTGGACCACCTGGACGAGATCGCCGCCGTGGACGGCGTGGACGGTGTGTTCATCGGCGCCGCCGACCTGGGCGCCGATCTGGGCTATCTGGGCCAGCCCGGCCATCCGGAGGTGAACGCGGCGGTGCTGGACGCGTTCCGGCGCATTCAGGCGGCGGGCAAACCCGCCGGCGCGCTGACCGTCAACGAGGACCTGGCTCGCGAGCATCTCGCTGCCGGCTGCCGGTTCCTGGCCGTGGGCGCCGATGCCGCCCTGCTGGCCCGTGCCACGGACGCGCTGTCGCGCCGCTTCAAGGACCATTTGTCGCCGTCCCAGGCCGGCGGTTACTGACTCTGTTCTCACTACGCGCGTTGCGCCTCGGAGGAGAATAATAAATGGCACGTTCCATTAATTGGTTGCAGGTGTGCGCGGCGCTGCTGCTCGGCCTGCTTGGTCTCTACGTGATTGTCCAGGGCAGCGGCTACGACATGGGGTCGTTGCGCCGCATGGGCCCGGGTTTCTTCCCGGTCATGATCGGCTCGGTGCTGGTGCTGTTCGCCGTGCTGCTGGTACTGGAAGTGTGGCATTCGGAGAAAGAAAAGAATTTCTGGATTCCACGGCCGATTCTCACCATTACCGCCGGTTTCGTGGCCTTCGCCGCGTTGCTGGAGCGGGCCGGGCTGGTGCCCGCCACGGTGGCGCTGGTACTGCTGGTGTCGCTGGCGGAAAAGCCGGTGCGGCCGGTGGCGGCGGTGGCCACCGCGGTGGGGCTGAGCGTGCTCGGCGTCCTGGTATTCGTTTACGGCTTCGGCATTCCGGTGTCGGCGTTCGAGTGGTGATCTGATGGATATCCTTCACAATCTGGCGCTCGGCGCCGAGGTCGCGTTTTCCTGGCAAGGCCTGCTGTTCTGTTTCGTGGGCGTGCTGGTGGGTACCTTCGTGGGCGTGCTGCCCGGCATCGGGCCGCTGGCGGCCATTTCCCTGGCCCTGCCGATGACCTATTACCTGTCTCCGCCGATCGCGCTGATCATGCTGGCGGGGATTTTCTACGGCGCCCAGTACGGCGGCTCCATCGCCGCCATTCTGCTTAACCTGCCGGGCACGGCGTCGGCGGCGGTGACCTGTATCGACGGCAATCAGATGACCAAGCAGGGCCGCGCCGGCGTGGCCCTGTTCACCGCCGCCATCTCGTCGTTCTGCGGTGGCATCGTGGCGATCTTCATGGTGCTCGGGTTCACGCCCATGATCGCGTCCTTCGCCATGGACTTCGGCTCGATGGACTATTTCTCGATCATGCTGCTGGGCCTGGTGGCGGCGTCCACCCTGTCGGTGGGCTCGCCGCTCAAGGGCATGACCATGGTGATGCTGGGCATCGCCCTGGGCCTGGTGGGCACCGACGACACCTCCGGCACCGAGCGCTTCACGTTCGGCGCGCTGGCCCTGTCCGACGGCATCAGTCTGGTGGCCCTGGCCATGGGCCTGTTCGGGGTGGGGGAGATCCTCGCCAATCTGGGCCAGGAGAAGCGCGCCCCGCTCAAGGCCAGTGGCCTGACCTTCAAATCCATGCTGCCCAAACGGCACGAATGGCAAGGCCTGTGGAAGACCATCCTGCGTGGTTCCGGCATCGGTGCCTTCGTCGGCGCGCTGCCCGGTTCCGGTCCGGCGATTGCCGCCTTCATGGCCTATGCCTCGGAAAAGAAACTGGCCAGGAACCCGGAGAAATTCGGCCAGGGTGAGCTGCGCGGCGTGGCCTCCCCAGAGTCCGCCAACAACGCGGCGGTGCAGGCGGCCTTCATTCCCACCCTGAGCCTGGGCATTCCCGGCGACGCGGTGATGGCGGTGCTGCTTGGCGCCATGATTCTGCACGGTATCTCCCCGGGGCCGGAACTGGTGACCAGCAATCCGGAGATGTTCTGGGGCCTGGTGGTGAGCTTTGGCGTCGGCAACATCATGCTGCTGGTGCTGAACCTGCCGCTGATCCGGGTGTGGGTGCGCATGTTGTCGATTCCCTATCACGTGCTGTACCCGGCCATGCTGTTCTTTATCTGCATCGGCGTGTTCTCGGTGCGCTCCAGCGTGTTCGACATCTACACCGCGCTGTTCTTCGGGGTGATCGGCTATTTCCTGATTCGCCTGCGTTTCCCGGCGGCGCCGCTGCTGCTCGGCTTTATTCTCGGGCCGATGATGGAGGTGCACTTCCGCCGCGCGCTGCTGCTGTCCCGGGGCGATTACTGGACCTTCTTCGACAGCATTCCGAGTACCGTTTTTCTGATTCTCACCGCGCTGTTCCTGGTGCTGCCGCTGTGGGCCGCGTTCCGCAAGCGCACCGCGCGCACGGCCAACCTGGGAGATTGATCGACCATGCGTAACAACTTTATCGCCGGCGCCTGGACCCGGGGCGCCGGCGCCCGGCCCGACATCAACCCGTCCGATACCACAGACGTGATCGACGAGTACGCCCAGGCCGACGCCGACCAGACCCGCCAGGCCATCGCCGCCGCCCGGGCCGCCTTCCCGGCCTGGCGCCGCGCGGGTATCCAGGCCCGCGCCGAGGCCCTGGATTTCATCGGTCTGGAACTGGCCGCCCGCAAGGAAGAACTGGGCCGGCTGCTGTCCCGGGAAGAGGGCAAGACCCTGCCGGAAGGCATCGCCGAGGTGAACCGGGCGGCGCAGATTTTCCGGTTCTTCGCCGGCGAGGTGTTGCGCCCCGGCGGCGAGACCCTGCCGTCGGTGCGGCCCGGCCTGGACGTGCACATCACCCGGGAACCGGTGGGCGTGGTGGGCATTATCACGCCCTGGAATTTCCCGATCGCGATTCCCGCCTGGAAGATCGCGCCGGCCCTGGCGTACGGCAACTGCGTGGTGTTCAAGCCCGCCGACCTGGTGCCCGGCTCGGCCTGGGCCCTGGCCGAGATCATCAGCCGCAGCGGCCTGCCGGAGGGCGTGTTCAACCTGACCATGGGGCGTGGCGGCGTGGTCGGCCAGACCCTGCTGGAAAGCCCGGACGTCAACGCCATCACCTTCACCGGTTCCGGCACCACCGGCGCCCGGGTGATGGCCACCGCCGGCGCCCGCTTCGCCAAGCTGCAGCTGGAGATGGGCGGCAAGAACCCGCTGGTGGTGCTCGACGACGCCGAGCTGGAGCGGGCCGTGGAGGTGGCGGTGCAGGGCGCCTACTTCTCCACCGGTCAGCGTTGCACCGCCTCGTCCCGGTTCATCGTCGAGAAAGGCATTTACGGGCGCTTCGTGGACGGTGTGCAACAGCGCCTGGCCGGTCTGAAGGTGGACCACGCCCTGGGCGAGGGCACCGACATCGGCCCGGTGGTGGACCAGAGCCAGCTCGATCAGGACCTGGGCTACGTGGACATCGGCCGCGAGGAAGGCGCCCGTCTGGTGTGCGGCGGCGAGCGTCTGCAACGGGACAGCGACGGTTTCTACATGGCGCCGGCCCTGTTCGCCGACGCCGCGCCGGACATGCGCATCGCCCGGGAGGAAATCTTCGGCCCGGTGGCCTGCGCGATTCCGGCGGACGATTACGAGCACGCCCTGGCGCTGGCCAACGACACGGAGTTCGGCCTGTCGGCGGGCATCTGCACCTCGTCCCTGAAACACGCCAGCCATTTCCGCCACCACGCGGAAGCCGGCATGGTGATGGTCAACACCCCCACCGCCGGCGTGGACTTCCACGTGCCGTTCGGCGGCCGCAAGGGCTCCAGCTATGGGTCCCGGGAGCAGGGCCGCTACGCCGCCGAATTCTTCACCACGGTGAAAACCGCCTACGTGGCGCCCTGAGCGCCACCCGGGCCTGCCCGGACTTCGGCGTCACGGCGCCAGATG
The DNA here is from genome assembly GCF_016906305.1 of Alloalcanivorax marinus. Lineage (GTDB taxonomy): Bacteria > Pseudomonadota > Gammaproteobacteria > Pseudomonadales > Alcanivoracaceae > Alloalcanivorax > Alloalcanivorax marinus. The sequence continues at coordinate 228,920 of NZ_JADDOL010000003.1, forward strand.
CTAAGCTGCCTTTCCCACATCGAAGCACGACGCGAAGGAAAGGACATCATGGACGATCGCAGAACCTTCCAGGTGTGCTCCGCGATTCTGCTGGTGGTGATGGCGCTGCTGGCGGTGTCGCCGGTGGAGCGGGGCACCTGGCTCATGGAAAACGCGGTGGTGGCGGTGACGCTGGTGGCGCTGTGGGCGGGCCGGCGCTGGTTCCGTTTCTCCGCCACCGGCTACGGCCTGATCACCCTGTTTCTGGTGCTGCACGAAATCGGTGCCCACTACACCTATTCGAAGGTGCCCTACGACGCCTGGGCCCAGTGGGCCTTCGGCTTCAGCCCGGATCGGCTGATGGGCTGGCAGCGCAACCAGTACGACCGCTTGCTGCACGGTCTCTACGGGCTGCTGCTGGTGCTGCCGCTGCGCGAGCTGTGCCGCGACGGCATCGGCATCCGGCCGGGCTGGGCCGGGTTTTTCGCCTTCTCCCTGATTCTCGCCTCGTCGCTGATCTACGAATTGATCGAATGGAGCGCGGCGGTGCTGTTCGGTGACGGCAGCGCCGCTTTTCTGGGCACCCAGGGGGACCCCTGGGATGCCCAGAAAGATATGGCCCTGGCCATGGTCGGCGCGCTCCTGATGCTGTCCCTGGCGGCGCTCGCCGCCGGCCGCCGCCGGCCCGCGGCGCCGGCCCCCGATGCCACCGGCAAGGAGTGGTCATGAGTTACCAACCGGAATACCTGCCCGAGACCCTGGACCGCGCCGCCGTGGACGCCCACGCCGGCCCGCGGGTGCTGGAGTTTGGCACCAATTGGTGCGGCCATTGCCGGGCGGCGCAGCCCGCCATTGAAGCGGTGCTGAGCGACCACCCGGACCTGGAACACATCAAGGTGGAAGACGGCAAGGGGCGACCCCTGGGCCGCTCGTTCCGCGTCAAGCTGTGGCCCACGCTGATCTTTCTGCGCGACGGCGAGGAAGTGGCCCGGGTGGTGCGCCCTCGTGACAGCGCCGAGATCCGTGAGGCCCTGGCGCGCATCACCGCCTGACCGCGGCTTCAGCCGCGATCAGCCCGGCGGCGGGCGACACTCGCATCACCGGAAACCCACCCCTATACTAGCCAAATGGACAGTATTGCCGCCCCTGCCACCCTGGACGATCCGCTCTACTACCTGCGCAACTTCGAGACCGTGCTGCGCTGGGTGAGCGAGTGTCACGGGGACCTGCTTGACGCCGCCGAACGGGCCTTCGTGGGCGGCGTGGCGGCGCTGCCGGTGGCGCCCAGGGCGCTGCTGACGCGCATGGTGATGCGCAGCGGTGAGCTGTTCCGCGCCGACAAACTGCGTTATCCGGAAATCGGTCCGGCCACGCCGGCACTGACGGCGCTGGAAGCGGTGGGCTGGGTACGTCGGGACGGCGACCTGACCCTGGAAGAACTGTTCCGTCTCTACACCAAAGCGGAGCTGGGCCGCGCCCTGGCAGCCCGCCTGGCCGCCGCCGGGCTGGACCGTCACGGCCGCAAGGCGGACTGGCTGGCGGCCCTGGCGGAACCGGCGCCGGCGCCACGCCCGCTGTCGGGCTGGGACCCGGACGGCCACCTGCCGCCGGCCTGGCGGCTCACCGTGATGCCGGTGTGCGAGCGCCTGCGGCTGATGTTCTTCGGCAACCTGCACCAGGACTGGCGCGAGTTCGTGCTCACCGAGCTGGGCACCTTCCGCTATGAACCGGTGGCGCTGGACGCCGCCAGCCGGCCCTACCGCAGCCGCGCCGACCTGGACGCCTGGCTGGACCTGCACGCCTGCCGCGAGCGGTTCGAGGCCGGCGAGCCGGCGGACGCGGTGGCCGCCGATCTGCCCGGCGGCGACACCGGCAACCCCTGGGTGGAAGAGCGCCGCCACAAGCTGCGCTACAAGCTGGCCCGCCAATGGGAGCGGGAAGATCAACTGGAACGGGCCGAAGCCCTGTACGCGCAATGCCAGTACCCGGACGCCCGGGCCCGGCGGCTGCGGGTGCTGGAGCGGCGCGGTGAATACCGGGCGGCGCTGACCCTGGCGGAGCAGGCTGCCGCCGCCCCGGAAAGCGAACAGGAACGGCAGCAGCTGGCCCGCCTGCGCCCGCGACTGCACCGCAAGCTGGGCCTGCCGAAGCCGGTGGTCGCGCCGCCGCCGACCACCGAGGCATGGACCCTGACCCTGCCGGCCAGCGGCTTCGTGGAAGGGGCGGTGGCCGCCCATCTGAGCCGCGACGACGGGCCGGTGTTTTACGTGGAAAACACCCTGTTCACCGGCCTGTTCGGGCTGCTCTGCTGGGACGCGGTGTTCGCGCCTCTGCCCGGCGCCTTCTTCCATCCCTTCCAAAGCGCCCCGGCGGACCTGTACCAGCCGGGGTTCCGGCACCGTCGGCGACGCTGGTTCGACGATGCCTTCGCCGCCCTGGCCGATGACCGGCATCGCGGGCCCATCCTCGACACCTGGCGGCGCAAGTACGGCACCGCCTCGCCCTTCGTGCATTGGGGCGCGCTCTCCGAGCCCTTGCTGACCCTGGCGCTGGAGCGGCTGCCGGCGGCCCATCTGGCCGCCTACGGCGAGCGGCTGCTCGGTGATATCAAGGCCAACCGGGCCGGCCTGCCGGACCTGATCCAGTTCACCCCGGACGGCGGCTACCGCCTGATCGAGGTCAAGGGCCCCGGTGACCGGCTGCAGGACAACCAGCGCCGCTGGCTGGCGTTCTTCGCCGAGCAGGGCATCCCGGCGGCGGTCTGCAAGGTGGAATGGGCGGGGCCATGAGCGAAAGGCCAGCGGAGAGCCATGCGCAAAGGTACACCGTGGCGGTGCGCGCCCTGTGCGAGTTCACCGCCAAGGCCGGCGACCTGGACCTGCGTTTCACGCCGTCGCCCACCGCCCAGGAGGGCATCGCCGGCCACGCCACCGTCACCGGCCGGCGCGGCGAGGGCTACCAGAGCGAGGTGTCGCTCCGCGGCGACCACCGGCATCTGACGGTGCGCGGCCGCGCCGACGGCTACGACCCGGCGCGCCGGCGGCTGGAAGAGATCAAAACCTTTCGCGGCGATCTGGCGCGGCAGCCCGCCAACCACCGCGCCCTGCACTGGGCGCAGCTGAAAGTCTACGGCGCCCTGCTGTGCCGCGAAAAAGGGATCGAGGAGATCGAGCTGGCGCTGGTCTATTTCGACGTGGTAAAGCAGAAGGAAACGCCCCTGCGCGAGACCCACGCCGCCCGCGACCTGGAGGCGTTTTTTCAGGATCAGTGCGAGCGGTTTCTGTTATGGGCGGACCGGGAACTGGCCCATCGCCGGGAGCGGGACGCCTGGCTGGCCACGCTGTCGTTTCCCCATGCGGACTTTCGTCCCGGCCAGCGGGTGCTGGCGGAATCGGTCTATCAGACCGCCTGCACCGGCCGCGCCCTGCTGGCCCAGGCGCCCACCGGCATCGGCAAGACCCTGGGCACCCTGTTCCCGCTGCTGAAGGCGGCGCCGGGGCGCGCCCTGGATAAAGTCTTTTTTCTCAGTGCCAAGACCCCGGGCCGGCGGCTGGCCCTGGACGCCGTGGCCACCCTCAGCGGGCCGGCGTCGCCTGCGCCCGGCGACCCGCCGCTGCGCACCCTGGAACTGATCGCCCGGGAAAAAAGCTGCGAGCACCCGGACCGGGCCTGCCACGGCGAGTCCTGCCCGTTGGCGGCGGGCTTCTACGACCGCCTGCCGGCGGCCCGCGCCGCCGCCGCCGGCGAGCCGATGCTGGACCGGGCGCGGCTGCGCGAGCTGGCCCTGGACCATCAGGTCTGCCCCTACTATCTGAGCCAGGAAATGGCCCGCTGGAGCGACCTGGTGGTGGGCGACTACAACTATTTCTTCGACCTCTCCGCGCTGCTGCACGGCCTGGCCACCGAAAACCAGTGGCGGGTGGCGGTGCTGGCGGACGAGGCCCACAACCTGGTGGACCGGGCCCGGGGCATGTATTCCGCGGAGCTGGACCAGATCGCCTTCCGGGCGGTGAAGAAGCAGGTGCCCAAGCCGCTGAAGGGCGCCTTCGACCGGCTCCACCGGCAGTGGAACGCGCTCAACAAGGACCAGGAGGCGGCGCAGCCGGATCAGGACTACCGGGTGCACGACGACCCGCCCCAGGCCTTTCTGCTGGCCCTGCAGCAACTGCTGGCGGCGGTCAACGATCACATGGCCGAGCACCCGGAACCGCTGGACGGGGACCTGACCCGGTTCTACTTCGACGCGCTGCACTTTTATCGCATCGCCGAACTGTTCGACGACGACGCCTTTCTGTTCGACAGCGAACAGCGAACGCCGGCCCGGGGCCGACCGGGCTCACGGCTGTGCCTGCGCAACGTGGTGCCGGCGGCGCTGCTGGCGCCGCGCTTCGAAAGCGCCGCCGCGGCGGTGCTGTTCTCCGCCACCCTCAGCCCGGCCCGTTATTACGCGGACCTGCTCGGCCTGCCGGAAAGCACCGCCTGGGTGGACGTGCCGTCGCCGTTCCGCGCCGAGCAGCTGCAGGTGCGTATCGCCCGGCGCATCTCCACCCGCTACCGGGACCGGCAGGCGTCCCTGGCGCCCATCGCCACCCTGATCGGCGAGCAGTACCGGCAGCGGCCCGGCAATTACCTGGCGTTTTTCAGCAGTTACGACTATCTGGACCGGGCCCTGGAGGCGTTTCGCCGGCAATGGCCGGACATTCCGGTGTGGGCCCAGGAACGGCGCATGGACGAAACCGCCCGCCAGGCGTTTCTGGACCGCTTTCGTGACGGCGGCGAAGGGGTGGGCTTCGCGGTCCTGGGCGGCGCCTTCTCCGAGGGCATCGATCTGCCCGGCCGGCGACTGATCGGCGCCTTCGTGGCCACCCTGGGCCTGCCCCAGGTGAACCCGGTGAACGAACAGTTCAAGGAACGGCTGGCCGCCCTGTTCGGCGACGGCTACGACTACACCTATCTGTATCCCGGCCTGCGCAAGGTGGTGCAGGCCGCCGGCCGGGTGATCCGCACCGGTGACGATCAGGGCGTCGTGCACCTGATCGACGACCGCTTCGGCCGCCGCCAGGTGCGCGCGCTGCTGCCGGCCTGGTGGCGGGTGGATTAGCGCTCGAACCGGTCCGCCATCGCCAGCAAATCCGGGAACAGGAAATCGTGGTCCTCGGAAAATTGCTTGGCTGGTCCGGTGGGGCCGTATTCCCGCGGGCGTTTGATATAAGCGGTGCGCAGGCCGGCGTCCCGGGCGGCTTCCAGGTCATCCTGGTGGGTGGCCACCATCAAAACCTCCCCTGGCTCGACCTGGAAGGTTTCGGCCACGCCCCGGTACATCGCCGGGTCCGGCTTAAAGGTGCCGAAGGTCTCGGCGGAGAGAATCCGGCTCCAGGCCAGATCCCCGTGCCGGGCCAGATCCTCCAGCAGCGACAGGTTGCCGTTGGACAAGGTGCAGGTGGTAAAGCGCTGTTTGAGCCGGTGCAGCGCCGGCGGACTGTCCGGCCAGGGATCCAGGCGATGCCAGGCCAGATTCAAATGCCGCTTCTGATCGTCGTCGAGGTCATCGATGCCGAACCGTTGCAGTATCTCTTCGAGAATCGAGAAGTGGATGTCGTCGATCAGGGCCCAGGGCGCCTCTCCCGAGACGATGCGGGCCATGGCCGGCTTGTAGCCCTCGCGCCAGGCGAGTGTGAACTGATCGGCGGGCACCGGCAGCCGCAGTGCCCGCACTTCCCGTTCAATGGAGCCGAACCAGTCGACCACCGTCCCGAACACGTCGAAGGACATTACCTTAATGTTCATTGTCTCGTTCCATGGCTGACCCGGTGTCACGGTACCATGGCGCGGGGCGGGGTGCCGCGTCCGGCTTACTGCTTGTCGTACTGGTCGCGCAGGGCCTTGCGGTTGAGCTTGCCCACCGCGGTTTTGGGAATGGCCTCGGTGAAGAGGACCCGCCGCGGCTTCTTATAGGACGCCACCTTCGCCGCCACGAAGGCGATCAGGGTGTCCTCGTCCACGTCCTGATCCGGCTTCAGCGCCACCACGGCGGTCACCGCCTCCACCCATTTGTCGTCCCGCACGCCGATCACGGCGCACTCCGCCACCGCCGGGTGGGCCACCAGCACGTCCTCCACTTCCCGGGGATAAACGTTGTAGCCGCCGGTGATGATCATGTCCGAGGTGCGGTCCTTGAGGTGCAGATAACCCCGTTCGTCGAACGCCGCCACGTCCCGGGTGCGCAGCCAGCCGCCCTCCATGAACATTTCCCGGTTCAAGGCCGGGGCATTGTGGTAGCCGGCCATCATCGATGGCGCGCGTACCGCGATCTCGCCGGGCTCGCCGGCGGGCACGTCCTGCCCGGCCTCGTCCACCAGGCGGATCTCCACATCCAGGGACGGCCGGCCGCAGGCGCCCAGCAACGCGCCTTCGTGGTCCTCCGGGCGCAGCACGGCGATGGTCAGCGGGCACTCGGTCTGGCCGTAGTATTGCCAGAACTTCTCCCGCCCCCACAGCTGCATGGCCTGCTCGATCACCGGCCGGGGCATGGGCGAGGCGCCGTAGATCACCTGACGCAGATGGCTCACGTCCGTGGACATGAAGCGGGGGTGGCCGAGCAGCATCTGCAGCATGGTGGGCACCATGTTCACGGCGGTGATGCGCTCTTTCTCGATGAGCGTCAGGAAGGCGTCCGGATCGAAGCCCGGCATGATCACCGTACGCGCGCCGCGCAACCAGAACGGCAGCACGAACACGCCGGACGCGTGGATCAGGGAGGCGGCGTGCAGCATGGCGTCGTCGCGCTGCACGTTGACCAGATTGAGCAGCACATTGCGGCAGATGCCGGCGTAGGAGGCCTGGGTGTGTTGCGCCGCCTTCAGGGTGCCGGTGGTGCCGGAGGTGAACAGGGTCAGGATCACGTCGTCCGGTTCCACCGCCACCCGCGGCGCGGCCCTGTCGCAGCCGGCGGCGGCGGCCAGCAGATCATCGCCCACCGCGTCGCCGCCGATGCCATGGCAGATCAGCCCGGGGCGGGCGTCGCGCAGGGCCGCCGCCCGTTCCGCCAGATCGGCGCCGTACAGCAGCACCCCGGCGTCGGTCTCCTCCAGCATGCGGGCGTGCTCGTCCAGGGACAGCCGGGCGTTCAGCGGCACCCGGTTAATGCCCGCCTTCACGCAGGCGAAATCCACCGGCACGCTGTACAGGCCGTTGTTGAGCAACAGCGCGACCCGGTCGCCCCGCTGCACGCCCCGTTCGATCAGGGCGTGGGCCAGCTGGTTGCTGAGCGTCTGGGTCTCGCCGAAGGTCAGGCTCCGGTCGCCGAACACGATGGCGGTGCGCTCCGGGTTGTAGCCGGCGCCGCGGTGAATCAGATCCAGATAGGTCGTGGTCATTGCGTCTCTCTCCCGTTATCGTTCTTGTTCATTCGAATTCACCGTGGCGGCCGGCGCCCTTGGCGAAGCGGTCCGCGCCGGCGATGGCTTCCGCGAACACGATCGGATAGCCGCCGGCGCCTTCCCGACGCAGGGCTTCGGCCAGATCGTGGTCCCATTGGCGGTAGGCGGAGGCGCGGTCCGCGTTCATGCATTGTTGCGGGAAGCCGGCGATCTGGCGGGCCAGGGCCTCGGCGGCCTGCACCGCCGTGCCGTCGTCCACCACCCGGTTGGCCAGGCCCATTTGCAGGGCTTCCTCGGCGCCCACCGGGCGGCCGGTCAGGATCATGTCCAGGGCCCGGCCCTGGCCGACGATGCGTGGCAGGCGCACCGTGCCGCCGTCGATCAGCGGTACCCCCCAGCGCCGGCAGAACACGCCGAACACCGCGGAACGTTCCGCCACGCGCAGATCGCACAGCAGCGACAGCTCCAGGCCGCCGGCCACGGCGTGGCCGGACACCGCCGCGATCACCGGCTTGCTCAGCATCATGCGGCTGGGCCCCATGGGCCCGGGACCGGTGCCCTCGGGCTCCACCTCGTTGCGGAGTTCGGGATCGCCCAGGGCCGCCAGATCGGCGCCGGCGCAGAACGTACCGCCGGCACCGGCCAGCACCGCCACCCGCGCCTCCGCATCGGCCTCGAACGCCTCGAAGGCGGCGCGCAGCGCGGTGGCGGTGGGGCGGTCCACCGCATTGCGTTTCTCCGGGCGGTTGATGATGATCGTGCGGACGGCGCCGTCCGTCCGGGTAAGCACGGGAGATGTGGACACAGGGGACTCCTCGCCGGGACCGCCGGGCCCCGGGCTCGTTTGTTACGTTATTTATCTATTGGTGTCAGGCTAAGATATATTTCAGGTGTTGTCCATGACAGACAAAAAGGGAAACTTAGAGCCGGCTTCGTCGGACACCATGCTCAGTGCCACCGACCTGGTGCTGGATTTGCTCTCCACCCACGACCGCCACGAATTGTCGGTGGCCGCCCTCTGCCATGCCGGCGAACTGTGCGGCCTGCGTGCGCAGAACGTGCGGGTGGCATTGAACCGGCTACAACGCCAGCAACGGGTGGTGAGCCCGGAACGCGGCCTGTACCGATTGGATACCGCCACCAGTGGTCTGTTCGGCGAGGTGGAAAGCTGGCTGCGCCGCGAGCAGCGCGTGCAGGATTGGCACGGCGGCTGGGCGGCGGTGCTGGACACCGCCGTGCCACGCCGCGACAAAACCGCCTGGCGCCGCCATGAACGGGCGCTGGCGCTGCGCGGCTTCCGTCCGCTCGGCGACAGCGGACTGCGCCTGCGCCCGGACAACCTGAGCGGCGGCGTGGCGGGCCTGCGCAAGGACCTGGCCCGCCTGGGGCTGGCCGGGGAGGCGCGTGTGTTCGTGGTCACCGAGCTGTCCCCGGCGGACGACAAACAGGCCCGGCGCCTGTGGGACGGCGCCGCGCTCAAGCAGCAATATCGCCGCCTGTCCCGGCAGCTGGCCGCCAGCCACAAAACCCTCTCCCGGCGCCCGGAAGCGGACGCCGCCGCGGAAAGCCTGCGGCTCGGCCGCGCCGCCATCCGTCTGATTCTCCTCGACCCGCTGTTGCCCGACACCCTGATCGACAACCGTCCGCGCCAGGAGCTGGCCGAGCGCATGGGCGCCTACCAGCGGGACGCCAAGGCGATCTGGATGCGGTTGCTGGAGCAGGTTTGAACCCTCGGACGGTCCGGTTCAGGTGACGACGGGGCCGGCCCCGTCAAGGGCTGGCGGTGGCCGGTTCCGCCGGTTTTCGAATCAGGAACACGAGGGCGGCGGCCAGCAGGCAGGCGGCGCCGGCGGCCACGAAGGCCGGGGTGTAGGTGAGCAGCAGGGTGCGCGACAGGCCGGCGCCGTAGGCGGCCAGGGCGCCGCCGAGCTGGTGACCGGCGAAGATCCAGCCGAACAGCATGCCCGCCCGCTGCGGGCCGAAGGCGTGCCCGGCCAGCTTCACCGTGGGCGGCACCGTGGCGATCCAGTCCAGCCCGTAGAACAGGGCGAACAGCGACAGGCCGTACAGCGTGAAATCGGAGAACGGGAGCCAGAACAGGCTCAGTCCGCGCAGGCCGTAGTACCAGCACAGCAGCTTGCGGTTGTCGAAGCGGTCGGAGAGCCAGCCGGACAGAATGGTGCCGACCAGATCAAAGGCGCCCATCAGCGCCAGCACCGAGGCGGCGGGCAGCGGCGACAGGCCGAAGTCGCCACAGAAGGCGATAAAGTGGGTCTGAATCAGTCCGTTGGTGCTCAGGCCGCAGATAAAGAAGGTGCCGAACAGCACCCAGAACACCCGGTTGCGCAGGGCGCCGCGCAGCAGTCGCAGCGGTTCCAGAAAGGACATGGGCGCGCTGGCCGGCGGCGCGCCCACCGGGGTGCCGTCGTCCGGGGCGCCGAAGGGGTGCAGGCCAAGCTGGTGCGGATGGTCGCGCACCAGCAGCCAGACCAGACCGGCCACCGTGGCGCAGCACAGCGCCACCGGCATCAGCGCCCAGCGCCAGCCGGCCTGCTCGATCAGCCAGGTGGCCAAGGGCAGAAACAGCAACTGCCCGGTGGCGACACTGGCGGTGAGCATACCGATTACCAGCCCCCGGTGCCGCTCGAACCAGCGGTTGGCCACCACCGCGCCCAGCACCAGGGCGATCAGCCCGGAGCCCAGCCCCAGCACCACACCCCACAGCAGCACCAGGTGCCAGAGGCGGGTCATTTGCGTGGACAGCGCCAGACCGGCGGCCACCAGCAACAGTGCGCTGGTCATGATGCGGCGCAGCCCGAAGCGCTCGATCAGCATGGCGGAGAACGGCGCCATCAGACCGAACAGCACGAAGCGCAGGGCCAGCGCCGAGGAAATCTGCTCCGTGTTCCAGCCGAATTCGTCGCCCAACGGACGTAAAAAAGCCCCCGGCATGCCCAGCGCCGCCGACGCGGAGAGCATGGTCATAAAGGTGACGCCGGCGATCACCCAGGCGTAATGAACGCCTCGTCGTTGCAAACGGGCAGCCAGGGGGGAAGAGAACATTTACAGGGCTTCCAGCAGGGTGGCCACGCCTTGCCCGCCGCCGATGCATTGGGTGGCGAGGGCATAGCGGCCGTGGTGGCGTTGCAGCAGGGCGGCGGCCTTGCCGGTGATGCGGGCACCGGTGGCGCCCAGCGGGTGGCCGATGGCCATGCCGCCGCCGTCCAGGTTGACGGTGGCCGGGTTCAGGCGCAGCTCGCCGATGCAGGCCAGCGCCTGGGAGGCGAAGGCTTCGTTGATCTCCACCACGTCCAGATCATCGGCGCGCAGACCGGCGCGGGCCAGGGCTTTTTGCGTGGCCGGGATCGGGCCCAGGCCCATCACCGCCGGATCACAGCCGGCGCTGGCCATGGCGAGGATGCGCGCGCTGGGCGCCAGCCGGTAACGGTCGGCGAACGCCTCGCTGGTGACCAGCACCGCCGAGGCGCCGTCGGTGAGCGGCGAGGAAGTGCCGGCGGTCACCACGCCTTCCGGGTCAAAAGCGGGCGGCAGTTTGGCCAGTGCCTCCAGGGACGTGGTGGGGCGGATGCAGCCATCCTCGGTGACCCAGTCCCCGCTGCCGGTCTGGATGCGCACGATTTCGTCGCTGAGCCGGCCCTGTTCCCGGGCGGCGGCCGCTTTTTGGTGGGATTCCAGGGCCATTTGCTCCTGGTCGGCGCGGGGGATCGAATAGCGTTTCGCCACGTTCTCGGCGGTGCGGCCCATGGAAATGTAGGCGTCGGTATGTTCCCGCAGCCAGGGGTTGGGGGAAAAGTTGAACCCGCCCTGGGGCACCATGGTCATGGATTCCACGCCCACGCACAGATAGGCGTCGCCCAGGCCGGCCTCGATCTGCGCGGCGGCGATGTGGATGGCGGACATGGAGGAGCCGCAGAAGCGATTCACGGTCATGCCGCCGACCTGCTCGGGCAGGCCGCTGAGCAGGCCGACGATGCGCGCCAGATTGTTGCCCTGGGCGGCTTCCGGATAGGCACAGCCGAGGATCACATCCTCAAGCAGCGCCGGGTCCAGGTCGGTGCGCGCCAGCAGGCCGCGCACCACCTGGCTGGCCAGGTCGTCCGGGCGCACCGGGGCGAGCCGGCCTTTGTTGGCGAAATGGAACGGAGAACGAGCATAAGCAGCGATCACGGCTTTCATGGTGTGTCTCCCGGTTTTAAGGGACCAGTTTCAGTAACGGGCCGCCGGGCAGCTGACGCAGCCAGGGCAGGCCATTGACCAGGGCGATGCCGATCAGCGCCGCCACCATCACCGCGCACAGCGCCGCCAGATCACCGGGGCGCAACCAGGCCATCAGGCTGCCGCCGGCGATCAGAATGCCCAGGCGCACGGCACTGCCGAGCAGCGGCCAGGTCATGCGTCCGGCGCCCTGGCTGGCGAAGTACAGAGCCAGACCCACGCCCAGGAAGCCGTAGGCCGGGGCCACGGTGCGCAGGTAGAGGGCGCCGGTGGCGATGGCTTCGGCGTCGTCGGTGAACAGCCGCAGCCAGGGTTCGGGAAAGAAGGCGGCGGTCAGGCCCACCGCCTCGGTGGCGATAAAGGCCACCGCCGCGCCGGTCCAGGCGATGCGCCGGGCGCGGTGGGCCTGGCCGGCGCCCAGGTTCATGCCGACCATGGCCACCAGGGCGGTGCCGAAGCCGAACACGATGGGAATCTGCAGGTACTCGATACGAATGCCCAGCCCGAAGCCGGCCAGCGCCTCCATGCTGGTGCGCGCCACGAAGAAGGTGGCGGCCATCACGCACAGGTTGGAGAGCACCGTGTTCAGCGACGACCACAGGCCGACGCCGAGAATGGCGGCGAACAGGTCGCGCCGAAGGGCCACGCCCCGGCGCAGGCGCACGCCGCCATGGCCGCGTACCAGCACGGCCAGCAGGATCAGGGTGGCGACCAGGTAGTAAATCGCCAGCGCCAGACCGGCGCCGACGATGCCCAGCGCCGGCAACGGGCCGACGCCGAAGATCAGCGCCGGCGACAGCACCAGCAGACCGGGCACGCCACCGGTGAGCACCCAGGCCGGGGCGCGCATATTGCCGGCGCCGCGCAGCACCGCCGACAGGCCGTTCATCAACCACAGAAAGGTGACACCGGAGAACAGCGCGGTGGAGTAGGCCACCGCCGCGTCCAGGGCGGCGCCTTCGCCGCCGAGCAGGGCGTACAGCGGACGCGCGAACAGGATCACCAGGGCCGAACAGAGCAGGCCCAGAACGGTGGCGATCACCGCCGCGTGCAGCGCCAGGGCGTCGGCGCGCTCGTGGTCACCGGCGCCCAGGGCGCGGGCGATGGCCGAGGAGATGCCGCCGCCGATGCCGCCGGCGGACATCATCATCATCAACATCACCAACGGAAACACCAGGGCGGCGCCGGCCAGGGCGTCCACCCCCAGCAGACCCACGTAGTAGCTTTCCAGAAAGTTGGCGGTGGCCTGGGCCAGCATCACCACCAGATTGGGGGCGGCCAGGGCCAGCAGGGTGGCCAGCACCGGGCCGTGCAGAATGCGCTGGGTGCGTGCCGGCGCGCGGGCGCCGGCCGGGGCGGTGGCGGCCTGGCTCATGGCGTGTGCCTCAGAGAAGGATCAGGGTGGAGGTGGCGCTGGCGTACAGCTTGCCGGCGGCGTCGGTGAGCCGGGCTTCGGCGAACGCCAGCCGCCGGCCCTTGGTGACCACCTTGCCTTCGGCGCGCACCGGGCCGGTGTCCTTGGTTATGGCCCGGTGGTAGGCCACTTTCAGTTCGGCGGTGCTGTAGCCCTGGCCGGCGTCCAGGGTGGAGTGCACCGCGCAGCCGCAGGCGGAATCCAGCAGGGTGGCGGCGTAACCGCCGTGCACGGTGCCGATGGGGTTGTAGACCTTTTCCGTGGGCCGACCTTCGAACACCACCCGGCCTTCTTCCAGTTCCACCAAAGCGAATTCCATGGTGTGGCCGATGCCCCGGTGGGTGTCGCTTTGAAGCGCATGCTGCAGGGCCTGCAGGCCGGTCATGTCGGAGAGCGTGGTCATGGCGATTCCTTTAAATGGGGGCAGGGTTTGGGCGCGGTGGTGCCGGGCAGTTCGGCGTGCACCGCGTCGAGGATTTCCCGGGACAGGGCGTCGTCGTCCACCGCCCGGGCCAGGATCAGGCCGCCGACCATGGCGGCGGTGGCGGCCACCGCCTTGCGGCGGCGCAGGGCCGCCCGGCGGCCGGGCAGCGCGCCGTCGATCAGATCGATAAAGCGGCGCACGCTGCGGGTGAAGGCGCCACGCACCGGCGGGCTCTGGCGGGTTGCCTCGCCGGCCAGGGCGGCCAGCACGCAGCCGTCGCCCGGGTGGTCCCGGTGGCGCCGGGACAGATAGCGGCCGGCGAGGGCGTCCATGGAGGGCCCTTCATCGCTGGCGAGCAGTTTCCGCCAGCGCTTTCCGGTGACGCCGATGGCGTGCTCACAGGCCTCCGCCATCAGTTGGTCCTTGGACTCGAAGTGGCCGTAAAAGCCACCGTGGGTGAGGCCGGCGTTGTTCATCAGTTCGGCCACGCCGATGCCGTCGAAGCCCCGTTCGCGGAACAGGCGGGCGGCCTGTTCGACGATGCGTTCACGGTTGGCGGCGGCCTGTTCCTTGCTGACGCGCATGATGGGCTCCTGGTTAAATGACGGTCGTCATGTATTTATTGATGATGATCATCATCCAAATTGCGGGCGCGGGCAAGGGGCGATTCGGACATCCGCCGGGGTGGGAAGCGACAGGGGGGCGGCGCGCAATCGTGCATAAATAGGCGCAAGCGCTGGCCGGCGGCTTTCCTTTTTCCAGGGAAAGCCGTTCAATAGAGCGCGATCGGCCTTCGGTTGGGAACCTTGAAAGGAGAGACCATGCAAAACGCGGACGTGGGCAAACTGGTGTTGCGCCTTGCCCTGGGGATCATGATTCTGCTGCACGGCATTTTTAAGCTGCAGCATGGCGTCGGCGGCATCGCCGGCATGTTGCAGGGCGTGGGCCTGCCCGGCTTTCTCGCCTATGGCGTGTTCATCGGGGAGGTGATCGCGCCGATCATGGTGATCATCGGTTACCAGACCCGCATCGGCGCGGCGATCATCGTCGGCAATATGCTGGTGGCGATCGCGCTGGCGCACATGGGGCAGGTGTTTGCCCTGGGCGGCAACGGCGGCTGGGCCATTGAACTGCAGGGCATGTACCTGTTTACCGCCGTGGCGCTGTGCTTCCTGGGCGCCGGTCGGTACGCGATGAAGAACTAGCTACAAGCCTCAAGCTACAAGCTATGAGCCGGCAGTGCCTGCTTGAAGCTTGTAGCTTGCGGCTGCCCCTCTAAAGCGACCCCTGCATCATATTCTTGGTGCTCACCTGACCGTTCAGCGTCCAGAAATCATACAGAATCCCCAGGCCGAACAGGCCGGCGGTGAACAGATAGAGAATGCCGGTGATCCACTTGCCCAGGTAGAAGCGGTGCAGACCGAAGATGCCCAGGAAAGTCAGCAGAATCCAGGCGATGTTGTAGTCCGTGGGCCCGGAGCGGTAACGCAGATCCGCGTCCCGGTCCATGCCCGGGATCAGGAACAGGTCGATGATCCAGCCGATAAAGAACAGACCCAGGGTAAAGAACCAGATGGTGCCGGTGATCTGGCGACCGTAATAGAAACGGTGCGCGCCCATGAAGCCGAAGATCCACAGACAGTAGCCGATGATCTTGCTGTGGGTGTCCCGATACATGAATAACCTCTCCTTGAGTTAAACCGTGGGGCCTTGAGTGAAACCCTGGGGCCTGGCGTTAAACCACGGGCCGGGTGGATCTCAGAGATCCACTTTGATGGCCGCGATCACTTTGTTCGCTTTCACGCGCGCTTGTTCCACGCTGTCCGCCCGGGCCAGGCCCACGCCCAGCCGGCGGCTGCCGCTCACTTCCGGCTTGCCGAACAGGCGCAGGTCGGTGTCCGGCTGGGCCAGCGCCTCTTCCAGACCACCGTAGCGCATGTTCCTGGAGTCGCCCTTGACCAGCAGCACGGACGACGCGCTGGGGCCGCGCTGCTCGATCAGCGGCACCGGCAGGCCCAGGATCGCCCGGGCGTGCAGCGCGAACTCGGACAGATCCTGGGACATCAGTGTCACCAGGCCGGTGTCGTGGGGACGCGGCGAAACCTCACTGAACCACACCTGATCGCCCTTGATGAACAGCTCCACGCCGAACAGGCCGCGCCCGCCCAGAGCGTCGGTGATCGCGCGGGCCTGGCGCTCGGCCTCCACCAGGGCGGCGTCGTTCATCGGCTGCGGCTGCCAGGACTCCCGGTAGTCGCCGTCTTCCTGGCGGTGGCCGATGGGCGCGCAGAAACTGGTGCCGCCCACGTGACGCACGGTGAGCAGGGTGATCTCGTACTCGAATTCCACGAAACCTTCCACGATCACCCGGCCCTGGCCGGCACGGCCGCCGGACTGGGCGTAGTCCCAGGCGGCGTCGATGTCGTGCTCGGTTTTCACCAGGCTCTGGCCCTTGCCGGAGGAGGACATCACCGGCTTGATCACGCACGGCAGACCCACTTCCTTCACCGCCGCCAGATATTCGTCCTTGTCGCCGGCGAAGCGGTAGGGCGAGGTGGGCAGGCCCAGTTCCTCGGCGGCCAGCCGGCGGATGCCTTCCCGGTTCATGGTCAGGCGGGCGGCGCGGGCGGTGGGCACCACATGGAAGCCTTCCTCCTCGAGCTTGATCAGCTCATCGGTGGCGATGGCCTCGATCTCGGGCACGATGTAGTGGGGTTTTTCCCGCTCCACCACGGCGCGCACCGCTTCGGCGTCGAGCATATTGATCACATGGCGGCGGTGGGCCACCTGCATGGCCGGGGCATTGTCGTAACGGTCCACGGCGATCACCTCGCAGCCCAGTCGGGTCAGCTCGATGGTGACTTCCTTGCCCAGTTCCCCGGAGCCCAGCAGCAATACACGGGTGGCGCCGTCGGCGTAGGGGGTGCCCAGAGTCGTCATGGTGGCGGCTCCTCAATGTCGCGAAGGGTCGCCGCGGGCGCGCGGCGGGTGAGGGACGATTGTAGCGGAAAGCGGGCGACAAGCGGCAAGCTCTCGAGCCGCTGGAGGGCCGGCTTTAGCCGCGAAAGCGCGAAAGCGCTTTGATCGCGGCTGAAGCCGCTCCTACTATGGCCCTCGTTGAACGAGGAAACCAATTCATGGGCGACGACGAGTATTGGATGGACCGGGCGTTGGCGCTGGCGGAGCGGGCCGGGGCCGAGGGCGAGGTGCCGGTGGGGGCGCTGGTGGTGCGCGACGGCCAGCTACTGGGAGAGGGCTGGAACCGGCCCATCGGCGCCCACGACCCCACCGGCCATGCCGAGGTCAATGCGCTGCGTGATGCCGCCGCCCGCCAGGGCAATTACCGGCTGCCCGGCGCCACCCTGTACGTGACCATCGAGCCCTGCACCATGTGTTTCGGCGCCCTGATGCACGCCCGCATCGCGCGTCTGGTGTACGGCGCCCGGGAGCCCCGCGCCGGCGTCTGCGAGAGCCAGCTGGGCCTGCCGGAGCGGACCTTCTACAACCATCGGGTGGAGGTGGTGAGCGGCGTGGCGGCGGAACGGGCCGCCGGGTTGCTGCGGGATTTCTTCCGGGAGCGGCGGGTCCGGGACGCGGATCGCGGGCCAGATCGCGGCTAAAGCGGAACGCCGCCGGGTCGCTCCTGCCGGGGCGGCGGGCGCATATCGCGGCTGAAGCCGCTCCTACGGTGGAAAGGAGGCGGTAGGAGCGGCTTCAGCCGCGATATTCCTTGGGGATTATTCGCTGGCCGCCACCAGGGTCTGGCCGTGCCGCTCGGAATTGTCGGCGCGCACCAGCAGGTCGTAGTAATGGCGGATGTGGCGCACGTACACCGCCGCCTGGCCGCCGGGGGCGGCGCCGTACCGCAGCTGGTTCACGTAGGCCGGGTGGTCGAGCAGGGTCAGGCGGGTTTTCACGTCCGCCCAGCGGTCCGGGTCGCCGCCCTGGCGCTGGGTCAGCACGCGGGCGTCTTCCAGGTGGCCCATGCCCATGTTGTAGGCGGCCAGGGCCATCCAGGTGCGGTCCGGTTCCTGGATGCGGTCCGGCACCCGGTCGTGCAGCTGGCGCAGGTAGCCGGCGCCGGCGCGGATGCTCTGGGCCGGGTCGGTGCGGTCGCTGACGCCCATTTCCCGGGCGGTGCGGGTGGTCAGCATCATCAGGCCCTCGACCCCGGTGGGGGAGATGGCCTGGGCGTCCCACAGGGATTCCTGGTAGGCCATGGCGGCCAGCAGACGCCAGTCGAACCCGGCGCTGTCGGCGGCCTGACGGAAGTCCGCGGTGTAGTTGGGCAGGCGGTCGTCCAGATGGCGGATGAAACTGCGCGCGGAGTACAGATCCATCTGCTCCATCTGCCCATAGAAGCGCTGGGCCAGGCGCTCGGCGGTGCCGTCCGCCTTTACCTGGGTCAGGTAGCGCTGGGCCGCCAGATAGAGGGTGCGGTCGCCGCCGTCGTTGAACGCCCAGGCCAGCCCCTGATCCCGGTTCAGGGTGAAGCCGGAGGCCAGGTCCGGGAACAGGGCCCGGTGCATGGCGTAGGCGTTGGAGTTGACCAGGCCGTAATCCGCCTCGCCCTGTTCCAGCAGGGTCAGCACCTGCTCGGCGGAGCCTTTTTCCACCACCTTGAAGTCCAGGTCCGGGTGTTCGGCGCGGGCCCGGGCGAGCATCTCGGCGTGGCGGCTGCCGGCGCGCAGCACCACGGTCTTGCCGGCCAGGTCGGCGAGGGCGGTGGGTCGGGCGCTGCCCAGCCGGTACATCACCAGGGTGTCGACGATCTGATAGGGGGTGCTGTAGCGCAGGCCCTGGCTGCCGTCCTCGCCGGCCAGCAGGGCGGCGGCGGCCAGGTCGGCGCGGCCACCGCGCACCGCCTTGCGCAGGGCGGCAGTGCTGTCCACCTTGAGCAGGGTCAGCTCCACGCCCAGGCGCTCGGCGAAGCCCTTGGCCAGTTCGTACTCCATGCCGGTGAGGCCGTTGGAGTCCCGGTAGACGGTGGTCAGGGAGGGGCGCGTGGCCACGACGAGCTCGCCCCGCGCCTGGATGCGTTCCAGGGCGGTGGGGGCGGGGCGCAGAGCCATGGTGGCCGCCACGATCACCAGCAGGGCGAGCGGGGCCAGCAAATGCCTGGCCAGACTGTGGCGACCCCCTTGGAAAAGAGAGGGTTTAAGCAGTGTGGTCATGCCGTGCAGGGTCTCCGGTTGTGATCCCAATCACGTAATGCGGGCGGAATTTTGCATGGCAAGTGCTTAAAAATCCAGCAAATCCGTTCTCTCGAGGGGTAACCAAAGATGTATTGGCCCCATTGGCGCACCCTATGACCCGCCCCACAACCGGCGGTTCGGCGAATAGGAATTCCGCCCTCCATCCCTTATCATTGCGGCCCTTGGAGCCCTTGGCTCCGTCGTCTCCCCGTTTACCCACAGTCATCGATGGAAAAAGCCGATCCTATGCTGATCCTCCCAGGTAGCCCGGCGCTGTCCGCCTTTCGTAAGGAAAAACTGCTGGAAGCCCTGCCCCAGGTGGCGGCGCTGTCCGCCCGCTATGTGCACTTCGTGGAAGTGAGCGCCGATCTCGACGAACGGGAACGGCGGGTGCTGGACAGCCTGCTGCACTACGGCCCCAGCCTGGAAGAGACGGCGGTGGACGGGGACATCTTCGTGGTTGTGCCGCGGCCGGGCACGGTATCGCCCTGGTCGTCCAAGGCCACCGACATCTGCCACAACGCCGGCCTGGACAAGGTGGTACGGGTGGAGCGCGGCGTCGAGTACCGGCTGCGGCTGGACGGCGAAGTGCCGCGCCGGGAGCTGGCCGCCGCCCTGCACGACCGCATGGTGGAAGCGGTGCTGGACCGGGTGGAGGACGCCGACCGTCTGTTCACCCACCATCAGCCCCGGCCGCTGACCACGGTGGACGTGATCGGCGGCGGCCGCGAGGCCCTGGCCGAGGCCAACGGCGCCCTGGGCCTGGCCCTGGCGGACGACGAGATCGACTACCTGGTGGAGCGCTTCACCGCCCTGGGCCGCAACCCCTCGGACGCCGAGCTGATGATGTTCGCCCAGGCCAACTCCGAGCATTGCCGCCACAAGATCTTCAACGCCGACTGGACCATCGACGGCGAGGCCCAGCCGCTGAGCCTGTTCGCGATGATCCGCAACACCCACAAGCACGCCCCGGACGGCGTGCTCAGCGCCTACAGCGACAACGCGGCGGTGGTGGAAGGGCCGGTGGCGGACCGCTTCTTCCCGGTGGACCAGAACGGCGAGCAGGAATACCGCTACGTCAACGAGCCGGTGCACATGCTGATGAAGGTGGAGACTCATAACCATCCCACCGCCATCGCCCCGCACCCGGGCGCGGCCACCGGCGCCGGCGGTGAGATCCGCGACGAGGGCGCCACCGGTCGCGGCGGCAAGCCCAAGGCCGGGCTCACCGGCTTCTCGGTGTCCAACCTGCGCATCCCCGGCTTCGAGCAGCCCTGGGAAGACGACTACGGCCGCCCGGACCGCATCGCCTCGCCCCTGGACATCATGATCGACGGCCCCCTGGGCGGCGCCGCCTTCAACAACGAATTCGGCCGCCCCAACCTGTGCGGCTACTTCCGCACCCTGGAACTGCAGGCGCCGGGCATCAACGGCGAGGAGCGCCGTGGCTACCACAAGCCGATCATGATCGCCGGTGGCCTGGGCAACGTGCGCGACGGGCATGTGCACAAGAACGAGATTCCCGACGGCGCCAAGGTGATCGTGCTGGGCGGCCCGGCCATGCTGATCGGCCTGGGCGGCGGTGCCGCCAGTTCCATGGCCAGCGGTGAATCCGACGAGACCCTGGACTTCGCCTCGGTGCAGCGCGGCAACCCGGAAATCGAACGCCGGGTGCAGGAAGTGATCGACCGCTGCTGGGCCCTGGGCGACGACAACCCCATCGTCTCGGTGCACGACGTGGGCGCCGGCGGCCTGTCCAACGCACTGCCGGAACTGGTCCACGACCACGACCGGGGCGCGCGGCTGGAGCTGCGCAAGGTGCCCAGCGCCGAACCCGGCATGAGCCCGGTGGAAATCTGGTGCAACGAGGCCCAGGAACGCTACGTGCTGGCGGTGCTGCCGGAGGATCTGGAGCGCTTCAGCGCCCTGTGCGACCGGGAGCGGGCGCCGTTCGCGGTGCTTGGCGAGGCCACCACCGAGGAACACCTGCGGGTGGGCGACGAGCACTTCGGCGACGCGCCGGTGGACCTGCCCATGGACGTGCTGTTCGGCAAGCCGCCGAAAATGCAGCGCGCCTTTGATCGCGAGGACTTCGAGCGCCGCCCGTTCAGCACCAAGGGCATCAAACTGAAGGACGCCATCGAGCGGGTCATGCGTCTGCCCACGGTGGCCTCCAAGAGCTTCCTGATCACCATCGGCGACCGCTCGGTGACCGGCCTGGTGCACCGCGACCAGATGGTTGGCCCCTGGCAGGTGCCGGTGGCCGATTGCGCCGTCACCGCCACCGGCTATAACCAGCGCACCGGTGAGGCCATGGCCATGGGCGAGCGCACCCCGGCGGCCCTGGTCAACGCCCCCGCCGCCGGCCGCATGGCGGTGGCCGAGACGCTCACCAATCTGGCCGCCGCCCACATCGGCTCGCTGGCCAATATCCGCCTGTCCGCCAACTGGATGGCCGCCGCCGGCCACCCCGGCGAGGACCAGGCCCTGTTCGACACCGTCAAGGCGGTGGGCATGGAGCTGTGCCCGGCCCTGGGCATCGCCATTCCGGTGGGCAAGGACTCTCTCTCCATGCGCACCCTGTGGCAGGAGCGCGGCATCGAGAAAAGCGTCACCGCGCCGCTGTCGCTGATCGTCTCCGGCTTCGCCACCGTCACCGACATCGGGCTGACCGCCACGCCGCAGATCCGCACCGGCATGGACAGCGAGCTGCTGCTGATCGACCTGGGCCGTGGCCAGGACCGGCTGGGCGGCTCGGCGCTGGCCCAGGTGTACGGCCAGGTCGGGGACGAGGCCCCGGACGTGGATGATCCCCAGGATCTGATCGCCTTCTTCGACACCACCCAGGCGCTGCTCGCCGAGGGCCGTCTGCTGGCCTACCACGACCGTTCCGACGGCGGCCTGTTCACCACGTTGGCGGAGATGGCCTTCGCCGGTCGGGTGGGCATCGACATCGTGCTCGACAACATCGCCGGCGACGGCCCGGAAGCGGTGGCGGCCCTGTTCGCCGAGGAAGCCGGCGCGGTGATCCAGGTGCGCGCCGAGGACGTGGACGCGGTGCGCGCCCGTTACGAGGACGCCGGCCTGGCCGGCTGCGTGCATCACGTGGGCACCCCCAACGACGACGACGTGATGCGCCTGCGTCTGGGCGGCGCGGTGCTGCGCGAGCGTCCGCGCTGGGGCCTGCAGCGGCTGTGGTCGGAAACCAGCTACCGCATCCAGGCGCTGCGCGACAACCCGGATTGCGCCCGCCAGGAATTCGACGCCGTGCCCGATTCCAATGACCCGGGCCTGAACGTGCGGCTCACCTTCGACATGAGCGAGGATGTGGCGGCGCCTTACATCAACACGGGCGCGCGACCGGCCATCGCCGTGCTCCGCGAGCAGGGCGTCAACGGCCACATGGAAATGGCCGCCGCCTTCGACCGGGCCGGCTTCCGTGCCGTGGACGTGCACATGAGCGACCTGCTCGCCGGCCGGGTGGATCTGGCCGACATGAAGGGCCTGGTGGCCTGTGGCGGCTTCTCCTACGGCGACGTGCTGGGCGCCGGCGAGGGCTGGGCCAAGTCGGTGCTCTACAACGAGGGCCTGCGCGACGCCTTCAACCGCTTCTTCTTCCGCGAGGACACCTTCGCCCTGGGCGTCTGCAACGGCTGTCAGATGCTCTCCAACCTCAAGGACCTGATCCCCGGGGCGGAACACTGGCCGCGCTTCGTGCGCAACCTGAGCGAGCAGTTCGAGGCACGCACCTCCCTGGTGGAGGTGCAGGATTCGCCGTCCATCCTGCTGCGCGACATGGCCGGCACCCGCCTGCCCATCGCCGTGGCCCATGGCGAAGGCCGGGTGGAGATCAGCGACGACGCCCTGAACCGCAATGAGGAGCAACGCCTGCTGGCGATGCGCTTCGTGGACACCCTGGGCAACCCGGCGGAACAGTATCCGGCCAACCCCAACGGCTCCGCCCGTGGCGCCACCGGCTTCACCACCCGCGACGGCCGCGTGACCATCATGATGCCGCACCCGGAGCGGGTATTCCGGGTGCTGCAGAACAGCTGGATTCCGGACGACTGGCGCCGCTTTGAAAACGGCCCCTGGTTCCGGATGTTCGCCAACGCGCGGAAGTGGGTTGGATAAAAATTCAGTTAAAAGTTAAAAGTTGAAAGTTAAAAAGCGCGGGCAAGGCCTTGCCTTCGGCACTGCCCCCAACCGCGTTTCAACTTTTAACTTTAAACTTTTCACTTTCTTCCCGTATGGAAGTCCGAATGACCGATCAAACCTATAACTATTTCGACCTCCCCATCGGCGAGTCCCCCGAGCCGACCCCGGTCTCCGAGCAGCGCCGGGCGCTGGCCCGGGAGTTGCTGGCGATCAGTGAACAACTGGTGCGGCTGGACGCGGACGAGGCGGCGCTGGCCGATTACACCGCCCAGGCGCGGGCGCTGCGCGAGCAGCTGGAAGGCCACGGCCACCGCAGCATGCGCGATATCCTGGGCCGGCTGATCACCGGCCAGGGCAGCCGTCAGGACGCCCTGGACATGGCCGAGTTCGAAATCCTGTCCGGGCCGGCCAGCCCGTTGTCGCCGCCCATGACCCTGTGGGTGGACGGCGACACGGTGCGCGGCAGCGCCACCTTCGGGCGGGTTTTCATGGGCCCGCCGGGGAAGGTGCACGGCGGCGTGCTGGCCCTGGCCCTGGACATGCTGATGGCCAAGACCCAGGATTTCGTCACCGGCCTGGGCATGACCGGCACGCTCAATATTCGCTATCTGGCGCCCACGCCGCTGAATACGGAGATCCGCTTCGAGGCCCGTGTGAACCGTCTGGAAGGGCGTAAGCTGTTCACCGAGGCGAAGGTGTTCGCC
The DNA here is from genome assembly GCF_016906305.1 of Alloalcanivorax marinus. Classification (GTDB taxonomy): domain Bacteria; phylum Pseudomonadota; class Gammaproteobacteria; order Pseudomonadales; family Alcanivoracaceae; genus Alloalcanivorax; species Alloalcanivorax marinus. The sequence goes on from NZ_JADDOL010000003.1 coordinate 252,409, forward strand.
GGCGACACCCAGACGGTGGAAGCCACCGGTATCTGGATTTCCGCCCGGGGCGATTACCGCCTGCGTGACCGCTTCGTGCATCTGGCGGAGGCCGACCAGCCGGCCTGACGCCACGGGCAACCGTAACGACAGGAGGCCATCATGACCGTCTACAAGCTCTGCTTCTACGTACCGGAAGACCACGCCGAGGCGGTCAAGACCGCGGTCTTCGAGGCCGGCGCCGGTCGCATCGGCAACTATGACCGTTGCAGTTTTCAGGTACGGGGGCAGGGGCAGTTCCGGCCTCTGGAAGGCAGCCATCCCCATCTTGGCGAGCACGATAAGGTCGAGACCGTGGACGAGTTCCGCGTCGAGATGATCTGCACCGACGACCACCTGAAAGCGGCCCTCAGCGCCCTGCGTCTTGCCCATCCCTACGAAGAACCCGCCATCGATCTGTGGCGGCTCGAGGACCTGCCCGGCTGATCGCGGCTAAAGCCGCTCCTACGGAGCTTCCGTGGAAAGGGCTTTAGCCGCGATCAGCCGGTTGCCGGAGCGGCCGGGCGGCGGACCGCCGTAACCGCGATCAAACCTTCCGTTTCAAGCGGCGCCCACCCGCCGGCGCCGCAGCGCCAGCAGGCCTAGCAGACCCACCATCAGTCCACCGGCGGCGCCACCGCCTCCCCACAGATCCTCGGGGCGGCCTTTGTCGTCGGCGCGCTTCACCGCCAGCGTACCCGGATCCCGGATCACGCCGTCGGCGAGACCGTCCGCGTCGTTGGGGCCGCCGTCCTGGATCAGCAGCCGCACGCAGGCGTCGCCCTCAGTGAGGCCCGGCGTCCAGCTGTCCGCCGATACCACCGGGCACAGGCCCAGGCCGTTCTTCGGCGCACTGTGCAGCTGGTTGAACTCGTCCTCCAGGAACAGATGCCAGCCGCCGTTCAGGTACTTGCGCCATACCGCGCCGGCCGGGATCACCGCCTCGCCCACCAGCGGAATCGCCACCGGCACGGTTTCGCCGGGCTGGTTGAGCGCCTGGATCTCGAAGTCGACCGCCACGCCCTGGTGCAGGTAGGCGCTGTCCCCGGGCAGGGAGGCATCGCTGACGCCCAGGCCGAACTCGCCGCTGGCCCAGGACTGATTGCTGCTGGTGGCGCCCAGGGCCAGCCGGAACGGGCCGGCGGTTTCCAGATAGGCGTTGTCCTCGCCGTCGCACAGTGACACCCGGCTGCCCGGGCACAACGCCAGGCGGTGCGCCTCATCGGCGAACGGGTTGGCGGACGGGGGCACGCGCTGCGCCAGGGCATAGCAGCCTTCCGTCGGGCAGGTTTCCACCACCTGCAGGGTGGCCAGCGCCACGCCCTGGCTATCGGCGGTGGTGGCGGTCACCTTGACCTCGTAGCTGCCGGGTTCCAGCGTTTCCAGATTGAAGGCGGCCTGGTTGCCATTGCTGTCCAGCGGCAGGCCTTCCGCCTGCCAGTCGTACTGCTCGACCTGCGCGTTGCCGGCATCCAGGCTCAGGATAACGGTGCCTCTGTCGAGACCCACCACCCGGGTGTCCATGAGCAGCCCCTGGGTCACGGTGAGCCGCAACGACAGCGGCAGCGGGTCGCTTTGCAGGGTCAGCGCCTGCTGGACCGGGTTGCCGGCCAGGGCGCCGTCCAGATCGCTGAGTTCCAGAGCGGCGCTGTCGCCGGCGCCGGTGGGCACGGCCAGTTCCAGGCGCCGCGCGTCGTTCTCGAACAGGCTCACCGTCTGGGTTTCGAAGCCCATGCCGCTGCCGTTCAGGGTGGCGGTGACCGGGTACTCGATGGGTTCGTCGCTCAGCCAGACGGTCAGGCCGCTGGTGTCGTCGCGCAGGGCGCGGCGGTGGCTGCTGGCGAACGCCAGGTAGGGCAGCACATCGATGGTCACCTCGGTGATTTCACCGGACACGGCGTCGCTGAACAGCAGGGTATAACGACCGGTCCGTTCGGCGACGAAGGTGTAGCTGCCGTCCTCGTTGAGGGTCAGCAGGGTATCCGCGTCGTCGCCGAACAGGGGCTCGTCAACGCCGGCGCGCATGCGGTAGACGGACGAGAGAGCTTTGTCGCCCGCACCGCCTTGCAAACGGAAGCTAACGCCTTCGGCACTGGCCAGCGGGGCCTCGCTGTCCTTCTCCGCTTCGGTGGACGGATAGATGGCGATGGTCAGGGTGCAGTCGGCGGTCAGTGGCTGAGTGGTCACCGTGTTGCCGTTTCGCAACGCGCCGCAATCACCGCCCACCACCACATAGTCGGACGGGTTGGCCAGGCTCAACTCGAAGCTGGCGGTTTCATTGACATAAAGGGTCTGGCTGGCCGGGGTGATCTGGCCGTCGCCATTCAGTACCGCGGTGGCGGTGTATTCGGGCAGCGCCTGCCATTGGGCGGTGACGCTGAGGTCGTTGGCGGGCATGGTTTCCGGCAGGGCTGGCTGCCAGCCGAGGAAGGTATAACCGGCGCGGGTCGGCGTGGGCGCGGCAATGGTATCCCCGAAATCCACCGCCAGATCATTCAGGGCCTCGCCGCCGTTGGTATCGAAGCTGACCGTGTACGAGTTGGTTTGCCACTGAGCGTACAGCGTGGCGGCCGATTGCGTCACGGTCAGGGTGTCGGTATAGCCGGTGCCGGTACCGTCGGCTTGCGTGTTCCAGCCCGTGAAGGTGTGGCCTTCGCGGGTGGGCGCGGCGGGCAGACTGACGGTGGTGTCGGCGAAGTAGAAAACGGTGTCGCTCTGACCGGTTTGCGTGTCGAAGGTGATGCCTATGTTGGGGCTCAAGATTGCCAGGTTTTGGGTCGGCTGGTTACCCACCGCGTTGAACGCGCCACCCACATAGAGCTGGTCGCCGCCGACGCCCAGGGCGTTGACCGCCTCGGTAATGCCCGGCTCCGGCCGTTGCCAGTTGTCGCCGTCGTACACGTACAGACCGGTGTCGCCGGCGGCGAACAACAGATCCTTGAACTCGACGGCGGAGTAAATGGCGGGGGTGGTTGCATCCGGCAGCGGTTCTTCCCAGTCCGTGCCGTTAAAGACATAGGCGTGGCTGGCGGTGGCGTTGGCGTCTGGAGCGAACACCATCAGCTGGTCCTGGTAGAGCGCCAGGGCGGTGAAGCGGTCAACTTCCGGAATACCGGGAAAGGAACCATAGCTACCGGTGCCAGGGTACGCGACCAGATTCATGTCGCTGCCATGGAACTGAATATTCCCGGCAAGAAACAGGATATCCTGATGCACTTCCAGGTCAAGCAACTCACCGGACAGCCCGGTGAGATTGAGACCCGCCCAGGTGCTTCCGGTCCAAGCGGCGAGCAGGGTGGTGGGAGCGCCGCCGGCCTGGGTGAAATCACCGCCTATATAGAGCTGGTCACGCCAGACCTGGAAGGCACGCACGGTACCGTTGACGCCGCTACCCAGGGGCTGCCATTGCTGGCCGTCCCAGCGGGCGACACCGGCGGCGGGATTGCCATCCGCTTCGCTGAAGTCGCCGCCGGCGTAGAGTTCATTGTTGAAGGTTGCCAGGGCCCGCACCGTGCCGTTGAATCCTCCGCCCAGGGCCTGCCACGTGCCGCCATCCCAACGCGCGATCCGATTGACCGATACCCCGACAATATGAGTGAAAGCCCCGGCGACGATCAGATCGTTGTCCTGGCGATGGATCGCATGGACCGGGCCGTCCAGGAACGCGGACTCGAAGCCTCGCCACTCGGCGCCATTGTTCAGGCGCACCAGATTAATGGCGCCGTTTTTATCGAGCAGGCCGCCCACCACGATTTCGTTGTTGAACTTGGTGATGCGATAGAGACGAATCACCGACCCGGCGTAGAGGCCGAGCCCATCGCCCACGGTGCTCCATTGGCTACCGTCCCAGGCGGCGATGCCCAGGGAACTGACGCCGCCGGCGGCTTCGAAGGAACCGCCGACATAGAGTTTGTCGTTGTCCGCGTACAGCGAGTAACCGGCATCGGACAGGCCGCCGCCGACCGCGGACCAGGTGTTGCCATCCCAGACCGCCATGTAATTCGCCGCAGTGCCCCCGGCGGCGGTAAATGAGCCGGTGGCGTAAAGCTTGCCCTGAAACACCACGGCATCGGTCACCGTGGTGTTCGTGCCGTCGCCGAAACCAGACCACTCGCTGCCGTTCCAGCGCACGATGTAGTTGTAGTTCTGGCCGTTGACCATATAAAAAGAGCCCGCCACGACCAGATCGCCGTTGTATTCCGACAGCGAGTTAACGGTGCCGTGGTCCGGGCCGCCCATGCCGTGCCACTGGCTGCCGTCCCAGCGGGCGATGCGATTGGCGGGCTGGCCCCCGGCTTGGGTGAAAATACCACCGACGATCAGCTCGCCGTTGTAGACGGTCAGGTCCACCACGCTGGAATCGAACCCGTCGCCCAGGGGCGCCCATTGCGCACCGTCCCAACTGGCGATGCGCGAGGCACTGACGCCACTGGCGGTGGTGAAGGAGCCGCCGACGATCAGTTTGCCGTCGTACACGGTCATGGCGTAGACCGCGTTGTTGACGCCATCGCCCAGCTTCTCCCACTGGTAGCCGTTCCAGCGGGCCACGTAGTAGACCTGCTGGCCGCCGACCTGGGCGAAGGTGCCGCCGACGTACAGCTCGCCCTGATACTCGGCCATGGCGCGCACCTGGTTATTGGGCGAGCCGGTATCCAGGGCGGCGAAGGCTTCCCAGTTGGCGGCACTGAAGGTTTGGGCGGTGGCGGCCTGGGCGATCAGGCACGCAGCGGCCACCAGCAACGCGGACAGGCCGCGTCGGGCAAAGGACAGGACGGTCACGAAAGGTTCCCCCGGAATTGGCGTTCCCACGCCAGCGCTATCGGCTAAGGGGCGCCTTCCAGCGCCCCCGGTCTAAAGTCGTTATCGACGTTATTGGGGATAGGTTAAGCGGCTTTTGTGACGAAGTGTATCTGCCATTTATTGCGAATGTTAACGGATACGACTTTGTTCGTAGATATCAGGACCGCTGGATGCTACAGGGCGTCATCCAGGGAGGGCTTGCGCCGCAGCGGCTGGATGTCCTGGGTGCGCACCGGAAAGTCGCCGTTGCCGGCCCGATCCTGGAAATAGAACTTCAGGGTACGGCCAATGGTGGGGAAGGCCAGCTCGTCCCAGGGAATCTGATCTTCCGTGAACAGGGCGGCGTCGGCGCTCTCTTCACCGACGCCGTAGTCGCCGTTGACCATGTCGCTGAGGAAGAACATGTAGACCTGATTGATGTGCGGCAGGTTGAACACCGTGTACAGGTCGCCGATGGCCACGGTGGCGCAGGCCTCTTCCCAGGTTTCCCGGGCGGCCCCTTCCTGGAGGGTTTCGCCGTTCTCCATATAGCCGGCGGGCAGGGTCCAGTAGCCGATGCGCGGCTCGATGGCGCGCTTGCAAAGCAGGATGCGACCTTCCCAGACCGGAATGGCCCCCACCACGATCTTGGGGTTCTGGTAATGGATGGTGCCGCACTGCCCGCACCAGTAGCGCGGACGATTGTCGCCTTGGGGAACGGAAAACAGGATCTCATTGCCACAATGGCTGCAGTATTTCATCGAAAGGCTCGGCGGCTCCGGGTCGGCGAACGGCCAGACTACTGACTTGCCGGGGCGCCGGCAATCGTCCATGACGTGAACGGCGCGGGTCGGTTCGGCTTGCCCGACGGGCGGCCTCTGTTCAAACTGTTGTTTGAAAAGCAGGGTGTGAATTGATCTCGGGAGCGTGGAAGTGTTGGATCTGTTGCGGCAGCGCATGGCGGCCTACCCCTATAACGATCTGCCGGTGGCACTGCCGGAGGCGGCCGTGCTGATGCCCTTCGTGGATCAGCCGGAGCCGGAACTGATCCTGACCGTGCGCGCCCAGGGGCTGTCCACCCACGCCGGCCAGGTGGCCTTTCCCGGCGGCAAGCGCGACCCCGAGGACCCGGACCTGAAAACCACCGCCCTGCGCGAAAGCCTGGAAGAGGTGGGGCTGCCGGACGATCAGGTGGAGGTGGTCGGCAACCTGTCGCCGGTGCCGTCGCGCTTTGGCATCAAGGTGACCCCGTTCGTGGGCCTGGTGCGCCCGGGGGTGTCGCTGGTCCCCGAGCCCGGCGAGATCGAGACCATCTTCCAGGTGCCGCTGAGTTTCTTCCTGGACCAGCCGCCACGGCTGTCGGCGCCGGTGGAGTTTTACGGCCGCCGCCTGCGCATGCCCAGCTATCATTATGAGGACAAGCACATCTGGGGTCTGACCGCGTTCATGATCCTGGACCTGATCAACCATGTGTACGACGCCGATGTGCGTTTCGACCTGACAGGTGAACAATGATCTATAAATTGGGAGATCGCCGCGTGGAACTGCGCGGCGAGGGGCAGTGGATCGCGCCCGACGCCACCGTGATCGGCTCGGTGGTGCTCGGCGAAAACGTGAGCGTCTGGTTCGGCGCGGTGATCCGTGGCGACAACGACCTGATCGAAATCGGCGACAACTCCAATGTGCAGGAAAATTCCGTGCTGCACGTGGACCCGGGCGTGCCCATGAAGATTGGCAAGGGCGTCACCGTGGGCCACAAGGTCATGCTGCACGGCTGCACCATCGGCGACAACAGCCTGATCGGTATCAACGCGGTGGTGCTCAACAAGGCCCGCATCGGCAATAACTGCATCATCGGCGCCCACGCCCTGGTGCCGGAGGGCATGGAGATTCCCGACAACTCCCTGGTAATGGGGGCCCCGGCCAAGGTGGTGAAGGAGATTTCCGACGGCCACAAGGCCATGCTGACCATGAGCAGCCAGCATTACGCCGCCCATGCCCGCCATTTCGAGGAGCATCTGGAAATCGATGAGCGCTTCCAGGACTGAGCCCCGGGTGGTGTCGCCCTGCGTCTCGATCTGCGCGCTGGACGGCGACGACGTTTGCGTGGGCTGCTTCCGCACCGGCCGGGAAATCAGCTATTGGGGCCGGTTGCCCTCGGATTGGCAGCGTGAAGTGCTGGCGCGCAGCCAGCGGCGCCAGGCCGGCGAGAATGCTCCCTGCGTGATGGAGGAAGTCAGCCTTCTATGAGAAAGCCCCGATGAAAGCCCCCATAAGTCTGCCCGGCCTGAAGAAGGTCGACGGCAAGGACGACAAAAGCGGGCCGCCGCCGGCGCCGCCCCGGCCCCGGGTGGGGCTGGCCCTGGGCAGTGGCTCGGCACGGGGCTGGGCGCACATCGGCATCATCCAGGGCCTGGAAGAAATGGGCGTGGACATCGATGTGGTGGCCGGCACCTCCATCGGCGCGCTGGTGGGCGGCGCCTACGTCAGTGGCGCGCTCGGTGACTTCGGTGCCTGGGTCAAGACCCTGACCACCCGCGACGTGTTCAGCCTGATGGACTTCACCTTCTCCGGCGGTGTGGTCAAGGGCGAAAAGCTGTTCGGCTTCTTCGAGCAGATGCACAGCAACCCGGACATCGAGGACCTGGACAAGCGCTTCGTCACCGTGGCCACCGATATGAAAAGCGGCCGCGAGGTGTGGATCAGCAAGGGGCCGGTGCTGGACGCCGCCCGCGCCTCCTGCGCGCTGCCGGGGCTGTTCTCGCCGTTCCAGCATCAGACCCGCTGGATGCTCGACGGCGGCCTGGTGAACCCGGTGCCGGTGTCCGCCGCCCGCGCCTTCGGCGCCGACGTGGTGATCGCCGTCAACCTGAACGCCCAGCTGGTGGGCGCCCACCTGAGCCGGCAGCGGCCGCCGGACGAGGAGCATCAGAGCGAGGAAGACCGCAGCCTGTGGCAGAAGATGACCGGCTATTTCGCCGCCGGTGAAGGGCAGAACCCGGGCTTTTTCGACGTGGTGGCGTCCAGCGTCAACATCATGCAGGACCGCATCACCCGCTCACGGATGGCCGGCGACCCGCCGGAGATCACCCTGATTCCGCTGCTGGAGGACTTCGCCCTGATGGACTTCCATCGCGCCAGCGAGGCCATCGACGAGGGCCGGCGCCTGGTGGATCGCCACGAGGGCGATATCCGCGCCTGGATCGGTTCGCCCCACGCGGTGGTGGATGCCACCGCCGACCGCGAGGATGAGGAGGGCTAGCTCGAAGCCAGTCTGACCCGGGCGGTTTTCACCATATTGTCCTTCACCTGGACGATCTCGATCAGATAGTCGCCGATACGGATCGAGATATTGGCGTCCGGAATGTCTTCCAGATGCTCCAGGATCAGGCCGTTGAGAGTGCGTGGCCCGCCGGTGGGCAGGTCCCATTCCAGGGAGCGGTTGATGTCGCGCAGGTGGGTGGCGCCGTCGATCACGAAGCTGCCGTCCTCCTGGGGGTGAATATCCTGGCTGCTGGCGGCCAGGTCGGTGGTGAACTCGCCGACGATCTCCTCGAGAATATCCTCCAGGGTCACCAGCCCCAGCACGTCCCCGTACTCGTCCACCACGATGCCGATGCGCCGCTTGGCGTTCTGGAAGTTGATCAGCTGCCGGTTCAGGGAGGTGCCCTCGGGCACGAAGTAGGGCTCCACCGTGTACTGCATCAGCTCGGCCTTGTTGATGTCTTCCTTGAGCAGCAGGCGGCTGAGTTTGCGCAGGTGCAGGGTGCCGAGCATGTTGTTCGGGTCGCCCCGGTACACCGGCAGGCGGGTGTGCTGGCTGGCGCGCAGGGTGCCCATGATCTCGTCCATATCGTCATCGATGTCCACGCCCACCATCTCGTTGCGCGGAATCATGATGTCCTCCACCGTGACGCTTTCCAGGTCGAGGATATTGAGCAGCATCTTCTGGTGCTTTTCCGGGATCAGGCCGCCGGCCTCGTTGACCACGGTGCGCAGCTCCTCCGGGCTGAGATGATCGTCCTCGCCCTGGCCGGTGGCGGTGCCGGCCAGCCGCAGGAACACCATGCTGACGCCGTTCACCAGCCACACCAGCGGCGCCAGCAGCCACTGCAGCGGCTTGAGCACGAAGCTGGCGGGGAAGGCCACCCGCTCCGGCTTCATGGCCGCGTAGGTCTTCGGCGTGATCTCGGCGAACACCAGCATCACCAGGGTGATCACCACCGGCGCCACCGCCGCGCCGGAGTCGCCCAGCCAGCGGATCGCCAGGATCGCCGCCACCGTGGCGGCGAAGTTGTTGACGAAATTGTTACCGATCAGGATCACCGACAGCAGCCGGTCGGTGCGGCGCAGCAGTTCCTCCACCCGCCGGGCGGCGCGGTGCCCCTGCCGGGCCAGGTGGCGCAGCCGGTAGCGGTTGATCGCCACCATGCCGGTTTCACTGCTGGAGAAGAACGCGGACGCGAGAATCAGGATGACCAGGGCGGTGAGCAGCCACCCGTCGGAGAAACTGTCCAAGAGGGAGTCGTTTGGTTGCTGATTGGCCGGCCATTGTTTGGGCGCCCGGCGGGGCTGTCAAGCGACGCCGGCTCAGGGCCGGTGGAGGATCACTTCGAGCACCAGCTGGGAGCCGAAGAAGGCCACCAGCAGCACCAGGAAACCGCTCAGGGTAAAGCGGATCGCGGTGCGCCCGCGCCAGCCCTTGAGATGGCGGCCGGCCAGCAGCACCGCGAAGATCACCCAGGACACCAGCGTCAGCACCGTTTTGTGCACCAGATGCTGGGCGAACAGGTCATCCACATAGAGAAAGCCGAACAGAATCGCCACGGTGAGCAGCGCCTCGCCCAGCCAGATGGTGTCGAACAGCATCGACTCCATCACCTGGATCGGCGGAAACACGCGCATCACGCCGCGGATATGGCCGTCCTTGAGCTGGCGGTGCTGGATCAGCAGCAGGATCGCCTGGCAGGCGGAAATCACCAGCACCGAATAGGCCAGGATCGACAGCAGCACATGCAGGCCAATGCCGTGTTCCATGGGGCGCACATAGCCGGTGTGAATCCACAGGCTGGCGGGCACGATCAGCGCCGAGAACGGAAACACCAGGGCGCCGATCCACTGGAACGGGCGGTACAGGCTGGACGCCACCACCAGACCGGTGACCGCCGCCGCCATGCAGGAGGCCACCGGCAGCAGACCCAGCATCAGCCCCCGGTCGGTGACCAGCAGGAAATACAAGGACACCGCGTGGGCCGCCACCGCCACCGTGGCGGGCGCCAGCAACAGCAGGCGCGAGGGGGCCGTCTGGCTGCGAAATTGCCGGTAAACCAGCAGCGCGGCCAGGGCGTAAAAGAAAGTGGCGATCAGGCCAAAGGCCTCGGCAGGACTCATAGGTCGCGATTTCTCCGCAAAAGCCGCCGAAGTCTGGCATAGGTCAGGGACCATTTGAAGCGCCCGCCATGACGGGCGGGGGGGCGGTGCCCTATAATCGGCCCCCTGTCGCGCCGCGCCGAGCAATCCGGCCCCGCGCGCCCGCAATTCTGGAGGTCGATGATCATGTTCGAGAATCTCACGGACCGTCTCGGTCAGTCGCTGAAGAGCCTGGCCGGTCAGGGGCAACTCACCGAGGACAACATCCGCGATACCCTGCGCGAGGTGCGCAAGGCGCTGCTGGAGGCCGACGTGGCCCTGCCGGTGGTCAAGGAGTTCGTCGAGCAGGTCAAGGAGAAGGCGCTGGGCCAGGAGGTGCTGAAAAGCCTCAATCCCGGCCAGGCCTTCGTCAAGATCGTCAACGACGAACTGATCCACACCATGGGCGACGAGAACGACGCCCTCAACCTGTCCGTGAAACCGCCGGCGATCATCCTGATGGCCGGCCTGCAGGGCGCCGGTAAGACCACTTCCGTGGCCAAGCTCGCCCGCTTCCTGCAGGAACGGGAGAAGAAGAAGGTGATGGTGGTGTCCGCCGACGTTTACCGGCCGGCGGCCATCGACCAGCTGGAGACCCTGGCCGGCGAGGTCAAGGCCGAGTTCTTCCCGTCGCGCAGCGACCAGGACCCGGTGGAGATCGCCAACGGCGCGCTGCAGGCGGCGCGCAACAAGTACATGGACGTGCTGATCGTCGACACCGCCGGCCGGCTGCACGTCGATGAGGACATGATGGCCGAGATCCAGCGCCTGAACAGCGCCATCAGCCCCACCGAAACGCTGTTCGTGGTGGACGCCATGACCGGTCAGGACGCCGCCAACACGGCGCGCGCCTTCAACGACGCCCTGCCGCTCACCGGCGTGATCCTGACCAAGGCCGACGGCGACTCCCGGGGCGGGGCGGCGCTGTCCGTGCGCCACCTGACCGGCAAGCCGATCAAGTTCATCGGCATGGGCGAGAAGACCGACGCCCTGGAGCCGTTCTACCCGGACCGGATCGCCAGCCGGATTCTCGGCATGGGCGACGTGCTCTCCCTGGTGGAGCAGGCCGAGCGCACCATCGACAAGAAGAAAGCGGACAAGATCGCCAAGAAGTTCAAGAAAGGCAAGGCGATGGACTTCGAGGACCTCAAGGACCAGTTCCAGCAGATGCGGAACATGGGCGGTCTGACCAGCCTGCTCGACAAGCTGCCCGGCATGGGCGGCATGATGCAGGCGGCCCAGGACCCGGCGGCCCTCAAGCAGATGAAGCACATGGAAGCGCTGATCGACTCCATGACCCCCAAGGAGCGCCGCAACCCAGACCTGATCAAGGGTTCCCGCAAGAAGCGCATCTGCAGCGGCGCCGGCCTGGAGGTGCAGGATCTCAATCGCCTCATGAAGCAGCAGAAGATGATGGCGAAGATGATGAAGAAGATGCGCACAAAGGGCGGCATGAAGAACATGATGCGCGGCATGGAAGGCATGATGGGCGGCGGTGGCGCCGGCGGCATGGGAGGCGGTGGCATGCCCCCGGGCGGTGGCCTGCCCCCCATGGGCGGCGGTGGCGGCGGTCTGCCGCCCACCGGTGGCCGCTAGCCCTTTATCTCCCGGGCGGATGCCCGTATAATCCGCCCCCTTCGCGACCCGTCCGGCCCTGACGCCGGCGGGGTTTCAAGCGGATACGATGGCCCGGCGGCACCGCCGCGGGCCGGGAAACCGGATTGAAAACAAGGTATTGCAATTATGGTAGTTCTTCGTCTTGCCCGTGGTGGCTCCAAAAAACGCCCCTTCTACCGCATCGTCGCCGCCAACAGCCGTGACGCCCGCGATGGCCGTTTCATCGATAACCTGGGTTTCTTCAACCCCATCGCCCGTGGCGGTGAGATCCGTCTGAAGCTGGACGTGGACGCGGTGGACGCCTGGGTTGCCAAGGGTGCCCAGCCTTCCGAGCGCGTCAAGGCGCTGGTCAAGGAAGCTCGCCGGGAAGCCCAGCAGAGCGCCTGATCATGCTGACACCCGACGAGGTGTTGGTGGTGGGCCGCATTGTGTCGGTCCACGGCGTGAAAGGGTGGGTAAAGGTCTATTCCCATACCGACCCGATGGAAAACATCTTCGATTACCAGCCCTGGCACCTGCTCGAGGGCGGCGTCTGGAAACCGGTGAAACTCACCGGCAAGCGCCGCCAGGGTAAAGGTCTGGTGGCCGGTTTCGAGGGGTACGAGGACCGCGACCGGGCCGCCCGCGAACTGGTGGGCCGGGACATCGCGGTGCCCCGTTCGCAGCTGCCGGAGTCCGGCGACGGCGAGTATTACTGGCGGGACCTGATTGGTCTGCGCGTGAAACTCGACGATGGTCGCGACCTGGGCCGGGTGCACGGTCTGATGGAAACCGGCGCCAATGACGTGCTGGTGGTGCGCGGCGACGCGGACAGCCTGGACCGTCAGGAACGCCTGCTGCCCTGGACCCCCGGTGAGGTGGTCAGCGCGGTGGACCTGGACGCCGGCGAGCTGCGGGTGGACTGGGACCCGGATTTCTGATCATGCGTATCACGCTGGTCAGCCTGTTTCCGGAGATGGCCCGCGCCGTCACCGACTTCGGCGTCACCCGGCGGGCGGTGGAAAACGGTCTGCTGACGCTGGACACGGTGAACCCCCGGGACTTCACCGAGGACCGGCACCGCACCGTGGACGACCGGCCCTTCGGCGGCGGCCCCGGCATGGTGATGAAGGTGGCGCCGCTGGAGAAAGCGCTGGCGGCGGCCCGGCAGGGCAACCCCGGTGCCCGGGTGGTCTATCTGTCGCCCCAGGGGCGGCCGCTGACCCAGGCCCGGGCGGCGCAACTGGCCGCCACGCCGGGGCTGATTCTGCTCGCCGGACGCTATGAAGGCGTGGACGAGCGGCTGATCGAGACCGAGGTGGACGAGCTGGTGTCGATCGGCGATTACGTGCTCAGCGGCGGCGAGTTGCCGGCGCTGGTGCTGATCGACGCGGTCACGCGTCTGTTGCCCGGGGTGCTCGGGCATCAGGACTCGGCGGCCCAGGACTCGTTCTCCGGGGAACTGGAGGACCTGCTGGACTGCCCGCATTACACGCGGCCCGAGACCTATCGGGATCGCAGCGTGCCTGAGGTGTTGCTCAGCGGCGATCACGAGCGGATCCGCCGCTGGCGACTGAAACAGGCACTGGGGCGCACCTGGCGGTGCCGTCCCGACTTGCTCGAGGCCCGCAAGGCGCGGGGCTTGAGCCAGGAAGAGAGCGAGTTGCTCGACGAATACATCCGCGAACATCAGGCGGACGGCGGCGAGTAGCGATACAGCGACAATGAACCGAGGAGCGCGCCATGAGCGGCAAGAAACCCCTGATTCAGGAAATCGAACAGGCACAGCTGAAAGCCGATGTGCCCGAGTTCGGCGCCGGTGACACCGTCACCGTGCAAGTAAAGGTAAAGGAAGGCAACCGGGAGCGTCTGCAGGCGTTCCAGGGCGTGGTCATCGCCCGCCGCAACCGCGGCCTGAACTCCGCCTTCACGGTCCGTAAAGTGTCCCACGGCGTGGGCGTCGAGCGGGTGTTCCAGCTGCACAGCCCGATCATCGATTCCATCGAAGTGAACCGTCGCGGTGACGTGCGTCGCGCCAAGCTCTACTACCTGCGTGAGCGCTCCGGTAAATCCGCGCGGATCAAGGAAAAAATCCGCTAGGATCCGGTTCCGCGACGACCGCGTCCGCGAGCCAAGTCGCTTCAGCCTTTGCTGTAGGGCAATTCGGAAGCGACCTCTGGTCCGGCACGGTCACGCCAACGCGCGAACCAAAAAGAAGGGCCGCCCCGTTGAGGGGGCGGCCCTTCTTTTTGGGGGCCCTTCCCTGCAGGAGCGGCTGAAGCCGCGCCTGCATCGAAAGGATCAGCGCGTCACCGCCCGGAACACGGCCAGCACCACCAGGGCGCCGACGATGGCGGTGAACAGGCTGCCCAGGCTGAACGAGCTCACCGGCCCGCCGATGCCCGCCATGGCCCCCAGCCAGCCGCCGACGATGGCGCCGATGATGCCCAGCAGGGTGGTCACGATAAAGCCCCCGCCGTCGCGGCCGGGAATGATCCACTTGGCGATGATGCCGGCCAGCAGGCCCAGAATAATCCACGACAAAATGCCCATGGGTAGTCTCCTCGCTCGATAAATGGCTCCCGCTCCAGTATGCCAACGGCCCCCGCCGGGCCCCGGTAATAAATGGTAAAACCCCGCCGCCGTTGAGTTTTTGCCGGCCTTCGCCAATACTCCCGCCATGCCGCCCTCCACCGCCAACCCGCCACCCGGGCCGCCGCTGCCGGACACCGAACAGGCTCTGATCGACGCCTGGCTGGACGGCCAGTGGCTGGAACGGGGCCTCAGCCGCCATACCCTGGAAAGCTACGGGCGCGATCTGCGCCAGTTCGGCCAGTGGCTGGCCGCCCGGGGCGGCGGGCTGGCCCGTTGCCAGCGCCTGGACGTGCTCGAATATCTGGCCGAGCGGGTGGGGATCAGCGCCCGCTCCCTGGCCCGGCAGCTGTCGGCCATGAAGAGTTTCTTCCGCTGGATGAAGCGCGAGAACCGCATCGCCGAGGACCCCACCCTGAATGTGGCGCGCCCGCGGCTGGGGCGCCCGCTGCCGAAAACCCTGTCGGAAGAGGAGGTGGAGGCGCTGCTCGGCGCCCCGGACCTGGACGACCCCCTGGGTCTGCGCGACCGGGCCATGCTGGAGGTGCTCTATGCCGCCGGCCTGCGGGTGTCGGAACTGGTGGGGCTGACCCTCGGCCAGGTGAATACCCGCCAGGGCCTGGTGCGGGTGGTGGGCAAGGGCGACAAGGAGCGGCTGGTGCCGCTGGGGGAAGAAGCCCTGCACTGGCTGGAACGCTACCTGCGCGACGGCCGGCCGGCGCTGCTCGGTGACGACCGGGAGGTGCTGTTTCCCAGCCGCCGGGGCACGCGCATGACACGCCAGACCTTCTGGCACCGGATCAAGCAATTGGCGGTGCGCGCCGGAGTGCAAAAGCCTCTCTCCCCCCATACACTGAGGCACGCTTTCGCCACCCACCTGCTCAACCACGGTGCCGATCTGCGGGTGGTGCAGCTGTTGCTGGGGCACAGCGATCTGTCCACCACCCAGATCTATACCCATGTGGCCCAGCACCGCCTGCGGGAGGTCTACGAAGCCCATCATCCGCGCTCGGGAACCTGATCCCCGGCGGCGAAGTCGTACATCAAGGGCCGCCCCGGAGGGCGGACAACACGGAAGGAGAACGATAATGAAAGCACTGACCGCCGCCGCCCTCGGCCTGTTGCTGGCCGTCGCGGCGATTGCCCGTGCCGACGGGGGGATCGACGAAAAAGCGTTCCGCGCCGAGTTCAAGGCGGCGTTTCCGCGCGCCGACATCACCGCCATCGACCCGTCCCCGGCGGACGGCCTGGTGGAAGTTGAGATCAACGGCCGTGATATCGTCTACGCGTCCACCGACGGCAAACTGATCTTCACCGGCGACGTGATCCAGATGCGCGACGCCGGTCCGGTGAACCTGAAGGAAGAGCGCTACGAGAAGGTGCGCCGCGACGGCCTGGCCGGGCTCGACAAGTCGCGCATGATCACCTATCCCGCCAAGGGCAAGGAAAAGACCGAAATCTTCGCCTTCACCGACATCACCTGCGGCTACTGCCGCAAGCTGCACCGTCATATCGAGGAATACACCGAGCAGGGCATCACCGTGCACTATCTGGCGTTCCCCCGGGGCGGGCCCTCTTCCCAGGCCGCCGAGGACATGCGCCATATCTGGTGCGACGCCAAACCGGCCCAGGCGCTCACCGCCGCCAAACTGGACGACAAGATCTCCAAGGCGGACCTGGGCGACTGCGCCGACCCCGTCGATCAGGACTACCAGATGGGCCTGGAATTCGGCGTGCGCGGCACCCCGGCGATCTACACCGCCGAGGGCCAGCAACTGGGTGGCTACGTGACCCCGGAGCAGCTCCGGCAGCGCCTCGGTCTGTAACCGATCCGGCGGCCCGCAGGCCCCGTCACACGGCGCTTTGCGCCGTCCCTGGCGGGGCCTTTTACATTGACGGCGAGGGGCTGCGCCGTTAATGTGTCCGGCTTCCGATTCCCCCCGCCAAGGTGATGCCGTGGAAGCTGATTTTCAGCGCATCAAGCGCCTGCCCCCCTATGTTTTCAACATCGTCGGCGAGTTGAAAATGGCGGCCCGTGCGCGCGGCGAGGACATCATCGACTTCGGCATGGGCAATCCGGACCAGCCGACCCCCCGGCACATCGTCGACAAGCTCACCGAAGCGGCCCAGCGCGGCGACACCCACCGCTATTCCCAGTCCAAGGGCATCCCGCGGTTGCGCCGGGCGATCACCGACTGGTACCGGCGCCGCTATCAGGTGGAACTGGACCCGGCGTCCGAAGCCATCGTCACCATCGGCTCCAAGGAAGGCCTGGCCCATCTGGCCCTGGCCACCATGGGCCCCGGCGACACCGTGCTGGTGCCCAATCCCAGCTACCCGATCCACCCCTACGGCTTCGTCATCGCCAACGCCGACATCCGCCATGTGCCGCTGGTGGAGGGCGTGGATTTCTTCGAGGAGCTGGTGCGGGCGATCAAGGAATCCTGGCCCAAGCCGAAACTGCTGGTGCTGAATTTTCCCGGCAACCCCACCGCCCAGTGCGTGGAGCTGGACTTCTTCGAGAAGGTGGTGGCCATCGCCCGGGAATACGGCATCTGGGTGGTGCACGATATCGCCTACGCGGACATCGTGTTCGACGGCTACCAGGCGCCCTCGATCCTGCAGGTGGAAGGGGCCCGCGATGTGGCGGTGGAGTTTTTCTCCCTGTCCAAGAGCTACAATATGCCCGGCTGGCGGGTCGGTTTCTGCTGCGGCAACAAGGACCTGATCCAGGCCCTGGCACGCATCAAATCCTACCTGGACTACGGCACCTTCACGCCCATCCAGGTGGCCGCCATCGCCGCCCTGGAAGGCGACCAGACCTGCGTCGGCGAAATCCGCGATCTCTACCAGCGGCGCCGCGACGTGCTCTGCGACGGCCTCCGCGAGCTGGGCTGGACGGTGGAAAAGCCCCGCGCCACCATGTTCGTATGGGCGCCGCTGCCGGCCCCGTACCGGGCCATGGGTTCCCTGGAGTTTTCCAAGAAACTGCTGCGGGAGGCCGGCGTGGCCGTCTCCCCGGGCATCGGCTTCGGCGAATACGGCGACGATCATGTGCGCTTCGCCCTGATTGAAAACGAACAACGTACCCGGCAGGCGCTGCGCGGCATCAAGAAGATGTTCCGTGCCGACGGCCTGCTGGACTGATTGAGAGGACAGCGTGTGAACCCGGTAAAGGTCGGTATCGCGGGCCTGGGCACCGTGGGCTCAGGGACCGTCAACGTACTGCAACGCAACGCCCAGGAAATCGCCCGGCGTGTGGGGCGGCCCATCGAGATCGCCCACATCGGCGCCCGGCGTGACAATCCGGACTGCGACATTTCCGGCGTGCGCCTGTCCCGCGATATTTTCGCGGTGGCCACCGACCCGGACGTGGACATCCTGGTGGAGCTGATCGGCGGCACCGACACCGCCCGCGAGCTGGTGCTCACGGCGATCCGCAACGGCAAGCACATCGTCACCGCCAACAAGGCGCTGATCGCCGAGCACGGCAACGAGATCTTCCACGCCGCCCATGAAAACGGCGTGGACGTGGCCTTCGAAGCGGCGGTGGCCGGCGGCATTCCGATTCTCAAGTCCCTGGGCGAGGGCCTGGCCGCCAACCACATCAACTGGGTGGCCGGCATCATCAACGGCACCGGCAACTACATTCTCACCGAGATGGAGCAGGGCGGCCGCGCCTTCGTCGACGTGCTCAAGGAAGCCCAGGAACTGGGGTACGCCGAGGCCGACCCGACCTTCGACGTGGAAGGCGTGGACGCCGCCCACAAGCTGACCATCATCGCCTCCATTGCCTTCGGCATTCCGCTGCAGTTTTCCAAGGTCTACATGGAAGGCATCGGGCGCATCACCATCGAGGACGTGAAGAGCGCCGCCCAGTTCGGCTACCGGATCAAGCACCTGGGCATCGCCCGGGACACCGGCAACGGCATCGAACTGCGCGTGCATCCGACCCTGATCCCCATCGAGACCATGCTGTCGGCGGTCAACGGCGTGATGAACGCGGTCATGATCGACGGCGACGCGGTGGGCCCCACCATGTACTACGGCGCCGGCGCCGGCGCCGAACCCACCGCCTCGGCGGTGGTGGCGGACATCATCGAAATGGGCCGCGCGCTCACCGTCGACCATGAAGAGCGGGTGCCCTATCTGGGCTTCCACGCCGACCAGATGTCCGACGAACGCATCCTCACCATCGACGATGTGTCCTGCGGCTTTTATCTGCGGCTGCACGTGCAGGACAAGCCCGGCGTGCTGGCGGACATCACCCGCATCCTCAGCGACAACCGCATCAGCATCGAAGCCATGGTGCAGAAGGAAACCGAGGAAGGGCTGGTGCCCATCGTGATGATGACCCACAAGGTGCTGGAGGGCGATATGAACGCCGCCCTGGCGAAGATCGCCGCCCTGGACACCGTGGACAAGGATATAATGCGCATCCGCGTGGAAACGCTGGACGCTTGACACAGCGCTGGCACGCAACACGCTGCACGCCAGCACGCTACGGGCGTGATGCGTGTTAGCGTGGTGCGTGTAAGCCGAACTTGAGAGACCAAGCCATGCCATTCCGTGACCGTTACACCGGCCTGATCAACCGCTACCGCGACCACCTGCCGGTCAACGACGACACCCCCGTGATCAGCCTGGGCGAAGGCAACACGCCGCTGATCCGGCTCAAGAACATCCCGCGCCTGCTCGGCAAGGACGTGGACATCTACGTCAAGTACGAGGGGCTGAACCCCACCGGTTCGTTCAAGGACCGTGGCATGACCATGGCCGTGACCAAGGCGGTGGAAGAGGGCAGCAACGCCATCATCTGCGCGTCCACCGGCAACACCTCGGCGGCGGCGGCGGCCTACGCGGCGCGCGCCGGCATCACCGCCTTCGTGATCATTCCGGAAGGCAAGATCGCCATGGGCAAGCTGGCCCAGGCGATGATGTACGGCGCCGTGATCATGCAAATCCGCGGCAACTTCGATCAGGGCATGCAGCTGGTCAAGGAAGTGGCTTCCCAGGCGCCGGTGACGGTGGTCAACTCGGTGAACCCCTATCGTCTGCAGGGTCAGAAAACCGCCTCCTTCGAGATCGTCGAGGAGCTGGGCCGGGCACCGGACTACCACTGCCTGCCGGTGGGCAACGCCGGTAACATCACCGCTCACTGGATGGGCTACAGCGAGTATCGCAAGAGCGGCGTGGTCAACGCCGCGCCGGTGATGGTGGGCTATCAGGCCAACGGCGCCGCGCCGTTCCTGCGCGGCGCGCCGGTGGAAGACCCGGAGACCGTGGCCACCGCCATCCGCATCGGCAATCCGCAGTCCTGGGACAAGGCCTGGAACGTGCGGAAGGAGTCCGGCGGCTGGTTCGACGAACTCACCGACCAGGAGATCCTGGCCGCGCAGAAAATGCTGGCGGAAAAAGA
Organism: Alloalcanivorax marinus; assembly: GCF_016906305.1. Lineage (GTDB taxonomy): Bacteria > Pseudomonadota > Gammaproteobacteria > Pseudomonadales > Alcanivoracaceae > Alloalcanivorax > Alloalcanivorax marinus. The sequence goes on from NZ_JADDOL010000003.1 coordinate 272,222, forward strand.
AGGCGTGTTCTGCGAACCGGCTTCGGCCGCGTCCATCGGCGGCGCCATGCGCGACATCAAGGCCGGCAAGATCGCCGAAGGCTCCACCGTGGTGTGCACCCTCACCGGCAACGGCCTCAAGGACCCGGATACCGCCATCGACCAGTGCCGGGACGAACTGAACAAGGGCTCGCGCATGGTCACCATCGACGCCACCCTGGACGCGGTGCGCGACGCCATCGTCAATAATATGTGAAGCCCCGGCGCGCGCCGACGGCGAACAAAAAAAACGCGGCGAATCGTCGCGTTTTTTTGGTCTTCTTGTTGCTGTATTTTGTCAGAACAGGGCCGGATTATTATGCATGGCGCGCAAAGTTCCTGCATTTTGCAAATTTTTTATAACGCGCCAAGGCCCTGCATTAGCAGGGTTTTTTGCCTTATCAAGGGTGTGAATAAGCGCCGCCTCGTTTGACATCGGCACGCTGATCCTTAGGCTTTCTCCTACCTGATGCTGGGGAGAAAATAATGAAGACTTTTATTAAAACGCCCGCGATGGGCTTGATCGCGGCGTCCACCGCGCTGGTGTCGATGACCGCGCCGGTGAGCGCGCGGGCCGGCGCCGAACTGAGCGCTGGCGTCTGGTGGGTTTACCAGAACGTCACCAAATCCGACTTCAACTCACCGGCCTTCAACGAAGACCTGGACAACGAAACCGGCGGCAACTTCGCCGACCCCGCCCTGATCATCTACGCCGACGACGACGGCAGCTACGGCCCCTGGCACTTCAGCGCCGAGACCCGTTTCGGCACCGGTTCCTTCAGCGATCCCGCCAGCAACAACAGCGGCGATAACCTGACCGTCCACAAAGCCTGGATCGGTTACGACGTCACCGACAACAGCAGCCTGAAAATCGGTAAGAGCCAGGTGCCCTTCGGCTGGAAGACCGCCAACTTCTGGCCCGGCGATGGCCTGCAGGGCGGCTACGGGGACCAGATGGACGTGGGTCTCAAATACAGCGGCGACGCCGGTGCCTTCCACTACGACGTGGCCTATTACCATCAGGACGATTGGGGCGAGGACTCCACCGACACGGTGGATGACAACGGTCACTGGGGCTCCAGCGACACCTACCGGAAAATCAAAACCGGCGTGGTGAATCTGGACTGGAATTTCCTGGAGCATCACACCGTGGGCGTATCCGCCCAGTACGGTCGCATGCAGGATCTGGTGCCGGTGGCGGCGGGCAACCCGTCGGCCAGCAACGATGACGGCAGCCATCAGGCCTACGACCTGCACTATGTGTTCGAGAAGGACAACTGGACCGCCAAGTACCGCTTTATCAGCGTGGAACGCGACTTCGGTGGCATGGACGCGCTGCTGGCCTCCGCCAGCGCGCCGGTGGACGAAAAGATCGAGAACCAGCGTCACGTGGTGGAACTGGGTTACAACCATGACGACTGGTTCTATTACATCGATGCCGGCATCGCCAGCACCGACACCACCGGCAACGACGCCGACGACGTGGAATTCTTCGCGCCGGGCGTGCGTTATCAATACGGTCCCGGCTGGATCTACGTCGAATATCTGCAGTCCGACGGCGACATCAACGCCTACGGCGACGTCTACGAATCCGACTTCAACGCCTTCTACGTCGCCTTCGACTTCTACTTCTGATCCGTCGTTCGCCGACCCTCCGCAAGCCGGCCCCCGGGCCGGCTCCGTCCCCGTGCGGAATCGTCGCTCGCCGCCACGGTTCCGCGCATGACACAACAGGAGTCATGCCATGAGCGTGGAATACGAAACCGACTATGAAGTGGGGCAGGATAATGTGCAGGTCCTGGGCATGGACATGCACAATCCGGTCTTCTTCATCAGCGCGGTGCTCATCCTGGCTTTCGTGATCGGTACGCTGATCTTTCCGGAAGTCGCCAACACCGCCCTGGGCGGTGCCAAAACCTGGGCCATCGAACACTTTGACTGGTTGTTCATGGTCGGCGCGAACGTGTTCGTGCTGTTCTGTCTGTTTCTGATCGTGATGCCGGTGGGCAGGATCCGCCTCGGCGGCGAAGGCGCCAAGCCGGAATTCTCGACGCTCTCCTGGTTCGCCATGCTGTTCGCGGCGGGCATGGGCATCGGCCTGATGTTCTGGAGCGTGGCCGAGCCGGTGGGCTATTACACCGACTGGTTCGGCACGCCGCTGAACGTGGCACCGAACACGCCGGAAGCCAAGGACGCCGCGCTTGGCGCGGTGATGTACCACTGGGGGCTGCACCCCTGGGCGATCTACGGCGTGGTGGCGCTGTCGCTGGCGTTCTTCGCCTACAACAAGGGCATGCCGCTGACCATCCGCTCCGCGTTCTACCCGATCCTGGGCGAGCGCTGCTGGGGCTGGGCCGGCCACATCATCGACGTGCTGGCGGTGCTGGCCACCATCTTCGGCCTGGCCACCTCCCTGGGTCTGGGCGCCAAGCAAGCCGCCGGCGGCCTGCACTTTCTGTTCGATACGCCCAACGCGCTCAATGTGCAGGTGGGCATCATCGTCGGTGTCACCGCGGTGGCGACGATCTCTGTGATCCGCGGCCTGGACGGCGGCGTCAAGTTGCTCAGCAACATCAACATGGCGATAGCGGCGCTGCTGCTGCTGTTCGTGATGATCGCCGGGCCGACCCTGCTGATCTTTACCTCCATGGGGCAGACGGCGGTGGACTACGCCGCCAATCTGATTCCGCTGAGCAGCTGGTTCGGTCGTGAAGACCAGGACTTCCTGCACAACTGGACCGTGTTCTACTGGGCCTGGTGGATTTCCTGGTCCCCGTTCGTGGGCATGTTCGTGGCGCGGGTGTCCTATGGCCGCACCGTGCGCGAGTTTCTGACCGCCGTGCTGATCGTGCCCACCGTGGTGACCATCATCTGGATGGCGACCTTCGGCGGCTCCGGTCTAGATCAGGTGATCAATGGCGTCGGCAAACTGGCCAACGGCATCGGCGAGTCCTCCCTGGCCCTGTTCCAGATGCTGGAGCAGCTGCCGCTGGCGGGCATCACCTCGTTCCTGGCGATCCTGCTGGTGCTGGTGTTCTTCATCACCTCATCGGATTCCGGCTCCCTGGTGATCGACTCGATCACCGCCGGCGGCAAGCTCGACGCGCCGGTGCCCCAGCGGGTGTTCTGGGCGGTGATGGAAGGTCTGATCGCCGGCGCGCTGCTGTACGGTGGCGGCGAGCAGGCGCTCAACGCCCTGCAGGCCGGCGCGGTGACCACCGGCCTGCCGTTCACGGTGGTGCTGCTGGTGATGTGCCTGAGCCTGTACCGGGGCCTGAGCGCCGAGCGCGCGGCCATGAAGGCCGCCGGCTGACACCGGCGCTTTCAGCCGCAACAAAGAAGGGCGCGTGATCACGCGCCCTTTTTTTATCCGTTCTTTATCGCGGTCGAAGCCGCCATCAGGCGCCGGCGGTGACCCGGTTGATGGTGTATTGCAGATTGAGCAGCGCTGGCAGGTGCGGGCCGACCAGGCCCTTGCCGGTGGTCAGCAGGGCGCCACTCAGCGCCCGGTCCGGGTCCGCCCAACAGAAAATGGTGATGAAGCCGAGGTGACCGAAGGCCCGCGGCGCCGCCGGGCCGAACAGGCCGATGCCCCGGTTGCCGAGCATGAAGCCGGCGGAAAATGTCAGTGGCAGCATCAGGGTGCGGTCCAGCCGGGGCCGCCGGGAGGCGGGCCGGCGCGCCTCGAGCACGGTCTCCGCCTGGAATATCCGTTGGTCTCCCCAACGGCCTTCGTCCAGCAGCATCTGGAAAAAGCGACTGGCCTCCTCGGCGGTGGCGTACAGATTGCCCGCCGGCACCACTGTGTCCTGGAAGCGGTCGTCGTTGGTGACCCGCACCACCTCGTCCAGGGTGCCGCCCACCGCGTGGTTGAGAAACAGATCGACCAGCTTCGCCGGGCGCCCGGTGGCCACGTCCCGGGCCCGCTCCGGACCGGTGCCCCCGAAGGTGAAATGGCGCATGCCCAGGGGCCGGCGCACCACCCGGTCCAGGGTGGCGTTGAGCGGCTCGCCGGTGACCGCTTCCAGCACCGCGCCGAGCACGAAACCGGCGGTGATGGCGTGGTAGGCCTGGGTGCCCAGGGTGGCCGGTTCGGCGCGACAGAGAATGTCGAGAATATCGTCCGGACGGTACAGAATGTCCGGGTCCACCGGCCGGTCCGGGCGCGGAATGCCGGCGCGGTGGGTGAGCATGTGGCGCACCGTGGTGTGCTGCTTGCCGGCGCGGCCGTACGCCGGCAGGTAGTGGCTCACCGGCCGGTCCAGGTCCACCAGCCCCTGCTCGGCGCCATGGTGCACCAGCATGGCGGTAATGGACTTGGACGCGGAAAACAGACAGATCGGCGTTTCCGGGGTAAGCAGGCGCTCGCTGACCGGGTCGGCGTAGCCGATCGTCTGGTCCACCACCACCTGCCCCCGTCGCCGCAGACACAGGGCGATGCCCGGGCTCATGCCGGTCCGGTACAGGCCGCGCAGCGCCCGGCGGATGGCCGCCACCCCGTCCTCGTCCAGGCCCGCCTGCGCGGGCGCCACCTCGGCGCCGGTGCGGGTCAGACGCCCCAGATCGCGGGGGATCGGCGTGCGGGTTTCGCACAGCAAACGGTTCAGACGGGGACTGAAAATCATGATATATCCTGTATACCGAACAGCGACCGGCCATTGTCCGGCGCCCTCAGACGTGGACAATGGCCGGAGGAACCCGGCACCCGGTGCGCGCCGCCAGTAGCGACCAGAAAGGTGAACACTATGAACAGCGTCAAACAATCGGATTTTCAGAGCTTCGAGGAGTTCTACCCCTACTACCTGCAGGAGCACAGCGACCCGACCTGCCGCCGCCTGCACTTCTTCGGCACCCTGGGCCTGTTCGCGGTGCTGGTGGGCGTGTTCCTGACCGGCAACCTTTGGGGCCTGCTGTTGCTGCCGGTGGTGGGGTACGGCTTCGCCTGGGTGGGCCACTTCTTCTTCGAGAAGAACCGCCCGGCCACCTTCAAGCATCCCTGGTACAGCCTGGCCGGCGACTTCGTCATGTTCAAGGACATGCTCACCGGTCGGCTGCGCTGGTGAGCGCGCCGCAACGGTTCGTCCCGGGCCAGGCGCCGCGCCCCCGGGACAGCGAGAAGCCGGATCTGGACAGCCCGGAACGGATCGACCGCATGGTGCGCCTGTTCTATGACCGGGTGCTGGCGGACCCGTTGCTGGCGCCGGTGTTTCTGGAGGTGGCGCGCATCGATCTGGACACCCACCTGCCGCTGATCGCCGCCTTCTGGAAAAAGCTGCTGCTCAACCAGCCCGGCTACAAGCGCCACATGATGGCCAAACACCGCGCCGTCCACCACCAGGCGCCGCTCACCGGCGCCCACCACGAACGCTGGCTGGCGCTGTTCCACGCCAACCTGGATGAGCACTTCGACGGCCGGCAAACCGACCGCGCCCGCCTGCTCAGCGCCCGGGTGATGGACAACCTCTACCGCCAGCTCTCCCGCCTCTGAAAAATCAGCGATACAGGATGAAGGATACAGGATGCAGGGTAGGGTGCCGTGTCCCTCCTGTATCCTGAACCCTGCATCCTGTATCCATTCTCTACCGCACCACGACGAAGAAAATCCCCCCGTCCCGGTTCACCCGCAACAGCAGCGCCGCTTTCTTGTCGGTCACCGCGCTCTGCAGCTCGCTCATGTTGGCGATGTCCTTGCGATTGGCGTTGATGATCACGTCACCCCGGCGCAGGCCGGCCCGCCAGGCGGCGGAGTTGCGTTCCACCTTTTCCACCAGCACGCCCTTGTCGGCATGGCTCAGCTCGCCCTCGCGCAGATTGCGCAGATCGGCGCCTTCCAGGTACTGGGAAATGGCGTTGCCGGCGCTGGCCTTCTCGCCGGACTCGGTGATCACCGCGGTCACCTGCCGTTCCTTGCCGTCGCGCAGAATGTTCAGCTCGATCTTCTCGCCCACCGGTGACAGGCCCACCTTGTTGCGCAGGTCCGAGGCCCGGTTCACCGGCACGCCGTCCACCGCCTGCACCACGTCACCGGCTTTCAGACCGGCCTTGGCGGCGGCGCTGTCGCCCACCACATTGGTGATCACCACGCCCTTGCGGGCTTCCACGTTAAGCGCCTCGGCCAGTTCGTCGGTGAGGTCCTGGACGGTGACGCCAAGCATGCCCCGGCGCACCTCGCCGTGCTCGATCAACTGGGTCATCACGTTCTCGGCCATGCTGGTGGGGATGGCGAAGCCGATGCCCACGTTGCCGCCGGCCGGCGCCAGGATGGCGGTGTTGATGCCCACCAGCTCACCCTGCAGATTGACCAGGGCGCCCCCGGAATTGCCCGGGTTGATGGAGGCGTCGGTCTGAATGAAATTCTCGTAGCCCTCGATGCCCAGGCCGGTGCGGCCCAGGGCGGAGACGATGCCCGAGGTCACGGTCTGGCCCAGGCCGAAGGGGTTGCCGATGGCCACCACGAAGTCGCCCACCCGCATCAGCGAGGAATCCGCCAGGGTCACCTGGGTCAGATCCTCGGCGGATTCCAGCTTGAGCACCGCCAGGTCCACTTCCTGATCCTGGCCGACCAGTTCCGCGGACAGTTCGCGGCCGTCGGTGAGCGTCACCTCGATCTTGTCGGCGTTGCGCACCACATGGGCGTTGGTCAGCACATAGCCGTTGTCCGCGTCCACGATCACGCCGGAGCCGGCGGCCACCGCGCGGCGGGTGGGCGCCTGCTCCGGCAGATCGAAGAAGCGACGGAAGAACGGGTCCTGCATCAGCGGGTTCTGGGCCTGACGTACCTGGGCCTCCACCGCGATGTTGACCACCGCCGGCGACACGCTTTCGATCATCGGCGCCAGCGACGGCATGGCGCCGCCGCTCGGTGTACGGTCGGGCAGGGCGGCCCCGGCGGTCTGCGAGAACGCCAGCAGCAGGGCGGCGGCCCAGGCCACCAGAAGGGAATGTTTCGAGGCAGTGAATGATTTCAATGGGATGTACAAGGTCAATCCTCCTTACCATTGAGGCGTAACGAGGCTTTCGACCGAAAACCGTGATCAGGGTTCCAATTCGAAAATCCGCACCCGGTTGTAGTCCTCGGATTCGCCCAGGTCCGGCCAGGTGGTGGCCCGCCAATGGCCGAGCAAGGTAAAGCCGGGCGGATCCAGGTCGGCGATGCGCGAATCCGCCAGCCACACCGGCACTCCGGCGGCGCGGAACCGTTCCAGCAGCGGCAGATTGTCCCGGTCGTAAAGAATGTCCGCGGCGGTGAGCCGGTCGGCCACCGCCAGGCAGGCGTCCAGGTCGTCGCTCAGGTCCACGCGAACGTCGTTGAGCGCGGCGTTGGCCTCGGTGGCGGCCAGGGCGTCCGGGTCCAGGTCGCAGGCGATCACCCGGGCGGCGCCGGCGCGGGCGGCGGCGATCGCCACCACGCCGGAGCCCGGCCCCACGTCCACCACGCAGCGGCCCCGCACCCGTTCCGGGTGCGCCAGAAGGTGCCGCGCCAGCACCTGGCCGGAGGCCCAGCACAGGGCCCAGTAGGGCGGCGCCTCCATCAGGGCGTTGGCCACCGCCTGGTCGAGCCGTTCGTCCACCAGCCGGTCCAGCAGCCACAGGGACAGCGACGGCACCAGCGGCAGCGGCGTGGCCAGCAGGCGGATGTCCGGCAGCAGCCGGTTGAGCCGCGCCTGCAGGGCGGCGGGGGGATTACGGCTCGCGGTCACGGAGGATCGCCTCGCTGAGCTGAAAGTTGAAGCACGCGGGGTCGGCCAGTTCGCCGTCCTCCCGCAGCGCCGGGTAGGGCACGCCGAAGCGCTGGCAGTGCTCCGCCAGTTTCGGGTGCGCCCATTTGAACAAGGTGTCGCGGTGCTGGGCCTCGCTCAGCCGCGAGCGGTCGTAGAGCCCGGCGGCGCGCCGTTGCTCGCAGGCCTCGGCGAGAATGATGGCCGCCGCCACGCTGACGTTGAACGACGACACCATGCCCATCATCGGAATGAACACATGGCGGTCCGCCGCCGCCGCGCTGGTGGCGTCGACGCCGGTGCGCTCGGTGCCCAGCAGCAGGGCGGTGGGTTGGGTGTAGTCCACCTCCCGGTAGGGCACCGCCCGGTCCGACCAGTGTGCCGCCAGCACCTGCAGGCCGCGCTCGCGGGCCGCGCGGATGGCCTCCTCGCTGTCGTGGTGCTCGCGCACATTGACCCAGCGTTGCGAGCCCAGGGCGGTGCGCACCGTGTCCCGGGCCCGATTGTCGGGCAGCGCGGCGTGCAGCTCCAGCACCCCCACCGCGTCGCAGGTGCGCACCACGGCGGCGATGTTGTGGGGCTTGTGCACGCCATCCATGATCACGCTCAGGTCCGGCTGGCGGCGGGCCAGGGTGGCCCGCAGGCGCCGCAGACGTTCCGGGGTCATGCTGTCTCCTGTCCGAGGGGAAGCGCGATTGTACCGTGTTCGTGGACGACGGCGGGAACAGCCCGGACAATAGCGGCCCTGGCGAAGCAAAGGAACGGACATGAGCGAACGCGCGCTGCCCCTGGCCGGGGTCAAGGTGGTGGAACTGGGACAACTGATCGCCGGGCCCTTCGCGGGCACGTTGCTGGCTTATTTCGGCGCCGAGGTGATCAAGGTGGAGCCCCCCGGCGGCGACCCGATCCGAGGCTGGCGCAAGCTGGACGACAGCGGCACCTCGTTCTGGTGGCGCAGCATCGGCCGCAACAAACGCTCGGTGACCCTGGACCTGAAGAGTGACGCCGGCCGCGACCTGGCCGCCCGGCTGATCGACGGCGCCGACGTGCTGATCGAGAATTTCCGCCCCGGCACCCTGGAGAACTGGGGCCTGGGCCCGGACCGTTTCACCGACAGCAACCCGGGGCTGATCTACACACGCATTTCCGGCTACGGCCAGGACGGCCCCTACGCGGACAAGCCCGGCTACGCCTCGGTGTGCGAAGGCATCGGCGGCCTGCGTTACGTCAACGGCTTTCCCGGGGAGCGGCCGGTGCGGCCCAATCTGTCCCTGGGCGATACCGTGGCCGGCCTGCACGCCGCCCTGGGCATTCTGCTGGCGCTGTTCGAGCGGCGCGGCAGCGGCCAGGGGCAGGTGGTGGACGTGGCGCTCTACGAAACCGTGTTCAATCTGCTGGAGGCGGTGATCCCCGAGTTCGACGGCGCCGGGCTGATCCGCGAGCCGGCCGGGTCCACGGTCACCGGCATCGTGCCCACCAACACCTACCGCTGCGCCGACGGCAAGTACGTGATCATCGGCGGCAACGGCGATTCCATCTTCAAGCGGCTGATGACCACCGCCGGCCGCGCCGACCTGGCCGGGGACCCGCGCCTGGCGCACAACGCCGGCCGGGTGGAGCACGAAGCGGAAGTGGACGGCGCCATCGAGGCCTGGTGCGCCACCCTGGACAGCGCCGAGGTGCTGCGCCTTCTGGAAGACGCGCGGGTGCCCTGCGGGCCGATCTACAGCGCCGCGGACATGATGGCCGACCCGCATTTTCAGGCCCGGGGTCTGTTCCAGCAGGTGGAGATCAACGGCCGGCCGCTGAAGATTCCCGCCATCGCCCCGCGCCTGGCCGGCACCCCTGGTGGCACCCGCTGGCCCGGCGGCGACGCCGGCGGCCACACCGAGGCGGTGCTGCGCGAGGAACTGGGCCTGAGCGAGCAGGAATTCCGGCGCCTCAAGGACGACGGCGTGTTCGGCCCCTAGCCGCCCGCGCGCTGCGGCGGGAGCGGCGGGGGCACTCCTTAATTCAGCGGAAAGTCGGTCCAGCCGTCCACCCAGGTGCGCGCCGCGCCGGGCCGCACCGCCCCCAGATAGAGCGCGCCCTCGTCCCAGAACTCGCCCTGGGGCGGCGCCACCGCCCCATCCTTGAGCGGTGAGTTGCGCGCCGGCGTGTAATCGGGCCGGACCAGATCGGTGGCGTTGCGCGTGTACATCGGGTCCTCGCCGAAACGCAGGCCGGGCAGGTCGCGGAAGAAGCCTTCCTCATCCAGACCGCCATCATCGTCGCCGTCCCCGGTTTCGCGCTCGAACCAGCTCATGCCGCGGGCGCCGACGCCGTGCACCACCACCCCCTGGAAGGTGAGGCGGCCGGCATTCAGGTTGGCCACGGTGCTGGCGTCCTGAATATCCAGGGTTTCGCCGGAAAACCCACTGATCACCATATTGTGGAAGTGACCGCCGGTGCCCTCGCGCAGGGTCATGGCCCGGTGATGCTGGCTGTGGCTGCGCGGGCTGATCAGGCTGACGTTGTACATCACCGGTTCGGACCGGGGTTCGGCGTCGTGGCGGTCGCCGTTGTTGTCCGCCTCGAAGCCGTTGTCGCCGACGCTGCTGTACTGTTGGGCAATCAGAAACTGCACCCGGCCGCGCCAGCCCCAGTCCCAGTCCAGGGAATCGTCGCCGGCGCCGGTGATCAGCACATGGCGCAGGTCGGCGGTGCCGCCGAACAGTTCGATGCCATCGTCCAGGGCCCGGTGCACCTGCACGTGACGCACGATGGTGCCGCTGCCGCAGCCGCCCAGGGTCAGGCCGTTCAGTTCGTTGTTGGCGTAGACCTCGAAGCCGGCGAACTCGATGCGTGCATATTCCAGCACGCCACAGCTGCCGCCGGCGTCGCGGCCGCCGAAGGCGCCCCGGGGGTCGTTGTCCGGCACCCCTTCGATGTGCGCGTCGGGCTGGTTGACCGGCGCCGCGCCGAGCAGCACCAGGCCGCCCCAGTCGCCGGGCTGGCGGGTCCCTTCGGGCTGATTGCTGGTGAACAGAATGGGCGCGTCCGCCCGGCCGGCGGCGTGCAGCCGGGCGCCACGGGTCACCACCAGGGCGGCGCCGGGCCGGCCTTCCACCCGGGTCCCCGGCTCCAAAGTCAGGGTGCCGCCCTCCACGTAGACGATGCCGTCCAGGATCCAGGTGCGGTCCGCGCCCCAGGTGGTATCGCCGTCAAGGACGCCGCTCACCACCTGCTCGCCGGCCACCATCACCACAAGCGGCCGGTACAGCAGGGCGCCGGCGGTCACCAGCAGCACCGCCAGGACGATCAGCCAGACCGGGCCGCCGGCCCGCCGGGTGGGCGCCGGCGCCGGCGGCGCACCGGCCACCCCGGCCGTCGGCTGGCGGCCCAGCAGCACGCCCTGGCGATTGGCGGTTTTCAGCGTGCGCGCCAGTTCCCGGATACGGGGATCGTCGCTGGTCAGCGCCTGCTCGATCACTTCGGCGCGGTACTCGGAATCGTTGAGCAGGGTATTGAAATGGATAAAGCGCAGACCGCCGCCGTCGCCACGGTCGTAGTTCTGCTTCAGTTGCCACAGCAATTCCACCAGCCGCGCCCGCGGCGATGACTCGGCGCTCATGGTCCGCTCCCCCGGAACATTTTCGTGGTCACAGGGGAGTGTGGGGCGGGGGGATGACGGCTTTATGAAGGGCCGCGAGCCCTATTCGGCGAGAATGTTGTCGGCCGCTTTTTCCGCGATCATCACCGTGGGCGCGTTGGTGTTGCCGCCGATCAGGGTCGGCATGATGGAGGCGTCCACCACCCGCAGGCCCTCCAGGCCGTGCACCTTCAGGTCCGGGTCCACCACCGCCTGGTCGTCCACGCCCATCTTGCAGGTGCCCACCGGGTGATAGATGTTGTCGCACTTGCGGCGCAGAAAATCGCGGATCTGTTCATCGCTTTGCACCGCGCTGCCCGGGGCGATCTCCTCGCCACGCCAGGGCGCCAGCGCGTCCTGGGCCATGATTTGGCGCATCGCCTTGACGCCGCGCACCATGCCTTCCATGTCGTCCGGATGACTGAGAAAACGCGGGTCGATCAGCGCCGGCGAGCGCGGGTTGGCATCGGCCAGACCGATGGTGCCCCGGCTCTTCGGCCGCAGAATGCAGACGTGGCCGGAATATCCATGGCCGAAGCTGAACAGCCAGTTCAGCCCGTGGTTGTCCAGCTTGGCGGCGGTGAGATGCAGCTGCAGATCCGGACGCGGTTCCTCCGGCCGGGATTTGATGAAGCCGCCGGCCTCGGCCACGTTGGAGGTCAGCTGACCCTGGCGCTGGGTGAAGAACTGCCACAGCGCCCGGGCGCCGGTGAACGGCAGTTCCCAGGAGCCCATGGTCAGGGTGTCGCGGCGGCGGTTGCGGTGAATCACCAGCACGTCCGGATGGTCCTGCAGGTTCTCGCCCACGCCGGGCAGATCATGGACCAGCGGAATGCCGTGGCCGGCCAGCTCCTCGCGGGGGCCGACGCCGGACAGCTTGAGCAGTTGCGGCGAATTGATGGCGCCGCCGGACAGAATCACCTGGCCCGCCTCGATCACCTGGCGGCGCCCGCGTCGCTCCACTTCCACGCCGGTGGCCCGCTTGCCGTCGAACACCACCCGGTGGGCCAGGGTGTCGGTCATCACCGTCAGATTGTCGCGCTCCAGGGCCGGGTGCAGATAGCCCCGCGCCACGCCCCAGCGCTCGCCGTCCTTCTGGTTCACCTTGTAGAGCGCCACCCCTTCCTGGGTGGCGTTGTTGAAGTCGTCGGTGGCCGGGTGGCCGGCCTGCACGCCGGCCCGCACGAACCCCTCGCTGACCGGATGGCGGAAGCGCAGCTCGGCGATGTTCAGATTGCCCCGGTCCCCGTGGAACTCGTCGGCGCCGGGTTCGTAGCGCTCGGAGCGTTTGAAGAGCGGCAGCACGTCCCGGTAGCCCCAACCGGGGTTGCCGAGCTCTTCCCAGTGGTCGTAGTCCCAGGGATGGCCACGGGTGTAGCACATGGCGTTGACCGCCGATGAGCCGCCCAGGGTCTTGCCCCTCGGAATATAAATCTGGCGGTTGTTGAGCGCCTTCTGCGGCACCGTGTAGTAACGCCAGTTGCGGGCGTTGGAGCGCATCAGCCAGATGATGCCGGCGGGAATGCGGATGAACAGGCTGTTGTCATCCGGTCCGGCCTCGATCAGGCACACCTTGTTGTTCGGATTTTCCGACAACCGGTTGGCAAGCACGCAACCGGCGGAGCCGGCGCCCACGATCACATAGTCAAACGGCATGGCGCCCTCTTTGTACCCAAGCTGTCATTGAACTAAAGCTGTCATCAAACTAACGCTATCATCAAACAATGGCACTATAGACCTTGCCCGTGAAGGTCGTGAATGGCCCGGCGTCGGTGCGCCCCGGCCAATGCGCCCGGAGCGGGGCGCCCATCGGGGTAACGGTGTCGTGGTTGCGGACCCGCGTCCGGGCTGTTTATGATTTGTGCAATTCTGTTTCTGGTTAGCCGGTCGCGGTCGGTTAACCAGAGACCAGGGCAGACGCGCTCCGCGAGGGCGCGCCGTCGAGAAGCGCGGATGTGCCGACAACTTTCCCGCCTTCCAAGACACCGTCACCGAATCGTCAGTTTTCGGGGTCCGGCCCGCCGCCGACGGCGGGCCGGACTCCCAGGAGCCCGCACGGCGGGCGGACTATCGTCGTAGGACGAGGTGGGCGGATGAGTGAAGGTATTTTAAGGTCGGATCGGATTCTGCGGCTGGATAAGGCGGGCACGCCGGTGGAGTGGCTGGACTGGCAGGCGGCGGCGGTGCTGTACGCCCGCGGCCTGGTGACCTGGACCCTGGGCGACGTCATCTATCAGCTGCGCGGCGGCACCTGCCGCCACACCGGCGATCGCTCACGCCTGGCCCTGCACTCCATCATCGCCTGCGACGGCCTGGCCAGCCCGCGCCGCCGCACCCGGCCGCCGCTCACCAACCGCGCCCTGTTCCGCCGCGATCAGCACCTGTGCCTGTACTGCGGCAAGACCTTCCCCGAAGCCCAGCTCACCCGCGACCATATCCGCCCCACCTCCCGGGGCGGCGGCGATCATTGGCTGAACGTGGTGGCCGCCTGCCGGCGCTGCAATCAGCACAAGGGCGACCGCCTGCCCGAGGAAATTCATATGGAATTATTGGCGCTGCCCTATGTGCCGAACATGGCGGAGTACCTGGCGCTGATCAACAGCCACCGCATTCGCGGTGATCAGATGGATTTTCTGCGCGGGCAGTTTGGCAAGGACAGCCGTCTTCTGTGAGCTTTTCGTGAATTGTAAAAACGCGCGTTCGTAGCGTCCGATTTTGCCAAGTTCGATGTAAACAACGGCTTTTCTTATGCTGTATTGTTACCCTGAACGCCTGGATAACAATAAGGACGCTCGCCGTTTTGATCCGATTATTCCTGTTTGTGCTTGTTCTGGCTCTGGCTGGCGTGGCGCGGGCAACCCCGCCGTCCGCGGCGTTCTACTACGGACCCGATATCCCCTGGCGCGAATTGACGCTCTTTGATCTGGTGGTGATTGAACCGGCGCAGACCGATTCGCCGCCGCCCGACCAGGTGGGCCGGGTCTACGCCTATGTGAGCCTGGGGGAGGTATTGCCGTCCCGGGATTACGCCGCCGGTATTCGCGCCGACTGGGTATTGGGTGACAACCCGGACTGGCAAACGCGGGTGCTGGATCTGGCCAACCCTGAGTTACGTCGCTACCTCATGGATCGCGTGATCGAGCCGCTTTGGGACCAGGGCTACCGCCATTTCTTTTTCGACACCCTGGACAGCTACCGGTTGGCGGCCACCGGCGAGGCCGCTTTGACCGCCCAGCGCCGCGGGCTGGAAACCCTGATACAGGACATCGCCGAATCGTTCCCCGGCGCGCGTTTTATCCTCAACCGGGGTTTTGAGTTGCTGCCCTCGGTGCACGACCACGTGGACGCGGTGGCGGCGGAGTCCCTCTACCAGCGCTGGCGCCCTGATTTGCAACGTTATCAGCCGGTCTCCGAGGAGGACCGGCGATGGTTGCTGGATCGCTTCGAGGAAGTGCGCCGGGACTATGGGATTCCCACCATCGCCATCGATTACGCGGCGCCGGAAGACCGCCAGCGGGCCCGGGAGATCGCCGACCTCATCGCCCGCCACGATGTCATTCCCTGGGTCAGCAACCCGGCGCTGGATATGCTGGGCGTGGGGCGCCGCGAGGTGCTGCCGCGCCGCGTGCTGATGATTCACGGTACGCCACCGGGGCAGATCTGGGAACAATCGGAACTGGTCCGCTTCGCGGTGATGCCGGCGCAGTATCTGGGGCTGGTGCCGGATATCCGCTACCACGAGGACGCCATGCCCGCCGGCACTCTGCGTGGCCGCTATGCGGGCATCATTACCTGGCTGGACGAACCGGAGCGGGTCGGTGAGGGATTTCGCCGCTGGTTGGCCGAGCAAGCCCGGGCGGGAGTGCCGGTGGTCATGCTCGGCCGGCTGCCGGTGACCGCGGGCGGGCGCGAGGCCAGCGTCTTCGGTCTGAGTCCGAGCCCTCAGCCAACGACACCCCCAAGGGTGGTCCATCAGGCACCGGGCATGGCGTTCGAGGCCCCATTGCCCGGATTGCTGGACGTGGCCGATCCGGTGTTTCTGGAAGGGCAGAGCCGGCAGGACTGGCTGACCCTGGCCGCCGGCAAGGATCGTTATACCGTGGCGGCGGTGACCGATTGGGGGGGCTTCGCATTGGACCCTTTCGTGGTCCGTTCGGTGCTGCCTTCACTGGACAGCGAGGAAATTACCGATCGCTGGATGTTACAGCCGCTCGACTTTCTGCGTTCCGCGCTCAAACTGCCGCCCATGCCCACCCCGGACGTGACCACCGAAAATGGCCGCCGCCTGTTTTTCGTGCATGTGGATGGGGATGCGTTTCCCAGTCTGGCGGAAGTGCGGGGCTACCGGAATCAGGCCGCCGGCGAGGTGTTGCTGCAGGAGATCCTCAAACGGTACCGGATTCCCACCACCATTTCGGTGGTCGAGGGCGAGGTGGCCCGGACCGGCCTCTATCCTGATCGCGCCGGGGAGTTGGAGGACATCGCCCGCCGTATTTTCGCATTGGATCACGTCGAAGCGGCCACCCACACTTATTCGCACCCCTTTTACTGGCGCGAGGCCCTGCGCCATCCGGGGCAGTCCAGTAGCCCGGACGGCGCGCCGATACGATTGCCGGTACCGGATTACAGTCTGGACCTTGAACGGGAGCTGATCGGTTCCGCTCGCTATATGGAGAAACACCTGCTGCCGGAGGGCAAGTCGGTGAAGATGGTGCTCTGGAGTGGGGACACGGTGCCTACCGAGGCGGCTTTGTCAATGGCTCGGGAAAACGGCCTGTTGAACATGAATGGGGGTGACACTCTGATCACGGAGAGCGCGCCCAGTTGGACTCTCATCAAGGCCCTGGGCCTGCCCAAGGGGGACGAATATCAGGTGTTCGCCCCCAATCAGAATGAAAATGTATACACCGGTAACTGGTTAGGGCCGTACTACGGTTTCCAACGGGTAATCGAAACCTTCCGCCTTACCGAATCGCCGATCCGTTTCAAGCCCATCGACATCTACTACCACACCTACATCGCCAGCAAGAACGCCTCGTTGACCTCGCTGAGAAAAGTCTACGACTGGGCGCTCGCACAGCCGGTGCATCCGGTGTTTGCTTCGGAGTACGTCTCCAAGGTGCTGGATTTCAACCGTATGGTGATGGCCCGGGAAGGCAATGCCTGGGTGGTGAGCGGCGGGGGAGACCTGCGCACCTTGCGCTTGCCGGAGGGGGTGGCGCCCCCGGCCCTGGCCGGCAGTGAGGGGGTGGCCGGCTACCGGGATGATGCGCCTGGCCCTTATGTACACCTCTCTGGTGGTTGGGCCCGCTGGCGGCCCGGTCCGGACGCCGCGCCCGGCCTCTGGGAGGCCAACGGTCGTCTGACCGCCTTCCAGCGCCGTGAGGATGGTTTGATGTTCTCCCTGCGTGGCTATGTACCGCTTACCTTTACTCTGGTGCAGCCCTCCGGTTGTCGCCTCCGGCATCAGGGGCGCACGCTGAACCCGGTGGACCGGGAGGGCACCCATTACCGTTACAGGAGTGAACGGCGTGAGCTCGACGAGCTACGGCTTCAGTGTCGCCCATGAACGGTGGCGGGTGATCGGGCCGCTGGAATTACTGGTGCTGGGCCTTTTGGTGGTACTGGTGGGCTGGCTGGTTTTTCCCCGCGATCTGTCCAGCGGACTGCGCGCGGCGCGGATGGACGCGGTAACATTGTCCTATGCGCAAACCTGGCTGCGTGCCAAGCCCGATGACTATGATCTGCGTTTGCTGATGGCACGGGATCTGATTGAACTGGGTCTGTTCGAACAAGCTCGGGAGCAACTCGACTATCTGGCCGATCATGCGCGTCAGCCTGATTTGCTGAACGCTCAAGCCTGGCTGCGTTCGCGTCTGCCGCTCGTGGCGCTCATGGGGTTACCGCCTGAAGAGAGAGCGAGCAGTGCGCTTCAGGAACAGGCGATCGTGGCCTTCCGCCAGGTGGACCCGGCCGGGTTGGACAACGAGGATGTGCTGCGCTACGCGGACATGGCCCTGTTGTTGGAGGATCTGGATGCGGCGGTACGTGCCTACCATCTTCTTGCCGCCCGTCAGCCATCGCCGTCCGCCTGGTATCGTCAAGCGGCTCGCTCGCTGCTGGCGCAGGGGCGTTACCAGGCCGCCGCCGATGAATATCTCCGGGCGATGGAGAATCAGACTGATCCGGCTTCGCGCCGCGCCGATTTTCTACGCGCGTTGACGACCCTGCAGGCCGGCGGTTTGCTGGATCAGGCGCTGGCTGTTGGCGGGCGGCTCGGTTCTGAGTTTTACCATCAGCCGGCTGTTCTTTACCGCCTGATGACCCTGGCCCGCGCCGCCGGTGACCACGGGCAGGCTCAGTTTTACGCGGGTCGGCTGTTGCGGCTCGATGGCGCCAATGGAGGTGACGAGTGAGGCGCCGGGTCCTGGTCCCGGTGTTGCTGGGGGTGGCTTTGAAGGGGTGGGCCGGGCCGGTTCCCTATGAGCACCGCTATTACGACGGCGGTTATCAGGTGTTCGTGGAGGCGGGCAATTTGCCCCGTGCCCGCCAGGTCGTGGAAAACGCGCTTTATTGGCGACCGGATGACCCCCTCTGGATTGAGCGGTTGGGCCGGGTGGCCGGTTGGCAGGGCGACCTGGAAATCTCCCTGGCCGCCTGGCTGAAACTGGCGGAATCGCGTGACGATGAAGAGGCCTGGCGGCGGGTTCTGGTTCTGTCGCCACTGACCTACCACGATGAATTGACGTTGCGGGCACGACACCGTCTATTGGCACGTAATCCTTCCGATCCTTCCTTGATCGAACAGGTCGCGGACGAATACGAGCGGCTGGGACGTCCCGAGGATGGCCTCGCTTTTCTGGATCAATGGCGGCGGCGTTATCCAAGCCGGTCGGTGTTCCGCGCGTTGCAGCGACTGGCGGAGAACACCGGGCAGGATCTTCGGGCGGCACGTTATTATCGGGCCTACATGGCACGCTATGGGGTGGAACCCGAGGCCGCCATGCGCGCCGCCGATCTGACCTGGTTGCGCGGCGACCGCGACCAGGCATACCGGAACCTCCAGCATGACGCGGGCGCCCTGGAGTATCACGCCGGCATTACCCGCCGCCTGGCGGTGATGGCCGGCGAATTGGGTGACCTGGACGCCGCCCTGGCGCATTACCAGCGGTTGGATGAAGGGGGCGGGGCGGAGGTGAAGGACTACTACCGCTATGCGCGACTGGCCCGCTATCACGGGCCGGCTCTGTTCGCCCGGGTGCTGGACCGCCTGTGGCGGGCCTCCGGTGATCCGGGGGTGGCGCTGAGCCGTCTCTCGCTGCTGCGGGAACTGGGCGACGAACGGGCGCTGACCGAATTTTTCCAGGGTCTCGATGATGCGCAGCGCCGGACCTTCATGGAACGGCCCGACTTTCTGCGTGCCTATGCGGACTACCGGCTCTCCCGGGGCGACCTCGCCGGTGCCGAGCGACTGCTGCGCCAGGCCCTCGCCCTGGCGCCAGGGGATACCGATACCCGGCTCGCCTGGTTGTGGTTTCTGATTGCCACCGGTAACGACGAGCAGCTGGTCCCGGTGATGGCGCGATGGGAGCCGGTTCACCGGGACGAGACGGTTTACCGGGAAGCGCTGGCGGCGGCCAATCTGGCCCTTGACCGGCCGGAGCCGGCATTACGGTATCAGCGGGCCCTGTTGCGGGACGCGCCGGGGGACTGGCGTCGCCGCTGGGCCTATGCTCAGACACTGCTGGCCGCCGGACGTGAGCGGCAGGCCTGGCCGGTGATGCGCTCGCTCTGGCGCGACCCTCCCGCCGAGACGGAGATTCCGCCGCAGTGGCGTTCAGCGTACCAGGAAATGCGTTCCGTTCTGGTAACTCGCTTCGAGGGCGGCGACCAGCAGCTTCGCTTTCAGCGCCGGGCCTGGGCGGAAACGTCCGAGGCGGAGCGGGCCGACCGGGCCGAGTGGCTGGCCCAGTGGGCGCTGGCCATTGATGCATCGGAGCTGGCCAGGCGCTGGTACCGGCAGCAGCATCATTGGCGCGGTAGCTTGCCGGCGGGGTCGGCGCTGGCTCTTGCCAATCTGGAAAGTGATCAGGACGGCATCCGGTCCTTGCGCGCGGACCGCGCCGGAGCGCTTACCGCCGGCGAGCGGCTGGAAGCGGACAACGTCCTCGACCGCAAACGTCTGGCCGCATCGGAATTGGCGGAACAACAACGCTGGGCGCCGGAGCAGGCGGACCATCACCCACAACAGGAAAGCCTGTTGCTGCCGGCCTCCCGACACGTGGAGGTCAACCTGGAGCGTCGCCGCCTGGGCCCGCTGGCCCTGGATGATGAACGCCTGGGACTGACCCGGCCGATGGGGGACCGCTGGCGCTGGGGCTGGGAAGCCTCCTGGCGGCGTTTCTCCAGTGAGGACGAGGCCCTGCTGCGAGTGGACGAGACCGCTCGCCGTCTGGAGCTGATGGCGGGGCGTCAGGGGCGCCGGCTGGACGTCCTCCTGAAGGCGGGTTGGGAGACACGTTTTGACCGCGACAACACGGATCTCTCGCTGGTACTTAACGACGATCCGGTGGCGCGGTGGGGCTGGCGTTTCGAGTATCAGTGGCGGGCGCCGGCCGACGAAAGCTCCGAATTGCTGCTTGCCGGCCGGCGCAGTGGGCCGACCCTGAATCTGGAGTGGCGCCCGGGCAGCCATTGGAGCAACGGTCTGTCGATGGGCCATTACCAATACCAGGATCTGGATGGCGGGAGCCTGGGCCAGGGTTGGCGTGCCAGTGCTCAAAGCAGCTGGCGCCCCTGGCGTTCGCGCTGGTCGCCGGGAGTGCGGGTCCGTCACACCCGGGCCGGCTTCTCCGGCCAGCGGCCGCTGGCTCTTGAGGCGGATCTGACCCGGCCCGGGGCGGAAAGCTCGGCGGCGGTGCCCGAGAGCTACCACGAAACCGAACTCGCGCTGTTGCTGGGCTCACCGGATCCGCATGTCCGGCCCCACCGGTTGCAAGCCTGGGCGGAGCTGGGAGTCACCGACAACAGTGTTTCCGGCGTCGGTTTCAATGGTCGTCTCGGGGCGGAAGGACCGTTGTTGGGCCGTGACGCCTGGCGCCTTTACACGGAGCGCGGGTTGAACACCGGCGGTGCGGACGAAGACGGTTATCGAATCGGATTGCAATACGAGTTTTACTACTAGGCACGGTTGAGGAGAACCACCATGAAACTGCCACTGCTGATCCTGTGCGCCGCCGCATTGACGCTGGTCGGCTGCAGCACGCATGTGCGAACCGCCCAGGATGTGCGGCTGGAACGGGACGCCACCTGGCTGGTGTTGCCGCTGGTCAACCGTACCAGCACGCCGCAGGCCGGCTTACGCGCCCAGGCCATTACCGAAGCGGTGCTGGCCCGGCACGGTGCCAAGCGGGTGGAAAGCTATGTCCAGGATGAAGAAGGCGCTCTGTTCGAGGCCTCCTCCAGGGAGAGCCGACAGGCGATGCGCGATTGGGTGGCGACCCGAAAAGGCCAATACGTGGTCTCCGGCGTGATCCATGAATGGCGTTATAAAACCGGCGTGGATGGAGAGCCGGCGGTGGGCGTGATGCTGGAGATCCGGGATGCTTCTGGCCAATTGCTCTATACCGGCACCGCCGCCCGCGCCGGCTGGGCCCGCCAATCGCTGAGCGAAACCGGGCAGCGCGTTATCGATAAGCTGATCGCACCGGTGTTGGATTAATGCCCCGTCGATTTGGCAGGTACTGGCTGACCGGGTTGTTGTCCCCGGAGCGGGTCAGTGCCCTTGCCTGGTTGGAAGCACCGCTCTTGGTGGTGGCGGCGGTGACCGTGGGCTTTGCCGTCAGACCGGAAGACCCGCTGATCTTCACCGGCGGCATTCGCTGGAGCATCGTGGTGGTGCTGGTGGTGGCTTTGCGCTATGGGTCCCTGATCGGGTCCGTGGGCATGTTGACTCTGGTGGGTTTGTGGTTCGTATGCAAGGCCATCGGTCTGTACCCGGACATGGCGTTCCCTGAACTCACCTTCCTGGGCGGTTACATCATTATTCTGATTACCGGTGAGTTCGCCGATATGTGGCGGGTACGGCTGATGCGCGCCGAAAGCCAGGCCGGATATGCACTGGAGCGGCTGCAGAACCTGACTCAGCGGCACGTCCTCCTGCGTCTTTCCCACGACCGTCTGGAGGAGAATCTGCTGGCCAAACCGTATACGGTGCGTGACGCATTGCTCCGCTTGCGTGATGTGATGATGGACGACAGCCACAGCGAGGCCTTGCCAGGCGGTGAAGAGTTGCTGAATCTGCTGGCGGAGTATTGTCAACTTCAGCGCGGTGGTTTGTACCGGGTCAAGGGCGATCATGTGGACCCCGAGCCGGTGGCTTTGCTGGGTATTAACCGGCCTTTGCAGGTGGACGACCGTTTGCTGCGTCATGCTATTGATCAGCGGGCCCTCGCTCACGTGCAGATGAGTGATACCTCGGAGGATTATCAGGGCTTTTATTGGGTCTGCGCACCGGTTATGAACAGTGGCGAAGAGCTGATCGGCGTGGTGGTGGTGGAAAGGATGCCCTTCCTGTCCATTCACTATGAGAACCTGCAGCTGTTCGGGTTATTGCTGAACTTCTATGCGGATGTGGTCCAGCACGGCCCGGTGGTGGACGAGTTGTGCAAACGCTGGACCGGCATGCCACCGGTGTTCGGCCGGGAATTCGAGGCTTTGCGTCGTTTGGCCAAGGGCAGAAAGGTGGATACCACCGTGCTGCTGCTTATTCCAGATGCCTCGGATCAGGCCCGCCAAATCGTGGCTTCGCTGAACCGGGACCGTCGCACCATGGACGGGTATTGGTGGGTGGATTGGGATAATTATGTACTGATGCTGATCATGCCCATGACTGGCCGATACAGTTTCGAAAGCTATTTACGTCGTATCGAGGACTGGCTCAGCGAGGACTATGCTTTCGAGAGCCTTGCCCAGGCCGGTATTCATTATGTCCACCGATTCCTCGATGACCGGCCGGCCCGGGAACAAATTGAAGAACTTCTCGGGGGTGCGGGTGCTTGAAGTGCGGCTGTTGTTTTACGCCTTGCTGGCCGAGGCGGGCGCCATAACGACGTTGCTGGCTTGGGAGCGTGGGCCGGCAGCTTTTCTTGCTTACCTGTTGATTCATGGCTTTGCCGCTGCGCTCATGGCTACCGCTATGTGGTTGTGGTTCCCGCGTGGGTTCCGTTCGCCAAGAGCGCTCTCTTGGATGCTGACGTTTTCATTGGCGCTCTTTGTTCCGGTACTGGGTTTGGTGGGTATCGTAGGCGGGGTGTTGGTGGGTTATTTTCTGCCGGCGCCACGGGGTCCTGAACCCTTTGAAACAATACCTGCTCCGCAGTTTACCCCTGTTCCGGTGGCTACTGATCGAAGCTTTCGACAGGAGGATCTCAAGACCTTGCTGTTGTCTTCGAAAAGTTCCACGGAGCTCAGGCTGCAAGGCATGTTGACCGTCCGCAATATGCCGGCGAGGGCCACCAGCGGGGTGCTGCGCGAGACGCTGGGCGATCAGGTCGACGATGTTCGACTGCTCGCCTACGGTATTCTGGATCAGAAGGAAAAGGCGCTAACCCGGCAGATTGACCGGGCTTTGAACCTGATTGAGAGCGCCACGCCGGCTCGCCTCTATCGCCTCTACCGCCGTCTCGCCGAACTGTATTGGGAGTTGCACTTTCAGGATCTGGTACAAGGAGACATCCGGGCGCTTGCCTTGCAAAGAGCCTTTGATTTCGTGGAAAGGGCCTTGAATGAAAATGATCAGGATGGCGGCATGTGGTTGTTACGAGGCCGCATCATGATGAATCATGAACAACTGGAAGAAGCCTGGCGCAGCTTCGACAAGGCGCTGGCCGTCGGATTGGCGCCTTCACGGGTGAATCCGTGGTTGGCGGAGCTGGCGCTATGGCGGCGCCAGTACGCAAAGGTACGTGTTCTGATGGCGGAAATCGCCGAGGACACCCAGTTCACCAATTTGAGCGCCTCGGTGCGATATTGGAGCGCGCCATGAATCTTCCCCGGGCCAAGGATGCGGACATCTGCCTGTTGCTGGAAGGTACCTTTCCCTTCGTGAGCGGTGGTGTGTCCAGCTGGGTCAACCAGATTATTCGCGGGTTCCCGGAGTACCGTTTCGCATGTTGTTTCGTGGGCAGCAAGTCCGGCGACTATGGCGACATGAAGTATGATCTTCCGGATAACGTGGTGCACCTGGAGACGCATTTTCTGCATGACCCTGCCCCCGCCATGGGCGGAAGGCCTCCGCGTGGCGGTGCCGCTGTGTTCAAGAAGCTGGAGCGCTTCCATGCCCTGGTGCGTAAAGGCGCGGTAAGCGATGAACGTAATCGGTTATTCGAAGAGTTGGTGTCCCAATTGGGCGATGATGGCGCGCTGTCCGAACAAGCTTTTCTGCACGGCAGAGGGAGCTGGGAGATGATCGCCGAACATTATCGGCGATATTCCAGGGATCCCTCCTTCGTGGATTACTTCTGGACGGTGCGGATTATGCACGCGCCGATCTGGAGGTTGCGGCGCATTGCCGACAATTTGCTGCCGGCCCGGGTATATCATTCCATTTCCACCGGTTATGCCGGTTTCCTGGGTGCCATGCTCAAGCGCCGTACCGGGCGGCCACTGTTGCTCTCCGAGCATGGTATTTATACCAAGGAGCGCAAGATCGATCTGTTCCAGAGCGAATGGGTCAGCGACAATCGCGGTTTGGTGGAGAGAAACAATACGGAAATGGCCTATTTCCGTGAAAAATGGATAAATTTTTTTCAGGAGCTTGGGCGAGAGTGCTATCAGGCTTCGGACCGGATCGTGGCGCTCTACGAAGCCAATCGGCAACGTCAGATCCAGGATGGTGCCCCTCCGGAGCGTACTTGTAGTATTCCCAATGGCATTAACCTGCCGGCCATGGAGGCGGTACGCGCCGCGCGGTCGGAATCGATCCCGAGAGTGGCATGCCTGATCGGCCGCGTGGTGCCGATCAAGGACATCAAGACCTTTTTGCGGGCCATGCGAACCCTGGCTAACCGCCTTCCCGATGCGGAGGGCTGGATTGCCGGACCGGAAGATGAAGATCCTGAGTACGCCGCTGAATGCCACGCACTGATCCACAGTCTTGGCCTGGAGAAGCATGTGCGTTTTCTGGGCTTTCAGAAAATCAGCGAGTTGTTGCCTCAGGTGGGGGTGGTGGTTCTCAGTTCAATCAGCGAGGCCTTGCCTTTGGTTCTGTTGGAGGGGTTCGCCGCTGGCGTGCCCGCGGTTTCCACCGACGTTGGCTCCTGTCGACAGCTGATCGAAGGCTTTGAAGAGGAGGATCGACAGTTGGGTAAGGCGGGGGACGTGGTACGCATAGCCAGCCCCGAAGCGCTTGGCAATGCCGTAGCTGACCTGCTGGCGGATTCCGAACGCTGGCGGGCGGCCAGCCAGGCGGGCATCCGGCGCGTCGAGCGATATTACACTCAGGATGGAATGTTTGCCGCCTATCGATCACTGTACCGGTCGCTCCTCACCGAGAAAAGCGCGACGTCCGCTACGCGGGAAGGGGAAGGCTGATGGCGGGTATCGGCTTTGAACTGCGTAAGTTAATGCGTCGTGACAGCCTTCTTGGCATGTTGCGGGCTTACGCCTACGCGGGTGTTATCGGATCCGGCCCCTGGGTGCTGTCGATTCTCGGTATTCTGGCAACCGGTCTGCTCACCATATCGGTTGTCTCCCCGGCTGGCGCGGTCACTCAGTTTCAGGTAACGGTGACTTACATCATCGCATTCAGTCTGATGCTGACCGGTACCCTGCAGTTGGCGTTCACCCGCTTTTGCGCGGACCGCCTGTTCGAAAAGCGCAATGATCTTATTCTTTCGAATTTTGGTGGCGTAACCCTGCTGATCACGATGGTGTCCGGGGTGCTGTCGACCATCGCCGCCCTGCTGTTCTTTCCGGCGCAAAGCGTACTGTTCCAGGTGACGCTGGTGGCCGCCTTCACCGTGGTGAGTAATATCTGGATCGCGACCATTTTCCTGTCCGGCATGAAACAGTATCGGGCTATTGTTCTGCTGTATGCTGTCGGTTACGCGCTTACCGTGGGGGCTGCTTTTCTGCTCCGTGGTTTCGATCTTGAAGGCCTGCTGATGGGTTTTTTGATCGGGCAGGTCGCGTTGCTGGGCGGCATGCTTGTGCTGATTACGCGGGCCTACCCGACCCGTCGCTCCGTCTCCTTTGAGCTATTCCGAAGAGGGTGGTTTTATCCGAGCCTGGCGCTGGTGGGTTTGTTTTTCAACGTTGGTGTCTGGGCGGACAAACTGATGTTCTGGTTCGATGGGGCCACAGGCAGCCCGGTGATCGGCGCTCTGCGTGCCTCGTTGATTTACGATATCCCTGTGTTCCTCGCTTATCTGTCGCTGATCCCTGGCATGGCGATTTTTCTTGTACGAATGGAAACCGATTTTGTCGAATACTATGGCAATTTCTATAACGCGGTTCGGGAAGGGGGATCGCTGTCCTACATTGAAGACATGCGGAACCGCATGGCGGCGACCATTCGTGTCGGCGTCTTCCAGATTATCAAAATCCAGGCCATGGCGGCATTGTTGATCATGGTGGTGGCTCCTGACATCTTCGATGCCCTCGGTATCTCGTCGCTGTACTTGCCGCTCTTGAAGGTGCAACTGGTGGCGGCGGGCTTACAGGTGGTGTTTCTCGCCATCATCAACGTGTTCTGCTATCTCGATCAGCGATGGATCCTGGTCGCGCTGACGGCCCTGTTTCTG
Organism: Alloalcanivorax marinus; assembly: GCF_016906305.1. Lineage (GTDB taxonomy): Bacteria > Pseudomonadota > Gammaproteobacteria > Pseudomonadales > Alcanivoracaceae > Alloalcanivorax > Alloalcanivorax marinus. Next base: position 298,393 of record NZ_JADDOL010000003.1, read on the forward strand.
ACTCTCAATATTGTATTTACGGGCGTGAGCCTGGCTTTGGGTCCGCAGTTTTTCGGGTATGGCTTTCTGGCCGCGCTGGCGGTGTGCGTGACCTTGGGCCTGTGGCAGGTGCAGCGCAGCATGAACCGGCTGGAGTATCAGACCTTCATGCTGCGGTGAGCGGGCAGGCGGGCCCGGGGAAAGGGGCCGCGAAGAGAGGCCACGAGGAGAGGCCGCAAAAAAAAGCGGCGCCCAGTGGGCGCCGTTGAATCGTTTGGCTCGGGAGAGCTATCGAGGATAAATCCCCGGTGTTGACGGATGGGACTTCGCCAACACGGGGAAAGTATGTTTGTGACCCCCTTCAAAAACAGGGTATCCGGATTAAGTGGTAGATGGAGCCCCCTTGCTCCTTCGAACCCTTAACTCTCCCAGAAGGTTGATAGATCGACGCCGTAGTTTTTCTCAGGCTCGGGAAGACCCATGCTGTAGGTCATGGTGGCCTTGCCCAGG
>NZ_JADDOL010000030.1 GCF_016906305.1 Alloalcanivorax marinus
CCCGTCCCTGGGGGCTCCCTTTCGAACGTCCTGTTCTCAAGGGTCCCGGAAGGGCGCCGGCCGCGCCCGCTTCGGGGGGTGGTCAGGCGGAGTCCTTCCAGCGGCGCAGCGCGGCGAAGCCTTCCACCGGGTTGTCCGGGCGCTGGCCGAAGTGCTGCTGGCAGGCTTCGCGCAGCTGCGGTTCGGCGGCGCGCAGGAACGGATTGGTGCGCCGTTCCTCGCCGATGGTGGAGGGCAGGGTGATGCGCTGTTCCTCGCGCAGTTCCCGCACCCGGGCAAGGCGGTCGTTCACCGCCCGGTCGTCCGGCGAGACGGTCGCGGCGAAGGTCAGGTTGGCCAGGGTGTACTCGTGGGCGCAGAACACCAGGGTCTGTTCCGGCAGCGCCGACAGCCGGTTCAGGGAGTGGTGCATCTGCTCCGGCGTGCCCTCGAACAGGCGGCCGCAGCCGCCGGCGAACAGGGTGTCGCCGCAGAACAGCCAGCCCTGCAGCGGGGCCAGGAAGGCGATGTGGCCCAGGGTGTGGCCGGGCACGTCGATCACCTCCAGCTCCAGGTCCGGCTCCGCCAGCCGCACCCGGTCGCCGTCGCGCAGTGGCTGGTCCATCTCCGGAATGCTCTCCCGGGCTGGGCCGTACACCGGAATGTCCCGGTCCCGGCACAGGGCGGCGACACCGCCCACGTGGTCCGGGTGGTGATGGGTGATCAGCAGCGCGCTCAGGGTCAGGCCCTGTTCGGCCAGCCAGGCTTCCACCGGCGCCGGGTCACCCGGGTCCACCACCACGCAGTGGCTGCCGTCGTGAACGGCCCAGATGTAGTTGTCGGAAAAGGCGGGGATCGCCGTAGGGGCTTGCAGCATGACGTGATACTCTGTGCTTGGGATGCTGTGATGCTAACAGCCGGCACGGAGAATGTCAGAGATGCAACTGCCCCCGCTTTCGCGCGCGCCGTTCCGCCGGCAGCCCGAGGACATGGTGCGTCGCTTCGATCATTGGCTGGAAAGCGAGGCCGGCCAGGCGGTGCTGGCCGCCGAACGGGCCATGCTCGCCGACTGGCTGCCCAAGCTGGTGGGCCAGCGGGCACTGGAAATCAGCGGCGGTCGTGGCCGCGATCTGCTGGCCGGCATTCGCCTGCCGTGGCGCTGCTCGGTGATGCCGGTGCACTGCGCCGATCAGCCGGACGGCGATCCGGCCGGGGGCGCGGATTCCGTCACCGGGGCGGAACGCCCGCCGGTGCGGGTCAAGGCCTGCCCCCAGGCGCTGCCGGTGGCCAAGAACAGCGTCGACGTGGTGTTGCTGCACCACGGTCTGGAATTTCAGGACAACCCCCATCGGGTACTGCGTGAGGCGGCCAGTTGCGTGGCGCCGGGCGGCACCATCGCGGTGGTGGGCTTTCACCCGCTGAGTGTCATGGGGCTGGCCCGCTGGCTGCGCGGCGGCGCCAGCCGCCCGGGCTGGAGCGGCCGTTATTTCCGGCCCTACCGGGTCAGCGACTGGCTGCACGTGCTGGGTTTCGAGGTCGAAGGGCTGGCCGGCGGCTTCTATAATCTGCCCCTGGCCGACCGGGGCCGGGCGCGGCTGCGCTGGCTGGAATGGCTGGGCGGCAAGCTGTGGTGGCGGTTCGGCGGGGTCTACCTGCTGGTGGCCCGCAAGCGGGCGGCCATGATGCGGCCGCTGGCTCCCCAGCGGGCGTTCAGCCGGCAGCGGCCCACGGTGGTGTCGGTGCCGGTGGCCCGCTGGCGACAGGAACGGAATACGGAGTAACGTTTGAATCAGGTTGAAATCTTTACCGACGGCGCCTGCCGGGGCAATCCGGGGCCCGGCGGCTGGGGCGCGGTGCTGCGCTATGGCGACCGCGAAAAGGAACTGCACGGCGGCGAGCCGCACACCACCAACAACCGCATGGAACTGATGGCGGCGATCCAGGCCCTGGAAGCGCTGACACGGCCCTGCGAGGTCCACCTGACCACCGACTCCCAATACGTGCGCAAGGGCATCACCGAGTGGCTGGCCAATTGGAAAAAGCGCGGCTGGAAGACCGCCGCCAAAAAACCGGTGCTGAACCAGGACCTGTGGATGCGGCTGGATGAAGCCACCGCCCGCCACCGGCTGCACTGGCACTGGGTCAAGGGCCACAGCGGCCACCCGGAGAACGAGCGGGCGGACCAGCTCGCCAATCGCGGCATCGACGAAATGAAGGCAGGCGCATGAGACAGATCGTTCTGGATACCGAAACCACCGGCCTGGACCCGCAAACCGGCCACCGCATCATCGAGATCGGCTGCGTGGAACTGGAGAACCGGCGCCTGACCGGCAATAACCTGCACCTCTACATCAACCCGGAGCGTGACATCGACGAGGGCGCGCTGGAGGTGCACGGCATCACCGTGGAGTTCCTGGCCGACAAACCCACCTTCGCGCAGATCGCCGAGGAGTTCATGAGCTTCGTGCGCGGCGCCGAGCTGGTGATCCACAACGCGCCCTTTGACGTGGGCTTCCTGGACCATGAGTTGAGCCTGCTGGGGCGTCAGTGGGGCAGGGTGGCGGACGCCTGCGGCGTGCTCGACACCCTCAAGCTGGCCCGCGACCTGCACCCGGGGCAGAAGAACAGCCTGGATGCCCTGTGCCGCCGCTATGACGTGGACAACGGCCACCGGGAATTGCACGGGGCGCTGCTCGACGCGGAGATCCTGGCCGACGTCTACCTGGCCATGACCGGCGGTCAGACCCGCCTGTCCCTGGGGGCCGAAAGCGGCGAGCAGGGCGCCAGCGTGGCCGAGGCGATCCGCCGCCTGAACCGGGACCGCCCGGCGCTCACCGTGGTGCGCGCCGCCGACGGCGACCTGGCCCGCCACCGGGCCAAGCTGGAGGCGATCGCCTCCCGCAACGGCCAGCGCACCCTCTGGGAAGAACTGGAAGGCTGAACAATCGCGACTGAAGTCGCTCCTACAGGGTGCGATGTAGGAGCGACTTCAGTCGCGATTCCCCTATCTCGTTCAATGGTGCGGCGTGGTGTCCGCGTCCATGTTCAGCTCGTGGCTCTCGTGGTGCTCGATCCAGCCCTTCTCGTACATGTACTCGGTGGCCGGTTCCAGCACCGTGGCGGTCATGATCAGACCGGTCAGGCTCATAACGATGGTGTAGGGCAGGGCCATGATCACCATGCGCCCGTAGGACAGCCGCACCAGCGGCGCCAGCGCCGAGGTCAGCAGGAACAGGAAGGCCGCCTGGCCATTGGGGGTGGCCACCGACGGAATGTTGGTGCCGGTATTGATGGCCACCGCCAGCAGATCGAAGGTATCCCGGTTGATCTCGTTGTTGACCAGCGCCAGGGCCACTTCGTCCACGTACACCGAGGCCACGAACACGTTGTCCGACACCGCCGACAGCACCCCGTTGGCGATGTAGAAGGCGGCGCCCTGGGCGTCCCGCTCCAGGGTCAGCACGTACTCGATCACCGGCGCGAACAGTTGCTGATCGGCGATCACCGCCACCACCGCGAAGAACACGGTCAGCAGGGCGGTGAACGGCAGCGCCTCCTCGAAGGCGGCGCCCAGCCGGTGTTCCTCGATGATGCCGCAGAAGGCGGTGGCCAGGATGATCACGCTCAGGCCCACCAGGCCCACCGGCGCGGCGTGGGTGGCCAGGCCCACCACCAGCCACACGGCGATCAGGCCCTGCACCACCAGATTGACCTTGTCGCGGGTGGTGCGGCGGTCGTCCTGCTCCCGGGCATACTGGCTCATGATGCCCTGAACTTTTTCCGGGATTTCCTCGCCGTAGCCGAAGCTGCCGCTCCACTCCAGGAACAGGCAGGTCAACAGGCCCATGGCTAGCACCGGCAGGCTGATCGGCGCCATGCGCAGGAAGAACTCCCCGAACTCCCACTGGGCCTTGGTGGCGATCAGCAGGTTCTGGGGCTCGCCCACCAGGGTGCAGACCCCGCCCAGGGCGGTGCCCACGGCCGCGTGCATCAGCAGGCTGCGCAAAAAGGCGCGGAAGCGGCGCAGGTCCTCGCGGTGCAGCTCCTCCACGCCGGTGTCGTCACCGTGGTCGTGCTTTTGCTGGAAGCTCTTGCCCGACGCCACCTTGTGATAAATGCCATAGAAGCCGGTGCACACCGCGATCACCACCGCGGTGACGGTCAGCGCGTCCAGGAACGCGGACAGCACCGCCGCGGCGATGGAGAACAGCAGGCTGAGCAGCATCTTCGAGCGCACCCCCAGCAACAGCCGGGTGAACACATAAAGCAGCAGGTCCTTGAGGAAGAAAATGCCGGCCACCATGAAGATCAGCAGCAACAGCACTTCCAGGTTGCCTTCCACCTTGTGCAGCACGGTGGTGGGGCTGGTCAGGCCGATCAGCAGCGCCTCGATGGCGAGCAGGCCGCCGGGCTGCAGCGGGTAGCATTTGAGCGCCATGGCCAGGGTGAAGATGAACTCCGCCAGCAGCAGCCAGCCGGCGGTGGCTTCGCCGAGGGTCCAGGCCACGATCGGATTGACCACCAGAAAGGCGACAATGGTGTACTTGTACCAGGCGGGGGCTTGCCCCAGGAAATTCTGGCCGAACGCACGGCCAAGGTGGGCGGACATGGCGCGACTTCCTGCTTTTATGGATTGTCTGTGTGAATGTGGGTGCGGCTGGGCGCGGCAATCATAAGCACTTCCGCCGGTCGGGTACAGGCCGGCGGCTTCGGGACTTGTCCTGGATCAAGCGCGGGCACCGGCTGGCGGTTGTGTCGGGGTTAACAATGTGCCCACGAATCAGTTGCTTAGAGTTGAAAGTTGACGCATTGTTGAAGCTCATGAGAAAGTGAAAACGTCGTCGCCGGCCCCGTTCCGGCGCGCCGGGGACTGATTATTACCAGGGGTTTCGGAACGCATGGTCGCCATTACCAATACCACCTCCCTGACGTTTCTCAAGGAGGCCATCGACACCACGCTCAGCGAAGCCGAGGCCAGCCTGGAGGCGTTCGCCGAGGAGCGCGGCGACGCCGCCAACCTGGATCAGTGCGCCGGGGCCTTCCATCAGTTGCGCGGCATCTCCCAGGTGCTGGAGCTGAACGCCGCCACCCTGATGAGCGAGGAAATGGAACTGGCGGCGGAGGCGCTCAAGCGCCAGCGCGACCGGGCCCTGATCCAGGCCCTGGGCAACGCCATCGTGCTGCTCAGCCGCTATTTCGAATACGTTCAACTCAAGGACAGCGCGCTGCCGGAGCTGCTGATCGGCGGCATCAACGAGCTGCGTCGGGCCGGCGGCAAGTCGCTGATCCAGGAAAGCCATTTCTTCAGCGTGGACCTGGCGCGGGCCCGGGAGCCCGCCGCGGGACGCGGTGAGCCGGCGGCGCTGGTGGAGCAGGGCCGGCGCCTGCGTCATATGTACCAGGTGGGTCTGCTGGGGCTGCTGCGCGGCGACAACCGGGACGCGCACCTGAAATTGATGGCCCGCGCCCTGCAGCGCGTGGACCGTCTGTGCGGCGATTGCGCGCAAAGCCGCTTCTGGTGGGTGGCGCGGGCCGCCACGGAAAGCCTGGCCGTGGACCGCATGGTGATCACTCCGGCGCGCAAGGCGCTGCTGGCCCAGTACGACCGTCAGTTGAAGAAGCTGGTCTACGACGGTGAACGTGCCCTGGCCCAGGAGGCCCCGCTGCTGCTGATTAAGGAAAGCGTGTTCCTGGCCAGCCTGGGTTCCGGCGCCACCGACTGCGCCGCCGAAGTGCGCGCGGTGTTCGGCGCCGGCCAGGGCATCAGCGACGCGGACCTGCAGCGGGAACTGGCGCTGATGACCGGCTCCCGGGGTTCGGTGATCCGCTCCGTGGCCGGCGCCCTGAAAGACGAGATCAATCAGATCAAGGACACCCTGGATCTGGCCGCCCAGGGGGTGGCCGATACCGATTACGCGGCGGTGGCCGGCGGCCTGCGCCGGGTGGCCAGCACCCTGGAAATGGTGGGCAAGGAACAGGAAGCCGGCGTGTTGCGCCAGCGCGCCGACGCCATCGCCGGCTGGCCGGCGGACACCGACGTGGAGAGCGCCGACTTCCATGCGCTGGTGGACGACCTGCTGGCCGCCGAGAACACCGTGGCCAGCCTGGAACGCAGCCTGGCGCCCTCCGACGACGTGCGCCGCGACGCCACCAACAGCAATATTTCCCTCTACCAGCTCGACGACGCCCGCATGACCGTGGTGGGGGAGTGCCGGGCCGGACTGGCGCTGGCCAAGCGTTCCCTGGCCAGCTACATGGACAATCAGTGGGACCCGATGCACATCAGCAACCTGCCGGGCACCTTCGCCACCATCAGCGGCGGGCTCATGTTCCTGGAACTGGAGCGGGCCTGCCGGGTGATCGCCGCCTGCCGCCGCCATATCGAGGAGCGCCTGCTGCGCGGCGATCAGCCCCCCGGTCAGCCGGCCATGGAAACCCTTGCCGACGCGCTCACGGGCATCGACTATTATCTGGAGAGCATGGAAGAGCGCAAACCCATTGGTGAAGGAGTGCTGGACGTGTCGGAACGGGCGGTGGCGGAACTGGGCTACCCGGTAACCGGGCAGGCGGAGCGGGGCGGACCGGAGAGCGACCGTGGCTGAGACCGGCCCCATGGATCTGTCCGCGCCGGAACCGGGCGACGCCGACCAGGGCTGGGTGTTCGTGATCCACGATCAGCAACTGTGCGTGGACACGGAACAACATCCCGGCCCCGGCATTCCCCGGCTGCCGGCCTTCCTGCTGCGTGGCCATCCGGATTACCGCTTTCTCGGCCTGCTGCACGGCGAACCCTGCTACGTTTGCCGGCAGACCGACCATGAGCTGGCCGACCGGCCCCTGTACCCCATGTCCCTGCGCCAGTTGCTCGGTCAGATGGACGAGGCGCTGTTCACCATGGCGGCACGGGCCCTGCAGGTGCTCAGCTGGCGCACCAACCATCGTTTCTGCAGCCGCTGCGGCCACCTCACCGAGGCGCACCCCACCGAGCTGGCCATGCTGTGCCCGGCCTGCGACTACCGCCAGTACCCGCGCATCACGCCCTGCATCATCGCCCTGGTCACTGACGGCGACTACGCGCTGCTGGGCCACTCCGCCCGCTTCCCGGAGGGCTTCTATTCCTGCCTGGCGGGCTTCATGGAGGCCGGTGAGACCGCGGAACAGGCGGTACGCCGGGAGGTGATGGAGGAAAGCGGCGTGACCCTCGGGGCGCTGCGCTATTTCGCCAGCCAGTCCTGGCCGTTCCCCCATTCCCTGATGCTCGGCTTCCACGCCGAATACGCCGGTGGCGAGATCCGCATCGACGATGACGAGATCACCGACGCGCGCTGGTTTCATCACCGGGAGCTGCCGGATATCCCGCCGCCGGGCAGTATTGCCCGCTCCCTGATCGACGACTGGCGGGCCGGGCGATGAGCTTCAGCGTCGCCCCGATCCTGATCCTGGGCGTCAGTCTGCTGCTGGTGCTGGTGGGGGCCTGGGTGTTGCTGCGTCATAAATGGGTGTGGCAGTGGATCAAGGGCACCGCCGGCCTGGCGCTGGTCGGCCTGGCGGTGTATCTGGTGCTGGTGGCGCTCAATCTGTACAGCTTCCACGAGCTCACCGAGGAAACCCCGGTGGCCACCATCAGCTTCCGCGCCACCGGTGAGCAGAGCTACATCGCCACGGTGACCCGCGCCGACGGCAGCAGCCAGGATTTCCGCCTCAACGGCGACCAGTGGCAGCTGGACGCCCGCATCGTCAAATGGAAGACGCCTTTCTCCCTGCTGGGTCTCAAGCCCGGCTATCAGCTGGACCGCATCCAGGGCCGCTACTTCGCCCTGGAGGACGAGCGCTCCAAACCCCGTACCCTCTACAGTCTGAGCGAGAAGCCCCTGGGCATGGACGTCTGGCAGCACGCGCGGGAGGGCTGGAGTTTCCTGGTGGATGCGCGCTATGGTAGCGCGGCTTATCTGCCCATGGCCGACGGCGCCATCTTCGAAGTGACGGTGCCGCCGGCGGGCGGCCTGATCGGGCGGCCGCTCAACGGCAGCGCCCAACGCGCCGTGGCGGGTTGGCAGTAATCCAAACCGAATAACCAGGACAGGTAACCGACACGGTGATCGACTTTCTTTACCAGTACGGCATGTTTCTCGCCAAGGTGGCCACTCTGGTGGTGGCCATTCTGATCGTGGTGGCGGGCATCGCAGCCACCGCCATGCGCAACCGCCACCGGGTGTCCCGCGACGGCGACCTTCGGGTGCGACATCTGAACGAGGATTTCGAGGATCTGCGCGACAGCATCACCGACCAGGTGCTGCCGGCGGAGGAGCGCAAGGCGGAAGCCAAGAAAAAGCGCAAGGAAGAAAAGGCCAAGGCCAAGCAGCGCAAAAAGGCCGGCGCCGACACCAAAAGCAAGCCGCGCCTGTTCGTGATGGACTTCGACGGTGACATCCAGGCCAGCGACGTGGAGCGCCTGCGCCGGGAGATCACCGCGGTACTGGAAGTGGCCACCGGTGACGACGAGGTGCTGCTGCGCCTGGAGAGCCCCGGCGGCCTGGTGCACAGCTATGGGCTGGCGGCGTCGCAGCTGCGCCGTCTGCGCGGCCGTGGCCTGAAGCTGACGGTGGCGGTGGACCGGGTGGCGGCCAGCGGCGGCTACATGATGGCCTGCATCGGCGACCGTATTCTGTCCGCGCCGTTCGCGGTGATCGGCTCCATCGGCGTGGTGGCGCAGATTCCCAACTTCCACCGCCTGCTCAAGAAGCACGACGTGGACGTGGAGCTGATGACCGCCGGCGAGTACAAGCGCACCCTCACCATGCTCGGCGAAAACACCGCCAAGGGCCGGGAAAAATTCCAGGAAGAGCTGGAGGAGACCCACCAGCTGTTCAAGAGTTTCGTCCGCGAGCATCGCCGTTCCCTGGACATCGACAAGGTGGCCACCGGCGAGCACTGGTTCGGCACCCAGGCCCGGGAGCTGGGCCTGGTGGACGACCTGATGACCAGCGACGAGTACCTGCAGGGTCGCAAGGACCATGTGGACATCTACGAGCTGAGCTGGGAATACAAGCGCAAGTTGTCCGAAAAACTGGGCTTTTCCCTGGAAAGCGCCGCCCAGCGGCTGATCGACCGTTTCTGGCACCGCGGCAGCCAGCGCCAGCTCTACTGACACGGACCCGTCCCCGGAGGGAGACACCATGACCTTTCAGGCACTGATCACCGAAAAGACCGACGACGGCTATGTGAGCCGGCTGGGGGAGCGCGAGCTCGGCGACCTGCCGGACGGCGAGGTGCGCGTTCGCGTGCAGTGGTCCTCGCTGAACTACAAGGACGCCCTGTCCGCCAGCGGCAACAAGGGCGTGACGCGCTCCTATCCGCACACCCCGGGCATCGACGCCGTGGGCGTGGTGGAAGAGGCCGGTGACGGCCCGTTCAGCCCCGGCGACGCGGTGATCTGCACCGGCTACGACCTGGGCATGAACACCCCCGGCGGCTACGGCGACTACATCCGCGTGCCGGCGGAGTGGCTGGCGCCGCTGCCCGCCGGTCTGGCGCCCCGCGACGCTATGGTGCTCGGTACCGCCGGCCTGACCGCCGCGCTCTGCGTGGAGGCGCTGCTGGACACCGGCCTGCAGCCGGAGCAGGGCGAGGTGCTGGTCACCGGGGCCACCGGCGGGGTCGGCAGCACGGCGGTCTCGATTCTGTCGCGCCTGGGCTTCCAGGTGGTGGCGGTGACCGGCAAGCAAGACGCCCACGACTGGCTGCGCGACCTGGGCGCCACCGACATTCTCGACCGGGCGGCCCTCACCGAAGGGCTGGACAAGCCGTTGCTCAAGCCGCGCTGGGCCGGGGTGGTGGACTGCGTCGGCGGCGACACCCTGGTCAGCGCCCTGAAAGGGCTGCAGTACGGCTGCAGCGCGGCCTGCTGCGGTCTGGCCGGCTCGCCGAAACTGGAGAACGCCACCGTCTTCCCGTTCATTCTGCGCGGGGTCAACCTGCTGGGCGTGGACAGCGTGGAGCTGCCCTGCGAAGTGAAACAACAGATGTGGCAGCTGCTGGCCGCCGACTGGCGCCCGGACCTGGCGCGCCTGGAGGCCGCCGAGGTGGATCGCTCCCAGTTGCCCGAGTGGTTCGGGCGCATCCTTCAGGGCGGCGTGCGCGGCCGGGTGGTCGTGAAGGTCGCCGACTGACACCGGGAGAGGACTAGGGATGGCCGACAACCCCGCCTGGGTCAAACTGGCCCTGCGACTGGATGGCGCCGGCGGCGCCACCGAATTCACCCTCGGCGAGCAGCTGCCCGAGGGCAAACAGACCCTGTGGGTGAATCTGGATTACACCGCCGAGGCCGCCCACGATTGGCTGCTGGCCCAGGCGCGGGTGCCGGAATCCGCCGCCGAGGCCCTGTCCACGCCGGACACCCGGCCGCGGGCGGCGGAGGTGGGCGGCGGTCTGCTGGTCTATCTGCGTGGCGTCAATCTTTATCCGGATGCCCGGCCCGAGGACATGATCGCCATCCGGCTGTGGATCAAGGACAACCTGATCATCAGCACCCAGAAGCGTCAGCTGTTCACGGTCTCCGAGATCAGCGACAGCCTGCTTAAGGGCGACGGCCCGCGCAGTGCCTCCCAGCTTCTGGCCTGGCTCACCGACGGCCTGACCTGGCGCATGGAAGATGTGATCGAGCGCATCGAGGATCTGGTGGGCGACTGCTCCGACGCCCTGGAGCAGAAGCCGGACCGGGCGCTGACCCACGCCATCAGCAGCGTGCGGCGCCGTTCCATCGCCCTGCGACGCTACCTGGCGCCCCAGCGCGAGGCGATCAACCGCCTGCAGGGCGACGCCCGCCTGGACCGGGACGACGCGGAGCTGATCCGCGAGGCCGGCGACCGGCTGCAACGTCTGGTGGAGGATCTGGACGCGGCCCGGGATCAGGCCACCTTGCTGCAGGAGGAAGTGTTCTCGGTGCAGAACGAGGCGATCAACGACCGCATGTACCTGCTGGCCATCATCAGCGCCATCTTTCTGCCGCTGGGCTTTCTCACCGGCCTGTTCGGCATCAATATCGGCGGCATGCCGGGGGTCGAGGACCCGGACGCGTTCTGGTGGTTCGTGGGATTCCTGGGCGTGATTTCGGTGTTGCTGTTGCTGTGGATGATGCGCCTGCGCTGGTTCGGTGACCGCGCCAGCAAAGCAGTGCGCCTGGGCCGCCTGGGCGTACTGACCAAGACCAACTGGTTATTGCGCAAGAAGTGATCGTGGAGGGAGCCGCTGAGCGGCTTCCGCCACGATTGCCGTTCAGACGCCCTGCAGTTCCTCGCGGCGCAGATAGACCGGCCGCGGATCGTGCACGTCGCCCTGGTAGGTCACCGTGAACGGCCGCAGCCCGTTCTCCAGCGCTTCCTCGATGTCCCGGTCGGCGCGCACCTCGAAGGCATTGAACCCCACCCGGTGCAGATAGAACAGCTGATCCTGCAGCACGTCACCCACCGCGCGCACTTCACCGGCGAAGCGGTAACGGGTGCGCAGCTCCCGGGCATAGGAATAGCCGCGGCCATCCTTGAACGCCGGGAAATGAATGGCCACCAGCGGCAGCCGGGGCAGGTCGTCGGCCAGGTCCGCCGGCTCCTCGCCGGGCTCCAGGCACACGCCCACCGCGTCGGCGCGCGCCAGCAGGGCGTCCCGGTGGGTTTTCCAGTAGGCCAGCGGCACGATCACCGCGCCGGCATCGGGCAGACCGTCCGCTTCCAGCCGTTCCGCGTTCAGGCGCCGCCAGGTGTTGTCGACGATCTCGCCGTCCAGGATCACCCTGGCCGGGCCGCCGTTCACGGTGTCGTTACCCATAGACGCTCTCCTTGAACGGGTCCATGCCGATGCGCTCGTAGGTGTCGATGAACGGCTCGTTCTCCAGCCGCTGATCCACGTAGGTATGGATGATCTTCTCGATCACGCCGGTGACTTCGTGGGACTCGAAGGAGGGGCCCATCTTCTCACCGATGCGAGAGACCTTGTCGCCGCGGCCGCCCAGGGTGATCTGATAGAACTCCTTGCCTTTCTTGTCCACGCCGAGAATGCCGATATGGCCGATGTGGTGATGGCCACAGGCGTTCATGCAGCCGGAGATGTTGATGTCCAGCGCGCCCAGGTCGTGGACGAAATCCAGGTCGTCGAAACGGCGCTGGATGCCCTCGGCGATGGGGATCGATTTGGCGTTGGCCAGCGAGCACAGGTCGCCACCGGGGCAGGCCACGATGTCGGTGAGCAGGCCCAGGTTGGGCGTGGCGAAGCCGAGTGCGTCCAGTTCCTGCCAGAGGGCAAACAGATCGTCCTTGGCCACGTCCGCCATCACCATGTTCTGCTGGTGGGTGTTGCGCACCTCGCCGAAGCTGTAGCGGTCGGCCAGGTCGGCCACCTTCTCGAACTGGCTGTCGCTGATGTCGCCGGGAATGCGCCCGGTTTTCTTCAGCGTCAGGGTCACCGCCCGGTAGCCGTCCCGCTTATGGGCGTGGCTGTTGGTGTGGTACCAGCGATTGAAGGCACGGTTCTCCGCCAGCGCCTGGTCCAGAGCGGCGCCGTCCACGTCGTCGCGGTAGTCCGGCTCGGTGAAGCACTGGCGGATGCGCGCCACTTCCTCTTCGGTGAGGGTCATGGGGCCATCCTTGAGCTCGGCGAATTCCGCCTCGGTGAGCTCGCGGAATTTCTCCGGCCCCAGCGCCTTGACCAGAATCTTGATGCGCGCCTTGTACTTGTTGTCCCGGTTGCCGTACTTGTTGTAGACCCGCAGGATCGCTTCCAGATAGGCCAGCAGGTGCCGCCAGGGCACGTACTCGCCGATCACGGAACCGACCATGGGGGTACGGCCCAGACCGCCGCCGGCCCACACCTGGAAACCGGTCTCGCCGTCGGCGCCGTGCACCACCTGCACACCGATGTCGTGCACGCCGATCACCGCCGGGTCCGCGTCCGGTACCGCGTTCACCGCGATCTTGAATTTGCGGGGCAGGTAGGCGAATTCCGGGTTGAAGGTGGACCACTGGCGGATGATCTCGCACCAGGGCCGCGGATCCTCCACCTCGTCCGGACGCACGCCGGCCAGTTCGTCGGTGGTGATGTTGCGGATGCAGTTGCCGCTGGTCTGGATGGCGTGCATCTGCACGGCGGCCAGCTCGGCGAGGATATCCGGCACATCCGCCACCTCGGGCCAGTTGAGCTGAATGTTCTGGCGGGTACTGACATGGGCGAACCCCTTGTCGTACTCACGGGTGATTTTGCCCAGCGCGCGCAGTTGCTTGCTGGCAAGCATGCCGTAGGGCACGGAAATGCGCAGCATGGGCGCGTAACGCTGGATATAGAGGCCGTTCTGCAGGCGCAGCGCCAGGAATTCATCCTCGCTGAGTTGCCCGGCCAGGTAGCGGCGCGTCTGATCGCGATACTGGGCCACCCGCTCTTCCAGAAGGCGTTGGTCGTAGTCCTGATAAACGTACATGATGCCGTTACGCTCTGATTAATGCGTTGATTCGTAAAGAGTAATCTCTTTACCCATCGAATTTGGGCGGGAATGTAGCAAAGCGGGCTTATACTTAAAAGAAATATATTGCTATATCGCTAGGCGTTCGGCGTCTAAGAAACGCACGGCGTCAGCCGCCGGTGGCGGCGTTGATCACGATGCTGACGACGATGAACATGCCGATCACCAGGGCGATCACCATGACCACGAAAACGCCGATGTAGTCGCCGGCCTTTCCCTTCTGAAAGTCCCGTTCCCGGTTGGCGCCGCTCTGCACGCCGAGCAGGGCGGCCAGCACGCTGTGCACCACCTGCAGGAAACGCGGCCGCTCGTCCTGACGGGCGGGGGGCGGGTCGTCGTGGTGCGGGTTCTGGTCCCGGGCGTCATCGGGGGAAGTGTGACGGTCGCTCATGATGGTCCTCGCAAGCGCTGCAAACCGGGTTAACAGGGGTCTATAGCTCAATGGCGGCCCAGCCGCGCCGGATCCAGAGGCCACACAGCAGCACGGAGGTGATCAGCCGCTGCACCGCCTGCGCCAGCCAGATGCCGAGTAACCCGTAACCCAGCACCGGCCCGATGATATAGGCCAGCGGCAAAAAGAAAAACCACTGAACCGCCAGGGTCACGATCATCACCGAGCGGGCCGCGCCGGCGCCCAGCAGCGCCTGGGTGAAGACGATGGCGACCCCGTCCAGGCAGATCGCCAGCCCGGTGATCATCAGCGGCAGCCGCCCCAGTTCCACCAGCGCCGGCTGCTTGAGGAACACGCCCAGAATCCAGTCCGGGGTCAGCCACATGGGCAGCGCCAGGATAAACAGCAGCACCATGGCCACCCGGGTCACGTCCCAGCCCCAGCGGTAGGCGTCGTCGGTGTCGCCCCGGCCCAGGGCCTGACCCACCAGGGACGCCGCCGCCAGGCCCAGCCCGATGGCCGGCAGAATCAGAAACAGGATCAGGGTGATGAGGATATGGGCCACCGCCACTTCCTCGGTGCCGACCCGGCCGATTACCCAGAACAGCAGTGTCAGGCCACCGGCGAAGAAGAACTGCTGCACGCCGTTGGGCACGCTGACCCGCAGGATATGGCGGAAGGTGAGGGCCGGCGGCCACTCCCGCAGGAAGCCGTGGGCGCGCCCGCTGTGCCAGGTCTGCGCCAGATACATCAGGCTGCCCAGGTACAGGGCCAGGCTGGTGCCCAGGCCGGCGCCGGCGGCGCCCAGGGCGGGCAGGCCGAAATGCCCGAAAATCAGCCCATAGCTGAGCACCACGTTGGCCACATGGGTCATCACCAGGGTGCGCATGTAGACGCCGGGGCGGTTGATGCCGTTCCAGTAACCGCGATACCCGAAATTCATGGCCACCGCCCACACGCTCAGCAGGCGCATGTTCAGGTAGTCGCTGGCCACCGCGGCGGTGCCCGCGTCCGGCGCCAGCACCGCCATGGCCGGCGCGCTGGCCGCCCAGAACAGCAGGGAGATGGGCACCGCCAACAGCAGCCCCAGCACCAGGCCGGCGTTGAGGGGCACCGCGTAGTGGCGGGGGTCGCCTTCGCCCTTGCGGCGCGCCACCATGGCCTGCACCCCGGCGCCCAGCCCGATCACCACGCTGATCGACATGAAGGCGGCGTAGCCGCCCAGGCCCACGCCGGCCAACGCCTGACCGCCCAGGCTGCCGACCATGGCGGCGTCCACCAGGTTCATCAGGCTCTGGCTGGCCATGGCCGCCATGATGGGCAGGGCCAGGGCGAGAATCCGACGGCTGCGGGCGAGATCGGGCAAGGTCAGAAGGGTCCGTGTCAGAAAGCGCGCACCATAGCAGAAAGGCGGTCGCTACCCCAGCGATAGCAAGGGACTGTCGGCCGCCCATTGCAACCGGGGAGTACCTGACTAAAATAGTCAGGAAAGTGGCAACCGGAAACCGGCATGACCGAAACGCTTATCCGTATTACAGATTCCGCCCAGGAGTACCTGCGCGACCTGCTGTCCCGCCAGGATCAGGACGGCATCGGGGTACGCATCTTCGTGGAGCGCCCCGGCACTCCCCACGCCGAGTGCTGCATGGCCTACTGCCCGGACGGCGAGCAGGAAGACGATGACGTGCGCTTCGACTACGAGGGCTTTCACGCCTTTATCGAAGGCAAGAGCGTGCGCTACCTGGAAGACGCCGTGATCGACTTCAAGAAGGATTCCATGGGCGGCCAGCTGACCTTCCGCGCCCCCAAATCCCGGGTCCCCGACATCAGCCCGGACGCTTCCCTGGAAGAGCGCATCAATTACATCCTGTACGCCGAGATCAACCCCAACCTGGCGGCCCACGGCGGCAACGTGCAGCTGCTGGAGCTCACCGACGATAACGTGGCGATCCTCGAGTTCGGCGGCGGCTGCCAGGGCTGCTCGGTGGTGGACGTGACCCTCAAGGACGGCGTCGAGCGGACCCTGATGGAGCAGATTCCGGAACTCACCGGCGTGCGTGACAAGACCGACCACACCGTGACCGAGAACGCCTACTACCAGTAGGCGTTTGAAGGGTTTTATCGCGCCATTGAAAACGGGCCCCTCGGGGCCCGTTTTTTATCGCCTTTGCCAGCAGGGCTCAGCCGCAGTTCGGCGTGCGACCGGCGGCGCGGGCCTGTTGATAGATCGGCCGCACTTCCGGCAGCCGGGCGCGCAGACCCTCGATGCGGCTCTGGTTGCTGGGGTGGGTGGACAGGAATTCCGGCGGTGAGCCGCCGCTGGCGGCGGCCATGTTCTGCCACAGATTCACGCTTTGCTCCGGATTGAAGCCGGCTTCGGCCATCAGCTGCAGGCCGATCACGTCGGCCTCGGACTCGTGTTTGCGGCTGAACGGCAGCTGCACGCCGTACTGGGCACCGACCCCGAGCAGGCCCATCAGGGTCTGCTGCTCGGCGCTGTCGCCGCCGGCCAGGGCGGCCACCAGCTGGGCGCCGGTCTGGGTGGCGAACTGGATCGAGACCCGCTCGTTGGAGTGCTGGGCCAGCACGTGGCCCACCTCATGGCCGATCACCGCGGCCAGCTGATCCTGGTTCTTGGCCACCTTGAGCAGACCGGTGTGCACGCCGATCTTGCCGCCGGGCAGGGCGAAGGCGTTGGCGGTGTCGTCCTTGAACACGGTCACTTCCCATTGCTGGTCCGAGTCCACCACGCTGGTGATGGCATTGGCCACGCACTGCACGTAGCGCACCTCGGCGGTACCGGTCTCGATGGGCTGTTGTTGTTTCATCTCCGCGTAGGCGGTGGCGCCCATCTGGTCCATCTCCGACGCCGGCATCAGCAGAAATTGCTGCCGGCCCAGCGGCGAGGTGGCGCAGGCCACCAGCAGCAACAGGGCGGCGGCGGGCAGGGCGAGACGTTTCATGGTGGGGCTTCTCCTTTCCTGGTCGTTCAAATCCTTGCGGTTTATTTCCACTCGCGCAGGTGGCGGCGCGCCACCCAGAGTAGCCATGTGGACCACAGGCCGCCAGCCAATAATAGCAGCACCCCGGGCAGGGACAGATCCCAGGGCGCCGGCGGCACCCGACCGGCCAGCATCAGGCCGCCGCTGATCAGGGCGGCGGCGGTGAGCAGCCCCTGGATCTGCCGGTACTGGCCGCGCTCCAGGCGCGCCACCAGGGATTCCAGATGGCGCGGATCCAGGCCGCCGCCCTGGCCCGGGCGCGGTGCCCCCGGCGCGGTGGGCGGCGCATAGGCGCGGTCGACCAGCTCCAGGGCCCGCAGGCCCAGGCTGCGCGCCAGCCGGCGCGGCGCGTAGCGCTGCCGCACCAGCCGCTGCAGCAACGGCTGCGCTTCCTCGATCAGATCGAAGTCCGGGTTCAGCAGGCGCCCGAAGCCTTCCAGCGTCAGCAGCGCCTTCAGCAGCAGGGCGATGTCCGCCGGCAGCACCAGCCCGTGGTTGCGCACCAGGGCGGTGATGTCGCCGAGCAGGGCGCCCAGGTCGAGCTGCGCCAGGGGCATGCCGTAGTACAGCGACACCACGTCTTCCACGTCGGCCACCAGCATTTCGAACTGCACCGGCTGGCCGTCGGACCAGCCGGCCAGTACCGCGGCGGCGTGCTCGGAGTCACGGGTCAGAATGGAGCGCACCAGACGCACCACCTGATCGCGGCGCCCGTCGCTGAGCTTGCCGACCATGCCGAAGTCGAGCATGGCGATGCGGTTGCCCGGCAGGATCAGGAAATTGCCCGGGTGCGGGTCGGCGTGGAAGAAGCCGTCCTCCAGGGCCATCTTCCAGGCCACCAGGGCGCCGCGCCGGGCGATCAGCGCACGGTCCAGGCCGGCGGCGTCGAGCTGGTCCAGGGCCCGGGCCGGAATGCCCTCGATGCGCTGCTGCACCTGCAGGGAGGCGCTGCTCAGCGCCAGGTTCACGCGCGGCACGGTGAGCCATTTGAAGGCACGCAGGTTGCGGCGGATGCGTTCCGCGTTGCGCGCCTCGATGGTGAAATCCAGTTCCCGGGTCAGCGAGCGGCGGAATTCGCGCACCAGCTCCACCGGCCGGTAGCGGCGCAACTCCTCGGAGTTGTCCGAGGCCAGCTTGGCGAGCTGGTCGAGCAGGCGCAGGTCCGAGCGGATGGTGGCCTCGATGCCCGGCTTGCGCACCTTGATCACCACCCGCTCGCCGGCGCGGGTCAGTGCCCCGTGCACCTGGGCGATGGACGCCACGCCCAGGGGCTGTTCGTCGACCTGGGCGAACACCCGGTCCAGGGGCCGGCCCAGCGCCGCCTCCACCGCCGGGCGCAGCTGTTCGAAAGGCAGCGGGCGGGCGCGGTCCTGGAGCCGCTCGAACTGGTCGATCCAGTCCGGCGGGAACAGATCCACCCGGGTGGCCAGCACCTGGCCGAGCTTGACGTAGGTGGGGCCCATTTCCTCCAGCGCGTGACGCAGGCGCTCGGCGGTGCCCATGCGCAACAGCCGATGGTCGCCGCCGGCGCGCACCAGCCGCCCGGCCTGTTCCACCGGCGTGGCCAGACCCAGCCGCCGCAGCATGTCCGAAAAGCCGTATTTGAGCAGAATGGCCGCCAATTGATTGATACGCCGCAGATCGCGACCGGTGTGCAGCAGATTCATGACGGTCAGAGGTCCTTGATGCCTTCGGCGGCCAGCAGCGTCTTCTTGCGGGCCACGCCCCAATGGTAGCCACCGGGGCCGCCGGCCCGGGGCACCACCCGGTGGCAGGGTACCAGCAGGGCGATGCGGTTGGCGCCCACCGCGTTGCCCACCGCCCGCGCCTGGCTGTTCAGCTGCCGGGCCAGTTCACCGTACTGGCGGGTCTGACCGGCGGGAATCGTCAGCAAGGCGCGCCATACCGCCCGCTGAAACGGCGTGCCGACCAGATGCAGGGGCGTGCCGGCCGGGTCCGCCAGCAGGGCGTCGATGGCGTCCTCGTCGGTGGGCTCCAGAACGGCCTTGGGAAAGCGCTTTTCGATTTGGGCGCGGCCTTCCTCGGCGTCGGCGGCGAAGCACAGCTGGACCAGACCCGCGTCGGACCAGGCGGCGACCAGGCCACCGTGGTGTTCCGGTGACCAGCACCAGCGCAGGGCGCCGGTGAAGCGGTCGTCCTCCGCCACGATCCGGGCGGTCGCCGGGGTGGCGGTGGCCGGGGCGGTGACCGCGGCTGTCGCCTTGGCGACGGCGGGGCGCGGCGGCACGGCGTCGATCCGGCGCGCCAGCCAGTCGCCCAGCGCGGCGGCGATGCGTTCCGGCTGATCCTCCTGCACGTAGTGCAGCGCGCGCCCGCCGTCCACCACTTCCAGGTCGGGAATGCGCTGCGCCAGCCAGGCCACGCGGGTGCGGCCGAGCACCGCGCCGGGATGAAAGTGCAGCAGCAGCATGGGCTGGGGCATGGCCTCCAGGCCGGCCTCGATCTCGGCGATGGCCCGGTGGGTGTCGCCGGGCCGGTCGTTGAGCGGCAATTCCGAGGGGAATACGCGGATCGGCCGGCGGCTGCGCGCGTCCGGGAAGGGCGCCCGGTAGGCGGCCATCACACTGCGCGGCAGCGGCCGCACGACACTGAAGCGCAGCACCACGTTGACGAACAGGTTGTGCCGCTGCAGCAGCCAGGGGGCCAGACGTTTATCGCGGAACGCGAAGAACAGAGGGCGCGCCGCCAGCGGAAATTCCTCCCAGTCGAAAGTGAAAGGAAAGGTCTCCATGAAGCACAGCCGCGCTACCCGCCCGGGTTCTTGTTGCGCGAGCCGGAAGCCCAGCGGGCCGCCCCAGTCGTGCAACACCAGGGTCAGGTCGGTGAGGTCCAGGGCCTCCACGAACGCCCACAGATAGTGATAGTGGGTGAGAAAGCGGTAGTCGATGTCCGGTTTATCGCTGCGCCCGAAGCCGATCAGATCCAGCGCCACGCAGCGGTAGTGCCGGCGCAGGGGTTTGATCACGTTGCGCCACAGATAGCTGCTGGTGGGGTTGCCGTGCAGGAACAGCAGGGTGGGGCCCTGTCCCTCGTCGATATAGTGAAGACGGTGCCCGTCGACGCTGTGATAGCGCGAGGTGAACGGGTAGTCGGCGAATCCCATGCCATGCGTCCCGGCGGCTTTTCTGGCAAGATGCCACGGCCCCGATCACCACTGCAAGCGTGAGGACCATGGACAAACCCTTTGTGCGCAAGGACCTGGTGGAAGTGAAACAGAGCCCGATCCATGGCCGTGGCCTGTTCGCCCGCGCCGCCATCCCCCGCGACACCGTGCTGGGGGTGCTCAAGACCCTGCCCGCCAAGGGCGACGGCCCCTATGTGCTGTGGCTGGACGACGAGGGCCACGAGCGCTACCGCGTGCTCTGCGATCTGCGCTACATCAACCACGCCAAGAAGCCCAATGTGGCCTATTACGAGGACCTCACCGTGGTGGCCCTGAAGAACATCAAGGCGGGGCAGGAATTGCTGCACGATTACGGGGAGGACTGGAGCTGATCGCGACTTCAGTCGCGAACGGTTTCAGAACGGCACCGGCGAATGGAACTCGCTCCATAAACCGGTGACCGGGTGATTGAACGCCAGGGTTTCCGCGTGCAGCAACAGGCGGTCGCTGAGACCCAGAACCTCCGGGGGTGCGTACAGATCGCAGCCCAGAATCGGGTGGCCGATTTCCCGGCAATGAATACGCAGTTGGTGGCTGCGCCCGGTGACCGGCGCCAGCCGCAGCCGGGTGCGGTTCCGGGCGGTGTCCCGTTGCAGTACCCGCCAGCGGGTCAGCGCCGCCTTGCCGGTCTCGAAGCACACCTTCTGCAGCGGCCGGTTGGGCCAGTCCGGGCACAGCGGCAGATCAATGTCCCCGTCATCCTCCCGCACCAGACCGTCCACCACTGCCTGATAGGCCTTGGCCACCTGGCGCCGCTGGAAGGCCCGGCTCAGGGCGCTCTGCGCGTCCCGGGTGAGGGCGAACACCATCACCCCGGAGGTGTCCAGGTCGAGCCGGTGCACCAGACGCAGGTCCGGGTCGCGCCGCTTGAGCCGGGCGGTGACGCAGTCCCGGTTTTCCGGGGCGCGGCCCGGCACGCTGAGCAGAAACGGCGGCTTGTTGACCACCAGAATATGCGCGTCGCGATACAGCTCGGTCACCGGTTCCCGGCATTCCGGCACGATATAGCGGTCCGGCTGCTCGGCCCGGGTAGGGCGCCGGACCGCCGGGTCCCGGTTATTTGCCCCAGACAATCTCGTGCACGTCCTGGTAGCGTTCCGCGAAGTGCACCGTCATGTCCTTCTTCAGGTAGTCCGGCAACTCCTTGTAGTCACGCTCGCAGGCCTTCGGCAGGATCACCTCGCGGATGCCCACCCGGCGGGCGGCGATCACCTTCTCGCGGATGCCGCCCACCGCCAGCACCTGGCCGGTGAGCGTCAGTTCGCCGGTCATCGCCAGCTTGCGCGGCAGGCGCTTGCCGGTGGCCAGGGAGATCAGCGCGGTGGCCATGGTCACCCCGGCGCTGGGGCCGTCCTTGGGCGTGGCCCCTTCCGGCACGTGCAGGTGCACGAAGGACTCGTCGAACCAGTCCGCGCTGCCGCCGTATTGCGGCAGATGGCTGGCCACATAGCTGTAGGCGATCTCGGCGGACTCCTTCATCACATCGCCGAGCTGGCCGGTCTGCTTGAAGCCGCGCCGCTGGGCGTGTACCTGGGTGGCCTCGATGGACAGGGTGGCGCCGCCCATGGCGGTCCAGGCCAGCCCGGTGACCACGCCCACGCCGCGCTGGGTTTTTTCCTTCTGGAAATAGGGCTGGCCGAGAAACTCTTCCAGGTTCTTGCCGGTGACGCTCAGCTTCTTCTCGCCGGACAGCAGCCGCACCGCCGCCTTGCGGATGATCTTGTTGAGCTGTTTCTCCAGATTGCGCACGCCCGCTTCCCGGGCATAGCCCTCGGCGATCTCCTTCAGGGCGCTGTCGCTGATCTTGAGCTGGGCCGGTTTCACGCCCGCCCGTTCCAGGGCCCGGGGCCACAGGTGATGGCGGGCGATGGCCACTTTCTCCTCGGTGATGTAGCCGCTCAGGCGGATCACTTCCATGCGGTCCAGCAGCGGGCCGGGAATCGAATCCAGCGTGTTGGCGGTGCACACGAACAGGCAGTGACTCAGGTCCAGGCGCTGGTCGAGATAGTGGTCCAGGAAGTCCTGGTTCTGTTCCGGGTCCAGCACTTCCAGCAGCGCCGACGCCGGGTCGCCCTGGAACGACTGGCCGAGCTTGTCGATTTCATCGAGCATGATCACCGGGTTGCCGGTGCCGGCGTCCTTGAGCGCCTGGGTGAGCTTGCCGGGCAGGGCGCCGATGTAGGTGCGCCGGTGACCCTTGATCTCCGCTTCGTCGCGCATGCCGCCCAGGCTCAGGCGGTAGAAGCGCCGGTCCAGGGCTTCGGCGATGGAACGGCCGATGCTGGTCTTGCCCACCCCGGGCGGGCCCACCAGCAGCAGGATGGAGCCTTTCATTTCGCCACGCATGGCGCCCACCGCCAGGAACTCGATGATGCGGTCCTTCACATCGGTGAGGCCGCTGTGGTGTTGTTCCAGAATCTGGCGGGCGTGATCCAGGTCCAGGTTGTCGTCGGAGTAGACGCCCCAGGGCACGCTGGTGAGCCAGTCCAGATAGTTGCGGGTGACCGCGTATTCCGGCGAGCCGGATTCCAGCACGCCGAACTTGCGCAGCTCTTCCTCGAAACGCTTTTGCACCGCTTCCGGCGGCGACAACGCTTCCATCCGCTCGCGGAATTCGTCCGCGTCGGCGGTGCGGTCGTCCTTTTCCAGACCCAGTTCGCGCTGGATCACCTTGAGCTGTTCCTTGAGGAAGAACTCGCGCTGATGCTTGGAAATCTTTTCGTTGACCTCCTCGCGCAGCTGGTTCTGCAGGCGCGCCACTTCCACTTCCTTTTTCACCAGGGTCAGCACCCGCTCCATGCGCGGGCGCAGCGGCACGGTTTCCAGGATTTCCTGCAGCTCATCGCCGCTGGCGCTGGTCAGGGACGCCGCGAAGTCGGTCAGCGGCGACGGGTCCCGGGCCGAGAAATTCTGCAGGTAATGTTTGAGCCCCTCGTTATAGAGCGGGTTCAGCGGCAGCAATTCCTTGATGGTGTTGATGATCGCCATGGCGTAGGCGCGCAGGCTGTCGTCCAGCTGGTCGCGGGGCTCCGGGTAGCTGACCTCGGCCATGTAAGGCCGCTTGCGGCTCATGTAGCCTTCCACGCGGAAGCGCGCCAGGCCCTGGGCCACCACCTGCAGTTGGTTTTCCTCGCCGTTGACCGCGTGGATCTTCACCAGGCAGCCGTACTGCGGAAACTGATCCGGATCCACCTCGTCCGGGTCCCGGTCGCCCACGTACACCAGGCCCAGGGCGTGGTGCGGCGTCTGGCCGACGCGCTCCAGGGTGGCGCGCCATTGCTCGGCGTCGAGCAGCAGGGGCTGCACCAGGCCGGGCATGAAGGGGCGTTCGCGCACCGGGATCAGATAGACCCGCTGGGGCAGGGTACGATCAGGCAGGGCCAGGGCGCCCTGCGGTGTGCCTTGTTCAATGGTGGTCCGGTTATCGTCCTGACTCATTTCTCGACTCACTGACACGCCTGAAGAAAGTAAACGCAATGCCGTAGAAGTGGCGTCGGCCTCCGGCTTTTCAATCCCCGTCGACGATCAGCAGGTCGGCGCTCAAGGAGCGCGGCGTTTGCGTGCGGCGTTCCACCACCCGGGCGTTGAAATGCTGTTCGCAGCGTTCCGCCAGCTGATAGAAGGGTGAGCGGCCCGGGTCGGCGATGATGATCCGTTTCACGCCCTGGCCGAGGGCGCGGCGGATCAGGTTGAACAGCACCGGGGTGAGTTCGTCCCAGAAGCAGATGTCGGCGCCGGTAATGATGTCCACCCCGGCGAGCCGCTGTTTGGTGAGCCGCTCGAAGCGGCAGCGCAGGGTGTCCACCTCCACCTTGTTGACCGCGGCGTGCAGGGCCAGGTAGGGAAACACGTCCGGGTCCGCGTCCACGGCGGTGACCCGGCAGCCCAGACGCTTGGCCGCGTAGATGGAAAGCGGGCCCCAGCCGCAGCCGATGTCCATCAGGTGGCTGCCCGGGCCGATCTCGCCGGCCCGGCGCCGGCGGTTCAGCTCGTCCATGATCAGAAAGCTGGAGTTCCACACCTTGTTGCCGTGGATCGAGGGCGCGTGCTGGTTCTTGAGGCGGCGCACCGCGCGGTGGCCGCTGCGCAGCAGGGTGATGCCACGGGTTTGCACGGTGTGGGGTTCGCCGCGACGCACGCGCGGCACTTCGAGATCGGGGAAATCGGAAAGCAGGGTCATGGGAGTCGCCGGCGCCTGAAAAAGAAACGACCTTAAGGGCGCCGGCGGGGTTGATCAAGTGAACCGATCAGTGCGCGGCCCCGGGCTGCACGTCGCGCCAGAATTCGTCGAACGCTTCGGCGCTGGGTTCCGGCGCCTCGGTCATCGGAATATGGCCCACCTCATCCAGAATCACCGCGCGGCTGTTCGGCAGTTCCTCCTGAAAGGCCTCCACGTTGTCCAGGCTCAGCAGGCGGTCTTCCCGGCCCCACAGAATCAGCGTGGGGGTCTCGATGCGCGGCAGCACGCCCCGGCCCTGCAGTCGCATGGCCGGGTCCAGGTTCATGTCCCGCCAGACCTTCTCCGCCACGTCCGCGTTGGCCGCTTTCTCCTTGCCCATTTCCGTGATCACGAAGCCGGGCACGCCCACCGACTGGCTGGAGGCCCAGTCCAGGGTGGTGTGGAACTGCTCGGCGCTGTGCGGAATCAGCGGGTTTTTGTCGGACTGCTCCAGGGTGTTGAGAAACTCGGCGGTCTGCAGGGTGATGCCGGCGGAATCCACCAGCCCCAGGGACAGCAGGCGGCTGGGCTGGCGGCGTGCCATCTCGATGGCGATGGCGCCGCCCATGGAGTTGCCGGCCACATGGAAACGCTCCACCTGCATTTCGTCGAGCAGCGCGAACACCCGCTCGGCCTGTTCGCTGATGCCGTAGTTCATGTCGGCGGTGCGCGGCGTGGTGCGGCCGTGGCCGGGCAGATCGGGGATCACGAAGTAGTAGTCGCCCTGCAGCTCATTGGCGAAATGCAGCCAGTTGGTGCCGTCGGCGCCGAACCCGTGGATCAGCACCACCACCGGCGCGTCCTGGTCCCCTTTGCTGGTGAGCACGTGCCAGTCGAGCCCGTCGGCGGTTTCCACCCGATGGTCCTCCAGCCCGGCGCGCCATTTTTCGAAGGCCATGCCTTCCTGGTAGGCCCAGTGGCGGGTGGTGTCGCAGCCGCCCAGCAACGCCACCGCCAGCACCAGCAAAACCCTGCGTATCGCCATGCCGTTCTCCCTTTATTCTCGGATTGTTGTCGTCCTTGCGAAGGGTCAGCGTAGTTGATCCGCGCTGGGCTGGGCACCGCTGGAAAGGTCAAAATCGGTAAATCTAGCGGGTCTTCAGGTTCCAGACGCCGGCGCCGATGATCAGCAGGGTGCCGAGCAGGGTGGAGAGCACCAGGGTTTCCCCCCAGAACAGCCAGCCCAGCAGCGCCGCCCAGACCACCGCGGCGTAGTTGTAGACCCCCACCTGCCCCGGGCGGGCCAGTTGGTAGGCGGTGGTCATGGCGAACTGCCCGCCGATCGCCACCAGACCGATGGCCAGCAGCCACAGGCACTCGGTGCCGGTGGGCCAGCGCTCCGCCCGCAACAACAGCGAGGCGGAAATCACCGTGGCGAACAGGGAGAAATAGAACACCACCCGGTGGGCCGGTTCGCTGGCCGCCATGCGGCGGATGCTGACCTTGGCCACGCTCATGATCAGCGCCCCGGACAGGGCCACCAGCATCACCGGATCCACGTTGCCCTGGTCGGCGCGCATGATGAAGCCCACGCCCACGAAGCCCAGGGCGATGGCGATCCAGGTATGGACGCTGATGCGGTCGCGCAACCATAGCCAGGCCACCAGCGGCAGAAAGAACGGCACCGTCATTTTCACCAGCACCGCCTCCGCCAGGGGGATATGGGCGATGGTGAAAAAGAAACAGAACATGGCGGTGACGCCGGTGAAACCGCGAATGAAGTGCAGGCCGAGATGGCGGGTGCCCAGATCGCGGATGCCGCCGCTGGCGATCAGGATCGGCATCAGCACCAGCAGGCCGCACAGATTGCGGCCGAACACGATCATTTCCGTGGGCAGGGTTTCCGAGACGTGCTTGATCAGCGCCGCCATCACCGCCAGCAGTCCCTCGCCGAGGATCAGCAGCAGGGCACCGCGCAGGGGCTGGTCCGCCGGCGCGCCGGCGGACCGTTCGGCGCTCACGGGGCCGGGCGGGCCCACAGATCGTGATCGTCCGCGTCCTCGACGACCACGTTGAGGCGCTGGCCGGGCCGCAGATCTCCGACGCCGGGCAGATGCACCTGGCCGTCGATTTCCGGCGCGTCGCCTTGGGAGCGGGCCAGAGCACCGTCCGGGCCGGCCTCGTCCACCAGCACTTCCAGGGTACGGCCGATCTTGCGACGCAGCTTGTCGGCGCTGATCCGCGCCTGCACATTCATAAAGCGCTCCTGGCGCTCCAGGGCCAGGTCCTCGTCCACCGGGTCGGGCAGGGCGTTGGCGGCGGCGCCGTCCACCGGGGAATAGGTGAAGCAGCCCACCCGGTCCAGTTGCGCCTCTTCCAGCCAGTCCAGCAGCCGCTCGAAGTCGTCGTCGGTCTCGCCGGGGAAGCCGACGATAAAAGTGCTGCGCAGGGTGATGTCCGGGCAGATCTCCCGCCAGCGGCGGATCCGCTCCAGGCTGTTCTCGGCGTGGGCGGGGCGCTTCATGGCCTTGAGAATGCGCGGGCTGGCGTGCTGAAAGGGGATATCCAGGTAGGGCAGGATATGGCCCTCGGCCATCATCGGGATGATGTCGTCCACGTGCGGGTAGGGGTACACATAGTGCAGCCGCACCCAGGCGCCCAGCCGGCCCAGGGCCTGGCAAAGCTCCAGCATGCGGGTCTTCACCGGCATCCCCTGCCAGAAGCCGGTCTGATACTTGCGGTCCACGCCGTAGGCGCTGGTGTCCTGGCTGATCACCAGCAGCTCCTGCACGCCGGCCTTGACCAGCCGCTCGGCCTCGTCGAGTACATCGCCCACCGGCCGGGAATCCAGCTTGCCGCGCATGCTGGGGATGATGCAGAAGCTGCATTTGTGGTTGCAGCCCTCGGAAATCTTCAGATAGGCGTAATGGCGCGGGGTCAGCTTGATGCCCTGGGGCGGCACCAGATCCACGAACGGGTCGTGGTCGCGGCTGGGCGGCACCACCTGATGCACGGCGCCCACCACCTGCTCGTACTGCTGCGGGCCGGTCACCGCCAGCACCGAAGGATGGGCCTGGCGGATCACGGACTCTTCCACGCCCATGCAGCCGGTGACGATCACCTTGCCGTTCTCGGCCAGGGCCTCGCCGATGGCGTCCAGGGACTCGGCCTTGGCGTCGTCGATAAAGCCGCAGGTATTGACCACCACCACATCGGCGTCGTCATAGCTGGCGGTGACCTGATAACCTTCGGTGCGCAGCTGGGTAAGAATGCGCTCCGAATCGACCAGCGCCTTGGGGCAACCCAGGCTTACGAACCCTACTTTTCCGGACATAGACACCTCGAACTTGGGGTGCGGCATTCTAACGCCGGGCCATCGCCCTGGCCATCCATGGACGACCCCGGGAGGAACCTCTGGAATGCGCTGTTTCATTGCCGTTCCGGTAAGCGCCACGCTCGCCGACACCCTGGGCCAGGTGCCCGGGCCCGACCCGGGCCGGACGGTGGCCGCCGCCGACCTGCACCTGACCCTGGCGTTTCTGGGCGAGCGGCGGGAGGCGTGGGTCCGGTCCCTGTGGCCGTCGCTGACGGAACTCGCCGCCGCCACCCGGGCGTTTGCGTTGACGTTGCCCGAAGCCGGCCCGTTTCCCGGGCCTGGCGGACGTTTCTGGGCGGCCCGGGTGACGCCGGAACCGGCGCTGACGGATTTGCACGCTCGGCTCTGGCGGGTCCTGGCGGCGGCCGGTGCGGAACGGGAGCCGCGCCCCTTCCTGCCCCATGTGACCCTGGCCCGGCTGGCGCGGCCCACCCGGGCGGCGCCGGTGGCCGGACCCTGGCGGATGCCGGTGACGAGTCTGGCGGTTCACGAGAGCCCGCCGGACGGCGGGGGTTATCGGATTCTGCGGGAGTGGCCCCTGGCGCGCCCCCGGCCCTGACGGCCGGTCAGGCGCCGGGAATGGCCGGCACGGTGCGCTCCGGCGTGGCCAGGCCGGCGTCCTGGGGCAGGGGGCGACCCGGTACACCGCCGTCGGCGGCCGGCGCCCCGGGTAGCGGCTCGATGGGCCCCTCCGGCCGCGAAGGGGTCGAAGGCGGGGTGGCCGGGTTCGGCAGCGGGGCCAGCCGCCCGCGCATTTCCAGGGCCAGGCCGGTCAGATGAGCCAGGCCCCCTTCGCCCACCAGCACATAGTTGCGTTCACCCTGGCTCCAGCGCACCAGCGGCCGCTCCTGGCGGGACATCACATGGAACCAGCCATCGTCCACGCGGGTGCCGCGATGCATTTCGTAGAGGGCCACCTCCCGGCCCTGGGGATCGCGGTAGCGATACTCCACCAACCGGTCGCCGTCGATCTGCACATTACGGCGGGACACCGGCTCCAGCTCCAGGCCCTGGAACGGTGCCGGGGGCGCCGGGCCTAGGCTGACCGCGCCGGGGGCGCCGGCGTAGGCGCGCAGGGCCAGTTCGGTGAAATCCGACGGCGCCACGCCGGTGCCGCGCCAGACCAGCACCGACAGCACCGTGCCGGTGGCCAGCCCGGCGGCGGCCACCCAGGTCCAGCGCCGCCGGGGGGCGGGCGCCGGGGCCGATACCGGCCGCAGGAACACCGGGTCCAGCGCCCGTTGCAGCGCCGCTTCCCGGCGCCAGTAGGCGTGGATGCGGTCGGCGTATTCCGGGTGGGCGCGCAGCTGCCGGGCCACCTGGCGCGCCCGGTGCCGGGGCAGCTGGCCGTCGGCGAAGGCGCCCAGCTCCTGGTCGGTCACCGCGTGGTGGGGATCTCGGTTACGGGGCCACATTATTTGACTCTCTTTAATGCCTGGCGGGGCCGGGGCTTTAATGCCTGACGGGGCCGGTGCTTCAGTGTCTGGCGGGGCTCGGCGGCCCGGTCGCGCTGTTCACGCAGGGTTTCCCGGGCCCGCGACAGCCGCGAACGCAGGGTGCCCACCTTGATGCCCAGGATACGCGCCGCCTCGCGATAGCCGGGATTTTCCAGCGCCACCAGCAGCAGGGCGGCGCGCTGCTCCGTGGGCAGGCGATCCAGATCCTCCAGCGCCCGCAGGCATTCCGCGTGGTCCTCCTGGCGGGGCGCCACGGCCTGGTCCTGGCCGGCGTCCGGGTCCGTCACCTCGCGCCGGCGTGGCGCCGAGGCGCGCTGGTTCAGGTAAAGCCGATACAGCATGCGGAACAGCCAGGCACGCAGGCGACCGCCGGGCCGCCACAGGTGGCGCTTGCGCAGCGCCCGTTCCAGGCAATCCTGCACCAGGTCGTCGGCCTGGGCGGGATCGCCGCACAACGCCAGCGCATAGCGTCGTAGGTGGGGAATCTGATCACAAACCTGCTGCTCGTAGCTCATCACGCTCCCTGTGCCGGTGCGCCGGCGTTGCATGCCCCTTAACCAACAGTGCGCGGGCGGGTTTGGTTCCGTGGGCGTCGGGGACAAAAAAATCCGGAACCGGTGGGCGGGGCCCGCTGTTGGTGGAATAAGGGCGCGCGGCATGCGGCCCTGGACTAGCGACGTTCAACGACCAGGAGTGTCATCATGAAACATCGTCTTCTGCCTCTTTCCGCTCTGGCGCTGGTGCTCAGCGCGGCCGGCGCCGTTCAGGCGCAACAACAGGCCCCGGGACAGCCGTCCGGGCAAAGCCAGGGAGCCCCGGCGCAGCAGCAGGCGCCGGCCACCCGTCAGCCGGCCCTGGGTGACGGTTCGGACATTTCCGACCAGGACCTGGAAAAGTTCGCCAAGGCGCAGAGCGAGGTCGAAGAGATCAAGAACGAATACCGCGGCGAGGTCCAGAAGCACGGCGAGGACGCGGACAAGGCCATGGAAGTGCAGCGCGAGGCGCAGCAGGAGATGGTCGAGGCGGTTCAGGACAATGGCCTGGATGTGCGCAAGTACAACCAGATCGCTCAGCTGGCGCAGTACGATTCGGAATTCCGGGCGCGCATCGAAACGCAGCGCTGAATCCCCCGACGGGCGCAAAAAAGGTTCATCGCGCTTTGACGGGAAATCGATGCGGGAGATCTCTATCCGGGACGCGGATCTGTGTGGGGGCCTT
>NZ_JADDOL010000031.1 GCF_016906305.1 Alloalcanivorax marinus
AGGGTGGTATCAGATTGATGGGGTGAAGGTGCCCCATCAACCATTAAATCCGTATACCCAAGATTATATAAGTATACAGCCATATATTCAGGGTAGTTGCTCCCCAGACCGCTAGCTATGGGCGACTAGCGTCTAGGCGAATGGCGAGCCATGTTGGTTTAGTAGTATATACATCCCCGCCTATTGTCTATCAGCCTCTGTCAGGCAATCCCAACCAATAAATAAATAGTTTTCCTAGCGCTCCTATGCGAAGAGTCATAGGAGAACCGCAGTGGAAACCCATCCGAAGAACCGTAACTTAACGTTGACCTACGGTCCCCTCTGGAGGGGGTGGCCGCTTTGTCCTGGTCATGCGCCCTTTGTCAGTGAATATCTGGATCTATTGTTAGAAACCATGCAGGAGGCCTCGTCAGTCAACAAGCGCCTATGCGCGTTTCGGTTTGACCTGCACTACCCGCCAGAATTGACGTCTCAGCCTGAATCAGCCATCTCACGATTCTTTCATCGGCTACAGCGGGAGGTGGATAAAGAGGCGAGCATGAAGACGCGGAGATACCCCTGTCGTATTTACCACGCCTGGGCCGCTGAACGGCACCTATCCGCGCGAAACCACTATCACGTGGCCATTCTGGTCAACAAAGACGCGTACTACTCCTGGGGCCCTTTTCCGAGCCTTATAGGGGGCAATACGGGATTGGGGACCAGAGGTGGAATGGCGCATTGCATCGTCCGGGCGTGGGCCCATGCGTTAGGCGTCCCGCCGGAGATGGTGGTCGGAAGTGTCCACTATGCAAACAACGGGATTTACTACTTGAACAGTAACCGGCCGAACAGATCTGCAGAGTTTGCCGCTATATTCGAGCGCGTTAGCTACATGGCGAAGGCGGCTACCAAAATTTACGGTCAAGGCTTTAGGTCCTTCGGCTGTTCACGCCGGAAGGAGATAGGTCAGCTTGCACACTAGGTTTGCGAGGCAGGTGTCGCTGATTGTGGAGCTGCTACCTGCGGCCCTCGCGAGTGAATTTTGACGGGCGTTCCTCATCCCGTGAAGGGTTATGAGGACATAGCAATGAAAATCATGCGATTGGAAGAAGTAATTGCCTCCACGGGGCTGGGGCGGTCATCGATCTATAAGCTGATGGCGGAGGATGCCTTCCCGAAGTCAGTCCCGCTGGTCAACCGGTCCGTGGGCTGGGTTTCCTACGAGGTGGAAGGCTGGATCATGGCTCGCATCGAGGAGCGTGATCAGAACATGGTTGAGTTGAGTGATGCTCTTAAATAGGAAAGCCCATCCCTATCGATGGGCTTCGTTTGATATCGGTGTTAGATCTTCTTGTAAATTACGGTCACTCTCCCCTGTGGCTTGTTCTTGGCGATTTCATAATCAGGATTGAAAGTCGCTATGTTGTGCGCGGCAATGCCAACTGCTGAATAAATGCTAATGGCTTGGGTGAACCCCGTTGGTATAACAAAGCCAGCCAACGAGGCGCTTCTGTACTCGGTGTAAACTCTGCATTTCAAACCGCTCGTCTCAATGGCGACTTCCACCTTATTCACCACATAGCTTAGATTTTTGACCGCAACGATCTGGAAAGACGCCTTTTCCGCGATTAGCTCGGAAAGCTTTTGATCGTCGAGTTCTTCGACGGATAGCTTCTTGATGTCAATGTCTTTACCCATTTTCCCTCCGGGGTCCGGGGCTTAGGTTCCTGGACAAATAAGAAAGTGCCTTGCTGTCCCTCTCTCTCACCCGGTAGGTGAGAGAGAGGAAGGAGCTAGCGCAGTGTCAGCGTGTAGGTGGATTGGAATTGGTCTCCAGTGGAGCCAACTTCGAAGCTGAAACGGACCTGAGCATTGGTGGTCACGACCTTGTCGACCACCAACTCAAACGTGACGCTGTCCCCTTCGCTGATCACGATTCCGCTTGTCAGTCCCACAAAGCGGGGATTCAAGCCGGCGGGTAGGGGAGAGCCCGTCGGATCTTCGACCTGGACACCCTGGAGGGTGTAATCCCGGCCGATGGCCTTGAGGCGGAATTCCGCCAGGGTGATGGTGCTTTCTCCTGTGGACGTGCGGGTCAGGGTGCTTGAGGACGTATAGGGCAGGCCCACCATCCGCCATTCCGCTGGGTCGAACACGTCGCCCTCGTCAAACTCCTCCAGGGTCAGCTCGGGCTCGATGGCGGTAACGCGCACCGTTGAGGCGCGGCTGGTCTTATTGCCGTCATTCACGGTCAGGCTGATAACGTAGTCGCCTGCTACGTCGGGCGTAAAGCTCGGCGCTACGGTACCTGGATTGGTGAGTGCGACGACGCTGCCATCCGGTCGTGACTGGAATGTCCAGGTATAGGTCAGCGTATCGCCGTCCGCATCGGTGCTGGCGGACCCGTCAAGGGTGACCCCGCGTCCCACTTCCACCGTTTGATCCCGGCCGGCGTCCGCCACGGGCTCGCTATTGGCGGTTTCGGCATTGACCTGAACGCGGTCGCCGGCGCTGTCGGCCTGGCCATCATTCACCACCAGTTCAACGATATAAGCGCCGTCGACATCGGGTGTAAACGAGGGGCTGTCGGTGGCGGCGTTGGTCAGCGATGCCGCGCTGCCGTCAGGTTGTGATACGAACTCCCACTCGAAGCTTAGTGGATCTCCATTGGCGTCCGTGCTGGCGGAGCCGTCCAGAGTCACCACCGTGCCGGTCATGGCGTTAATGTCGCCGCCTGCATTGGCTACGGGCTTGGCGTTCGCCTCAGAGGCGGTAACGCGCACAAGCTTTTCTTCACTAGTGATTTCGCCGTCGTTAACTGTCAATGCCAGGGTGTAGGTACCTTCGGCATCAGCGGTGAAGGTGGGCGCTACCGATGTCCGATCCGAAAGCTCGGACGTGGCCTGGAACGGTTTGGAGACGAAACGCCAGTGATAGCTGAGGGTGCCGCCGTCCGGGTCTGAGCTGCCGCTCGCATCCAGAGTGACGACATCGCCTTCCACTACAGACTGATCCGCCCCTGCGTCGGCCACGGGCCTTACATTGGCTTTCGTGGCGCTCACCGTGACGTTGTCGGTATTGCTATCAACTTCGCCGTCGCCAACGAGCAGCTCGATCACGAAGTCGCCTTCGACGTCGGCAGTGAACGTGGGATTGACCGTTTCGGCATCCTGCAGGGTCGCGCTGCTGCCCGCTGGGCGGCTCACAAAGCGCCAGGAGTAGAGCAGCGCGTCGCCATCGGGATCGGCGCTTGCCGACCCGTTCAGCGTCACTACGTCGCTTACAAGGACGCTCTGGTCTTCGCCGGCGTCCGCCGTCGGCGCGCTGTTCGGTGTTGCCGCTGTTATGGTCACCTCGTCAGCCACGCCTGTTGCTTCGCCATCGCTAACCGTCAGCGTGAGAACGTACTCCCCGTCCGCATCGGGCGTGAATGACGGATCGACGGTGTTCGCGTCCGACAGGGACGCCACGCTGCCACCTGGCTGCTCGGTGAGCGCCCACTGGTAGGTGAGCAGGTCGCCGTCGGCGTCCGTGCTGGCGGATCCGTCGAGGTTCACCGGCTCGCCGGTCTTCACGGATTGATCCGCGCCGGCATCGGCGACGGGTGGGCTGTTGGCGATTGTGGCTGTGATGGTGACCGTTGCGGGCTCACTGTCGACCTGGCCGTCATTTACGATCAGCTCGGCGGTGTACTCGCCCTCGCTGTCAGCCACGAAGGTGGGTTTGACGGTGTCGCTGTCCGCGAGGACCGCGCCGCTGCCGTCAGGTTGGGCGCTCAACGACCAAGCGTAGGTGAGGGTGTCGCCGTCCTCGTCGTGGCTTTCAGAGGCATTGAGGGTGACGGTATCGCCCACTTTGACGCTTTGGGCCTTGCCCGCGTCCGCGAGCGGCGCGGTGTTGGTGGCGCCAGGGCTGGGGTCGGACGTCTCTTCCTCACCGCCGGAGGAACCCCCTCCGCCGCACCCAGCTAATATCAAGCAGGCCATGATCAGGCCATAGCCGATCCATCGAATCATTATTGTTACTCCCTAGATCATTTGTTTTTCGCTTTGAAAAGCACGACGGAGGAGCGGGCCACGGGATGGCTCGCCCGCCGCTGCTTCGAGGGGTTGGTCAAGTCGCTTGATCTCCGCCAAGCGTTCGCGATGGGAGACCGAAAACCGGGGGTGGTGCCTCCGGGCCGGGCTCCGTTGTCCTTATTCATAGACAAAGCTTCCTTACTTATATCGAAAAAGTATGGCATGGCCTTACCAAAAGTAAAGCCTGGCCGTACGACAGCATAAGGCCAATTGCGTAGCTTATGAGGCTGATTGCTATCGAGACTTCCCATGCAGACCAAAGAGTTTGGAAAGCGGTTGAGAGCCGCCCGCGAGCGGTCAAACCTGACGCAGGAGCGGTTGGGTATGGAGCTGGGCGTCAGCAAGACGACCGTCTCGTCGTGGGAACTGGGGAACGATCCCCCGAGATTCAGCTATCTGCTTGAGCTGAAGCGGGTTTTGGATGTGTCTCTGGATGAATTGGTCTATGGGCACGACGCCGATTTGCGAGAGGCGCAAACCATCACCACCAGTGATGACGGCGAGGTAGCGCTGATCAAGGCGTACCGTCGTCTAACGATCAAGCGCCGCAAGGCACTGCTGGGGCTGATCGAGGAGTAGTTTGCTCAGGTTGGTGGCGGGGCCTCCGTGCTCAGAGAGCGTCTTCACGGGTAAAGAACGCATCGACCAAGCCCTGGATGACCAGGTCGGCCTCCTCGTCGGACGGCAGCTCGCCGTGATTCAGGATCAGGTGGAAGCCCAGCAAATCCCCGAAGGCAGAGATGACCTCAAACTCGAACGTCCCGTGTTTGGGGCTCAGGTGCCGCCAGTGGCGCCGACTGTACGCCCAAATCCGGTCCAGATAGCGACAGCTCTCCGTCACCAGCTTCATGCGGCCCGCGTGCCAGAAATTTAGTAGGCGCTCACTTCGGTGAGGGTCTCTTTTGGACGTCATCAGGCCTTCGAACAGAAAGGCCCCCCAGACCGGCGCCACGGCCTGAGGCAGCGTCTCGCTTTGCAGGTCCGACGCCAGGGCGAACCGGCGATAGGGAGAGGGGTCGTTGGGAGGCATGGCGTTTCTCCGGTGAAAAAGATAGATGTTGAGCCGGTGGGGCGGGGATACCGGCCCGTAATGCTTGCGGTGTGTTAAAGGCATCAATCAGCCAACAACACCGCTTGATCCAGCGCCCTCTGCTTCAAACTCGCGCCCTGGTCGAACTACGCGGAGTCCAGCCTGTGATAGAAGCTCCGTGCCCGCCGTTCGTGGTCAACGAACTCGGTAACGGCATTGAGCAGGCCATAGACAGTACCCTTGGCGGAAGGCAGATCCGCACCCCGGCCCGCGCCGTGGAACAGAGCGTGGACTTTCGCCATGGCCCGTTCATTGGCCGTAGTGCGCTTCGACAGCGGGCGCTCTTGGAAGAGCCCGATCAGAAACTTCTCGATCTCCGGCTACTCCATACCCGCCTGGCGAGCCCAGGTCTCGATGGACTGGCCGGGCGACAGCGCGTTGCCCAGGCCATGCCACGGGGTCCGGTCGGTATAGGCCATCTCGTCTACGAGGTGAGTCATGTTTGCTCCTCGTGAACGG
Source organism: Alloalcanivorax marinus (assembly GCF_016906305.1). GTDB lineage: Bacteria > Pseudomonadota > Gammaproteobacteria > Pseudomonadales > Alcanivoracaceae > Alloalcanivorax > Alloalcanivorax marinus. Next base: position 5,611 of record NZ_JADDOL010000031.1, read on the forward strand.
CATAAAAGCGCCCCTCGCCATCAGGCGGGGCCGTGATCGGGTAGTACGGGGTGGGAACGAAAAGGAGGCGGATCAGACCCAGCCACGCCGGGAGAGGCTTTCCCAGCCAGATTGGGATACCACCAAGTGATCAAGGACGCGGACGTCAATGAGGCCAAGAGCTTTCACCAGTAGCTGGGTAACGTCGCGGTCCGCTTGGGACGGCTCGCTGTGCCCTGAGGGATGATTGTGGGCCAGGATTACCGAGGCTGCGTTCCACTCCAGGGCCTTCTGCACCACGATCCGGGGGTGGACGGTGGCGCCGTCGACGGTGCCAGAGAACAGTCGCTCGAAGCTCAGCACCTGATTTTTGTTGTTCATGAACAGCACCGCAAAGTGCTCGTTCTTCTCGTTGGCCAAAGTCATCTGCAGGAAACGCGCGGCCTCCTCCGGGTGGGACAGGGTGTCGCCGCGCGTCAGGTTCTCCTGAAGGATGGCGGCGGCTGTGCGGATGATGTCATCCGAGGTTATTGGGCCGGAGGCGTGATAGAGGCCCTTCTCGCTCTTTACGAATGTTGTATCGTAGTCGCACATAGCGATCTCCAGAAGAAAAAAGCCCGCATGGGCGGGCTTTGTGCGGGTTAGAGGGGTAGGGCAGGCTTATTCCAGTTCCGCGCTGAATCGGTAGTCGCACTCCAGACATTCGAAGCTATCTAGAACGGTCTCATCGAGCATCTCGCCAACGGCCGCGCCGGCGGAGCCGCCCGCAAAGCCGCCAACGAGACCGCCGACTATAGCGCCGGCAATACCTCCCAGGGTAGGGCCGGCGGGGCCGGCGATGAGCCCGGCAGCGGCTCCAACACGGGCACCGGACACGGCAGTTGAAAATCCAGTGGCGGCACCTGCCGCCGTGCCGAGGGCGCCGCAGGTTTTGCGGCCAACATGGAGGGTAACGACACGGGTAGAGCGACAACGAGGGCAGTCAGGGTTCACGGTGTCTCCTTTTCTGTACGGTTTATTGCGGCTGGATCAGCCCACATTCCTGGTGCTATCCGGTCAGTGGTATATATCTGAAAATCGATAGAATCCTCATGATCGGAAGTATGGAGGTAGGTTGAGGCGCGAAAGTACGTCGCCAAGTTTCCAGCAGCCAGATGTGCTCATGAGCTAGTACGGTGAATCCGCAACATCAGAATCACCAATAGGAGTCACGAAATGACCAATTCAAAGAGGCAAAGAGCAAATCATCGTTCCGATCAAGCCAATACGAATCGCGGCAGCAATGGAACGAACCCCGTGAATAGCCATGTACATGGCAATCGTGGTGCTCAGCTAAATCCTAACCGGAAGAAATAACAGGTGCCGCCCCGCTTAGGCGGGGCGGTCTAAGGTGCCGCTCTATGGACGATAAAATCGGCTTTCCAACTCAAGGAGAGGTTGTAAGTTACCTCTTTAAGGCCTTTGGTATTCTCCCGGCTAAACGTGACCCCCGAGTTGATGAGCTGGAAAAGAAACAATTCCAGAGGTTGCTCAAGAGGCTGCGAGATGAGGAAGGGCTACTGCTAAAGAATTTTGATATCGCTGTTGAAACCTTTAAGACACGGCTAGAGAGAAATTTGAGTGATCCGAATACCCGGAAAGTGATTATTAATGTGCTGGCGGAGCTTCATCACAGCTATAGCCGCTTGTTGGTGGAAGAAGGGACATATCGCTCAAAGGTCGACACGCTGCGTAAACCGCTGAAGGTTGCCACCCATTCCATGTGAAACCTGCCACCCGGACCTGAGCAAGGCTGCCACCCATCGGAGCGTAGGGACGCGGGGTTTCTCTTCTTACTCCGAACTCGTAGTGTCCGTCAACTTTCCCTTTCCCTTTCGCTTTTGCATGGATTCACCCCGGACATTGATCTTGTAGGCGTTATGAACGAGCTGGTCCAGATTGGCGTCACCGATTACGTCATGCCATTCCTCGATGGGTAATTGGCTAGTGGCGATGGTGGAGCTCGGCCATGTCGGTCTTCCAGCACGTCCAGCAAGTCTTGCCGGTTCTCCGCACTCAGTTTCATCAGCCTCCAGTCATCCAGGGTCAGCACGTCGACCTTGGCGAGGCTGGTCAGGAGTTTGGCGTACTGGCCGTAGCCCTTGGCAATGGTCAGCTCCCGCATCAGTCGGGTCAGGCTCACGTACTGTGCGGTGTAGCATTCCCGGCAGGCCTTATGCGCCAGGGCGTAGGCCAGCCAGGTTTTGCCAACGCCGGTGGGCCCGGTAATGAGCACGTTCAGGTGCTCTTTCACCCATTGGTAGCCGGCCAGTGATTGCACCAGCCCTTTATCTAGGCCCCGTGAGTTCCGGTAATCGATGTCTTGGAGGATGGCCGTGTGCAGCAGCTTGGCCCGGCGCAGCTGGCTACTCATGCGCCGGTTGTCCCGCTCGGTCATTTCCCGATCCACGAGTAGCCCGAGGCGCTCCTCGAAGCTCAGGTCGGTGATGTCGGGGGTGGCCGACTGATCCGCCAGGGCGGCAGCCGTGCCGGTCAGTTTGAGAGCGTGGAGCTTATCCAATGTGGGGTGTTTCAATATGTCAGAGATCCTTCAGTAGTAGTAGGCCGGGCCACGGATGTTGTCGTGGGTGTCGGGCAAGGCCAGTTCCTGTTGCTCTTCCAGGGGCTGCTGATCCAGACGGTGTTTGAGGATGGATTCGATGCTCTTGTACCGGCAACTACCCAGCATCAGGGCGCGTTTAAGGGGCCAACTTATTACGCTCAATTTCCTTCAATTTGCCAGAATTGAGCGAGAACGGTCCGGCTACTTCCCCGTTTCGGGTGGGGCCAGACCGGCGCCGTGGATTCCGGCGCTTTGCTCTTCCATAAACCATTTTCCGATGTGCCAGGCGCTCATGATCAATACCTAGATGGCGATCTGCCGGTGTCACGAACCGGACCCACTGTGCAGATTCTTCTCGTTGTAGGCCTCCTCGAACGCCAGCATCCATTCGCGCACGGCCGTGAGCGATGCATAGCCCTTTGACGGCCATTCCGGGGAGTATTTGACCGTCCGGAACAACGACTCCGAATAAGATTATCGTTACTGACCCTCGGCCGGCTGTGGGACATCAAATATGCCCAGGTCAGCCAGTCTGGCTTTGAGAGTGTAAGACGTCATCGGTGCTCCATTGTCAGAGTGCAACACCGGCGGATTGTGCCAACAGCCCTCTGGCAATAGAGCGCGTTTAATGAGCTTCTTGGCCAACCCGCCGGAACTCTGCCATGGATATACCAGGCAATGATCCTGCGACTGTAGATGTCCATGATCAGGTACAGATACCAATGCTGGCCTCGTACCGCTGACGGACAATAACTGATGTCCCAACTCCATACCTGGTTCGGGCTTGTCACGGTAAAGCTAGTCGGCTCAGGCACCTTCCGGGGCTGCTTCATCCGTCCCCGATAATTCTGTTGCCGGTGTTTCTTCAGCACCCGTTAAAACGACGATTCAGAGACCAGATAGACGCTTTTATTAGCCAGTGACGGCACGATCTGCGACGGTGGTGAATTCCGGTACTGAGGTTGATTACATGCACCCAGAATGGCCAACTCCTCGGCCTGGGTGAGTTTATGGGGCTGTTTAGCCCGTTCTGCATCGGCACGGTGGTCTTCAGCCACCCGACCGTCGACAGTGCGCCAGCGCTTCAATGTGCGCTCGCTGATATCCATCAGCTCTGCGGGCCTGCATCGGGCTGCGCCACCGGCAACAGCTTCATCAAAAAGCTCCAGAAGCCTTGCAAGTCCGTCCAGCGGCGTCAGTCATCCTCGCTGCTGTCCGGATCTTCGCCGTACAAGGCTTCGAGCTTTTTGATAGCACCAGCAGCGAGGTAGTCTCAGCGAGGGCCTTGTCTTTGCGGCGAACTTCCGCCTTCAGCTTTTTGATGGTTTTTCGGGACACTCGTTTCTGCTTCTGAGCCGCTTTATTCCGGTCTTCCTGCATGCCAGAGCCCTGCAGGCAGGCTTATTTCCTGCGCTGCATTTGCTCCGCATACAGGCCTTTCTCGCGGCAATAGGCGCTGAGTTCAGCTTCAGACATCAAGGCTGTTTCAATCGCAACAGGCAGCTTGGCTTCGGGGGACCAGTCTTCCCCGGTATTACGATTACCTGGCACGGGCATTCGTTGTTGTCGACACTGTTTTAACCAACTATACAGAGTCACATCGGATATGCCTTCCGATGCCGACACCGACAAGTCACTGCGGTTCTGCGGAGGCAGCAGTTTCTTCAGCACGTCGGCTTTACGATCTTCGGAATAACGTGGCATGAATACTCCTATGCCGCCCCGGGACTATTGAATTCAGGTTAATTCGCCTACTGGACAAATAGGCTGATAGGGTGCGGTAACTGGCGACACGGTTGCCCCGGTAAAAGTATTCGATGTTATTATGGATGATGTGAACCTCCACCTTTTTTTTGATCACGGTGTAGGGCACTGAGTAGTAGTGACCGTCGATGAGCGAGAAGTGCTGGCGATGGCGCAACGCCGCCAGGATCCAGCGCTCGACGATCAACACACCCCCTTCCACCTTGGCCTTGACCCTGGGCTCGCGGGCGTGGGTAGGAACGATGGCGGCCCCATAATGGGCAGCCATATCCTGGTAAGTTGGATTGAGGTCCGGCTCTTACCGGTGAGCCTTGGTAAACGCCCGATTTCAAATTGTCGGGAGTCACTAATCCCGGAACTCCATCCAGGTACTGGAAGGCCCGGGTGTGAGAGCCGATCCAGTCCGGCAATGCCTGGCTCCAGGAGGCTTCGGCGTAAGTGTAATTGGACGCGCCCATCACCGCCACGAAGACCTGTGCCTCGTGGATATCTCTGGTGGTGCGGTCAATGACGGGCACGGTCTGGCCGGCATAGTCCACGAACAGCTTCTCTCCGGCCCAATGGTCCTGGCGCATCATCAGGTCCAGCTTGCCCCGCCAGACGCGGTAGTGCTCGCAGAACCAGCTGTACTGATAACCGTAGGGGGTGGCTTGCCGGTACTCCTGCCAGAGCAGGAACAGGGTGACATTCTTGCACGTGAGTTCGTCGCGGATGTGTTGCCAGTCGGGATGCATCGGGCCTGTGTCGGAAGATCCGGTGGTTGCGAGAACAGCAGTTGCTCCAGATGGACCTCCTCCAGATCCGCTGGCAACGGCCAGCTCAGACCCGCCTCAACCGTACGGCGCAGGTATTCGCTTACGGTGGGGCGGCTGACGCCACAGGCCGCTGCCATCTCGCGGTTACTCAGCTCTCGCTCCCACTTGAGGCGAAGAACTTCTTTGATCTTACGCACGGATAACCTCTTCGCTGGCATCTGGCCCATCTCCGGATGAAAAGGGTCAGAGTACCGTTAAGTTATCCCGAGCCGGACGATTTTGATAACGGTTCAGGCAGCCTGCCGGGGTGGTAGCTTTGCCGTGGAATCAGTGGCAGCTTTCGCGTGGAATGGGTGGCAGGCTTCGTCTGGAATCAGTGGCAACCTTGGTTTGGAATACGCAGCCTGCGGTATCCAGTTCAGTATCCTAGGATGAATGTGCCATTTGGCTGTGTCTGCCCGGAGGTTCCCATTCGGGTGCGGTGCGGCGAAATCCGCGATGAAGGACCGCCTGGAAGACATCAAACCGCCTTTGCCGCCGTTTTCTTCGCGTGCTGTTAGTGCTGACGGCAGCAGTGGGGGAAGCAACATGTCCAGCACCTATGGTTTTGGGGTCTATGTCGAGGAGCGGTAAGTGTACGAGCGGGTTGAAAACAGCGATTACGGGGATGGGCTGGCAGGCTGGAACAAAACGAGGGTCTGCCAAACCGCTCCCCGTAAAAGGGAGAATGTGTCAGTGGGGTCCAATGTCTGGAGGGGCAGCAACCCGGAGGGCTGCGTAATGACCTACCGGTACGTTGATGTTTTTGTCGATGGCGCTAAGGCGGGCCACACGTACTACTGGAATTAGGCGGCATTCTAGCAGGGCAGTGAGCTTTGTTCGGGCCAGGTCTCCTGGCCCGCAGTCATTTTACTGACAGACCCAAAAGAAGACTTCAGTGATCAGGTGGTCAGATTCACAATGTCACTACAGCGTTAGGGTTATTTTGGAGGGAAGTATCACTTGATCCTGGGAAGACCGTGACGCCGAATCAATCTGAACCAGGAATCTCAACAACTGCAGCAAAACCTCCCGCTTTACTCGACGTGTAATGAACCAGCCCCTGATAACGCTCAACTATCGCGTGGACAATAGCCAGTCCCAGGCCATGACCGGGTTTTTGCTCGTCCAGTCTTAATCCCCGCGTGCCCAATTTTGAGCGGGCTGTCTCTAAGACGCCGGCCCCATCGTCGCTGATGATAATTTTTAACTGGCCTTGATCTTCACCCAGGGTGAGCTCCACCCAGCGGAACGACCATTTGCCCGCGTTATCCAGCAAGTTGCCAAGGATTTCGTTCAGATCATGCTCCTCGACAGGCCAGCGACGGTGTTCAGGCAGATATGTTGATAGTTCAAAAGATTTATCGGGGTAGAGGCGGCCGACCATCCACAGCAGGTCCCGGGCCTGTTTGACCGGGCAGGCACTTTGGCCGACCTGTGGGCCTGCAAACCGGCTTCGCCGCATTTCTGACTCAAGCTGAGCATCTATGTCGTCGAGGCGCGACGCCATTTCCCGTCTCAGGTTCTTATCGAGCGGGCGGCTCGTGTCTTCCAGGATCTGTCTGACAGCCGCTATGGGCGTTTTCACACTGTGGGAAAGGTTGGCAAGGGCGTCACGGGAGCGTTCCAACCGGTCATCCAGTGAATCCAGCAGCTGATTGAGTTGCCGGACGAGGGGCCGGAATTCTTCCGGGCCATTTGCGTTAATACGGGAAATATCGCCTGACTGAAGTCTTTTCAGGCTCGCCTGAAGGCCCACTACTGGCCGCAGGGCCAGACTGATGCCCACCCATATGCTCCCGATCATCAGAATGACCAGTAAAACCGAAACGACGGCGGTCCAGGTGTGGAGTTCGGCCTGACTTTGCTGCAGTGCCTCCATATCCTCAGCAACAATGACCACGAAGGAATTTCCGTCGACCGTGAAGGCACGGCGATACCCCAGCATTTCGGAAGGCGCAGCGGGCACCTCAGCATCCCGGACTCTCACGGCTCCTTCCTGTTCGGACGAGAGCAACGGCCTCAGCAGCGGTGTCCAGGTTTTCGGTGAAATGGACTGCCCGGACGGAGAGGCAATGGCGAAGGCGTGGTGGAACACTTCCTGAAAGTAGTCGCCGGTCTGGAGTGTGTCAGTTCGGCCGCCGGACTGGCGGATCTGGTGTTCCAGAAAAGCCACCTCGTCTTTCAGGCGGCTTTCTACAAAGTCCGTGGACATCCTCTCCAGCAAGGCCCCATGGATGATCCAGGCTAGCGCCATCAGGCCAATACCGGCCGGAAGCAGCAGAATCAGGAGCATCGCCCTGACTGAGTGAGGTCTAGCGGCTATCGGCATCGAACAGGTACCCCTGACCGCGTCGGGTCTTTATGGTGTCCGGACCCACCAGCTTCCTGAGCCGCCGCACATAGGCCTCGATAACGTTTTCGCTGGGTGTGTCGTCGAGGCTGTATAGCTGGTCCAGAAGCTGTTCTTTCGAGAAAACCTGCCCGGGTCGACTCATCAGACAACGGAGCAAGCGGAACTCCGTACCGGTCAGGCTATGTTCGGTCTGGTCACCGGCTCTTAACGTCTGGCGATTTTCGTCCAGCTCGAATCGGCCCGCTGTCAGGGTATCCATTATTCGGCCTTCGCTTCGCCGCACGATGGCGTGAAGCCGGGCAATCAGTTCTTCCGTCTGGAAAGGTTTCGCGAGGTAATCATCGGCGCCGGCCTTCAGTCCATTGACCTTGTCCTGCCAGTCTCCTCTGGCGGTCAGGATCAGCACCGGGAAGCTGACCTTATGCGCCCGCCACTGCCTCAGTACGTCCAGACCGTTACCGTCGGGCAGGCCCAGGTCAAGAATACCGGCCCGGTAGCTTTCCTGCTGCCCGAGTTGCCGGGCGTCCCGTGCTGTACGGGCGGTATCCACGCTGAAGCTGGCCTTTTCCAGCTGGGCGCTTAGCCCGTTCGCCAGCAGGGGATCATCTTCCACCAGAAGTAATCGCATTCCTGATCTGCCTTCCCAATTTGAGTATCAAAGCCCGTCAGTGTTGCTGCCCAAGCTGAATTGTGCCTGAACGAAAAATAATTCCGATTTTCAGCATGGATTCAGGTTGCTGAGCGATGATAGCAACCGTTTCTGGATATTGCTCAAGTTTTGAGTAAAACAAACCGGCCTTCTGGGCCAGATCCGTTCAAGGGAGAAGTTATATGATCGTATCAAAATTCCTTGTTGCTGCCGCAACAATCTCATTGTCGGCGACCGCCTTTGCCGCTGGAACCCATGGCGGAGGCCACGGTCACGGCGCTGCGAGTGGTGAACCTGGTAAAGCCTCAGAGGTCAGCCGAACCATAACAGTCGAAATGTACGACAACTACTATGAACCGGAATCAATCACCGTAAGCCCCGGGGAAACGGTGCGGTTCATGGTGGAGAACAAAGGGAACCTCGTTCACGAATTCAACATCGGCACCCCAGAGATGCACGAGGGCCATCAGGAGGAAATGATGATGATGGTTGAGCATGGCGTCATCCAGGGCGGCAAGCTGAACCACGACATGATGAATATGGATATGGGGAATGGCCATTCCATGAAGCATGACGACCCGAACAGCGTGTTGCTGGAACCGGGCCAAAGTAAAGAAGTGGTATGGAAGTTCTCTGATAAAGGCAATATCGAATTTGCCTGCAACGTGCCGGGCCACTATCAGGCCGGGATGTACGGTAAGGTCAATTTCGAGTAACTCGCTTAACTGAGGTCCGCGAGCGCGGGGCTGAGACACGTTTCTCGGCCCGGCTTCAATGACGTGTAGTTCGGAGCAACACAGATGAAACCACGCTTTTTGACAGGGCTTTTGAGCCTGCTGATGCCAGCCATGGTTCTGGCCGGCGAATACGACCTTACGGTCGACCGGGTAAAAATTGATACCGGCGATTTTGTGAAGGAAGGCATTGGATACAACGGCGCATCTCCGGGACCGGTAATGCGTTTCAAGGAAGGCGAGAACGTCCGGATCAACGTGACCAACAACCTGGATGAGATGACGTCCATTCACTGGCACGGTCTGATCCTGCCTTTCAATCAGGACGGTGTGCCAGGTATCAGTTTCCCTGGCATCAAGCCGGGTGAAACGTTCACCTATGAATTCCCTATCCAGCAAGCAGGCACCTACTGGTTTCATAGCCACTCTGGTTTTCAGGAGCCAGACGGGGCCTATGGTGCCATTGTCATTGAGCCCGAGGGCCGTGAGCCATTCCGCTACGATCGTGAATACGTGGTGCAGCTGACTGACAAGCACCCCCATTCCGGTGACCGCATCATGCGCAACCTGAAAATGATGCCGGATTACTACAACCGTGAGCAGCAAACCGTGGGGGAGTTTTTTTCGGACGCGTCCAAAAACGGTCTGATGAACACCATTCGGGACCGCATGGCCTGGGGTGACATGCGGATGATGAAAGCGGACGTTGAGGACTTGCAGGGCTTTACGGGCCTGATCAACGGCAAAGGTCCCGAGCAGAACTGGACTGGCCTTTTTGAGCCCGGAGAACGCATCCGGCTGCGGTTCATCAACTCCTCGGCCACGACCTACTTCGACATACGGATTCCCGGTCTGGACATGACGGTTGTACAGGCCGATGGCAACAACGTTCAGCCCGTTAACGTGGACGAGTTCCGGATCGGTGTGGCGGAAACCTATGATGTGATCGTCCACCCGAAAGATGAGCAGGCCTACACCATTTTCGCTGAATCCATGGGGCGTTCCGGCTATGCCAGGGCAACACTGGCCCCTGAAAAGGGTATGGAAGCGGCCGTGCCGCAACTGCGTGAACCTGCCCGCCTGACAATGGCTGATATGGGCGGTATGCCTGGTATGGACCATGGCAGCATGGCGGGCATGGATCATGGGAACATGGATATGGACAGCTCAGAAGATATGTCCGGGATGGATCACTCCTCAATGGAGGGAATGGACCACTCCAACATGGACAGCATGGATCATTCCAACATGGAAGGCATGGATCATGGTTCCATGGCGATGGGAAAAGGCGGCCAAAGCGACCCCTTTTACGCCAAGGGAAGTGGCCTTGTACCCACGGCAGCCAATGGCGGCAAGTTCCTGTCCTATGCTGACCTGAAGGCCCAAGATCCACTGTATGAAGACCGCGAACCGACCCGGGAAATTGAGCTTCGTTTGACCGGCAATATGGAGCGTTATATCTGGAGCATTAATGGCGTCAAGTACGAAGACGCAGACCCAATTCGTCTCAAATACGGTGAGCGAGTTCGCTTCAAATTCGTGAACGAGACCATGATGACTCACCCTATGCACCTGCACGGCATGTGGTCCATTCTCGATGTTGGTGCAGACCAATGGAACCCGATCAAGCACACGGTCAGTGTGCAGCCAGGCACCACGGTTTACATGGAAACCGAGGTCGACGCGCCCGGCCAGTGGGCGTTCCACTGTCACCTGTCCTATCACGCGGCCGCTGGTATGTTCCGCAAGGTCATTGTTGAAGGTGGGCCAGATTCAACGCAGGCCAAAACAGACGTGATTGCTGAAGATGGAGGTGAGGCATGAGTTGTATTCGATCACTTGTCGCCGTCAGTTTTCTTGCCTCTATTGGTGTCTCAACGGCGGTGACAGCTCAGGAAATGATTTCCGACACCACGGCTCGTAAACAGCCGCTCACAACCTGGGGCGTTCAATTCGAGGAATTTGAGTACCGCTACAGCGACGATGACGAGGAGCTGGGCGTCTGGGATGCGGATGCCTTCTACGGCACCGACGAGCTGAAACTCCGGTGGATTTCAAAAGGTGAGTACAGCCTGGAGGAGCGGGCCTACGAATCACTGGAAAACCAGCTGGTCGGCCAGATCCCCATTTCCAAGTTCTTCGACGCCAAAGCGGGTGTTCGCTTCGACACCCCCGAGGGACCGGATCGTACGTATGCTGTTCTCGGTGTAGCCGGGCTGGCACCCCAATGGTTTGAGATCGATGCAAACTTGTATGTCAGCAAGGATGGAGATACCTCAGCCGAACTTGACGCAGAGTACGAGCTGCTGCTCACTAACTATTGGATCCTTTCCGCAACGCTGGATGCGACGGTAGCGTTCAGTGAAGACAGGGAAATTGGCATCGGCAAAGGATTGGTTTCCACCGAAACCGGCCTCCGGCTCCGCTACGACCTGATAGACCGTGCGTTCTCGCCTTATGTGGGCGTGGTGCATGAGCGCAAATACGGCGATAGTGCCGACTTTGCCGAAGCGGACGGCGGCAGTACAGCAGATTGGTTTGCTGTGATTGGAGCGCGCATCGCACTCTGATCAGGTACTTAGGGGCTAAAGATATTTCTTTGGCCCGTTTTTCTCGACATTGATGCAAGTGAGATCTACCCAAGCCAGCATTGGCTATTTATTGAGTATCAAACGCCGTTCAAAACAACAGGAGGTTGTATGAGCAGCACGCACGACAGAACCACGCGCTATCAGAAAGGCAGTCTTACACTTCCGGGAACTGTTATGCTGGGCACCGGTGTCATGATTGGCGCCGGTATCTTCGCCCTTACCGGGCAGATGGCGCAGATGACTGGCGTTCTTTTCCCGTTGGCGTTTCTGGCCGCGGCGGTAATCGTAAGCTTCAGTGCCTATTCCTACATCAAAATTTCCAATGCCTACCCGTCAGCCGGGGGCATAGGCATGTACCTGCACAAAGCCTATGGCAATCGGTTACCGACGGCTTTCAATGCTTTGCTGATGTATTTCTCGATGGTGATTGCCCAGAGCTTTCTTGCGCGAACCTTCGGTTCTTACACCATGCAACTGTTCGATGGCGATGAAAGTGGCCGCATGGTGCCCATTCTTGGCGTCTCACTAATTCTGGCCGCGTTTCTGATCAATCTGTTGGGCAACCGAATGATTCAGGGCGTGGCTTCCTTTATAGGTATCCTGAAGATCGGAGGCATTCTGGTTTTCGGGCTGGTGGGTATCTGGATTGCCGACAGTGTTTCTGTTGATTTCTCTAGCCCCGGTGAGGCTGGAACCTTTGGCAATTTCCTGGGGGCAACGGCCCTTGGCATTCTGGCCTTCAAAGGTTTTACCACCATCACCAACAGCGGCTCGGAAGTCATAGACCCCAAGAGAAACGTGGGGCGAGCGATTATTATTTCCATCGCAGCCTGCGTGGTGATCTACACCCTGGTCGGTTTCGCCGTTGCCAGTAACCTGTCCCTGGCGGAAATCATCAAAACGCAGGACTACTCTCTGGCGGCCGCTGCGCGTCCCGCTCTCGGCGATTACGGTGTCTGGTTTACTGTCGCTATTGCCATGATGGCCACGGCGGGCGGTATTCTCGCCAGCGTCTTCGCGGTATCCCGCATGCTGGCGATGCTGACGGAGATGAAGCTCGTACCACATCGGCATTTTGGCATGCCCGGCAGCATCCAGAAACACACACTGGTGTATACCGTTGTCCTGGGGCTGATCCTCACCGCCTTCTTTGATCTGTCACGAATTGCCGCGCTGGGTATCGTGTTTTACCTGATTATGGACATTGCCATTCACTGGGGTGTACTGCGCTATCTTCGCAAAGACATCAAGGCCAACACCTGGGTGCCAGCAACAGCCATCTTGTTGGATCTTTTGGCGCTGGGCGGCTTCGTCTGGGTAAAGCTTAATACGGACCCGTTCGTCATCAGCGTGGCAGTCGTGACCATGATCGTGATTGCAGTATCCGAGCAGATTTTCCTTAAAAGATCACCGGAATCGGCGCAAGCGAAACAGGAAGAGAGTCATGCGCATCATCATTAATCTGAATCAGGAAGAGAGGCTATTGCCATGATGGGAGATAACATGTTCGGGAACACCATGTGGGCAGGCCACTGGCTGTGGATGCTGGTGATTGCCATTGTGGTCGTCATTCCGGCCTGGCGTATTTGCCAGCGCACGGGGTATCCGGGGTGGATGGGTGTACTGATACTGATCCCTATCGTCAATCTGGTTCTGCTGTATTTCATTGCATTTGCAGACTGGCCCGCCGATAAAACAGGAGATCAGAATGGCTGAGCACCATCACGCCCATGACCACGATCACCACGCCGATAAAGAACCTGGCGGGCACACCGCCAAGGATCCGGTTTGCGGCATGGCAGTCGATCCGCATACCGCGGAACACCGCAGCCAGCATGGCGGTAAAACCTGGTACTTCTGCTCCTCGCGCTGCCAGTCCAAATTCGACGAGGACCCTGAGCAGTACCTCGGTGAGGAAGACAAGCCGCAAGAGCCGGTTGCGCCAGGTACGATGTATACGTGCCCCATGCACCCGGAAATTCGACAGCAAGGGCCAGGGGACTGCCCCATCTGTGGTATGGCTCTGGAGCCCGAGCAGGTGAGCCTGGATGATGGCCCCTCTGCAGAACTTACGGACATGACCCGCCGGTTTTGGATCGGGCTGGTGCTGACCTTGCCTGTACTGGTCCTGGAAATGGGCGGGCATCTGACCGGGCTTGACCATATGATTGCTCCACAGATGTCCAACTGGATTCAGTTGGTGCTGGCAACGCCCGTGGTGCTCTGGTGCGGCTGGCCCTTCTTCGTCCGGGGTTGGAGATCCGTGGTTAGCCGTAACCTGAACATGTTCACGCTGATAGCCATTGGTACCGGCGTGGCCCTGATCTACAGCCTGGTCGCCACACTTGCGCCCCAGGTATTCCCGGGCGCTTTCCGGCAGGCCGACGGCTCAGTGGCAGTGTACTTTGAGGCGGCAGCGGTCATTGTGGTGCTGGTGCTGCTTGGACAGGTGCTGGAATTGCGCGCCCGGGAGAAAACCTCCGGGGCCATCAAGGCTCTGTTAGATCTGGCGCCGGCAACGGCCAGGAAACTGGACGATGATGGCGGTGAGTCCGATGTATCGCTGGATCAGGTCAAGGTCGGCGACCGCCTGCGGGTGCGTCCGGGCGACAAGGTTCCGCTAGACGGCGAGGTGCTCGAAGGCAGCTCCAACGTGGATGAGTCCATGGTGACCGGTGAGCCGTTGGCGGTCAGCAAAAAGTCAGGAGACCAGGTGATCGGCGGCAGCATCAACCAGCAGGGCAGTTTCATCATGCGTGCGGACAAGGTGGGCCGGGACACCATGCTGTCCCAGATTGTGCAGATGGTGGCCAGCGCCCAACGCAGCCGCGCGCCCATTCAGGGCCTGGCCGACAGGGTCGCGGGCTATTTTGTGCCTGCGGTGATCGTGATCGCCATTATCGCCTTTATAGCCTGGTCGTTGTTCGGGCCGACGCCCCCGATGGCATTCGGTCTGATTGCTGCGGTGAGCGTGCTGATTATTGCTTGCCCCTGTGCTTTGGGGCTGGCAACGCCCATGTCGATTATGGTCGGCGTTGGGCGGGGTGCTCAGAGCGGTGTGCTGATCCGCGATGCCGAAGCACTTGAGCGTATGGAGAAAGTGGACACCGTGGTGGTGGATAAGACGGGCACACTGACTGAAGGCAAACCTCAGGTGACCAAACTGGTGCCAGCTGCCGGGGGCAGCGAGGATGAGCTCATGCGATTCGCCGGCGGCCTGGAAAAGGGCAGTGAGCATCCGCTGGCCCACGCCATTCTCGATAAAGCAAAGACCATGGGCTTGAAACTACCGGACGCGGAAGATTTTGATTCACCCAATGGGAAGGGCGTCACCGGTAGGATTGATGGACGACGGGTATTGCTCGGAAACCGGCTGTTGATGGAAGCGGAAAATGTGGACACCGCGGACTTTGAAAGCGAAGCCGACCAGCTCCGCCAGGATGGGGCGACTGTTATTTTCGCGGCCGTAGACGGCAAAGTGGCCGGTTTGCTTGCCATCGCCGATCCGGTGAAAGAAACCACTGAAGCGGCTATTTCTGCACTGCAGAAAGACGGCATCCGAGTCGTCATGCTCACCGGCGACAACCGGACGTCGGCCGAGGCGGTTGCCCGTAAATTGCACATCGATGAAGTGGAAGCGGAAGTGCTTCCGGAGGATAAGGGCAAGATCGTTCAGCGCCTGAAAGATGAGGGCCGTGTTGTGGTGATGGCTGGTGACGGGGTGAACGACGCTCCGGCTCTGGCAACCGCCGATGTAGGCGTAGCCATGGGCACGGGCACTGATGTGGCCATCGAAAGCGCCGGCATTACCCTGTTGCGCGGCGATCTCATGGGCATTGTGGAAGCACGTCGATTGTCGCTGGCAACCATGCGCAATATCCGGCAGAACTTGTTTTTTGCCTTTGTCTATAACTCTGCGGGTGTGCCGATAGCGGCCGGCGTTCTATACCCGTTTTTCGGCATCCTGCTGTCACCGATTTTTGCGGCGGCGGCTATGTCGCTGTCTTCGGTCAGCGTGATCGTGAATGCGCTGCGCCTGCGACTGGTCAAGCTCGGACCAAAGTGATATACGTCGGATTTGTTGGAGATACCTATGCCGTACACGATTGATCGAATTATAGAAGATGCCAATTTTGAGGAAGTTGACAAGCGAACTCGTCAGTCCCTCACAGATCACGGTTTTGGGGTGCTGACAGAAATTGATGTCAAAGCCACGATGAAGGAGAAGCTTGACAAGGAAATGCCCGCGTACCGGATCCTTGGGGCGTGTAATCCTGCTATGGCGTGGGAAGCCATTGGTGTAGAGCCCCGGGTAGGGGCCATGTTGCCGTGCAATGTCATTCTGCGGGAAACGTCTGAAGGTATCGAAGTCAGCGCGATAGATCCCGTAGCTTCAATGACGGCGATTGAAAACAACGAACTGAAACAGGTTGCCGGCAAGGTCAGGGAGGCACTGTCCGAGGTATAGTAGGCGTCTGAAGCCGCGCCATCAGTTGGTTGAGATAGTGATTTTTGACTGTGATCAAGCTACACGGAGTTTGCCCAGACCGTTCTGTTTGAATTCAACTGACTGTGATTAACTCCAAGTGTAGTGGCCAAGTATTTCAGGCCGCCGTCTTTTGAGTTTTCCAGTAAGCCTGCTGCGACATTGCGCGGCAGCTCGCCGTTGTGCTTGTGCGGTCGCAGAACGCTGTAATAGCCGATCATATAGTCCGTGATCGACTGCTTCGCCGAGATACAGCACGGATACCCGATTTCCGGTACCCACTCCGTTTTCAAAATCCTGAAGAACCGCTCTGTCGGGGCGTTATCCCAGCAACTTCCTCGCCGGCTGAGACTCTGCTTCATGTGATGGCGCCAGAGCAACTCTCGGAATCCCAGGCTGGTGTACTGGCACTCCTGATCTGAATGAAACATGACGCCCTGTGGCTCGCCCCACGACCTATAGGCAATGGTTAGGGGCTTCTTTACCAGTTCCGTATTGGGGGGCAGGGACAGCGCCCAGTCCACGGGTTTACAGGAAAAAGTCGATAACCACCGCCAGGTAAGCCCAGCGCACTCCTGTCCAGATATAGGTAGTATCTCCGGTCCAAGCCTGATTGGGCTCCTTTACATCGAACTCCTGATCAAGACGGTTCGGGATGTCCAGGTGTGGCTGATCCGCCTTCTTGTAGGAGTGCCCTGGCGGCCGCGTGCTGACCAGCCCTAACTGCTTCATCCGTCTGCCGGCACGGTACCGGCTCAGTGTCGTTCCAGCCTGGGTGGCGATCTTGGCAATGCTGCGAGCCCCGCAGAGCCGTTACTGGCAGCATGCGCCTCGACAACCTGATCCAGCAGCGTTTTCTCAGCCTCACAGCGCTCTTTGTCCCGGTCACGCCGGCCGGTAGCTGCTGCGATGAACCCCAAATACCTGACATAGGCGTTGCACCGTTCAAGTCGCTCAATTATCGAGAATTGTTCAGGGAGTCCGACATCAAGAGAGCAGTAGCCTTATTTTAAGATTTCCTTTTCTTCCTCCACCCGCCGCAGCTTGCGTTTCTGTTCCTGAATCTCACGCTGTTCCGGGGTCAGGGCTTCGCCTTTCGGTACGTTGCCTGCTCATTCGGAAGGGAGCTTGCGAACCCAGTACTCCATGGTGAACTCGCCAACCCCCATGGCATCACAGGCCGCTTTCAGTGAATAGCCCTGGTCGACCGAGCTAGGCCTCCGCCAAGCGGAATTCCGGACTGAACGTTCTCTTCTTTGTCATTATCGTTACCGGACTTTCTATCTGAGTGATCATACACTCAAAATCACCAAAGCCACTATGCCACTATATTCAGTCTTTCATTTCGTACTACACAGAGACTGAGCCTGAAGTCGAAATCTTGCGCCTGCCGCCGATTGAGACTGCAGCCGACAAGTTGAGTGCGTTGACATGGCGTGTGCTGAAGAGTAATCGATCAGCTCATGGTGAGGATCCTGAGATGGTTCGCCATCTTCACGATATTGCTCCGCTGATCTCTGTGATTAGGGAAGATGAAGAGCTGTTTGTGGATGTCGCAGACTCCTCATTCGAAGGCGATCGGCAGACAGGAAAGCGAGATACTCAGGCCCCGTTTACAGAGTCGATTCAGGAGGCCATCGAGTGCCTGGACAACGATGAGGAGTATCGCGAAGAGTACAGGCAGTTTGTGGATGCGATGTCGTACGCTGACGATGATGAAAGTGTGGATTTTGATTCGGCTGTAGAGATCTTGCAGGAAGTCGCCGCCCTGTTCGAGTAGGGATGGCCCCTGCTGCTCGCTCAACATGGGGCGGGCCAACGCTTACAGTAACGCTTCTATGTGCTCCCCTAGCAGTTTCCATGCCTCAGTTTTCTCTTTGGCGTAGTCATGGCGCAGGTAGTGCCGCCGGACTTTCGAGCCGCCCAGAAGATGGTTTTGACAGCGATCAATGATGTCGAGCGGTACGCCGATCGCTTGCATCATTGTCGCGCCAGTGCGGCGCATGTCGTGCGGCGTCCATGCGCCATTTTGGCCATTTGCCAAGACTAGACTGTCATCATGATGCCGGCCGGCCAGAGGTTTGCTGCGATTCTTGAAGCGGCATTGCCGGTCACCGATCAGTTTGCTGACATTTTTGGTGTTGACGTGGCTATCTCCGGCTCTGTTGGGAAATAGGAAGGCAGTGTGGCCGGTTTCCTGGTGTAGCCGTTTGAACTGTGACAATGCAAAAGGCGACAGAAAGACATGATGATCCTGCCGCTTTCCGCGATGTCCTTTGGTGTTCTTCGCGGGAATGAACCAGAGACCGGTGTCAAAGTCGACATGCTTCCACTCCGCTTGAAGCAGCTCGCCGATGCGGCATAGGGTTGCCAGGCATATCCAGATGGCGCTTTGCACGCGGGGGTTTACCGGGCGGATGCCGCTGTATTTCTGGCCCGCCGGCAGGGCAGCGTAATCCGCTTCCAGCTTCTCGAAGATGTCATGCAGCTCTCGGATCTCTTCGGCGGAGAGCACCCGCTCCCGTTCTTCCTGATAGTCGCTATCCAGCAGGGTGGTGACATCCACCAGGTCGGCGGGGTTCCCGTCAGCCATCAAGGTGCGCCAGGGTTGCCGCTTCTCCGCCCAACGCAGCATTTGACCCATGTCGTTGTTCAGAATGACGACGGAGCGGTTCAGGCCGCGAGCCTTTACTGTTCTGAGCACGGAGAGAAGGTCCTTATCGGTCAAGGCACGCAGCGGCGTCTTGCCAATCAAGGGGAGCACGTCTTTGCCAAAACTTCTGCGGAGTTCGGCGTTGCCATCTTGCCGTGATACCCCATCGTCGAGCCAGGCTTCAAATAGCTCGTTCACCGTCCTGTTTTCCGACGCTTGGCGCTCGGCTTCGGCGATGGTTGAGGCAATGGCGGCTTGGGCTTCAATCCTGGCTGCCTTCTGGGCGGCGTTGGGGTTGATACCTTTAGCGACTGAGGCTTTGGCTTCGTCACGCTTGGCCCGAATCTGAGCGAGTGTGTTCTTGGGCCAGCTGCCGAGGCGGTAATCGCGCTTGACCCCATCCAGCTTGAACTCATAGCGAAACAGTGCCGTGACGCCACGAACGCCGGCGCGGACCTTGGCGACCAGGCCGTTATCCTCGCGTAGTGTCCTGCCGTCATCCGTTGCGGTGAGGGCTTCCAGTTGCTTAGCCGTCAGCTTGGTCATGTCCTACCCCCTGCAGGATCTGAGGTTTGATAATTTTGCCCCACTTTTGCCCCACCAGATCGGCTGGCTGTCGGCGGATGCCAGCGGATTGGTGTAAACAGAAAAGCGGCCTGAAAGCCGCGTGTTTGCTATGATAGAGCCCTCTTAGGAGGTTCGCCAGGGTCCGTGCGTATCCGTGCGGAAATTGCATGGGGTGCAAGGGGTCGAAGGTTCGAATCCTTCCGTCCCGACCAAATCGAAAAAAGAGAGGCTCGGCATCACGCCGGGCCTTTTTTCGTTCTGGTCCAGGTGAGTGGCGGATTGCCGGCGCTCGGCCTGTCCGCCCCGCTAATCGATACCAAGAGAAAGCCGAGCCAGGCACCAGTCCCACACCGCATCTCGCGGAGCAAAAGGCAAGGATGACCGCTTGCGGACGAGGAAATAGCTGGGCTCTTTAATCACGGTCTTGTCCGTGACCTGCACCAGACGCCCGGCCTCGAGATCCCCCGCCACGAATGCCCGGCAAGCCAGGGCGACGCCCTGGCCGGCCAAGGCCGCATCCAGCGCCAGTGTCGTCTGGTTGAACGCCGCGCCGGGCAGCGTGCGGTCGGTACCCAGAAACACCGGCCAATGATCCTGCGCGTCATGGAGGAGCGGAAGCGCCCTGAGCGCTTCGGAAGAGAGGGGGAGCGGTAACGCTTTGATCAGATGGGGGCTGGCGACCGCGACAAGTTCCTGGTGGAACAGCAGTTCGGCATCCAGCCCGGATGGGAACGGAGGGCGGGTCAGCCGCACCGCGATGTCCACCTGATCGCGCTCAAAATCGGAGAGCGCCTCGGTGGCGACCGTGCGCAACTCCACGTCGGGTAGCGCGGCGTTCAGCTCGGCCAGACGAGGGATCAGCAGCTTCGCGGCGAAGGTCGGCGTAACACTGATGGTGACCGTGTCCGGTCGCTCCAGGAGTCGTCCCGTGGCGTCCCCGAGCGTATCGAAGGCACGGGTCACGTCCGTCAGGTAAGCCGCGCCCGATGGCGTCAAGGCGAGCCCGCGCGACAACCGCTGGAACAGGGCCTGGCCCAGGTGCTCCTCCAGGGCGCGCACCTGCTGCGCAACGGCACCTTGGGTGACGCCCAACTCCTCGGCGGCGGCCCGGAAACTCAACCGGCGGCCGGAGACCTCGAAGGCACGCAAGGCATTGAGAGGGGGGAGCTTGCGGCGGGATGCTTTCATGGTAATGGCCTATAGATTTTCTACAGTCTTGCACGTTTATTTATCACGCGAAACATCCTCCTTACCTTGACAGAATGCTTCCGGAACAGACCAAAGGAGGCTGTCATGGCTGAAGAAAAAGTAGCACTTATCATGGGCGGCGGGTCCGGTATGGGCGCCGCTGCCGCGCGCAGACTGGCCCGGGATGGCTACCGTATCGCCATCCTCTCTTCGTCGGGCAAGGGGGAGGCGTTAGCCAAGGAATTGGGCGGTGTCGGTGTCACCGGCTCGAACCAGTCACTCGACGACGTGAAGCAGGTCGTGGATCGGACGATGGCGACATGGGGGCGAATCGACGCGCTGGTCAATTCCGCGGGCCATGGACCGCGCGCACCGCTCCTCGACATCCCTGACGAGGACTGGCACCAGGGGATGGACATCTATTTTCTGAGTGCCGTGCGCCCGATCCGTCTGGTCGCACCGATCATGGAGAAGCTGGGCGGTGGTGCCATCGTCAATATTTCGACGACCTGGGCTTTCGAGCCGTCCAGCTTATTCCCAACCTCGGTCGTCTTCCGAGCGGGTCTTGCCAGCTTCACCAAGCTCTTCGCGGATGCCTATGCGGCGAAGAATGTTCGCATGAACAATGTGTTGCCCGGCTGGATCGACAGTCTCCCCGAGGTCCATGAGCGCCGTGACAGCGTGCCGATGGGGCGCTATGGGAAGGTCGAGGAAGTCGCCGATACCGTGGCTTTTCTGCTGTCGGAGGGCGCGGGCTACGTCACCGGCCAGAATATTCGCGTCGATGGCGGCGTGACCCACGCCATCTGAATGACCCGGTCCCAGGCCCGCCCGGCGAAGCGGATCCACAGCAGGGCATGGCCGCGGGGGGCGGCTTCAACCGCGCTCCCCCGAACCGCTTCAAGACTGTATGCTTGTGACAGAAACCGCCATGCTTGGGCCACCCCGACCAAGGAATAAGGTTTGGTGTCATTCCGTAAAAAGAACCTCCTCTGGCTGATCCCCCTTTGTCTGCTGTTGTTGCCGGTGGCGGCGTTGCTGGCGTTGCCGTTGTTCGGCGTGCACTGGCAGGGCCCGGGCTGGCGGCAGGGGCCGACCCTGGACGCGCTGTGGTATGAAAGCGGCGACTGCCGGCTGGCGGAGGCCCACGGGGTGCGTCTCGGCGGGCTGCGGCCGTTGACCGTGTCGGTGGACAGCCTGGGCATCAACGACTGCCCCTCCGAGGGCGACGGCGGGCCCCTGTCGTTGCCGGATCTGCCGGCGCTGGAGGTGACCGTCTGGGCGCTGCAGTACCAGGACTATCCGCCGTTTCTGGCCCGGCTCGATCAGGCCGCCGGTCGCTGGCGGGTCCATGCGGAATTCCGGGACAGTGAGCTGAACGGCGAATACCGCAAGAGCAGCGGCCGCTGGCGTTTGACCGGCACCGTGCGGGCGGCGCCATTGCGCCAGGGCGTCACCGGCGAGGCGCGCATCCAGGGCGACGGGCAGTGGCCGTCCGGCACGCCCTTCGACAGCGAGCGCTTTCAGGGCGAGCTGACCGTGCTCGGTCAGGGGCTGGGCCTGGAAAGTCCGGATTCGGACACCGGGGGCCCCCGGGGTGACCTGACGGTGCGCGCCCACTGGACCGGGCTGGATTGGCGGCTGCGCGCCGCGCTGGATGAGCCGCTGGCGCTGGGCGCCGGCTGGGTGCTGACGCCGGGCCGGGAGCTGACCGCCGAGGGGCAGGGCGCGGCCCTGCGTCGGGCGGACGCGGATCTGGTGGCGCGCGGGCCCCAGGGCCGCGCCGCCCTCAACCTGAGCAGCGACGCGCAACGGCTGGGCCACGGTGAGGGCCGGCTCACCCTCAGCGAGGGCCTGGACGGCCAGATCGATTTCCAATGGTTCGAGGATCGGGTGGCGCTGGCGTCGTTCCGGGTGCGCATGGCGGACCCGGCGGTGACCGTGCGGTTGCGCGAGCCGGTGACCGTACCGCTGGCCACCGAAGGCGAGGTGGCCCTGCCCCTGGAGGCCGCTTACCAGGACGCCACCCTGACCACCACGGACAGCCGCGTCTACTGGCGGCCCAACGACCTGCAATGGCAGGGCGCGGTGGAACTGGGCGGCCGCTGGCAGGGCTATCGACTGAGTGGCGGCTGGCGCGGCGACGCCGGTCCCACCGGTGTGCACGGCGAACCCGCCCGGGTACGGCTGCGCGACGCGGACCTGGACCTGACCGCCACGGTGCCGGTGGCCGGGGTGACGCCGCCCCACTGGCCGGTGACCACCACCCTGGAAGGCCGCTATCAGGCCATTCCGTTCAGCGCCCGGGCGGACGCCCGCCGGGACGGCGACACCTGGGCCGGTTCGGTGTCCGGCCGGGGCGGGCCCTTGCCGGATCTGGACGGCGGCGTGCTGACCCTGGACGGCCGCTGGGACTTTGCCGAGCGCCCGCGCCTGCTGGCCGGCGCCACCGTGGCCCTGTCCCGGGCGGTGCGCGAGCGCCTGCTGATCCGGCCGATCACCGCGCGCCTGACCACGCCGCTGGTGCTGGCGGAAGACGGGCCCCACGGCCGGCTGTCGCTGAACGCCGAGGGCCTGGTGGCGGAGCGCTGGACGCTGCCGCCGGTGACCGGCGAGGCGCGGCTGAACGGCGCTGCTTTCGGCGCCGACCTGCGGGTGCCCCAGTGGGACACCACCCTGAGCCTGAGCGGCCGCGCCCGGGGGCGGGGCTACGCCGGCACCCTGAGCGGCGCCGCGCCGCTGCGGCCGGTGATGAGCCGTGGCCTGCCCATGAGCCTGCAGGGCGGCGATCTGTCCCTGGACGGCGACTGGCGCTGGACCGACACCCTGACCCTGGACGGCCGCCTGCGCGGCCGTGATCTGGCCCTGGACTGGGGCAGCGTGCAGGCCCGCGACCTGGATCTGGAACTGGCCCTGGGCTGGGACGGCCAGCGCCCCAGCCTGGCCACGGTGACACCGCTGACCCTGGCCCGCCTGGACGTGGGCGTGCCGATCACCGACATCCGCATGGACCTGGACAGCGACCTGAGCACCTGGACCGTGCGCCGCGTGCACGCCGACCTGCTGGGCGGCGAACTGCGCGCCCCCCGGCTGACCTGGCCGTCACCGGGCTGGCAGCCGGTGGTGCTGACACGCATCGAGCTGGAGCAGCTGGCCGCCCTGCAGGGCGAGCCGGCGGTGAGCCTGTCCGGCCGGGTGGGCGGCTACATTCCCTTGCAGCTGCTGGCGGACAGCGTGGCGGTGAACAACGGCCGGCTGGCCAACGAGACGCCCCTGTCCCTGGCGATCCTGCCGTCCAGCGGCGCCCAGGCCATGGCGCAATCCAACCAGGCGGTGTCCATCGCCCTGGACGCCCTCAATCCCCTGCGCATCGACACCTTCCAGGCCCAGGTGGACATGGCCGCCGACGGCTGGCTGGATGCCCGGGTGACGATTCGCGGGCAGAATCCGCAACGAAACAATCTGCCGGTGGTCTTTAATTACACGCACCGGGAAAATGTGCTGGAGCTGTTGCGCAGTCTGCGCATCGGTGATCAGATCACCGACCAGGTCATGACGGAGTCGAAACGATGAAATCAATGTGGCTGCTGTTGTCGCTCCTGCCTCTCGCCGCCTGTACCCCGCGGGTGGCGCTGGAGGCGCCCAAGGAGCCGATCACCATCAACCTCAACGTAAAGATCGATCACGAAATCCGCCTCAAGGTGGAAAAGGACATCGACCAGCTGTTCAGCGAAGACAGCGATTTGTTCTGATGAGACATTTGCGGAGAAACCCCATGACAAAGCTGCGTTATCTGTTGCTCGCCGCCGCCTTGCTGTTCTCCAGCGCGGTGTTCGCGCTCGATCTGGACCAGGCCAAGAGCCAGGGTCTGGTGGGCGAACAGCCCAACGGCTACCTGGGCGTGGTCAAGGCCACCCCGGCGGCGGTGGAACTGGTCTCGGACATCAACGACAAGCGCCGCGCCGCCTACGAGCGCATCGCCAAACAGAACGGCATCACCCTGGAGCAGGTGGCCAACCTGGCGGGTCAGAAAGCCATCGAGAAAACCCCCGGCGGCCAGTACATCAAAACCCCCACCGGCCAGTGGGTCGAAAAATAGTCGGTCGGAAATAAAAAAAGGGCCCCGAGGGGCCACTGCTGTCCCACAGTTGGCGGCCTCACAGGGCGAACCTCATTTGAGGTT
>NZ_JADDOL010000032.1 GCF_016906305.1 Alloalcanivorax marinus
ACTGCATCACCCTGCCCTTCTTCGCCTTTTTCGCCTCCCGCCAGCTGCCGCCGGCCCGCTGGATCAGGGTGCTGCCGTGGCTGACCACCCTGACCCTGCTGGTGTATCTGGCGGCCAACCAGCGTCGCTCCACCCTGGTGGCGCTGGCGGTGGGCTGCCTGGCGCTGCCGGTACTCACCGGCACCCGGCGTCTGCTGGTGCCGCTGGCGGTGCTGGCGCTGGTGCTGGGGGCGATCGTCGCCGTGGACCCGGCCATCATCACCGAACGGGGCGCCAGCGAGCGGCCGGCGTTGTGGTCGGCGAGCTGGGAACACATCAAGGAGGCGCCGGTGTTCGGCCACGGCATGGCCAACCGCAGCGTCGATCTGCACATCATCAACGCCCAGGGCGAGCCGGTGGTGCACGACCACCCGCACAACTATTACCTGTCGCTGTTGTATTTCATCGGCTTCGCCGGCCTGCTGCTGTGGACGTTGCTGTGGCTGCCGGAGGGGCTGAAGGCGCTGCGCTACCACCGCCACCGCACGGTGTTGTTGCTGGCCGCCCTGGCCACCGGCTTTTCGGCGGTGCTGTTCGACGGCATTCACCCCTATACACCGTTCATGTACAACTGGCCCAGTGTGTGGATTCCCATGGCCCTGCTGGTGGCCGTGGTGCGCCAGTTGCCCGACGCCGCCGGAGGCCCGCGATGAAAGTGGTTCAGATCTGCAAGTACCGCAACACCAACGTGGAAGGGGTGGACCTGTTCGAGGAGGTGCTGCGGGCGGCCCGGGATCATTGGCGCGCCTTCTATATTCTCAACGGCGACGACGGCGACCTGCGCGAGCGGCTGGGTTGCGAGACACGCACCTTCCAGCTGAGCAAGTCGGACATCAAACGCATCCGTCCGTCGGCGGTGCTGAAAGTGTTGCGCGCGCTGCGCGCCGACCGGCCGGACGTGATCGTCACCCACCGCATCAAGCCCGCCGTGTTCGCCGCCTGGGCGGCGCTGTTCCTGCCCGGCACCCGCAAGATCGCGGTGATCCACAATATGTCCGAGTTCAAGAAACCGCGCCGGCTGTGGTTCGCGCGCTGGCTGATGCGCGACTGGACCTTCGTGGGCTGCTCCGAGGCGGTGCGCGACGACATGCTGGCGCGGGGCTTCCCCGCGGACCGCACCGTGGCCATTCCCAACTCGGTGGATCAACGCATCGTGCGCGACCATCTGATGACCCGTCAGGCGGCGCGGGAGGACCTGGGCGTGCCGGTGGACGCCCGCCGGGTGATCGGCACGGTGGGACGGGCCCGGCCGGTGAAAGGCCACCACTTCTTTATCGATGCCATGAAGGAAATGACCGACCCGCCCTATGTGGTGGTGATCGGTGACGGCGAGACCCTGGAGCCGCTGCGCCGGGCCGCCGCCGAGGCGGGGCTCTCGGACCGGCTGATTTTCGCCGGCGGCCGCCGCAACGCCTATCGCTATCTGTCCGCCTTCGACGCGCTGATCATGCCGTCCCTGCGCGAGGGGCTGCCGATCGCCATGCTGGAAGCCATCGCCGCCGGCGTGCCGGTGTTCGGCACGCCGGTGGGCGGTGTGCCCGAGATTCTGCGCGACCCGGCCTGGCTGTTCCCGAAGGAGGATGTGCCGGCCCTGCGCGACAAGCTGGCCTGGCTGGGCGAGGCGGATCAGAGCGCGCTGGACGCGGTGCGCGACGCGCAATACCGGGTGTTCGAACAGGACTTCAGCATCGAGCGTTACCACGCCCGCTTCCTGGCGCTGATGGAGGGCCGACCGCTGCCGGCCTGATCATTCCGGCACGCGGAACTGCTCCCAATTGCGCTGAAAACGGGCCTGGTCGCGGGCCGCCTGGCGCCGCCGGCGGGCCGGCAGCGCGCTGAAGCCGGCGCCGTCCAGATCGATGAACACCGGCCGGTCGTCGGCGTCCACCAGAATGTTCTGCGCCTTGGCGTCGCCGTGCCAGAAGCCGGTGTCGCCGAGCCGCGCCAGCCACCGCTCCACGGATGGCGCCACCCGCCGGGCCCGCTCCCGGTCGCTTTCCATCAGCGTACTCAACGCCGCGCCCTCCACCCGGGGAAAGGCGATCACCGCGCCGCCGTCCGGCCGTCGCCGCAGCATCACCGGCCGTGGCGTGGGCACGCCCAGCAACGCCCAGGTCCACCCCATCACCCAGGAAATGTCCGCGCGGGTGCGAAACAACCGCGCCCGCAACCGCGCCTTGGCGCCGCCTTCCCGGTAATGCTTGATCACCCACGCATCGTCACCGTACACGCTGACGCGGCTGCCTTCCTTGATCAGCGGCAGGGACGCCGGGTCGCGCAGTGCCGCGGCCAGGGCCTCCCGCTGGTCGGCGGGCAGCGCGCGCCGGTACAGCCATTGCTCGCCGTGCTCCGCCCAGACGCCGATGGCGGAGGATTCCCGGCGCCACTTCTTCATGGCACTGCGCAGCCGGCGATTGCTGCGCCGCCGGATCATGGCGGCCAGCCCCCGGTCGCGCAGCCCCTCCCGGCGCAGCCGCTCGACCACCTTGTCGACCAGGGCGTCGCGCAGGTCCAGGGGCGTCTGGGCGCAGAACAACGCCAGGTTATCGAGAATCGCCGGCTCGTGGCGCAGGCCACCGGGCAGCGGCGCCATTTCCCCGGCGTCGATGACCAGGAAGCGCTCGCCGTCGAACAGAAAATTATCCAGGTGCAGATCGAGCTGGCGCAGGCCCGCGCGGTAGAGGCTGAACAGGCTGTCCAGCAGATCCTCGCCCAGGGCCAGGCCACGCTCGCCGCGTAACGCCGCCTGGCCGGACTGGCCGGCCACCCAGTCGGTGATCAGGATGGCGCCGTGGGCGTCCTGGCTTTCGTGGCGCAGGGCCGGCACCGCCAGGCCGGCGGCGATCAGCTCCCGATGGCGGGCCACCTCGCGGCGCGCCTCGTCCTGGTGGCCGGCGAAGAACAGCTTGGCGAACACGGTGTCGCCGCGCCAACGGGCGCGCACCGCCAGCCGCCGGCCGGGCAGATGGCGCAGCAGCACCTCGGCGCTGAGCGGGTCGCCGTCCACCTCCACGGTGAACGGGCCCGCCCGGCTCCAGTCGCGGCCGGCCAGCTCCCGCCAATCGTCAAAGTCCTGCGTGATATCGGTGCTCAAGCCCCACCCCGTTTGCACGGCCTCAGGCTGGCAACATAGCGGCGCAGGTAACGGGGGTGCAATGCCTGCCGCCAATCCGCGCCCAGGGCGATGCGGAAGAACCGCCGCACCAGATCCGGACGGCCGTGGCGATCGGCCAGCTTGAGCAGGGAAATGGCACGCCGCGCCCGGTAGCGGCGGCGCTCGCTCTGCGCCCAGTCCGGCAGGCCGTTGTTGTCGAAGATCAGCGTTTCCAGGTCCATGCCCACCGCCAGGGCGGCGTCCAGATCATGGCGCATGCTGTCCGCGTGCTTGTGGATCACCGCCACCGGCGCCGGGCTCACCGCCGCCGGGTAGCGGGCCAGCGCGTGGGCGAACACCGGCAGGTCCTCGGTATGGCGCAGGGCCGGGTCGTAGGCGGTGTGAGCGAACAGGTCGCGGTGCATGGCGCAGGCGCCGTTGGAAATGGTCAGCCTCTTGTCCAGATAGGCACGGAAATTCACGCGCGGATCGTCACTGACCGGGGCCGGGGCGATGCGGTCCCGGCGGGCGCCGTCGTCCGCTTCGTGGCCGCCGATGATCAGCCGCGCCCGGGGGTGCGCCTGGATGGTCTCCGCCAGCCGCGCCAGGGCGCCGGGGCAGAGCTCGTCGTCGGCGTCCAGAAACAGCAGCCAGTCGTGGCGGGCCTCGCGCAGCCCGCGATTGCGCACCGCCGCCAGGCCGGCGTTGTCCTGATGCACCACCCGGAACGGCTCCGGGCGCCGCGCCGCCAGATCCGCCAGCACCGCCTCGGTGTCGTCGGTGGAGCCGTCGTTGATCACCACCACCTCGAACGGGGCGTAATCCTGACGCAGCGCGGACACCAGCGCCCGCTCGATGACCCGGGCGTAGTTGTAGGCCGGAATGACGATGGAAAAGCCGGGGCGCTCGTTCATATGTCCTTACCCGGGTGTTCGCTGAAACGCAGTGGAAAGGTCGGCGTCTTTTCGAAATAGCGCTGGTAGATGCCCTCCGCCTCACGGCGGGCGGCGTCCAGCAACCGGGCCTTGTCCGCCAGCGCCTCGCGCAGGGGCATATCGGTGTAGGCGCGCACGAAGCGCAGTAAGTCCCGGTGGGTGAGGTCCAGGCGCGCGGTGGAAAAGTACAGGCCGCCGATGTCCTTGGTGCGCCAGCGGCGCGGCACCCGGGCGCGCACCTGGGAGCGGTGCAGGTCGATCAGATGCAACGGCGCGGTGGCGTCGTGGCGGTCCACCGCCGAGCGGGCGATCAGAAAGTGCCCCAGGTAGAAATCCCGGTGATTGACGCCGGCGTCGTGCATGGCCTTGGCGATTTCCCCGACCCGGCGGATCAGCGCCCATTTGAACGGCGCCGGCCCCGGGTGCAGCCGCCAGTGCTCGCCCAGTTCTTCCAGGCTCACGGTGTGCATCAGTTCGTCGGTGACCAGAAACGAGCGGCGGCGGGCCGGGTTGGCGCCGCGCTCGCCGTAGCCGGCGATGCTCAGGGTGTCGATGCCGGCGGCCTGCACGGCGTGGATGGCGCGCACCTCCGACAAGGCACCCAGCACCGGCAGCTTGCCCTGGGTCAGGTTCTTGATGATTTCCTTCCAGCCCACCCCACCGTGGTACTTGAGAAAGTAATGCCGGCCCTCGGCGATAAACCGCAGCGTGCGCCGCCCTTCCCGGGCCCGGAACACATCCCCGTCCTGGCGGGCGGCCTGTTCCAGGGGATCCAGGCCCCGCCAGGCGCGGGCCAGATCCTCGCGCAGGTAAAGCGTCATGCGGATTCTCCGGCGGTGGCCGCGCCGTGGGGGCGGGCCTCGATGGCGTCCACCGCGTGGTCCACCAGACTGTAGATGTCGGCGTCGGCGGCAAAGATCCGGCCGCGCTCGCGCCACTGATCCCGGGGCTGAAGCAGCAACCGCGACGCGGCGGCGGTGAGCGCCGCCGGGGTGGGATCGTCCAGCACCGCGCCCATGTCCGCGTCACGGATGTAACCGGCGTAGCCGCAGGCGGAGGTGGTCAGCACCGGCAGGCCGGCGATGGCCGCTTCCAGCAACACCGTGCCGGTGTTCTCCGCGTAGGCCGGGTGCAGCAGCAGGTCCGCCGACCACAGCCAATCGGGCACGTTGTCCTGACCGCCCATGAAGCGCACGCGACTGGCCATGCCAAGCCGCTCCGCCAGCCGCTGGTAGGGGCCGGCGTCGTCGTCGCCCACCACGAACAGGCGCACGTCGTCGCCCAGGCCGGCCAGCGCGCGGATCGCCCGATCCAGCCCCTTGGTGCGAAAGCCGGAGCCCACGAACAGCAACAGGGGCGTGGTTTCCGCCACCCCCAGTTCGGTACGCAGCCGCGCCCGGCGCGAGGCGAAGTCCTCCGGCAGCAGGCGATCCCGGCGGATGCCCGGTGGCAGATCCACGAACCGCCGGTCCGGGGTGCCGTAATGGCGCTGGTAGAGGGCACGCTGATGGGGCGAGATCGACAACACCCCGGTGCTCAGATCGGGCTCGAACACCGCCGCCTCCATGGCCAGCTTGCTGCGGTAGCGCGGCAGCCAGCGCTTGGGGCCGTGGTAGCGGTCGGCCAGACAGCCGTCGGCGGCATAGTACCAGTCCAGGCCGGGCATCTTGTTGAAGCCCACCACCCGGTCGAAGCCGGTCAGGCGGGCGCGCGCCGCCTCGGCGAAGGCGGCGTCGCGGGCATGGTTGCTGGCGCCGCCCACCGGCACCGTTTCCAGGGCCGGGCCCTCCGGCGCCGGGCCGTGCCAGGCGCGGGTGAACACCGTCACCTGATGGCCGCGCGCCACCGCCGCCTGGGCGATCGCCAGCATGTCGCGCTGCAGGCCGCCGTAGGGAAAATACTCGAACAGCAGGAATGCCAGCTTCATGGGCCCGCCACCTCGATCAGGCTTTGCCACACGCGGTGCGGTTTGAGGCTGCTGAAACAGGGCGGCTCCACGCCGCGCCCCAGGCTGCCCCGGTAGGTGCAGTTCTCCTGCACGCAGGGCGCGCAGGGAAACTCCGCCGCCAGGCTGCGCGCGCGGGGGCCGCGCACGCCGGTGAGGCGCGGGTCCGTGGGGCCGTACAGGGCGATGCCGGGCAGGCCGGCGGCGGCGGCCAGATGGGCCAGACCGGTGTCCACCGCCAGGAAACCGTCCCAGTGCAGCAGTTTGTCGGTGAGTTCGGCCAGGGACAGGCGGGGCAGCACCCGCACGCCGTCCAGGCCACGGCAAAGCCGTTCGGCGCGGGCTTTCTCCACCTCATTGCCCCAGGGCAGCCAGACCCGGTGGCCGGCGGCGTCGGCGCGCTCCGCCAGGTCCCGCCAGTAGGGCTCCGGGTAATGCTTGGTGGGCCAGGTGGTGCCGTGGCAGAACACCAGCTCCGCGCCGGGCTCGCCGAGCCCCCGTGGTACGTGCTCGCGCACCAGACCATAGTCCGGTTCGTCGTCCGGCGGCGCGTAGCCCAGGGCGGCGGCGAACAGCTGCCGGACCCGGGTGATGGCGTGCTGACCCCGGGGCACCGCCAGCGGGTGGTCGAGCACCCGGGCGGACAGGCGCTCGCGGGCGGAGGCCCGGTCCAGCCCGTACTTGGGGCCCTCGGCGAGGCGAGTGATAAAGGCGCTTTTGATCAGCCCCTGGGCGTCGATCACCGCGTCGTAGCGGCGCGCCCGCAGAGCCGTTTTGAAGGCGCCCCACTCGCCGCTGCGGCGGGCCCGCAGCGGATGGCGGCGCCACTCTCGCAGCTTGCAGGGCAGCACCCGCTCCACCGCCGGGTGACGACCGGCCAGATCGGCGAACGGCGCCTCCACCACCCAGTCCACCCGCAGGCCCGGCAAGGCGGCGGCGGCATCGGTGAGCGCCGGCAAGGTGTGAATGACGTCGCCCATGGACGACGTCTTGATCAGAAGAACATGCATGCTGTGTCTACGATTGCCGCTCTTTCGGGGCCAGCCGCCGGAGCAGCCCGCGGTCGGCGGCGCTCAGCCGGGGCCGGCCCAGATAACGCCGCAGAAAACGCAGGCGGTCGTGCAGCCCGACGCCCCGGGTGCGGCGGGAGAGACTCTCCATATCGCGCAGCCGATAGGCGGCGCGGGCCGGATGGCGCGCCTTTTCCAGATCGATGAAGCGTACATCAAAGCGCCCCAGGGCGGGCCGCCAGGCGACGAAAATATGCTTGGGGTAGAGGGTGCGGTGGGCCACGCCACGGCTGTGCATATAGCGCAGGGCATCGGCCACGTCCTGCACCAGCCGCCAGCGCTGCACCGGCGACAGCGCCAGGCGATTGAGCCGGTCCAGGCTTTCGAAGCCGTCCAGGCCCAGGCTCACCAGCACCGTGTAGCGGTGGCCATCGGCGCCGGTGCGGCTGTCGAAGAACACCGGCCGGGCCACCGGAATGCCCCGTTTCAGGCAGTCCACCAGGGCGCGGAACTCCTTCACCAGGGTGGGCTCCCCACGCAGCGGGTGGCGCAGACTGGGACGTAGCTGATCGCGCTGACGCTTGATGTAGAGGCTGTGAAGCCGCCCTTCGCCGTCGGCCAGCCGTACCCGATAAACGCTCAGCTCACCGCCGTAGCGGTAGTTGGGCTCGTCCACCCGCTCGGCGTCCGGCAGGGTCCACCAGGCGTCCAGGTCGTTCAGCCCCAGCGTCAGAAAAACGGCCCGCCAGTCGCTGGCGAGAAAAGATCGCGATCCCATGGTCAGTTCCCTCCGACGCTCAGCCCCCGCAGAGCGGTGACCACCCGCGCCGGCTCCAGCAGGCGCATGCAGTTGTGATGCTCCAGCGGGCACTCCCGCTGAAAACAAGGGCTGCAGTCCAGCCCCAGGCGTTCGATGGCCACCCGCTGCCCCAGCGGCGGCGTGAAACCCGGCGAGGTGGACCCGTACACCGCCACCAGCGGCCGGTTCAGGGCGGCGGCGATGTGCATCAACCCGGAATCGTTGCTGACCACCGCGTCGGTGGCCGACAACAGGTCCACCGCCTGCTCCAGACTGGTGGCGCCGGCCAGCACCCGCACCCGGTCCCGCCCGGCCGCCGGCAGAGCGGCGACGATGGCGTCCGCCACCGGACGATCCTTGGCGGAGCCGAACAGCCACACCCGGCCGCCCTGTTCGATCCAGTCGGCGGCCACGGCGGCGTAATGCTGTTCCGGCCAGCGCTTGGAGGGGCCGAATTCGGCGCCGGGGCAGAGCCCCAGCACCGGCCGGTCCGCCGCCAGCTCGTGCTGTTCGCGGGCGGCGGCCACCGACGCCGGGTCCACCTCCAGATGGGGCGGCCGGATCTCCTCCAGAACCGGCACCGGCGCGTCCGCCGGTCGCGCCAGCGCCACGAAACGCTGCACCATCAGCGGGTAGCGTTCCTTGTCCAGCCGGCGCACGTCATTAAGCAGGCCGTAACGCATCTCGCCGCGCCAGCCGGTGCGGCGGGGCACGCCGGCCCAGAACGGCAGCAACGCGGATTTCAGGGAGTTGGGCAACACATAGGCGTGGTCGTAGCGGCCGCGCAGGGCCCGCCCCTCGGCGCGCCGCTGGCGCAGTTTCAGCTCGCCATGGCCGAACGGCAGATCCAGGGCCTGACGCACTTCCGGCATGCGCGACAGCAGCGGCCGGCACCAGGCCGGCGCCAGCACGTCGATGTGGCAGGGTTGCCGCGCCTGAAGATCGGCGAACAGGGTCTGCGCCATCACCATGTCGCCGACCCAGGACGGGCCGACGACCAGGATGCGGGGGCGTGCCGGATCCGTCACTGGCTCGGGCCCGTCAGCCGGTTACGGATAGGTCAGCCATTCCCGGTGCTCGTCGGACTTGCCGCGCACCAGATCAAAGTAGATCGACTGCAGTTCCTCGGTGATGGGACCACGCTTGCCTTCGCCGATAATGCGGCCGTCCAGCTCGCGGATCGGCGTCACCTCGGCGGCGGTGCCGGTGAAGAAGGCTTCGTCGGCGATGTAGAACTCATCGCGGGTGAGGCGCTTCTCG
This sequence comes from Alloalcanivorax marinus, assembly GCF_016906305.1. Taxonomy (GTDB): domain Bacteria; phylum Pseudomonadota; class Gammaproteobacteria; order Pseudomonadales; family Alcanivoracaceae; genus Alloalcanivorax; species Alloalcanivorax marinus. Next base: position 9,083 of record NZ_JADDOL010000032.1, read on the forward strand.
CGCACCTTGTAGCCCCGTTCCTCGGCCAGCTGGATGATGGTCTTGCGGGTAATGCCATCCAGGCAGGAGGTCAGTTCCGGCGTGTAAAGCATGCCGTCACGGATCAGGAACACGTTCTCGCCGGAGCCTTCCGCCACGTAGCCTTCGTTGTCCAGCAGCAGCGCTTCGTCGGCGCCGCCGGACAGGGCTTCGTTGAGCGCCAGCATGGAGTTCATGTAGCTGCCGGAGGACTTGGCCTTGCACATGGTGATGTTGACGTGGTGCCGGGTGTAGCTGGAGGTGCGCACCTTGATACCCAGTTCCAGGGCTTCCGGCGACATGTACGACGGCCATTCCCAGGCGGCCACCGCCACGTGCACGTTGAGGCCGTTGGCGCGCAGGCCCATGCCTTCGCTTCCGTAGAACACCAGCGGGCGAAGGTAGGCGTGGGGCAGCTTGTTCTCACGGACCACGGTGGTGTGCGCGTCGTTGATCTGCTCCTTGCTGAAGGGCATCTTCATGGACAGGATCTTGGCGCTGTTGAACAGACGGTCGGTGTGTTCCTTGAGACGGAAGATCGCCGGGCCGCGACCGGTTTCGTAGGCCCGCACGCCCTCGAACACGCCCATGCCGTAATGCAGCGTATGGGTGAGCACGTGAATCTTGGCGTCGCGCCAGGGAATCAGCTCACCATCCAACCAGATAACACCGTCTCTATCAGCCATGGACATGGCGGTTCGTCTCCTAAATCAAAATGGCCTCGGCCCCGCGGCCTCGACCGAACGTCGTCATCCCGTCGTCAGGCGTCCGCGAACCATTGGTCCCAGATCGCTCGCACGCCTTCGCGCAGATCGCGGAATTCCGTGTCGTCGACGATGGACTTTTCTTTGCGCAGTGAAGCGCGATGAGCCGCGGACCGGTAGGCCAGGTAGGCTTCCCGCAGCAGGCCGGCATCCTGGGCCGGCATCAATTCCAGAGCGGCGAGGGTTTCGAGTAGCCGCACATTGTCGGTGAAACGGGTCAGTTCACCGTGGGAGGAGGCCCATCTAAGTACGCCATATTGCACCATAAATTCGATATCGACGATACCTCCGGGATCCTGCTTGAGGTGAAAACGGTCGGGCTGGCGGGCGGCCAGGTGGTCGACCATCTTCTCGCGCATGGCCAGCACGTCCCGGCGCAGGGCGTCGCGCTCCCGGGGGCGGCACAGCACCTCGTGACGGATGCCGTCGAAGCGCTCCCGGGCGCGGCTGCAGCCGGCCACCACCCGGGCGCGCACCAGGGCCTGGTGTTCCCAGGTCCAGGCGTCGTTGAGCTGGTACTTGCGGAACGCATCCATGGACGACACCAGCAGACCGGCGCTGCCGCTGGGCCGCAACCGGGTGTCCACCTCGTAGAGCTGGCCGCTCATGGTGCGGGTGGAGAGGATGTGCACGATGCGCTGGCCCAGACGGGCGTAGAACTGTTCGTTGGACACCGGCCGATCGCCGTCGGTGCTGCCGCCGGAGGCGGCGTCGTGCAGGAACACCAGATCCAGGTCGGAGTTGTGGCCCAGCTCGATGCCGCCCAGCTTGCCGTAGCCCACCACCACGAAATCCGGGTTGCAGGGCTGGCCGTCGGTGCGCCCGGGCCGGCCGTGGCGCTCCACCAGGGGTTCCCAGGCCAGCATCACCACCTGCTTGAGAATGGCCTCCGCCAGCCAGGTAAGGTAATCGCTGACCTTCATCAGCGGCAGCACCTCGGTGACCTCGGAGGCGGCGACGCGCAGCAGGTGGGCCTGCTTGAAGTTACGCAGCACCTCCATCTGCTGTTCCAGATCGTCCTCGGCCACCCGCAGCAATTGCTGGCGCAGCTCGTCGTCCAGCTCGTCGCGGCCCGGCGGCGAATACAGGGTGCTCACGTCCAGCAGTTCGTCGAGCAACACCGGATGGCGGGCCAGCCGCTCGGCGATCCAGGGGCTGGCGCCGGACAGCTTGACCAGCTGGGTCAGGGCGCCCGGGTTTTCCACCAGCAGGGCGATGTAGGCGCTGCGGCGGACCACCGCTTCCACGAAGGCCACCAGCCGCTCGGCGGTGACCCGGCCGTGGCCCTGATAGCCCAGCGCCTCCAGCAGCAACGGCATGAGCCGGTCGAGCCGCTCGCGGCCGATGCGCTGCATGTTCATCACGGCGCGGGATTCCCGCAGCCGCTCCAGGGCCGCCAGCACCTCTTCCGGCTCCTGCACGCCCACCCCTTGCAGGCGGGCAATGGCGTCGTCCCGTTCCAACTGGCCGAGCCACAGGTCCAGCAATTCCTGGTCGCCCTCGGACACTTCGGCTTCTTCCTGGGGATCGGCGATCACCTGGCTGAAGTGGTAGCGCACCTGTTCGCGGTGGCGGCGCAGCGCGCGCTCGAAGGCGGCCCGGGCGGAGAAATCCATGGCGAAGGTGAGCCGCTGCCAACCCAGTTCGTCGTCCGGCAGGCGCTGGGTCTGCCGGTCCGCCACCGCCTGCAGCCGGTGCTCCACGTCGCGCAGGAACACGTAGGCTTCGCGCAGTTCCTCCACCACGTCCTCGGGCAGCATGCCCTCGTCCGCCAGGCGCGGCAGCATCTTGATCAGGTTGGGCTCGCGCAGGGCCGGCAACTGGCCGCCGCGAATCAGCTGAAACGCCTGGACGATGAACTCCACCTCGCGGATGCCGCCGGCGCCCAGCTTGACGTCCGCCTGCATGCCCTTGCGGTTCACCTCGCGCTCGATCAGGGCTTTCATCTCGCGCAGGGATTCAAAGGCGCCGTAGTCGATGTAACGGCGGTAGACGAACGGGTTGAGGCGCTCGATCAGGCGGGCGCCGGCCTGCAGGTCGCCGGCCACCGGGCGCATCTTGATCAGCGCGTAGCGCTCCCATTCACGGCCCTGGTTCTCGTAGTAGTGCTCCATGGCGTCGAAGCCGATGGCCAGGGCGCCGCTTTTGCCCCAGGGGCGCAGGCGCATGTCCACCCGGAACACGAAGCCGTCGGCGGTGTTCTGATCCAGCGCCTTGATCAGCTGCTGGCCCAGGCGCAGGAAGAACTGGTGGTGGGACAGGGCGCGCCGCTCGCCGGGGATCTCGCCTTCGTGCTCGTAGGCGAAGATCAGGTCGATGTCCGACGACAGGTTCAGTTCCCGGGCGCCCAGCTTGCCCATGGCCAGGACCACCAGCTTCACCGGTTCGCCGTCCTCGTCGCGGGGCACGCCACCGCGCTCGCAGGCCCACTGGTAAAGCCGCTCCAGGGCGGTGCTGATGAGGGTGTCGGCCAGCAGCGACAGGTCCGCCACGGTGGCGTGGTAGTCCGCCAGCCCGGTCAGGTCACGCCAGATCAGGCGCACCATATGGCGGTGGCGCAGACGGCGCAGGGCCGCCTTGAGGGCGTCCTCGTCCTGGCAGGTCATCACCGCCTCGCGGACCTGTTCGGCCAGGGCGCCGCCGTCGAGCCGGTGACGCAGGGGGCTGGCGGCCAGCCACTCGCCCAGTTCAGGGTCACGGATAAACTGTTCCGCCACATAGTCGGAACCCGCCCATACCCGGGGCAGATCGCTGAGCAGCGTGTCGGGAAGCGTGTGGCCCACCTCCTGGAACCGCTGCCAATGCCGGGTCACCAGCACGGAGAGTTCGTCGGGCAGGCCGGAATAGTCCGGATCAGTCATGGCAGGCTATTGTCCATGGCCTTTGGCGGTAAGGCCAATCGGGCGTTCTGGGTGTCGGCGCGAGCGCAAGCAAAGCACCAAGCATACTCCCAAGCCCGGCCCGCTGACCATGGGCGCCGCTCAGAGCAGCACGTCCTGGGACGGGGTGACCCGCATCACTTCCTCGATGGTGGTGAGCCCCTGGGCGACCTTGCGGGCGCCGCTGATGCGCAGCGGCTTCATGCCGTTCTTGACCGCCAGCCGGGTCAGGGTCTCCAGGTCGCCGCCCCGTCCCACCTGGCCCTTCAGGGCGCCGTTGAACGGCAGGGTCTCGTAGACCCCCATGCGGCCCAGGTAGCCGGTGCCCCGGCACTCCAGGCAGCCCACCGGCTGGCACACGGTATCCGGCATGGTCATCTTGAAGGGGCGCACCAGCTCCTTCCAGGCCTCCGGGTCCGGGGCGGTTTCCACCTTGCAGTGGGGGCAGAGCGTGCGCACCAGGCGCTGGGCCATCACCCCGATCACGGTGGCGGACAGCAGATAGGGCGGCACGCCCAGATCCACCAGCCGGGTGATCGATGAGGGGGCGTCGTTGGTGTGCAGGGTGGACAGCACCAGGTGGCCGGTGAGCGCCGCCTGGATCGCCATGTCGGCGGTGGCCAGGTCGCGGATCTCGCCGATCATGATGATGTCCGGGTCCTGGCGCAGCATGGCCTTGACGCCCTGGGCGAAGTCCACGTCGATGTTGGCCTGCACCTGCATCTGGTTGAAGCTGGGCTCCACCATCTCGATGGGGTCCTCGACGGTGCAGACGTTGACCTCGCTGGTGGCCAGTTGCTTGAGGGTGGAATACAGGGTGGTGGTCTTGCCGGAACCGGTGGGGCCGGTGACGAACACGATGCCGTGGGTGTGGGCGGTCATCGCCCGCCAGTGCTCGTGGTCCTCGCGGCTGAAACCGAGCTGGGCGAAGCTGCGCACCAGCACGTCCGGGTCGAAGATGCGCATCACCATCTTCTCGCCGAAGGCGGTGGGCAGGGTGGAGATGCGCAGTTCCACCTCGTCGCCGTCCGGGGATTTGGTCTTGAGCCGGCCGTCCTGGGGCTTGCGCTTCTCCGCCACGTTGAGCCGGGACAGGATCTTCAGGCGGCTGGTCACCGCCGCCATGATCGCCGCCGGCAGCTCGTAGACGTCGTGCAGCACGCCGTCGATGCGAAAGCGCATCCGGCCCTGCTCCCGGCGGGGCTCCAGGTGAATGTCGCTGGCCCGCTGGGAGAAGGCGTACTGCAGGATCCAGTCGACGATATTGACGATGTGCTGGTCGTCCGCGTCGTGGTGCCCCTTGCCCACCTCCAGCAGTTGCTCGAAGTTGGTGATGCCGGACAGTTCCTGGCCGCCGGCCCGGGCGGCGCCGGCGATGGAGCGGCTCAGGTTGTAGAACTCGATGCGGTAGCGGCGCAGCTGTTCCGGATTGGCGAACACCGTTTCCAGTTCGCGCTCGCCGAGCACCTGGCGCAGGTGCTCGCGCCAGTCCAGCCGGAACGGCTGGTCGCAGGCCACCACCACCCGATCCCGGCGGCTCTCCACCGCCACCAGGCCGTGGCGCTCGGCGAAGGCATAGCTCATCACCCGGGTGACGCCGTCCACGTCCACCTTGAGCGGGTCGATGTGATACAGCGGCAGACCGCTCTTCTCGGCCAGCCAGCGGGACAGGAAGTCCACATCCAGCACCCGCTGGCCGTGGCTCTGGTCCACCAGGCGGTACTTGGCCACCACCTCCAGCGGATGCCAGTTCAGTTCCTTGTTTTCCCGGGGCGTGGTGGAAATGACGTTGAAGTCCTCGCGGCTGACGCGCTGCTCCTCGAGCAGCTCGCGCATCACCCAGCGAACGTCCACTTCCTGGCCCTGGCGGTGCGCGGGCACGGCGGTGACGGGCACGGTTCTCCCCCTTTTTCCCGTTTTCGGCCACTGTAGTCCGCGCCGGGGCTTGCCGCCATCCCCGAATCGCCGGAACCTGAACCGGTGCCCGTCGCGGTGGCGGCCGGGCGCCGTGGACGGGTCGCGGCATCCCCTCTATACTCGCGCCCCAAATTATGACCTTTCCGTTACAGGGTGACCCCCATGTCCTTCGGAAGCTCGATCGCCGGCCTGTTCGGCCGCTCCCCGATCAAACCCCTGCAGCAGCACTACGACACGGTGCACGAATGCGCGGTGGGCCTGGGTGACTTCTTCGCCGCCGTGAGCAGCGGCAACTGGGATCAGGCCAAGGCCGCCCGCCAGCGCATCGCCGACCTGGAGAACCAGGCCGACGGCATGAAGAAGGAATTCCGCCTCAACCTCCCCAAGAGCCTGTTTCTGCCGGTGCCCCGCTCGGACCTGCTGGAACTGGTCAGCGTGCAGGACAAGGTGGCCAACAAGGCCAAGGACATCGCCGGCCTGATGCTGGGCCGGCAGATGACCATCCCCCCGGCCCTGGCCGGCGTGATGGGCGACTACCTGCAGGGCGCCATCGACACCTCGGCCCAGGCCCAGAAAGCCATCAATGAGCTGGACGAGCTGGTGGAAACCGGCTTCAGCGGCCGCGAAATCCGTCTGGTGGAAGATCTGATCGAGGAGCTGGACCGCCTGGAGCGGGCCAACGACGACCAGCAGATCGTGATTCGCGCCCAGCTGTTCAAGCTGGAAAGCGAGCTGCCGCCGGTGGACGTGATCTTCCTCTACAAAATCATCGACTGGATCGGCGACCTGGCCGACCGTGCCCAGAAGGTGGGCGGCCGCCTGCAGCTGCTGCTGGCCCGTTAACCCACTTTAAATCGCCACTCAGACCAGGGGTTTCTCAATGGAGTGGATGCTTGAACACAGCATGCTGATGCTGCTTATCGCCGGCGCGTTCGGTTTCCTGATGGCCTGGGGCGTGGGCGCCAACGACGTGGCCAACGCCATGGGCACCTCGGTGGGCGCCGGCGCCCTGACCGTCAAGCAGGCGGTGTTGATCGCCATCATCTTCGAGTTCGCCGGGGCCTACCTGGCCGGCGGCGAGGTCACCGCCACGGTGCGCAAGGGCATCGTCGACGCCGGTGTCTTCAACGAGACCCCCCACTACCTGGTCTACGGCATGATGGCCGCCCTGCTGGCCGCCGGCATCTGGCTGGTGGTGGCGTCCTGGGCCGGCTGGCCGGTGTCCACCACCCACTCCATCGTCGGCGCCATCGTCGGCTTCGCCGCCGTCGGCGTGGGCGTGGACGCGGTGCACTGGAACGAAGTGGGCTCCATCGTCGCCAGTTGGGTGACCTCGCCCCTGCTGGCCGGCTTTATCTCCTTCTTTCTGATTAAAAGCGTGCAGCGGCTGGTGCTCAACCAGGACGACCCGTTCCAGAGCGCCAAGCGGGTGGTGCCGTTCTACATGTTCCTGGTGGGCTACGTGATGACCGCGGTGACCCTCACCAAGGGCCTCAAGCACATCGGCCTGGACGTCAGCTTCGCCGCCAGCCTGGGCTGGTCGCTGCTGGGCGGTCTGGCGGTGGCCGCCGTCGGTGCCCTGTTCCTGCGCCGCATCAAACAGGACCCGGAGGCGGACCGGCAGTTCCGGTTCAGCTCCGTGGAGCGCATCTTCGCGGTGCTGATGATCTTCACCGCCTGCGCCATGGCCTTCGCCCACGGCTCCAACGACGTGGCCAACGCGGTGGGCCCGCTGGCCGCCATCAACAGCGTGATCGTCAACCAGGGCGTGATCGGCGAGGAAGCGGTCATGCCCAGCTGGATTCTGCTGGTGGGCGCCATGGGCATCGTGTTCGGCCTGGCGATCCTGGGCGCCCGGGTGATGGCCACCGTGGGCACCAAAATCACCGCCCTGACCCCCAGCCGGGGCTTCGCCGCCGAGCTGGGCGCCGCCACCACCGTGGTGCTGGCTTCCGGCACCGGCCTGCCGATTTCCACCACCCATACCCTGGTGGGCGCGGTGCTCGGCGTGGGCATGGCGCGCGGCATCGGCTCGCTGAACCTGCGCGTGATCGGCACCATCTTTACCTCCTGGGTGGTGACGCTGCCGGCGGGGGCGCTGCTTTCCATTCTATTCTTCTACTTCTTCAAGGGGCTGTTCGGGGCCTGACCGGTCGCTATACTCCGGCCATGACCACCGATATCGAGAGCCCCGTGTCCGACACCGACGACCAGGTCGCCTGGTTCCGCAATTCGTCGCCCTACATCAACGCCCATCGCGGTCGCACCTTCGTGGTGATGATCAGCGGTGAGGTGCTGGATACCCCGCGCCTGCCGGCGCTGATCCATGACCTGGCCATGCTCAACGCCCTGGGCGTACGGCTGGTGCTGGTGCACGGCGCGCGGCCGCAGATCAGCCGCCGGGTACAGGCCGCCGGCCTGGAAAGCCGCTTCGAGAACCACACCCGCATCACCGACGCCGCCGCGCTGGAGGAAGTGACTGCCGCCGTGGGCGCCCTGCGCCTGAAGCTGGAAGGGCTGTTTTCCATGGGCCTGGCCAACTCGCCCATGTACAACGCCACCATCCAGCTGATCAGCGGCAACTTCGTGATCGCCAAGCCGGTGGGTGTGCGCAACGGCTTTGACTACCAGCACACTGGTGAGGTGCGGCGCATCCAGGTGGAAGCCATCCGCCGCCAGGTGGACAGCGGCAACGTGGTGCTGCTCTCGCCCCTGGGCGCCTCGCCCACCGGCGAGCTGTTCAACCTGAACGCCGAGGAAGTGGCTTCCAGCGCCGCCATCGCCCTGGCCGCCGACAAGCTGATCGTGCTCGGCGACGGCCTGCGCGTGGACGACGACGAAGGCCGCCTACTGCGTGAACTGACCCCCCAGGAAGCCGGCCGCCTGCTGATCCAGGAGCGGTTCAGCACCGACCCGGTGGACCGCCAGCTCACCGCCGCCTGCCACGCCGCCAGCAACGGCGTGGCCCGGGCCCATCTGCTGGACACCTGCGAGGACGGCGCCCTGGTGCGCGAGCTGTTCACCCGCGACGGCTGCGGCACCATGGTCACCCGGGAGAGCTACGAAACCCTGCGCGGCGCCCGCATCGACGACGTGGGCGGCATTCTGGAACTGCTCGCCCCCCTGGAAGAGGACGGCACCCTGGTGCGCCGCTCCCGGGAGCTGCTGGAAAACGAGATTCACCGCTTCGCCCTGATCGAGCGCGACGGCATGGTGATCGGCTGCGCCGCCCTCTACCCGTTTCCCGACGACCGCATCGGCGAACTGGCCTGCGTGGCGGTGCACCCGCACTACCGCAACAGCGAACGGGGCCTGCAGCTGCTGCGCTACCTGGAACGGCGCGCCCGCGAGCAGAGCCTGCAAAAGCTGTTCGTGCTCACCACCCGCACCGCCCACTGGTTCCGCGAGCAGGGCTTCGAGCCCGCCGGCGTGGACGCGCTGCCGGCCCAGCGCCAGGCGCTCTACAACTGGCAGCGCAACTCCAAGGTGTTCGTGAAGAGCCTGTAGTCGCCCGGGCGCTACACCCAGTCTTCCACGCGCAGGCCCGGCACCCGGTCGAACTCCCGGGTGTTGTGGGTGACCAGCACCAGTGCCCGGCTGCGGGCGTGGCCGGCGATCATCTGATCCCAGGGGCCGATGGGCGTGCCCGCGGCGGCCAGTTCGGCGCGCAGCTGGCCGGTGTGCGCGGCGGCATCGGCCCCGTACTCCAGCACTTCCAGGCGGGCGGCGAAGCCTTCCACCACCTCCAGATTGTCCCTGCGCCGGGCGGACCGCTCGGCGCCATAGATCAGTTCCATCAGCGTCACGCTGCTGATGCACAGCGCACCCTGGCGCTCCCGAAAGGCCGCGCGCACCGCCGCCGGCCGGTTCTTGATGGTGTAGATGCAGATATTGGTATCCAGCATGTACTTCAGCATCAGAACCCCTCGCGCTCCTGCCCGTCGGGCTGTTCGCGGTCGCTCATGAAATCCGCGCTCACGGCGGGGCCGTCGAACCAGCTATCCCAGGCCTCGCCGGCGGGCACGATGATGCGAGCGCGCCCCACGGCGATGATGTCCACCTGACGCACATCGTCGGGAAAGGCGACCGCCTTGGGCAGACGCACCGCCTGGGTACGATTGCTTTTGAACACAGTGGTTTTTTCCATGGCGGGCACCTCCGGCATCAAGGATGACGCCCGCAGTGTTGCCTCTGGACCTGTATATGTCAATGGGATATACACGCTTTCACTCCTTCCGCCAAACCCCTGCTTCAGCCTAAGGCGCGGCACCGGACCGGTCTGTAGGACATCCCGGGCTTTCCCAGTCATCGGCCACGCCCCATTCCCCCTTCCGCCCCGGCCTGCGCTACACTATCCGGCCCCGAACACCCGGCAGCCGAGGATTCCATGCCCCAGTACCGCTCCCGCACCACCACCCATGGCCGCAACATGGCCGGCGCCCGCGCCCTGTGGCGCGCCACCGGCATGAAGGACGACGATTTCGGCAAGCCGATCATCGCCATCGCCAATTCCTTCACCCAGTTCGTGCCGGGCCATGTGCATCTCAAGGACATGGGCCAGCTGGTGGCCGGCGAGGTGGAACGGGCGGGCGGCATCGCCAAGGAATTCAACACCATCGCCGTGGACGACGGCATCGCCATGGGCCACGACGGCATGCTCTATTCGCTGCCCAGCCGCGACATCATCGCCGACTCCGTGGAGTACATGGTCAACGCCCACTGCGCCGACGCCCTGGTGTGCATCTCCAACTGCGACAAGATCACCCCGGGGATGCTGATGGCCGCCATGCGCCTGAACATTCCGGTGATCTTCGTCTCCGGCGGCCCCATGGAAGCGGGCAAGACCAAGCTGGGCGAGCAGAAACTGGACCTGGTGGACGCCATGGTGATGGCCGCCGACGACAAGGTGGACGACGCCACCGTGGCCGAGGTGGAACGCTCCGCCTGCCCCACCTGTGGCTCCTGCTCCGGCATGTTCACCGCCAACTCCATGAACTGCCTCACCGAGGCCCTGGGCCTGTCCCTGCCGGGCAACGGTTCCCTGCTGGCCACCCACGCCGACCGCCGCGAGCTGTTCCTGGAGGCCGGCCGGCGCATCGTCGATCTGGCCAAACTCTACTACGAGCAGGACATGGAGAACGTGCTGCCGCGCAACATCGCCTCCTTCAAGGCGTTCGAAAACGCCATGAGCCTGGACATCGCCATGGGCGGCTCCACCAACACCGTGCTGCACCTGCTGGCGGCGGCCCAGGAAGGCGCCGTGGACTTCACCATGGCGGACATCGACCGGCTCAGCCGCAAGGTACCCTGCCTGTCCAAGGTGGCGCCGGCCACCCAGAAGTACCATATGGAAGACGTGCACCGGGCCGGCGGCGTGATGGGCATTCTCGGTGAACTGGACCGCGCCGGGCTGCTGCACAACGACATTCCCATGGTGCATTCGGCCACCGTGGCCGAAGCCCTGGAACACTACGACGTGATGCGCACCACCGACGAGGGCGTGAAAAAGATGTTCACCGCCGGCCCGGCGGGCATCCCCACCCAGACCGCCTTCAGCCAGGACACCCGCTGGGACAGCCTGGACGTGGACCGCGCCGAAGGCTGCATCCGTGACTACGAGCACGCCTACAGCAAGGACGGCGGCCTCGCCGTGCTGTACGGCAACATCGCCGAGCGCGGCTGCATCGTGAAAACCGCCGGCGTGGACGATTCGATCCTCAAATTCACCGGCCGCGCCCGGGTGTTCGAGTCCCAGGATTCCGCCGTGCGCGCCATCCTCGGCGACCAGATCGTGGCCGGCGACGTGGTGGTGATCCGCTACGAGGGCCCGAAAGGCGGCCCGGGCATGCAGGAGATGCTCTACCCCACCAGCTACCTGAAATCCAAGGGCCTGGGCAAACAGTGCGCGCTGCTCACCGACGGCCGTTTCTCCGGCGGCACCTCCGGCCTGTCGATCGGCCACGCCTCCCCGGAAGCGGCGGAAGGCGGCGCCATCGCCCTGGTGGAGGAAGGCGACACCATCGACATCAATATCCCCGAGCGCACCATCCAGCTGGCGGTCAGCGATGAGGAAATCGCCCACCGCCGGGAGCGCATGGAGAAGCGCGGCAAGCTGGCCTGGAAGCCCAAGGAAATCCGCCAGCGCAACGTGTCCACGGCACTGCGCGCCTACGCCGCCCTGACCACCAGCGCCGACCGGGGCGCGGTGCGCGACCTCAGCCAGATCGGCGAATAAGCGCGGAGGGCCCAGGGATGAGCCTGCAACGTCGCCTGATGCCCTACCTGGCCCGGCTGCTCACCAGCCCGGGCCGGGAGCGCTGGCGCCGCCGCCTGCTGGAAGCCCGGCGCCGGCTGCGCCGGCGGCCCCATGAGGCGACCTTCTATTTCCGCATCGACGACCCCTATTCCCTGCTGATGGCCCAGGCGCTGCCGGCTTTCGGCGAGCATTTCGGGCTGCGCATCACGCCCCGGGTGATGCTCTATCTGGACGGCAACCTCTACCCGGACCCGGACCGGCTGCGCGCCCTGGCGCCCGGGGACGCGGCGGCGCTGGCCGAGCTGCACGGCCTGACGTTTCCCGGGCACGCCACGCCGCCGGATCCGGAGCTGAGCCTGGCGGCCACCCGCTGCCTGCTCAAACACGAAGGCGACGAGCGTTTCTGGAGCCTGGCCCATGCTCTGGGGCAGGCACTCTGGACCGGCGACCAGGAACGCCTGACCGCCCTGGCCCGCGACCACGGCCAGCAGCCGGAAGACCAGGCCCGGCTGGCCCTGGAAGCGCGCCGGGACCAGTTTCTCGGCGACGGCCACTACCTGACCGGCACCCTGCATTACCAGGGCGAGTGGTACTGGAGCCTGGAGCGTCTCGATCACCTGGCCCGGCGGCTGGAAGCGCTGGGCCTGGGCGGCGGCCCCTGGCCACTGGACTACGGCGCCGCCAAGCGGGCCCGCCTGGATCGGCCACGGCCGCCGGAGGGCACCCGCCTGGCGTTCTACTTCTCGTTCCGCAGCCCCTATTCCTACCTGGCCCTGGAACGGGCCTTCGCCCTGGCCGACCACTACGGCGTCACCCTGGAGGTGCGCCCGGTGCTGCCCATGGTGATGCGCGGGCTCACCGTGCCCCGCGCCAAACGGCTCTATATCGTCACCGACGCGGCCCGCGAGGCACGTCTGCACGGCGTGCCTTTCGGCAAGATCTGCGACCCGGTGGGGGTGGGCGTGGAACGCTGCATGGCCCTGTGGCCGTTCGCGGAGAAGGAAGGCCGTCTGCGCGAATGGCTGCTCAGCGCCGCCCGTGGCATCTGGAGCCAGGGCGTGGACGTGGCCGCCGACGCCGGTCTGGCAAAGCTGGCCCGGGACGCCGGCCTGGACTGGAACCGGGCGCGCCGCTGGCTCGGCGACGACCAGTGGCGCCAGCGCGCCGAGGCCAACCGCCAGGCCATGCTCGACGCCGGCAGCTGGGGCGTGCCCACCTTCCAGACCGGCGACGCCCTGGTCTGGGGCCAGGACCGTTTCGCCCTGGTGGAACGGGCGCTGACGCCACCGTTAAGCTCCGGTTAAGCCACCCTGCGCACACTGTTCGCGAACGGCCGGGGCGACCTTCGGCGTTACCGAACGGTCATTGATCACACCGTCGATTGCCAGCATGGTAACGGGCCTCTTTCATCATAAAAGGACCCTGCCATGACCCTGGCCTTCTGGTGCGTTCTGATCGCCATTCTGTTGCCCTACGCCTTCACCGGCTTCGCCAAGTTTCAGGGCGGATTCGGTTTACGGGAAAACCACAACCCGCGGGACTTTCTCAACACCCTGGAAGGGTCCCGCAAGCGCGCCCACTGGGCCCAGCAGAACAGCTTCGAGGTGACCCCGCCGTTCGCGGCCGCGGTGATCATCGCGCAGCTGGCGCAGACCGCGCCGCAGAACACCATCGACGGCATCGCCGTGGCGTTCGTGCTGAGCCGGGTGCTGTACGGCGTCTGCTATATCGCCGACTGGGCCAGCGCGCGCTCCCTGGTGTGGTTTTTTGGCATGGGCTGCATCATCGCCCTCTTCGTGGGGACAGCAGGTTAGTGAATGTCAGCGACCGACTCGACCAACACCTTTCTGGAAAAGGCCTGGAGCGACCACGGGCCGAAACTGATCAGCGGCTTTTCGCGGCCGGTCTATCATAATCTGATGGGTCTGCTGGGCGGGCGCCGCTACGACAAGCGCGCCTACGGCGGCATGATCCGGCACACCGAGGCGGCCATGCTCAGCCACTGGGCCGCCCGGGTGCCGCCAGGCGGGGTGGTGGTGGAGATCGGTTGCTATGGCGGCCTGTCCACCAGCTATTTGCTGCGCGGCCTGAAGAAACGCGGGGGCCGCCTTTATTCCATCGACCCGTTCAACTCCGACCTGGACAGGCAGGCCCGACTCACCGACCATTTGGTGCCCCTGGACAACAAGCCCACCCGCGCCCTGGTGGCGGAACGGCTGCGCCGCAACGGCTTCGACGGCCTGTTCGAACTGATCGAGGGCTACTCCCAGGACGCCGCCGCGCACTGGGACCCGTCGGTGAAGATCGACTTTCTCTGGATTGATGGCAACCATGAACAGGCCTGGCGCGACTTCAAGGACTTCCAGCCCCACCTCAACCCCGGCGCCCGGGTGGCGGTGCACGACGCCCACCCGCGCTACGGCTACGCCTCCGTGGTGGAAGACGTGAAGCGGATTTTCGCCGAGGGCGCCTGGGCCGACCTGGAACACGTGAAAAGCATCATCTCCGGCCGCAAGGTGGGCTGACCCCGCCGTGGCCCACCGTATCCGCATCAATGACCGGCACGACTTGATTTGCCCGCCCGGGGTCCCCATCCTGACCGCCGGCCGGGAGGCGGGGTTCGGTTTTCCCCATGCCTGCCGCAACGGCGTCTGTGAACGTTGCCAGGGCCGCCTGATCGCCGGCGCCGTGCGCCAGCGGCGCGGCGCCTCCCCGGACCGGCTCATCCACGCCGGCGATGCCCGGGCCGACCGGGTGCTATACTGCGTGGCCATCCCGATCAGCGATTGCGAGATCGAAGTGCCAGAGATTACCGCGCCGGGCGAACTGCCCGTGCACCGATTGCAGTGCCAGATCCTTCGGCGAGAGCCGCTCAATCATGATGTCACCCGCGTAGTGCTGCGTCTGCCCGCCGGCCGGACGGTGCGCTGGTTCGCCGGTCAGTACCTGATTCTCGAACTGGAACACGGCAGCTATCCGTTCTCCATTGCCAACGCCCCGGGCGGCCGCGAACTGGAACTGCACGTGCGTCATGGCGACGACAACAGCGCCGCCCACGCCATCATGGCGGACCTGGACGAGCAGGCCACGGTGGCGGTGACCCTGCCGGAAGGCCGGCGCTTTATCGACCGGGCCCCGGATCGCCCGCTGTGGTTTATCTGCGGATCCACCGGCTTCGCCCCGGTGAAAGCCATGATCGAACGGCTGATTCAGCTCGATTACCCGCTGCCGGTGCGGCTGTTCTGGGGCGCGCGCACGGAGCGCGACCTGTACCTGCCCGACCTGCCGGCGCGATGGGGCGAGCAGCTGCGTGACTTCCACGCGGTCACCGCCCTGTCCGACATCAGCAAGCCCGGCCACGCCCGCGGGCTGGTGCACGAGGCCGCCCTGGAAGCCCTGGCCGAGCCCCGCGAGCCGCTGTTCTATCTGGGCGGTTCCCCGGCCATGGCCTGGGCGGTGTTCGATGCGCTGGTGGAGGAAGGCGTGCCGCCCCGCCATATCCACTCCGACGTGTTCGATTACGCGCCTCGGGAATAACGCCAGACGCCGGACGCTTTAACCCGGATTCCGAAAGGTGAGGTCCGGTTCCGGGCTGAGCGTCCGGCGTCTGGCGTCTGGCTCCCCCGCCCGGCACAATGAAGCCTCCTTTGCCGCTGGCCATGCCATGGACGCCACCGCCCCGGACACGCCGCCCGCCACGCTGCTGCCCTGCCCGCAGTGCGACCTGGTGCTGTCGGTGTCCGATCCGGCCCCCGGGGAATGGGTGCGCTGCCCCCGCTGCGGCCACCCCCTGGCGCGCCACACCGTGCACGACCAGACCAGCCCGGCGCTGGCGGTGACCGCCCTGATTCTGCTGACCCTGTCGCTGATCTTTCCCTATATCCGTTTCGAGAAAAACGGTGTCGGCGAGCAGATGGGTCTGCTGGACGCGGCCACCGAACTGGCCGCCTTTCATCATCCGGCCCTGGCGGTGGTGGTGTTCGCCACCATCGTGGTGATGCCGGCCTGCTTTCTGGCCGCCCTGCTGTGGGTCCATGCCAGTCTGCGCCACACCCGCAAGCCGGACGCCGCGCCCCTGCCCGGCACCGCCGCCCTGGTGCGCGCCCTGCCGCGCTGGCAGCCGTGGATGATGGCGGACGTGTTCGCCATCGCCGCTCTGGTCAGCCTGATCAAGATTGCCGGCATGGCGGAGGTGGTGCTCAAGCCCGGCTTCTGGGCGTTCACCGGCTTCGCCCTGGCCCTGCTGATCACCGTGCAGCGGCTCCATCCGCTGGCGCTGTGGGCGCGGCTGGCCGGCCCGCCGCTGGCGCCGCCCGGGGCCCGTGCCGGGCGCACCGCCCTGGCCCAGGGCCTGGTGGGCTGCGAGCAGTGCGGCCAGCTGCAGCCGCTGGCCGGGCCGCGCCACTGCCAGCGCTGCGGGGCCCGGCTGCACCGGCGCCAGCCCGCCAGTTTGCAACGCACCTGGGCCCTGCTGGTGGCCGCCACCCTTTGCTGTTTTCCCGCCCACCTTTACCCGATCATGGTCACCACCAGCCTGGGCCATACCCAGCCGGCCACCATCGTCTCCGGGGTGCTGCAATTCATTCAGCACGGTGACTGGCCGATCGCCCTGATCATCTTCGCCGCCAGTGTTCTGGTACCCTTCGGCAAGATCATGGCGCTCGCCTGGCTGTGCCTGGCGGCGCGCCGCGACCGGGCGCTGGACATGGCGGCGCAGATGCGGCTCTACCGGATCACCGAGTGGGTCGGCCGCTGGTCGATGATCGATGTGTTCGTGGTGGCCATCGTGGTGGCCCTGGTGCGGCTCGGCAATTTGCTGTCGATCGCCCCGGGCCCCGGCGGGGTCGCCTTCGCGGCGGTGGTGGTGCTGACCATGCTGGCCGCCTTCAGCTTTGATCCACGCCTGATCTGGGACCGGCAAAACGCCGACCCGGATCCGGCCACGCAACGGGACGACGATGACCTCGACACCCTCCCGCGCCATTCATGAGCGCCTGCCCCGCCTGTCGCCGGTGTGGCTGATTCCGCTGGCGGCGTTGCTGATCGGCCTGTGGCTGGTGTTCGATCATCTGTCCGGCCAGGGTCCGATGATCACCCTCAAGCTGGAAAACGCCGAGGGCATCGAGGCCAACAAGACGCCGATCAAAACCCGCAGCGTGCAGGTCGGCACGGTGGAAACCGTGACCCTGTCCGAGGACCTGCGCCATACCATCGTCACCGCGCGCATGCAGGACGGCGCCGACCGCATGCTCAACAAGGACACCCGTTTCTGGGTGGTCAAGCCGCGCATCGGCCGGGAGGGCATCAGCGGCCTGGGCACGGTGCTGTCCGGCGCCTATATCGAGCTGCTGCCCGGCGACAGCGACAAGAAGGCGCGGGAGTTCGTGGTGGAAGAGCAGCCGCCGGTCACCGAGGCCGGCGCCCGCGGCCTGTACCTGACCCTGCACAGCGAACCGGGCAACAGCGTCACCACCGGCGACCCGGTGACCTTCCGCAACCTGACCGTGGGCCGGGTGGTGGACACCGAGTTCATCGCCGAGGACCGCAGCATCGAGCACCGCATCTTCATCGAGCGGCCCTACGATGTGCTGGTCACCGACACCACCCGCTTCTGGAGCGTCTCCGGGGTCGGTTTTCAGCTCGACTCCCAGGGCTTCCGGGTCAACCTGCAATCCCTGGAAACCCTGCTCGGGGGCGGCATCGCCTTCGGCGTGCCCGACGACACCATGCCCGCCGGCAAACCCGCCACCGAGGGGGCCGAGTACACCCTCTACGCCGACCAGGAAGCGGCCCGCCGCGGCCTGTTCGATCAGTATCTGGAGTACGCCCTGCTGGTGGAGGACACGGTGCGCGGGCTCAGCCGGGGCGCGCCGGTGGAGTACCGGGGCGTGCGCGTGGGCACCGTGGAGCAGGTGCCCTGGAAGTTCACCGGCGAGCAGCCGGATTCCCTGAACCGCTTTTCGATTCCGGTGCTGATCCGCATCGAGCCGCAGCGCATCACCCAGGGCAGCGAGGTGCTGCTGGACGACTGGCGCGAGCGGCTGGAGCACATGTTCGACAACGGCCTGCGCGCCACCCTGAAATCCGGCAACCTGCTCACCGGCGCCCTGTTCGTGGACCTGAATTTCCGCCAGGACGTGGCCGACTACGAGCCCACCCGCTTCGAGGGCGTCCAGGTGTTCCCGACCACCGCCAACGGCCTGGCGCAGATCGAGAACCAGGTGGCCGGCCTGCTGGAAACCCTCAACAACCTGCCCTTGCAGAAGATCGCCGAGGGGCTGGACCGCAATCTGGCGGCCTCGCAAAAAACCCTGGAACAGGTCACCGCCACCGCCGACCGGCTGGAAGCGCTGCTGGGCGACCCGCAAACCGCCCAGCTGCCCACCCGGCTGAACGACACCCTGCGCTCCCTGGAAGGCGCCCTGGACAGCCTGGCCGGCGCCGACGGCCGGCAACTCTCCGCCACCCTGGAACGCCTGGAGCGGGTACTGCGCGACGCCGAACCGCTGCTGCGCACCCTGCGCGAAAAGCCCAATGCCCTGATCTTCTCCCGCGAACCGCCGGAGGATCCCCTGCCAAGAGCGCGGGATGAGTAGCCGAGAGCCAGGGGTAAGCGGCCCAATGAATAGCCTCTCCCGCATCGCGGCTGAAGCCGCGGTGCTCGAACCCACCCACCGCCCGGAGCCCACGATGGCGATCAGATTCCCTCTCCTGCTGCTGGTGCTGCTGAGCCTGGCCGGCTGCGCCGGCACCCCCGCCACCGGCGAGCGCCAGTATCTGTTGCCCGCCGCCAGTCAGCCGGCGGCGGGCAGCACCCTGATGGTGCGGGTGCGTGTGGCCGGCTACCTGGATCAGGGCGGGCTGGTGGTGGAAACCGGCGCCACCACCCTGAGCACCGCCCGCGCCCACCGCTGGGCGGAGCCCCTGGCGGATCAGCTGGAGCGCGCCCTGGTCCAGGCCTTGCCGGCACCGGCCAACGGCACCCTGACGGTGCGGGTGACCCGCTTCCAGGGCACCGCCGACGGCGACGCCCGGGTCAGTGGCGACTGGCACTTCCAGGGCACGGACGGCGCCCCGGTCGGCGGTGTCTTCGACAAGCGAGAGGCGCTGGAGCGGGATGGGTACGAGGAGTTGGTATTGCGTCTTGATGCCGCCTGGATGGCGGTGGCTGGGGATATTGGTGCGCGTCTGGGGGCTCGGTGATCGCGACTAAAGTCGCTCCTACAACCACGCTGTAGATACCGTCTCTCCTATCCGGACTCAACCCCCAATGGGTTGGGTCTGGAAGG
>NZ_JADDOL010000033.1 GCF_016906305.1 Alloalcanivorax marinus
TGGTATCAGATTGATGGGGTGAAGGTGCCCCATCAACCATTAAATCCGTATACCCTTAACTTTTCACTTTCAACTTATTTTTCCAGGATGGCGACCACGCCCTGACCGCCGGCGGCGCAGATGGAGATCAGGCAGCGGCCGGAGCCTTTCTGGTTGAGCAGCTTGGCGGCGTTGGCCAGGATCCGGCCGCCGGTGGCGGCGAACGGGTGGCCGGCGGCCAGGGACGAGCCCTTCACGTTGAGCTTGCTGGTGTCGATTTCGCCCAGCGGGCGATCGCGGCCCAGACGCTCCTTGCAGAAGGTGTCATCGGTCCAGGCCTTCAGGGTGGTCAGCACCTGGGAGGCGAACGCCTCGTGGATTTCGTAGAAGTCGAAGTCCTGCAAGGTCAGACCGGCGCGGTCCAGCATGCGCGGCACCGCGTAGGCGGGCGCCATCAGCAGCCCTTCCTTCTTGCCGACGAAGTCCACCGCCGCCACTTCGCAATGGGTCATGTAGGCCTGCACCGGCAGACCGCGCTGCTCGGCCCATTCCTCGCTGGCGAGCAGCACCGCGGAGGCGCCGTCGGTGAGCGGCGTGGAGTTGGCCGCGGTCATGGTGCCGTCGGCGCCACCGAACACCGGTTTCAGGGTGCTCAGTTTCTCGATGGTGGAGTCGCCGCGCATGTTGTTGTCGCGCTCCAGCCCGTGGAACGGCGTCATCAGATCCTGCTGCCAGCCTTCCTCGTAGGATTTGGCCAGGTTCTGGTGAGAACGCCAGGCCAGTTCGTCCTGGGCTTCACGGCTGATGCCCCACTCGGCGGCGGTGATCGCCTGGTGCTCGCCCATGGACAGGCCGGTGCGCGGCTCGCCGTTCTTGGGAATGTCCGGGATCATCAGCTTGGGATTGATCAGTTTGACCGCCTGCTTGAGCTTGTCGCCAGTGGTCTTGGCGCGGTTGATCTCCATGAAGATCTTGCGGGCCTGCTCGTTGACGCCCAGGGGCGCGTCGGAGGTGGTGTCCACGCCGCCGGCCACGGCGCAGTCGATCTGGCCGAGGGCGATTTTGTTGGCCACCAGGATGGCCGCTTCCAGGCCGGTCCCGCAGGCCTGCTGCAGATCGTAGGCCGGGGTTTCCGGGGCCAGCTTGGAACCGAGCACGCATTCGCGCACCAGGTTGAAGTCCTTGGCGTGTTTCATCACCGCGCCGGCGGCCACTTCGCCCATCCGTTCGCCGTGGAGTTTGAAACGATCCACCAGGCCGTTCAGGGCGGCGGTGAGCATTTCCTGGTTGCCCACCTCGAAGTAGGCGGTGTTGGAGCGGGCAAAGGGAATGCGGTTGCCACCGACGATGGCCACCTTGCGTGCGTTGTCGCCTGCCAGCATAGTTGAATTCCTCCACAGGGGCGTTTCCGGATCGGTTCGCCCAGGTTAACAGATGAGCGCAGTCTATCTCCCCGCCCGCCGGCCTCATTGGCTTCGGCGCCTACCGGCTTTTCCGACCGGTCAATACACCTTTTACAGGCCGGTGCTTCAATACGCAGCCTCATTCTTCGTATAGTGCCTTTCTCGCACTGTACATTGCACGGCAAAGGACAGGATCATGAGCGATACCTATCAGGCGATTGCCAATTCCCCCATGGGCAAGGCCCTTTTCAGCGCCATCAATCTGCCCATTCCGGTGATACTCGAACGCTGGCAGCCCGGCCAGCACTCCTTTATCAGCGGTCGGGTGCTGGTCGGCGCCGCGCCCGGATCCAGCGCCGTGGACACCGTTTTCGCCAGCCTTCAGGGCGCGCCGGAAGCGCGCCCGGCGGTGCTCGCCAACACCGGTAACGCCAGCGATCTGCAGAAGCAGGCGGCGGCCGCCGGCGTCAGCGCCGACAACTACACCGCCACCAAGGAAGACGAGACCCGCTTCAAGGCCCTGGTGTTCGACGCCACCGGCATCGAGAACCCGGACCAGCTCAAGGCGCTGTGGGAATTCTTCCACCCGGTGATCAAGAAACTGGACAAGTGCGCGCGAGTCATCGTGATCGGGCGCACCCCGGAAACCCTGGGCGGCGCCGCCCGGGTCGCCCAGCGCGGCCTGGAAGGCTTCACCCGGTCGGTGGGCAAGGAAATCAAACGGGGCGCCACCGTGCAGCTGGTGTACTGCGAAGCCGGCGCCGAGAGCCAGCTGGCCGCGCCGCTGCATTTCTTCCTGTCACCCAAATCCGCCTACGTGTCCGCCCAGGTGGTGCGCGTGGGCGCCGCCGGCTTCGACGCCCAGAACTTTGACTGGGACAAGCCGCTGGCCGGCAAGAAGGCGCTGGTCACCGGCGGCTCACGCGGCATCGGCGCCTCCATCGCCCGGGTGCTGGCCCGGGACGGCGCCCAGGTCACGGTGCTGGACATTCCGCCCATGGCCGAGGACCTGAACAAGGTGGCCGAGGAAATCCAGGGGCAGACCCTGGAACTGGACATCACCAGCGACGAAGCGCCCCGGGTGATCGCCGACGCCGCCCGCAAGATGGGTGGGCTGGACATTCTGGTGCACAACGCCGGCGTGACCCGCGACAAGATGCTGGGCAACATGCCGGAAAACTTCTGGGACATGGTGATGAACATCAACATCGCCAGCCAGTTGCGCATCAATGAGCAGCTGGTGGCCGAGGACGGCATGGGCGACGGCGGCCGCATCATTTCGATCAGCTCCATCGCCGGCATCGCCGGCAACCTGGGCCAGACCAACTACGGCACCTCCAAGGCCGCGGTGATCGGCATGATCGACACCTACTCCGAGGAGTACGCCGACAAGGGCATTACCGTGAACGCGGTGGCCCCGGGCTTTATCGAAACCCAGATGACCGCCGCCATCCCCTTCACCATCCGTGAAGCGGGCCGCCGCATGAACGCCATGAACCAGGGCGGCCAGCCGGTGGATGTGGCGGAAACCATTGCCTTCTTCGCCAGCCCCGCCTCCCAGGGCCTGACCGGCAACGTGGTGCGGGTGTGCGGCCAGATGATGCTGGGCGCGTGAGAAAAGCGCGGTTGAAAGTTGAAAGTTAAAAGGGGCCGCCCAGCCGCTCCCCCACGGCTTTCGGCCGGGCCAGGTGTTTTGCCTTGAACGCGGACACCCGGGCCCGGTGCCCTCCCCAGGCGCTGTCGCGCTTTCAACTTTTAACTTGTCACTTTCAACTGGCGCGGGCGGAACGCCCGCGCCCCCTTGAATCCCCCCTGCCCCGCCGCCACCTCTGAACCAATATCGAACGTTTTCGAGGTGCCCATGGGCTTCGGCCGTGTTTTTCTGACCCTTCTGGTATTCGCGCTGATCGAGGTGATGGTGCTCGCCGCCGTGGCCGACCTGATCGGCTGGCCGGTGACCATCGTCGCCGTGGTGGCCACCGCGCTGATCGGCAGCGCCCTGTTCCGCCGGCAGGGGCTGGACACCTGGACGCGGCTCAATGAACGCATGAACCGGGGCGAAATGCCCGGGCGGGAACTGGTGGAAGGGATGATGCTGCTGCTCGGCGGCGCCTTCCTGATCACCCCCGGCTTCATCAGCGATGCCGTGGGGTTCGCCCTGCTGCTGCCGCAAAGCCGGCGCGCCCTGGCCGACCGCATGATTCGCCGCGGCACGGTGCAGGCCTTTGCCTCACGGAGTGGCGGGGTGTTCTTCTACCAGCGCGGACCGGGCCAGAGCGGCACCGGCAATACCTACGAGGGCAGCGTGTACGAAGGCAGCGCCCGGGAAAACGGCGGAGAGAACGGCAAGGCCGGTGACGAGGGAGACCGGCCGCGCCGGCCGCTCACCCTGGATCAGGATCCGCCGCGCGACCGGCGCTAGCCGCCAGCCGGCGCGCCTCGGCGGCGTCTTCCTCGGCCTTCATGCGGCGGTATTCGATGGGCGTCATGCCCACCCAGCGCTTGAAGGCCCGATAGAAGGTGGACGGTTCCGAGAACCCGGTCAGATAAACGATCTCGTCGATGGATTCGTCGGTGCCCGCCAGCAGCCGCTTGGCCAGCTTGCAGCGGTAGTCCGCCACCAATTGGTTGAAGTTGGTGCCGGCGTCCGCCAGCCGGGTGCGCAGTTGCCGGGCTTTGATGCCCAGCCGCTCGGCCACCTCTTCCAGGTTGGCGTGGCCGGATTCCAGCAGCTCGGCGATCAGCCGGTTCACCTGGGCCACCAGATCCTGTTTCTCCAGCCGGGCCACCTGCTCGCTGGCCAGTTGTTCATGCAGGCGCAGCAGTTCCGGCTCGTGGTGCGCGGACGGCAGGGTCAGCAGTTCGGCATCGAAATACACCCCCACCGAAGGCATATCGAACTTCACCGGGCAGCCGAAGGCGCGCTGGTATTCCTCCAGCTCACCCTGATTGGCGTGGCCGAAATGAATCTCCAGCGGTTCGAAGGCGTCATCGGTGACGAAGCGGAAGAATTTGATCAGGCCCATCATCACGCATTCGTTGAGATGGGCCAGACGACGGCCCCAGAACGGCTGGCGCAGGAACACCCGGTCGCCCTCGTCGAACAGCTCCGCGCGGGCCGCGTCCGAGAGCAGCCGCTGATAGCTCAGCGCCCGATCCAGGCCTTCACCGAAGTTGGGGCTGGACAGGAACAGGTACTCCAGCACCTGCCCCTTGTACACCGGCATGTGTTTGCCAAGATGCAGGCCCACGTGCGGGTCGTCGGAGACTTTCTCCAGTGCCTGCCAGAACCATTCCTGGCCATCGTGGGGCGTGCGCAGATCGGGCACGTCCAGTATCGAGGCGTCCAGGCCCAGCTCGGCCAGCACCGCGTCGGCGTCGATACCCGCATTCTGCATGGCGCGGTACGCCATGCGCAGGAGCACGCCGGAATCGGTCAGTTCTGCCATCCTTCTGCAACTTCCCCAAACGGTAAACACCAAATCCGGAGACTAGCATACCGTTACGGGACCCGGAACCGCATCACACTGGTGCGGAATTCGCACGGCGGCCGAGACGGCGGCTCAACCGATCCGGCAGCGCCATCCGATTGATGCGCTTGAGCACGGTGCCGAACTGCCGGCCCAGCCGGCCGGTGTTGTAGTGCAGCCCGTAGCGGCCGGCGATTTCCCGCACCCGCGGCGCCACCTCCCGGTAGCGGTTGGAGGGCATGTCCGGAAACAGATGGTGCTCGATCTGATGGCTCAGGTTGCCGCTCATGATGTGGAACAGCGGCCCGCCCTCCAGGTTCGAGGAGCCCAGCAGCTGGCGCAGATACCACTGCCCCCGGCTTTCGTTCTCGATGTCCCGCTCGGTGAACATCTCCGCGTGCTCGGTGAAGTGCCCGCAGAAGATGATCAGATAGGCCCACAGGTTGCGGGTCAGGTTGGCGCTCAGGTTGCCGGCGAACACCAGCGGGAAGAACGGGCCGGCCAGAGCCGGAAACAGCAGGTAGTCCTTGAGCACCTGCTGGCGCACCTTCTTCATGATCTTGCGCCGCTGCACCCGGTATTCCGCCCAGCTCTTCTCCCCCTTGAGCAGCTTCTCGTACTCCAGGTCGTGGAACGCCACGCCCCACTGGAACAGCGCCGCCAGCACCCAGTTGTAGGCGGGCTGGGCCAGGTACAGGGGGTTCCAGCGCTGGTCCTCGGAGAGCCGCAGGATGCCGTAGCCCACGTCCCGGTCCTTGCCCACCACATTGGTGAAGGTGTGGTGCATGTAGTTGTGCGAGTGCTTCCACTGCTCCGCCGGGCAGGTGTTGTCCCAGTCGTAGGTGGAGGAGTCCAGGTCCGGGTCGTTGAGCCAGTCCCACTGGCCGTGCATCACGTTGTGGCCGATTTCCATGTTCTCGAGAATCTTGGACACCGACAGCAGCGTGGTGCCGGCCAGCCAGGCCGGCGGCAGCACGCCCAGGAACAGCAGCCCGCGGCCGGCCAGCTCCAGACTTTTCTGGGTTTTCACCAGACGACGGATGTAGCGGGCATCCCGTTCGCCGAGATCGTTCATCACCTCATCGCGCAGGGCCTCGATCTCCCGACCGAAGGCCTCCACCTGGGAGCGGGTCAGCCGCACGCCCTGGCGTTCGAAAATCACCGGATCGAGATTGTTTACCTTGGCGTTCATCGCGAACCTCCTTACGCAATCGGTTCGTTACAGGTCCAGTTCCACGTCGCCGTCGGCGCCGTGCACACAGAGTCGGATTTCCTGACCCACCACGTCCCGGCTTTCGCCGTTCCGCAGGTCGCGTACCCGGCCACGGGCCACCCGGCATTTGCAGGTGTGGCAGATGCCCATGCGGCAGCCGTGGCGCGGGCTCAGGCCGGCGGCCTCGGCGGCCTCCAGCAGGGATTGGCCGGCCTCGGCCGGCGCCTCGCCACCGCTGCGCGCGAAGCGCATCAGGCCGCCCTCTCCGCCGCCGGCGGACAGGGTCTGGAAGCGCTCATGGAACAGCGGGCCGGCGCCGTGCCGGCGGTGCCAGTCAATCACCGTGTCGAGAAAGCCCTGGGGGCCGCAGGCGAACACCGGCGGTCGCGACGCGTCGTCCACCGATCCGGTCAGTCCGTTTTCCGTGAGCCAGTGTTCATCCAGCCGGCCGGCCAGATCGCCGTCCCGGGGCGCGTCGGCGCTGAGCACGAGACGGAAATCGAGACGCTCGTCCAAGGCCAGCTCGCGCAGGCTCTCGCCGAGCAGCAGGCTGGAATAATTCCGTTCGAAGTGCCGCCATACCAGCCGTCCCGTCTGGCCGGACGACAACCAGGACTTCACAATGCTGTGAACAGGTGTTACTCCTGACCCGGCGGAAAGGAGCAGAATGCGCTCTGGCGCCGGGTCCGGCAGCACGAAATCGCCGGCCGCCGGTGACAGGGTCAGCAGATCGCCGGCCCGGCAGCGGTGCACCAGATGGTCGCTGACCCCGCCGCCGCCATTGGCTTTGACGGTGACGGTCAACACCGGGTCGTGGGGCGCCGAGGACAGCGAGAAGCAGCGCTGCTGGCGCACCCCGTCGATGTCCACGCCGAGCATCACGTATTGTCCGGCGCGGTGCGGTTTCCAAAGGCGATTGGGCGCCAGCTCCAGGGTCACGGCCCGGTCGGTTTCACGGCGCACGCGCACCACCCGCGCGCGGATTTCCCGGGCGGAATGGCGGGCGTCGAACAGGGCCAGATAGTCCTCCGGATCGAAGGGCGTGGTCAGGGCCCGGCCCAGCCGGCGCATCAGGCCGTCCCGCTGTGAAGAAACCTGCGACTGCATGGCGAACTCCGCAAAGTTTACACTTGTGCACTTTTTACGCCGACATCGATTTATAGTCAACACCTGTTCACAAATATTTTTTTACATAGGAAAATCAACCAGTTGTATGTATCCGGGAGAGAAAATTGAATAACATGGCGCGATTGGCCTGTATAAATAATCATCAACGGGGAGCTAAACCATGAGCAGAGAGACGGCGGCCCGCGGACGGCGCCCCAAGCGCGGGCGCACGCGGCAGGCGCTCATGGACGCCGCCCTGGATCTGGTCGCCAAGAAGGCGCCGTTCTCTTCCCTGAGTCTGCGTGAAGTGACCAAGCGCGCTGGCGTGGTGCCCACCGCTTTCTATCGGCACTTCCCGGACATGAGCGCTCTGGGGCTGACGCTGCTGGACGAGTCCTTCCGTACCCTGCGCCAGATGATGCGCGAGGTCCGTCAGCACGAGCTGCCCGACGAGCGCATGATTCGCGGGTCCATGGAGACCTTCTTCACCTATGTGCGCAATAACCGCACCCACTTCCTGTTCGTTTCCAAGGAGCTGTACGGCGGCTCGCCCACCATGCGTCAGGCGATTCGCCGGGAGATCCGTCTGTTCGTCAGCGAGCTGGCCATGGACATGGCCCGCTTTCCGTTTCTCACCCAGGTCAGCGCCCAGGATCTGCAGATGATGGCGTCACTGGTGGTCAACGGCGTGGTGGCCCTGACCCAGGAAATGCTGGAGCTGGACGAGGACGACGAGGCGGGCCAGCACGAGATGCTGATTCTCGCGGAAAAGCAGGTGCGTCTGATTTATTTCGGCGTGGCCCAGTGGCGTTCCGGCAGCGATGAGCCGGCGGAGCGTCTCGGCGTGGAGCGGGTGCCGCCGGGCGCGGAATAGGCGGCACCCGCCGATAGGCTCTTGCAGCAACCTTTCAGGCGGCACGGCCAATCAGGCCCTCCGGCCGCCTCCCTATACTGTCCCCATTGTTTTCCGTCTCTTTTTGAAAGGCAGGTAGAAGGACACTGTTATGAGTGATGTCCAGTTCCGCGAACTGCGCCACGCGCCGGCCATGCCGGTTAATTTCGCCAAGGCGGTGATGCGGGCCGGCGTCAAGCCCGGCAAGAATCCGACGCTGCCGAACGTGGGGTTGCGCCTCAATGACGTGGGTCTGGACAGCAAGCACCTGAAAGCCTACCGCAAGGTTTGCGGCTTCAGCGCCGACGGACGTTTGCCGATCACCTACCCGCACATCCACGCCTTCCCGCTGCACATGGCGCTGATGATGGAAGACGGCTTTCCGTTCCCGGCCATGGGCCTGGTGCATGTGCGCAACCGCATCACCCAGTACCGGCCCATCGCCGAGCGCGAGCAGCTCAACATCAAATGTTCCCTGGGCAACCTGAACCAGGTGGAGAAAGGCTGGGAGTTTTCCATCTTCACGGTGATCACCACCGCCGGCGAGCGGGTCTGGTCCAGCGAATCGATCAACTTCTTCCGCGGCGGCGGTCACGGTCGCAAGGAAGAGAAGAAGGCCGCCGGCGAGCCGGCCCCGGCCACCGACACCGTGGAGTGGAAGGTGCCGGGCAATACCGGCCGCCGCTACGGCGCCGTGTCCGGCGATCGCAACCCGATCCATCTGTATCCGCTGACCGCCAAATTGTTCGGCTTCAAACGGCAGATCGCCCACGGCATGTGGTCCAAGGCCCGGGCGCTGGCGCAGCTGCAGTCGCAGCTGCCGGAAGAGGCGTTCCGGGTGGACGTGCAGTTCAAGCTGCCCATGTTCATCCCGGCCACCGTCAAGTTCGAACAGCAGCCGGCGGCCGACGGCCTGGACTTCCGGGTGCTGGCCCGGGACGGCGTCAAACCCCACCTCACCGGTCAACTGCGCCTTCTCGGTGAGTGACCGGCCGCCGGCGCGGGCTATCGCCTTGCGCCGGCGGCATCCGTAGAATCCGGCCCCATGGCCGACGATACCCGAGACTTTGCCGCCCTTTTCCTCAACGACACGCCGCTGCTGGACGTGCGCGCGCCTGTGGAATTCGCCAAGGGCGCCTTCCCCACCGCCACCAATCTGCCCCTGCTGGACGACGACCAGCGACACCGCATCGGCATCCGCTACAAGGAAGCCGGCCAGCAGGCCGCCATCGAGCTGGGCAATCAGCTGGTCAGCGGCGCCCTCAAGCGCCGGCGTCTGGACGCCTGGCGGCGGTGGCGCGAGGCGCACCCGGACGGCTATCTGTATTGCTTCCGGGGCGGCCTGCGCAGCCGCACCACCCAGGCTTGGCTGGGCATCGAAGGGCTCTCGGTGCCGCTGGTGGTGGGCGGCTACAAGGCCCTGCGTCACTTCCTGCTGGACACCCTGGACCGCCGGCTGGCAAGCCAGCCGCTGTGGGTACTGGCCGGCCCCACCGGCAGCGGCAAGACCCGGGTGATCGAGCGCCTGTCGCGGGCGGTGGACCTGGAAGGCCTGGCCCATCATCGCGGCTCCGCCTTCGGCCGGCGCCCCGGCGGTCAGCCCACCCAGATCGATTTCGAGAACGCCCTGAGCATCGCCCTGCTCAAGCAGGCCGCCGTCGACGCCGGCCCGGTGGTGATGGAGGACGAGAGCAAGCTGATCGGCCGCTGTTGTCTACCGCCCCGTCTGCAGGCCCGGTTGCGCGAGGCTCCCCGGGTGGTGATCGAGGAGCCGCTGGAAGAGCGGGTGCGGGTCACTTTGGAAGACTATGTGCGGGCCCCGTTGCGGGAATACGCCGCCTACTACGGCGCGGATCAGGCGTTCGAGCGTCTGGCCGCCGACCTGCAAGCGGCCATGGATCGCATCCGCCGCCGGCTGGGTGGTGCCCGCCACCAGCAACTGCGCCAGGCCCTGGACGAGGCCCTGGCGCACCAGCGCCGGTACGGGGACGGCGACGCCCACCAAGGCTGGATCCGGGAGCTGCTGGCCGGCTATTACGATCCCCTGTACGAATACGCCATGCGCACCCATCGGCACGGGGAGATTCTGTTCCGGGGCACCCGGGACGAAGTGCTGGCGTTTCTGCGCTGAATCACCGCGCCCGCCGCGCTGACCGGACCGGCGGCGGGCCGCCAGGAAGGTCCGGGAAGACGCCCTATTGAACGGAGACCACCATGAACAACGCTTTCGCCACCCGCCTGCGGCGGGCCGTCCGGCTGATCACCGCCGCCGGCGTCGGGGCGCTGCTGAGCGCCTGCGGCCCGGCCGAACAAGCCCCCACCTTTACCTTCACCGCGATCCCCGATCAGGACGAAAGCCGTCTTGAGCAGCGCTTCGGTAAAGTGGCGGATTATCTGCAGGACGAACTCGGCGTGCCGGTGGCTTACGTGCCGGTGAAATCCTACCCGGCGGCGGTCACCGCGTTCCGCAACGATCAGGTGCAGATGGCCTGGTTCGGCGGCCTGTCCGGCGTCCAGGCGCGCCGTCTGGTGCCCGGCTCCCGGGCCATCGCCCAGGGCGAGGAGGACACCGCCTTCAAATCCTACTTTATCGCCAACACCGCCACCGGCCTGACGCCGGCCCGCGACCGGCTGCCGGAGGCCTTCGCCGAACAGCCGTCGTTTACCTTCGGCGCCAAGGGCAGCACCTCCGGACGGCTGATGCCGGAGTTCTTCTTCCGCGAGCGCTTCGGCGCGTCGCCCCAGGAGAAGTTCGACAAGGTCGGCTTCAGCGGCGACCACAACCGGACCCTGTCGCTGGTGGAAAGCGGCGCCTATGCCACCGGCGCGCTCAATTACCAGGTCTGGGAACAGGCCTTGAAGGACGGCGACATCGACACCGACAAGGTGCGGGTGATCTGGGAAACCCCGGCCTATCCGGACTACCACTGGACCGTGCGCGGCGACCTGGACAAGCGCTTCGGCGAGGGCTTCACCGACCGGGTCACCGAGGCGCTGCTGGCGATTCGCGACCCGGCGCTGCTGGCCGCCTTTCCGCGCAGCCGCTTCGTGCCCGCCGACAACGACGACTATCAGGCCATCGAGGACACCGCCGGGGCCATCGGTCTGCTCGACTGAGGGCGGCGCCATGACCGACCCCAAGGCGACGCTGTTCCGGTTCCGTGGCGAACGCCTCGGCCACGGTGACCGGGCGGTGTTCGAGGCCCTGGACCTGGACATCCGGCGCGGTGAAACCGTGGCCCTGCTGGGCGCCTCCGGCAGCGGCAAATCCACCCTGCTGGCCGCGCTGCGCCGTCAGCGCGAGGCGCTGTGCGCCTGGTGCCCCCAGGAGCAGGCCCTGGTGCCCATGCTCAGTGTGTTCCACAACATCTACATGGGCGGGCTGCACCGTCACGGCACCTGGCACAACCTGCGCACCCTGGTACGCCCCACCACCGCCGACCGGGACGATGTGGGCCGGCTGGCCGCCGACCTGGGCCTGACGGACAAGCTGTTCACCAGTGTCGACCGGCTTTCCGGTGGCCAGGCCCAGCGCACCGCCCTGGGCCGCGCCCTGTACACCCGGCGCCCGGTGCTGCTCGGCGACGAACCGGTATCCAACCTGGACGAACACCAGGGGCTGGCGTTGACCCGCCTGGCCCTGGCGGCCCACGACAGCGCCGTGGTGGCGATGCACGACCGGGCCCTGGCGCTGGCCTGCTTTCAGCGGGTAATGGGGCTGCGGCGGGGCCGGCTGGTGCTGGACGCGCCGGCGGCGGACCTGACCCTGACGGATCTGGACGGGCTTTACCGGTGACCGGCGTCGCCACCACCGCCGCCGGTTGGCGCCGGGCCAGCGGCGGCTTGCTGCTGGCCGGCCTGCTGGCCTTCGCGGTGGCGGATCTGGCCATCACCCGGGGCGCGCCCGGGGCCGAGCTGGCACGCATGGCCGGCGGCTTCCTGCGCCCGGATTTCCTGGCCACCGGCGCGCTCTGGAGCGCCCTTGCCAACACCCTGGCGTTCGCTTTCCAGGGGGTGGCCCTGGGCGTGGTGGCCGGCTTTCTGCTGGCGCTGGGCTGGCACCGGCGCCCGGTGCGGACCCTGGCCGCCTCGGTGCGCGCCGTTCACGAACTGTTCTGGGGCCTGTTGCTGATGCAGGTGCTCGGCCTGTCGTCGCTCACCGGGGTGCTGGCCATCGCCCTGCCCTACGCCGGCATTTTCGCCAAGGTATTCGGTGAGTTCCTGGAGGAGGCCGACCCGGCCCCCGCCGCCGCCCTGGCCGCCGACCGGCGCCGTCTGGGGCGCTTCTTCTTCGCCCGCCTGCCGCTGGTCTGGGCGGACATCAAGGCCTACACCGCCTACCGGCTGGAGTGCGCCCTGCGCGCGTCGGCGATCCTCGGTTTCATCGGCCTGCCGACCCTGGGCTTCCATCTGGAGACCGCCTTCCGGGAAGGCCACTACGACGCCGGCGCGGCGCTGCTGTACCTGCTGTTCGCCCTGATCCTGACCCTGCGCGTCTGGCTGCGCGGCCCGCTGATCCCGGTCTATCTGCTGGCCGCCCTGTACTGGGCCCCGCCGGTGGGTCAGGGAAACTGGGCCACCCTGGTGCGCTTCGTCACCGTCGACCTGGTGCCGGCGCCGCTGGCTCGGGGTCAGGGCTGGCCGGCCCTGGGCGACTGGGCCTGGATGCTGTGGCGCGATCAGGTGGGTCCCGGCCTGTGGCACACCCTGGTGCTGGGGCTGGCGGCCCTGTTGCTCACCGCGGTGCTGGCGCTGGTGCTGTTCCCGCTGCGCTCGCCGCTGTTCGGCAACCGCGCCACCCGGGCCCTCAGCCACGGGCTGCTGGTGGTGCTGCGCACCACGCCGGAGTTCTTTCTGGCGTTTCTGTTTCTGATCCTGCTGGGTCCGTCCATGCTGCCCGGCATTCTCGCCCTGGCGCTGCACACCGGGGCCATCATCGCCCATCTGATGGCGCGCTTCAGCGAGGGGCTGAGGCTGCGCGCCGACAGCGCCCGTGGCGTCAATCGCTATGCCTACGAGGTGCTGCCCCGGCTGTACCCGAATTTCCTGGCGCTGCTGCTGTACCGCTGGGAAATCATCATGCGCGAAACCGCCGTGCTGGGTATCCTCGGCATCCATACCCTGGGCTTCTATATCGATTCCAGCGTGGCGGAATTCCGCTTCGACCGCACCCTGGTGTTGATCCTCGCCACGGTCTGCCTGAACCTCGCCGTGGATGCCTTTTCCCGCCGGCTGCGCGCGCGGCTGCGCCTGAAGGAGACGCGGACATGATGATCCCCCCGGCCGATCAGGATCTGGTGCTGGTGGGTGGCGGTCACAGCCATGCCCTGGTGCTGCGCCGGCTGGCCATGAAGCCGGTACCCGGCCTGCGGGTGACGCTGGTTTCGCCGGACAGTCTGGCGGCCTATTCCGGCATGCTGCCCGGGCTGGTGGCCGGCCATTACGACGTGGCGCAAACCCATGTGGACCTGCGCCGGCTTTGCCAGGCCACCGGCGCCCGCTACGTGCGCGCCCGGGTCACCGGGCTGACGCCCGCCGCGCGACAGCTGCGGCTGGACGACGGCGGCACCCTGGCCTACGACTGGCTGAGCCTGGACGTGGGCGCCACCCCGGACCTGGCGGCGGTCCCCGGCGCCGCGGAGCACGCCGTGCCGGTCAAGCCGGTGAGCGATTTCCATCGGCGCTGGCAAGCGTTGCTCGACCGGTTGGCGGACCGTTCCGGCCCGGTGGCGGTCACGGTGGTGGGCGGCGGCGCCGGCGGTACCGAGATGGTCCTGGCGGTGGCCCGCGCCCTGCGGCGCCGCAACCGCCCGGCCGTCCTCACCCTGGTCACCGCCGGCCCGCTGCTGCCCGGCTACAGCGCGGGCGTGCGCCGCCGCCTGGCCCGGCGTCTGGCGGACGCCGGCGTGACCCTGCGCGACCACGCCCGGGCCAGGCGGGTGGACGCCGACCGGCTGCTGCTGGCCGAAGGAGAGCGGCCGGAACCGACCTCCCTACCCCACGACTTTCTGCTCTGGTGCACCGGCGTGCGGGCGCCGGCCTGGCTCGCCGACAGCGGGCTGCCCTGCGATGAGCGCGGGTTTGTCCAGGTGGAGACCACCCTGCGCAGCCCGGCGGACCCGAGCGTGTTCGCCGCCGGCGATTGCGCCGCCTTTCCCGGGGGGCTGCCCAAGGCCGGCGTCTACGCGGTGCGCGAGGCCGCCACCCTGGCCCGCAATCTGGCCGCTTCGGTGCAAGGCCGCCCCTTGAAAGCCTACCGGCCCCAGCGGCGCTTCCTGTCGCTGCTGTCCGCCGGCGGCCGCGACGCGGTGGGCAGCCGGGGCCCGGGGCCCACCCTGTCCGGCGGCTGGGTCTGGCGCTGGAAGGACCGCATCGACCGTGCCTTCATGGCGCGCTTCGAGGAAGACCTGCCGACCATGAAACCGGCGCCGGTGCCCGCCGACGACCCGCGCTGCGCCGGCTGTGGCGCCAAGGTGGGCGCCGGGGCCCTGGCCGAGGCCCTGGCCGACCTTCATCCGTGGGTGCGCGAGGGCATCGAGGCCGGGGTCGACCAGGCCGACGACGCCGCCGTGCTGCGCTGGCCCGCGTCCCGGCGGCTGGTGCAAAGCCTAGACTACTTTCCCGCCTTCATCGACGAACCCCACCTGTTCGGCCGGATCGCCGCCCTGCACAGCCTGAGCGACCTGTACGCCATGAACGCGGCCCCCCATTCGGCCCTGGCCACGGTGTGCCTGCCCCGCCATCACCCCCGACTGCAAGGCCGGGATCTCAAGCGCCTGATGGCCGGCGCGGTGGCGGAATTGGACCGGGCCCGCTGCACGCTGGTGGGGGGCCACACCATCGAAGGGCCGGAGATGGCCGCCGGCTTCACGGTGAACGGCGCCGCCCCCGCCGAGGCGCTGTGGCGCAAGGACGGTGCCCGGCCCGGCGACGCCCTGGTTCTGACCAAGCCCCTGGGCACCGGCATCCAACTGGCGTCGCTGATGCACGGCGCCGCCCGGGGCCCCTGGCTGGACGCCGCCTTCGACGCCATGCTGGCCAGCAACGGCGACGCCCGGGACGCCCTGGACGGGCTGCGCCCGCACGCCTGCACCGACGTCACCGGCTTCGGCCTGCTCGGCCATCTGCTGGAAGTGTGCGAACACAGCGGCGTGGACGCGGAGCTGTGGGTGGACGCGGTGCCGCTGCTGCCCGGGACCCTGGCGCTGGTGGAACGGGGCGTCACCAGCACCCTCAAGCCCGCCAACGATCAGGTGCTGGCGCGCTGCCACCCGGACCTGGACGCCGCGGACCCGCGGCGGGCGGTGCTCACCGATCCTCAGACCAGCGGCGGTTTGCTGTTCGCCTGCGCCGACGGGGACGCGGCCCTGGCGGCGCTGCGCCGGGCCGGCGTGAACGCCGCCGTGATCGGCCGCGTGACTGTAAAAAATCACAAAGCTTTGGCGGGCCTGAGTTTGCGTGTCAGGGCTTCATGCTAGTGTTCTGGCATCTTCTTGAAGCGGAGCGATACCCAATGAAAAAGCAAATTACCGGCGTGCTGACCGCCTTCGTGCTGCTGTTTACCCAGGGCCTGTTCGTGCCGGCCGCCCAGGCCGCCATGGTCACCACCGACGGCATGGTCGCCAATGAGCAACGGGCCGCCATGGAACAGAAAGTCCTGCGCCTGATGGAACAGGACGCCGCCGCCAAGGTACTGGCGCAGAACGGCGTGACGCCGCAGGACGTGCAGAAGCGCCTGGGTCGCCTGAGCAACCAGGAACTTCAGCAACTGGCCACCAAGGCCGATCAGATGCCGGCCGGCGGCAGCGTGCTGGGCGTGGTCCTGGCGGTGATCCTGATCCTGGTGCTGCTCGACCTGCTCGGCGCCACCGACGTGTTCCCGGCGATCTGACCACCGACGCCGGATGATCCGTCACGGAAAGGGCGGTGGCCGCCAGGTCACCGCCCTGTTTATTGCCCCCCTGCTGGCGCTGATGCTGAGCGCCTGCCAGACGCTGCCCCCGCCGCAGCGCGCCGAGACCCCGCCCCAACTGCGGCTGGACGTCCCCTTTATCGCCCAGGACGCCTATCAGTGCGGCCCCGCCGCCCTCGGCATGATGCTGCAATGGAACGGCCTGCCCGGCGACAAGGAAGCGCTGGTCCACGAAGTGTGGCTGCCGGAGCGCCAGGGCGCCCTGGGCATCGAATTGAAAGCCGCCGGCCGCGCCCGTGGCCTGCTGCCCTACCCGGTGGAAACTCCGGAATCGCTGTTCAGTGAAATCCAGGCCGGCCACCCGGTGCTGGTGCTGCAGAACCTGGCGTTGAAACACTGGCCGGTGTGGCACTTCGCGGTGGTGATCGGCTACCGCGACGACGGCGAGCGCATCGTTCTGCACAGCGGCACCGACCAGGCCACCACCAGTCATTGGAACCGTTTCGTGCGCACCTGGGCGCGTGCGGACTACTGGGGCTTCGTGCTGCTGCCCCCCGGCGAGCTGCCGGCCCGGGTGGAAGCGGAGCCCCTGCTGCAGGCGCTGGCGCCGATGCGGACCGGCGCCCTGCCCCACTGGCAGGCGGCGGTGGCCCGCTTCCCGGACAACGGCCGGCTGCGCTTCGGCCTGGCCAACGCCCTGTGGGCGGCGGACCGCCGGGAGGAAGCGCTGGCCGCCTATGAACGCACCGTGGCACTGGCGCCGGAGCTGGCGCCGGCCTGGAACAACCTGGCCTACGCCCGCCGCGACGCCGGTGACGACCCGGGCGCCCGCCAGGCGGTGTGCCGCGCCCGCGAGCTGGCGCCGGACAGCGACAACGTGCGCGACAGCGTGGCGGAGATCACCGGCGGCGACGGATGCTGACCGGGCGACCGGCGGCCTGCTAAGCTTTCTCATTGCGTGGAAAACGGAAGGCGACACACCCGTGTGGATTCGACTGCTGCTAGTGGCGCTGCTTTGCGTGGCGGTGCAGGGCCAGGCCCAGACGACCGGAAGCTTCACCCTGCCCGGCATCGGCGACCTGGAAAAACAACTGGCCGGGGGCGACGGCGGCGGTGATCAGGCCGGCGGCGGTGAGGCCGCCGCCGACGGCAACGACGAACAACGGGCGGTCCTGGAAGAGACCCTGGCGCTGCGCCGGGAGATCGACGCCAACCGGGAGCGCATCGAGGACCTGAAGAAGCAGAAGAATCAGGCCCCGCAACAGCGCAACCAACTGCAACAGAAGCTGGAAAGCGCCCGCCGCGAACAGCAGCAGGACTGGCGCCAGCGTTACCAGGACCTGTCCCTGGCGGCCCTCGCCAACGAGCTCACCGGGCAACTGGACGCGCTGGAGGAAAACCAGCAGACCCTGGCCCGGGTCAGCAGTGAACTGACCCGCGCCCAGACGCTGCCGGAGCGCGCCCAGACCACCATCAGCGACAGCCTGTCGCGCATGGACGAAATCCGCCAGACCCTGAACCGCCGCGACGAGAGTCTGGACGAGGCGGAACGCACCAAGCTGCAAACCGAACTCGCCACCCTGGACACGCGCATCCAACTGCGCAATCAGGAGCTGTCGGTGGCAAGCACCCTGGAAGAACTGTCGCGGCTGCGCAAGCGGGTACTGGAGGCGGAAGAAGCGGTGATCCAGGCGCGCCTTGACGTGCTGCAGCCGATGATCAACGAGCGGCGCGACGAATCGTTGAACGCGGAAATCGACGAGGACGCGCCGGCCCTTCCCGCCAGTCTGGCCGACCATCCCCGTCTGGAGGAAGCGCGCCAGCGCAACGACGGCCTGCGGGATCAACTCAAGACCACCAGCAACGACGTCAATGAGCTGATCCGCGAAGTGATCAACGCGGAGACGCGGCTGGACCGGGCCCGCTCCCTGTCGAGCACCGTCAACGACCAGATCCGCATGCTCGACGGCAGCCTGCTGCTGTCGCGTATTCTGTACGAACAGCAGAAAAGTCTGCCCGAGTACAAGCCGCGCCCCGGCCTGGACAAGCTGATCAGTGATACGCGCCTGACCCAGTTCGATATCCGCCAGTCGATCCAGACCCTGGAGACCGAAAAGCCGGAGCTGGACCAGGCGGACGAACTCGACGAGGACCAGCGCCGGCAACTGCGCGGCGCCCTCAACCGTCTGCGCGACGCGCGCCTGGAACTGCTCAATCAACTGGACCAGGAGCTGGGCCGCAAGCTCAACGTGCTGGTGCGTCTGAACCTGTCCCAGCAGCAGTTGCAGCGCATCACCGAGGACCTGCACGACACCATTTCCGAACAGACCTTCTGGATGCCGAGCACCCAGCCGCTGCCTTCCTGGATCCGGGATTTCCCGGCCCAGGCGCTGCAGGAGCTGAAGGACATTCCCTGGCAACGCATGGGCAGCGATGCCGCCGATCTGGCCAAGGGCAAATGGCCCTGGCTGTTCCTGCCGCTGATGGTGGCCGGCCTGCTGTGGCTGGGGCGGCGCAAGCTGCGCGCGCGCATCCGCGCGCTCAATGGCGACATCGGTTTTCTCAAGCGCGACAGCCAGCGGCACACGCCGCTGGCGATTATCTACACCACCCTGCTCGCCGCCCCGGTGCCGCTGGTACTGAGCCTGTTGGGCTGGGGCCTGTGGGCCCAGCCGGGCACCCTGAGCACGGTGCTGGGCGCCGCCCTGGCCAAGATCGCCCTGCTTTGGCTGGTGTTCGAGCTGTGCTACCGGCTGCTGGCCCGGGACGGCATCGCCCAGCGACATTTCCGCTGGAGCGCCGACGCCAATCTGGTGCTGCGCCGCCGCTTGCTGGTGGTGGGCCTGGCCATGGTGCCGATGACCCTGGTGATCGCCTTCGGCGAGGAATGGCCGGCCCAGCTCAGCAACGACCGCATCGGCCTGGTGATGATGATCGCCTGTCTGCTGATCATCAGCGCCACCCTCAGCCGCGCCGCCCTGGCCTACCAGGCGCACCGCTATTCCAAGGCGGTGAAAGGCGGCGCCGTGGTGCTCTGCTGCGGGGTGCCGCTGGTGCTGGTGGCGCTGATCGTGATCGGCTACTACTTCACCGCCGTGCGCCTGTCCGGACGCATGATCGACACCTTCTACCTGTCACTGCTGTGGCTGTTGCTGGACGCCACCGCCGTGCGTGGCCTGGCGGTGGCCGCCCAGCGCCTGGCCTACAAACGGGCGGTGGCGGACCGGGAAGCGGAACCCAAGGAAAACGTGGAAGGCGTGGAGGTGGAAGAGCCGCAACTGGACCTGCAGCAGGTCAACCAGCAGTCGCTGCGGCTGATCCGGCTGGCGGTGCTGGGCCTGTTCGGCGTGCTGCTGTACTGGGTCTGGGCGGACGTGATCAACGCCTTTTCCTACACCGACAACATCGTGCTCTGGCAGACCACCGAAGGCAGCGGCCTGAACGCCACCAATACGCCGATCAGTCTGGGCGATGTGATCACCTCCCTGGCCATCGGCATCGCCACCTTCATGCTGGTGGCCAACCTGCCCGGCCTGCTGGAAGTGCTGTTCCTGTCACGCATGAACCTGCGCCAGGGCTCCAGCTACGCGGTCACCACCCTGCTCTCCTACCTGGTGATCGTGGTCGGCGTGATGGTGGCGCTGGGTTCCCTGGGGCTGTCCTGGAGCAAGATGCAGTGGCTGGTGGCGGCCCTGGGCGTGGGGCTGGGCTTCGGCCTGCAGGAAATCTTCGCCAATTTTATTTCCGGCATCATCATTCTGTTCGAGCGGCCGATCCGCATCGGCGACGTAATCACCATCGGCAATTTGTCCGGCACCGTCAGCCGCATCCGTATCCGCGCCACCACCATCATCGATTTCGAACGCAAGGAAATCATCGTCCCCAACAAGGTGTTCGTCACCGAGCGGCTGATCAACTGGACCCTCAGCGACACCGTCACCCGGCTGACCCTGAAGGTCGGCTTCGCCTACGGCTCCGATCTGCAAGCCTGCCACGATTTGCTGGTGCAGGTGGCCAAGGACAACCGGCGGGTGCTGCGCGATCCGGAGCCGCTGATCCTGTTCATGGCGTTCGGCGCCAGCACCCTGGACCACGAGCTGCGGGTCTATCTCGGCGAGATCGGCGACATTCTGTTCGCCACCGACGAACTGAACCGCGCCATCGACAAGGCGTGCCGGGAACGGGGCGTGGAGATCGCTTTCAATCAGATCGACGTGCACCTGCGCTCCACCACCGACGATGTGCGCATCGCCGACGTGGAGGGCGACGGCGAACCGGCGCCGGCGGCGCCGAAGCGCGGCAAGGGGGATGTGCGCGGCCACTACGGAAACACCCGCGGGCACTATCATGATTCCGAAGAGCATGATTCCGAAGAGGGCGATGCCGGCGAGCGGGGCCCGGACGGCAAGCCACGGCCCCGGGGCACCGGCGAGGACGACTGACGCCGGTGCCGCTTCAGCCGGCCCCGTCCGGCGCCTCGGGCGGCGGCGCCGTCAGTTCCGGATAACGTTCGCCGAGCTCCCGCCGGCGCGCCTTCAGGCCTTCCAGCTTGCGGCGTCCCTCCGCCAGTTGCTCCGCCGGCAGGCCCTCCCGCTCGCCCCGCGCCACCAGCGTCTCCAGTTCACGGATCTTGCGCTGGGAGGCGGCCAGAAAGGAGGCGTACACGGCCATCCGTTCGCCCTGCTCGTAACGCCGGTAGCGTACCGGGTCCTCGAGCACTTCCGGCGGTGGCGCGGCACGGGCTTCCCGGGCCGGAGCCAGGGGCGGCGTGCGCGGGTCCCCGTCCCGGCGGGCCCGGGCCAGGGAGGCGGCCGCCGCCGGCGCCACCCGAGGCGCCCCGCCGGCCAGCGGCGGCGCGGTTTCGGCGGGTGCCGGCGGCACCGGTTGGCGGCGCGCGGCGGCGTCCTCGGCGATCACCCCGGCCACCGGCGGACGCGCGGACGCCGCCGATGCGGGGGCGTCCACCGCGTCCACGCGCCCGTCGGCGAGGGGCCGGGCGTCCGGTGGCGGGGCCGGCCACCAGCCGGCACCGCCGGCCAGGGTGGCCAGCACCAGTGCCGTCAGTATCACGCCTCTCACAGGGCCTCCGAATAGAAGCGCACGGCGGCGGCGTTCTGGCGGCGCGCCAGCCCGGTTTCCAAGTGCTGCCGCAGGCGGGTGCGCGCCAGGGCCCGGGACGCCTGGTAGCGCACACTCTCGCTGTCCGCCGCCTGATAGCCCTCGACCCGCTCGTCCACGCGCACCACCACCCAGCGGTCCGACTCGCCGGGGGCACGGATCGGCGGCGCCGTCAGGCCCGGCGTCTGGGCGAAGGCGAAGCCGGTGAGCCAGGCGTCCTGGTCGCGGCCCCGGGCCAGCCAGGCCGGCGCCTGATAGCGCACCCCGTCCCGTTCACCATAGGCCGCCACCAGGGTCTCCAGGGTGGCGCCCTCCGCCAGCCGGCGGCGGGCGTCCTCGGCCAGCGCCGGGGTCGGCAGCCACAATCGCGCGGCGCGCACTTTCTCCACCCGCACGAACTGATCCCGGTGATACTGGTAATACCGCGCGATCTCCCGGGCCGGGATGCCCGCCGCCACCTCCGCCAGCAGCGGGTTGTCGTCGTGGGGGTCGTCGCTGAGGCCCAGCGCCAGCAGCAGCGCGCGCTGGTCCTGGCGGTCCAGCACCAGCTGACGGATCCAGGCCCGGTCGGCGTCATCAAGCGGCGCCCGCCGTTCGAACCAGTCCAGCACGAAGGCCCGACGCACGTAGTCCTCCACGGCGCCTTGCATCGCCGCCCGGTCCAGATTGTGGAAACGGGTTTTCAGGGCCACGTTCTGGGCCCGGTAGAGCCGGGCCAGGGTCAGGGTGCGCGGGGCCGCGCCGGGAAAACGGTAGCGGGCCAGCACCC
The DNA here is from genome assembly GCF_016906305.1 of Alloalcanivorax marinus. Classification (GTDB taxonomy): domain Bacteria; phylum Pseudomonadota; class Gammaproteobacteria; order Pseudomonadales; family Alcanivoracaceae; genus Alloalcanivorax; species Alloalcanivorax marinus. Next base: position 21,864 of record NZ_JADDOL010000033.1, read on the forward strand.
ATTGCTCCGCCGCCGCCTGCTGGGCGGCGTCGAAACCCAACCGCAAACCCGGCCGGGGGGTGAGGATGGCGGCCAGGGCCGGGTCGTCCAGGCGCGGTGGCGCGCTCAGCGCGCGCAGCGGCGAGGACCACTCCCAGGCGGCCAGGGTCTCAGCCAGGCCCGCCCGCCAGGCCACCCGGGTCAGGGCGGCCAGGTCCCGGCGCGCCAGGGCGGTCCGGTCATAGCCCACCCGGGGCGCCGGCGTGTCCTCGGCGTAGACCTCCCGAAACCATTCGCCCATCAGGTGCACGTCCACCAGATTCTCCAGCACCCGCCGGGCGTCAATGTCCGGCTCGTGCACCCGGGCGGTGGCCACGAACACCGACAGTACCCGGGCGGACAGCGGCTTGCCGTCCACCCGCGCCACCGTCTCCGAGGCGGACGGCGCGGCCACCGCCAGCGCCGCCCACAGGCAGGCCGCGCCCGCCATCAGGGCCGTGCAAAAGCGCTTCATGATCGGCCCCGCTTACTGAGTGATTTGCGCGCTGGCGTGGCCGAGCAGGTGCACCACCATGGCGATGGCATGGGGCACCACCACCCGCGCCACCTGTACCCGGTCGGCGTGGTCGGTGCTGGACAGCACCAGAGCGCCGTTGGCATAGGCGATCTGGCCGCCCTCGGTGAGCAGCGGGCGGATGTCCGTGGCGCTGGACGACAGCGGCGTGAAGGCGCCCAGGGCCTGGGTCACCAGGGTGTCGTCGTTCAGGTTTTCGCTGTCGTAGTAGTCCGCCACCCAGCCTTCCCAGCCGCTGTGGTTGAGCGCCGAGGTGGTCCACACGTGGTGCGGCTGCACCACGTCGGTGGCGTGCAGCGCATAGCCCAGGCTCTGGGCGGTGGGGTTGGCCAGGAACTGGTCGTACCAGTACTGGGCCAGGTTATCCAGGGGCTGGAACGGCATCTCCTCGAAGTCGTCGTACATGGACTTGGTGGAGGTGGTGCCCTGGCGATAGTTGGCCTCGGTGATGCCGTAGGTGTTGTATTCGGAATCGTCGTTGGACCACCAGCCGGTCATGCCGCCGGGGCCGTCGTCCATGTAATCGCCCACCAGCCAGGTGGCCGCCAGGTTGTCGATGTCGCCCCACACGGTGAGCAGCTCATAGTTGTAGCCGCCCAGGTCATTGCCGTGCACGTCCGGGCCCTGGGTGTGGTTCTGGAAATGCCAGTAAGAGGTGTAGTTGACCAGGGAGGCGCCGGCGTTGAACACCGGCGCGTAGACGCAGTCGCCGGTCACCGCGCCGCAGAAATAGGTGTCCTGGAAGTCGTCCACGTCGTAGGCGCTCTGCCCCAGCACCTGGGCGAACTGGGCCACCGTGTAGCCCCCGGCGGCGGCCACCGCCTGCAGGTCGGCGTAGCCGGTGGTGGTGGGGTGGTTCTGCATGTAGGTGACCGCGTCTTCCACCAGGCGCCGATGGGTTTCCTGCTTGAACGCCTGGGCGGCGGGGCACAGCACCGCTGAGATCAGCAAGCCGATAAGGATCCGTTTCATGACTCCCTCCCTGGGATATTTTCTCTTTTTGGTATGTTCGTCCTATACAGGAACAAATCCGACGCCGCTTCAATTGTTTATCCGCGACATCCGCCACTTCCACGGACATTACTCGCGGCCCGGCCGTCGTCCGACGCACGCGCGGGGCTGCTCGCCGGGCTCCGCCAGGTGTACACTGGCGCCTTTCCCGGCTACCGCGACCCGCTTTCTTCATGCCTCTGATTACCCTCCGCGATCTCGATCTTCATTACGGCGAACAGCCCCTGCTCGACCAGGTGAACCTGGCCATCGAACCCGGCGAACGGCTGTGCCTGGTGGGGCGCAACGGCACCGGCAAGTCCACCCTGTTCAAGGTGCTCACCGGCGAACAGCAGGCCGACGACGGGCAGATCGAAACCGCCCGGGAACTGACCGTGGCGCGCCTGGAACAGGAAGTGCCCGACGACCAGGACCACAGCGTCCATGAAATGGTGGCCGGCGGCCTGGGCGAGCTGGGCGAACTGCTCAACGAACACGAGCGCCTGACCCGGGCCCTGGCCGCCGGCGACGACGAGGCCATGTCTCGCTTCGAGGCGCTCAGCGAACGCATCGAGGCCCACGGCGCCTGGCAGCTGTTCAACCGGGTGGAAACGGTGCTCTCCAAACTCAATCTGGACGGCGCCGCCGGCTTCGCCGGCCTGTCCGGCGGCATGAAGCGGCGGGTGCTGCTGGCCCGGGCGCTGGTGCGCGAACCGGACATCCTGTTGCTGGACGAGCCCACCAACCATCTGGACCTGGACAGCATCCGCTGGCTGGAAACCTTTCTGAAAAGCTACCCGGCCACCCTGGTGTTCATTTCCCACGACCGCGCCTTTATCCGCGCCCTGGCCACCCGCATCATCGAACTGGACCGGGGCAAGCTGACCAGCTGGCCCGGCGATTACGACAAGTACCTGGCCGGCAAACAGGCCGCCCTGGAAAACGAGGAACGGGCCAACGCCGAGTTCGACAAGAAACTCAGCCAGGAAGAGCGCTGGATCCGCCAGGGCATCAAGGCCCGACGCACCCGCAACGAAGGCCGCGTGCGCGCCCTCAAGAGCCTGCGCGACCAGTACGCCCAGCGCCGCAACCGCCAGGGCACCGCCGGGCTGGAGATCCAGCAGGGCGACAGCTCCGGCAAGGTGGTGATCGAGGCCGAGCACCTGGCCTGCCAGGTGGGCGGCAAACGGATCCTTGGCGATTTCTCCCTCACCGTGATGCGCGGCGACCGCATCGGCGTGCTCGGGCCCAACGGCTGTGGCAAGTCCACCCTGATCCGGCTGCTGCTGGGCCGGCTGCCCCCGGACCGGGGCACCGTGAAGACCGGCACCCAGCTGCAGGTGGCCTACTTCGACCAGCTGCGCGACACCCTGGACGGCGACAAAAGCGTGCTCGACAACCTGGCGGAAGGCTCCGACGTGGTCGAAATCAACGGCCGCAAAAAGCACGTCATGGGCTACCTGCAGGACTTTCTGTTCGAACCGGCCCGGGCCCGGCAGCCGGTACGCTCCCTGTCCGGCGGCGAGCGCAACCGGCTGCTGCTGGCCAAGCTGTTCAGCAAACCGTTCAACCTGCTGGTGCTGGACGAACCCACCAACGACCTGGACGTGGAAACCCTGGAGCTGCTGGAAGAGCAACTGGTGAACTACCAGGGCACCCTGCTGCTGGTCAGCCACGACCGGGAGTTCATCGACAATGTGGTGACCTCCACCCTGGTGTTCGAGGGCGACGGCGATCCCAACAGCTATGTGGGCGGTTATCAGGACTGGCTGCGCCAGCGTCCGGAACCGGCCCGCGAGCGCGACGTCAAAGGCGACGGTGACGGCCCCAAAGCCGCCGCCACGAAAACCGAAACCAAGGTAAAAAGCGTGGCCGCCGACGGGCCGCCGGGCGCCGCTCCGCGTAAGCTGACCTACAAGGAGCAGCTGGAACTGAAGGCGCTGCCGGAGAAGATCGAAGCCCTGGAGGCGGAACTGGACGCGGTGCAACACCGGCTGGCCGATCCGGACTTCTACAAGGGGCCGGCGGAGGACATCGCCACCGCCCAGCGTGAACTGCAGACGCTGGAAGACACTCTGAACGACCACTATGGCCGCTGGGAGGAACTCGACCAGAGGCCGTCATGACCGGCCCGGTGATCCCGGGCCGACGAGGAGGACGCGTTTCGTGACACCCACTCTCAACCGGACCCTGATCGCCCTGACCCTGGTGGCCCTGGCCGCGCCCGTCACCGCCAACGAACGCGAGGACGAGGACGGCCGCCATGCCGCCCCGCCCAGCGCCGACCAGGCGGCGCCGCGCCCGGAGGACCCGGACGGCCCGCCGGCGGCCACCGATGCCCCGGATGACGACACCACCGAGCAGGCCGCCCCCGGCGACACCCGGGCGGACCCGGCCGCCGGTGAGGCAACCGGCGACACCGCCACCGAGGTCCCCGCCACCCCCGACCCGGTGGCGCCGCTGGAATTGCTCGGCAAGACCGTGCCGGTGGGCACCTTCGATACCCTCTACTGGACCCCGGACCAGTCGTTCCGCTCCATCGCCACGCCGGTGCCGGTGCTGGTGGCCCATGGCACCCGGCCCGGCCCCCACCTGTGTCTCACCGCCGCGGTCCACGGCGACGAGCTGAACGGCATCGAAATGGTGCGCCGCCTGATGTACGAGCTGGAACCGGACGAACTGGCCGGCACCGTGGTGGGCGTGCCGATCGTCAATCTGGACGGCTTCCGCAACGGCTCCCGCTATCTCAGCGACCGGCGCGATCTGAACCGCTACTTTCCGGGCCGCAAGAACGGCAGCGCCGCCAGCCGGGTGGCGTATTCCCTGTTCGAGAACATCGTGCGCCACTGCGACTACCTGGTGGATTTGCACACCGGTTCCCAGAAGCGGGTCAACCAGCCGCAGTTGCGCGCCGACCTGGAGAACCCCCAGGTGGTGGCGTTCGCCAAGCACTTCGGCGGCATGACGGTGCTGCACAGCCCCTCTTCCAGCGGCATGCTGCGCGCCGCCGCGGTGGACGAAGGCATCGTGGCGGTGACCATGGAGGCCGGCGGCCCCAACCGGCTGGAGGACGACGCGGTGGACTACGGCGTGCAGGCGCTGGAGACACTGCTGGAGAATCTGGACATGCGCAAGGCGAGCCGCTTCTGGGGCGCTCCGCAGCCGGTGTTCTATGAGTCCGAGTGGATTCGCGCCGGCCAGGGCGGGATTCTGCTGTCGGAGGTGGAGCTCAACGAGCAGGTGAAGAAGGGCCAGATTCTCGGCACCGTCACCGACCCGATCAGCAACACCGGCAGCGCCATCATCGCGCCCTACGACGGGCGGGTGCTGGGCATGGCGGTGAACCAGGTGGTCCATGCCGGCTTCGCGGCTTACCGGATCGGCGAGGAGAAGAGCGCCGAGGAAGTGGAAGCCAAGGCGGAGCAGGCCCAGGAACAGAATGACTCACAAAGCGGCGGTAACCAGGACGAACCCACACCCGCCGGGGAACCCGACCGCCCGGATGGCGATACCGAATAACAGCCTGCGTGCGGACGCTTTAGCCGCGATGACTTTTCAACGGCCCGCACACCCGCTCGAAGCCCGCCACCACGAACGGGATCATGCGGTCGTAGGCGGTCTGGAAGTCGTCGGAGCGACACAGGCCGCCGGACATGGCGTTGATGCGGCCGGTGTTGGCGAAGGTCAGCGTCATGGAGCCGGACATGAAGTGGTAGCACCAGTAGAGGTCGCCCCGGTCGCAGTGCGGCAGGGCCCGCGACAGGGCTTCCACGAAGGCGTCCATGGGGGCGTCGAAGTGGCGGCTCATCAGCACCGGGCCCCACACCGGTGAGGTGTTCACGTAGGCGAGCAGCGCGCAGTAGTTGCGCCAGCCCTGGTCCTCGCTTTCCTGGGCCATTTCCAGGGGCCGCAGGTAGGCTTCGATGATGCGTTCCAGGGGCACCGGGTCCGGCTCGGCTTCGGCGCGGGCGCGGTTCAGGGCGTCCAGACGGTCGTCGTTGAGGATGCGGGCGCGGCGTTGGAAGACGGTATCGAAGAGTTGTTGTTTGGGGCCGAAGTAGTAATTGATCAGGGCCACGTCCACGCCAGCCTCGCGGGCGATGGTGCGCAGGGTGACACCGTCGTAGCCGTGGCGGGCGAACAAACGTTCGGACACATCGAGAATGGTGGCGCCGCGATCGCCTTCGCCGGCGCGGGCCCGGGGGCGGCCCACGGTCTTTTTCGTCATGCGCGGATAGTACGCAAGCGCCGCTTGGACAACAAGCAAGGTTAAGGCGTGGGAACTCTCCAGCTAGGGGCGCGGTTCCGGGTCAGGCCCTTCCGGGAACGCCGTGAACCCGTCCCTGGGGGCTCCCTTTCGAACGTCCTG
>NZ_JADDOL010000034.1 GCF_016906305.1 Alloalcanivorax marinus
GTTAAGGGTTCGAAGGAGCAAGGGGGCTCCATCTACCACTTAATCCGGATACCCAAAATCTTCCAGCGGCTCCTGGAAAACGTCCTCGCCCGCAATCCGGAACAGGCCGCCGCCGACATCCGCGAGTATGGGGAGAATCAGTGCCGCATCGTGCTGCGGGCGGTGGCGAAGCGGAACGCGGCTTAGGGACTATTTTGGAGCCGCGCGGCGGCGGGTCCGGTGTAAACCAACTTCCATGTCACCAGCCCAGCTCCTCACCGCATTCATCCACCGGGGTATCCATCCCTTCACGAATAGACTCCCGCATACCTGGTACGGAGAGCAGGTAGAGTGTTTCCTGAATGGCCGACCAATCTTCCTCGGAAACCAGGACGGCTTTGTTCCGCTTGCCCATGATGACAACGGGTTGATGGGACTCGGCGGCTTCATCAATCAACTGGTAAAGCTTGCTGCGCGCCTCAGTCGCTGTGATTCCGGTCATGAAACACCTCTGAGTGTTTAACTTTCCACCAGATGTACGCCTTCGGGTACGGGCGTCAAGACGCCCGTACCGCATCACGCTTGAACTCCCGGAGTTGCTTTGCTCGAAGCAGCAGATACAGCGCAAACCCAACCGCCACCCCAGGCACAATGCCAAGCAGCAGGCAAACCCACCCCTTTCGAATTTCATAGGCCTTGGCTTCATAAGCCACCCAGGCAGCCAGAATGACCCAGCAAACAAGAACATCCGTCGAATAGCCACTCGAATAAGGGTTCACAAACCCTGCGGCGAACGCGCCCCATAAGTCGGGGTTCTCAAAAAGCGGCGGCAAAATGGTCACAGCAAAGAAAGCCGTGAAGAAAACAGCAGCTATCACCAATATTGCTTTAAACACTGATTCGGACATTTTTATTCTCTCTCTGTCGTAAACCATAAGGCAGTTACGCATCGGCATCGGGGCGCGCGGGGTCACTGTAAGCAAGGCACCTCTACGATTTTGTGTTCCTGATGCTCTTCCCCATGGCCGCCCTTAACTGTAAGCGCCGCTAGCAAGGAAACCGGCTCTTAGGCCCTGCTTGCTACGTCTTTATAACATTCAACGTTTGGCATAGATGCCGGTTTGCGGTCGCAGCAAAGCGCAAAAGCGGCCAATGTACCGACCCTTGTTAGGGGGTAAAAATTTCTTCACTATTTGTCCATGTCCATCTCCGTGAGGTGTCGAATGGCTGCGCCTGAACTCGAAGCTCTTAGAAGTGCTGCCTTGACGCTCTCCGATAAGGAGCGCGCGGCTTTAGCCAAAGACCTGGTGGCGAGCTTGGATGGTCCGGCAGAAGACGGTGTTGCCGAAGCGTGGGACCGCGGAATTTGCCGGCGAATCCAGCAAATTGATTCAGGAGAGGCGGAACTGCTTGATGCAGAGGAGGTCCTGTCCCGCGCCAGAGACCGAATCAAGGGCTGACAATTTTGAGAGTACGAGTCAGCAGGGAAGCCGCTACGGAACTGGAAGAGGCTGCTCCAGGAATCAAATCCCCCACTGGTTCCAGTCTCCCACAAAGCGGGGAAATCCGGAGCAAGGCAGCTAATTCTTCATAGATTCCCTTTCTCGCTCATAACCATCGATAGAAGCCAAACTTTCATCGTCGTTGCTTTTGCTCTCCACTCCAGAAAACCAGGCTGGCGGAAGAGGGTTGCCCCATAACTCCGTCAACGTGTCGCCTCGTAGTGATAACAAGGCCGCAATGGGAAAGAATCTCTTTGCCAGATATTATTATGAGAGTCTCCCTTTATGTAATACGCTCAACATGTTCCAAGTGGCACGCTCCCATCTATCTGTTGGGGCTATACTACTCCAGCTTGCTCCTCCATTAAGCACCTGCTCAACCTCATGCATAAATTCCGCCAAATCATTTAAAAGACTGCCAATATCATCGGGTTTAATTCCATGCTTTTTATAAAGTTCTTGTGGCGATACGGCCTTTTCCTTGTGAGCAACTATTTTAGATCTGATTGTCAGCAAGTTTGATACTAAATCACTGTAGGGGCCTATCCTTTCTTTTGCCAATTCGACAAGTTCACTGCACCCTTCCTTCTCTAAAAGTTCTTTAAAGTCCCTAAACCTATGTGATTTATCATCTGTGTCAAATATGCAGCCAATTTCAACAAACATCATCTTATAGTTAGCTATGTTTACGGCTTTAAAGAAATCGACATAACCCGGCTCGTTCATATCATCATAATGTGCATCTAACGCCTTACTCTTCCCTCGCAGTGTAAACCAAACTTGATAATGCCCGTTTGCGCCATTGACACTATCCCTTAATGCTGTGAATGAACTTTTAAACTCGCCACTAAATTCCATTAGGCATTCCTTATAACGCCACCACACCGGCTCGCCGCCATGGCTAACCGGCGCCCATCCGCCGCAAACTGAGGCGACTTGTTAACCATAGAATGTAACTCGCTTAGACTCTCTGTTCTTTTTTCGCACAACGACTGTGCCTGCAATTTTGTCGTGCCAACCTTGCTTACTTTTGTCGAATGCAACCCAAATGAATCCCATGCAAATAACTGTTAATTACGCCATCTCTAATATCCAATGAACGAGCGGCGTAATATCTTGGAAACCAGCAAGCAATAACCCCAAATAAAACCAGAAAACGCCACCCCAGACAAATCCAAACAAAGCCCTGTCGCGAATACACAAAAAATGCGGCCGAAGCCGCGTTTTTATGTCGGTACCGCACGCGCTGTGCGCGGTGGCCGAAGGTCTGCCCGCGTGGGGCGGGTATTTACCAGGTCACGCTGAAGTCGGTGACGCGGCCGCTTTTCCAGAGGTTTTTGGCGCCGTTGGGCGGCAGGCAGCTGGTGCGGCGGTTGCCGTTGAAGCCGCAGAGGGCTTCGTCCCAGTCGGGGGAGCCGGTGGTGTTGTAGCCGTAGGCGCCGTTGCCTTGGGGAACCGCCGGTTTGAGCCGGACGTAGCCGCGGCCGCCGCTACCGTCTTCGACTTTGAGCCAGATGGTGGTGGAGGACGGCAGGGAGCAATTGCCGTTGCCGGTCCATTTGTAGGAGCCGCTGACGGTGGGTTCGCCCATCAGGCTGTCCAGTTTGTAAATGACCTGCATGTGGCTGACCTGGCAGTTGCCGACCCGGATGTTGCTTTGGCTTTGGGAGCCGGAGCCGGGGCCGACGGCGAAGGCGGCCACCGGGGCGGCGAGCAGGAGCAGGGCGAGGCCCCGTTGGAGCGAGGTGGAGTGGATCATGGTGCGTCCCCAAAGTGGTTGGAAGAGATGCACTGAATGATCCGGGTTGGTTCCTCGTCGCGCATGCCCCATTTGGGGTATGTACTCCAGGTGCCCGGGGCACGACGCCGAAACCCTGTGCGCGGTGGCACAGGGCTCCGTGGTGGCGCCGGCGGCCTGGCCGGATCAGCGGCCGAGAATATCCCGGGCGATAATTTCCTTCATGATTTCGCTGGTGCCGCCGTAGATGCGCTGGATGCGGGCGTCCACGAAGTCGCGGGAGATCGGGTATTCCTTCATGTACCCGTAGCCGCCGAACAGTTGCAGGCATTGGTCGGCGACCTTGCCTTGCAGTTCGGTGGTGGTGAGTTTGGCGATGGAGGCGTTAGTGGTGCTGAGTTCGCCGCGGTCGTATTGGTCGGTGCATTGGGCACAGAAGGCTTTGTTGACCTGCACCTGGGCGTGCAGGTCCGCCAGCACGAAGCGGGTGTTCTGGAATTTGCTGATCGGCTGGCCGAAGGCCTGGCGTTCCTGGGTGTAGGCCACGGTGCGGTCGATCATGCCTTCGCAGGCGGCGACGGCGCCGAGGGCGAGGATCAGGCGCTCGCGGGGCAGTTCGTTCATCAGGTTGAAGAAGCCTTTGCCTTCACCGCCGAGGATCTGGTCGGCGCCGACCTGGACGCCTTCGAAGAAGAGTTCGGAGGTGTCGGCGGCGTGGTGGCCCATTTTTTCCAGGTTGCGGCCCCGGGAGAAGCCGGAGAGGGAAGCGTCCACGGTGAACAGGGTGACGCCCTTGGCACCGGCGTTGGGGTCGGTTTTGGTGGCGAGCACGATGACGTCGCAGTGCTGGCCGTTGGTGATAAAGGTTTTCTGGCCGTTGATGACGTAGCCGTCGCCGTCTTTTTCGGCGCGGGTTTTCATGGCCTGCAGGTCGGAGCCGGCGCCGGGTTCGGTCATGCCGATGGAGCCCACCGCTTCGCCGGTGACCATTTTCGGCAGCCAGGCCTGTTTTTGTTCCTCGGTGCCCAGGTGCAGGATGTAGGGGGCGACGATGTCGGAGTGCACGGAGAGGTTGGAGGCCAGGGCACCGAAGCCCATGCGCGAGGCTTCTTCCACCATCACCGCGGAGAGGCGGAAGTCGGCGCCGAAGCCGCCGTATTGTTCGGGCACGTCCACGCACAGCAGGCCGTTTTCGCCCATCCGGTTCCAGAGTTCGCGGGGCAGTTTTTCGTCCTTTTCCCACTGGTCGTAGTGGGGCTGCACTTCTTTTTCCAGGAACTTGCGGACGTTGTCGCGAAACAGGTCGATTTCGTTTTGATCAAGCATGGCTCGCCCTCTCTGCGTTGGCGGAAAAAGGCGGCCCCTGGCCGCCGGGGAGGGCGACAGTTTAGCGATTCGACACCGCGCGGTCGCCGGCCGGGCGTGGCCGGCCGGTCACGGCGGCGGTCTAGGCGTCCGGCTCCACGGTGACCTCGGCGCGCAGGGAGTTGGCCACGAAGCAGTTGCGGTGGGCGGCGTCGTGCAGCTTCTTCAGGGCCGCCGCGTCCGGGTCGGTTTCGAACACCACCCGGGGCCGCAGCTCGATGCGGGTGATGGCCAGGCGGCCTTCCTCGTTCTTTTCCACCACGCCACGGGGGCGGTCCACATAGCTGAGCACCTTGAGGCGCTGCTTGGCGGCGATGGACAGGAAGGTAAGCATGTGACAGCTGGCGGTGGCGGCGATCACCGCTTCGTCCGGGTTGACCCGGTTGCCGGAGCCGAAGAATTCCGGCGACGCGGAGGCGGAGACCACCTCGCCGCCGGCGAAGGTCCATTCATGGGAACGGTCGAAGGTTTCGTAGTCGAAGCTGGCATCCGGTGCCAGGTGCCAGGCCACGGTTGCGCCGTATTCACTCATGGTGCCTCTCCCCTCGTTCTGGTTTTACCCCAACCATGCTATGTCCGGCGGGCGTGGGCAAGCGCGACAAGAGCAAATACTGAGCGGCGTCAAACGCGACGCCGCTCAGGTCCGGCTTCAGGGTTTGATCGGCACGCCCAGGTACTGGAGTTTGACGCCGTTTTCCGGGATGCGCAGATCAATGGCGGCGCTGAACAGCAACAGCAGCTTGCTCAGTTCCACGTTCACCGGAATCGGGTTGGCGTTGAGCTGCTGGATCGCCATGCGCCCGTTGGGCAGGAAGGTGAGCGGGCCGGCCAGGTCCATCATCAGCGGGTAGCTGTGCTGGTTGTGCTCGCCGCCCAGGGGCGCTTCCAGGTAAGGCGCGTCCAGATACAGGTGCACCCGGGTGCGGAATTCCGGACCCTGGTCGGTTTCCAGAATCCAGCCGGGGATCAGCCCGTCGTCGTCGCCGCAGGGGGCATCGCCGGCGGCCGAACAGGTGTAGCGCATGCGCATCACCTGGGTGCCGGTGGGGCTTTCGATGGCGGCGCCGCCGTCGATCAGCACCGACGCCTTCAGGGTCACCGAGGAGGCCAGGATGCGGGTGGGATGCAGGGCCACGCGCACCGCGGGCACCCGCTCCCGGGCCTCGGTGGCCGGGTCGTCGTACCAGCCCGGGCCCAGCACCTCGGAATTGAGGCCGCCCACCACCTGGATGTCACAGCCTTCCGGTTGGTCGCACACCAGGCGGGGCGCGGTGGCCAGCGCGGTGCCGCCGAGCGCTTCCAAGCGGGAGCTGTTGAACGCCGGTTCGCCTTCCGGGTAGCCCGGTTCCCCGGCGTCGAAGCGGCCGTTGGCGTTGACGTCGGCGGTGGGCAGGTTGTCCAGCGCCTGAAACACGCCGTCGGTGGCCGGCGCGCCCCGGAAGTGGATTTCCAGATCCGGGCCGCCCCAGTCCGGCGCCGGCGCCTCCAGCAGAGCGGTTTGCAGGCGCAGGCCCTGGCGGGAGCAGATCGCCTCGCCGCTGCGGCAGTCGTCCGGTTGCTGGCCGGAGGTCCGGTTCACCGACTGCAGGCCGTAGCGGTAGGCCACGCCGGGCTCCCAGGGCGCGTCCGGCACGAACGTCAGGGTGCGGGCGCCTTTGATCAGCCGGCCCGGCACCGCCGCCTCGCACTGGTACTTGTACTTGTCGCCGTCGCGGACCGCCTGTGGGTCGCCATTGGCGTCACTGACCACTTTTTCCACGCGGAAACTGCCTTCGTCGCAGCGGGTGCCGAGAATCACCGACGCCGGGTCGATGTCCTGGGACAGGGTCACGCGGATTGGCCGGTTGGCCGGCAGCCGGCTCACCGGCAGGCGGTCGTCGTCGGCGCGGGCGCCCCGGCAGATGCCGTGGTTGCCTTCGGCGATGCGCCATTGGGTCTTGTCCACCGCGCAGGGGAAGCCGGGGTATACGGTCAGCGCCAGCGGCGCCACCGGGCCGCCCACCTGCGCGGGCAGACGGAAGGCCCGGGTCTCCGGCACCGCCGGGTTGCCGGCCAGGTCGGTGACCCGGTCGCTGATCGTCACCTGGTAGTCGGCGCCCGGGCGCAGGGGCGGGTCGGGGTGCAGCACCACGGTGGCGCCGTCGAGCCGCCCGTCGAACGGCTCGGCGACGCCGTCGCGGCTCAGGGCGATCCCCGCCGTCACACTGTCCGGGTCCAGCGGTTCGCTGAAATTGAGAATGATCGGGTCGCCGGGTTTGACGGTGCGGGCCAGACCCTCCGCCCCGATCATGGGCGTCATCGATTGCAGCGACGGCGCGGCCAGGTCCGGCACCGGTTCCGGTGTCCGGTTCTGGTCCGGATAGGACACGGTGTGCAGGCTCAGCAGCCCGTAGGCGGTTTCCTGGCCCAGCACCTCCGGTTCCACCATGCCCACGGCGTCGATCACCAGGCTGGCGCCCTCGGTGCGCGCGGTGCCCACCAGTTCCACCTGCAGCAGTGTCTGGCTGAGCCCGCCGTTGGCTTCCGGGTTTTCCGCGGTCATCGCCAGGTCCACGAACAAATGCACCTGGCGCGGGGCTTCCGGCCGCTGACTGTAGGGGTTGGGCATCAGATAGCCGGTGCCGTCGGACAGAAAGGTCACCGACACGTCCCCGGTTTCGATGCCGGCGGGCACGGTCCCGGCGATCCGTACCTGGACGTTGCTGCCGGTGAGCAGGCTGCCCCGGGCAATGCGCAGCGGCCCGACAAAGGGAAAGCGGGGCTGGAACGCCAGCTCGGCGAACACGTCCCCGCTTTGCTGGGTGGCGTCGCGGTCACCGAGCAGGGTGGAACGGATCGGCACGCAGTTGAGCGGCGTGCCGGAGAGGTCGGACCGGTCCGCGTCCGGCGCCGCGCAGGGGCGTTGCGCGGCGTCCGAGGCCACCGGCACCTGCTGGACCATCATTTCCCGGGGGCGGCTGTCGCGGATGGTCCAGCGCCACTCGCCGGCCCGGGCCAGCGCCCGGCCGTCGAAGGCACGTACCTCCGAAGACAGGGTCAGGCGGTATTCCGCGCCGGGTTCCAGGTCCTCCCGGGGGTCCAGGGTCAGGGCGTCCCGTTTCACCAGCATCAGCGCCGGCACCAGCTCGCCGTCCCGGGTGAAGCGCACGGTCTCCCCGTACACCAGCGACGCCGGGTCGAGCAGATGGCTGAAGCGCAGCCGCCAGGTGGAGAAATCCACCGCCGGCAAACGCTCCCCGTCCGGGGTCACCGACAGCACGCGCAGCGGTCCGTCCCGGCGACGCCACTCATTGGCGCCGCGCATGGCGAGCCGGGTCCGGAAGCTGAGCACGCCGTCCTCGGGCAGGGTGAACTCGCCGGCCTCGCCGGTCAGCCCGCGCAGGCTGAGCCGGTAGCCGGTGTCCGCCTGGAGCTCGCCCCGGGCCGGTCGTACCACCAGGCCCCGCCCGCCTTCCAGCCAGCGGGGTTCGTCCAGCGCCACCGGGCGACCCTGGTCGTCTTCCAGTCGAAGCTGATCGGCGCGGGGGTCCTGCACCGGGTGCGAGAAGCGCAGGATCAGCGGCGCGCCGGGTGACACCTGCTGCTGGCCGTCATAGGGATAACTGAAGAACACTTCCGCCGGGCCGCCGCCCACCCGGGCGGTGGGGTCGCCGCCGGCGCTGCCGCCACCGCCGCAGCCGGCCAGAAGCGCTATCATCAGAACGGCCCAGGCCGCCGGGGTAGAGAATCTGCTGAACATGGTCGGGATCTCCGCCGCCACGCCGGGTACGGGTGGCGGGTTTGTTATTATGGTACGTTAGTTCTAATTTGCACTAACGTACCAATTTATCGATCCACAAAAACCTTTTTGTTCGCAGCGTTACAAAAAGACAACAAACTAGTCCGCCCGCAGACGCTCCGCCACCGCCCGCGCCACCCGGGGGCTGTAGAGCAGGGCGCAGTGCCCCAGGTAGGGCAGGCAAAGATTGTCCTCCGCGTCGGACAGCGTGGCGGTGGCGGCGGGCAGCACGAAATTGTCCATGTCCGAGTAGAGGCAGTGGAAGCGCGCGCCGCCGGGGCATTCGCCGCCTTCCGCCAGTTCCCGTACGAAGGGGCTGCGGTAGCGCATCTGGGCGGCGGCACCGCGGGCCGGGAACAGGGCGGCGATGCGCGTGCCATGGTGGGGGCTGCCCAGGGTGATCACCGTGCGCACCCGGCCGGCCAGACCGAGATTCTTGATCGCGTAGCGGCTCAGAGGGCCGCCCATGGAGTGGCAGACCAGGTCCACCTGTTGGGCGCCGGTGCGCTCCAGCACCCGCTCCACGTGCCGCGCCACCTGGGCGGCCAGCTTGCGGGCGTTGATGTGCGGCGGCGTGTAGCTCACCGCGTACACATTGCGAAAGCCCCAGCGCCGCAGCCGCCACTGCATCCACAGAAAATTGGCGCTGTTGCCGCCATAGCCGTGCACCAGGACCACCGGCGGCCGGTCCCAGGCGCGGGCGCGCTTGGGCGAGGCGTCCTGCACCAGACGCAGCGGATAGGTGGCCACCAGAAAGGTGAGGCTGGCCGCTTCCAGCAGCATGGCGCCCAGGGCCCGGCCGGGGCGCGGGTTCGTTACCTCGTCGCCGTCCACCGACGCGGGAAAATTACGCCGGTCGTAGAACCAGACCAGATAGAACGCCAGGGTAATGTAAGTGGGGATCAGGGCGACCACCACCAGCACAACGGACAAAATCCAGATCACGGCAGCTCTCCAACAGCGCTTCGCCCACCTTCGTTTCCGTCGACAGTACCCAGGCCCGGCCCTCGCCACAACGGACCGCCGCCGCCCGGCCTTCCCGGGCGGCCATTGACCGATCAGCATGGTTGGCGTACCGGCCGGTGGCCGCTGCCGGTCGGCCGTGGCACACTGCTGGCCCCGTGGTTCCCAGCGAGGGCCTGTTGTGACCGATACCGCCATCATCAATGAAGTGGGCCTGCGCGATGGCCTGCAGAATCAGCCCGTGCCGGTCAGTACCGACACCAAGGCGCGCATCGCCGACGCGCTGGTGAACGCCGGCGTGCGTTATCTGGAACCGGTCAGCTTCGTGAGCCCGAAAGCGGTGCCACAGATGGCGGACGCGGCGGCGCTGACCGAGCGGCTGCCGCGCCGGGACGACCTGCATTACACCGCTCTGGTGCCCAACCTGAAGGGCTATCAACTGGCCCGCGACGCCGGCTACCCCACCGTGGCGCTGGTGCTGTCCACCACCGACACCTTCAACCAGCGCAACCTGAACATGAGCCTGGAGCAGGCCGCCGCCAGCTGCGAGACGATTCTGAGCGCGGCCCGGGAAGACGGAATCGCCACCCGCACCTATATTTCCGGCGCCTTCGCCTGCCCCTACGACGGCCCGGTGCCGGTGGCGCTGACGCAATCCCTGGCGGAGCGCATGTTCGCCGCCGGCAGCGACGAGGTCGCCATCGCCGATACCATCGGCGGCGGCAATCCACGCCAGATGAAGGACATCATGGCGCCGCTGATCCGCGAGTTCGGGGCCGGGCGGTTCTACGTGCATCTGCACGACACCCGGGGCCTGGCGGCGGCCATGGCCTGGGAAGCGGCGGACCTGGGCGTGCGCCGGTTCGATGCGTCCCTGGGCGGCCTGGGCGGCTGCCCCTTCGCCCCGGGCGCCACCGGCAACATGGCCACCGAGGATCTGGTTTACCTGCTGGAGAGCAGCGGCCTGAAAACCGGCATCGACATTCAGGGCCTGCGCGAGGCCATCGCCCTGGCCGCCGAGGCCACGGAACGCCCGCTGGGCGGGCGTATTCTTTCGTGGATGGCGTCCCAGGAGAAGCAGGGCAAGACCGCCTGCCTTTGGTAGGCGCCCCCGCCGCACCTACGACAATCCCGGGACACGTTCAGAGTCCGGTATTCGGGTAGCGGAACTCGCCGGAGACGGTGATGGAAGCATCCTCGCCGGGCAGCACCGGGGCGATATTGCGCGCCACCAGGGTGGCGATGTAGGTGCCCGTTACCAGACCATCGTCCACGCTGGTCACGTTCAGCGAGCAGGACGCACCTTCGGTAAGCTGCTGGAGGCCCGACTGGGTGTAGGTCACGCCGTAGGGAACGTTCGCCGGCGTGGACAGGCTCATGGTCGGTTTCAGACCGCCCACGTCGTCGTTGCAGGCATAACTCCCCACCGCCATCGGAATGCCCGACCACACCATGCGCAACTGGTCATCCGGCGACCGCAGCTCACTGAACCGCCGATAGAAGTAACCGTTGTGACCGTTGGAGGATTCCTCCGACGCAAGCAGAAAGGTCTCGCCGGCCTCAAAATGCGTGTTGCCGTCGTCGATGGTCAGGGTGACGCCCCGGGTTTCGCCGCCCAGCGGGCCCTCGTTGCCCTGGTTGTCCGCGTGGAACGTCTGGGTGGTGAAGTTACGGAACAGGCCGTGCACCTGAAGGGTTCGTTCCGCTTCCGGCAATTCGGTGTCGCCCGGCGTCAGGCCGGACCCGAAGGCGTCGAAGCCGGGCCCGATCAGGGTGGCGGTGTAGGAACCCACGTATTTGCGGCCGGCGCTTTGTTCCACGGTCACCGTGCAGGCGCCGCCGTTCGAGGTCTGGAACTTGAACAGGGGACCGCCGGTGGTCACCCAGCCCATGCTCAGCGACACCGACACGGAAGAAGAGCCGCATGGGTAGCTGCCCACCGCCGGATTGGCGCTGCCCGGGGACACACCGAAATCGATGTAATGGTCCGGGTGGGAGCCGTCCTCCAGGGGTTTGCCGCGCTCGAAATAGCCCGAGCGGATTTCGCGGGTGCCGCTGTCCACCATCAGAATTTCACGCACGTCGCCGGACAGTTCAGGCAGGGGACCTTCCTTGCCGGTGTGGATAAAGAGGCGGAACTGGCCATCGCTCAGGGTGACCGTGTCCGCGTCGCGATCATTGCTCAGGGTAGCGCTGATCAGCCTCCCTTCGGTGGCGCCGTTGCCGAAGTGATAGTCCACATCCAGCTCGCAGTCGGTGGCGTTCCAGGTTTTGTACACCGCCGGTGTGGCGCTGCTGTCCACCGTCATCAGGACGACCCCCGTGGTCCCGTCACAGAGCTGGGTGCCCAGCGTCCCGTGGGCCACATTGATTTGTGCCCAGACCAGTTCCTCACCGGCGAACGGCGTGGTGTCCTGAATCACGTTGTCGGCGCCGAAGTTGTTGGCGCGGATCTGGCGTTTGGCGGTGGTCGCGCCGAAGGTTTCGATAAACGGCTGCTCCATGGCCCACAGGTGCCCGTCGCGCACCACCGCCACGCCGTTACGCTGGTTAAGCAGTTCGGCGCCCGGCTCGGGCGGTTCCGGGTCGGAGGGCCCGCCGTCCGGGGCCGCCGGGAAGGTGCCCAACTGGCCGTCCTTGACCCGCGCCAGCAGGGCGTCGTAATCGGCGGTGTCGGGGTCGTCGTCGATGGCGTCCTGAAGGGCATCCAGTACCTGGTCCCAGTCGTCGACGATCACCAGCGGGCTCGTAAAGGGATCGCCGCCGGGCAAGGCAAAGCCGGCATCGGACATGGCCGACAGCAGTTCGGTTTTGCGGGTGGCGACGGTGGCGGTGTCCGGCCAGTTCGCCCGATTCGCCACCCAGCCGCCGTCCGCCGAGCCGGTGGCCAGGGCCAACACCATATCGGTAATCGGCGTTACATTGACCGTGCCCGCCTGGCTGGCGTAGCTGCGTAGCGTCACCGGCGGCGTGCCACCGGTCACGGTGAGCACGCAGGGCAGCGCGGTGCCGGCCACCTGACCACTCCAGGATCCGTTGGCGTTGGTGGTGACCGTTTCGGTGAAGCCGCTGCCGTCGGAACAGGCGGCGGTGACGGTGCCCGTACGAATCGCCGCGCCGATGGCGGCGGTGCCGCTCAGCGTGGCGGCGGAGGGCCCGGGCGACCCGCCGTCGCCGCCCGCCGGCTCACCCGGGGCGTGGTTGCTCCCTCCACCGCACCCGGCCACCACCAGGGTGATCCCCAGCAGCGCCGGCCCGATTATCCACGTGCTTTTTTTAAACGACATCGCCCCACCCCACCTTGCCGGATTTTGATTTTTTCCCTTATCGGGACGACGCGGCCTTGGCCGCCGCCATGCCCGAGAGCCCTTTCGACAGCGTCACCGCTTCCGCTTCGTAGACCTCCGGCATCACGTTTACCTGGTAACGCGTGATGTCGCGGGCCACTTTGCTGGAGGTGCCGCTCAGCGCGCTCAACATGCCCACCGCCTTGGTCAACCCGGAGGTCACCTT
Source organism: Alloalcanivorax marinus (assembly GCF_016906305.1). Taxonomy (GTDB): domain Bacteria; phylum Pseudomonadota; class Gammaproteobacteria; order Pseudomonadales; family Alcanivoracaceae; genus Alloalcanivorax; species Alloalcanivorax marinus. The sequence goes on from NZ_JADDOL010000034.1 coordinate 12,839, forward strand.
GTCGCCGGTGGTGGTGACGTTATCGATGCTGGTGTAGAAGGGGCGATCACTGGCCACCGGCTGCCGGGTGGCGAACACCGGTTGCTGGTTCAGTTTGATCTGGCATTTTTCCTTGCCGTACTCCTTCCAGCATTTCTGCGCGGGCAGCGGCTGAAAGCGCAGGTCGCCGGTTACCGCCTGTTGGATGTCGGCTTTTACCTTGGCGGAGTTTTTATTGGCCAGGCCGGCGAAGGTTTTGTGGCCGTCGGATTCCAGGGACGCGAAATCCACCAGCAGATTGATGTTCACCCCGGTCATGCCCAGGTCCTTGATCAGCTGGCCTTCCAGTTGCTCGGTGGCGTCGCCGGCCACCGCCTTGAAGGATTGCGCGAAGCCCTGGCCGGCGCCGGTGTAGCGCGAGTCGGTGACGGTCTCACCGGTACGTGCCAACACCAGGTAGCGGGTGCCGCCGCGCTTCTCCTTGTACTCAAACGGGCTGGGGCGGCCGCCCTCCTGAATCTTCCGGTAATTCGGATTGGCCCGCAGGGTCGCCAGCGGGACCACCTGGAAGCCGGCGCCGGCCAGTTGCTTTTCCGCGTCGGCGCAGGCGGCATCGGCGATGCGTTGCAGCTCACTGTCCTCCACGCCGTCCACGGTATAGGTCACGGTGACTTTCACATCCGAGCGGCTGATGGTGCCGGTGGCCCGGTCCGCGCCCGCCCGGAACCCCCCGCTGGTGGACGCGGAGGCGGCGCTGGTCATGCCGAACATGACGTTGCAGGACAGCACACCTACCTTGTTCACGCCCTTCATGTGTTTTTCGTTGCTGGCTTCGATAAAGGTACCGGCCTGGCCGGCGGCGCTGCCGCTGGCGTTGTAGTCCGGCGCCGACGTGCCGCCGGTGACCGCACACCCGGATACCAGCGCGAGCAGCGTCATGGCAGGAACGGTCTTGTTCCGCGGAAATATTTTCATGATTTTTTCCCGAATGGAGGACGTTGAAACGCGCGGGAACACTGCCCGCGCGTCTTGTCCCTGGTTGTTATTGCTTCGCCACGTTTCTCAGCTCGAACAGCTCGCCGCCGACCCAGGCACTCATCTTGATCACGGCCATGGTTTCGTCGAACCGGATCTGCACCTGCCCGGCGCTGACATTGACCAGGTCCTGTGCGTCGACCTGCATCAGGAAGGCGCCGTCGCTTTCTTCAACGCCCGGGATCAGAAAATCGTCCTTGCCACCCCATTGGTTTTCGCGAGGCAGAACACCGCCACACAGCTGGGTCTGACCCGCCAACGTGAACTTGCCCTGCTCGGTAATGGTGATGGTGTTGGTGACCGTGGTGAACGGCCCGAACGGCCCGCTGCAGGACACCTGCGCGGAGCCGGTCCAGGTGCCCGCCAGATCATCAAAGATGTCCGGCACGCCTTCGCCATAAGCCAGCACGCTGTTGCGGAATTTCACTTCACCGTTGCCACCGGCGCTTCCTTCGATCAGCCCCGTGTCCCACTCCAGGAAAGTGTTGACGAACTCGGTGATGGCGGTGCCCTGGTTGATGAACACCTGCCCGGACATGTAGTTGGGCCCGAAGCCGAAATCCGTCACCGAGAACGGGGTCAGCGCCCGGGTAATGGCACCGTCGGCGGACTGGCTGACGATGGTGCCACCGTCGGCGCCCAGCAGGGTGACGGTCCAGTTATCGGTGGTGCCGCCGATGGTCAGTGAGCCTTCGCCGTACCATTCCGGGTGCTCCGCGGGCACGTCGTAGATCGCCACCGGCCAGGTCCGGGAGATCACGCTGAGGAATTCCGACGGGGACGGCTCGGCGTTGTCACCCAGGTCCGCCGAGGCCACGGCGCCCTGCGGCGTCGGGGGATCGGTGGGGTCGGTCGGATCCGTCGGGTCGGTGGGGTCGGTCGGATCGGTGGGGTCCGGCTCCACCGGGTCCGGGAAGGCGCCACCGCCGGTGATGTTCGCCAGCACCGTCTGGTAGTCGCTGGCGGCGGCGTCGATGGCCGCCTGCAGGTCTTCCAGCAGGCGGTCCAGGGTGTCCGCCGCCGGCGTCGCGCTGGGGGTGAACGCCAGGAAGAACGGCGCCATCAACTGCGACCCCGGCCAGGAAGAGGGCAGCGAATAGCCGGCATCGTCCAGGCGGGTGCGCAGGGATCCGGCGGCGGTGCTCAGGCCGCCGCTGACCGCGTCCCAGTTGTCCGGATCCTGGAACCAGGCGGCCAGGCCGCGGCCGTCCTGAACGGTCACCGCCAGGGCCAGCGCCAGGTCGGTGAGGGGCGTGACATTGACGGTGGCCTGGGACGCCGACGGCGCGAAGGAATGCAGGGCGGCGACGCCGGCGGGCAGGTCACCGCCGGTGACGCGGAGAATACAGGGGAAGTCGGCGTTCGGGATCTGCACCGTATAGCCACCGTTGGCGGCGCTGGTCACCGAGGCCACGCCGTTGCCCGACCGGCAGGTGACCTGCACGGTGGCGCCGTCGACCGGCGCCCCCACCGCCACCGAACCGCTCAGGGAGGTGGCCTCGGGGCCGCCACCGCCCCCGCCGGTGGCGGGGTCATTGTCGTCGCTGTCGCCGCCACAGGCGGCGACCAGCAACACCGTGCCGAACAGGCCGGCCAGCGGCAGGAGCCGGAAGGTAGAAAGAACGGACATGACGATTCTCCATGAACTGGATTTTATTTCGTCACATCCTAGAGCAGCGCCGGCGAGCGGAACCCCCCGCGAATAGGGGGGCTCAGTCGATGCGGATGGCCGCCATGGCGTCCGCGTAGGGAGCCACCTGCGTGGGCCGGTGGCTGTCCCGGTCGATCAGCACCATCACGCTCTCCGCGGTGCCGGTGGCCACCCCGTCCACGGTGATGCCGCCACGCAACACAAAGGACGTATTGCCGATGCGCGACAGGCCGGTGGCCAGGGCCACCTCGCCCATGCCCCGGTCCCAACGGCCGAAGCGCAGATCGATGCGCGCCACCAGCAGCCCCAATTGCGGCTGGCGCAGCACCGACAGGGAACCGGCCCGGCCCTGCTCCGCGTACCGGGCCAGCGCCAGTTCCGAGAGTACCCGGTCCGGGTCCAGGTCCGCGTAGCGGGACACCAGCGGCACCCGCTCCGGGTAACCGGCGAACGCCCCGGCGTCCAGGGGCAGTTCCGGCGGCCAGTCCGCCGCGCCCTGGTCGCCGGCCAGCGCCGCGCGCACGGACTCGGGGAGCGGCACCCATTGATCGCCCTGCCAGGCGCCCAGCAGACAGTCCTGGATGCCCACGCATTCCTCGTTCTGGAACAGGGCCGTGCGCAGATGGGCACCGTGTTCGTCGGCGTGCAGCGCCACGGCGGCGGCGGTCACCGGGTGTGGGTAGTGGGTTTCGCCAAGAAACTGGGTGAGTGTGCGGCGCGGTCGCAGCAGCAGGTCGTCGGCGTACCAGACCGGGCGATCCAGGCGCGCCATCAGAAAGCGGGTGCGCGCTTCCAGATGGAAGCTGTGCACCGCCACGTTGTTGACGTGGCGCTCGGTGTCCAGATGGCTGTAGTGCGGTGTCAGCGACAGCTGGAACGGGTAGGCGTGCGGCGTGCGCCAGACGCCGTCCGGTTTGCTTCCAGGGTTCAAAGCGGCTCTCCCAACGAATTCAAAGCCGCAAGCCTACCGCCGCCGGGCCGCCGCGCCCAGGGGCGACCATGACCGAAACCGCCGCACCGGTGTCGTAACTGGCGGTTGCGGGGGCCCCGGGCCTGACCAATGATGGTCGATCACGCTTGCACCGAGGACCCAGCATGGACATTCCCGCCTTCAACACCCTGGAGCTGACCGTCGACGACGGCATCGCCACCCTGTTCCTGAACCGCCCGGAGAAAATGAACGCCTTTAACCGGGAGATGAAGGACGAGCTGCTCGCCGCCTTCGATTTCACCGACCGGCACGACGAAGTGCGCGCGGTGATCGTCACCGGCAAGGGCCGCGCCTTCTGCGCCGGCGCCGACCTGTCGTCCGGCGGCGACACCTTCGATTACAAGAAACGCGGTGGCGAAGGCGCCAACCCGGACGATGCCCACCGGGACGGCGGCGGCCAGGTGGCGATGCGCATCTATCGCAGCCTGAAGCCGGTGATCGGCGCGGTGAACGGCGCCGCCGTGGGCGTGGGCATCACCATGCAGCTGCCCATGGACGTGCGCATGGCCTCCGAGGACGCCAAGTTCGGCTTCGTGTTCTCGCGCCGGGGCATCGTCAACGAGGCCGCCTCGTCCTGGTTCCTGAGCCGGGTGGTGGGCATCTCCTCGGCCCTGGAATGGTGCTTCACCGGCCGCGTGTTCAGCGCCGCCGAAGCCAAGGAGCGCGGCCTGGTGCGCTCGCTGCACAAAGCCGACGAGCTGTACCCGGCGGCGGTGGCCCTGGCCAAGGAAATGGTGGAGCAAAGCGCGCCGGTGTCGGTGGCGGTGATCCGCCAGATGATCTGGCGCATGGCCGGCGCGGAACACCCCATGGAAGCCCACAAGCTGGACAGCAAGGCGATGAAGTCCCGGGGCGGCTCCGAGGACGTGAAGGAAGGGGTGATGTCGTTCCTGGAGAAACGGCCGGCGGTGTTCCCGGACAAAGTCTCCCGGGATCTGCCGGACTTCTTCGACTGGCAGGGCGAGCCGCCGTTCGAATAGGCGGCCGCCCCACGGGCGTCAGTGCAGCTGGAACAGAATCTTCAGCACCTGCACGCCCAGCAGCACGATCAGCGGGCTCAGATCGAGCCCGCCCATGGCCGGCAACAGGCGCCGACAGGGCGCCATGATCGGTTCGGTGATCTGGATCACCACGCGCACCACCGGGTTGGACGGGTCCGGCGCCACCCAGCTCAGAATCACCCGGATCAGCACCGCCCAGAAGATGTAGTTGAGCAGCAGGGTGGCCAATTCCCGCAAGGTATAGACCAGCAACGCCGGCCCGATGCCCGGCGGAATGCCCCCGGTCTGCAACGTCATCAGCATCAGTGCCTTGACGATGATCAGCAGCACCACCAGCACCAGGGACGCGATGTCCAGCCCCCGATAACCCGGAATGATGCGCCGCAGCGGTGCCAGCAGCGGATTGGTGGCGCGCAGCACGAATTGGGAGATCGGGTTATAGAAATCCGCCCGGGCCAGCTGCAGCACGAAGCGGGTCAGAACGATGAAAATGTAGACGCTGAACGCGAAATCGATCAGGAAAACCGCGGCACCCTGAGGGTTCATGGTGACTCCAGACTGTCCGTTTGGCGACAGAGTATTAGGGTAAAGCGCGGCGAATTCAAACCGGCCCGCGGCCAGCCGATTTCCGCCGCCCGCCGCCGCCCCGCGCCAATCTCCGCCGGTCCGCTCTCGCTCCCTCCTCCTCGCTGGTTGACATTTCACCCCCACCAAATAATGATACGTATCGTATCGTTATATATGATCAAAAAATAAACCTGATGGCCCACCGCCGCTTCGGTCCCGTCTCCACCACGGTCCGGCGGCGCGATAAGGAGAACCCGCCATGGCCTCAATCCTGCTTCCCCGCATCCTGGAAATCGGCGCCGGCACCCTGGCCCGCCTGCCCGAGGTGCTGACCACCCTGCAAAGCCGCCGCCCTCTGATCGTCACCGACCGGATGATGGTGAAGTTGGGCTATGTGGACCGTGTGCGCGAGGTGCTGGCGCCCCTGGACATCCAGGTGGAGGTGTTCGCCGATACCGTCCCCGAGCCCACCGCTTCGTCGATCACCGCCGGTGTCGAACGGGTGCGCGAAGGCGACTACGACGCCCTCATCGCCCTGGGCGGCGGCAGCCCCATCGACAGCGCCAAGGCCATCGCCGTGATGGGCCGCCATGGCGGCGACATCCGTGACTACGCGTTCCCCCGGCAGGTCAACGAGCCGGCGCTGCCGATCATCGCCGTGCCGACCACCGCCGGCACCGGCTCGGAGGCCACCCGTTTCACCATCATCGCCGACGACCACAGCGACGAAAAATTGCTGTGCGTGGGCGCCAGCTTCATGCCGGTGGCCGCGCTGGTGGATTTCGAGCTGACCCTGTCGCTGCCGGCACGCACCACGGCCGACACCGGCATCGATGCCATGACCCATGCCATGGAGGCCTACGTCAGCCGCAAGGCCAACCCCTACAGCGACCAGCAGGCCCTGGCCGCCATGCGCCTGATCGGCCCCAATCTGCGGCGCGCCTACCACGATGGCCAGGACCGCGAGGCCCGGGAAGGGATGATGCTCGGGGCCACCCTGGCCGGCGTCGCTTTCTGCAATTCGTCGGTGGCCCTGGTGCACGGCATGAGCCGCCCGATCGGCGCCTTTTTCCATGTGCCCCACGGCCTTTCCAACGCCATGCTGCTGCCGGCGGTCACCGGCTACTCGATCCCCAGCGCCGGCCCCCGCTACGCCGACTGCGCCCGGGCGCTGGGCTTCGCCGCCGCCACCGATGGCGACGACGACGCCAACCGCAAGCTGCTGGACGCCCTGGTGTCGATCAATCAGGAGCTGCAAGTGCCGACGCCGGCGGATTTCGGCATCGACCGGGATCACTTCTTCCAGGTGCGCCACACCATGGCCGAGCAGGCCCTGGCTTCCGGGTCGCCGGGCAATAACCCGCGCGTTCCCGACGCCGCCGAGATCGTCACCCTTTACGAAAGCCTGTGGGCCTGAGCCCGCCCTTCAACAGACCCGATTCGAGGTATCGCCATGAAAGTCATAGGCCATTTCATCAACGGCGCGGAGCGCCAGGACAACACCCGCACCCAGGACGTGTTCAACCCGGCCACCGGCGAAGCCAGCGCCCGGGTGGCGCTGGCCGCCAAGAGCACCGTGGAAGAGGCGGTGGCCGCCGCCCAACAGGCTTTCCCCGCCTGGCGCGCCACCCCGCCCATGAAACGCGCGCGCATCATGTTCCGCTTCAAGGAACTGCTGGAACAAAACTCGGACGCCGTATGCCGGGCCATCGGTTCCGAACACGGCAAGATCCTGCATGACGCCGCCGGCGAACTGCAGCGCGGCATCGAGAACGTGGAATACGCCTGCGGCGCTCCGGAACTGCTGAAAGGGGAATACTCCAAGGACGTGGGCCCGGGCATCGACTCCTGGAGCGAATTTCAGCCCCTGGGCGTGGTGGCCGGCATCACGCCGTTCAACTTCCCCGCCATGGTACCGCTGTGGATGTTTCCCATGGCGCTGGTGTGCGGCAACACCTTCGTGCTGAAGCCCTCCGAGCGCGACCCCAGCGCGTCCATGTTGATGGCCGCGCTGCTCAAGGAGGCCGGCTTGCCGGACGGCGTGTTCAACGTGGTGAACGGCGACAAGGAAGCGGTGGACACCCTGCTCACCGACCCGCGTGTAATGGCGGTGAGCTTCGTCGGTTCCACGCCCATCGCCGAATACATCTACAGCACCGCCAGCGCCCACGGTAAACGCTGCCAGGCCCTGGGCGGCGCCAAGAACCACGCCATCGTGATGCCCGACGCGGACATGGACAACGTGGTCAACTCCCTGCTGGGCGCCGCCTTCGGTTCCTGCGGCGAGCGCTGCATGGCGCTGTCCGTGGCGGTGACGGTGGGCGACGAGGTGGCCGACCGGTTGGTGGAAAAACTGCAGGCCGCCATGGCCGATCTGAAAGTGGGCGCCTACGAAGAGCAAAGCAACGATTTCGGCCCGACCATCACCCGCGAGCACCAGGCCCGGGTGATCGGCCATATCGACAGCGCCGAGGACCAGGGCGCGCGGATCGTGGTGGACGGGCGCCATCTGACCGTGCCGGGCTACGAACAGGGTTTCTTCGTGGGCGCCACCCTGATCGACGGCGTCACCGCCGAGATGGACAGCTACAAGGCGGAGATCTTCGGGCCGGTCCTGCAGGTGGTGCGCGCCCGCTCCATGGAAGAGGCGATGACGCTGATCAATGACCATGAATACGGCAACGGAACCTGCATCTATACCCGCGATGGCGAAGCCGCCCGCTACTTCAGCGACGGCATCCAGGTGGGCATGGTGGGCATCAATATCCCTCTGCCGGTGCCGGTGGCCTACCACAGCTTCGGTGGCTGGAAGCGCTCCCTGTTCGGCGACCTGCACGCCTATGGTCCGGACGGCGTGCGCTTCTACACCAAGCGCAAAACCGTGACGCAGCGCTGGCCGTCCTCGGCGGTGCGCGAGAACGCCGAGTTCTCCATGCCGACCATGAAATAAAGTCTGATTTGAATCTGCCTTGCCTCTGGCGGCCCCGGTGCATACCGCGGCCGCCTTTTTTTATCGCCGTTGATCGCGACTGAAGTCGGCCCTACACGTTACTGAATGGCGCCGAGGGCGGTGGCGGCTTCGCGCATCAGCGGCAGAAAGCCACGCAGGGCGGCCAGGTCGGTGCGGATCACCGGCGCGTGCACATTGAGAAAGGCGAACGGCTGGCCGTCCGGGTCGCGGATCGGTACCGCCACCGCCACCATGCCGTCGATGAATTCCTCGTTGTCCTCGCTCTCCTCCCGTTCGGCGATGGCTGCCAGTTCGTCGAGAAAGCCGGCCTGGTCGGTGAAGGTGTTACGGGCCATGCGGGTCAGCGGCAGGCTGGCCACCACCGAGCGGCGGCGCTCCTCCGGCAGCAGCGCCAGGTACAGCTTGCCGCTGGCGGTGCACCACACCGGCGTGCGCGTGCCCACCGGCAGATGAATGTGCAGCGGCCAGTTGGCCTGGGCCCGGTCCGAATACATCATTTCCAGATTCATTGGGATGGCGATGGAACAGGTTTCGCCGATGCGCGCCGCCAGCTTGTTGAGGATCGCTTCCCGCTCCAGCCGGTAACCATCGCTTTGGAAAACGTCCAGGGCGATCCGGTAAAGGCGCGGGCCGGGAATCCACAGGCCACGGCTGTCCATGCGCAGGAAGTCCTCTTTTTCCAGCTGCTGAAGCAGCCGGTGGACGCTGGGTTTGGGGATGTCGAGAAGGTGCGAGAGATCCGCCGGCGAAATCGGCCGCTGTTCCCGGGAGACCCGTTCGATGATGCCCAGTACCCGGGTAATCGAAGACCCCTTTTCCCGTCTGTTCACCGCCATGGACGTGACCCTTCCGCGCGTCGAAAAGCAAAGCCGAAGGATACCGAAACCGGGCGGTGATGACACGCGGCGCTAGCCGGCCAGCAGATCCTTGGCCAGACGCAGATAGCCCTCCGGGCGAGCCAGCAGGTCGAGACTGAAATGCTCCACGGTTTTCTGCTGACGCATGGCCAGCGAGCGCAGCAGGGCGTAGGCGTCGTCCTCGCCCAGGTCGAATTCCTTCATCAGCATCAACTGGGCGGAAAACAGAAAACGGCGAATCCGCAGCCGCTCCTCCAGGCGTTCGATGCGCGCCTGCAGGCCCTGCTGCTGGTCGGCGGCGGCCCGGGCCAGGGTCAGGGCCGTCATCACGCCATCGAAGCGCACCGGTTTGCGCAAATAGGCCGACGGTGCCTGACGGATGATCCATTGCAGCCGTGAGGGCGCTTCCACGCCGGTCAGAACGATGCGTGGCAGCGCCGGCCACGCCAGTTCCCGATCCGGATGGCTGAGCACCGGACTGTCGCCATCGAACAACACCATGTCGGTGTTCTCGAAGGCGTCATCGCCGGGCAGGTCCGCCAGAAAGCAGGCTTCCACGCCGAGGCGTTGGAACTGCTGTTGCAAATGGTGGGCATCACGGTCGTCACAGGCGATCGCCAGCAGTCGCAGCCCGCGCACCCGTATACGTGACCGGGACATGACTAGCTGGCCCCCGGCCCGAGGGCATCCAGATCCACCCAGGTCAACCAGGGGTCCGGCTTGATCGGTGCGTCGCCTTCCCAGAACACGTCCAGGCGACCCTCGTGGCAGCGCGCCAGGCGCGGCGTCAGCCAGGCGTGGTTGTTGTCCGGGTCGATGCGCACCTGGCCCGCCGGGCCGTCCAGCTCGTCGCGCCAGGCCGCCGCCCGCACCGCCTCCACCTGCTCGCCGCCGCAACGCTGCACCGCGCGCGCCAGAAACTGGCCGGCGGTCCAGGCGGCCACCGAATCCACCGACGGCGAACCGGCGTCGCCAAAGCGGGTGCGGTATTGCTCCAGAAAGCGGTCGTTGGCGTCATTGCGCACGGTCTGAAACCAGGCCGAGGACACCAGATACCCTTCCAGCGCCGCCTTGCCCACCAGGCTCACCTCCGCCTCGCACAGGGTCAGACTCAGCTTGATGGCGGTGTCCGACGCCAGGTAGGGGTCGTGTTCGGCGGCCTCGCGCCAGGCGTGATAGAACCGGTAGGCGGACTGGCCGACCAGCGTCACCAGCACCACCTTGGGCCGGCGCTCGGCGATGTCACGGATGATGCCTTCCACCGCCGTGTCGCCCAGATTCACCAGCCGACTGGCGGTGAGCCGGTGGCCGGTGGCGGCCAGGGCCTCGCCGGTGATGCGGTCAATCTCCCAGGACCAGACGTAGTTGGAGCCCACGTGATAGATGTCGCCGGGATGCTCGCGCAGCAGCCAGGCCAGCATCGGCAGCACATGCTGATTGGGGGCGGCGCCCAGGTAGATCACGTTGTTGCTGCTTTCGAACCCTTCGTAGCGGGCGGAATGCCACAACAACGCATTGGCGCCTTCGATCAGCGGCAGGATCACCTTGCGCGACGCCGAGGTGTAACAGCCGACGATGTGTTTGACGCCGTGCCGGTACAACAGATCGTGACAATGGTCGTGGTAGCGGTCGAGCACACCACCGGGATCGCGCACGATGGGCGCCAGCGTGAAATCAAATTCCGGGCTGGCGTTGACCTGCTCAATGGACATCATGATGCCGTTCAGCATTTCCCGCCCGATAACACCGTACTCACCGGACACGGAATACAGAATTCCCACCGGAATCACCGGTTTACCGCTCTCCATCTGGCGCTCCGAAGCCATGGTTGTTCCTGAAAGGGCGGCGTCCGCCGCCCCGGTCCTGATTACTCTTGCGGGGTATCCCTTTCCACCAGAGGTTGATAATGATGCGGCTGGCGCATCAGCACCAGATCCTTGCGGCGCACCACGTGGGTGGGATAGGGCGCCTGATCGTCGCCGGTGTCGATGGTCATCATCACCACGCCGCGAGCGCGCACCTGTTTCACTTCGCTGCGCGGAAACGCGAAGGTGTCCGGCCCGTACACACCGCTCAACCCGAAGGCGCCGTCGCCGGCATTATTGGCGAACACCACCCACAGGTTATTCTCGCCGGCACGCACGCGGGGCAACAGCCAGTGGTGCGGATCCTCGCCGGTGGGGATCGGGTAGTTCTGGGCAATCCGCGAACCCCCATGCGCCATGGGCACCGGGCCGTGCAAGGAAGCCGGCGCGGCGATGATGTCACAGCCCTCCAGGCTCAGCACACGACCGGCCTCGGGTACCGTCAGGTCCTCGCCGAGCAGCAGGCCGACCCGACCACAGGGCAGGTCGTGGCACACCCAGCGGTCGCCGGCGCTGAGCCAGTGGCGGTCCGGTTCGGCGATGTGAATCTGCCGGTAATCGGCCAGCACGCCGGCCGGACCCAACAAGCGCGCGCTGTTGTAGTAGCGCTCGCCGTCGCGCTCCAGCCAGCCCACCACCAGGTTCAGGTTGGCCTCCATGGCGATATCGAGCACTTCCTTCAATGCCTCATCGCCGGCTTCGATGGCGGTTTCCCGCCCACCGGGCCCGGTCAGCGCCCGCTCGGGAAACACCAGCAGTTCGGCGCCGCCGTCCCGGGCCCGCAGCGCCATGTCGCGCAGGGCTTCCAGATTGCCATTGAGACTGGCACCGGGGGTGAACTGGCCGGCGGCCACCACCGAGCGTTTGCCCGGCGGCAGCGGGCGGAAGCCGTACAGGCCGAAGAAATCCTTCGGGTTCCAGCTGAAGGTGTTGGTGAGCAACCGGTGGTACAGCTCCGGGCGCCGTTTCGCCAGGCTGCGGTTGCGCTCCGGCAGTTCGATGTCCGCGTGCACCACGCCGTCACCGTCGTCCCGGTAGCCGAGCAGAGTCCCATCGGCGCCCACCACGCAGCTGCCACCGCTGAATTTCACGCCGCGCTCCCAGCCCCAACGGTTGCCTTCGATCAACGCACAGTCGTTTTCCCAGGCGCGGGTCAGCCAGTAGGGCGCCGGCGTGCGCTCGTCCAGCCAGTTGCTGAGATGGCAGATCACCTGCGCGCCGTTCAGAGCCATCAGACGAGCGGTTTCCACGAAGTGGATGTCCATGCAGACCAGCAACCCGATACGGCCGATGGGGGTATCGAACACCGCGTGCCGGTCGCCGTTGGCGGCCCATTTCGGCTCGGCGATGTAGGGGTGGGTCTTGCGGTGCACGCCCACCACGCCTTGCGGACCCAGCAGCACGGCGCTGTTGTAATACAGGTCGGTGGCCGGGTCACGCTCGGGCATGCCCACCACGATGTAGCAATCATGGCGGGCCGCCAGCGCCGTGAACGCCTCGGTGGTGGGGCCGGGCACCGTTTCCACGTAGGGGGCCACCTCCTCCCGGTGGTACCAGCAGTAGCCGGTGGTGGCCATTTCCGGCAGCACGATCAGACGGGCGCCCTCACGGGCCGCCTGCTCGGTGAGCGCCAGCAACGTTTCGATATTCTCGCTTTTCTTCGCCAGGGTGGGTTCGAACTGAACCGCCGCCACTGGCAGTTTTTGCGCGGTCATGGAAAGGCTCCTGTTATCGCGATGAGGCGTAGGACATGGCCGCCGCGTCCGGGCGCGGGCCCTGATAACGCTGGGACGGCCGCCAGCGGGTGGGCATGTCCTCGGGGAAAGTGCTGAAGTAGAAGCGGCCACGGGTGGCGACGCTGATGATGACGTGGATCACCGGGCCCACCAGCATGGCGATAAAGGAGGCGAACACCATCGGGTAGGCGCCGAGGATGCCGGCGGCACCGATGGCCACGGCCACCGCCAGCGCGATGGAGCCGGACGGGTTCCAGCGGCGCAGGTATTCCGGGTATCCGGATTAAGTGGTAGATGGAGCCCCCTTGCTCCTTCGAACCCTTAAC
>NZ_JADDOL010000035.1 GCF_016906305.1 Alloalcanivorax marinus
TACTCGCGGCGTTCCCGGAAGGGCGTCGCGCCCTGAGCCGCGCCCCGGCTGGAGCGAGACTCCCCGCCAAAGCGCGATGAACTCAAAAAAAGCCGTCAATCGTCGAGTTCTTCTGCACGGCAAACCGTGAGTTTCCATGTTTATAATGCCCAATGAAAAGCCTCCCGCTTTTGATGGTTCTGATAACGCTGGCGTACTGCAGCCCCACGCCAGCCGACGACGACCCGGCCACCGTGCTGGTGGTGCGCCATCGCTGGCACACGGGCATTGCCCTGCCCGCCGAGCGGTTGAGCCCGTCGCTGGCGTTCTTGCGCGCTTATTACGCCGAGCCGGCCTGGTACGAGATCGGCTGGGGGGACGATGACTTCTACCGTCACACCGACAACGCCTGGAACCTGACCAAGGCCCTGTTCTGGCCCACCGGCACGGTGCTGCATGTGGTCGGCCTGGAGCGGCACCCGGCCCGGGAGCCCCATACCGACATCCAGGCGGTGTGCCTGCCGGCGTCGGCGTTGCGCCGCCTGCAGGCCACCATCGCCGCCGATTTCCGGCTCGGCGAAGACGGCCGGCCCGTGGACGACGATCCCGGGCTGTACGGCGACAGCCGCTTTTTCCCGGCCCGGGGCACCTTCTGGTTCGGCCATACCTGCAACACCTGGACCGCCCGGCGGCTGGCGTTGGCGGGAGTGGCGGTCGGCGACCGCACGCTCACCGCCGACGGCGTCATCGATCAGTTGCGGGTCGCCGGCACCGGCGCCTGCCCGGAATAACCCCGGCGCCGTTCCGGTTTGCGCCCGGGGGCGCACCGGGGCATCCTTGGCGCCCCAATCGAGACAGCCAATCAGTGGAGAGAGTGCATGCGCAGTGTTTGTGTGTATTGCGGGTCCAGCCCCGGGCGCCGGGCGGTCTATGCCGAGGCCGCCCGGGCGCTGGCCGGGGAGATGGTTAAACGGGATCTGGGGCTGGTCTATGGCGGCGCCAGCGTGGGCATCATGGGCGTGGTGGCGGACGCGGTGCTGGACGCCGGCGGGCGCGCCACCGGGGTGATTCCCGAAGCCCTGCGCGATAAGGAAATCGCCCACCCCGGGCTCACCGAGCTGCACGTCACCGCCTCCATGCACGAACGTAAAACCCGCATGGCGTCCCTGGCCGACGGCTTTATCGCCATGCCCGGCGGCGTCGGCACCCTGGAGGAACTGTTCGAGATCTGGACCTGGGGGCAGCTGGGCTGGCACGAGAATCCCTGCGCGCTGCTCAATGTGGACGGCTACTACGACGGCCTGACTGCCTTCCTGGATCACGCCACCGGGGAAGCGTTTCTGCGCCCGGCCCACCGGGACATGCTGATCGTGGAATCGGACCCGGCGCGGCTGCTGGACCGCATGGCGGACTACCAGAAACCGGAGGCCAAGACCTGGGTCAGGAAAGCGGATTTGTAATCCGTGCGTAGGAGCGGTGGTCCCACCGCGATGGCCCGGCGGGAACGGCCAGTGATCGCGGTCGAACAACCGCTCCTAGGGTGAACGCGTCAGTCCTTGTCGTTTTTTCCGCGCGCGTGATCCAACAAATCGTTCACGTACTCCTGCTCTTCGTGGAGATCGTCGGCCTCGTCCCGGGCCGCCGGCAGCACCTGGTTGAGGAACACCGCCACCAGGCCGCACAGGCTGATGCCCTGCAGGGTGAATTCGCCGTTGCCCACCACCATGCCGCCGATACCTAAGATCAGCGTCACCGCCACGATCACCAGATTGCGTTGCTGGTGCAGGTCCACCCGGGCCTTGATCAGGGTATTCATGCCGACGCTGGCGATGGAGCCGAACATCAGGATCAGGATGCCGCCCATCACCGGCGTGGGGATGCTCTGCAGCAGCTGACCGAATTTGCCGATAAAGGCCAGGGCGATGGCGAAGATCGCGGTCCAGGTCATCACCACCGGGTTGAACACCTTGGTCAGCATCACCGCGCCGGTGACCTCGGAATAGGTGGTGTTGGGCGGGCCGCCGAACAGCGCCGCCGCCATGCTGGCGATGCCGTCGCCGGTGAGGGTGCGGTGCAGCCCCGGCTTCTTGATGTAGTCCTTGCCGGTGACGTTGCTGATCGCCAGCACGTCGCCCACGTGCTCGATGGCCGGCGCCAGCGCCACCGGGATCATGAACAGGATCGCCGGCAGGTGGAAGCTGGGGGTCACGAAGGCCGGCACCGCCAGCCAGCCGGCCTGCTCCACGGTGGTGAAATCCACCATGCCCAGCAGCAGCGCCGCCAGATAACCGGCGAGCACGCCGCAGAGGATCGGCAGCAGCCGGAACAGGCCGTGGGCCAGGGTCGCCACCAGGGCGGTGGTGGCCAGGGCCACGCAGGACACCAGCAGAGCCTCGCCATAGGGGAACAGACGCTCGGCGCCGTTGCCGGTCAGGCCCATGGCGAAGTTCACCGCGGTGGGCGCCAGACTCAGGCCGATCACCATGATGATCGGGCCGGTGACCACCGGCGGCATCAGCCGGTGCAGAAAGCCGGGGCCTCGCCATTTCACCAGGGCGCCCAGCAGCACGTAGACCAGCGCCGTGCACATCAGCGCGCCCATGGTGGCGGCCACGCCCCATTGGTCGATGCCGTGGCTGATCGGCGCCACGAACACGAACGACGAGGCCAGGAACACCGGCACCGAGCGGCCGGTGATCCATTGAAACAGCAGGGTGCCGAGGCCGGCGGTGAACAGCGCCACGCTCGGGTCCAGGCCGGTGAGCAACGGCATCAGCACCATGGCGCCGAACGCCACGAACAGCATCTGCGCGCCGATCAGGATGATCTTCCAGTTCCAGAATCCCGGTGAATCGTTCATTGCCCGCTCCCCCCGTTGGTTGGGCTGTGCGCTTACTTGGTGCCGAAGATCTTGTCGCCGGCGTCGCCCAGGCCGGGCACGATGTAGCCGTCTTCATTAAGCCCCTGGTCGATGCTGGCGGTGTAGATGGTCACGTCCGGGTGCTCCTGCTCCACCCGACGCACGCCTTCCGGGGCGGCCACCAGCACCAATGCGCGGATTTGCTTACAGCCGGCTTTCTTGAGCATCTCGATGGTGGCCAGCATGGAGCCGCCGGTGGCCAGCATCGGGTCCACCACCAGCGCCAGCCGCTCGTTCAGGCCGTGGGCCAGCTTCTCGAAGTAGGCCACCGGCTGCAGGGTTTCCTCGTTGCGGTAAACCCCCACCACGCTGACCCGGGCGCTGGGAATCAGCTCCAGCACGCCGTCCAGCATGCCGATGCCGGCCCGCAGGATCGGCACCACGGTGACCTTCTTGCCCTTGATGCGCTGGGCCGGCGCCGGGCCCGCCCAGGTCTGCACCTGGTAGTCTTCCAGCGCCAGATCGCTGGTCGCCTCGTAGGTCAGCAGCGCCGCCAGCTCGGCGGTGACCTGCCGGAAACTGCGGGTGCTCAGGCTCTGCTGGCGCAGGATACCCAGCTTGTGTTTGACCAGGGGATGGGTGATTTCATGGACGGGCATGGGCGGCGACTCCTCGGCGGCGCGGTTCACGTACACATCAAAGCCGGGATTGTACCGGCCCGGCGCCGTCTTCTCACGGGTCCCTGCCACTTTCGTGCCAGCCGGCGGTCGCCGATTAGCCACGCGGGCCGCGCCATTGCTATAATCCGCGCCCATTCAACGGGGCACCGCCGCGGTCCCCTGCCCGCTGACCCATACGCTGAAGGACAGACCATGGATTTTGCAAAGGTACCCGCCGGAAAAGACGTTCCCGAAGACATCTACGTGGCCATCGAGATTCCGGCCAACGCCGATCCCATCAAGTATGAGATCGACAAGGACAGCAACGCCATTTTCGTGGACCGGTTCATGGCTACCCCCATGTTCTACCCGGCCAACTACGGCTACATCCCCAACACCCTGTCCGAGGACGGCGATCCGCTGGACGTGCTGGTGGTGACTCCGTACCCGGTGGTGCCCGGTTCCGTGATTCGCTGCCGCCCGGTGGGCATCCTCAATATGACCGACGAGGCCGGTAAGGACGCCAAGCTGGTGGCGGTGCCCCACACCAAGCTGAGCAAGCTGTACGACCACGTTCAGGAAGTCACCGATCTGCCCGAGCTGCTGCTGGCCCAGATCAAGCACTTCTTCGAGAACTACAAGGATCTGGAAGCCGGCAAATGGGTTCAGGTGGACGGCTGGGACAACGCCGAGGCCGCCAAGAAAGAGATCCTCAAGTCCGTGGAAGCCTACGAAAAACAGTAAACGCCACCGTCGCGCGGATGTTCCGCCGACCGTCGGAGAAAGGCCGGGCCCCGCCCGGCCTTTTTCGTTTTGCGTCCACGGTCTTGACCCAGGGCAATTCTTTTTGCCGGTGATCGGGGCACCCTGTCCCCATCGCAATCAGCACCACTTTCAGCATCAAACAGGGGACAGCACCATGGCATTCTCACGGCACCTTCTGGGTAAAGCAGTCACGCTGGCAATGGCCGGCTCCATTCTGGCCATGGCCGGCGCGGCCCAGGCCCACGAAGCCGGCGCCTTCATCGTGCGCGCGGGCGCGGCCACCGTGGATCCGCGCGAGGACAGCGGCGATCTGAAGTTCAACGGCGTGGCGGCCGCCGGCACCGGCGCCACTCTGGACAGCAACACCCAGCTGGGCCTGACCTTCAGCTACATGCTCTCCGACCGGCTCGGCGTGGAACTGGTGGGCGCCACTCCGTTCGAGCACGAAGTGGGCGTCAAGGGTCTGGGCGCCGGCCTGGACGGCAAGCTGGCGGACATCAAACACCTGCCGCCCACGGTGCTGCTGCAGTACTACCCCATGGACCCGTCTTCCGCCGTGCAGCCCTACGTGGGCGCCGGCATCAACTACACCACCTTCTTCGAGGAAGACCTGACCGACACCCGCAAGGCCCAGGGTTTCAGCGATCTGGAACTGGATGATTCCTGGGGCCTGGCCCTGGAGGCCGGTGTCGACTACATGCTCACCGACAAGTTGCTGGTGAACGCTTCGGTCTGGTACATGGACATCGAAACCGACGCCACCGTGAAGGGCCCCACCGCCCTGAGCATCAGCGAAACCAAGGTGAACGTGGACGTGGATCCCTGGGTGTACATGGTGGGTCTGGGCTACAAGTTCTGATCACCGGCACCGCCGCACCGGACAAGGCGCCAGCGCCTTGTCCGGTCATTATTGACCGAGCATTACCCATCCCCACGCCGCCAGCCCCCACAGCGTACTCAGCCACAGCAGACCGCCGAACCCGATCCATACCGCATTCGCCCAGGTAATACGACTGTTGGCGACACCGGCTTCGTCGCCGAGCGTGGCGTTGATGCGTTTCTGACAACGCCGCAGAGCCCACCACACCGGCAGCAGCACCACCAGCCTCCCAGCCAGAGCAACAGACCCGCCAGGCTCGGCTGGTCGATCAAATTGTTGCCCACGGTGGAAAACAGAGTGCCCAGCATGTACACCACCGCCAGCGCCGATGGCCGAAAAGTGCCGGGCACGCCCGCCGCCCGCGCCTCCCTGGCGATGTGATGAAATAAGGACGGCGCGAAGAAAATACTGAATAGCGCGCGCAGTACCGGCAAGCCGCCGCCGCCCCGCGCCTCGCGGTACAGGGCCCAGTTTTTATATTGCCAATAGAGGTCGTAGATCCCCATGGTGCTCCAGAATAGCAGCGAGAATTTCGCCGGCGAGACCAGATAAAAGGGCGCGGAGGAAGAAGGCGAGGCTGGCGTGATTTCCGCGCTCGGAGCCTGGTACGGGTCGACCTGGTCGTGGCTGTTGTTCATGACATCCCCCTTGTGATTTTTCTGATTAGAAATGATTTCGCTTATTAATACGACACGCGTCCAGCGACTTTACCCTCGTCTTTTTTTCTTTTAAGAGAGCATTAAGATTGCGGGCGCCGAATGGGACTCTCAGAACCGGGAGTCCGCCCATGACGCCAGCCGTTTTCGACCCAGTTTGCCTGCGCCGCCCCCTGATGCTTCAGGGGGTGCCGCTGGAAGCCCGTCTTTGCCGCCCCGGCGAGCCCGGCTACCACGACGCCGCCGCCTTCGCGCGCCGGCGGTATCGTGCCAGCTACGGCGCCCGCCCGCGCATTACCGCCCCCACCCTGATGGCACTCAACGACCCGTTCGGCCAGCCCCGGGCGGTGGCCGCCCTGACCCCCGCGGCCGGCCGCCGGCTGTTTCTGGAGCAATACCTGGATACACCGCTGGAAGAGGCGGTGTCGGCCCTGGCCGGCACCCCGGTGGCCCGCCACCGCCTGCTGGAGGTGGCCAGCCTGGCCGCCGACGGCTCCGGCGCCGGGCGCCTGCTGTTCATCGCCCTGACCGCCCTGCTGCCCAGCCTGGGCGTGGACTGGATCGCCTTCACCGCCACCGTGCAGGTGCGCAATATGTTCGCGCGCCTGGGACTGGCGCCGGTGTGCCTGGCGCCGGCGGACCCGGCCCGGCTGCGCGGCGATGCCGGCCGCTGGGGCGACTACTACCGGCACGATCCCCGGGTGATGGCCGGTTATGTGCCGCCCGGCCATCATGTGCTCAGCCGCGCCGGCTGGCTGCATCCGGCCCCGGGCTACGGCGATCCGGAGGTGCGTCATGACGTGGTTGCTTGATCGCCTTGCCGGGCACGCCCGCCGCCAGCCCGGGGCCGTGGCCCTGGAAACCGCCGACGGCGAAATCACCTATGCCGCCCTGCATCTGCGCGTGGCCCGCCAGGCGGAGCGCTTCCGGGAAGCCGGCGTGCGCCGCCTGGCGCTGGCCGGCGGCAACGGGCCGGCCTGGGTGGTGGCCGACCTGGCGGCCCGCCGGCTGGATCTGCCGGTGGTGCCGGTGCCGCCGTTCTTCAGCGACGCGCAGCGGCGCCACCTGATCCACGAGGCACGCCTGGACCATCTGTATCAGGCCGACCAGGATCGCCTGGCGGCCACCGGCGTGGCGCCCACCTCGGAAGCGGGCGGGCCGGCCAAGATCACCTTTACCTCCGGCAGCACCGGCACCCCGAAAGGGGTGTGCCTGAGCGACGACCATTTGCGGCGCACCGTCACCGCCCTGGCCGAGGCCCTGGCGCCCCATGCCGGCCAGCGCCACCTGTGCGTGCTGCCGCTGGCCACGCTGCTGGAAAACGTGGCGGGGGTGTATGTGCCGCTGTGGCTCGGCGCCCGGGTGATCCTGCCGGACCTGGCCACCCTGGGCTTCACCGGCAGCTCCCGGCTGGACCCGGCGGCGTTCGCCG
Organism: Alloalcanivorax marinus; assembly: GCF_016906305.1. Taxonomy (GTDB): domain Bacteria; phylum Pseudomonadota; class Gammaproteobacteria; order Pseudomonadales; family Alcanivoracaceae; genus Alloalcanivorax; species Alloalcanivorax marinus. Next base: position 7,232 of record NZ_JADDOL010000035.1, read on the forward strand.
GCGCCCTGGCGCGCTGGCGACCGCACAGCGTGATCCTGGTGCCGGAGCTGCTGCGCGTGCTGATGATGATGGCCGCCCGGGGCACGCCGCCGCCGGCGTCCCTGCGCTTTATCGCGGTGGGCGGTGGCAAGGTGGACCCGGGGCTGCTGACCGGCGCCCGGGGCCTGGGCCTGCCAGTCTATGAAGGCTACGGCCTGTCGGAATGCGGCTCGGTGGTGGCGCTCAATGTGCCCGGCGCCGACCGCCCCGGCAGTGTTGGCCGGGTGCTGCCCCATGCCCGGGTGCGGGTGGATGAGCACGGCGAGATCCATGTGCGCGACGCGGTGATGAACGGTTATCTCGGCCAGGCCGCCGGCGACGAATGGCCCACCGGCGACCTGGGCCGCCTGGACGCGGACGGTTTTCTGTACGTGCACGGGCGTCGCAAGAATCTGCTGATCACCGCCTTTGGCCGCAACGTCAGCCCGGAATGGGTGGAGACCGCCTTCCAGGTCTGCCCGGCGGTGCACACCCTGGTGGTGCAGGGCGACGGCGAACCCGCCCTGCGCGCGGTGGTGGTGCCGGTGCCCGGCGCCGACCGCGAGTCGCTGCTGAGCCAGATCGCGGCGGTCAATGCCGGGCTGCCGGACTACGCCCGGGTCACCCGCATCGCCGTGGCCGACACCCCCTTCACCGTGGACAACGGGCTGGCCACCGCCAACGGGCGGCCGCGCCGCGACGCCATCGAGGCGCGCTATCCCGAATCCCTGTTTATCCCCCTTTCCGAACCGGAACCCGAGGTACCCCATGTTTCATGACATCCTGCAACGTCAGACCGAGGACGCCCGCGCCCATCTGCTGCACGCGCCGGTGCTGGCGGCCATCCCCGAAGGCCGCTTCAACCTGGAGAGCTATAGCTACTTCCTCAGCCAGGCCTATCACCACGTAAAGCACACGGTGCCGTTGATGATGGCCTGCGGCGCGCGCCTGCCGGCACGGCTGGAGTGGATGCGCGAGGCGCTGGTGGAATACATCCGCGACGAGTACGGCCACCAGGAATGGATTCTCAATGACCTGGAGGCCCTGGGCGCGGACGTGGACGCGGTGCGCCATGGCCAGCCGGACCTGCCCATCGAAATGATGGTGGCCTGGCTGTACGACGCCATCGCCCGTGGCAACCCGGTGTCGTTCTTCGGCATGGTGCACGTGCTGGAAGGCACCAGCATCGCCCTGGCCACGCCGCTCGGCGAGCAGGTGCAGAAAACCCTGGCTCTGCCCAAGCAGGCGTTCAGCTACCTGTACTCCCACGGCGCCCTGGACCAGGACCACTATCAATTCTTCACCGGCCTGATCAATCGCATCGAGGCCGATGACGACCGCCAGGCGGTGATCCATGCCAGCCGCGTGATCTACCGGCTGTACGGCGACATGCTGCACGCGGTGCCGGTGGCCGGCGGCGCGGGTCAGCGGCGGGGAGGTGCCCATGAGCGGGTCGCCTGAACGTTGCTGGCTGCTGCTCGGCGCCAGCGGCGGCATCGGCAAGGAAGTCCTGCGCGGCCTGCTGGACCGGGGCGACCGGGTGCTGGTGGCGTCCCGGCGCGGCGTCTCGCCCATTCAGCATGAACGGGCGGTGCCGGTGCGCCTGGACCTGAGCGCGCCGGACCTGGGCGCCCGGGTGGTCGACCTGATCGCCGAGCAGGGCCTGCCCGACGGACTGATCCACTGCGCCGGCATCAACCACTTCGTGGCCGCCGAAGGCAACGACGACGCCGGCCTGGCGGAAACCCTGGACGTCAACCTGCGCAGCGCCCTGGTGCTGACCCGCGAGCTGTTGCCCGGCCTGCGCCGCCGCGACCGGGGCACGCTGCTGTTCGTCGGCTCCACCTTCGGCAGCATCGGCTACCCGGGCTACACCGCCTACTGCGCCAGCAAGTTCGGCCTGCGCGGTTTCACCGAAGCGCTGCGCCGGGAACTGGCGGACACCCCTATCCGGGTGCGCTACGTGGCCCCCCGGGCCACCCGCACCGCCATGAACGGCCACCGGGTGGAGGCCATGAACCGAACCCTGGGCAACCGCATGGACGCCCCGGAAGCGGTGGCCCGGCGGCTGTTGCGCGCCCTCGATGGCCGCCCCGCCAACACCTTTCTGGGCTGGCCGGAAAAGCTGTTCGTTCGTCTCAACGCTCTGCTGCCGCGCCTGGTGGACAAGGCCCTGCGCAAGCAACTGCCCGTGATTCAGCGCTTTCTCAAACAAGGAGCTTCATCGTGAAAAACGTTCTTCGTTCCGTATTGCCCGGCCTGCTGGCGGTGATTCTGCTGGCGCTGCCCTGGGCGGCCCACGCCGACGCCTTCGACGACGAGCTGCTGGCGATCCAGACCCGCTGGGCGGAAATCCAGTACCAGACCGCCGAGAAAGAAAAAGCCGATGCCTTCGAAATCCTGCGCGACCGCAGCCAGCGGTTCGCCGCCGCCCACCCGGAGCGTCCGGAGGCGAAAATCTGGGACGGCATCGTGCTCAGCACCTGGGCCGGCGCCAAGGGCGGCCTGGGCGCCCTGTCTCTGGTGAAACAGGCGCGCCAGGATTTCGAGCAGGCCATCGCCGTGGACGAACGCAGCCTGGACGGTTCCGCGCTTACCTCCCTGGGCAGCCTCTACTACCAGGTACCCGGCTGGCCGATCGGCTTCGGCGATGACGACAAGGCCCGCGAGCTGCTGACCCGCGCCCTGGAAATCAATCCGGACGGCATCGACAGCAATTATTTCTACGCGGACTTTCTGCTCGACCAGGGCGACCAGGACGGCGCCCGCCGTTACTTCACCAAGGCCCTGCAGGCCCCGCCGCGCCCTCAGCGGCCGCTGGCCGACCAGGGCCGCCGCCAGGAAATCCAGGGCAAGCTGAAAGCGCTGGCGTCCTGAGCGACGCCGGCGCCCTTAGCGGGGGCCGGCGTCGTCCTGATGCTTCAAGCGATCGATCACCAGCCGGAAGGCGGAACTGATGTTGCGCCTTCCGGAGTAGCACAGATAATAGCCATCGAACGGCGGACACCAGTCCGCCAGCACCCGGCGCAACGTGCCGGCTTCCACATCCTCGATGACCTCCGGCTCGGTGACGAAGGCGATGCCGTGGCCGGCCTTGGCCGCTTCCACGCAGATGTCGCTTTCGCTGAACACAAAAGGCCCGGCCACCTTTTTCTGCAGCGCTTCGCCGTTCTTCTCAAACTCCCAATCGTAGATCGGCGCGCTGGCGTGAAACCGCAGCCCCAGGCAAGCGTGATGATCCAGATCCTCCGGATGCTCCGGCACGCCGTGGCGCTGAAAATAGCCGGGCGTGGCCACCGCCGCCATGCGGATCGGCGGGCTCACCTTCACCGCCACCATGTCCGGGCTGATGAACTCGCGGAGCCGGATGCCGGCGTCGAAACGGTCCTCGGCAAGATCGGTCAGGCGGCTCTCCAGGTTCAGCTCGATCTGGATCTCCGGGTAATCGCGGATGATGGCGGACAGCTTCGGCCACAGCACGCTGCGCAGCACCGGTTTACTGGCGGCGATCCGCACCAGCCCCTTCGGCGCGTCACCCAGCAAACGCAGTTCCTCGACCCTGGAACGGATCATGCCGAGCCCCGGTCGCAGGGCGGCGAGCAGCTTCTCGCCGGCGTCCGTGGTCGACACCCGCCGCGAGGTCCGGTTCAGCAGTTTGATGCCCACCTGGGCTTCCAGCCGCCGCATGGCGTGGCTGACGGCGGACTGCGACAGATCCAGATGCGCCGCCGCCCGGGTAAAACTTTTCTCTTCCGCGACCACCATGAACAGGGCCAGGTCGCTCAATTCCTCACGCATCCCAATGGTCTCCCTCGCCGGGCACGCCGGCCGCGTTCGGCGACGCATTAATGAGTCAGCAAGAACAATAACTCCGTTTTTTCGGAATTTTACCCGGTAAAGCCCACCTCATCCATGCACTGCTTTCATGATTGCAATGAGCACGGACCGGTTGTTGAGGACACGCACGGACCTTATCTTTTGCTCATGATGTCGACCAATCCGGAGCAACTCGATGAGAGCAATCAAGACCGCGATCTGGGCCATGGCACTGGCCGCCTCCACCACCGCCGTCGCCGACCCGGCCGGGCAGACCCTCACCGCCGCCGGCAGCCAGGCGTCCATGGCCGGCCCCGAACAATTCTTCACCGGTGACGTCCGGGTCGACCCGCTGTTTCCCGGCACCGACGCCATCAACGCCTCCGGCGCCTACGTCACCTTCGAACCCGGCGCCCGCTCCGCCTGGCACACCCACCCCAAGGGCCAGCACATCGTGGTCACCCAGGGCGTCGGCTTGACCCAGGAATGGGGCAAACCGATCCGCCGCATCAAACCCGGCGACGTGGTGTGGTGCCCGCCCGGCGTAAAACATTGGCACGGCGCCGCCGCCGAGACCGCCATGACCCACCTGGTGGTGACCGGCCAGGACGCGGACGGCGAGAACGTGAACTGGATGGAAAAGGTCACCGACAGCCAGTACGCGGGGCGCCCCAATGACTCTTAAACCGTTTCTGGCCGCCGCTCTGTTGGCGTTGTTGGCGCCGATCCCGGGCCAGGCCCTTTCATCCACACCCGCCAAGGAGGCCACCATGAATCAGGAGCAAACTCTCACGCAGCGCCAGCAGGCCCTCATCCCGGTGGCGTCCTTCGCCGCCGCCGGCGATCTGGATGCCCTGGACGGCGCGCTACGCGATGCACTCAACGCGGGCATGACCGTCAACGACGGCAAGGAGGTGCTGGTCCAGCTCTATGCCTATGCCGGCTTCCCCCGCAGCCTGAACGCGCTGGGCACCTTCATGAAGGTGGTCGAGGACCGCAAGGCTCGGGGCATCGAGGACGCCCCTGGCAACACGCCGTCCAGCCCCGTTCCGAAAGGGGATGAACTGCTCGCCACGGGGACCGCCAACCAGACCGAGCTGGCCGGCCAACCGGTGAAGGGCCCCCTGTTCGAGTTCGCGCCGGCGGCGGACGAATACCTGAAAACGCACCTGTTCGGCGACATTTTTGCCCGCGACAACCTGAGCTGGCGGGACCGGGAACTGGCCACCGTGGCCATGCTGGCGTCTCTGCGGGGCGCCGAATCCCAACTGCGGGCACACATGGGCATGGCCATGAACACCGGTGTTGGCGAACAACAGCTGCGGCAACTGGCCGAGGTGCTGGCCGAGCGCGTGGACCCGGCCAGCGCGGAGCGCGCCCGCCAGGCCCTGAACACACACCTGAATCAGTAACCCTCTGAACCCATAGCGAACCGTCCCTAGAGAGAGCCAAATCATGATTAAAGACAAAGTCATCGTCATCACCGGCGCCTCCTCCGGCATCGGCGAAGCCAGCGCCAAACTGCTGGCGGAAAAAGGCGCCAAGGTAGTGCTCGGCGCCCGCCGGGAGGAAAGCCTCGAACGCATCGCCGACGAGATCAAACAGGCCGGTGGCCAGGCCGCCTATCAGGCGCTTGACGTGGTGCGCCCGGAAGACAACGAGCGCATCGTGCAACTGGCCAAGGACACCTTCGGCGGTGTCGACGCCATCTTCCTCAATGCGGGCCTGATGCCCACCTCACCGGTGTCGGCCATGAAGACCGACGAATGGCACCGCATGGTGGACGTGAACATCAAAGGGGTGCTCAACGGCGTGGCCGCGGTGATGCCCACCTTCACCGAGCAGAAATCCGGACACGTGCTGGCGGTGTCCTCCGTGGCCGGCCTGAAAAACTATCCCGGCGCCTCCGTCTACGGCGGCACCAAATGGTTCGTACGCAACTTCATGGAAGTGCTGCGCATGGAGTCGGCCATGGAAGAGACCAACATTCGCACCGCCACCCTGTACCCGGCGGCGATCAATACCGAGCTGCTCAGCACCATCACCGACGCGCAGGCCCGCGAACAAATGAAAGGCCTGTATCAGCAGTACGGTATTGCTCCGGAGCGGGTCGCCGAGGTGGTGGCCTTCGCCCTGGATCTGCCGGACGATACCACCGTCAATGAGTTCACCGTGGGCCCGGCCAACCAACCCTGGTAACCCCACGGGCAACCCTTAAAAGCGTTCAGGAGAACAGCCATGATTCTCAACAGAAACGGTTCCCGCGAGTCGGTGGCCGGCCCGGCGGAATGCTTCACCGGCCGCGTGCGCATCGATCCGATTCACGGCGAGGCGCGGGAGCCTTCCCGCCTCACCTCCGCCCAGGTCACCTTTGAGCCCGGGGCGCGCACCAACTGGCACACCCATCCGCTGGGTCAGTTGTTGATCGTGACCTCCGGCAAGGGCTGGACCCAGTGTGAAGGCGAAGAACGGGTGGAAGTGGGCGCCGGCGATACCATCTGGTGCCCGCCCGGCCACAAGCACTGGCACGGCGCCACCAGCAGCACCGCCATGAGCCACATCGCCGTGCAGGAGATGCTGGACGGCCGCAACGTGGACTGGCTGGAGCCGGTCACCGACGACCAGTACCTCGGCGGCTGATCGCCACCGTCAGGCCTCGCCGGGGCCCTCCCCGCCCCGGTAGGCCTTGGGCGTGCGACCGCTCCAGCGCTTGAAGGCGCGGGAGAAGTTGGCCACGTCGTTGTAGCCGAGCGCATAGGCCACTTCGCTGATGCGCAAGGTGCCGTCGCCCAGCAGCTTGCGGGCGCGGCGGTAGCGGGCTTCGTCCTGGAGCCGGCGATAGGTGAGGCCGGCCTGCTGCAGGTGCCGCTTCAGAGTACGGGGCGACACCGCCAGCCGTTCGGCCATGTCGGCCAGGTCCGGCGGCGCGCTGTCCCCATCGCGCAGGGCGGCGCGCACCCGCTCCGGCAGCGGCCCTTCCTGGTTGGCGCGCCAGCGCCGGAACTCCAGTTCACACTGCTCCCGGGCCAGGGCTTCCGCCTGCGGGTCCGCCAGCCGTGGCCGCGCGGTCAGCAGCGCGGCGGACAGGATCAGCGCATCGCGGGGCTGGTCGTAGCGCACCGGCACCGGCAACGCCCGTCGCAGGGCTTCCGCGTGGGCCGGCGGCGGTCCCTGAAAATGCACCTCGGCGCCGTCCGGCGACGCTTCCATCAACTGCTCGAGCATATAGACGAAGCCGATCACCATGGCTTCGATCACGAAGCTGCGTACCGGGCCGGGACCGAAATCGGTGCGAAAACTCAACGCCTGCCGCTGCCGCTCCAGGGGTTCGCGCTCCACCACCAGAAAGGGGGCGCGCAGGCCCAGGTAGCGGCGCGCCGCTTCCAGGCCATCATCGATGGTGGGGCTGGAGAGGGCCAGCAGGCCCACCGGACCATGCAAGGTAATGCGCATGGCCCGGGCATAGCGGAACCCCAGACCGGCGTCGCCGACCAGGGCCAGGCCGATCTCGGCGGCCAGGTTGGCGCGCTCCATGGGCAGCCGGAATTCCGGGTCCAGCAGCTGCTCCCGGCCGGTGTCCAGCCGGCGCAGCAGCGGCGCCGGGTCATGGCCCAGCTCGCGCAGCACGTCACACAGCAGCACCACATAGATACCCGGTATGCCGGGGGTGAACCAGGCACGGCCCGAAGTCACCACAGGTTGGCCCTCCACAACAAGACCGCAAAGGCCGACTGGACCATAGTTGTGAGCATCAATCAATGACACCCGTAACCGGAGTCACCGATGAGCTTACTGTCCCGTTCACGCCGCGCGGCGGCGCGGCTGCCGATCCGCCCCCGGCGGATGAACTTCAAATTCCAGGGGTTCGAGCAAAGCCGCTACTGGTTCGACAACGATCCGGTGCTGACCCACTTCATGAATGTGCTGTCGGTGACCTTCCCGGACGGCGAGCGCTTTTTCGTGGACGCGGTGCGCGCCTTCCGTGACCGGGTGGACGACCCGCAGCGGCAGAAGGACATCTCCGGCTTTATCGGCCAGGAGGCCATGCACTCCCTGGAACACAAAGCCTTCAACGATCTGGTGGCCGGCCACGGTCCCGGCTACGACGCCCTGGTGAACGAGGCCCTGGGCGTGGCGCAGCGGCTGCTGGCCGGCGCCCGCAAACATCTGAGCGCCGAGCGCCAGTTGGCGGCCACCGCCGGCCTGGAACACATCACCGCGATCCTCGCCGACACCATTCTGCGGCGCGCCGACATGGTGGAAAAAATGGACCCGTCGGTGCGGCCCCTGTGGGTGTGGCACGCCATTGAGGAAACCGAGCACAAGGCGGTGGCCTTCGACCTCTACCAGGACGTGGACGGCGACTACTGGCGCCGGCAACGGGCGTTCTTTTACGGCACCGCCTACCTGGCGGTGTTCAGCACCTACTTCACCTGGCGTTTTCTCAAGGAGGACGGCACGCACCGCCGCCCGCTGACGGTGGCCAAGGGGCTGTGGAAGATGTTCGGCTACAAAGGCGTGGTCAGCCAGGCGATCCCGGCCTGGTTCCAGTACCTGCGGCCGGGCTTCCACCCCTGGCAGGACGACAATACCCACCTGCTGGAAAAGTGGCGCGCCACCCTGCCGGAACCGGCGGTGTCCGCCGCCGCCTGATCCCCGCTCTCCCTGCCCGGCGCCGGGGCGGGGCTCCGCCGCGCCGGCAAGTTCCGTTACACTCTGCCTCGCACAGCACGCGAGGCAGACTATGACATCCGACCGCAAGGACCGCCTGTTCACGGAACAGGACCGGGCGATCGCCGACTTCGACTTCGGCGAACGCACCGCCGAGGTGTTCGACGACATGCTCGATCGCAGCATTCCCCAGTACCGGGAACTGCAACGCATGATCGGCGAACTGGCGGCGCAGTTCGCCACCGCCGGCTCCCGGGTCTACGACCTGGGCTGCTCCACCGGCATCACCCTCAACAGTCTGCACCGGGCGGTGGACCCGGCGGCGGAATTGGTCGGGGTGGACTATTCCGAGGCCATGCTGGACAAGGCCCGCGCCAACCTGGCGGGGCTGCCGGCGGGCCGCCTGCGGCTGTGCGCCGGCGACCTCAACGACGGCGTGGCCATCGACAACGCCTCGGTGGTGGTGCTCAATCTCACTCTGCAGTTCGTACGGCCGATCAATCGCGAGGGGTTGCTGCGCACTCTGGTGGAAGGGCTGCGCCCGGGCGGCGCGCTGATTCTGGTGGAGAAGGTGCTGGGCAGCGATGCGCTGCTGAACCGGCAGTGGATCAAGCTCTATTACGACATGAAAAAGCGCAACGGCTATTCGGAGACGGAGATCGCCCGCAAGCGGGAGGCGCTGGAAAACGTGCTGATCCCGTATCGGCCGGACGAGAACCTGCGCATGCTGTCCAGGGCCGGCCTGGACAGCGTGGACATGTTCTTCAAGTGGTACAACTTCGCCGGCTTCATCGGGGTAAAGGGCGGGGTGAAGGGGTAAACCGCTTCGCGGTTTACCCCTCCTGCAGGAGTTTTCTCAGGTCCACCAGGGCGGCATTGGCGCGGGACAGGTAGTTGGCCATCACCAGGGAATGGTTGGCGAACAGGCCGAAGCCGGACCCGTTCAGAATCACCGGGCTCCACAGGGTCTGCTGGGTGGCTTCCAGTTCGCGCACCATCTGCCGGAAGCTGACGGTGGCGTTCTTGCGCCGCAGCACGTCGGCGAAATCCACCTCCACGGCGCGCATCAACTGCGCCAGGGCCCAGGACGCGCCGCGCGCCTCGTAGAAGACGTTGTCGATTTCCATCCACGGGGTCTGCACGTAGGTCTCGCGCTCGTCGAGCTGCCCCACCGGCGTGTCCTCATCGGTGTTCAGCTGGCTGCGGCCCACGCTCTGGCTAAGGCTCAGACTCAGCGAACCGAGCCGGTTCTGCACTTCGTTGAGCCAGTAATTCAGGTTGTCCGCGCGGGTGTAGAAATGGGCGCTGCCGTCATCCCGGCGCAGTGCTTCCAGGTAGTTTTGCAGGGCCCGGATGCCGCGCCGGTATTCGTTCTCCGTGGCCGGCATGGCCCAGCTTTCCGAATCGAAGTTGAACTGCGGTTCGGCCACCGCCAGGAAACGGTCCTCCTGGCTCTGCGACTGGGAGCGGCTCATGTCGCGGCGCATCACCCGGGTCACGTCGCGCAGCTGCACCAGCACGCCGTATTCCCAGCTGGGCATATTGTCCAGCCACAGCCGGTGGGGCAGCATGTCGTTGCTCAGGTAGCCGCCGGGCTTGTCCAGCAGGGTGCTGGCCACATGGATCACTTCGCGGGTCACGGTTTCGCCGGGCACCGCGCCGTCGGCCCGGCTCACCGGCTGCAGGTCCGGCTCCAGGCTCCAGTACCAGCCCAGCAGCGCGTCCACCAGCAGCAGAATCAACAGCAGGCCCAGCAGCCCCTTCCAGATACGGTTGTTCCTCGGGTCGAGCAGCCGGTCGCCGACTTTCTGTCCGAATTTATCTTCCTTCATGGGCCCTTCCCCGTTGCCATCGCCGCCGTTTCCTGGCGGTCATTTCATCGCCAACACTATACCCCTCGCCGGCCGGCGCCGCGCGGCGCTGTCCACCTCGACCGCACGGCGGCGCCGTCAACCCCGTGGCAGTGTCATCACCGCCGCCGCCGGGCGGTCCTCGTCGCGCAGCCGGAAACGAAGCGCCCCACCATAGATGCTGAGGATGCGATCGACAATGGACAGTCCCAGGCCGGCACCGGGCACATCCTGACGGCCACGGCTGAAACGCCCCGTGAAGCGGCGCTGTTGCTCGGCGGTGAGCCCGGGGCCGCCGTCGCTGACCTCCACCCGGGCCTGGCCCTCGGCCTCGGCGATGCGCACGCCCACGGCGGCGCCTTCCGGGGAATAGCGGCAGGCGTTGTCGAGCAGATTACGGATCAGCATGTCGGCCACTTCGGCGGGCATCGCCACCCACAGGTGCGGCGGCCCCTCCAGCGCCACGGTCTGGCGGCGCTGTTCGGCCAGCGGGGCGATCAGGGTGATGCAGTCCCGGGCCACCGCCACCAGGTCGCAGCGGTCGCCGGCGGCGGCGCGCTGCGGGTCCAGCCGCGACAGCTGCATCAGTTGCTCCACGGTGCGGCCGGCCCGATCCACCGCGCGGCTCAACTGGGCCAGCGACGCCGCCACCTCCTGGGGATCGTCGAGCTGGGCCGCGTTGTCCGCGTGCAGGCGCAGCGCCATCAGCAGGGTGCGCAGTTCGTGGGCGGCGTCGGCGGTGAAGCGCTTTTCCCGCTCCAGGGTGTCCACCAGCCGCGCCAGCAGCGTATTGATGGCCTCGGTGAGCGGCGCCAGCTCCCGCACCGGGCGGTGCCGCAGCGGCGTCAGATTGTTGGCGTCCCGCACCGACACCGAGCGCGCCAGCCGGGTCAGCGGTCGCAGGCCCCAGCGCACCGCCAGCCACACCAGCAGCAGGATCACCGGCACGCTCAGCACATAGGGCGCCAGCACCGTGACGGCGGTGTTGGTGACCAGCGAGCGGCGCGCCCGATCGCTCTCCGCCACCACCACCCAGCGCCGCCCGGACAGCGGCAGGGCATAGGCGTGCCAGCCACCGACTTCCCGGTAGCGGCCGCCGAGCCCCGGGTCGGTGAGCGGCAGCAGCGGTTCCCGGGGGGCACCGTCGCTGCCCATCACCAGCTCGCCGTCGCGCCACAGCTGATAGACGAAATAGCGCTGATAACGCTGCTCGGAGGGTTCCAGCCTGGCCACCCGGGGGTCCGGCGCGTCGTCGTCCCAGAACGACGCCAGCAAGCGGGTGCTCTGCACCAGCTCCGCGTCGTACTGCTCGTCCAGTTCGTGATAAAGCGTATGGTAGGTGCCCCAACCCAGCAGCACCCCACCGCCCAGGATCACCGAGACCAGGGCGGTCATCAGAAAACGTCGGATCGAGAACATCAACGGCCCTCGGGCGGCGCCAGGATGTAGCCCACCCCGCGCACGGTCTTGATCAGGTCGCCGCCCAGTTTGCGGCGCAGATGATGAATGTGCACTTCCAGGGCGTTGCTCTCCACTTCCTCGCTCCACCCGTACAGGGCCTGCTCCAGGTGATCGCGGGTCAGCACCCGGCCGGCGCTGCGCGCCAGCTCCACCAGCAGTGCCATTTCCCGGCGCGGCAGACGCACCGGCTCGCCGTCCCGGGTCACCGTCATGGCGTCCGGATCGATCTCCAGATCCTCCACCCGCAGCAGCGCCCGCGCCGGTTCCACGCCCCGGCGCAGGCGGGCCCGCAGCCGGGCGCGCAGCTCGTCCACGGAAAACGGCTTGATCAGATAGTCGTCGGCGCCGGCGTCCAGGCCATGAATACGGTCGTCCAGCCGGTCCCGGGCGCTGATCACGATCACCGGCACCGGGTGGCGCCGGCGGCGCAGGGCGCGCAGCACTTCCAGCCCGTCCATGCCGGGCAGCCCCAGGTCCAGCAGCACGGCGTCGAAGCGGCCGTCCTCCACCGCCGCCTGGGCCAGATCACCCCGGGCCACGTGGTCCACCGCATAGCCGTCATGGCGCAGCGCCCGGACCAGGCCGTCCGCCAGCATTTCGTCGTCTTCCACCAGCAGAATCCGCATCGGCCTCCTCTCTCCCGCTCTCTCCGACTCTCCCCGGCACCATCCTTTACCGGCACCCGATCACTATAGAAGTCCCGCCGGCTTTTGCACCACCCACGGGTTGCGGGGACAATAGGCCGTTGGGGCTTAACGGATTCTTAAAGCCGGGGCGGCAGGCTGCCCGGAACCTCCCGCGCGGGGAGGCATCCAATAGCGCAAACCGGTGGGAGAAAGGAATGACGTTATTCAAGGGGGGGCGGGCGCGCCGCTGGCCCGGGATCGTGCTGACGGCGCTGCTCGGGCTGCTGATCATGGCCGGACCGGCCGGGGCCCTGTCCCTGAGCGACGGCGGGCTGTCCGGATTCGGCGACGATGGCGATGCGCTGCCGTCCGTGGACGAGGCCATCCAGGTGGTCACCGACGCGGACTGGGACCGCCAGCGGTTGCTGGTCAGCTTCATGCTCTACGACCACGTCTACCTGTACCGGCACAAGCTGGACTTCACCCTGCGTGACGCCAACGGCAATCTTCTGGCCGATTTCGACGACCTGGCCCTGCCCCCGGCGGAGGACAAGACCGACGAGATCTACGGCGACACCCAGGTCTATTACGGCCAGCTGGACGTGACCCTGCCCCTGGACAGCGTGCCCCTTGCGGACACCGAACTGGAAGTGAAATACCAGGGCTGCATCGAGGACCGGCTGTGCTACCCGCCGGAGATCCGCACCTTTGCCTTCAGCGCGCCCACCCCGGGTGGCAACGGTGGCGTCACGGCCTCCGCCGCCGCGGCCCCGCCGCCCGTGGCGGCCGGCGAAGAGGACGGTTTTTTCGCCACCCTGTTTTCCGAGGACGCCAACGCCTTCAATCAATGGATGAACGGGCGCGGCCTGGGTCTGATCGTGGCCCTGTTCTTCGCTGGCGGCATCCTGCTCGCCTTCACCCCCTGCGTGTTTCCCATGGTGCCGATTCTGTCCGGCATCATCGCCGGGCGGGGCACCGCCCGCGGCGGCGCCGCCGGGGCCCGCCGCGGCTTCGTGCTGAGCGTCGCCTATGTGCTTGGCGTGGCCGTGCCCTACACGCTGGCGGGCCTGCTGGTGGCGGTGTTCGGGGCCGGCCTCAATCTGCAGTTTCTGCTGCAGCAGCCGGCGGCGATCCTTACCAGCGTGGTGATTTTCGTGCTGCTGGCCCTGTCCATGTTCGGCCTCTATGAACTGCAACTGCCCGCCGCCCTGCGCGACCGCCTCAACCGGGCCGGCCCGGACGGCGGCGGGGGCGTGCCCGGCGCGGTGCTGCTGGGGGTGATTTCCGCCCTGGTGGTGTCCCCCTGCGTGACGCCGATCCTGGCCGGCGCCCTGCTCTACGTGGCCGGCACCGGCGACGCCCTCACCGGCGCGGCCTCCCTGTTCGCCCTGGCCCTGGGCATGGGCGTGCCACTGATCATCTTCGGCACCGGCGGTGGCCATCTGTTGCCCCGCGCCGGGGTGTGGATGGAAGAGATCAAGCGTTTCTTCGGCGTGGTGATGCTGGGCGTGGCCATCTGGCTGCTGGACCGCATCGTCGGCGACACCCTGACCCTGGCCCTGTATGGCCTGCTGATGCTGGTCTATGGCGTGCTGCTCGGTGCCCTGGAGCCGGTGGCCGAGGGCGGCAGCCGGCTGAAGCGCGCCCTGGCCCTGGTGCTGGCCCTGTACGGCGCGCTGATGCTGATCGGCGCCGCCGCCGGCGGCGACGACCCCTGGCAGCCGCTGGCGCCGCTCACCGCGCCGGCCGCCGTGGCCACCGCCCCGGCCAGCGGCGAGGCGGCGGGCGGCCCGGCGCGGCCCGCCGCCGACGGCGAGCACGGGCCCTGGGTGAGCCTGGCCGGCCATGGCCCCCTGCGCGACGCCCTGGCCGCCTCCGCCGACGCGGACCGGCCGGTGCTGGTGGATTTCTTCGCCGAGTGGTGCGTGGCCTGCAAGGTCATGGAAGACACCACCCTGGCCGACCCGCGGGTGCTGGACGCCATGGCGGACTTCGACCTGTACCGGGTGGACATCACCGAGATCAACGACGAGAACCAGAAGATCATGGCGGATTACAACATCTTCGGCCTGCCCAGCTTCGTGTTCTTCGACCGCGACGGCCGCGAGGTGCCGGACGCCCGGGTGCTCGGTGAAATGGACTCGGAGCGCTTCCTGAAGCACCTGAACAACAAGATCCTGCCCGCCACCGGCTCCCACTTGTAACCAATGGTGTAAAGTCCTTTATTTCCGCAAGCGGATACCCTTAGACTGCCAGCGTTGATGGAAAAAGCCGGACAAACCGGTATTTCGTCACACGTTCAATGCAGATGACCGCACTTTCAGGGGTAGACGTCTTGGCTAGCATCCTCGTACTCCACGGGCCCAATCTGAACCTTCTGGGTCAGCGCGAGCCCGACAAGTACGGCCACACCACGCTGGCGGCCATCGACCGTGACCTGCAACAGCGGGCCACCGCGGCGGGCCACCGGCTGGAGCATCTGCAGAGCAACGCCGAATATCAGCTGATCGAGCGCATCCACGCGGCGCGCACCGACGGCACCGATTTCATCCTCTTCAATCCGGCGGCGTTCACGCACACCAGCGTGGCCCTGCGCGACGCTCTGCTGGCGGTGGCGCTGCCGTTCATTGAAGTGCATTTGTCGAACGTGCACGCCCGCGAGCCGTTCCGGCAGCATTCGTATTTCTCCGACATCGCCGAGGGCGTGATTTGTGGTTTGGGCGCCGCCGGGTATCAACTGGCGCTGACCGCCGCCCTGGAACATCTGGATCAGGCACAGGACTGAGCATGGACATCCGTAAAATCAAGAAACTGATCGAACTGCTGGAAGAATCCGGCATCGAGGAACTGGAAATCCAGGAGGGCGAGGAATCCGTCCGCATCAGCCGTGGTGGCCGCCATTCCGGCGCGCCGGCGCCGCAGTACGCGCCGTATCCGCAGTACGCCGCCCCGGCACCGGCGCCGGCCCCCGCGCCCGCCGCCGACAGCGCCCCGGCGCCCCGTGACGACACCCCCAGCGGCCACCTGGTGCGCTCGCCCATGGTCGGCACCTTCTACCGCTCGCCGTCCCCCGGCGCCGCCACCTTCGTGGAAGTGGGCCAGAAAGTGCAGGCCGGCGACGTGCTGTGCATCGTCGAGGCAATGAAAATGATGAACCAGATCGAGGCGGACAAGTCCGGCACCATCGACGCCATCCTGGTGGAGGACGGCGAGCCGGTGGAGTTCGACCAGCCCCTGTTCTCCATCGTCTAACGGGGGTTTCCCATGCTGGAAAAGGTTCTGATTGCCAACCGTGGCGAAATCGCCCTGCGCATCCTGCGGGCCTGCAAGGAGCTGGGCATCCGCACCGTGGCGGTGTACTCCAAGGCCGACCGTGACCTGATGCACGTGCGGCTCGCCGACGAGGCGGTGTGCATCGGCCCGGCGCCGTCCACCGACTCCTACCTGAACATCCCGGCCATCATCAGCGCCGCCGAGGTCACCGACGCGGACGCCATCCACCCGGGCTACGGCTTCCTGGCCGAGAACGCGGACTTCGCGGAAAGCGTGGAGCGCTCCGGCTTCATCTTTATCGGTCCCCGCGCCGACACCATCCGCCTGATGGGCAACAAGGTATCCGCCATCGAGGCCATGAAGGCCGCCGGCGTGCCCACGGTGCCCGGCTCCAACGGCCCGGTGGGCGACGACGAGGACGCCACCCTGATGATGGCCGAGGAAATCGGCTACCCGGTGATCATCAAGGCCGCCGCCGGCGGCGGCGGACGCGGCATGCGCGTGGTGGAAGACCGCCAGCAACTGCTCAACGCGGTGACCCTGACCCGCTCCGAGGCCAAGAACGCCTTCGGCGACAGCACCGTGTACATGGAGAAGTTCCTGCAGAAGCCGCGCCACGTGGAAATCCAGGTGCTCTCCGACGGCGCCGGCCACGCCATCCACCTGGGGGACCGGGACTGCTCCCTGCAGCGCCGGCACCAGAAGGTGGTGGAAGAGGCCCCGGCACCGGGCATCCCCGCCCACCTGAAGGAAGAAGTGGCCCAGCGCTGCGTCAACGCCTGCAAGGAAATCAACTACCGGGGCGCCGGCACCTTCGAATTCCTCTACGAAAACGAAGGCTTCTACTTCATCGAGATGAACACCCGCGTGCAGGTGGAACACCCGGTCACGGAAATGATCACCGGCGTGGACATCGTCAAGGAACAGCTGCGCATCGCCGGCGGCGAGGGCCTGACCATCAAGCAGGAAGACGTGACCTTCCAGGGCCACGCCATCGAGGTCCGCGTCAACGCCGAGGACCCGGTCAGCTTCGTGCCCAGCCCCGGCAAGATCACCTACTTCCACGCCCCCGGCGGCAACGGCGTGCGCGTCGACTCCCACGTCTACGGCGGCTACACGGTACCGCCCTTCTACGACTCCCTGATCGGCAAACTGATCACCTGGGGCGAGAACCGGGACGTGGCCTTCGAACGCATGCGCATCGCCCTCGAAGAAATCGTGGTGGAAGGCATCAAAACCAACGTGGCCCTGCACCGCGACAAAATCTTCCGCGACCCGGCCTTCAAGGAAGGCGGCGTGGACATCCACCACCTGGAAAAGAAACTGGGCAACCACTGACCCGAACGGCCGGCGCGGACCACCGCCCGGCCTTTCCCCACCACCGCCCCGGCATCGCGGCTAAAGCCGCTCCTACAACACCCAACACCCCCACCACTCTCCACAGGAAGCGGCGTGCCGCCCGGCACGGAGGCGGGAACGGTTTCCCCCGGCCCGGACCGTTGGAGGCAGGGATGCCGGAAACGAGCTACAGGGACGTACTTGCCGC
>NZ_JADDOL010000036.1 GCF_016906305.1 Alloalcanivorax marinus
CCTGGGGGCTCCCTTTCGAACGTCCTGTTCTCAAGGGTCCCGGAAGGGGGCCCACACCGAGACGCTACGAGGTAGCGTCCCGCGCGGCTTTGTAGATTGGGTAGGGGGATAGATTGGGGTAGGAGCGGTCGTTCGGCCGCGATCACCCCACTCCGACGCCGGACCATCGCGGTGGACCACCGCTCCTGCCGAGCCGCGCCCCGGCTGGAGCAAACCTACGCCAGGTTCAGAAGCGCGAGGAGGGCGTCGGTGTCCAGGTGCTGGTCGATGGCGTCGGCGAGGCGGTTCAGGTCGTGCTGGCGGTGGGCGTCATAGTCGATGGCGGCGGAGGCGTCGGTGAGGCCGGCCCAGCGCAGCAGGGCGTCGGTGGCGCCCGGGTCGTCGAACAGGCCGTGCAGGTAGGTGCCGCGAATGCGGTCGTCGTCGCTGAGGGCGCCGTCGTCGCGGTCGTCCAGGCGCAGCAGCGGGCGGTCCAGGGCGGGGCCTTCGCTGACGCCGTTGTGGATTTCGTAGCCGTGGATCGGCACGCCGTCCGGCAGCAGGGTGCCGCTCACATTGCGCAGCTGTTTGCCCGGGACCAGGGTGGTGCGCAGGGCCAGCCAACCCAGGCCGGCGTCGCCGCCGGGGTCGCCTTCCAGGCCGTCCGGGTCCTCGATGCGTTCCCCCAGCATTTGGAAGCCGCCGCAGAGGCCCAACACTTTACCACCGTAGCGCAGGTGCCGTTCGATCTCCCGATCCCAGCCCTGCTCGCGCAGGAACGCCAGGTCGGCGCGGGTGGCCTTGCTGCCGGGCAGGATCACCAGATCCGCCGCCGGCCAGGGCCGGCCCATTTCGGCGAAGCGCAGTGCCACGCCAGGGTGCAGGCGCAGCGGGTCGAAGTCGTTGTGGTTGCTCATGCGCGGCAGCAGCGGCACCGTCACCTTGAGCGCGCCGGCCTGATGCTCGCCGCCGCCGGCCACCGCGTCCTCCGCGTCCAGCATCAGACCGTGCAGATACGGCAGCACGCCGAGCACCGGCTTGCCGGTGCGTTGCGCCAGCCACTCCAGGCCGCTTTGCAGCAGCGCCGGGTCACCGCGAAAGCGGTTGATCACGAAGCCCTGAATGCGCGCCTGTTCCTCCGGCGGCAACACTTCCAGGGTACCGACGATCTGCGCGAACACGCCGCCCCGGTCGATGTCGGCGACCAGGATCACCGGGCAGTCGGCCAGCTCGGCGAAGCCCATGTTGGCGATGTCGTTGGCGCGCAGATTGATCTCCGCCGGGCTGCCGGCGCCCTCGGCGATCACCACTTCATGGCGGGCCGCCAACGCCGTCCAGGCATCGCGCACCGCCTCCCGGGCCGTTGCCTTGAAGGCGTGGTAGTCCACGGCGTCCATATTGCCGTGCACCCGGCCGCGCAGAATCACCTGGGCGCCCCGGTCGGTCTGCGGTTTGAGCAGCACCGGATTCATGTCCGAATGCAACGGCACCCCCGCCGCCAGCGCCTGCAACGCGGTGGACCGACCCACCTCGCCGCCGTCCTCGCTGACGGCGCTGTTCAACGCCATGTTCTGCGGTTTGAACGGTGCCACCCCCACCCCGCGCCGCGCCAACCACCGGCACAACGCCGCCACCACCAGCGTCTTGCCGGCGTCGGAGGTGGTGCCTTGGATCATCAACGTCGTCATGGAATATGGGTCCGGTTTCCGTAGGAGCGGCTTCAGCCGCGATCAGGGTTCGGGGCGAGTTGAAAGTTAAAAGTTAAAAGTTGAAACGCGGATCGGGGTGTCTGGCTTTGTACCGCCGTGCCCGCGCTTAAGGGTAATAGGGATGAACCGCACCGCTTGCACGGCCGTGGGCCGCGGGGAAGCCTTTCCGACACGACCTTTCAACTTTTAACTTTTAACTTTCAACTGCTCTTACAACTCCACGCCTTTCTGGGCGCGCACGCCCTGATCCTTGAACGCATGCTTGACGACTTTCATCTCCGTGACTGTGTCCGCCAGCTCGATCAGTTCCTTGGGCGCATAGCGGCCGGTGACCACGGCGTGCTGCAGGGGCGGGCGGTTCTGCAGGTCGTCGAGCACCGTGTCCAGGTCCAGGTACTCGTAGCGCAGGGCGATGTTCAGTTCGTCCAGCAGCACCAGATGGTAGCTCTCGTCGCGCAGCATCTGGCGGGCCACCGCCCAGGCCGCCTCGGCGGCGGCCACGTCCCGCTGCCGGTCCTGGGTGTCCCAGGTGTAGCCCTCGCCCATCACGTGGTAATCCACATTGGGCAGATCGCGAAAGAAGGCTTCCTCGCCGGTGCTGAAGGCACCCTTGATGAACTGCACCACGCCCACCTTCATGCCATGGCCCAGGGCCCGGGCCAGCATGCCGAAGCCGGAGCTGCTCTTGCCCTTGCCGGGGCCGGTGAGCACCAGCAGCACGCCCTGGTCCTTGTCGGCGCGGGCGATGCGTTCCTGCATGATGCGTTGTTTTTTCGCCATGCGTTCGGCGTGGCGTTGCGGGGTTTTGGCGTCTTCGCGCATGGACGTCTCCTGTTACCGGGAAGGGGGAAAGCGGCCTTCGAAGATCGAGGCCACCAGCGTCGGCGATGAAGGAAAGTAGCCGTGGAAAAAGCTGGCCACCAGGCCGCCGTCCACGAACACCGGTTCGCCGCCGGTGCCGCTTTGTTTTTCGCTGAACAGCCGGGCCGGCGGCGCGCCGTCCAGGGCGGCGTGATGGAAAGTGTGGCCGCGCAGTTCGTCCTCGCCCAGGCGCAGGGCGTGCATGCCCAGCCCCTGCAGCTTGCCGGTGAGCCGTGCCCGGCCGGGCAGCAGCCCGAAGCCCGCATGGGATTCGCCGTCGCCGTCGATCACCGTGTCCAGGCAACTCATCAGGCCGCCGCATTCCGCCAGGATCGGTTTGCCGGCCCGATGGTGGGCGCGGATCGCTTCGCCCATCGCCACGTTGGCGGCCAGGGTGGCGCCGTGCAGCTCCGGGTAGCCGCCGGGCAGCCAGAGGGCGTCCACGTCCGGCGGCGCGGCGTCGGCCAAGGGCGAGAAGAAACGCAGCTCCGCGCCCAGGTCGCGGAGCAGATCCAGATTCGCCGGGTACAAAAAAGCAAAGGCCGCGTCCCGGGCCACGCCGATTCGTTGGCCTGCCAGCAGGGGCTCCGGCGGCACCGGGCGCGGCGCCTCGAACGTTACCGGGGCCGGCAGCCGGTCCAGACCGGCCTCGACGAGCACGGCGGCGGCCCGGTCCAGGCGCTGATCCAGGTCGTCCAGCTCACCGGCCTGCACCAGGCCGAGATGGCGTTCGGGCAGCGTCATCGCCTCATGGCGGGGCACCGCGCCCAGCAGGGTCAGGTCCGCCGGCAGGCCCTCGGCGAGCAGGGCGCCGTGGCGCGGGCTGGCCACCCGGTTGGCGATCACTTCGCGCACGGTCAGGTCGTCCCGGTAGCGGGCCAGGCCCAGGGCCACGGCGCCGAAGGTCTGGGCCATGCCCCAGGCGTCGATCACCGGAATCGCCGGGATGCCCGCCAGCACCGCCAGGTCGGCGCTGGACGGGGTGCCGTCGAACAGGCCCATGGCCCCTTCCACCAGGATCAGGTCCGCCTGGGTGGCCGCTTCCGCCAGCCGCCAGCGGCATTCCGCCTCGCCGGTCATCCAGGGTTGCAGCTGATACACCGGCGCGCCGCTGGCCCGCTCCAGCACCATGGGGTCCAGATAGTCCGGGCCGAACTTGAACACCCGCACCCGGCGCCCGGCGTTGCGGTGCAGCCGGGCCAGGGCGGCGGTGATCAGCGACTTGCCCTGGCCGGAGCCCGGGGCGCTGATCAGGGCGGCGGGCACGCGGCCCCGGAAAACATCAAGGTCGGTCATCGGAGGCTCCCGGCGCCGGGTCGGCGGGCACGAACACCGGCGCGCCGCCCACCCGGGCCATGGTCAGGGGCTGGCCGTACAGGCGCGCCAGGGCGGTGGGCTCCAGCATCGCCTCGGCGGGGCCGAAGCAATGCTGGCCGTCCGGGTACAGCAGCAGCAGGTGGTCGCACCAGCGCGCGGCCAGGTTCAGGTCGTGCAGGCCCATTACCACCGCAGCGCCGCGCCCGGCGCGCTCGCGCAGCAGTTTCATCACCGTCACCTGATGGTGCAGGTCCAGGTGGTTGGTGGGCTCGTCCGCCAGCCACACGGAAGGCGTCTGGGCCAGGGCGGTGGCGATGGCCACCCGCTGGCGCTCGCCGCCGGACAGGGTGGTCACCAGACGGTCGGCCAGGTGATCCACCGCCAGGGCGGCCAGGGCCTCCCGGGCCAGCAGCAGGTCCTCCGCCCCCTCCCGGTGCCAGGGCGCCAGAAACGGATGGCGGCCGATCAGGGCGGTTTCCAGCACCGTGGCCGGGAAGCCGTCCTGGCGGTCCTGGAACACCAGCGCCAGCCGTTGCGCCACGCGCTTGCGCTTGAGGGTTTCCAGCGGCGTATCGTCCAGCAGTACCCGGCCGGCGCGGGGCGCGCGCAGCCCGGCCAGGGTGTGCAGCAGGGTGGTCTTGCCCACGCCATTGGGGCCCAACACCCCCCAGCGCTGGCCCGGCGCCACGCGCAGGGACAGGGGACGGCCGTCGGCGCGGCCGGGGATGTCGATGACCAGGTCCTGCGTGGTGAGCACCGTCATCAGCGGCTCCGGTACAGCAACAGCAGGAAGGTGGGCACGCCGAGCAGGGCGGTGATCACCCCCACCGGCAACTGCTGGGGCGCCAGCAGGGTGCGCGCCAGGGTGTCCGCCAGGGTCAGCAGGGCGCCGCCGGCCAGCACGCTGGCCGGCAGGATCAGACGCTGATCGTTGCCCAGCGCCAGCCGCAGCATGTGCGGCACCACCAGGCCCACGAAGCCGACGCTGCCGGCGGTGCTCACCGCCATGGCGGTGAGCGCGCTGGCCAGCACATAGACGGTGATTTCCAGGGGCCGCACCGCGACCCCAAGCGACGCCGCCTGCAGTGGCCCCCGGGCCAGCACATTGAGGCCGCGCCCCAGCGGCAGCACCAGCAGGGCCGCCGGTACCAGCAGCAGCCAGGCCGGCCACGGCGAGCGGGCGTAGCTGAGGTCGCCCATCAACCAATAGAGCATGCCCGGCAGCCGCTCCGCCGGGCTCAGGGTAAGCAGAAAGGTGACCACCGCCCCCCAGCCGGCGGCCACCACCACCCCGGTAAGCAGCAGCCGGGTCGGCGTCCAGCCTCCCACGCCCTGGGCCAGGCCGAACACCAGCACGGTGGAAAGCAGGGCACCGACAAAGGCGGCGCCGGGCACCCAGACGGCGGCGCCCCCCAGCAGCATGGCGCCCAGGGCGCCCACCGCCGCGCCGCCGGACAGGCCCAGTACATAAGGGTCCGCCAGGGGGTTGCGCAGCAGCACCTGCATCAGCGCCCCGGCCAGCCCCAGCAGGCCGCCGGTGGCGAACGCCGCCAGCGCCCGGGGCAGGCGCAGGGACAACAGCAGTTCCCGGTGCAGCGGGTCGCCGCCGCCGGTGAGCACCGCCCAGAGCTCCGCGCCACGGATGGGTACGCTGCCCACCGCCAGTGACAAGGCCACCGCCAGCGCGCCGGCCAGGGCCAGCAGCGCCAGCGCCAGTGGGCGCCGACTAACGCCGGGCACGGGCGCGCTCCAGGTGGTCGCAGAGCAGGCGGGTGCCATCCAGCATTTGCGGCGTGGGACGCTGCAAGGTGGACGGGGGCACGAAGAAAAGGTTGTCCCGTTGCACCGCGGTGAGGGCCTGGAAACGCTTCCAGGGCGTCAGCCAGGCCGGATTGTTCTCGCCCATGCCGCCGGCCACGATCGCCTCCGGGTCCGCGGCGATCACCGCCTCGGTGCCGATCCGGGGCGCCAGGCCGGGCAGGTCGGCGAACACATTGACGCCACCGCAGGTGCGGATCGCCTCGCTGATCAGGTGCTCGCCGTTCACCGTCATCAGCGGCTCTTCCCAGACCTCATAGAACACCGTCACCGGGTCGGCGTCGGCGAAGCGTTGGCGCAGCTCGGCGATGCCGTCGCGAAACCGCGCGGCGGCGGCGGCGCCGGCCTGCTCCGTGCCGGCCAGTACCGCCAGCCGCTCCAACGTGTCGGCCACCCCGGCGAAGCGCCGCGGTTCGCCGCGATAGACGGTGAGCCCCAGAGTCTCCAGCCGCTCCACCTGGGTGGCCGGATTGCCGCTGACCCAGGCCACCACCAGGTCCGGTTGGAGGGCCAGGATCGCTTCCAGATCGAGCCGCTTGTAGCTGCCCACCCGGGGCAGCGCCTTGGCTTCGGGGGGAAAGTCGCTGAAGCTCACCGCCCCCACCAGACGTTCGCCGGCGCCGGCGTCGTAGAGCAGTTCGGTGGCGCCCGGGGACAGCGCCACGATGCGTCGCGCCGGCTGCTCCAGGCACACCCGCCGGTCCGCGTCGTCGTCCACGCACACCCGCGCGGACGCCGCCGTGGCGAGCAGCGCCAGGCTCAGGGCGAGCAACGCGGTGGGACGAATCATGACGAGTCTCCGATCAGTGCAGTTCGTAGCGCAGGCTCAGCATGACGAACCGGCCGGCGTTGAGATAGTCCCAGCCGGCGAAGTTGGTGGCCGTGCTGTAGCGCTTGTCGAGCACGTTCTTCACGGTCAGACGGGTGGACCAGCGCGGCGCGAATTGCCAGCCGGCGCGCAGGTCGAGAATGCCGTAGCCGCCCAGCGGTTCCTCGTTGGCCGCGTCATTGTAGCGGTCGCCCTTGAGCACCAGGCTGCCGCCCAGGGACAGGTCGCCCAGGTCGCGGTCCACATCCAGCCGCAGGCTGCGCTTGGAGCGGCGCTGCAGCACCTTGTCGGTGTCCCGGTCGCGCGGGTCCTGGGCGGTCACCGCCGCCGCCAGCCGCCATTGATTCAGTTCCAGGCCGCCGCTCAGTTCGGCGCCGCGAATGCGTGCCTCGTTAACGTTATAGGGCGCATACAGGCCCCCCAGATTGGCGTAGGCAATCAGGTCTTCCACATCGGTCTGGTACACGGCCAGATCCCAGAACCAGGTCTCGAACTGGCCGCGCACGCCCACCTCCACACTCTCCGAGCTCTCCGGTTCCAAGGCGTCGTTGCCGAAGCCCGGATAGTAAAGATCGTTGAAAGTGGGCGCCCGGAAGGCGGTGCCGTAGCTGGCGCGCAGGCGGTGCCTGGGCGTCACCTTGTAGCCCACCGCCACGCCGCCAGTGGTTTTGTGGCCGAAGGCTTCATTGTCGTCGTAGCGGCCGCTGGCCTGCAGATCCAGAGCGCCGAAATCGAGCAGCATCTGGGCGAAGCCGCCCGCATTGTCGCGCTCGTCTTCCGCGTATTGGGTGGTGCTGTCGATGCTGTCGCGGAGAAAGTCGCCGCCCACCACCAGACGGTGCTCGCCGAGCAGGAATACGTTCTGCCAGTTGGCGGCGCGGCTGCGGGTGTTGAAAATGCTGTCGCGGTCGCCGTCGGTAAAGCTTTCGTTTTCGTCGCGGGCGTCACTGACCAGCAGCTTGCTTTGCCAGTTATTGGTGACCCACAGGCTGCCTTTGACGCCGGCCACCTGCAGCACGTAGTCGGTTTCCTTGCGCTCTTCCGGGGTGCTGCCTTCGAACTCCGTGGTGCCCTGGGCACGGAAGCCGAACACGCCCAGTTCCGCATCGTTGTCGAAACGGTGGGTCAGATGCACAACGCCTGAGGTGTTGTCGTAGCCGCGCTCGTCGCTGTGTTCGCGCAGGGTGTCGCCGTCGGTGTCAAAGCGATCCACCGACAGGCTGTAGCGAGTGCCGTCGCTCTCACCGGCGGCACCGGCGGCCAGGCGGCGGCTGTTCAGGTTGCCGGCGCCGGTTTCCACCCAGGCGCCGGGGTTGGCGCTGCCGTCGGTGAACACCTGCACCACGCCGCCCACGGCGTCGGCGCCGTACAGGCTGCCGCGCGGTCCGCGCACGATCTCCACGCGTTGAATCAGCTGTGGCGGCAGAAACTGCCAGGACGGGCTGCCGGCCGTGGCGGAACGCAGCCGCACGCCGTCCACCATCAGCAGGGTGGAACTGCTGCCGGTGCCGCGCAGGAACAGGCTGGAGCTCTTGCCAAAGCTGCCGTTACCGACCATGTCCACGCCGGGCTGGCCGCGCAGTACTTCACTGAACTCCACCGGCTGCTGGCGGCGCAGTTGCTCTTCATCGATCACGGTGACCGAGGACAGGGAGGCGTCCACGGTGCGGCTGGTCAGGGTGGGCGTGACCACCACCGGATCCAGGGCGGCGACTTGCAGTGCAGCGGTATCGGAGGAAGCGGTGTCGTCGGCGGTGGCCAACGGGGCTAACGTGGAAAAACAAACAGGCAGGACGGCCAGTGCCGTCGAAAAACGCAAGGTCATGCGAAACGATCCCCTTCGCCGAGCTCACCCGCACGGCGTGATAATGATTGTCGGGGAGCGGGCGGGAAGGCTCCGGGCCGGCGGCTCCGGGGCTTGCCGCCGTCGCCCTCCGCGACGCCAGGTGGGCACCGGCGGGGCCGGTGTCCTTCCTCGCGGCCGGTATCCGGGCTGATGAGAGGGACGGGGTCGTCCCGGGGCCATCGCCTTCCCGTGTAACGCACACAGTGGCGACTCCGATGGCCTTGCTCTCAATCACCGTTGCGGGGGCAGCGTCGGGCTGGCGCTGGGGCGCGTCACCGACTTCCCGTTTAACCCCGCCGTCGCGGGGCACCGTAAGGAGCGCGCAAGCTAGCAAGTGAAGGCGCAATAATCAACGGCGGCGGGCGGTTTTGCCGCCGGTCTCAGGGCGCGGGCCGGTTCGCCAGCGCCTGATCCAGCCGCCGCCAGCCGGCTTCGTCGCCGGGCAGACCCAGGCGCAGGCCGTCGGGCCGTGGCCAGAGGCGGGTGAGCACGCCCTGGCGGGCCAGGCGTTCGTGACGAACGGCGGCGTCGGCGGTGGGGCACCAGGCGAACAGGTCGCTGTCGCCTTGCGGGTGCAGGCCGTGGGCGCGCAGCAGGGCATCCAGCCGTTGCCCGTCGGCGCGCAGCCGCTGGCGGGTGGCGGCCTGCCAGCGGTGGTCCGCCAGGGCCGTGGCCATCACGTAACGGGCCGGGTGGCTGAGCGCCCAGGGGCCGAGCCGCTCGTCCAGGGCCCGGCACAGGGCGGTGGGGCCCGCCATCAGGCCGGCGCGCAGGCCGGCCAGGCCGAAGAACTTGCCCAGGGAGCGCAGCACCACCAGCCCCGGCGCGCCCAGGCGCGGTGCCAGGGAGGCGGCGGGGCTGGCCTCGATAAAGGCCTCGTCCACCACCAGCCAGCCGTCCCGGGCCGCCAGGGCACGGTGCCAGCGCAGCAGGGTGTCGGTGTCCAGAACGGCGCCGGTGGGGTTGTTGGGGTGAATCCACACCAGGGCGTCCAGGTCCGGCAGGGCGGCGGGCACCTGGTCCGCGCTCAGCGGCACCACCCGGTGGCCGGCCCGCTGCCAGGCGGCGGCGTGTTCCTGGTAGCCCGGCGCCGGCACCCCCACCCGGCCCGGGCGGCGCAGCAGTGGCAGGGTCTGCAGGGCGGCCTGGCTGCCGGCCACCGGCAGACAGCCGGCGGTGGCGGGCAGGCCCAGCCAGCGCCGGGCGACCTCCGCCAGGCCGTCGTCGTCTTCCGGAAGTCGCTGCCAGACCCGCTCCGGGATCGCCGGCACCGGGTAGCCGTGGGGATTGATGCCGGTGGACAGGTCCAGCCAATCGGCCACCGGCAGGCCCCATCGGGCGGCGGCGCGGTGCAGGCGGCCGCCGTGGTCCGGGCGCTGTTCGCTCATGGCGCCGCCCCGATGATGAGCGCGATCAGAACGGCCAGCGCCAGCCACAGCACCAGGGCGCGCCGTATCAGGGCCAGGGCCGCGTCGATGGTGGCGGCGTCCGGGGCCGGGCCCTGGCCCAGCGGAGGGCGTTGCTTGAGCGCGCCGTGGTAGGGCGCCGGGCCGCCCAGGGTGACGCCCAGGGCACCGGCGCCGGCGGCCATCACCGGCCCGGCGTTGGGGCTGTCCCAGTGCCGGGCCTGGTCGCGCCAGCAGCGCAGCGCCGGGCCCAGGTGGCCGCACAGGCCATAGCTGAGGGCGGTGAGCCGGGCCGGCACCCAGTTAAGCGCGTCGTCCAGCCGGGCGGCGGCCTTGCCGAAGCGTTCGTAGCGCGGCGTGCGGTAGCCCCACAGGGCATCCAGGGTATTGACGATGCGGTGCAGCAGCACGCCGGGCAGGCCCGCCACCAGAAACCAGAACAGGCTGGCGAACACCGCGTCGGCGCCGTTCTCCAGCATCGATTCGGTGGCCGCCCGGGCCACCCCGGGCGGGTCCAGCGCGTCGCTGTCGCGGCTGACGATGCGGCCCACCTGGCGGCGTGCTTCCGGCAGGTCGCCGGCGGCCAGCGGCGCCGCCACCGCGCGGCCGTGCTCGGCCAGGCTGCGCGCGCCCAGGGCCAGCCACAGCCCCAGCACCTGCAGCGGCCACAGGAGCCATACCGGCAGCCACAGGGTCAGGGCCAGGGCGGCCAGCACCGGCGGCAGGGCCAGTACCGCCACCGCCAGGGCACCGCGCCCCCGGTCGCCGTCGGCCTGGCGGTTGAGCCGCCGCTCCAGCCGGTCCGCGGCCCGGCCCAGGGCCACCAGCGGGTGCCCGCGACCGGGCTCGCCCAGCACCCGGTCCAGGGCCACGGCGGCGAGGGCGGCAAGGATCAGGCTCCACATGACGGCGGTTCCGGGCAGGGGTAGGGAGGCGCAGTGTAGCGGCAAGCGGTTACCAAAGGCCAAAGGTCCTCGCCTTGACAGTATCGGAAGCCGGGAAGAGGATTGGCCCGCTTCCGCCACCACCCCGAAAGGAGTCCGCGTGACCGATACCGCCTGCTGGCAAGCCCCCATCGCCGCCCCCTGCCCACAACACCGGGAACGGGCCCTGGCCCGCCAGGCCCGCCTCACCAAGCCGCCGGGTTCCCTGGGCCGGCTGGAAGGCGTGGCGGTGGAGCTGGCGGCCCTGCAGGCCAGCGACCGGCCCGACCTGGACGCCGTGGCGATCACCGTGTTCGCCGCCGATCACGGGGTCTGCGCCGAGGGCGTGTCCGCCTTTCCCCAGGCGGTGACCGGTCAGATGATCGCCAATTTCGTCACCGGCGGCGCCGCCATCAGTGTGCTGGCCCGGCACCTGGACGCGCGCCTGGAAGTGGTCAACCTGGGCACGGTGGCGCCGCCGCCGGTGAGCGACGGGGTGGTGGACGAGACCATCGCCCCGGGCACCGACAACCTGGCGGTGCGCCCGGCGATGAGCCCGGAACAGCTGGACGCGGCCCTGGCCGCCGGCGACCGGGCCGCCGCCCGCGCCGCCGAGGCCGGGGCGCGGCTGTTCGTGGGCGGCGAAATGGGCATCGGCAACACCACCAGCGCCAGCGCCGTGGCCTGCGCCCTGCTGGGCAAGCCGGCGCGCTCCCTGACCGGGCCCGGCACCGGGCTGGACCGCTACGGCGTGGGCCGCAAGGTGGCGGTGATTGAGCGCGCCCTGCGCCGCCACGCCGACCCCCGCGACCCGCTGCAGGCACTGGCCTCGGTGGGCGGCTTCGAGATCGCCGCCCTGGCCGGCGCCTTTATCGGCGCCGCCGCCCGGGGCCTGGTGGTGCTGGTGGACGGCTTTATCGTCACCGTGGCGGCCCTGGCGGCGGTGCGCCTGCGCCCGGAGCTGCGCCCCTGGCTGGTGTTTTCCCACCAGTCCGCCGAGCCCGGCCATGTGCGTCTGCTGCAGACCCTGGAGGCGGAACCGCTGCTGTGTCTGGATCTGCGTCTCGGCGAGGGCTCCGGCGCCGCCCTGGCGGTGCCGCTGCTGCGTCAGGCCTGCGCCCTGCACAACGAGATGGCCACCTTCGAGGACGCCGGCGTCCAGGACCGCTCATGACCGCGCCCGCGACCACCACCTGGTTCGATCTGCTGCGCCACGGCGAGCCGGACGGCGGCCCCAAATACCGGGGCCATCGGGACGACGCCCTGAGCCCGCTGGGCTGGCGGCAGATGCGGGCGGCGGTGGGCGAGGCGGACCAGTGGGACCATATCCTCACCTCGCCGCTGCTGCGCTGCCGGGCCTTCGCCGAGCAACTGGCCGCCGAGCGCGGCCTGCCCTGCACGGTGGTGGACGGCTTCAAGGAAATCTCCTTCGGCGCCTGGGAAGGGCTGACCACGGAGCAGGTGGCGGAGCGCTTCGGCGACGGCCAGGCGCGCTTCTGGTCCGACCCGGAACGGCACGCCCCGGCGGGCGGCGAACCGATCCTGGATTTTTACCGGCGCATCGGCGAGGCCTGGAGCCACTGGCGGGACGCCCTGGCCGGGCAACGGGTGTTGCTGGTGTGCCACGGCGGCGTGATCCGCATGACCCTGGCCCATGTGATGGGGCTGCCGCCGGGCCGCGCCCTGGGCGCCTTTCTGGTGCCCTATGCCAGCCGTTCCCGGGTGCGCCTGGACGCCACCGATCAGGGGCTGCTGGGCTGTCTGGTCAGCCACGGCGTGACGGAGTCCGGTTCGTGAGCCGGCGCGGGCAGCCGGCCCGGCTGGCCCTGTCCCTGCTCACCCGCCTGCCGGTGCGGGTGGCCTTGCCGGTGGACCCGCGCGACCAGGGCCGCTCGGTGGCCTGGTACCCGGTGGTGGGGCTGTTGATCGGCGCCCTGTTATGGGGGCTGGCGGTATGGCTGGAGAGCGCGCCCCCGGCGCCGTTGGCGGCCCTGCTGCTGGTGGTCTGGGTGGGGCTCACCGGCGCTCTGCACCTGGATGGCCTGGCGGACAGCGCCGACGCCTGGCTGGGCGGCTACGGCGACCGGGCGCGCACCCTGGCGATCATGAAGGACCCCTACTGCGGCCCCGCCGGGGCGGTGGCCATCGTGCTGGTGTTGCTGGTCAAGGTGACCGCGCTGGCGGCCCTGCTGGCGGGCGGCGGTGCCCTGGCGTTGCTGGTGGCGCCGGTACTGGCGCGGGCCGCCTGCGCCGGCCTGTTTCTGGCGTTGCCCTATGTGCGCGAGCAGGGGCTCGGCAGCGAACCGGCCCGCCATGCCGCCCGGCGCGCCGTGGGTCTGACGGTGCTGGCGGCGGCGCTGCTGGCGCTGCTGCTGGGGCAGAGTGCGGTCTTGCTGGTGACGGTGGCGGTGTTCGTCGGCGGCGCGGCGTTGATGCGCCGACGCCTGGGCGGCTTCACCGGCGATACCGCCGGGGCGTTGGTGGAAACCGTGGAGGCCGCGGTGCTGATGGTGGCGGCGCTGACACTTTGAGTGGCATCGCGACTGAAGTCGCTCCTACGGTAAGCACGTTGTAGGAGCGACTTCAGTCGCGATCCGGCGGTAACGGCGGGCCCTTGAGTACCTGCGGCAGGCCGGCCACGGTCATCACCACCCGCTCCGCCCGCGCCGCCAGGTCCTGATTCAGCCAGCCCAGTTCGTCGGCGAAGCGGCGCGTCAGCGGGTCCATGCCGATCAGCCCCAGCCCCACCTCGTTGCTGACCACGATCACCCGGCCCGGATAGGCCAGCAGCGCTTCCAGAAATGCCGGCCGTTCCCGCTCGAACACCGCCTCGCCGGCCAGCAGCAGGTTGCTGACCCACAGGCTCATGCAATCGATCAGCACGGTGGGAGGCGACCCACGGTCGAGATCGCGGAGGGCGGCGCCCAGCGCCAGGGGTTCTTCCAGCAGTGACCAGTTCGCCGGCCGCCGTTGCCGGTGGCGGCGGATGCGCTCGCGCATTTCGTCGTCGCCGGGCCGGGCGGTGGCCAGGTACAGCACCGCGCCGCCGGCCCGTTCGGCCAGCCGTTCGGCCAGCCCGCTTTTACCGGAACGTATTCCGCCGAGAATCAGTTCAAGAGGCATGAAGGGAAAGGGAAGCGCCGGGCTCAGACCCCGAGCCGGCGGGCCATGGTGTCCATTACCCGGTGCCAGGCGTCGGCGCCGGCCGGGCCCACTTCCTCGAAGGCGTGCAGAAGCAGGTCGTGCTGGATGCCGGTGAGGCGCTGTTCCAGTTCGGCGCCGGCCTCGGTGAGGGCCAGCCGTTTGACGCGTTTGTCGGCGCTGTCGCGGCTGACCGCCACCAGCTCTTTTTCCACCAAGGTTTTGAGCGGCTTGTGAATCGCCTGCTTGGTGAGGCGCATGGTGTCGACCAGCTCGTTAACGCTCAGATTGTCGTTGTGGCCGATAAAGAACAGCAAACGGTGGTGGATCCGTGACAGCCCCTGATCCTTGAGAATGTTATCGGGCTCCGCGACCAGGCCGCGAAACGCGAAGTGCAAGGTTACCAGGCTGTCGTTCAAGCGCTCCCTGGAAGCGTCATCGATCATATTGACTCACCACCCTGTTTCATAGCTATATAGGTCACCAAGGTTGACCTTCGAGGAGGCCCAATGCAACCCATTTCGATCGACCCGGATACGTTCGCGCGGCAATGGCTGGAGGCCTGGAACCGGCACAGCCTGGAGGACATTCTTGCCCACTACCAGGACGACGTGGTGTTCCGTTCCCCCATGAT
Organism: Alloalcanivorax marinus; assembly: GCF_016906305.1. Classification (GTDB taxonomy): domain Bacteria; phylum Pseudomonadota; class Gammaproteobacteria; order Pseudomonadales; family Alcanivoracaceae; genus Alloalcanivorax; species Alloalcanivorax marinus. The sequence continues at coordinate 14,464 of NZ_JADDOL010000036.1, forward strand.
TCCCCGGATCACCGGTGCCCGTGAAGGTATTCTACGCGGGAAACCGGCGTTGCGCGCCTACTGGGGCCAGGCTCTGGCGGCCTTGCCCGATCTGCGCTTCGAGTTGCTGGACGTCCTGTCGGGTTATGAAACCGTGACCCTCTATTACAAAGGACATCGGGGTAACGTAGCGGAAACCTTTTTGTTTGGCGAGAAAGCCCTGGTGCGCGAGTCCATCGCCTGCTACGCCGCCGGCTGACCGCCGCCCCGGATTCAAGCGGCGCAGTCTAACGGATTCGCGCCGAACTGGTGTGAACGGTATCGGCCGGGAAGGTTCCCGGAAACCGCACTCGTGGCGATGGGGATGAACAAAAAAACCGCCGGCGCGGGGACGCCGGCGGTTGTCGTTGCAGCGCGGCCTTGGCCGCGCGCGGTGGCGGGTTAGTCGAACAGGCTTTCCACTTCGTACACCGAGACGGTGCCGCTCACCTCATTGCCCACCACCAGCAGGGCGCGGCCATCCGGGGCGTCGCCGGCGGGGATGAACACCAGCCCTTCCGGCCCCAGGTCGCCGGCGGCGGCCAGCACCGAACCGGGATCGTCGGTGGTCCAGTCGTCGCGGGTGTTCAGGTAGTCCACCCGTTGCGGCGCGGTGGGGTCGGTGATGTCGTACACCAGCACGCCGCCCATGCGCTCCAGACCCAGGAACAGGAACGTCTTGTCGCCCAGGTGGCCCAGGGTCAGGCCCTCCGGCTCCGGGCCCTTGGCGTCGCTGCGGCTGTCGAAGGCGTTGCCTTCGTCGTGGCCGGAGTTGAAGTAGTCCTTGCAGTCCAGCGTGCGCTGGGTGCCCAGCTTGCACTCGTCGCTGGCCAGAAACTGCTCGATGGCGTCGCCGGAATCGAACACCAGCCCACCGTCCTCGCTCCAGATCGAGAAGGAACGGCCGCCGTAGGCGTACAGCTTGTCGTACATGAGCCGGTCGCCGTTGACGTTGTCCTGCACGCCGGCGGCGGTGAACAGCAGCGGGTCGCCGTTGGCGTCGGTGCGGTAGCCTTCGGTCCAGGTAATGTTCAGCCGGCCCAGCACCTCGTCGTCGCGGCACTCGCCGGGGTCGCCGGCGCTGGCGCCGCAGTAGGCGAAGGTGTCCGGGTTGAGCAGGGCGCCGGCGCCCAGCGCGCGCAGCTGAGGCGGCAGGTCGTCACCGCAGCGGCGGTCGAAGCCGCTGGCGTGGACCAGATGCTTGACGCGGAATTCCTCCACGAAGCCCTGGCTCGGATCGCCGGCGCAGCCGCTGCCTTCGGTGCCCCAGTAGGCGTCGTTGTCCTCGCCCCAGGCGCGGGCGTCGCCTTCGTTGGCGGTGACCAGCCAGGTGCTGCCACCGGCGCTGTAGGCGTGGATGGCGTCCGGCTGGTAGAGACCGACCACGCCGTCGAAGGTGCGGATATTGATCGCGCCGTCCTCGTCACTGGCGTCGATGCCGTTGCCGTCCAGGCTCAGGTCCTTTTCGCCCAGCGGCAGAATGTCGGTGACGGTGGCGCTGGCGATGTCCAGCCTGGCCAGGGCGTTGTTTTCCTGCAGGGTCACCCAGGCGGTGGCGCTGTCGTCGGCGATGGCGATGTACTCCGGCTCCAGGTCCCGGGCCACCGTGGCGTTGGGGCCGTAGATGCGCACGCCGGCGGCTTTCAGATCCGCCTGCTGGCCGTTGAAGGCGGTGAAGGTGGCGCGGGCTTCCACCGGCTCCGCCGGGTCGCGGATGTCGATCACGCTGATCGAGCCTTCCGGGTCCACGCTGTAGTCGTCGTTGGGCTCGCCTTCGTTGGCGGTGAGCACGTAGTGGCCGTCCGGGGTGAAGGCGACCATGTCCGGCAGGGCGCCGACGGGCACGAAGCTGATGCGCTGCAGGGTGTTGGCGTCGTACAGCGCCAGGAAACCGGTGTCGGTCTTGGTGCCGGCCTGCACGGCGATGGCCACCAGGTCGCCCCGGACGGCCACGCTGTTCACTTCCGAACCGGCGGAGAGGTCGTCGGTGAGCAGGGTGTCTTCCAGGGTCGGGTTGGCCGGGTCCGCCAGGCTCAGGATGTCCAGGGCGCCCTTGTTGGCGTTGACCACGAACAGGCGCTGGGAGCCGGCGTGGTAGGCGGGGATTTCCGCCGCCGATTCGTCGAACTGGCCGGAGCTGTGACGGCCCAGGAAGTTCAGTTTCACGCTGGCGGGTGTGGGGTCCGCCGCCGGCGGGGTGACGTCGTTATCGTTGTCGCTGTCGCCGCCGCAACCGGTCAGCAGGGTGGTGGCCAGCAGGGTGCCGGCGCCGAGGGCAAGCCAGGGTTTCATCAAACACCTCGTCATTATTCGTTCACGGATACCCGGGTAGTGGGCCGCAGATCCATGACAGGGGGATGACGTTTTCTTGAAGAACGGCGCAACGCTGACCGTGGGTCCCGACTGATCCCGGGCCCTGGGACGTTGTGTCCAATGTCGAGGGCGGTTTGCCCGGTTTAGACTGGGTCTGAAATCTGACAACGAGTCAAAATAATGGATTGGGTCCCGATCGTCCTGCTGACGTTCAAGCTACTGGTGTTCGGCACGGGCATGTTCTTCGCCATCAAGTGGCATTACGACAAAGGCAAGAAAAAGAAAGCGGCGGAGAAAAACGGCCAGGCGCCTTCCCCGCCGGTGGAGTAAAACAGTCGGCGCCGCCTTTGAGCGGCGCCAACCTCAATCGTCCTTCAACAACCGGCGCAGCACCTTGCCCGCCGGCGTCGCCGGCAGCGCGTCGATAAAGGCGATCTGACGCGGGTACTTGTACGCCGCCATATGTTCCCTGGCCCAGTCGATCAGCTCGCTCTCGCTGACCTTGCCCTGGTACTCCGGCTTCAGCACCACGAACAGCTTCACCGTTTCGCCGCGCTGATCGTCGGGGATGCCGATGGCGGCGGACTGGGAAATCGCCGGGTGATCCAGCATCAGCGCTTCCACGTCCTCCGGGAACACGCTGTAGCCGGAGCACTTGATCATTTCCTTGATACGGCCGGTGAAGAACAGGTAGCCCTCTTCGTCGAAATAGCCCACGTCGCCGGTGTACACGGCGCCGTCGCGCAGGGTCTCCGCGGTGGCCTCGTCGCGCTTCCAGTAGCCCTTGAACACCGCCTTGTTGCGCACCACGATCTCGCCGCTTTGATTCGGCGCGCACTCCGCGCCGGTGCCGGTATCCAGGATGCGGATCTCATTCTCCGCCATCGGCACCCCGCAGCTGCCCCACTTGATCCGGTCCTTGGGCATGAAGGTGTCGGAGGTGTGGGTTTCGCTGAGCCCGTAGGCCGCTTCATGGGTCTGGCAACCGGTGAGCGCCTTCCATTCCCCGGCCAGTTTCTCGGTGAGAGGAATGCCGAAGCTGGTGCAGGGGTTGTTGGTCAGCGAGGTCAGGTCGCGCTTTTCCACACCGGGAAAATCCAGAATCGCGCGCAGCATCGGCGCGATGCTGTACCAGTTGCGCACCCGGTACCGTTCGATGGCGTCGATGGTGGTGGCGGGGTCGAAGCGCGCCAGGATCACCAGCGTCTGACGGGCGTACACCGGCTGATAGACGCCGAAGTTCATGCCGGCGATATGGCACAGCGGCGCGATGCCCAGGCTCACGGTGTCCTCGGCCATGCGGTTGGCGCGGAACGACACCGCCATCTTGAACAGGCTGGACCCGTAACTGAGCATGGCGCCCTTGGGCCGGCCGGTGGTGCCGGAGGTGAAGGTCATCAGCCCCACACCGTTCCACAGATCCACCGGCTCAAACCGTTGCAGCGGCGCGGTGTGGCTCAGGATCGCCCGCAGATCGTCGGTGCCCTCCGGCGGCGCCGACGGCTCACCCAGCAGTTCCTTGGGCACGGTCAGCGTGGGCCGTTCCGGCAGATAATCGCCGTAGGCGGTGCTCACCACGGTGGCCAGGGTCGGCACCTGATCTCGCACCTCGGCGACGATCGGATACAGATCCCGCGCCACCACCAGCGCCCGGGTCTCCGCATTGCTCAACTGATAGGCCACCTCGGCGGCCTTGTACTGCGGGTTCACCGGCGTGACCATGGCGCCCAGCGCCTGCACCGCGTAATGGGCGAAAATGTACTGCGGGCAGTTCTGCATGAACAACGCCACCCGATCACCGGGCCCCACCCCGTGCTCGCGCAAATGCGCCGCCAACCGCCGCACCGCGTCACCGACCTGACCCCAGGTAATCTCGGTGCCGTAATAAATATAGGCCACCCGCTCCGGCACCTCCTCGGCATGCTGGAACAGATACTCGTGCAGCGGCTTCTCGCCACGCAGATAGGACACGCTATCGCCGGCCCAGACGGACCCGGGTACCGGCACCGGCTCAAACCCGGCCGCGGAAACGGTGGACATCTTTATTCTCCTTAAACTCTCAAAAAACGATGGCGCGGGAAGCCACCTCGAAGCGTCTCGGCGAGGGCCCCCTTCCGGGACCCTTGAGAACAGGACGTTCGAAAGGGAGCCCCCAGGGA
>NZ_JADDOL010000037.1 GCF_016906305.1 Alloalcanivorax marinus
CTGACAGGGGATGGTAGCTAATCATCTCCCTGCGGAGAGACACAAGGAGCGACTTTAGTCGCGATTAACCCCGCTTCAGGAAGGCTGCGTAGCGTTGTCCGGCATCGGCAGGGCCGGCAGACCGCCGCCCAGTTCCGCCACCCGCCGTTCCAGCACGGCGGCGGCCTTGGTGCGGTCGCCCAGGGCCAGATACAGCCGCGACAGTTCCGCCAGGGCGGTGGCGCTCTGGCTGGAATTGGCGGCGGCTTCGAAGAAGTTCTGGGCCTTGCCCCACAGCCGCGCCTTCAGCGCCACCCGCCCGGCGGTGATCAGCACCGCGGCGTTGCCCGGGCGCTCCAGCAGCCATTTTTCCAGAACCTGCAGCAGCTCGTCCGGGGACAGATCGTCGATGGCTTCCAGCACCGGCGGCAACCGGTCGTCCCAGTCCCGCTGCAGTTGCTCGCGCACCAGTTGCAGGGCCCGGCGGCCGTCGCCCAGCTGCGCCAGGAAGCCGGCAAAGCGGGCCACCATGGCCGGGTCCTGACGCAGCGCGGTGGGCACCTTCTTCCACAGTTCGCGCAGTTCCCGAGCGCGGCTTTCCGCGTCATTGAAGCCGGGCTTCTGACCCAGGTGCTGCAGGCGCGCCAGCCAGGCGCGCCGTTCCCGACGGGCCGCCGCCTGTTCGCCCAGGGCCCGGCGCAGGCGCGGCATCAGGGCGCACAGCGCCTCCCAGTCGCGCTCGCGCTCCAGCACGTCGGCGTACAGCGCCTGCACCCGCTGGTTGCCCGGCGCCCGCTCGGCCAGTTCCTGAAGCTCCCGGCGGGCCCGGTCCGGCCGGCCCTCGTCCAGCGCGAAGCGTGCCCGCATCAGGCCCGCCACCGCGTCGCCGCGACGGCAGTCGGCGGCGGCCCGCAGATAACGCTCCAGCGCCTCGCCGTCGCCGCGCTGGCGGGCGCACTCGGCGGCCAGCAGCCAGGCCACCAGCGGCCAGTCGCCGTCGCGACCGGCGGACACCAGCAACCGCTCGGCTTTATCCAGTTCGCCGTCCATCAGCAGGATGAAACCGCTTTTCAGGCGTCGGCGGGCCACCTTGAGCCGGAACCGGCGGGTGGCGCGCACCGGCTCGGCGGCGTTCCACAGCAGATTCAGCAGCAGGGTCAGCACCACCAGGGCCACGGCGGCCAGAATCGCGGCCAGCACCGCGAAGCCCAGGGTGCTTTCCAGGCGCCACTGGTCGCGGATCACCAGCACGTAGCCGGAGTCCGCGGCCATCCAGCGCCCCAGCAGGGTGGCGGCCACCAGGGCCGCCACGATCAGCAGCAGCGCTTTTTTCATTGGCCGCCCTCCCCGCCGTCACGCTTGAGCACGTCGCGCTTGAGCTGACGGATGGCGTCCAGGCCGGCGCCGATTTCCGGCAGCGCCTGGTTCACCTGCTGGCCGCCCAGTTCCTCCAGAGCGGCGCGCATCTGTTTGACCCGGCCCTGGTCGTCGCGGAACCACTGGTCCAGGGTGGTGTTGGCGCTGTCCAGGGCCTGCTGGTAGGCCTTGGCGCGGCCCTGCATCAGTGCCAGCCGGGCCTGCTGCAGGCTGGCGTCCAGGGTCAGCCGCACAGTGGCGGCCTGGGTTTCGGTGAGCGGCACCGGCACTTCGCCGTCATGGCGGCTCACCGTCACCGGCATCTGATCCAGCAGCCGCGACCACCAGCTGCCCTGGTCCGGCGCCGGCGCCTGGCGGGGCGGCGCTTCCCGTTCCGGCAGCGCCAGCTCGGGGACCAGCGACTGCAGCGCGCCGAGCCGCAGCACCATGGCCTGAATGTCCACCTGCAAGGCGCCGTTGAGGGTTTCCATGTCGTTGGCCAGGGCCTGGCGGGCCGGCAGCGCGTCCGGGTCGTCGAGCCGGGCCAGGGTGTCGTCGGCGGCCTTCAGCAGCCGCCGCGCGGCGGCGGCGTCGCCGGTCAGCATCAGCCGCTGACCGGCCAGGCTGGCCAGCGCCTCCGCTTCATTGATCAGCCACAGGGTCTGGCCGCCCTGGCGCACGTCCGCCAGCGCTTCCCGGTCCCGGGCCATGCGCGCTTCCAGCTTCTGTTGCTGCTGGCGAAGCTCGCCTTCGGCCTGGCGCCGTTCCCGGTCGCGGCGATCCAGCTCACCGCGCAGCGTCTCCACCTGCTGGCCAAGCCCCTGGCGGTCCTTTTCCAGCACCTGCCACTGTTGCCAGCCCCACCAGCCGGCGGCCCCCAGCGCGGCCAGAATGACGATCAGAACGAGCAGCGGCCACAGGCTCAGGCCCTGCTGTCGACGGACGGCGCGGTGCGTCATGGAATCTCCCTTTTTTGTAGGCCGAACGGCGCGAAGCGTGTGCAAGATGCGTTCCCTCTGTGAATGGCCTCAAGATAATGACAGCCGCCCGGTGAGTCCAATATCAAGGCGCCAGCGCCGCCAGCATATCGGCATCGTGGGCGCTGGTGGCGACGCGCAAGGGCCCGTCATGGTCGGCGGCCACCGCCGCCGCCACCCGTTCGCCGGCGGCGATCACGGTGGCGCCGGCGGGCACCCGGTCGGCCAGCGCCCGCCAGCCTTCCACGCTGGTGATCATCACCGTATCGGCCCCCGCCGGCCAGTGCCGGTCCGGGTCCGGCAAGCGCCGGTAAAAGGGCATCACGTCCACGGTGGCACCGCGCTCGCGCAGGCGCGCGGCCAGCCAGTCCCGGCCGCCGTCGCCGCGGCAAATCAGAATCCGTTTGTCGGCCACCCCGGCCAGGCAGGGCAGCGCCAGCACCGCCTCGGAATTGAAACCCTGGCGGGGGTACTCCGGGGTCAGGCCGGCGGCGCGGATCACCGCCGCCGTGGATTCTCCCACCGCCAGCCAGTGCAGCCCCACCGGCCACTGCGGCCAGAGATCGGCGATCCGCTCCAGGGCCTGGTGGGCGGCGTTGGCGCTGACGAAAAACACCGCGTGGTACAGGTCCAGGTCCATCAGCCGGCGGCGATCCGCGTCGGCCAGGGGCAGCGGTTCGATGCGCAGGGCCGGCACGCACAGCGCCTCATGGCCGGCCTGGCGCAGCCGCGCCGCCAGGGCGTCGCCCTGGCCCGCCGGCCGGGTGATCACCACGCGGCTCATTGGCGGTCGTACAGTTCCCGGAGGATGCGGTCGGCGCCCTGGGCCAGCAATGACTCGGCGATGCCCACGCCCAGCTCGCGGGCCTGGTCCCGGGGGGCCCGGTCCTCGGCGGTGAGCACGGTGCGGCCGTCCTCGCTGGCCACCAGCCCGCGCAGCCACAGACGGCCGTCGTCCTCGAGCAGGGCGAAGCCGGCGATGGGCACCTGGCAGCCGCCTTCGAGACGGCGGTTCATGGCGCGCTCGGCGGTGACCCGGTCCCAGGTCAGCGGGTCGTTGAGCGGTGCCAGCAATTCCCGGGTGCGGTCGGCGTCGGCGCGGCACTCGATGCCCACCGCGCCCTGGCCCACGGCGGGCAGGGATTCTTCCGGCGGCATCTCGTAGCGGATGCGCTCGTGCATCTCCAGGCGCTTGAGCCCGGCGGCGGCCAGGATGATGGCGTCGAATTCGCCGGCGTCCAGCTTGCCCAGCCGGGTCTGCACATTGCCGCGCAGGCTGGAGACCTTCAGGTCCGGCCGGTTGGCCAGCACCTGGGCCTGGCGGCGCAGGCTGGAGGTGCCCAGGCGGGCGCCCTCGGGCAGGCTCATCAGGGCGTCGTGGTGGTTGGAGACGAAGGCGTCCCGGGGGTCCTCGCGTTCACAGATCACCGGCAGGGCCATGCCCTCGGGCAGTTCCATGGGCACGTCCTTCATGGAATGCACGGCGATGTCGGCGCGGCCGTCCATCATCGCTTCTTCCAGCTCCTTCACGAACAGGCCCTTGCCGCCGATCTTGGCCAGCGGCGTGTCGAGGATCTTGTCGCCCTGGGTCTTGATCCGCACCAGTTCCACCCGCAGCCCCGGGTGCAGCGCCTCCAGGCGCGTCTGGACGTACTCCGCCTGCCAGACGGCAAGCGGGCTGGAACGGGTGGCGATGCGCAGAATCTCGGCGGACATGAAAACTCCCGGAGGAAAATGGAGACCCGGGATTGTACCCGTTACACGGGTGCCCGTTTACCCTTTTCCGGTGAGGGCGCGGCGCAGGCCGGCCATGTGCCGGCGGCTCACCGGCAGGGCCCGGCGCACGCCGCGCAGGTGCACCTCGAAATGCCCCTGGGCGCTGTTTTCCATGCTTTCGATAAAGTGCAGCGACACCAGGGTGCTGCGGTGGATGCGCACGAACAGATCGCCGAATTCCTGCTCCAGGCTCTTCAGTGGCTCGTCGATCAGCACATAGCCGCCGTCGAAATGCACCGCCACGTATTTCTGGTCCGCCTGGAAGTAGCGCACTTCCTCCACCGGCACCAGTTCCAGGCCGCGATGGGTGCGGGCGCTGAGATGCCGGCGGCGACCGGTGCGGTTGACCGCCAGCTTGTGGCTCATCTCGGCGATCTGCACGCGGTTGAGCGAACGGGTGCGGTTGAGGGCCCGGCGCAGGTCGTCGCCGTTGACCGGCTTGAGCAGGTAGTCCACCGCGTGCACGCGGAACGCCTGCAGCGCGTGTTCCTCATAGGCGGTGCAGAAGATCACCGCCGGCGGGTGGTCCATCTTCTGCAAATGGGCGGCGGCTTCCAGGCCGTCCATGTCCGGCATGCGGATGTCCATCAGCACCACGTCCGGCCGGGTGCGCCCGGCGAATTCCACCGCCTCGCGGCCGCTGGCGGCCTCCGCGGTGACCTCCATATGGGCACTTTCCACCAGACGGCGCAGACGCAGACGGGCCAGGGCTTCGTCATCGCACACCAGGACCCTGGTCTTGGCCACGTCGTTCATCGTCGTTCCCCCTTGAGCCCGCTAGCCCTCCACCGGATAGCTGATGCGGACTTCGTAATGTTGTTCTGATTCCCGGGCTTCCACCTGCACCGCCGGGCCGTGCAGCACCGCCAGACGATGGCGGATATTGTCCAGCGCCATGCGGTTGCCCTGGTGGTCGCCGGCGCGCTCGGGCTTGGGATTGTGCACGCGCAGCACCACCCGCCCCTGGTCCACGGTCGCCCCCAGGGTCACCACGCCGCCCTCCGCCCGCGGCTGGATGCCGTGATAGATGGCATTCTCCACCAGCGGCTGCAAGGTCAAAAGAGGCAGGCGTACCGTTTCGGGATCCAGTTCCACCTGCCAGTCCACTCGCAGCCGGTCCCCCAGTCGCAGTTGCTCGATGCGCACATAGCGCTCGCACAGAGACAGTTCCTCCGCCAGGGACACGCGCTCGCCGGATTCCTTGAGGCTGGCGCGGAACAGCCGCGACAGGTCCTCCACCGCCTGCTCGGCGGCGTCCGCGTCCACCCGCACCAGGGTGGCGATGATGTTCATGGAGTTGAACAGAAAATGGGGACGGATACGCGACTGCAGCGCCTGGATGCGGGCGCGCAGCTCCGCCCGGTCCTTCTGGTGGAGCTGCTCCTGCACGTAGAAGTAGCGCATCATCAGGCCGCTGATAATGGCCGCGATCAGCACGTTGGCGAGAATGTCCCAGTGCCACAGGGGCTCGGCGACGGCGCCGGCGGCCCAGCCCAGCAAGCCCCGCGCCACCAGGCTGAACACCAGGGTATCCAGCACCACCAGCCCCACCACGGACAGCGCCGCGCGGGCCGCCGGCAGGCCGTTGAGGCGGTCGCGCAGCCGGCACACCAGCGCCGCCGAGGTGAGGCCCACCCATTGCACGAACAGCGACGTCAGCCCCAGCCGTTCCAGACTGAACGGCTCGAAATACCCCGCCACCAGGGTGATGACGATGGCCATCAATTCGATCACCACCACCACCACCAGCACCGCGCGGGTGGTGCAGAGGTCGGGGAGGAAGACGTTGGGCTGCGGCTCGTTCATGGGTTCTTATCGTTTCGCCGGGTGCCGCCTACGATACCACCGTCCGGCGGTGCTATACTGCGCGCCCCGTCAATTCAGCGCCGGACGCGAGCAACGACATGAGTGACCAGCAGCAAAACCAACTCTGGGGCGGCCGCTTCAGCGAGTCCACCGATGCCTTCGTGCAGGAATTCACCGCCAGCGTCGGCTTCGACCGCCGCATGTACCGGCAGGATATCCAGGGTTCCCAGGCCCACGCCAGCATGCTCGCCGAGGCCGGCGTGCTCACCAACGATGAGCGCGACGCCATCATCCAGGGGCTGGACGAGATCCGCGCCGAGATCGAGGCCGGCCAGTTCCAGTGGTCCGTGGCCCTGGAAGACGTGCACATGAACATCGAGGCGCGGCTCACCGACAAGATCGGCATCACCGGCAAGAAGCTGCACACCGGCCGCTCCCGCAACGACCAGGTGGCCACCGACATCCGCCTGTGGCTGCGCGACGAGATCGCGCTGATCGACGGGGAAATGACCCGCCTGATGACCGGCCTGCTGGATCTGGCGGAGCGCGAAGCCGCCACCATCATGCCCGGCTTCACCCATCTGCAGACCGCCCAGCCGGTGACCTTCGGCCACCATCTGCTGGCCTGGTTCGAAATGCTCAAGCGCGACCGCGAGCGGCTGCGCGATTGCCGCAAGCGGGTCAACCGCATGCCCCTGGGCGCCGCCGCCCTGGCCGGCACCACCTATCCGATCCTGCGCGAACGCACCTGCGAGCTGCTCGGTTTCGACGGCGTCTGCGAAAACTCCCTGGACGCGGTCAGCGACCGGGACTTCGCCATTGAGTTCTGCGCCCTGACGGCGCTGTGCGTGACCCATCTGTCGCGCATCAGCGAGGAGCTGGTGCTGTGGACCAGCGCCCAGTTCAACTTTATCGACCTGCCGGACCGCTTCTGCACCGGCAGCTCGATCATGCCGCAGAAAAAGAACCCGGACGTGCCGGAGCTGGTGCGCGGCAAGACCGGCCGCGTCAACGGCCACCTGATCGCCCTGCTGACCCTGATGAAAAGCCAGCCGCTGGCCTACAACAAGGACAACCAGGAAGACAAGGAACCGTTGTACGACGCGGTGGACACCCTGGCCGGCTGCCTGCGCGCCTTCGCCGACATGATCCCGGCCCTGGAACCGAACCGGGAAGTGATGCGCGAGGCGGCCCGCCGCGGCTTCGCCACCGCCACCGATCTGGCCGACTACCTGGTGCGCAAGGGCATCGCCTTCCGCGACTCCCACGAGATCGTCGGCAAGGCGGTAGCCCATGGCGTGGACCAGAAGAAGGACCTGAGCGAGATGTCCCTGTCCGAGCTGCGCCAGTTCAGCGACCAGATCGACGAGGACGTGTTCGAGGTGCTGACCCTGGAAGGCTCGGTGAGCGCCCGCAACCACATCGGCGGCACCGCCCCCGATCAGGTGCGCGCCGCCGTCGCCCGGGGCCGGGAAGCGATCGGCGGCTGACACCGCCATGATCCCGCCGCGCCCGTTTCTCGAATCCCTGTTCCAGGCCGCCGTGGACGCGGCGTTGCCGGAGCAGTGCCTGCCGCCGCATCTGCCGGCGCCCGGGTCCGGGCGCACGGTGGTGCTGGGGGCCGGCAAGGCGGCGGCGCGCATGGCCACCGTGCTGGAAGCGCACTGGCTGGAGCGGTATGGCCCGGACGCCCTGGACACACTGGAAGGCCTGGTGGTCACCCGCCACGGCCAGGCGCTGCCGACCCGGCGTATCCAGGTGCTGGAAGCGGCCCATCCGGTGCCGGACGCCGCCGGGGAACGGGCCGCCCGGCGCATGCTGGCCCTGGCCGAAAGCCTGACCGCCGGGGACCGGGTGATCGCGCTGATCTCCGGCGGCGGTTCATCGCTGCTGCCGCTGCCCGCCGCCGGGCTGACCCTGGACGACAAACAGGCCCTGGGCCGGGCACTGCTGCGCAGCGGCGCCACCATCGGCGAGATCAACACCGTGCGCCGGCAGCTGTCGGCGATCAAGGGCGGGCGGCTGGCCGCCGCCTGCGCGCCGGCGCCGGTGCTCTCACTGCTGCTGTCCGACGTGCCCGGGGACGCCCCTCACGACATCGCCTCCGGCCCCACCGTGGCGGACCCCACCACCGCCGCCGACGCCCTGGCGATCCTGCGGCGCTATGCCATCGACGCGCCCGCCCGGGTCATCGCCCACCTGGAAAAACACCGCGACGACCCCGCCCTGGCTCTGCCCGACGACCATGAAACACGCCTGGTCGCCAGCGGCCAGACCGCGCTGGAAGCGGCCGCCCGGGTGGCCCGGGCCGCCGGCGTCACGCCGATGATTCTGGGCGATGGGCTGGAAGGGGAAGCGCGGGAACTGGGCCGGGTGCTGGCCGGCATCGCCGCCCAGGTTGGCCGCCACGGCCAGCCGCTGGCGCCGCCCTGCGTGCTGCTGAGCGGCGGCGAGACCACCGTCACCGTGCGCGGCGACGGCGTCGGCGGCCGCAACGTGGAGGGCCTGCTCGGCTTTGGCCTGGCCCTGGGGCCGATGGCCGGCGTGCACGCCCTGTTCGCGGACACCGACGGGGTGGACGGCGGCGCCGACATCGCCGGCGCCCTGTGGTCGCCGGACAGCCTGACCCGGGCCGCCACCCTGGGCCTGGACGCCCGCGCCGCCCTGGACGGTAACGACGCCCACTCCTTCTTCCAGGCGCTGGACGACAGCCTGATCACCGGCCCCACCGGCACCAACGTGAACGACTTCCGGGCTATTCTGGTGACCGGTTAATCCCTGTTAAATCCTTCCGACACTCCGCTTCACCCGCTCCCCGCCCTGCTAACCTGGACCTCCGATCACGGTTCGCAAGGAGGCCGCCATGACCACCCAGACCGAACGGGCCCGGGCGCTGCTGCGCCACCATGGGCGCACCTTCGCCGCCGAGCTGGGCGCCCCGATACGCCGCAACACCCCCGCCCCCTTGTTCCAATTGCTGTATTTCTCGCTGCTGACCAGCGCGCCGGTGCAGGCCAACGTGGCCATGCACGGCGCCCGCGCCCTGCGCGAGGCGGGCTGGACCACCCCCGCCAAACTGGCCGACAGCACCTGGCGACAACGCACCGACACCCTCAACCGGGCGGGCTACGCGCGGGTGGACGAGAAGACCGCCACCCAGCTGGCGGACCTCACCGAGCAGGTGCAAAGCCGCTACCGGGGCGACCTGCGCCGGCTGCGCGACGAGGCCGACGGCGACCCGGAGCGGGCCCAAAAAGCACTTAAGCGTTTCAAGGGCATCGGCGACACCGGCGCCGCCATTTTTCTGCGCGAAGTGCAGGTGGCCTGGCCGGAGTTCCAGCCGTTCGCCGACCCGGCCGCCCTGTCCGCCGCCGGGCGCCTGGATCTGCCGGAGGAGGCCCGCGCGCTGGCGCGGCTGGTGCCGGCGTCGCGCTTCGCGGAATTGATGGCGGCCCTGGTGCGCACCAAACTGGCCCGGGATTACAAAGCGATCCGCGCGGCGGCCTGAGGCGCCCTGGCGCGTCGTTTCGTCATCCCGAAACCGCTATACTGCCCGGACTTTTTCGCAGGAGTGTTCCATGCGTGTACTTTGCCTGCTGGCGATGATGCTGCTCGCCGGCTGCGGGCAGAAGGGCCCGTTGTATATGGCGCCCCGGGAGCCGGCGCAGGCCGCGCCGCCCGCGCAGACCACCCCCTTGCCGGCCACGTCCGAGCAGGACGAGGACGACAACGACAATCAGGACGAGCCGCAATGACCATGGCCCCCTTTTCCTACCGCGACGGCACCCTCTACGCCGAGGAAGTGCCGGTGGCGCAACTGGCGGAGCGCTTCGGCACGCCGCTGTACGTGTATTCCCGGGACGCCCTGGAAAGCCACTATACCGCCTTCGACGACGCCTTCGGCGAGCACCCGCACCGTATCTGCTACGCGGTGAAGGCCAACAGCAACCTGGCGGTACTGAACGTGCTGGCCCGTTGCGGCGCCGGCTTCGACATCGTTTCCGGCGGTGAACTGGAGCGGGTGCTGCGCGCCGGTGGCGACCCGGACAAGATCGTGTTTTCCGGGGTCGGCAAGACCGCCGAGGAAATGGCCGCCGCCCTGAAGGCCGGCATCCACTGCTTCAACGTGGAGTCCGCCGCCGAGCTGGAACTGCTCAATCTGGTGGCCGGTGAGCTGGACGCGGTGGCGCCGATCTCGATCCGGGTGAACCCGGACGTGGACGCCCAGACCCACCCGTACATTTCCACCGGCCTCAAGGAAAACAAGTTCGGCGTGGACATCCAGAAGGCGCCGGCCCTGTATCAGCGCGCCGCCGAACTACCGCACATCGCGGTGCGCGGCATCGACTGCCACATCGGCAGCCAGCTGACCCGGCTGGATCCGTTCGAGGACGCCCTGGAGCGGGTGCTGAAGTTGCTCGGCGAGCTGCAGAACCTGGGCATCGAGATTCATCATCTGGATCTGGGCGGCGGCCTGGGCGTCACCTACCGGGACGAAACCCCGCCGCCGCCGTCGGATTACGTGGCCGCCCTGCTCAAGCACATTCCCGGCGAGCTGCCGGTGCACATCGAGCCGGGCCGTTCCATCGCCGCCAACGCCGGGCTGTTTCTGACCCAGGTGCTGTTTCTCAAGCCCACCGAGCACCGCAACTTCGCCATCGTCGACGGGGCCATGAACGACCTGATCCGGCCCAGCCTGTACGCGGCCTGGCAGGACATCGTGCCGGTCACGCCCCATGAGGCGGACTGCCGCGACTGGGACATCGTCGGCCCGGTGTGCGAAACCGGCGACTTCCTGGGCAAGGACCGGGCCCTGGCCCTGGAGCCCGGCGACCTGCTGGCGGTGCGCTCCGCCGGCGCCTACGGCTTCGCCATGGCCAGCAACTACAACAGCCGCAACCGCCCCGCCGAAGTGATGGTGGACGGCGACCAGGCGTTCCTGGTGCGCGCCCGGGAAACCCTGGAAGATCAGCTGCGGCTGGAGACCCTGCTTCCCTGACCGGGGAAGCGGGCGGCGCCATGGAACGGGCACCCCGCCTGCTGGTCTTCACCGACCTGGACGGCTCCCTGCTCGATCACCACGACTACGACTGGTCGCCGGCGGCGCCCTGGCTGCGCCGGCTGGCGGCGCGGGGCGACGCGGTGATCCCGGTGACCAGCAAGACCCGCGCCGAGCTGGCGGTGCTGCGCCGTCAGCTGCATCTGGAACACACCCCCTTCGTCACCGAGAACGGCGCCGTGATCGGCCTGCCCGTCGAATGGCGCCGTCCCGGCGACCCGCCTCCCGAGAGCGACGGCCTGACCCTGTTCACCCCCGGCGAGCCCGCCGACGCCCTGGCCGCGCGCCTGCACGCCCTGGCCACCGAACAGGGCGCGCCGGTGCGGCTGTTCTCCGAGCTCAGTGACGACGAAGCCGCCGCCCTCACCGGCCTGCCCCCGGCGGACGCCGCCCGGGCCCGGCAACGGGAAGGCAGCCAGCCGCTGCTCTGGGACGGCGACGAGCCCGGTTGGCAACGCTTTTGCAAGGTGCTGGAAGGGGACGGCCTCACCGTCACCCGGGGCGGCCGCTTCCGGCACGTCATGGGCCGGGTGGACAAGGGCCGGGCGGTGCGCTGGCTGGCGGCCCGTTACCGGGAGCTGCACGGTCGGGACGCCCGCACCCTGGGGCTGGGGGACGGCCCCAACGACCTGCCCCTGCTGGAGGCGGTGGAACGGGCGGTGCTGATTCGCGGCGCCCACGATTTGCCGGTGGCGCCCCGCCAGGACGCCCTGTACCGCACCGGCCAACCGGGTCCGCGCGGCTGGGTGGAAGGTCTGGAGCACTGGCTTTTGAAGGACGGGCCCGACAAGGAGAACGGCCATGAGTGATTTCTACCAGAACGGTCTGATCACCAACTTCCACAATCTGCAGCAGCGCTCCGTGGAAGACCTGGAACAGGAGCTCACCCGCTTCGCCAAACGGCGGCCCATGGGCCTGATTCTGCCGTCGCTGTATTCCGAGCTGGAGGGCCCGGCGTTGAGCCACATCGTCGACGAGCTGGCGCGGGTGCCGTACCTGAGCGAAATCGTCATCGGCCTGGACCGGGCCGACCGGGACCAGTTTCTGCACGCCCGGACGTTCTTTTCCCGGCTGCCGCAGAAGCACCGTATCCTGTGGAACGACGGGCCGCGTCTGCAGGCCCTGGATGCGGAGCTGCGTGGCGAGGACCTGGCCCCGGACGAACCGGGCAAGGGCCGCAATGTGTGGTACTGCGCCGGCTACGTGCAGACCACCCGCACCGAGGCGGTGGCCCTGCACGACTGCGACATCGTCACCTACGACCGGGGGCTGCTGGCGCGGCTGATCTACCCGGTGGCCAACCCCCAGTTCAATTACGAATTCTGCAAGGGCTATTACCCGCGCATCGCCGACGGCAAGCTCAACGGCCGGGTGGCGCGCCTGATGGTGACGCCACTGCTGCGCGCCCTGAAAAAGATCTACGGCAACCTGCCCTACCTGGAGTATCTGGACAGCTACCGCTATCCGCTGTCCGGGGAGTTTTCCATGCGCACCGACGTGCTGGAGAGCATTCGCATTCCCAGCGATTGGGGGCTGGAGATCGGCGTGCTGTCCGAGGTGCACCGCAATTATTCCACCAAGCGGCTGTGCCAGGTGGACATCGCCGATGCCTACGACCACAAGCATCAGCCCATGTCCGAGGACGATGCCGGCGGCGGCCTCAACCGCATGAGCCTGGACATCGCCAAGGCGCTCTATCGCAAGCTCGCCACCCTGGGCGTGCAGATCAACGTGGAGGATTTTCGCACCATCAAGGCGACGTACTACCGCATTGCGCTGGATCTGATCGAGGCCTATTACAACGATGCGCTGATGAACGGTCTGAAGCTGGATCGGCACAGCGAGGAGCAGGCGGTGGAGTTGTTCGCGGACAATCTGATGGAGGCGGGCAAGGCGTTTCTGGAGCATCCCCGGGACAAGCCGTTCATTCCCAGCTGGAACCGGGTGCTGGCGGCGTTTCCGGATCTGTTGGAGCGGATGCATGAGGCGGTGGAGTTGGATAACGCCGGGGAGGTATGAGTCGGCGCGGTTTCTCCAGCGGGGCTAGCTCTCCAGGAGGGCCGCGTCTCGTCGTGGGCCCCCTTCCGGGAACGCCGTGAACCCCCGCAAGCGGGCCCGGCCACCCATCACAGATGGGCGGCGTTCGGCGGCGCGCGAAGCGGTGCTTCGCAACACGCTTGCCTCACCCCTGGGGGCTCCCTTTCGAACGTCCTGTTCTCAAGGGTCCCGGAAGGGGGCCCACGACGAGACGCTCCGAGGTAGCATTCCGCGGCGCTGTTACTGGGAGAGGATGAGTCGTTGGGTGCCGCCGCCCTGGTCCAGGGTGCGGTGGAGGATGGGCAGGGCCGTTTGCAGTTGTTCGCCCAGGGTCCAGGGCGGGTTCAGCACCACCATGCCCGAGCCGGTCATGCCTCGGGCGCCGCCGTCGCGGAGCACGCACAGTTCGGCGCGCAGGTGCTTGGGCGCGAGGGCCATCAGGCGTTGGGCGAAGCGGTCCGCGCGGCGCCGTTCCAGTACCGGGTACCAGATCGCGAAGCAGCCGGTGTTGAAGCGCCGCAGCCCTTCTTCCACCGCCTCCAGGGTGGCCGCCTCGTCGCCGCCCAGTTCGTAGGACGGATCGATCAGCACCAGCCCCCGTTTGTGCACCGGCGGCAGCAGCGCCTTGATGCCGGCCAGGGCGTCCTGCCTGGCCAGGCGGATGCGGCGGTCGCCGCCGAAGCGGGCTTCCAGCAATTCGAAGTCGGTGCTGTGCAGCTCGGTGATCTGCAGGCGGTCCTGGTCACGCAGCAGGGCGGCGCTGATCGCCGGCGAGCCCGGGTAGTGGCTGAGCGCCCCGGGGCGGCTGAAGCCGGCCACCACGTTCAGGTAGCGGTTGATCAGGGGCGCTTCGAAACGGCGTTCCCACAGCCGGCCGATGCCGTCCCGGTATTCCCCGGTTTTCTGCATGTGCGCGTCGTCCACCGCGAACAGCCCGGCGCCACCGTGGGTGTCGTGCACCAGGAACGGCTTGTCCTTGAGGCGCAGATGGTCGAGCACCGCCACCTGCACCAGATGTTTGAGGACATCGGCGAAGTTGCCGGCGTGGTAGGAGTGGCGGTAGGAAAGCATGGGCGGTTCCAGAGGTCGGGGGGCGGACATTGTAGACCACCGGCCCGTCGGCGCCGCAACATACCGGGAAACCGGCTGCGTGCGCCGCCCTGTTCCCGCGCCCGAGCGGGCCGTACAATGGACCGTCTTATTGAACTGTCTGGCGGGATTCCCATGCGCCTCCGTTTCACCAAAATGCACGGCCTCGGCAACGACTTCATGGTCGTGGACGGGCTGACCCAGCCCCTGCCCGAGGACGGGCCGCCGTTGCCGGAGGCGGAGCTGCGCCGGCTTGGCGACCGCCATTTCGGCGTCGGTTTCGATCAGTTGCTGGTGGTGCAACCGGCCCGGCACGAGGGCGTGGATTTCCGCTACCGGATCTTCAACAGCGACGGGTCCGAGGTGGGCCAGTGCGGCAATGGCGCGCGCTGCTTCGCCCGTTTCGTGCGCGATCAGGGCCACACCGGCAAGCACGAAATCCGGGTGGAAACCGCCGAGGGGCTGATGACCCTGCGGGTCACCGACGACGGTCTGGTGACCGTGGACATGGGCGCGCCGCGCTGGGCGCCGGCGGCGGTGCCGTTCCAGGCCGACGCCGAGGCCGACACCTATATTCTGGTGGCCGGCCAGAACGCCTACGAAGTGTCCGCCGTGGGCCTGGGCAATCCCCATCTGGTGATGCTGGTGGAGAACGTGGACAGCGCGCCGGTGGAAACCCTGGGCCCGCTGCTGGAGCGCCACGAGCGGTTCCCGGAGCGGGTCAACGCCGGCTTCATGCAGATCGTCGGCCGCGACGAGATCCGCCTGCGGGTGTTCGAGCGCGGCGCCGGCGAAACCCTGGCCTGCGGCTCCGGCGCCTGCGCGGCGGTGGTGTGCGGCCAGCGCCGTGGCCTGCTCGACGAGGCGGTCACCGTGCATCTGCCCGGCGGCACCCTGCAGGTCCGCTACGACGGCCAGGGGGGCATCCTGATGACAGGCCCGGCCAGCCGTGTCTATGATGGCGAGATCGACGTGGAGCCCCGCCAATGACCGACGACACTCAGCCCGGCGCCACCCTGCCCGGCGCCGATCAGGTGGCCGCTTTTCTGCGCCGCCATCCCGAATTTTTCCAGGACCGCCCCGATCTGCTCGAGCTGATGCGCCTGCCCGATCCGCGCGGACCGGCGGTGTCGCTGCTGGAGCGCCAGGCCTCGATCCTGCGCGACCGTAACCAGGAACTGCGCGAGCGGCTCAACGGCCTGATCGACGTGGCCCGGGAAAACGATCTGCTGTTCGAACACACCCGCCGTCTGACCCTGGCGCTGCTGGAAGCGCGCAACACCGACAAGCTGCTGCGGCAGCTGCTGCAGGGCCTGGAGCAGGAATTCCGCTGCGACACCGTGTCGCTGCTGCTGCACGACCGGGAAGCCAAGCTGCTCGGCGAAGTGCGCAAGCAGGTGCGTTTCGTCGACCCGGAGGACCTGCCCGCCGCCCTGGGGCCGCTGTTGCGCACCGGCAAGGCGGTGTGCGGCGTGCTGCGCCAGGAAGAACTGGCGGCGCTGTTCCAGGA
The DNA here is from genome assembly GCF_016906305.1 of Alloalcanivorax marinus. Classification (GTDB taxonomy): domain Bacteria; phylum Pseudomonadota; class Gammaproteobacteria; order Pseudomonadales; family Alcanivoracaceae; genus Alloalcanivorax; species Alloalcanivorax marinus. Next base: position 15,590 of record NZ_JADDOL010000037.1, read on the forward strand.
CCGGGCCGAGGCGGTCAAATCCGCCGCGGTGGTGCCGTTGGAACACAACGGCCGGCTCGGCGTGCTGGCCATTGGCAGCGGCGACGCCATGCACTTCCGCAGCTCCCTGGGCACCCTGTTCATCAGCCATATCGGCCAGGTGCTCAGCCGCCGGCTGGTGGAGGTGAGCGGCCCGGCGGCCAACCGCCACGCGCAGCGCGCCTGAGCCCGCCGTGAGCGACCGGCAGGCCGCCATCGACGCCTTCGCCCGCCATCTGGCCAGCGAGCGGCGGCTGTCGCCGCACACCGTCAATCACTACCGCCGCGACCTGCGCCGCGCCGCCGAGGTGCTGAGCCCGGACTGGCCGGCGGTCACCGCCCATGACGTGCGCGCCCTGGTGGCCACCCTGCACCGGCGCGGCCTGGGCGGGCGCAGCCTGCAACGCTTGCTGTCCTCGCTGCGCACCTTCTATGGCTACCTGATCCGCGAAGGGTGGGCCCGGGACAATCCGGCCCTGGACGTGCGCGCGCCGAAAAGCGGCAAGCGGCTGCCCAAGGCCCTGGACGCGGACCAGGCCCGCCATCTGCTCGACCACCCGGACGGCGACGGCCCCCTGGCGCGCCGCGACCAGGCCATGCTGGAGTTGCTGTACGGCTGCGGGCTGCGGCTGGCGGAACTGCTCAGCCTGGACCTGGACAGTGTGTCCGCCGGTTCCGCCGAGCTGGTGGTCACCGGCAAGGGCAACAAGACCCGGGTACTGCCGGTGGGCAAGCCGGCGCTCAAGGCGCTGCGCGCCTGGCTCCAGGCCCGCGCCAGTCTGGTCCACGACCCGGACCAGCGCGCCCTGTTCGTCAGCCAGCGCGGGCGGCGCCTGTCCCCGTCCGCGGTGCAGCAGCGGCTGCGCCGGGCGGCCCTGGCCCGGGGCCTGGAGGATCATCTGCACCCGCACAAGCTGCGCCATTCGTTCGCCACCCATGTGCTGGAATCCTCCGGCGACCTGCGCGCGGTCCAGGAACTGCTGGGCCACGCCAACCTGGCCACCACCCAGGTGTACACCCACCTGGATTTCCAGCACCTGGCGAAGATCTACGACGGCGCCCACCCCCGCGCCCAGCGCCGGCGCGGCGGCGGTGACGACCCGGCGGACTGAGCCGGCGCCACGGAACGCCGATACCGCCTCACGATTTCACCAATCCACCGTTTATCCGCGCCGCCGCGCCGCTTATCATCTCTCACCATGACCGGACTCAAACTGATCACCTTCGACCTGGACAACACCCTGTGGCCGGTGGACGAGGTGATACGCCAGGCCGAACGCACCACCAGCGACTGGATCGCGGACCATCATCCGGACGCCGCCCGGGCGCTGACCCCGGCGCGCATCCGCACGGTGCGCGACCGGCTGGTGCGCGAGCATCCGGATTACCTGAACAACCTCACCCGCCTGCGCCGGGACGCCATGGCCGAGGCCTTCATGGCGGCCGGGTTCGAGGACAAGGAGGCGCGCCACATCGCCGCCGACGCCTTTCTGGTGTTCCATGAGGCGCGCAACCAGGTGAGTTTCTTTCCCGGCGCCCTGGAGGTGCTGGAGACGCTGGCCGACAGCTATACGCTGGGCGCCCTCAGCAACGGCAACTCGGACCTGAAGCGGATCGGCATCGCCGATCTGTTCCGCTTTCACCATTCCGCGGAGAGCATCGGCCGGCGCAAGCCGGAGCCGGACATGTTCCGGGCGGCGCTGCGCAGCGCCGGGGTGGAGCCGGATCAGGCCCTGCACGTGGGCGATCATCCGGTGGAGGACGTGGACGCCGCCCGGCGCCACGGTTTTCAGGCGGTGTGGGCCAACCTGATCGATCTGGACTGGCCCGACGACCTGGATCGCCCCGACCATCACATTCACCATCTGCGGGAACTGCCGGACCTGCTGCCGCTATTGGACAACTGATGACCACCGACCAACGCCAGGCCCTGACCGGCCTGCTCAACGACATGCAGAGCGAGATGGAATCCCTGAATCTCTGGGAAACCCTGCCCCCGGAACCGGAGGCCTTTGAAAGCGCCACCCCATTCTTCGCCGACACCATGAAATTCAGCCAATGGCTGCAGTGGGTGTTCATCGCCCGCTTCCGGGCGATCCTGGCCGAGGACCACCCGCTGCCCGCCCAGTGCGACGTGGCGCCCCTGGCCGAGGAAACCCTGCGCGATCTGCCCGAGGACACGGATCGGCTGGTGGCCCTGATCCGGGATTTCGACGATCATTTCTGACCGCGTTATCGCGACTGAAGTCGCTCCTTGTGTCTCTCCGCAGGGAGATGATTAGCTACCAT
>NZ_JADDOL010000038.1 GCF_016906305.1 Alloalcanivorax marinus
TCCAGACCCAACCCATTGGGGGTTGAGTCCGGATAGGAGAGACGGTATCTACGGCCCCACTCTTGTAGGAGCGACTTCAGTCGCGATCAGCCCTAAGCCATGCGCCGCCCCGGCGCGCCGTCCGGAATCAAACTGTCCGCCAGCAGGCTCAGCCAGGTGTCCTCGTCGTCGCCGCCGGACAGGGTCCACAGCCAGCGGCCCTGGGCATCCAGCCCTTCCAGGGCGGTGACCACCCGCCCCGGGCCCGGCCGGCGCAGGCGCCAGACACTGGCCACCCGCCCCATATCCAACGACACCAGGGTGCCCTGATGGGCCAGGTGACATTGGCCTTTCTGCCAGCGCGGCGCCGACCAGGGCGCGGTCAGGCACAGGCTGACGCCGCTGTTGCCGGTGCACACCGTGTAGGCGGCGTCGCGGCGACTGGCCAGGGCCAGCAGGGAGGGCACCGTCTCCGCCCGTACCGGGCAGGCAAACTTGTCCCGCACCGCCTGGTAGAGCACCTGGCGCCGGTCGCCGATGCCCGCCAGCAGGGCGCGAAAACCGTCGTCGTCACCGTGGGACCATTGCCGCTCCAGCTCCGCCACCGAGGGCACCGCCGTCGGGCCGGCCAGCAGCCGGGGCGGCGGCGCGCCGAGCTGGCGCTGGTCCGGGTGCAGCATGGCGCACACCAGTTCCTCGAAGGCCAGGCCGCCGGTTTCCGGGGCCACCGCCATCTGCTGCACCGGCTCGCCGAAACGGTCGAAAAACAGCAGGCTGCGCGGCGGCAGGTCCGCCACCGGCGCCAGCACCGCCATCACCGAGCGCCACAACGGCAGGTTCAGCTGGTGGCGCAGCCGGCTTTGCTGGCCCCGCGCCTCCAGGCCGTCGTCGCCGTCTTCCAGGGTCGGGTAGCGCATCGACTGCGACACCCGGCCGCCGTCGGCGAAGGTGGTGACCACCAGCGCGCCGAGCCGGTACAGGCCCTTGAGGATGGCCAGGGGTTCGTCCTGCAGCCGCAGCACCCGATCACCGAGGGCGGCGCGGCAATGATGAAAGGTGGTGGACGCCCGGGGAGCGGGCGTCAGGGTCGCCACCGTCGCGGTCAGGGTCACGGTGAGCCTCCTTGCGAAATCCGGGTGTGGGCAGCGGGCGGGCCGGAGGCTGGCTGGCGTTCCACGGTCAGGGAGAACGGAAGTGCCTGCGCCTCCTTACTTGGTGAGGATCAGGCGGTCATTGGCGGTGCGGCGCAGCAGATAGCGCTCGCCCCCGTGTTCGATCCACAGCTTGCCGTCCTGGTTGAGCAGGGCGCGGCTGGCCACGCTGCTGTCCGCCTCGATGGCGATGCGGCGGGCGCGCGGGGCGCCGGCGGCGACACGGCGAGCGGTGGAGACCTTGTGCGGGTGGGTCAGGGTACCTTGGGACATGACGTCTCTCCTTGGTGTATCAGCCTTGGTGTATCAGCCTTGGTGTATCAGCCTTGAGCGTTGCAAGCCTCAAACGTATTTGAGAATCATTATCATTAGTTGCCCCTATCCCGTCAACGGCGGCGACCGTGACGCGGCAAACAATTTTTAACAGCCGCCGCCCCCGCCGGGCCCTGGCCGTGCCGCCGGGAACCGCCTAGACTCAAACCCATGACTACAGCCATCGCTTCAAAAGCCATTGAAACGCCGCAGGAAAAACTGGCGGCCATCCTCGACAGCCATCAGCCGAAGAGCCTGCTGACCATCAGCCTCAATCCGGTGCCGGTGGCCGACCATTGGTGCCAGGATCACGACTGCGAGCTGATCCACATTCAGGAGCAGAACCCGTTCCAGGCTCTGGAACAGGTGCGCCGGGTGGATCTGGCGGTGATCGCCGACCAGCTGGAATACATGAGCCAGCGCGACGGCGAATCGCTGATCGGGCTGCTGCGCAACCTGCACACCGACTCCCTGGTGGCGGTGTATCAGCCGCATCTGGCCCCGGAGAAGCTGCGCTGGCCGCACAACGGCTTTCTCGCCCTGGGCTGCCGGGAAGAGGGCCACTTCGCCCAGGAAGGCCGTGAGCTGGACATCTACAGCTACGACCTGGACGACTACAACTTCCGCCGCAACTGGAACAACCCGCGTTTCTGGGCGAACCCGCAGAACTGGGGCAAATACTGGTGGTAGCCCCCGGGGCGACCGGCTGACGCGGCGGGCTGCCCGGCGCTGGTCAAGTTCCCGCGGCTGACGTATGGTGTCGCCGGTTCGCGGAGGGTAGCCCGGCATGATTCTGCAACGTCTCAAGGAAGCCTTATTCTTCTGGCGCCGCCATCTGGCGGCGCTGTTCCTGATCAGCGCCCCGTTCACTCTGGTCGGTGAGGTGCTGCAATTGGTGATCGGACCGGTGCTGGTCACCGGCGACGACGGCACCCTGATCGGCTTCAACGCGCTCAGCATGACCACGCTGATGCTGCTGCGGCCCCTGGCGGAGGGCGCGCTGATCGTGCAGATGGCCCACATTCAGCAGGGCCGCGCCCGGGGCCTGCTGACCTGCACCCTGCCCGCCCTGGCCCGCTATCCGTTCCTGCTCGCCACTTACTTCATGCTGGCCCTGGCGGTGTCGCTGGGCTGGTTCCTGCTGATCTTCCCGGCCCTGTGGCTGTACGCCCGGCTGTGTTTCGCGCCCTTCCAGCTGATGCTGCGCGGCGACGGGCCGATCAACGCCCTGCAGAACGGCTTCCTGCGTTCCTCGGCCAGCCAGTGGCCGCTGTTGGCGGCCTTGCTGCTGTCGTTCCTGCTGGTGCTGGTGCTGTCGCTGGTGGCCAACAGCCTGGTCATGTCGCTGCTGGGCGAAAACGCCGGCAGCCTGATCCTGACCGGCGTGATCAGCGGCCTGCTCGCCACCCTGGTGAACGTGGTCGCCTTCCGCTTCTGGGTGCTGGCGGAACCGGAGGCCGGGCGCGGCTGAAGCCGCGCTCCACGCAAACCCGGATCACCCCACGATTTTCAGCTCCGGCGCGCCCTCCGCCCGCCACGGGGGGCCGGTCCGCCGACCGGCAAACAGGGCTCGGTGCAGCACCACCACATCCGCGCCGGCGCCCCGCAGCGCCTTCCACGTCGCCTCATCCGGGTTCGTGCCCGCGTACAGCAGCCACACCCGCTGCCCGTGCTTCACCCAGTGCGCCCGTTCGCCGTTGACGGTGACCGGTTCCAGACGCGCGTCCAGGGGCAGCCCCAGCGGCGCCAGCCAGCTCCAGGGGTCGGTGGCGGCCGGCGGGCCGTCCTCGTGCCGCCAGAAGCGGAACCCCTGGTCACCGCCCAGGGCGGCGGCGGCGCGGCGCAGCCGCTCCGCGGTCAGGTCCGCCAGGGTCGGCCAGCGCGGGTCGCCGGTGGGCTCCGCCAGCTGCACCAGCAGGCAGCGGCGCCGGCCGCCGTCGTCCCGGTTCTCCGCCAGCACCGCCTGGCCGGTGCTGCCGCTGCCGGCGAAGAAATCCAGCACCAGGTCGTCCGGGCCGGTGGCCAGGCGCAGCAGAAAGCGCAGCAGCTTGGTGGGCTTGGGGTACAGGAACGGACTCTCGCCGTCGAACAGCGCCTGCAGTTCCCGGGTGCCGTCGCTGGCGGTGCCGTGGCCGGTACCGTCCAGCCAGCTGGTGGCCACCTCGCCGAAGGCGCGCTTTTCGTTCAGGAACACTTTCAGTTGAGGCCGCGCCCGGCCACGGCGGCCGAACAGGATGCGGCGGTCCGCCAGCAACGCTTCGAAGCGCTCCGGCCCAGTGCGCCAGCAGCGGCCCGGCGGCGGCCGGAACGCCTGGCCGGTGTCCGGATTGCGGATCGTGTAGGTGAGCCGGGGCCGCACATTGGGGGCGTCGAACGGGTCCAGTTTCCAGGGTCCTCGGGGGTCGTTGTCCGGGTTCCGGTAGCGGCCGGTGTCGATGCGCGCCGGGTAGGCGGCGAAGCCCGGGGCGGCGCGCCACTTTGCCTGGTTGTCCGCGCTCAGCCGGCGGAGCCCGACGCGGCGCCGGCGGGCGTAGCCGATCACGTATTCGTGCTGCACGCACAGATCGGTGTCGTTCTGCCGCGAGGTGCGCGACTGCCAGGGGAACATGGCGAAGAAGTTTCGCGAGCCGAAAATCTCGTCGAGCATCAGCCGCAGGGCATGGACTTCATGGTCGTCGATACTGACGAACAGCACGCCGTCGTCGCGCAGCAGGTCCCGGGCCAGCAGCAGGCGCGGGTACATCATGTTCAGCCAGCGGGCATGGTAGCGGCCCTCCGGCTCCGCCCCCTCGCCGGCCCGGCGGCGGTGGTCCGCGGGCGTGTCGCGGAAGTTGTCCGGGTACAGGAAAGCGCGGCCGGTGTTGTAGGGCGGGTCGATGTAGATCATCTTCACCCGGCCGGAATAGCTTTTCCGCAAATGGCCCAGCACCGCCAGATTGTCGCCTTCGATCACCGCGTGGGCGGCCCGTTCGAAATCCAGTGACGCTTCCGGCCGCGGGCTCAGGCTGCCCGCCGCCGGCGTGGCGGCCCGGGCCGCCGCCCGACCCTTGCCCGGCCAGCTGAACCCATAGGGTTCCCGCCCGTCGCCCCCGTCCTCGGATACGCCGAAAATCGCGCTTTGATTCATGCCGCTTTTGACTTCCCTTTCCATTGCAAAAAATGAAACCATATGGTTTGGTACAATAGCAATGGCGGATTCTTGCTATTTTGCAGGGAGCGCGCTACAAAGACCCAGAGCGAAGACCGCGTGTCCGGCTTCGCCCTGACAACACCACTAAGGGAAGGAAATAACCATGACGAAGGATCTGAATATCGGTGGCCTGCTGCGCGAACGCCGGGCCCGCCTGGGACTGACCCTCAAGCAGGTGGCCTGCCGGGCCCACACCGACCCGGGCAACCTGTCGCGCATCGAACGCAACGAACAGCAGCTCAGCGTGCCGCGCATGCTGGCCCTGTGCGACGCCCTGGGCTGGCCCGCCGAAGACTTCGTGCGCTGCCTGACCGCCCGGCGCGGCCGGCGCGTGAACGACATTCCGGGGGGCTATTCCGCGGAAGCGCGGGGCGATCGCCTGGCCGCCGGCGAGCGCCTGCGGCTGTCGTTCACCGCCCGGCTGACCCCGGACGAGGAGCCGTTCGACTGACCGCCACCTTGCACCATTTCAAGGTCGGATAGCCCGGTTTTGCCCATAAGCTAAAAATATCTTTTGCACCATTGCAAGCAACACATTGAGTGCGCCAGAGCGGCTACAGAAACTTATGGGCATGGATATTGGTGGCATACTCAAGGAACGGCGCCAACGCCGTGAAGAAACCCTCGAAGAGGTGGCGTACCGGGCCGGCACGGACGCGGGCAACCTGTCGCGCATCGAGCGCAACCGGCAGGACGTGTCCGTGCAGCGGCTCGGGCGGCTGTGCGCGGCCCTGGAAATGTCGCTCACCGAGCTGTTCGAGGAACTGGAAGGGCGCACCAAGACGCCCCATCTTCGCGACCCGGCGGCCGCCTTCGACAAGGAAACCCGTGAGCTGATCAGCATCGTCTCGGCGCTGACGCCGTCACGCCGGCGATTGCTGATGAAGATCGCGGAGGACGTGCGCGACAGCAAGGGGCTGTCCTAGCCCGGGCCCGTCGTGGCCGCCCCCGCCCTTCTCGCGCGCCGTATCAGGCGCGCTCGTAGACCACGAACGAATAATCGTAGGGATTCGGTCCCTCGGCCTGGAAATCCTCCCGGCCGACTTCCCGCCATTGCGCCGCGTCCACCGCCGGGAAGTAGGTGTCCCCCGGCACCTCCGCGTGCACCTCGGTCAGGTAGAGCCGGTCCGCCCGGGGCAGCGCCAGGGCGTAGATCTGCGCGCCACCGATCACCACCACCTCGTCCTGACCGTCGATCAACGCCACGTGTTCGGCCAGCTCCAGAGCCTGATCCAGGGTGGCCACCACCTTGGCGCCCTCGGCGGGGTATTGCTCCTGCCGGGTGATCACGATGTTGGTGCGCCCGGGCAGGGGCCGCTTCAGCGACTCCCAGGTATTGCGCCCCATGATGATCGGCTTGCCCAGGGTCGCCTGTTTGAAATATTTCAGGTCGTTGGGCAGGTACCAGGGCAGCTTGTTGTCGCGGCCGATGACGTCGTTGCTGGCCTTGGCGGCCATCATCGCCAGACGAATACTCATGACATCTCCTCGGGGCGGCGCGCGCTCAGATCGCCACCGGCGCCTTGATGTGCGGGTGCGGGTCGTAGCCTTCCAGGGTGAAATCCTCGTAGCGGAACGCGTACAGGTCCTTCACGTCCGGGTTCAGCTTCATCACCGGCAGCGGCCGGGGCTGGCGCGCCAGCTGCTGGTCGGCCTGCTCCAGATGATTGCTGTACAGGTGGGCATCGCCCAGGGTGTGCACGAAGTCGCCGGGTTTGAGATCACAGACCTGGGCCATCATCAGCGTCAGCAGCGCGTAGGAGGCGATGTTGAAAGGCACCCCCAGAAAGATGTCGCCGCTGCGCTGGTAGAGCTGGCAGCTCAGCTTGCCGTCGGCCACGTAGAACTGGAACAGGCAATGGCAGGGCGGCAGCGCCTGGCGGCCGCGGGCGGCGTTGTCCCGGGGCGAGAGGCGCGGGTCCGGCAGCACCGCCGGGTTCCAGGCGCTGACCACCAGCCGCCGGGAATCCGGGTTGCGGCGGATTTCCGCCAGCACCTCGTCGATCTGGTCGATCACCGCGCCGTCGGCGGTGGGCCAGCAGCGCCACTGCTCGCCGTACACCGGCCCCAGGTCGCCGTCCTCGGTGGCCCACTCGTCCCAGATGCTGACGCCGTTCTCCTTCAGATAACGGATGTTGGTGTCGCCGGACAGAAACCACAGCAGTTCGTGGATGATCGACTTCAGGTGCACCTTCTTGGTGGTCACCAACGGGAAGCCGTGGGCCAGATTGAAGCGCATCTGATAGCCGAACAGGGACCGGGTACCGGTGCCGGTGCGGTCTTCCTTGCGAATGCCTTCGGTGCGCGCCAGGCGCAGCAGGTCCAGATATTGATTCATGGCGTTACTTCCTCGCCGGGGCCGGGCGGTCGTCGTGCCGGTAGGCCCAGAACATCATGGCGGCGCCGAGGATGATCATTGGAATGCTGAGCAGCATGCCCATGGTCAGCCAGCCGCCGGTCAGATAGCCGATGTGCGCGTCCGGCTCGCGGAAAAACTCCACGAAGGTGCGGCCCAGACCGTAGCCCAGACCGAACAGACCGGTGACCGCGCCGGCCGGTCGGGGCCGGGCGGAGTAGAACCACAGCACCAGAAACAGCACCACCCCTTCGAGCAGGAATTCATAGAGCTGGGACGGGTGGCGCGGCACGCCCATGGGGTCGCCGGGGAAGATCATCGCCCAGGGCACGTCCGCCGGGTGGCCCCACAGTTCGCCGTTGATGAAGTTGCCGAGCCGGCCGGCGCCCAGGCCGATGGGCACCACCGGCACCGCGTAATCGGCCACCGAAAAATAGCGCTTGCCGAACTTGCGGGCCAGCAGCCAGAACGCCAGCAGCACCCCCAGGGCGCCGCCATGGAAACTCATGCCGCCGGTCCAGATCTCGAACAGCCACAGCGGGTCGTTGAGAAACTTGCCGAAGTTGTAGAACAGCACATAGCCCACGCGGCCGCCGAGAATCACCCCCAGCGCCACGTAGAACACCAGATCGCTGACCTGGTCCTTGGTCCAGCCACTGTTCGGGCGCGACGCCCGCCAGCGCAGCAGCAGCCAGCCGCCGACGAAGCCGACCAGATACATGAGGCCGTACCAGTGAATCTGCAAAGGCCCGATGCCGATGGCCACCGGGTCGATACGGGGAAACTCCATGCCAATACTCCGTCAGCGCGGCCGTCCGGTGGACGGGCCGCTCACAGAATCAGTTCCAGACCGATGCCGATCAGGAAGATCGCGAAAATCCGTCGCAGAATCGCCGACGGCACCCGATGGCTGAGGCGCGCGCCCACCTTGGCCATGGGATAGCTGGTCACCACGATGGCCAGGGCGGCGGGCAGATACACATAGCCCAGGGTCCAGGCCGGCAATTCCGGGCGCCCCCAGCCGGTGACCACGAAGCCCAGGCTGCCGGCCAGGGCGATGGGCAGCCCGCAGGCGGCGGAAATCGCCACCGCATTCTGCATCGGCAGGCGGCACCAGGACAAAAACGGCACCGTCAGCGAGCCGCCACCAATGCCGAACAGGCTGGAAAAGGTGCCGATCACACCGCCGGTACCGGCCAGGCCGGCGCTGCCCGGCAACCGTGTCGGCCCGTCCTCCACCGCCCGGCCGGGACGCCGCAGCAGCATCTGCAGAGCGATGGCGATGGCGAAGAACCCGAACAGCCGGGTCAGTGCCACGCCGGACAGGCGGTCGGCGATCACCGCGCCCAGCAGCGCCCCCACCACGATACCCACCGTCAGCCGGCCGGCCACCGGCCACAGCACGTAGCCGGCCCGGTGGTGCGCGTGCACCGAACTGGCGGAGGTGACGATGATGGTGGCCAGGGAAGTGCCCACCGCCATCTGCGCCACCACCGCGTCGTCCACGCCCATGCCGTGAAACAGATAGATCAGCGGCGGCACGATCACCACGCCGCCGCCGAGCCCCAGGGTGCCGCCCATCAGGCCGGCGACCACCCCGATCAGGGCGCAAATCAGCACAAGCGTCATGGATGTCCCCTGCCGGAAATGGCGGTTATGCTAGCAGGCTGACTTGTTGCTGTCCCCCATGGGAAACCTATGTGCATCGTGCTGTTCGATTGGCGCCCCGACACCGCCCGGCCGCTGGCGGTGGCCGCCAATCGCGATGAATTTCACGCCCGTCCGGCGGAGCCGGCGCGCTGGCGCGGTCCGGTCTTCCACGGCCTGGACCTGACCGCCGGCGGCACCTGGCTGGGCATCCACCGGGACGGACGCTTCGCGGTGATCACCAATTTCCGTGAACCGCTCACCGAGCGCGGCGCCGGCGAACGCTCCCGGGGCCTGCTGCCCCAGGCGTTTCTGCAAGGCGACCAGGGTCCGGAAGCGTTCTGCCGGGCCCTGCGCGCCGAGCAGACCCACTACGCCGGCTTCAATCTGCTGGTGGGCGACCACCAGTCCCTGTGGTATCTGAGCAACCGGGGGGCGCCGCCGCAGCCGGTGGCGCCGGGCCTGCACGGCCTGTCCAACGGCCTGCTGGACGACCCCTGGCCCAAGGTGGAACGGGGCAAGGCCCGGCTGGCCGAGGCCCTGGCCACCGGCGGCGATCTGGACGCCCTGCTGGGGGTGGTCAACGACCGCCATCAACCCGATGACGATGCCCTGCCGGACACCGGCGTGAGCACCGAGCTGGAGCGCCTGGTGGCGCCGGTGTTCATTCAATCGGAGCGCTACGGCACCCGCGCCAGCTCGGCGGTGACGGTGCCGGCCCGGGGCGAACCGGCCATGGCGGAGCAGAGCTGGCGGCCGGACGGCGAACCGGACGGCCCGCCGCGCTACAGCAGCCAGTCCCTGTAGAAGCGACTTCAGTCGCGATCAATCGGCGGTGCCTCCTCATCGCGACTGAAGTCGCTCCTACAAGGGAAGCGAGGGCGCTCAGGTGGGTTTGCGGTGGCGCACCAGGTCGCCCAGCCCCACCTTGGTCAGCTGCAGATCCAGGTAGGAGGCGATCACCTCGCCATTGTCCATGGCCAGCACCTCGTTGAGCAGGCGGCGCAGGAAGGTCATGTTGACCTGGCGCACCGCCGCCTTCACCCGCAGCAGGTTGGAGGCGTTCATGGACAGGGAATCGAAGCCCATCGCCATCAGGATCAGCGCGGTGCTCGGGTCGCCGGCCATTTCGCCGCACACCGACACCGGCTTGCCCTCTTCGTGGGCCTGCTCCACCACGTGCAGCAGGGCGTGCAGTACCGCCGGGTGGCAGGAATTGTAGAGCTCCGAGACCTGCCGGTTGTTGCGGTCCACCGCCAGCAGGTACTGGGTCAGGTCGTTGGTGCCCACCGACAGGAACTCCACCCGCTGGGCCAGGGCGCGGGCCTGGTACACCGAGGCGGGCACCTCGATCATCACCCCCACCGGCGGCATCTCCACGTCCACGCCTTCCTCGCGCACCTCCAGCCAGGCCCGGTGAATCAGGTGCTGGGCTTCCTCCGCCTCGATCACGCTGGTGACCATGGGCAGCATGATGCGCAGGTTGTTGAGGCCTTCGGCGGCCTTGAGCATGGCGCGCACCTGGACGATGAAAATCTCCGGGTGGTCCAGGGTCAGGCGGATGCCGCGCCAGCCCAGGAAGGGGTTGTCCTCCTCGATGGGGAAATAGCTGAGCGGCTTGTCGCCGCCCACGTCCAGGGTGCGCATGGTGACCCCATGGGGAGCGAAGGCGGACAGTTGCTCCCGGTAGATCAGGCGCTGCTCCTCCTCGGAGGGGAAGCGGTCGCGCACCATGAATGGAATTTCCGTGCGGTACAGGCCGACGCCCTCGGCGCCGCGCTCGATGGAGCGCACGATGTCGGTCATCAGGCCGGTGTTCACCTGCAGGGTGATGCGCTGCCCGTCCTCGGTTTCGGCGGGCTCGTCGCGGAGCTTTTCCAGCCCCGCCAGCAGGTGTTTTTCCTCGGCGATGATGTCCTCGAACTGGGCCTTCAGCTCCGCCGAGGCGTTGGCGATCACACGCCCCCGGAAGCCGTCGACGATCAGTTCCTTGCCGTCCAGCTTCTTGAGCGGCAGGTTCTGGGCGCCCACCACCGTGGGGATGCCCATGGCCCGCGCAACGATGGCCATGTGCGAGTTGCGCGAGCCGCGGGTGGTGACGATGCCGGCGATGTTCTCTTCCGGCATCTCCATCAGCATGGGCGCGGAAATGTCCTCGCCCATCAGGATGCAGGCTTTCGGAAACTCGATGCGCCGCCGGTTGCGGCTCTGCAACTGCCCCAGCACCCGGCGGCCCAGGTCGCGCACGTCGGCGGCCCGTTCGCGCAGATAGGGGTCGTCCATCATCTCGAAATTGTGCACGTGGGCGTCCACCACCATGCGCAGCGCGCCCTGGGCCCACTGGCCCTCGCGGATGCGCGCCACCACCTCGGCGGGCAGCGCCTGGCGGTCGAGCATACGCAGGTACACATCGAACAGCGCCTGCTCCTCCGGGCCCAGGGTCTTCTTGGCGCGCTCGGCCAGATCACGGATTTCCTGGCGCACCCGCACCAGGGCTTCGTCGAGCAGGGCGATCTCACCGCTGATGTCGGTGGCGTCCCGGTCCGGCACCGCCGACAGGTCGGTTTCCGGAAACAGCAGCACGCCGATGCCGATGGCGGCGCCGGTGGAGCCGGGCTGGCCATCGTGAATGCTGGGCAGGTCCTGGGTGTCGAGCTGATCGAACAGCACCCCGGAGGCGTGGGCGTGGGCGATCACCGCCGACAGCTGGGCGGAAATGGTGACCAGGAAGGCTTCCTCGCTCTGGTCGAAGCGGCGGGCGTCGCGCTGCTGCACCACCAGCACGCCGAGCACCTCGCCATGGTGCATCACCGGCACGCCCAGAAAGGCATGGAAGGGGTCCTCGCCGGTCTCCGCCAGATAGTGGAATTTAGGGTGGGAGAAGGCGTCCTCCAGGTTGATCGGCTCCTCGCGCAGCCCCACCTGGCCCACCAGCCCCTCGGAGGTGCCCAGGCTGACCCGGCCCACCGCTTCGCGCTTGAGGCCCTCGGAGGCCATCAGCATGTAGCGCTCTTCGTTGTTGTCCCGCAGATAGATGGAACACACCTCGGTGCCCATGGCGTCGCGCACGCGCTGGGCCATCAGATCCAGAGCGGATCGGATGTCCGGCGCGTTGTTCACTTCCTGCACGATGCGGCGCAGGGTATCGAGCATGGGCGTTCCTCTCAGATCGGTAAGGGGCGCGGCGTGGTTCCCGGGTTCGCGCGGCGGTCAGCGCGGGCGAGCGTCGCCGCGCAAGGCCGGCGCCAGCTCGCGCAGGGCGCGGGCGTACACGCCGCGCTTGAAATGCACCACCTTGCGGATCGGGTACCAGTAATTCACCCAGCGCCAGTCCTGAAACTCCGGCACCGGCGAACGGGCCAGATCGATGGCCTCTTCCTCGGCGTTGAGCCGCAGCAGAAACCATTTCTGGCGCTGGCCGATGCACACCGGCCGGTTGCGCGGCGGGCGCAAAAAGCGGCGCGGCAGGCGATAGGTGAGCCAGCCGTCGGTGGTCGCCAGCACGCTGACGTGCTCGCCACGCAGGCCGGTTTCCTCCTCCAGTTCCCGGAACAGGGTGTCCTCGGGGCTCTCGCCGGGCATCATGCCGCCCTGGGGGAACTGCCAGGCGTCGCGGTTGCCCACGCGGCGGCCCCAGAAAACCCGCCCATCCGGGGCGGCGATCACAATGCCGACATTGAGCCGGTATCCTTTGTCGTCGATGATGCCTGTCATTGCCTCAATCCGATGGCGCGGAACCCAGCCGTACAGGCGCGCAATATTCCCATTAAACCTTGTCGGTGCGGCGACGATCAATCGACTGCCTTCACGGACCCGCTTTTGTTAAGCTAATGCTTACTCACTCCCCTTCCTCCACCGACAACGGGCACGCCCCCGGGAGCCTGCATGACTCTGGCCATCTTCGACCTGGACAACACGCTGATCGCCGGCGACTCCGACCATCAGTGGGGCGAATTCCTGGTCGGCCGCGGCGAGGTGGACGGCGCCGGCTATAAAGCCGCCAACGACCGCTTCTACCAGGATTACCTGGACGGCACTCTGGACATCTTCGCGTATCAGGAGTTCGTTCTGTCGGTGCTGAAGGGGCGCGACCTGGATGAACTGCACGCCCTGCGCCGCGACTTCATGGCGCAGGTGATCGACGCCCTGTGGCTGCCGGCGGCGGAGCAACTGGTGGACAAGCATCGCCGGCGCGGCGACACCCTGATGATCATCACCGCCACCAATGACTTCATCACCGGGCCGATCGCCGAACGGCTGGGCGTGCCCCATCTGATCGCCACCACCGCCGAGCGGGACGACCGGGGCGGCTACACCGGCCGGGTGGCCGGCGTGCCCAGCTACCGGGACGGCAAGGTGGAGAGGCTCAACGACTGGCTGGAAAAGCACGGCGAGAGCCTGGACGGCAGCTGGTTCTACAGTGACTCCCACAACGACCTGCCGCTCCTCCGCAAGGTGGACCATCCGGTGGCGGTGGACCCGGACGAGACCCTGGCGCGGGCGGCCCGGGAGCGGGGCTGGCCGATTCTGTCCTTGCGCGAGACCACCGTGGGAGCGCCGTCATGAGCGGCCCGCGACGGCCGTCGGCGGCCCTGCTGGCCTTGCTGCCGGCGCTGCTGCTGAGCGCCTGCGACGCGCCGGACACCGCCAGCGAACCGGACCGGACCGCCGCGGAAACGGCCCGCGACGGCGCCCCGGGCAGCGACCCGGCGGACACCGACCTGCACCCGCTCCACGACGAGGCCGGCGCCACCGCCCTGGCCACTCAGCGCCGCGCCTGGCGGGACGCCCTGGCGGCCCTGCTGGAGGCGCCGGACACGGACAGCCTGGCGGCGGCCCGCAACGCCTGGGCGGACCTGTACAGCGCCTTCAATGACCATTACCTGTCGCTGGCGGCGGTGGCCTGCCAGCGCGGCGTGCCGGAGCGCCTGGAACGGCTGGACGGCTGGCCCTTCTACCCGGCCTACGTGGACGCCCTGCCCGCCTGGCCGGACTCCGGCATCGTCAACGACCCGGCCCTGGAACTGACCGCCGCCAACCTGCGCCGCCAGCAGGGCGCCACCACCGAGGGCGAAGTGGCGCTGGGCTTCCAGCCGTTGCGGTTGCTGGTGGCCGGCGTCGCCGAGGCGCCGCGCCGGGCGGCGGACTTCCGTGGCGGCCGCCAGGAAGCGGCGGTGCCCGCCAACGCGGTGGAGGAAGACGCCGCCGTGCAGGTGGACGCGCCGGCCCGGCGCCGCGCCTATCTGCGCCTGGCCGCCGAGCAACTGGAGGCGGATCTGGACGCCCTGGGCGGCGACACCGCCGGCGATCCGGACAGCCTGCGCTGTGCCCTGGCCACCCTGGACCGGCGCCTGGCGCTGCTGGATCGCCAGCGCGACGCCGGCGACCCGGAGGGTGGCCTCTACCTGTCACCGCGCAGCGTCGAACTGATCGACGCCAGCCAGCCGGAAGCGGCCCTCTCGCAACTGGCCGCCGACGACAACGCGGCCCTGCGCCGCGCCCTGGAGCAGCGCTGGCCGGGTTTTGAGAAGGCCCTGGAGCAGGCCCGGGAACGGGGCGAATGGGCGCCCCTGGGCGCCTGGCTGCACCCGGCCGGCGGCGGCGTCGCGCCCACCGCGGCGGTGCGCGGCTAGGAACAGGCCCTAGGCCGCCACCGCCGTCGGCGGCGCTTCCCGGCGCAGCGGTCGCCAGCGGCGGGCCAGCCGGTTCACCGGCCGTTCCAGCCAGGCCGGCAGCGGCAGCCCCAGCGGATTGCTTTCCGTCACCGACTCGCTCCCCGCCACCCGGGTGCCCATCAGATAATCGAACCAGGGCCGGGTCACGCACCAGTTGGCGTTCTGGTTCCGGTTCATGTGGTGGTCGTAGTGCCAGGGCAGATGGGCCCGGGCCCAGTCCGGGTCCAGGTGGGCGCGGCTGTGCTTGCGCCAGTATTGCCAGGCCCCGTAATAGATCCCCAGGGTGAAGAACGGCGCCACCGGCGCCGCCGGCGTGAACACCGCGCACAGCCCCAGCAACGCCACCTTTTCGTTGAACATCTCCTGGTCGCGCCACATGGATTCCCGGTAACCGACATCGGTGAAGCCGTTCAGGCGCGCCCGTTTGTGATGGCGGATATGGGTAAAGAACGGGCTGTTGCGGTGGCGCGTGGGGTACTCGTGCAGCCAGGTTTTGTGGGCGTACCACTCAAAGCCGTTGACGGTGAGCAGCGCCACGGGAAAGCCGAGCATGGGGTGTCTCCTGGATGACCGTATCAGCCCTCCATGATGCCGCCAGCGGGCTCAATCGTTTTGATCGCCGCCGCGCGAAGCCCCGTCACCGGGATCAAGGGCCCGCCCGGCGTGCTTGCGCCGACGGTAGGCGGTGGGCGTCTCGCCGGTCCAGCGCTTGAAGGCCCGGGAGAAGGCCGCCGGCTCCGAAAAGCCGGTGAGATAGAGAATCCGGTCGATGGGGGCGTCGGTGCGCGCCAGCAGCCGCCGCGACAAGCGCTCCCGGTAGCCGGCCAGCAGCGGCTTGAAGCCGGTGCCGGCGTCGGCCAGCGCCGCGCGCAACGCCCGGGGCGTGAGGCCGGCCCGGGCCGCCAGCGCCTCCAGGGAGGCCTCGCCGCGTTCCAGCAGGCCGCCCAGATGGCGCTCCAGCTCGGCCAGGAATTCGCGCCGGCCCAGGGCCGCCATGCGCTCCGCCGCCAGCTGTTCGTGCACCGCCAGCAACGCCGGCTCCGCCGCCGGCGAGGGCCGCGCCAGCAGCGCCGCGGGAAAGACAATGGCGCCCTCCTCGGCGCCCAGGGTCACGGCGCAGCCCAGCACCCGCCGGTACTCCGCCGGCGGGGCGCCCTCGGCATGGGGAAACCGCACCGCCGTGGCCCGGAACTCGCCGTCGGTGACCCGCTCCAGAAAGCGCAGCGCGATGCAGGTGGCGCACTCCAGATAATGGCGCACCGGATGGTCGAGCCCGGCCAGCCGGGCCTCGTCGCCGTGCACCGCCAGGCGCAGCGGCAGGGCGTCGGTGATCAGACGCTGGTAGGCCAGCACCCGCTCCAGCCCTTCGCCCAGGGTGGGGCTGCTGAGCAGCAGGTATTCCAGCACCTGGCCGGGCCAGGGCGGCATCCGTTCGCCGATGTGCAGGCCGATGTGCGGGTCGCCGCTGACCCGCACGGCGGCGTCCCAGAACTGCCGCTGCGGGCCGTTGACGCGGCGCGGTCGCCGGTCCGGCACCTGGTCCGGCAGGCCCACGCTGGCGAAGATGGCGGCGCAGTCCAGCCCCGCGTCCAGCATGGCGCGGTAGGTCATCCACAGGAAGGTGCCGTCGTCACTGGCGGGTATCCGGGTCATGGCCGGAGTATAGGCACCCCGGCGGCGCGGTGAAATGACCGCCCCGCGCACCGGTATCGTCCGCCGGACGTGCATAGTAGGCTTAACCTCCCCCCGCGCCAGGAGCCCCCCGTGACCGCCAACCGGAAATCACCGTCCCGCAAGAAAACCCCGGTGAAATCCGCCGCCCCGCGACGGCCGGGCAAGGTGCGCCGCGACCCGGAGCGGCTCACCGCGGCGATTCTCGACGCGGCCATGGCGGAGTTTTCCGAGCACGGCTTCGCCGGCGCGCGGGTGGACCGCATCAGCAAGGGCGCCGGCACCGTGGACCGCATGCTCTACTATTATTTCGGCAACAAGGAGCGGCTTTACCAGGCGGTGCTGGAAGAGGCCTACCGCCGGCTGGTGGACGCCCAGCGCCATTTCGTGCCGCCGGAGGATCCGGTGCGCGGCATGGAGGCGCTGATCACGCAGCTGTGGGAGTACTACCGGGACCATCCGGAGTTCGTCCGTCTGGTGATGTCGGAGAACCTGCTCAAGGGCCGCTATATCCAGCAGTCGGAGACCATTCGTCAGGTGTCCCTGCCGCTGATTCACAGCGTCGAAGCGGTGCTCGACAGCGGCCGCCGGAAAGGCCTGTTTCGCGCCGACGCGGACGCCCGGTTCGTGCTGATGACGATCATGTCGATGGGGTTTTTCCAGGTGTCCAACCAGTACACCTACGGCTTCTGGCTGGCCGACACGGCGACGCCGCCGGTGCGCGGCGACGACTGGCTGGCGCACATGCAGGCGGTGGTACTCGATCACCTTCGCCAATAGAAATCCCCGCCCCAAAAAGGTTCATCGCAGTTTAGCGGGAAGTCTCGCTCCAGCCGGGGCACGGCTCAGGGCGTGACGCCCTTCCGGGAACGCCGCGAGTACATCTATGTACACCTCTTGCAAGTGCTGTCTGTCTGCGATGGCTCAGTGAGCAAGGG
>NZ_JADDOL010000039.1 GCF_016906305.1 Alloalcanivorax marinus
GTCCTGTTCTCAAGGGTCCCGGAAGGGCGTCGCGCCCTGAGCCGCTGAGCAGTGAACCTCCGCGCTGCGGGTCACTTCAAACGCCTGGCGGAGCGAAAATCGGAGCTTGCCGGCTCAACGATGAGCTCTACGGAGCCGCCACCTCTACCCCGTGGTTCATCGTTGTTCGTACCCGGAAAGGTTCCGCTACCTCGAAGCGGAGCTGTGTGGGTGCCTTCCGGGACCCTTTTTGGCAGGGATGCCAAAAACGGGAGCGCCCAGGGACGGCTTGAGCGATCCCGGAAGGCACCCACGCAGATCCGCGTCCCCGCTAAAGGCATCTCGCATCGGCTTCCCGCCAAAGCGCGATGAACCTTTTTTTCTGTCTCGCGGTTTTTACATCCCCCCTGTAAAGAACCATTGAATCCGGCTGATGCCCGCCGCTCCGGTATGCACAATAGCCCGTGATGCCCGCCGCGACCCGGCGGCCCACGCCGATCACGCCGTGGCAGTCCCTCAACTCGAAAACGGAATCTCGCGGAGAGGAGCACAGCATGAGTAACGAGGATCTCTACCCCACTCGCAGGGAAGAAGACCACAAGCGCTTCGCGCGCCTGGACCCGGTGGTACACGCTCGCAACCAGGAACGCTGGGCCGGCCCGCTGGGCGAGGAATCCCTGTCACGTTATGAGCGCGACGGCTTTCTGTGGTTTGAAGGTTTTTTCTCCCAGGAACGGATGCGTCCGTTCTTCGACGAACTCAACGACATGGCCAAGGACACCGAACTCACCAAATCCGACCAGGTGATCACCGACCCGGATTCCGGTGACATTCGTTCCGTGTTCGCCATGCACGAAATCTCGAAACGCTTTGATGAGCTGACCCGCGATCCCAGGATCCTGGGCATGGTTCGCCAGTTACTGGGCGGCGATGTCTATATCCATCAATCGCGCATCAACGACAAGTTCGGTTTCCAGGGCAGCGGTTTTCAGTGGCATTCGGATTTCGAAACCTGGCACTCCGAGGACGGCATGCCGCGCATGCGCGCGGTGAGCGCATCGATCATGCTCACCGACAACAATGAGTTCAACGGTCCGCTGATGTTGATTCCCGGCTCTCACCACTACTTCGTGCCGTGCCACGGCAAGACGCCGGAGAACAACTGGAAGGATTCGTTGAAGAGTCAGCGGGTCGGCGTGCCGAGCCAGGAAAACCTGCGCGACCTGGTCGACCAGGGCGGCATTCAGGCGCCCAAGGGTCCGCCCGGTTCGCTGTTGCTGTTCGAGTGCAACACCCTGCACGCGTCCAACAAGAATCTGTCGCCCTGGCCCCGGTCCAATCTGTTCTTCGTTTACAACAGCGTGGACAACGGCCTGGAGGAACCCTACGGCGACACCAAGGCACGGCCGCACTTCCTGGCCAACCGCGACAAGGTGGAAGCGCTTGCCATGCACGACAATCTGGATCCGCTGTAAGCGTTGTTTGTTGCCGCTTTTTGTAAAAAAAGCGTGTCGTGACCGGGCCTCGATGAGGCCCGGTTCACATTTCCCCACCCCCCTGCCCAGCTTTTACAAACCCTGACAAACCATTCCCCGATCCCGGGTGTTTATTAAACAGGACAGGCCGCCAATCCGGCGCCCCTGCCAACACTGCGGGACAGCGGCATGAAAAATTCGGATCGAATCGGTTTCACGGTTTTCTTCGTGGCGATTGTGTTCATCGCCTTCGTGGCCGGTGCCTTCATGGTGCTGACCCGCACCTTTCCCTATCCGTTGTTCAACGACGCCCACAAAGCCGCCGGTGCCCTGATCCAGCAAACCACCCTGTCCGACCTGTACACCCAATCCGATCTGTGGCGCGACGCGCGCCGGGACGACCGGGGTGTCACCGTGCACGACGCGGGGCGCGCCTACCCGGGCTTCACGCTCTACACCTCCGGCGACGGCAGCTATGCCAGCCTGGTGGACATGGACGGCCGCGAAGTGCACCGCTGGCAGTTGCCCTACAGCCAGGTCTGGGACCAGAGCCCGGTGGGCCGGGCGCCGCGTCCGGACGATCGCATCTACTGGCGCAAGGCGCGCGTGCTGCCCAACGGGGATCTGGTGGCGATCTTTATCGCCAACAACGACACCCCCTGGGGCTACGGCATGGTCAAACTGGACGCGGACTCCCAGGTGATCTGGCGTTACCACGCCAGCACCCACCACGACCTGGACATCACCCCGGAGGGCGACGTGGTGACGCTCACCCACGAGTTCACCGACCAGGCGGTGCCCGCCTTCGCCAAGCTGGAGAGGCCCTGGCTGGACGACTTCCTGGTGGTGCTGGACGGCGACACCGGTGAGGAGCGCAGCAAGGTGTCCCTGGCCCGCGCGTTCATGGACTCGCCCTACGCCGACCTGTTCTACGCGGTGCCCAGCTTCGCCACCGCCGACCCGCTGCACACCAACAGCGTGCAGTTCCTGACCCCGGAGCTGGCCGGGCGCTTCGCCCCGGCGCAAGGACAGGCCGGCCAGGTGCTGCTGTCGTTCCGTCACCCCGGCGCCGTGGCGCTGGTGGACCCGGACAGCGGCACCATGAACTGGGCCATCAAGGGCCCCTGGCTGGGCCAGCACTATCCGCGCGTCAACCGGGCCGGCCATTTCACCCTGTTCGACAACCTGGGCCACTTCGAGAAAGACAATCGCACCCGCGTGCTCGAAGTGGACCCCACCGATCAGCGGATCGTGGCGCGCTACACCGGGGACGCCGCCCACCCCTTCGACAGCGGCCTGCGCGGCGCCGTGGAAGAACTGCCCAACGGCAACTGGCTGATCACCGAGTCCGACGGCGGTCGCCTGTTGGAGGTGGCCGACGGCGAGATCGTCTGGGAGTTCGTCAATCCGGTGCGCGCCGGCGACCGGGATCAATACATCCCGGTGGTGTCCGCCGCCCAGCGGGTGGCGCCGGAAGACCTGGATCCGGCGTTTCGTTCAAAACTGGAAACCCGTTCGGAAAAATCCCCCTCATCAACCTCACGTTAGGAGATGACCATGAAGACCGCTCACGCTCATCGTTCCGTGCTGGCCACCACCGTGGCCCTGTCCGTCCTGCTGCTGCCCGGCCTGGCCTCCGCCTATGTGGGCCCCGGCGCCGGGCTCAGCCTGCTCACCGCCCTGTGGGGCATCGTCGCCGCCATCGGCGTGGCGTTGCTGTTCGTGATCATGTGGCCGATCCGGCGCCTGCGCCGGCGTCGCAAGGCCGCCGCCGACGAATCCGCCGCCCGGGTGGCGGAGCCGCCCATGGACGAGACGCCCGCCGGCCACACCGACGAGTCGCCGCGCCCCGCCAACGACGACCGGCGTGTCTGAACGCCGCCCTTGAACAACGGAAGGACATCCCATGGCCCTGTTCGATCTGCCCGCCCCCCTGTTCGCCACCCTCGACGCCGGCCTGGCCACGGTGCTGCCGGCCGTGGCCAGGCTGGCGGTGTGGGCGGCCCTGGCCGGCGTGGGCACGCTGTTTCTCTATAAATGGCTGTCTCCCCAGGGTCGCATCGGTGAGGCCAAGCGCGCCGCCCGGGAGGCCCGCCGGGCCCTGAACGGGTTCGACGGCGAGTTCGGCGATGCCGGTCCGCTGATCCGCGACCAATTCGTCACCGCCTTCCGGCATCTGGGTCTGGTGGTGATCCCCACGTTGATCTCGATCCTGCCGTTGCTGGCCCTGCTGACCTGGCTGGAAGGGCATTACGCGCACCGGTTGCCCACCGTCGGCGAGACGCCGGCCCTGGAAGCGGCACCGGCGGCCTACCGGGCGGACTGGGTCAGCGAGGGCGACACGCCGGTGATCCGGGTCCGCGACGGCGAGCGCCAGGTGGCCGAGGTGCCCGTCACCGCGCCGATCCCGGTGGTGGAGCAGCGCCACTGGTGGAACTGGCTGATCGGCAATCCGCTCGGCTATTTGCCGGACAACAGCGGCGTGGAGCGGGTCACCCTGACCCTGCCGCAAACGGAGTACCTGCCGTTCGGCCCGGGCTGGCTGCGCCACTGGCTGGCGGTGTTCTTCCCGATCATGTTGATCGTTTCCCTGCTCACCTACCGAGGGGCGAACATCGAATGAGCACTTCACCGCGACCGGATACGGTCACCGACACCGGCGCCGCGCCGGACCCGGATTTCCAGGTCACGGCCTGGATGCATCTGGCCGGCGGCTGGGTGCATCGCCATCCGCGCGCCTGGATCCGCCTGGGCAATCTGGAAACCCGCGCGGTGGGCGACGTGATCGAGGATGTGAGCGTGGACCGGCCCATCTATGTGGCGGGTCTGGCGCGCGCCGGCACCACCATCCTGCTGGAGCATCTGGCGGGCCACCCGGACGTGGCCTCCCACCGCTACGCGGACTTCCCGTTCCTGCCGATTCCCTATTGGTGGAACCGCTGGCTGTCCCTGGTGCCCGGCGCCCACGAGGCGGCCCGCGAGCGGGCTCACAAGGACGGCATTCAGGTCACGTCGAAAAGCCCGGAAGCGTTCGAGGAGATGCTGTGGATGGCGTTTTTTCCCGACGCCCACGACCCCGCCCACAGCTCGGTGTTGCGCCGCGACGACCGGCACCCGGACTTCGAAACGTTCTACGATCAACACATCCGCAAGCTGCTGGCGATCCGGCGGCGCCGCCGCTACCTGGCCAAGGGCAATTACAACCTGGCGCGGCTGGGCTACCTGCACCGTTTGTACCCGGACGCCCGCTTTCTGGTGATGATCCGCGACCCGGTCTGGCACATCGCCTCGCTGATGAAGCAGCAGGCCCTGTTCGTGGCGGGCGAATCCAGGGAACCCCGGGCGCTGGAACACATGCGCCGGGTGGGGCACTACGAATTCGGCCTGGACCGGCGCGCCATCAACCTGGGCGACCGGGCCCTTACCGAACGGGTCACCACCCTGTGGGAGAGCGGCCGGGAAGTGGAAGGCTGGGCCCGCTACTGGGCGGCGGTGTATCAGCACGTGGCCGATACCCTGGAGGCGGACGCGGCCCTGGCCGAGGCGGCGCTGGTGGTTCGTTACGAAGACCTGTGCGGTGACGCCGACGCCACCCTGCGCCACGTCTTCCAGTTTGCCGATCTGGCCCTGTCGGACCCGCAACGGGCGCGTCTGGCCGAGGGGCTGCACGCGCCCACCTACTACCAGCCGCGTTTCGATGAACGGGAGCGGGCGCTGATCGAGGAGATCACCGCGCCGGTGGCGCGGCGCTTCGGCTATATCAGGACCTGAACAGGGCGGCGTGACGCGGCGGCGTCACGCCTGGCTGCCCGGGAACGGCGGGAACCGGCGTTCTTCCTTCGGCGGCGGGAAATACTGGAACAGCCAGGTTTCGCTGATCACCTTGCCCCGGGCACTGAGGGTAAGACGCATGTTCACCGGGTCCGTGGCGTCGCTGTCCGGGTACCAGTCGAACAGAATGCGGAAGCCCTCCAGGTCCTTCACCCAGAGTACATGCAGGTCCTTCACCTGGCCGGCGGAGGTGTCCAACTGGGTGTCCACGTCGATATCGCCGTCGTAGAACGCCTTCAGCTCGCCGCCGACGAAGTCCACGGCGATGCGTTCCGCCCACACCTCCGGGTAATGCTCGCCGGGGGCCCAGCCTTCCGGGAAACCGCCCATGCCACTCAAGGTGGCGCGCACCCGCGCCAGATCGGTGTGCACCGGCGCCCGGGCGCCCCAGTGCAGCCGATAGCCAAAGCTGAGCGCCTCGCCGCCCTGGATCGCCTGTTGGGGTTTCCAGAACGCCACCACGTTGTCCATGGTCTCGCCGGTGGTGGGCAGTTCCAGCAGCTGGATTTCGCCGGCACCCCACTGGCCCTTGGGCTCCACCCACAGACTGGGCCGGTCGTGGTAGCGACCGATCACGTCTTCATAGTCGTCGAAGTCCCGGTGGGTCTGCAGCATGCCGAAACCCTTCGGATCCTGATCGCCGAAGGTATTGAACTGAATGCGCGGCGGATTGTTGAGCGGCCGGCACACCCACTCGCCGTTGCCGCGCCACAGGGCCAGACGATCGGAATCGTGGACCCGGGGGTGCAGCGTTCGGCATTGCCGGCGCTGATGGCCGCCGCAGCTGAACATGGTGGTCATGGGCGCGATGCCCAACTGGGTGATGGCCTCGCGGGGGAACAGATGGCTGTCGATGTCCATCACCACCCCATCGTCCGCGCAATCGATCACGAAGCGATAGGCGCCGGCCAGCTTCGGCGAATCGAGCAGCGCGAAGGCGGTGAAACGGCTGGCGCCGGGGGCCGGCGTCTCGAACCAGAAATGGGTGAAGTCCGGAAACTCCTCGCGCTCGCCGTCGGCGAAGGTGTTGACGGTGGCGCCCCGGGCCGACAGGCCATATTGATAGGAACCGTCCACCGCCCGGAAATAGCTGGCGCCGAGAAACGAAATAATGTCCTTCTCGTCCAGGGACGGCGCCTTGAACACGCGGAAGCCGGCGAATCCCAGATCACTGCCCAATTGGGAGACGTCCACATCCGCCCGGGCGTAATCGAACAATTCCGGGCGGAAGTGAATCTCCCGGGCCTGGCCGCTGTCCGGGTCCACCGAGTACATGCGCACCGGCTGGTCGAAGGCCATGCCGGCATGGATGAACTGCACGTTGAGCCGGTCACTTTGCCCGCGCCACAGGGCGTGGGCCGGATCGTAGCCGATCTCGTTGTACTGATGCGGAGTGAGCGCCGCCAGCGTCTCCGGCAGGCGCCGGGCGCCGTCCTGGTACGGCGCCGTGGCGAGCTGGCGGGCCCGTTCCCGCAGGCCCTCGAAACTGAACGGCCGCGCTTCGCCGTCGGCGATGCGCTCATTGCCGCGGGCGGCGGCGAACAGCGGCGCGGAGGGCAGACCGTACCAGGCCGCCAGAGCCACCGCGCTCTTCAACAGGGTTCTACGCTTCATCAAGACTCGGTCCTTCTGCGGATACCGGACGGTGGTTCAACCCTACTCCTTGCCGCCCGGCACGGTGGTAAAAGCTTGAATAATCGGACCTTCGTCGGAGGTGCCCGTTCCGGGGCCGGTTCACAAAACAAAACCCTGAAAATCGTCCGGGAATATTGGCGCGCATCGCCGGCGGGTGTATCGTCAAACGCGGATCGGTCTGGAAGGGACACGCCATGATCAAACGTATTTTTCTCGCCCTGTTGCTGCTGGCGGTGGTGGTGGCGGTGGCCTTCGCGGTCTACGCCTGGCATTCCGAGTTGCCCGCCATGGCGGCGTCGGATCGCCCGGACTTCGACGCCGCCACCGTCGAAAAAGGCCGGGTGCTGGCCGCCGCCGGCTACTGCGCCACCTGCCACACGGCCAAGGGGGGCGAGCCCTACGCGGGCAACTACCCGGTGGTCAGCGATTTCGGCACCATCTATGCCTCGAACATCACACCGGACCCGGACACCGGCATCGGCGACTGGTCCCCGGAGGCGTTCCGGCGCGCCATGCATGAAGGCGTGGACCGGGAGGGCCGGCATCTGTTTCCCGCTTTCCCCTACGACCACTTCACCAAACTGTCCGATCAGGACGTGGACGCCCTGTACGCGTACCTGATGAGCGAAGTGACGCCGGTCAACCAGGAAACCCGAGAACCCACCCTGCCCTTCCCGCTCGATCTGCGCTTTCTGCAGGCGGGCTGGAAACTGCTGTTCGTGGATTTCGGCCGCTACCAGCCGGACCCGGCACGGAGCGACGCCTGGAACCGGGGCGCCTATCTGACCGAGGGCATCAGCCATTGCGGCGCCTGCCACACACCGCGCAACGCCCTGGGCGCCGAGGACCCGGACCGGCGCTTCGCCGGCGCCACCATCGACCGCTGGGTGGCGCCGGCGCTGACCGCCGACAATCCGTCCGGCGTGCCGTGGAGCGCCCGGGATTTCACCACCTACCTGACGCTCGGCGCCGACCGCTTTCACGGCGTGGCCGCCGGGCCCATGGGCCCGGTGGTCCACGGCGGCGTGGCGGAACTCCCCGATTCGGACCTGAACGCCCTGGGCGTCTATCTGGCGGACGTCACCGGCGCCGGCCAGCGCGATGACCGCGCCAGCGACGCGACGGACAACGCCGCGCTGGCCGCCAGCCTGGCCGCCGGCAAACCGGATCCGGCCTGGCGCCTGGAACAGGGCGCGCGGCTGTACGTCAGCGCCTGTGCCGCCTGCCACTACAACGCCACGCCGGACAGCCTCACCGCCACCCGGCCGGACCTGGGCATCAATTCCGCCACCCGGCTGGACGACCCGGCCAACCTGATTCACGTGATGCTGGACGGCATACCCGCCGACGAAGGCAGCCACGGCGTGGTGATGCCGGCCTTCCGCTCGGCCCTGGACGACCAGCAGATCGCCGCCATCGCCGCCTACCTGCGCGCCACCCGCACCGACCTGCCGGCCTGGCCGGATCTGCCCGCCCGGGTCGGTGAGCTGCGCGCCCACGCCGGCACGCATTGACGAGGAAGCCCCCATGATCGAGTGCACCATCAATGGAGAAACGGTCCGCCTGGACGCGGACCCGGACATGCCGCTGCTGTGGGCGCTGCGTGACCTGGCCGGCCTCACCGGCACCAAGTTCGGCTGTGGCATCGGCCTGTGCGGCGCCTGCACCGTCCACGTGGGCGGCCGCGCCACCCGCAGCTGCATCACCCCGCTCAAGGACGTGGCCGGCGCCCACATCACCACCATCGAGGGTCTGGACGCCGACGGCGAGCATCCCCTTCAACAGACCTGGCGGGAACTGCAGGTGCCCCAGTGCGGCTACTGCCAGTCCGGCCAGATCATGCAGGCGGCGGCGCTGCTCAAGGACCTGCCGAACCCCAGTGACGACGACATCGACGCGGTGATGACCGGCAACCTTTGCCGGTGCATGACCTACCCGCGCATCCGCGGCGCCATCCGTGAGGCGGCCGCGGCCATGAAGGAGGCCGGCACCCATGGCTGATACGGTTGATTCACGCCGCTTACCCGGCGAGGCTCCGGCCACGCCGCGCCTGACCCGGCGCAGCTTCCTGGTCTCCATGTGCGCCGCCGGCGCGGTGTTCGGCTTTCCCCGTGCCGGGCTGGCGGCCATGAACCCGCAGGCCGCCGACGGCCAGCCCCTGGAGGCCGCCGGGCAACGCTTCGAGCCCACCCTCTGGTATTGGATCGACACCGAGGGCCGGGTCAATGTGAACATCATCCGCGCCGAGATGGGCCAGCACGTGGGCACCGCCATCGCCCGCATCCTGGCCGATGAGCTGGGCGCCCGCTGGGAGGACGTGCACATCGAGCATGTGGACAGCGATCCCAAGTGGGGCACCATGGTCACTGGCGGCAGCTGGTCGGTATGGCAAAGCTGGCCGGTCTACCGCCGCGCCGGCGCCGCCGGCCGCCTGGCCCTGGCGGAGAAAGCCGCCGCCCTGTGGGGCGTCAAGGCGGACACCGTGACCGTGGCGGACGGCCGGGTCAGCGCCGGCGGCCGCAGCCTGGGCTTCGGCGAACTGGTGCAAAAAGGCCTGGACCGTCAGTTCAGCGAGGACGAGCTCAAGGCCCTGCCGCTCAAGCCCCACGATCAACTGACCCTGCTGGGCCGGGATCTGAAGGCCCTGGACATCGACACCAAGACCAACGGCCAGGCGATCTACGGCATCGACGCCAAGGTGGAAGGCATGGTGCATGCCGTGCCGATCCTGCCGCCCACCCGCTATGACTGCGCCATCACCACCATCGACGACAGCGCCGCCAAGGACATCAAGGGCTACCGGCAGACCCTGAAACTGGACGACCCCTCCGGCACCGCGCCGGGCTGGGCGATGGTGATCGCCGACAGCCACTGGGCGGCGCTGCGGGCCGCCGGCCTCATCAAGGTCTCCTACCAGACCGGCGACGCCACCCGGGTGAGCGAGGCGGAAATTCAGGCGGAGAACCGCCGGCTGGCGGACGACCCCGAGGCCGGCTCGGTGCTCGATACCGGCAATCCCGACCAGGTGGACGCGGCGTTCGAGGGCGCCGCCGACACCTTCCAGGCCGACTACACCACCCAGACGGTGCTGCATTTCCAGCTGGAACCGGTCAACGCCCTGGTGTTCCGCAACGACGACGGCGTCTGGGAAGTGCACACCGGCAACCAGTGGCAGTCCCTGTGCCTGCCCTGGCTGCAAAAAGCGCTGGGCGTGGACGAGGACCAGGTGGTGATGCGCACCTACCTGCTGGGCGGCGGCTTCGGCCGCCGTCTCAACGGCGACTATGCGATTCCCGCCGCACTGGCCTCCAAGGCCCTGGACGGCCGGCCGGTGAAGATGATCCTGACCCGCGCCGACGACAGTCATTTCGACAGCGTGCGCCCGCCCACCCTGTCGCGCCTGCGCATGGCGTTCGACGCCGACAAGCGGGTGGTGGGCATGGACAGCGCGGTGGTGTCCGGCTGGCCCACCAAGGTGATGATGCCCGCCTTCATGCCCAAGGGCGTCAACGGCGAGCCCTACGATCCGTTTTCCTCGGACGGCATCGACCACTGGTACGGGGTCGGCGCGCAACGGGCCCGGGCGATCTCCAACGAATTGGCGGAGCACACCTTCCGCCCGGGCTGGCTGCGTTCCGTGTCGCCGGGCTGGACCAACTTCGCGGTGGAAAGCTTTATGGACGAGGCGGCCCGCCATATCGGCCAGGACCCGCTGCGTTTCCGCCTGGACCATTTCAAGGCGGAGGGCCGCAACGCCGGTCAGGCGCCCAACTCCGTGGGCGGCGCCCGCCGCCAGGCGGCGGTGCTGGAACGGGTGGCGGCGCTGTCCGGCTACGGCCGTGACGACCTGCCCGCCGACAGCGCCATCGGCATCGCCACCACCTACGGCCAGTCGCGCAGCATGCCCACCTGGGTGGGCGGCGCGGTGCATCTGAGCGTGGACCGCGACAGCGGCCGGGTGGACGTGCACAAAATCTGGCTGGTGGTGGACTGCGGCACCGTGGTCGACCCCAACGGCGCCCGCGCCCAGGTGGAGGGCAGCGCGCTCTGGGGCCTGTCCATGGCGCTCTACGAGGGCACCGAGTTCAAGAATGGCCGGGTGGCGGACACCAATCTGGACCGCTACGCGCCGCTGCGCATGATGGACACGCCGGAGATCGAGATCGAACTGGTGGACAGCACCGAGGTGCCGGTGGGCCTGGGCGAGCCGGGCACCACGGTGGTAGCGCCGGCCATCGCCAACGCCCTGCACGCGGCGGTGGGGGTGCGCCTGCGCCATCTGCCGATCACCCCGGCGGCGGTGCGGGAGGCCCTGCAACGGGCGGAGAGCTGAGCACGCCTGCGCATAAAGGCGTATGATGCGGGGTCGATTCCGAACCCCACCGGGAGCCCTTCTTGGCCGAAAGCAGTACCTCCGCGGACCGTCCCGAGCACGATGGTCTGCCGGCCCGGCAACGCCGCCTGGCCATGCTCGCCATCGCCACCAGCATCGGCCTGTCGGTGATGGACAGCAACATCGTCAACGTGGCCCTGCCCACCATCGCCGACAGCCTGGACGTGAGCCGCTCCCAGGTGGTGTGGGTGGTCAACGCCTACCTGCTGGCGGTGGCCACCACCCTGCTGCCGCTGTCCTCGCTCGGCGACATCGTCGGCTACCGGCGCATCTACCGCCTTGGCCTGGGCCTGTTCGTGGTCGCCTCCCTGGTCTGCACCCTGGCGGATTCCCTGGTCACCCTGGCGGTGGCCCGCTTCTTCCAGGGTCTGGGCGCCGCCGGCGTGATGAGCGTCAACGCCGCCCTGGTGCGCTTTATTTATCCGGCCCGCTCCCTGGGCCGGGGCATCGGCCTCACCGCCATGGTGGTGGCGCTGTCCTCCGGGCTCGGCCCCACCGTGGCCGCCGGCATTCTGTCGATCGCGGACTGGCCCTGGCTGTTCGCCTTCAACGTGCCCCTGGGGCTGCTGGCGCTGTACCTGGCGTCACGCAACCTGCCGCGCACGCCCACCGATCCGCGCCGCTTCGACTGGCCCAGTGCCCTGCTCAACGCCCTGGCCATCGGTCTGCTGGTCAGCGCCGTGGACGGGCTCGCCCACGGGCTGTCGCCGCTGCCGGCGCTGGTGGCCCTGGCCGCCGCCCTGCTGGTGGGCGCCGCCCTGGTACGGCGGCAGCTGACCCGGCCGGCGCCGATGCTGCCGGTGGATCTGCTGCGCATCCGGCCCTTCGCCCTGGCCATCGGCACCTCGTTCTGTTCGTTCACCAGCCAGATGGCCGCCTTTATCGCCCTGCCCTTCTATCTGCACGATGTGCTCGGCTACAGCGCCGTGCAGACCGGCCTGCTGATGACCCCCTGGCCGGCGGCGATCATGGTTACCGCGCCCATCGCCGGCCGGCTCGCCGACCGTTATCCCATCGGCCTGCTGTGTTCCCTGGGGCTGGCGCTGAAAGTGGTGGGGCTGGTGCTGCTGGCGGTGCTCTCCAGCCAGGCTCCGCTGGGCGTGATTCTCGCCTGCATGGCGCTGTGCGGCTTCGGCTTCGGCTTTTTCCAGGCGCCCAACAACCGCGCCATCATCGGCTCGGCGCCCCGTCAGCGCAGCGGTGGCGCCGGTGGCATGCAGGGCACCACGCGCCTGCTCGGCCAGACCCTGGGGGCGGCGCTCACCGCCCTGATGTTTGGCTTGATGGACGACGCCATCACCCCCGCCCTGCTGATGGCGGCGGCGTTTTCCCTGACCGCGGCGCTGATCAGTCTGCTGAGGATCGGCTCGACGCCGAAGGTTTGAGGGTCTCCTCGCTCATCCCCAGGCCGCCGCCGGCCAGCAATCGCCAAAGCCGCCCGGCGGCCTGGGACAGGGGCCGCGAACGCAGCCGGTAGGCGCAGGTCTGGGCGGTGGCGCCCACCTCCAGCGGCAGCGACACCAGCCAGCCCGCCGCCACCTCTTCACGGATCAGGGCGTCCGGCGCCAGCGTGATGGCGTGGCCGGCCCGGCACAGCCCCACGCAGGCACTGAGGGTCGGCATCAGGAATTCGGCGCCGTGGCGCGCCTGCAGCAGGCGGTGGAACCAGGGCGCCGCCTGCCGGCCATAATCCGGCGACACCCGCGGCATGGCCCAGGGCCGGGCGGCCACGAAGTCCAGCGCCGCCGCCTCGGACTCCAGGGCCGCGCGGGCCTCGCCGCGCAGCCAGTCCGCCGGCGCCATCATCTTCAGCGGCAGATTCAGCAGCGGTTCCACCACCGCGTCGTCCAGGTCGGGCAGATCGTCCCGGCGCCGCACGTCATAGAGCAGGAAATCGTAGCGGTAGCCGTACAGCCCTTCCTTCAGCGCCTCGAAATGATCGGTGTGCACGTCCAGGTGCAGCTTCAGGCCGGCCCGTTCCATGGCGCGGACCAGCTCCCGCGCCATCAGATCCGGCACGAACGGCCCGCATCCCAGACGCACCTGGCCTTCCCGACCCTGCTGGAAGCGCTCCACCAGCTGGTCCAGACCGGCGCTTTCCCGCAGCACCCGCGACGCCTGCCGGTACAGCGCGGTGGCGAACTCGGTGGGGCGCAGGGAGCGGGTATCACGCTGGAACAGGGGCGCGCCCAGTTGCTCCTCCAGTTTCTGCAGGGCGCGGCTCAGGGCCGGTTGGGTGACCCCCAGGGCCCGCGCCGCCGCCGACAGGCTGCGGTATTCGTACACCGCCCGAAACTGAACCAGTTGCTGCAATTGCCACATGCGCCTCTCCCGGGCCCCGTCGCGGTGCCGAACGGCGCACCTTAGCACCCTTCGAGCGGGCGTGAAGGGCATGGATATATAAACCCCAGTCATGGGTTATCTGGCCATACTCCCGTCCATCGTTCCAAAAAACAACGCTCAGAAAAACAACGATGGCATCGAAGCAGGTAACACCATGACGTCTTT
This sequence comes from Alloalcanivorax marinus, assembly GCF_016906305.1. Classification (GTDB taxonomy): domain Bacteria; phylum Pseudomonadota; class Gammaproteobacteria; order Pseudomonadales; family Alcanivoracaceae; genus Alloalcanivorax; species Alloalcanivorax marinus. The sequence continues at coordinate 13,822 of NZ_JADDOL010000039.1, forward strand.
CACGCGACGCACCGTGCTCAAACAACTGGCGCTGGGCACCGCCGCCCTGGGCACCGCCCCGGCCCTGCGCGCCGCCACCGGCGGCGCCGGCAAGCGGCCCAATGTGCTGCTCCTGGTGTCCGACCAGGAGCGCGGCTGGCCGGATCTGCCCGGCGCCCTGGACCTGCCCGCCCATGAAAAACTGCTGGCCCGGGGGGTGGGCTTCACCGGGTACCACGCCAACACCTCCCCGTGCTCGCCGTCCCGTTCGGTGATGTACACCGGCCAGCACACCATGCACACCGGCATGACCGCCAACCTGCACGCGCCGCCGTTCCCCACCCTCAACCCGGACCTGCCGACCCTGGGCCACGTGTTCCAGGCGCTCGGCTACCACACCGCCTACAAGGGCAAGTGGCACCTGTCCGACATCGAGGACGGCCCCGGCCTGATGTACGGCAGCTACCCGAGCCGGCGCCGCGCCCTGGAGCCCCACGGCTTCCACGATTACAACCTGACCGGCGACGTGCACGGTTCCGTATGGCAGGGCTATCTGGCGGACCGCATGGTCTCCGGCGAAGCCGGCCAGTGGCTGATGCGCGACAGTCGCAAGCTGGACCGGCCCTGGCTGCTGGCGGTGAACTTCGTCAATCCCCACGACATCATGTTCTTCTCCACCAGCGAGGCCCAGGACCGCTCCCGGGCCAATCCCATGTTCATGGCGCCGCTGCGGCCGGCGCCCAACGACCCGCTCTACGACCGGGACTGGACCCACCTGCCCCTGCCCGCGTCCTTTCATCGTGAAACCCTGGCCGGCAAGCCCTGGTGCCACCATTCCTATGCCGACGTCATCGACACCCTCTACGGCCGCATCGACAAGGGCGACGAAGCCGCCTGGCTGGCCAACCAGAGCTACTACTACAACTGCCTGCGCGACGTGTCCCGGCAGGTGGACCGGGTGCTGTGGACGCTGGAAAAAAGCGGCCAGATGGACAACACCATCATCGTCTACACCGCCGACCACGGCGAAATGGCGGGCGCCCACGGCCTGCGCCAGAAGGGGCCGATGGTCTACAAGGAAAACAGCCGCATCCCGCTGATCATCCGTCATCCGGACGTGCGCGGCGGCCGCACCGTGGAGAACCTGGGCTCCACCCTGGATCTGCTGCCCACCCTGGTGGGTCTGGCCACCGAGGGCCAGGGCAAGACCGACACCCCCGGCGTGGACCTGAGCCCGGTGCTCAACGGCGGCCACACCCGCCGGGACGAGCGGGGCGTGCTGTTCGCCTACGGCGTGCTGCTCTACACCGATCCGGAGGCCACCCGCCGTCTGGTCACCGAGGGCGACGAGATCACCCCGGTGAAACTGATGGGCGACTTTCTCAAGCAACTGCGCCTGGGCCCGGAGCTGGGCAACCGGGGCCTGCACCGGGGCGTGTTCGACGGCCGCTACAAGTTCGCCCGCTACTTCAGCCCGGACAGCCATCACACACCCGAGGACTGGGAAACCCTTACCGCCCACAACGACCTGGAGCTGTACGACACCTGGCAGGACCCGCACGAGCTCAACAATCTGGCGGCTCAGCCGGAGCCGGACCGGGACCTGATTCTGGCGATGAACGAGAAAACCAATCGGTTGGTAGCCGAGGAAGTGGGCGAGGACAAGGGCGCCGAGTTCATCGGGCCCACCTTTATGTACACGCTCTGAAACGCCTTATCCGCTGATTCCGTATTCGCCCTTGGGGGGCGTGCCCCGGGCCGCGAGGTCCGGGGCTTTTTATTGGTTCATCGTGGCTTTTTGCGGCTGGTCGGTCCTTATCCGGGACGCGGAGCTATGTGGGTCCCTTCCGGGATCGCTCAAGCCGTCCATGCGCGCTCCCGTTTTTGGCATCCCTGCCAAAAAGGGTCCCGGAAGGGACCCACACAGCTCCGCTTCGAGGGAGCGGAACCGTTCCGGGTACGAACCACGATGAACCGGATGTGTAGAGGTGGCGGCTCCGTAGAGCCAATTTTTGAGCCGACAAGGCTCCGATTTTCTCTTCGCCAGGCTTTTGAAGCGTCCCTTGGCGCGGAGGCTCACCGCTCAGCGGCTCAGGGCGCGACGCCCTTCCGGGACCCTTGAGAACAGGACGTTCG